>CAVZTR010000005.1:0-144201 GCA_963778225.1 uncultured Alphaproteobacteria bacterium
GCAGACTGCTTGATTAGAAGCTAAAGCCCACAACGGTCGGAAACCTCATAGGGACGTCTGGTTTAAAGCGGACTTAGCGTCCCTATGAAATTGAAGGTTCTAGGGTGTTGGAGTAGTCGTCGGTTCAGTCGTTGGAGCCGCCGCATTAGGCGCGGCTGCCGGAGCGGATCGAGAAGGTGCCTCGGGCTTTGCTGGCTCTGTTGCCTTTTCCTCACTCTTTTGTTCCGAGCAACCGGCAGTAATCACTGCGAACGTCGACATTGCCAGCACATTTGCTATCTTGGTGAGCTTGCCATTGTGATCTCCGATTTTTTTTCTTCGGCCCGCTGCCGCAATTCATATGTTCGGTGGGCTGGAGTTAAGTTTTCAAGGCTCGGGAGTTTTGCGCCAACACTAGCATGGCGTCAATCAGGATGCCGTCATCAGTGCTTTGGCAGCAACGTTCGATCCGTCGGCGCAGCGGTCAGGGCGGGGACGGATCACTGGCGTAAAACGCAAAATCGAGTGTGATGCCGAGGTCGAAAGCGTAATTGGCAATATCGGTGACTCGACTTGGCAGAAATGGGCATAGCCCGCACGAGTAATTTGCAATATTTGCAGGTCGTGGGTGTGAGTTCATGGATGCCGAGGTCGTTCGCATGTTTTTCTTGTTCTTCGCGGTGGGGATTGCGCTAGCGATGTTTGTCGGGTCGCTGGCACTGATGAGTTGGACGGCGGATGGGTGCGAGACGGTTGGCGGAGGAGGGTACCGCTGCAATGGCGGGGCTCCGATGCCGTTGAAGGTGCTGTTTTCGCCCTTATGGGATTGCTGCTGGCCTTTACGCTCTCAGGCGCGCTCCAGCGATTTGACGAACGACGAACCCTCATCATGCATGAGACTAATGCTATCAGCACGGCCTATGCCCGCCTTGGCATGCTGGATGGGCCAGCAGAAATCGACCTGAGGTCGAAGCTCAAGTCCTCCGTCTGAGCGCCTGCACCTCTACAAACTGCCGATTGGGTTCTCTATCGTCGAAGACACATCGATTTACGACGCTGATCAGCAGAGGAAAATTGCGGAGATCAGGTCGCAAGTGTTTGATGGAGCTGTTGCGGCTTGCGAGCGGATGCCGACGACGGCACCGTGCACGTTGATTTTGCCTGCACTGAATGAGGCGTTTGAAGCCGCTCAAGATCGAGCAGGGGCGAACGAACGGCATCCACCGCGCATCATTTACATCATGCTATTCGCTCTGGGCTTGGGAGGTTCTGTGCTGGGTGGCTTTGGGATGGGAGCTGCAAAGAGGCGCAGTGCCGTTCACATGGTGACATTTGCAGCCGCGATGTCGATCGCACTTTACATCATTACAGATATCGAATTTCCGCGCCAAGGTCTAATTACGGTCGCCTGTTTTGATCGCTTCTTGGAACAGGTTCTAAGTTCGATGAAGTAATCGGCGGCTAGGCTTGATAGGCGAAGCGCATCACTCGATCGTTGCGGTCAGTCATTCAGAATGACCCGATACGCAGCCAGAAAGGCAATGAACATGTGATGCTAAGGGCGAGTAAAGCGGCTTCGTAGTTCATTTTGATTCGTTCGTTCGTTCGGTCGTAGTTGCCAACCGGACATGTTGCTCGACGTAGAAGTGGTTCGCTTCTGACCCTGAGGCGAAGTCGCAATTGGGGTTCGCCACGGACGCTGTCGATGGCAAAGCAGAACTCTTACAACACGACACGCCAGCCGCTGACTGAAGCGACTGGACGCTAGCTCAGTTGCTGCTACGGATTGATTGACCTCATGACCCGAATAGGAGTCGACGAACTGGCCGAAACTTTGTTGTACCGCAGTCGCTAAGCCCATAAGCTTTGTGCAGCAGGGCGGCGGCGTGAGGACGAGAGGGAAGACAAGCGATGGCGACATCCGATCCCTCGCCACCAGCAACAGACAAGAACGATAATGTGCAGGGCTCAGGCCAGATCGGCCTCGTGGCGGCTGTATCCCTTGGCATCGGCGGCATGGTCGGCGCTGGCATCTTTTCGATCCTTGGCGTCGTCGCTCAGGCTGCCGGCAACGCCGATGTGGATGTCCTTTGCCATCGGCGGCGTAGTTGCCCTGCTCTCCACATACCCTACGCGAAGCTCGGCGCCGCCTTCCCTTCCGCCGGCGGAGCTGTGCACTTCCTCGTCAAGAGCTTCGGCGACGGCTTGCTTGCGGGCGGGATCAACCTGTTCATGTGGGCCGGCTACATCATTTCGCTCGCGCTCTACGCCTCGGCGTTCGGTAGCTACGGCGCAACGTTCATAACCAACAATCCATCGTCAGTGTTGCGTGATGGGCTTGCAGTCGGCTCGGTCGTTGCGCTGACAATTGTCAATGCCTTCGGGGCTGCGGTTATGGGCCGCGGCGAGACGTTCATCGTCGCTGTAAAGGTCGCCATTCTGGTCTTGTTTGCGGTGGTCGGCCTCTGGTTCGTGAAGATTGAGAATCTATCACCTGCGCTTTGGCCGCCGGCGCATTCGGTGCTGTTCGGTGCCGGCGTACTGTTCATCGGGTACGAGGGCTTCGGACTCGTGACCAACGCGGCCGCCGACATGCGCAATCCGCGATCGATGCTCCCGCGTGCGCTCTACATAGCTGTAGTGCTCGTGATTGCGATCTATCTCGTAGTTGCGGTGACCGTAACGGGCAACCTTACCAACACTGAAATCGCCCGCGCTAGCGACTATGCACTCGCCGAAGCGGCGAGGCCTTTTCTAGGTGAGTTCGGATTTCGACTCATCGCCGTCGCGGCGCTCTTCTCAACGGCCTCGGCGATCAACGCCACGCTCTTTGGCTCGGCCAACGTCTGCTACATGATTGCGCGCGACGGTGACTACCACCAGCGGTACTGACGCGGACAGCGTGGGAAAGCGCCACCGGCGGGCTCCTGCTCACGGCAGGCCTCGTGGTGCTTATGATTATTTTTGCTTCGACTTGTCAGGCATAGCCATGATGGGTAGCGCTGCCTTTTTGCTGGTCTATGCCGCGGTCGATGCGGGCCACCTGTTCGTGCTAAAAAAGACAGGCGCCAATGCCGTAATGGTCTGGATGTCATTGATTACGTGTCTGGCGATGTTCGCGATTTTGGGCGTCTATACCTATCAACAGCAACCGGCCGCGCTGTTAGCGCTCGTAATCATCGCCGCTGCATCGTTCGCGGCAGAATGGGCCTACCGGCGCTGGACAGGACGATGTATTGGACTGAGCCGTAGCGACATGCGGTCGAACATCGGGATTTCTTCTTATGGCCCATCGCGTCGACGGCTCGACGGACAGTATCTGACCACCGACTTCATGTTTTGCCCGCCTCGGCCGTTAAGCTGGGCACCCCGTACGTGGCTCGTGAAGGTCTAGCTGTCAAACAGACCATCGCATCGCAGGGGACGTTGCGCGACTGCGGTCAAATTGTATACGAATTCATTGCTTTCACTCGCGCATTCGGAACACCTCTTTAACCTTTTTTGCGTTCAATCGCTCTTTCCGGTCAGTCTCGCGCGGGGAGAGACATATGCAAGAGCATGTTCTGGCAGTCTTAGCTTCCGTTTCATCGTTTGCGATGATTGCTCTGTTCTTCTATGGCGTCAGTCTCCTGCTCCCGAAGCCCGAAGGCAAAACCGAAAACCTGCGCAACTTCCACTGCGCGCATGATCCCGCGCTCTTCAACAAAGAAGCAAAGTGCGAAATTTTCTATCCGCTGATCTCAGCCCTGCTGACGCAGCCTCTGCTTTTCGTTTCGATTTACGTCTTGCATGCGGTGCTCTCCGAAGCGCTGCCGTATCAGGTTTTGGACACGCACATCGAGAACTTGCCGATCTTCCTGCAGGTTCTGCTGGGTCTGCTCGTCATCGACGTGTCGCTGTGGATCCGGCACAGCTTCGTTCATAAGCACTTATGGTCCTTCCACGCGGTGCATCATAGCGCGACGGAGTTGAGCTGGCTGACCACGAAGCGCCTGCATCCGCTCGACAACTTCGTCATGAACATCATTGATTTCGGCGTGCTCTACCTCATTGGCTTTTCGGCCGAGGGCATGGCTCTCGCGCTGATCATCAAGAAGCTCAACAACCTGTTCGTCCACAGCAACATCGTCTTGGACTATCCCAAGCCGTGGAAGTACATTTTTGTCAGCCCCAACATGCATCGCTGGCATCACGCGACGGAAAAGGACGCCCACGACACGAACTACTGCGTCGTGTTCGCGTTTGTCGACTATCTGCTGGGCACGTACTACGTGCCGGACAACGCGCTGCCGAAAGCGTACGGCTGCGGCCATCCGGAACTGGATGACATCGACACCAAAAATATCGTAAAGGAACTGTGGTTCCCGTTCACGATGGGTAGACCGGCGTCGCAGGCTGAGCAGGTGGTTCAGGGCTGCCAGGGTTCCGGAGCCTCGCCGGCTTCAGCGGCTTCTTCCTGATCCTGGCGGTCGTACCATACCGACTTGGTATAAAGCCAAGCAGTTCTCTAACATCGCGCGACAGGACAAAAGCCGCATAAGCCACAATTAAGCAACCATGAGTGAATGTCTGGAAGTGGCCCTGAGCTGCCCCTGAGTACCTGGCCACTTCTGATGGTGGAGCTGACATCGCATCGCCGCTGCAAAACCCGCTCCAGTCCGGTTGGTTGAAGTCCGCTTTCTCTGCACAACGACAGATGACCCATTCGCGCTCGACACCTTGCCCGGGGACTGCCTCCGCCATCGTCGGCCCGGGCGGCCACCCATTCCACTTTCGAACCGGTCTCAGTTCGCGCGCAAACCGGTCTCTCGACGAGAGTGCCCACAGTCGCCCGGAAAAGGAATTTCGAGGCCAGAGACAGCGGGACGTTTGCCGCACGAAGACCGACAAGTCAGGGCGCAGAGACCGCTCGAAACGCGGGAGAATATCCGCTAACCCGCGGAAAGTTCGCCTCAATTCGCGTTTCGAAAAATACTTTGTAATAAACGACTTATCGTTGGTGGAGCCGAGGGGAATCGAACCCCTGACCTCTGCAGTGCGATTGCAGCGCTCTCCCATCTGAGCTACGGCCCCGATGTGTGGGAGCGGTCATTTAGGAACTGGCCCACTTTCTTGTCAAGAAACGGGGATGAACCGGGTGATATGTACTGTAAAGGCGCCCTAAACTGCCCCGTCGTGCCTTGCCGGACCCCGGCGGTACCGTTACACCACCTGTGCGCGCCAAGCTCCCGCCGCGAGGACCCATGCTCGAATTGCTGAATTTCATCAACTACGTGATCAACCTCTATAGCTACGTGGTCTTCGCTGCCGTGATCATGAGTTTCCTGCTCGCGTTCAACGTAATCAACCCGCGCAACGCCGTTGTGCAGACGATCTGGACGACCCTCACTGCGCTGACTGAACCCCTGCTTGGACCCATCCGCCGCGCGCTGCCGGACTTCGGTGCCATCGACCTGTCGCCGGTGGTCCTTCTGCTCGGCCTTTACTTCATCCAGAGCGTTGTGCTGACGAACCTCGCCCGCGCCGTTTCCTAAACCGCGGCGGCGCCCCCCGCGGAGCCCCGAAATGGCCGATGGCGAGTCACCATGGCGGACGGCGAACGGGTGCGTCATCGTGCGCGTGCGCGTCTCCCCGAAATCGTCCAAAGATACAATTGACGGGGTCGAGCCGACCGCCGAGGGCCTGGCCTTGAAGGTTAGGGTTCGGGCGGTCCCGGCGGACGGGGAGGCCAACGAGGCCGTGGAGCGCTTGCTCGCGGACTGGCTGGAAATCCCTAAGAGCTGCGTTTCGGTAGCCTCCGGCCACCGGTCACGTGTGAAATCCCTCAAAGTTAGCGGTGACGTGACGAGCCTCGAAAGCCGGCTCGCGGCGCGCCTTTCGAAATTGCCCTAGAGTTCAGCTGAATTCAAAAACGAGGAGGAAGTCCCATGCATCCGCGTGTCATCGACGGCAAAGCCGTCGCCGCTGAAGTCCGCGCCGGCGTCGCCAAGGACGTACAGGCGCTCCAGGCCAGCCATGGCGTTACCCCCGGCCTTGCGGTGGTCCTCGTCGGCGAGGATCCAGCCAGCAAAGTCTACGTCAAGAACAAGGGCGAGCAGACCAAAGAAGCCGGCATGAACTCATGGGAGTATCGCCTCCCGGCCGAGACCAGCGAAGCCGAAATCCTCGCCATCGTCGAGAAGCTCAACAACGATCCCGCCGTAAACGGCATCCTCGTGCAGTTGCCGCTGCCCAAGCATGTCAACGCCGAACGCGTCCTCAACACGATCGATCCGAACAAGGACGTCGATGGCTTCCACCCCGTCAACGTCGGCCGTCTCTGGATTGGCGAGCGGACGCTGGTGCCGTGCACGCCGACCGGATCGGTCATTCTTGCCAAGACCGTGCAGCCGAACCTCTCCGGCCTCAACGCGGTCGTGATCGGCCGCTCGAACATCGTCGGCAAGCCGGTATCGGCCCTTCTGTTGCGTGAAAACTGCACGGTGACGATCGCGCACTCCCGCACGCGCAACATCGAGAACGTGATCAAAGGCGCCGACCTTCTCATTGCTGCCGTCGGCATCCCGGAGATGGTCCGCGGCGACTGGCTGAAGCCCGGCGCAATCGTTATCGATGTCGGCATTAACCGCGTGCCTTCCGCCAACGGGAAGACCAAGCTCGTCGGCGACTGCAACTATGAGGACTGCGCCCGCGTGGCCGGTGCCATCACCCCGGTGCCCGGCGGCGTTGGACCGATGACCATCGCCTGCCTTCTCCAGAACACGGTCGAAGCCGCCAAGATGCAGCACGGCATCAAGTAAGCTCCCGACGTCAGCGAGCAATAGTTCAAGGGGCGTTCCGCTGGAGCGCCCCTTCATGCTGCGAAGGGCAAGCTGCCGGCACCGTCGGAGGGGGGTTACGCCTCATCCCCCCCTGCGCTACTGTCGCCCCGAACGCGCCCGCGCCCAAGCCCGACCCGTCGAGAGAACCCTTTGAAACCTCTTGGACTATGGACCCTTCCCAACGCCATTACCTGGTATCGGGTTGTTGCCGCCGTACCGATCATCCTGCTGCTGGTGAACGGATCCAATGCCGCGCTGTGGGCGGCACTCGGTCTGATGGCCATCGCAGAGATTTCTGATGGCGTCGACGGATGGGTTGCGCGCCGCTACGGCCAGGTCTCCGCCGTGGGCAAGATCCTCGATCCGATGGCCGACAGCCTCTACCGCGTCTCCGTTTTCACCGCATTCGCGGCCAATCGTTGGATGCCGGTATGGATGTTCCTCATCATGCTTTGGCGGGATGTGAGTGTCTCGTACTTGCGGGTCGTCGCAGAGCAGCGCATCGGCACATTGGCAGCTAGACAAAGCGGGAAATGGAAGGCGGTCGCCCAAGGCGTCGCACAAATTCTGGTGGTTGCCGTGTATGCGTGGTGGGGCACAGCGATCCCCCCCGAGATGCATAAGCTCCTGTGGGCGGCTCTGTTCATTGCCACCCTCGTGACGGCATGGTCGCTGATCGACTATGCCTCGGCTGTCTACCGCGGCCTGAAGACCGGATGAGATAGCCACATTTTTGAATGTGTTGGCTCTAGTCCCGCGGGGAATGTTAGTTTGAGTAGCCCGGTGCTGAGCCCGGGAAACTGTGGCAGCGCCGGGATCTCCGAGCCTGCTGGGTCCGAGCTTTGAAGCCGAACGGGACGATGATGACGATGTCGAACGGGCCGGGTGTCGAGGGCAATGGCGCCACCAATGCGCTCGCCACGATCCCCAACATGCTGAGCCTTGTTCGCGGCCTCCTGGGTCCCATAGTTTTGACCCTCATCCTCTCCGAGGCCTCCTGGGGCCTTTGGACGGCACTCGCCCTGATGATTATCGCCGAGGCAACCGACTACATCGATGGTGAGATTGCCCGCCGCTACGATCAGGAAAGCGAAATCGGCCGTCTTGCGGATCCGGTATGCGACAGCGTCTATCACCTGTCCGTCTTCCTCGCCTTCCTCGCCATGGGATGGATGGCAGCCTGGATGCTATTCGTTATCTACGCCCGTGACCTCATGGTCCCATACTTGCGCGCCTTTGCACGCCAGTCCGGGCACGATTTGAAGGTCCTCGCCTCTGGAAAGATTAAAACCGCTGTTCACGCGGTGGCTCAAGTCGGCATCGTCGCCATTGCGCTCGGTCTTCTAGGCAGCGATATCCGCATCGACGGGCCCGCACCGACCGTTCTCCTGATTGCGGCAATCGCCGCCTCCGTCTATTCGCTTGCTGACTATGTCGCCGAGGTCGGTCGCCTCGTGCGGTCGTAATCGCCCAATCGTTTCGGTTCCACTTCGGGTTCCCATGCAGCCGCTGAGCTCCGCCCCGCCGAACGAATTTGCAGACGTCGATTTCATCCTTGCCGATCTTGATGACACGATCACACTTGATGGCCGCCTTCCCGCTGCAAGCTACGCCGCCCTCGAAGCTCTTGAGACTGCCGGCAAGCATGTGATCATCGTCACCGGGCGCCCTGCCGGATGGTGCGATCTTCTTGCTCGCTTCTTTCCCGTCTCCGCTGTCGTGGGTGAGAATGGCGCCTTCTATTTCCGTTACGATCGCCAAACGCGCACCATGCACCGGGCCTTCCAGCGCACGGACGCCGAACGCGAGCACGACCGAGCCCGTCTCGACACTATCTATGCCGGCATTCTCGCCCGCTACCCCACCCTGAGGCTTTCCGCCGATCAGCCCTACCGCATCAGCGATGTCGCCGTCGATTTCTGCGAGGATGTGGAACGCCTCGACGACGCGACGATTGCCGATATCGTCCAGATGTTCGAAGCCGCCGGCGCCACAGCCAAGGTTTCATCCATTCACGTCAATGCCTGGATCGGCGACTTCAGCAAATTGGAGATGTCGCTCCGTCTGCTGAAAGACGCGTTTTCTATAACGCCATCCGCCGCGATAGACCGGGTACTGTATATCGGGGACTCTCCGAACGATGAACCGATGTTCGCCCATTTCCGCCATACGGTAGGTGTCGCTAACCTTTTGCCTTTCCTTCCGCACCTGCGAAAGCGACCCGCTTGGATCACAGATCGAGCAGGCGGTCTCGGCTTTGCAGAATTGGCATCACGTCTTCTGAAAATCTGACCTCGGTCAGCCCGAAATGCGCTGATTTCACTTTGATCGAAAGCAAACTGCTTTTCGCACGGCAGCCGATCGGATAAGTTCGTGTCAGCAGAAATTTACATTCGGGCGCTGCACACTGCGGGCTCGGCGCGCTCTGGGAAGAGCGGCGGCACTCAGGCTCACGTGGGCAGTAGCCGCCGGGCGCGCAAGATAATCGCCTGGGAAAATAAATAGTTGCGATAAAGCACGTCAGGTGCCGAGGGTTTTATGGCTGAGCATGTACTTCGCTGTGAAAGCTGTTCCGTACGCCACCGCGCCGTCTGCGGCGCACTTGAGCATGGCGAAATCGAGCGTCTCAATGCCATTGCGCATCACAAACTGCTGCCGCCGGGGCATGTCATTCTGCACGACAACGCCGAAATGCATTACTTCGCTAATATCGTTTCCGGCGTCGTCAAACTCACAAAAACGTTGGCCGACGGTCGCCAGCAAATCGTTGGCCTCCAGTTCGCATCCGATTTCCTCGGCCGCCCGTTCCGTTACCAAAGCCCCTACACCGCGGAGACCGTCACGGACGTCCACCTTTGCACATATGACAAAGGCAAGTTCGAACGCCTCGTCAAAGATATCGAGGGCTTCGAGCATCGCTTGTTCGAGCATACGCTCGACGAGCTCGACAGCGCCCGTGAGTGGATGCTCCTTCTTGGTCGAAAGAGCGCGGGAGAGAAGGTGGCAAGTTTCCTTTTGATGGTTGCCCGCCGCATGGAAAGCATCGGCTGCAAAGCCTCCGATGATCCCGACCGCCCGCGCTTCAACCTGCCCCTCTCGCGCGCCGAAATCGCGGATTTTCTCGGATTGACGATCGAGACGGTGAGCCGCCAGATCTCACGGCTGAAGGTCGACAAGATCATCGGGCTCGAAGGCAACCGCACGATCTCTATTCTCGACATGCGTCGCCTGAATGCCGCCATGGAGCAGGAACGCGACTAGCGCTCACGGTGCCGCAACACGCATGGCTGTCTCGCTTTCCGCCTTATGGATTGAAAGATCGGTAATCGTCGGTTGAGTGCCCGATAGAGCATTCTCTGGATCCCAAGAGATCGCAACCTTCTCGAAGCGGGTATCCTTCGCATCGTAGATCAGCAGGTGACCGGCCAGCGTCTCTCCCGTTCCGGTGATTTCCTTGATCACCTCGACGGCTTGCAAGGTCCCGACGACCCCAACGACAGCTCCGAGCACGCCGACCTCGGCGCAATTCGCCACTGTTCCCGCGCGGCGGTGCCTCGGGAAAGAGACACCGGTAACTGGGATAGAGAACGCCATCTGGCTTCCTTTCGTGCGGCTTGAAGACCGTCACGTACCCATCGAAGGGACCGACCGCGGCAAACACGAGCGGCTTCTTTGCGAAGTAGCAAGCATCCGACACGAGATACCGCGTCGCGAAGTTGTCCGATCCATCTGCCACGATGTCATAGCGCCCAATGATTTCGAGCGCATTCGCAGCCGTCAGTCGCTCAGCGTAGGTTTCGACCCTCACATGCGGATTGAGCCGCTGCACCGTTTCGCGCGCGCTCTCCACTTTCGCCATGCCCACATGCGCAGTGTCGTGAGCCACCTGCCGCTGGAGGTTGTCGAGTGAAACCTCATCGTCGTCGATGATGCCTAGAGTGCCCACGCCAGCCGCTGCCAGATACAAGATGAGCGGTGACCCGAGACCACCCGCTCCCACCACCAACACCCGCGCAGCTTTCAGCCGCTGCTGCCCTTGCCCCCCGATCTCCTTCAAGACGAGGTGGCGCTTGTAGCGCTGGATTTCTTCCGGTGAGAGCATGGCTCAGTGCTTTCTATTGCAACTGCTCAAAACGATCTAATCGTTCGCAAGCGCAGCATCTTTCATCATCCTGCCATACGTGACGAACTCCGCAAACACGACTACGGTCAAGTCCAGGGAGCTTTGCGTCACATATGTTCGCCCGCGCCATCAGCGTGGGTTTCAACCGGCCAATGGGCCGAGCCGTTGAGTTGTGCGGTCTGCCCGCTGCCGTCGTGTTTCGCAATCCCTGCCGGCTTGCCGGCGCTGCCTTGACGTCAATAGGCCCTCGGGTCTGAACCGGACTAATCCGGCTGACACGAGCAAGCGCAAACATTTGGGGAAAGCGATGCAACAATCAACTCAAGGCGTGACCTACGAACGCGTCGACGATGCGTATTTTGCCGCTCGCGGACTGAAACGTCACGCCGGTGTCTGGTCTCTTTGGGCGCTCGGCGTCGGCGCGGTGATCTCCGGTCACTTTTCAGGCTGGAACTTAGGGCTCGCGCAAGGCGGCTGGGGAGGAATGGCCCTTGCCACCTGCATCATCGCCATCATGTACCTGGGCCTCACGTTCTCTCTGGCGGAGATGAGCCCTGCCATGCCTCACACGGGTGGCGCCTACTCGTTTGCCAGAACGGCATTCGGACCGTGGGGCGGCTTCCTCACCGGACTCGCCGAGAATGTCGAATACGTCATCACCCCTGCGGTCATCGTGTTCTTCATCGGCAGTTACATGGCCGCAATCCTCGGCGCGCCGACGGAAATGCAACCACTGTTTTGGGTCGGCGGCTATGTGATCTTCGTGCTGCTGAACTACATCGGCGTGGAACTCTCGTTTCGCTTTTCACTCATCATCACGCTGCTCGCCTTAGCCTGCCTTGCCGTCTTCTACGTCAGCGCCATCGGCCACATCGACTTCAACCGCTGGGCGCTGAACATTGCTCCTGACGGCACCGAACTGCCGGAAGGCAACGGTCAACTGCTTCCCATGGGGATGTACGGGGTCCTCGCCGCGCTACCATTCGCAGTCTGGCTGTTCTTGGCCATCGAACAGCTTCCTCTTGCTGCCGAAGAATTGGTCGATCCCAAGCGCGACATGCCCAAGGGAATCATCCTCGGCATCTTCACGCTGATCCTCTCGGCTGCCCTCGTGGTGTTCCTCAACCCGTCCGTTGCGGGCGTAGGCTCACAGAAGCTCGGCGCATCGGGCGAACCGTTGCTCGATGGTTTCCGCGCTATCTTCGGCTCGGAACTGGCCAACATCCTTGCACTGGTCGCAGTCACGGGACTTGTCGCCAGCTTCCACACGATCATTTACGCTTACGGCCGGCAGATTTACTCACTTTCGCGAGCCGGCTACTTCCCGCGTTTCCTGTCACTCACGCATGGTACGCGTAAGACACCACACGTCGCTCTCATCGCCGGCGCCATCATCGGCCTCGGCGTGATGCTCGCAGTCTGGTATTCGGTCGGCGCCGACCAAGGCGCGAAGGTGATCGGTGGCACGCTGCTCAACATGGCTGTCTTCGGCGCCATGTTCTCCTACGTGATGCAGGGGCTGACCTATATCCAGCTGCGCAAAAAGTTTGCGGATATGGAGCGTCCCTACCGTAGCCCGCTCGGCATCCCCGGCGCCGCACTCACGGTCATCATCGCACTCGTCACGATCTACATGCAGCTGCAGGACCCGGTCTACATCCAGGGCATCCTGTTCGTTGCCGCATGGTTCGCGATCGGCATTATCTACTTCGCCTTGATCGGTCGCCACAAACTGATCCTCTCACCGGAGGAAGAGTTCGCGTTGACCAGGGGCGAGAAGGAATACGCCACGCACTGAGCCGTGTGGCTTGAAAGCGAAAAGGGCGCCGGTTCACCCGGCGCCCTTTTTTGTCTCGCATCGGCGACGAGTTCAGCTCTTCGCCGTCGGATCGAGAAACAGTTCGCTCGTGTAGTAGCGCTCGGCGCACGAGGGCGCGAACGTCACCACGGTTTTGCCCGTCATGTTCTCGCGCGTGGCAACCGAGATTGCCGCCGCCACATTGGCCCCCGTAGAGATACCACCCGGGATGCCTTCTGTCTTCGAAACGAGCCGGGAGATTTCGAACGCCTGCTCGTTCGAAACCGTCACGATCTCATCGATGAGCGACGTATCGAGCACGCCCGGAATGAACCCAGCGCCGATGCCTTGAATCTTGTGCGGACCTCGGTTGCCGCCCGAAAGAACAGGACTTCCTGCCGGCTCGACGGCAATCACCTTGAGCCCCGGCTTGCGCGCCTTCAGCACCCGCGCGCAGCCCGTCAACGTACCACCGGTGCCAACCCCGACGACCAGCACGTCGATGTTGCCCTGCGTGTCGTTCCAGATTTCTTCCGCCGTCGTCCGCTCATGCACCGCTGGGTTCGCCGGGTTCTCGAATTGGCTCGGCTGCACGGCACCGGGCGTACTCGCCACAAGTTCGGCGGCCCGGGATATTGCTGCTGGCATCCCGCCCGCCGCCGGCGTCAGTTCGAGTTCGGCTCCCAGATGCGCAAGGATCTTGCGCCGTTCGATCGACATCGATTCCGGCATCACGAGAATAAGCCGGTAGCCCCGTGCCGCCGCCACGAAGGCAAGCCCGATGCCGGTATTGCCTGACGTCGGCTCAACGAGCGTGCTCTTGCCGGGCGTGATCTTACCTTCCGTTTCCAGCACGTCGATCATCGACACGCCGATACGGTCCTTGACACTCGAAAGAGGATTGAAGAACTCCAGCTTGAGCAGAATGTCGGCCCGCGCACCGGCTTGCTTGGCGATCTTGCCCAGCCGAACCAGCGGCGTATGCCCGATCGTCTCGGTGATGTTCTCGTAAACGCGTCCCCGGCCCCAGGAATTGGTGGCGGAAAGCGTCTTGATCTCCGGAACCTCAGTCATGGGCGCGCCTAGCCTTCTGTTATCGAATTGAGCTCAGGGATATGGGGTGCCAATAACCTCCCCGCATCGGCCCTGCAATGACGTCATCCAGGTTTTTCGTTTCCGCATTCGCGAAAACATCGCAAACCGCTCGCCTCAGGCGCGCTTTCTTGGCTTCGCAGTCCGCGCGCGGCTCGCCTTTTTGGGTACGGCCTTCTTTTTTGCCGGTTTTGCGGCGGGTTCCGTCGCCTTGCCGGTCGAACCAAATCCGCCGGCCCCGCGCCGCGTATCCGTCAGATCCTTGACAGGCTTGATCTTCACGTGGGCATGCGCTGCGACCACCATCTGGGCGATCCGCTCGCCCCGCTTCACGAGAAACGGCCGCTCCCCGAGATTGACGAGCAGCACCTGCACCTCACCTCGGTAATCACTGTCGATCGTGCCGGGGCTGTTGAGCACGGTCACGCCATGCTTCATCGCCAGACCTGAGCGCGGCCGCACCTGCGCTTCCACACCGCGCGGCAGTTCTAGAGAAAGTCCCGTCGGCACGAGCGCCCATTTCCCGCGCGCAATGCGCATAGGGATTTTCTCGTCCACGGCCGCCACGAGATCGAGCCCCGCTGCGCCATCCGACTGCATTCTCGGCAGCGGCAGACCCTTGCCGTGGGGCAGGACCTTCACACGCACCTTCAGCCGCTTCTTGCTGCCTTTATCCTTGGCCATGTCACACATCGACCTGATGAGCGGCGAACCAATCCGCCGCCTGTTGCACAAGAAGCCGAGCCACCGCGTCTTTCGACTGCGGCGCCCAGCTCGTCACGCCTTCGGCCGTGACCAGATGCACGGTATTGCGATCGCCGCCGAAAGTGCCGGTCTGAGGCGAAACATCGTTAGCGACGATCCAGTCCGCGCCCTTGTCCTTGCGCTTCTTTTGCGCGTGCTCGATCACGGCCTCCGTCTCGGCCGCAAAGCCAATCACGAGCGCCGGCCGCCGCGGTCCAGGCTTCGCGATCGTTTTCAGAATGTCGGCATTTTCCGCAAGCGCGAGCGCCGGCGGGTTACCGCCCTTAGCCTTCTTGATCTTCTGTTCGGCCGCGGAGACCACGCGCCAATCCGCCACTGCCGCAGCAAAAATCGCCAGATCCGCCGGCAAAGCCTCGTTCACGGACGCAAGCATCTGCGCGGCTGTCTCGACCTTCACCACCCGCACGCCGGCCGGATCGCCGAGCGTCACAGGACCCGAGATGAGCGTGACCCGCGCCCCGAGAGCCGCCGCCGCCGCCGCGATCGCATGACCCTGCTTGCCCGACGACCGATTGGCGATGTAGCGAACCGGATCGATCGGCTCATGCGTCGGGCCGCTGGTCACCAGCACATGACGCCCCGCAAGAGCACCGGCCGCCCCCGCCGTCTTGCCCGTCAGCAACCGGTCGACAGCGTCCGCGATCTCCACCGCTTCCGCCATGCGCCCAACACCCGCCTCACCACGTTCCGCCATCTCCCCGGCATTGGGCCCGACGAAGTGAATACCGTCCGCCAGGAGCTGTTGCACGTTTCTCGTGGTCGCCGGATGATCCCACATGCGCGGGTTCATGGCGGGAGCCACCAGTACCGGCTTGTCGGTGGCAAGCAGCACCGCCGTCGCCAGATCGTTCGCCTGCCCCGTCGCCATCTTCGCCAGGAGGTCGGCCGTCGCTGGTGCCACGACGACGACATCGGCATCGCGCGACAATCTGATATGCCCGATCTCCCGCTCGTCATCGAGATCGAAGAGGTCCGTAAAGACGCGATCGTTGGAAAGCGCGCCCGCCGACAACGGCGTCACGAACTCCTGCGCCGCGCGTGTGAGGACGACGCGCACGCCGGCGCCACGCTCGCGCAGACGGCGGATCAGGTCGAGGCTCTTATAAGCCGCGATTCCGCCACCAATGATGAGGAGAACCCGTCGCGCCACGGCCATCCTGCGCACAGACACTTTGGTTAATCGAACCGGGGCCACACACCCCAGATGCCGCCTCATACCATGGCCCGCCGGCCTATGGGTTAAACCCGTGACACCACGCTATCTGCCGGTTGTACCGCGAGAGCCGGTGCACTAGCTACATCTGCCAACCCCCGATGCTGAGAGAGTTATCCCATGATCCGACGCAATGCCTCGATCGCAGCCGCCCTGACACTTCTTCTAGTCCCCGGCCTCGGTCTTGCGCACGAGTATGAAGCAAGCGGTGTCACCGTGGCCCATCCGTGGGCTCGTGCGACGCCGGCCGGCGCCACCGTCGGCGCTGCTTATGTCGAGATCACCGCCAAAGATGCAGATACGCTCATTTCAGCATCATCGCCTGCCGCCGGCAGCGTCGAGATCCACACGCACACGATGGACGATGGCGTCATGAAGATGCGCAAACTCGAAAAGCTCGGCATTCCGGCGGGCGGAAGCGCCCTCCTTAAGCCGTCCGGCGATCACATCATGCTGTTTGGTCTGAAGGCGCCGCTGAAGGAAGGTGATCTGTTGCCTATAACGCTCGTGTTCGAGAAGGCAGGCGAGGTCAAAATCGACGCCACTGTCGAGCCCGTCGGCGCCAAGGGCCCACATGGCATGGAGCAACAACCAGGACACGAAGACCACTCCGGGCACAACCAGCACTAATCGAGCCTTGCGCTCGCTTTGCCGCCTCGTGTCAACGGCTCCGGCTGGCGCCTTGTCAGATCAATAAAATATCCGCGCCGCTTGCCCCAGATGGCTTGACATGCGTCAGCCTGTCCAACATCCTCCGCGCCGTCGGGAAGGACGACCCGATCCGAAAAAAATAAGAATGGTCCAAGTCTGGGGAGACGGAACGGGGTGGAACTCTTACCATAAGAGTTCCACCCCGCTCTCGTTATGGCAGCCGCGTACGGTCGCCCGCGCAACATCATCCAAGCCCGTGCGCGAATACACACTCAAAGCCAAGATCGCCGCCGGTGAACCCGTCCTCAATGCGTGGTGCTCTATAGTCTGGCGCACTTCCCGCCCGTTGCACATTTGACTACTGTCGACAGCCTGTGGGGAGGGAGCGCACATGCGCACGGTCGAGGCTGCACTGGGACTGCTCATCATCACTGCCGCCCTCGCCCTGGCGCTCGGGGCCGCACGTCTGCTCGCGCCCGTTCCGCCGGCCGGCTTAGGCGTGACACTCGCGCTGATCGGATGGGGCGCTACTCTCGCCGCTCACGGCATGGCCGGCCGTGCGATAACAAAACGAAACCCCTCCACCGCGTACTCTTGGCGCGCGGTTTTCTATCTGCTCCTTGCTCTCACGCTGGCGGCAACGATGCCCCTCGTGGTCGACCTTCTTAACCTCGCAACCGTCGCTGGCTTTCCTGTGGGTTTCTACGTAGCCGCGCAGGGCTTGCTTATCGTCATGGCGATCCTGGCTTTTCGCGCCGCCACACATCTCGACGCTCTCAGCAACGCTACCGCCTCCGCGCAACCGCGCGAGGATCACTGAATGCTGGACGGGACCGGATTGCTCCTGCCTACGCTGACAGCCGTTCTGCTGATCGCAGCAGCAGCCGCAGTTCTGTCACGCTCGAATGAAGCCGTGGCTCAAGCCTCAGGCGGCGCAGCTTTCGGACCCCTCGGTGGCGGACTAGCTCTCGCCGGACTTTTCGCCTTCGCCGTGACCGTTCTGTTGCCCGGCCTCGTTCACCAGCACGGTTTTGACGGCCTCATTCCATTCACTGGGCTGACCGGCGGCCTCTTGTTGGTCGCGGTTCTCGTCGGGCCCGCGCTCGCCCGCTCCGGCGCCGCAACCCTTCCCGAACTTGTTGGTCAGCGCTTCGGCCGGTTCGCGCGCGCCCTTGTCCTCGTCGTAGCACTCGCTGCCACCGGCGGCCTTCTTCTCGGCACTCTCAGCGCCGCCACGTCCATCGCCGCGCGTCTCTTCGATGTCTCCACCGCCACGGCCGCCCTCGCCGCCAGCACCGCGATCCTCGTGCTCGTTCTTCCCGGCGGATTGCAATCGGCCCTGGGCAGCAGCCGTCCCATCACTGTCCTCGTGGGCTTTGCACTTCTGGGCTGCGCTGCATGGCTGAGTATCTCGCTCATCGCCAATCCCATCGCGCATTTGGGATACGGCGCGGTGCTCCAAAATATCCCACCGGCGGAGCTGTCACTGATCGAAAGCGGCGCGGTCGACTTCGGGATCTTCAAGCCATTCCTTCGTGAATTCCTCACCGTCGATCGCCTCAACTGGGCGCTGCTCACGCTCTGTCTCATGGGCGCCATCGCAGCACTCCCGCCGCTGATCCAGGCGACAGGCGCATTTAAACCCGCTGCGACGCGCCGCGGGCTCGCCTGGGCGCTGACCTTCGTCGTCATTGCGCTCACTGCCGTTCCCGCGCTCGCGGCTTTGGCGCGTCTTGAAACCTATCGCGTCATCTCATCTGGGCCGACATTCAACGATCTGCCGGATTGGATCCGGCGCGGCTCTGAAACGGGCGCAATCAGCCTTCACGGCACGTCACTCGGTCTCGTCGACACGGTCACGCACGATGTCGTTGGGGGAGCGACCAGCATTGACGCCGTCTCCACTGCCATGGCCGATCGCGGCACCCGATCCGAAACCCGCTGGCAGCGCCTGGACCCCGCAGTACAGGCATCAGTTCTCGAACTCGCGCGCAAATTGCAAGCATCCCCTAGCCGCTCCTTGGCCGACCGCTGGACAGCCTACGTCGATACTGTCGTGACCGCCGCGGCTGCGGCAGCTGGCAACTTGAGCGGCAAGCCCGACCTTGCCTCCATCGCCATCGAGCCCCAGGATCTGCTGCTCGCGCTCCCCCACACCGCGGGACTCCCACCCATCGTCTCGAGCCTCGTCATCGCAATCGTGCTCAGTGCCGCAGCCGTGCTGGCTGCCGCGTTGATCGCAACGCTCTCGTCGATGCTCGTCCGCGATGGCACCGCCACTATCTTCGGAAGCGAGCCCGGCAACACCGCTGAAGTCACGCTGATCCGCATCGCCGCCGTCGTCCTGACGCTTGGCTTCGCATTGACCGCCGCGGTTGTCCCTGTTGCCACCGACCTGACATTCGTCGTGAGCCTCTCGCTCGCCGCCGCCGGACTTCTGCCCGCACTCATTCTTGCGATCTGGTTTCCCCGCGCCAACAGTTGGGGCCTCGCCGCCGCCATGATCTCGGGGCTTGCACTTGGCACCTACTACCTCGCGGGCACTGCGCTCTATAGCGTCTCGTTTTATGAAACATGGTACGGGCTCTCGAGCGCCGGCACCGACGCCTTTGCTGACTACGAAATGGCCCGCGACATTTGGATTGCTGCCGAAGGTGATGATCGCGCCGCCGCCTACGCCGATCTCGCCGCCCGCACAACCGGCAGCTTATGGAGCCCCGGCCTTGCGAATTGGTTCGGCATCGCGCCCGCCGCCGCTCCAATCCTGGCCGTGCCATTCGCACTCCTGATCGGGCTTGTCGTCAGTTTCATCACGCCGAAGCCGCACGCTGCTTTCCTCGTCGCCTTCGACCGAATCCACGGCCGGACACGTGTCACAGCCCCGGTCGCATCCTGATGGAAGGTCCGGTCTTCGATGTTTTGGTCATCGGCGGCGGAATCAACGGGGTCGGTGTTGCAGCCGATGCCGCAGGACGCGGGCTCTCCGTCTGCCTTGTCGAAATGGGCGATCTCGCCAGCGGCACATCGCAGGCGAGTTCCAAGCTGATCCACGGCGGCCTGCGCTACCTTGAGCATTACGAATTCCGCCTCGTCCGCGAAGCTCTGGCGGAACGCGAAGTGATGCTCACGCGCGCGCCCCACATCGTCTGGCCTCTACGCTTCGTGATGCCGCAAACTCCCGGCACCCGCTCCCGTCTTAAACTCCGCGCCGGCCTGTTCCTCTATGATCACCTCGCCAAGCGCCGTCGCATTCCTCGGTCCCGCGCGGTCAAGCTCGCAGACGATCCTGCCGGCGAGGTGCTCCGCTCGGACTTGCGCGACGCCTTCAGCTACTGGGATTGCTGGGTTGACGATTCCCGTCTCGTGATCCTGAACGCCCGCTTGGCCGCGAATCGCGGCGCCGTCATCCGCACCCGCACCCGCGTCACGGCTCTGGAGCGTGGAGAAGATAGATGGACCGCCACTCTCGACGCCAAAGGTGAACGCGAAACCTGCAGAGCCCGCGTCGTCGTCAATGCGGCCGGCCCCTGGGCCGACACGATTGGTGCCCTCGCGCGCGACAATGCTCTCAACCCCGCAGCCAAGCTCCGTCTCGTCAAAGGCAGCCACATCGTCGTGCGCCGCATCGAGGGTGCCGACGACGCGTTCTTGTTCCAGAACACCGACGGCCGCGTCGTCTTCGTTTTGCCGTTCGAAGACGCCTTCACGCTCATTGGAACAACCGACGTACCGGCCACCGGTTCTCCCTCGGATGCCACCTGCTCGCCGGAGGAAGAGGCCTACCTCCTTGCGGCCGCGAACCGGTATCTGGCATCCCCGCTCGTCGCGACTGACGTTGTCTGGCGGTTTGCCGGCGTTCGACCCTTGCAGGCCGACGAAAGCGAAGCCAACCCCTCGGCACTCAGCCGCGATTATCATCTGGAACTGTCCGGCCATCGCCACGGCGACGCGCTGCTCACCATCATCGGCGGAAAAGTCACGACTTACCGCCGCCTTGCCGAAGCTGTGCTGCATCGCCTTGAGGGCCTGTTTCCCGGCCTGGCACCTGCATGGACGGCTACCGGATCACTGCCGGGCGGCGAAATTCCCAACGCCGATTTCGACATCTATTTCGAAGGTCTCGCCCGCCTCTACGCCTGGCTTCCCGAACCGGTCTTGCACGCCCTCGCCCGCCGCCATGGATCCCTCACCCGCGACGTCATCGGTGATGCCCGCCGGCTGGAGGATATGGGCGCGATTTTCGCCGGCCGGCTTACCGAACGCGAGGTCAGGTACCTCGCAGATAACGAATGGGCGATGACCCCCGAAGACGTACTTTGGCGCCGAACAAAGGTTGGTTTGCACCTGAAGCCCAACCACGAACGCGATGCTGCCGGTGCCGCGATCGCCGCTCTGCTGGTGCGCTGACCTGCCGGATGCTGCGACAACTTGGCAGGCTTTGAACTACTTGGGCACAACTTTCCTCCTCGCGCGCTCGCCAAGTATAGAAAAGCCTGCATCGGCAAAATGCAGTCCAACAATTTGGATGCTACGTCGCGCTGCGGCGACGGCAGAGATTGCAACCCGAATCAATACTTAAGGAGAAAGTAAAAACCACATTTTTCCAAGCATTGGGCATGAAGAGAAACGTCGATAATACATCATATTAACCAAAAATTAAAATTATGCTCTGGATGGATTTCATCCGCGTGTAGGCACGCCCTCGTCTATTCGCCGTTGTTCAAGCGTTAATCAGCGCGCCGTCTGGCCGCTGTCGAGGGGAGCTACCGTAATGCGTCGACTAACGATCGCGGCCGTGCGCGCCGTCAGTGCCATGTTCGCCTTTGCAGCCTTCGCTGGGGCAGTCACCACATCAGCCGAAGCCAAGCCGACCGGCTGGCAGAGTGAATCCGAAATGCGCAATCAGGGCCCGTCCGCCTGGGCCGGTTACGGCGACACCGGATACGTCGCCCGCCCGAGGACATCGCGCAAAACTGCGAGAGCGAAGTCGAGAGCCCTTCAAGCCTACGGCGCCACCTACGGCGGCAAGCCGAAGAAGCAGGCCAGCAAGGGCACCAAGAAGCGTTACGCCGCCCTCGACACCGGCGCCATGATCGACACCGCGCCCGCCAAGAGCCTCACCGGCGGCGGCGTCCGCTGGGTCGCCTCGGCGTCTTGCTTGAACGGCACCCTGCGTTCGGTGGTATCGCAGGTGGCCAGCTACGGCTCCGTCACCGTCAATTCCACGTGCCGCAGCAAGTCGCACAATGCCAAGGTCGGCGGCGCATCCAAATCCCATCATCTGACGGGCAACGCCGTCGACTTTCGCGTCCGCGGCAACGTCGGCAAGGTTTACGCCTTCCTGCGCAGCCACGGCTCGCTCGGCGGCGTGAAGCACTACGGCGGCGGCCTCTTCCACATCGATACGGGCCCCCGCCGTTCTTGGTAAACGGAAAGCCCTCAGCCGCTCCCCGATCCGGGACGGCTGGTGGCAACCGTCCGGTGAAGCATCAGCACCGGTACAAGTCCTACGACTACGATCGCGAGCGCGCCCAATGCGGCGCGTTCGAACTGCTCCAAAGCGGTGAGCCCATAGACGTGCGTCGCCAGCGTATCGAAATTGAAAGGCCTGAGCAGAAGCGTCGCGGGCAACTCCTTCATCGTATCGACGAAAACGAGCAGCCCCGCCGCACCCATAGCCGGTAGCAACAGCGGCAGATGAACCCGCCGCAACGCCGATAGCGGCGTCTCACCGAGAGTCCGCGCCGCCGCATCAAGATTGGGCGACACTTTTTGCAGTCCGGCTTCGATGTTCCCAAGCGCCACCGTGAGAAATCGCGTCGTCAATGCGAACACCAGCGCAAACAACGTGCCTGAGAGTATAAGTCCGGTCCCGACGCCGATGTGCGCCTTCAGCAGCGCGTCCATCCAGTTGTCGAACATCGCAAACGGGATCAGCACCCCGATCGCCAGCACGGTTCCCGGCAGCGCATATCCCATACCCGCGAGCCGGATCGCCGCCGGCACCGGTCCGTGTCCCGCCACGCGGCCGGCATACGCCAATGCGAGGGACAGCACGACGGCAACGACTGCCACCGCGCCCGCCACAAGAATGCTGTTGATCGCGGCAGGCACAAACCCTTCCGCGAAGGCCTCACCAAAGTGCGCTGTTGCATGCCGCGCCAACACGATCACCGGAACCACAAACCCGATCACCACCGGCAAGCCACACAGGACCGCCGCTGCATACCCACGCCAGCCCTCGATATCCTGAAACGGAATAGCCCGGTATCGCCCCGTCGTGTGATGGAATCGGCTATCACCGCGCGCGATCCGCTCCACGACGAGCACGAGCGACACGATGACGAGACCGATCAACGCGATCTGCGTTGCGCCCGCCAAATTCGAACGCTGCAGCCAGGTGACGTAGATGCTGACCGATAGCGTCTCCACGCCAAGATACTGCACTGCGCCAAGATCATTCAGCGTCTCCATCATGACGAGTGCACTGCCTGCCGCCAGCGCCGGCCGCGCCAGTGGCAGAGCCACGCGCCGGAACGCGCCGAGCGACGACTGCCCGAGCGTGCGCGCCACTTCCAAAACACACATCGACTGCTGAACGAAACTCGCCCGCGCCGTCAGATACACGTACGGATAGAGCACGGCGGACAGCACCGCGATGGCCCCGCCCGTGGAGCGAATGTCGGGAAACCAATAATCACGCGGCGTCGCATAGCCCCCGATCGACCGAACCGCACTTTGCACCGGCCCCCCGTAATCGAGAATTTCAACGTAGCAGTAAGCGACGATGTAGGTCGGGATCGCCAGCGGAAGCACGAGCAGCCGATCCAGTATCGCCCGCCCCGGAAAGCGGTACATGGTCACGAGCCACGCCGCTGCCGTGCCGACGAGGAGCGTCACGGCCGCCGTCCCGGTCACCAGCAGAAGCGTCGACCACGCCGTCGTCGGAAGCACCGTCTGAACGAGATGCGGCCACTCGTTATTCGTGGATGACAGCGCCAGCAGCACGATGGCCACCACGGGCAGCAGCATCAGCGCGGCCAAGCCGAGCGCAATTCCCGCCCAGAGCGGCTGATCCGGCCCACTAACGCGCCACCCACCGAGCGCACTGCGCCACCCGCTCGGCCGTCCAGTGACCGGGGGCCGAGGAGCCCCTCCTGTTGGCAGCGGAGTGAGAACCGCCTCAGGCATCGGCCAGCTTCCGCCCTGCAGAACCCGGCATCAGCGCCAGGGCATTGCAGACCACATCGGGCGGCAAAGTCTGCCCTGCGTCGCGCAGAGCCGTGCTGAACAACCCAGCCGATCGAATGCATGGCTCGACATTGCCACTATCGATGAGCGCGAACACGCACGCCTTCAAAGCCGGACAAGCACCAAGTTGCGATGCCGCAATGATCGAAACGACGAGACATTCGTCACGGCACAGGCCGGGGCAGCCCTTCGGCAGAACCTCGATGCGGCGCGCTGCTGCCAACTCGACACTGTTGATGAAGGCACCGAGCGCCACAACAAGACGGTCCGCGTGACTCACACCCGCGACGCCCGCGATCTCCTGCCACGCATACGACCAAGCGATGGCCGGATTCTCCCGGCGCGCCAGCATTCCGCATCGGAATGACCGGCCGACCATTTGTGCCACCCGGAGACCACCCCCCGGCGTGACGTTCTGGACATGGCTATCGATGCTAACCGCGCGCCCCATGCGACACCTCTCGATTACGATCCGGGACCGGCGTCGAACTGCACCTTGTCGACGAGCTCCGACGCATCCTTGCGCAGGCGCGCGATCTCCCCGAGCGGCAGACTGTCCGGCTTCAACTCGCCCCAGCTCTTCACAAGGTCTGTCGCATCAACACCTGGCACGACCGGATACTCGCTATTCCCATCCGCGTAGATCTTCTGCGCCGCTGGCGAGACCAGATACGCCATAAGCTTTTCCGCGTTGGCCTTGTTAGGCGCCTGCGCCGCCAACACCATGCCGGACACATTCACATGCGTCCCGCGATCATTCGCGTTTGGAAACACGATCCGTACCGCATCCGCCCAAGCTTTCTGATCTGGGTTCTTGAGCATCGCAGCCATGTAATAGGTGTTGCCGACAGCCACATCACAAAGCCCAGCCTCCACATCACGGACAGCCTCACGGTCGCCGCCGGCGGGCTTGCGCGCCAGATTCGCTTTCAAGCCCTGCAACCATGCCTCGGCTTTTTCTTTGCCGTGATGCGCAATCATCGACGCAATGAGTGCTACCGAATAGGTGTGCTGCCCCGAGCGCATGCACACGCGCCCCTTCCACTTCGGTTCAGCGAGTTCCTCATACGTCATGGCCGTTTCTTTCACGCGGTCCTTCGAGACGTAGAAGACGCGCGCGCGCCGCGTCAGCGCAAACCAATGGTTTTCGGCATCGCGCAGCGCCGCAGGAATGGCAGCCGCAAGTTCGGGCGACGTGTTGGGTGCGGTCACGCCGGCTTCCTTCGCACGCGTCAGCAAGCCGAACTCCGGCGTCAGCAGCACGTCGGCCGGACTGTTGGCACCCTCCGCCTGCATGCGCTCTATGAGCCCATCCTTCGCGTAGATGAAATTGACCTTGATCCCTGTCGTCTTGGTGAAATCCTCGAGCAGTGGCTTGATCAGGTCAGGCTCGCGGTACGAATAGACGTTCACCTCGCTCGCTAGAGCGGGAGCGGCGGTTGCAGCACTGCTAAGAATGATGAAGAGATTGCGCACGGCGCGCATCGCACGCGGCGAGTAGAAAATTCGCATCGAACTCTCCAATAATCCGGGAGGCAAAGTCCCGGTATCGGTTTCACGGGAAGTGCTTGCGCACGGTGGAGCAAGCTAGGCCGAATAGACCAGCACGCCCTCACCCGGTCAATCAAATAGACACCGCAAAAAACACATTAGAAATGGTCTAATTCCAGTGCACTGCGCCGCTCGCAGCTCCGCCTGCATGATCATTGATTTGCGAGTAGCGTCTCGCCTGGAAACGTAAGTGTCACGCGCGTTCCACGACCCGGCAGACTGTCGATCGCCAGCTGCGCGCCCATCGCTTCCGCCAGCGCACGAGACATCGGCAAGCCGAAGCCAAAGCCACCCCCATCGCGTGCTGTCGGTATGTCGAGGGGCAACGGGCGCATCGCCTCTATAATTGCGGTCGCCGTCATTCCTGGACCGGTATCTTCGACCGTCAACGCCGCCGCCCCCTGACGGCTTCCATCTGTCGCCAGAGTGATCAATCCACCCGCCGGCGTGAACTTGATTGAATTCATGATGAGGTTGAGCACGATCTGCTTCAACGCCGTCGCATCAGCCGTGACCACCGCAGGTATAGCGGCGCGCTGCGCTGAAAGCGTCAGCCCCTTCGCGGAGGCCAGGGGCCGCAACGTCGACATGCAGATCTCGACAAGATCATCGAGACCTATCTTCTCAAACTTGAAATCGCTTGTCCGCGCCGATGCTGCATCACTGCGCCGGTTGAGCATGCGTTCGATCAGATCAAGGGCATGGCGGGCACTTTCATGGATATCCGCGATATAGCCGGCATAGCGTTGATTTTCGATCTGTCCGAAGCGCCCCTCCTTCATGATCTCGGATGCAGCCGAAATCGCGCTCAAAGGGGTCTTCAATTCGTGCGCAAGTTTTGCCAAATCGATCTGCGGGATCTCGGTTCCCGGCCCCGCTTCTAGATCCGCGACCGCGCCGCTCGCTGCTTCCTCCGCGGTCGCACCCCGACATTCGATCATCTTCACCAGCAGCAATGTCGGCCCGTCAGTGCCCTTCATCCGTTCGATCTGGCCAGAGAACCGACAAATGCCTTGCGCGGTCCAAAAGACGAGCGGAACCGGATCAGCCGGCACAGCGCCCGACTGAGCCACCGCGCGCAGCGTACGAACGGCCGGCATCGCGCTGTCGAGAACCAGCGAGTGGCCTGCGACCGCCGGAAAATAGTCCCTCCCGGCCGCATTGGCAGCGACCAGTACTGCCGTTTTAGGATCAATAAGAAGAGCCGCGCCAGACCACGCCTCCAACGCGGCACGCGCTGAATCGGTAGCAGATTTAGCGATCGGACCACGACCGTGGCGGCTCTCAGGTGGTTTCATGGCGAGCGAAAAGTAACATATCTCAAGCTGGTTAGCCTCATGTCCTCGCGTCCATGTTGAAGGGTCACGTTGGGGATCGCTGATCTAAGGCCGGCGCATTTGAGTTGCCCCTCCATCGCGGCCAACAGACGACGGCGACGGCGCGAAACCCCGAACCGGGTTGAAACGGCAGCAAAACCGAAACTGCCTGCTGCGGCTCAGGTTTTTGCCCTCGAGGCGCAGCACCACGGAGCCTCCACCGAACCCAGTTTTCTCTTGACGTAAACGGCCT
This sequence comes from uncultured Alphaproteobacteria bacterium, assembly GCA_963778225.1. GTDB lineage: Bacteria > Pseudomonadota > Alphaproteobacteria > Rhizobiales > Hyphomicrobiaceae > JAGVSR01. Next base: position 26,814 of record CAVZTR010000005.1, read on the forward strand.
GGAGCGGTTCTTACGGGTTCCGCGCCAGCGTGCGCGTCCCCCAGTGCCGCCTTAGCTCAGTTGGTTAGAGCGCTAGATTGTGGATCTAGAGGTCCCCTGTTCAAGCCAGGGAGGCGGTACCACAGCGCTGCTGAGCGCCACCGACGTCCCTGTCGGTGCTTCGCATCATCCGCGCCCGCCCAAGCACGGAACTATAGCTTCCCCTCGCGCTGCAGGATCATCATGTACGTGTCCATGGTGTGCTCGGAAAGCTGATGCCACAGGTAGCCATCCCGGCGAACCTTTGTCATGGCGTCGTAGGCGTTCTTGAAATCCGCGTTCTTGGCCGACAGTTCGGCATAGACTGAGTTGGATGCTGCGAAACACGCATCCAGGACCTCTTTGGAGAACGGCCGCAGGAGGGCTCCATTCTGCACGAGCGAGCGCAGCGCCGGCGGGTTCTGCATATCGTAGCGCGCCATCATGATCGTGTTGGCCGTCTGCGACGCCGCCCGCACGACGGCCTGATAGCTGGGCGGAAGCGCGGTCCACTTCTCAAGATTGAAGAAGAAGTGCAGCATTGCCTGCCCTTCCCACCAGCCCGGGTAATAGTAATACTTGGCAACCCGCGCGAACCCGAGCTTTTCATCGTCGTATGGACCGACCCACTCAGCCGCGTCGATCGTTCCTTTCTCAAGCGCGGGATAAATGTCGGCCGCCGCAATCTGCGTCGGCACCGCGCCGAGCTTGGCCAGTATCGCACCGCCGAAACCGCCGATACGGATCTTCAGACCCTTCCAATCTTCGGGGGTGTTGATCTCGCGCCGGTACCAGCCGCCCATCTGTGCACCGGAGTTGCCGCCGGGAAGGCCATAGATGTTATAGCGCTGATAGAAGGCGTTCATCAGTTCGATGCCGCCGCCTTCCCACATCCACGCATTTTGCATGCGCGAGTTGAGGCCGAACGGTACGCCGGTGGCCAGCGCGAACGTTGGGTCCTTGCCCCAGTAGTAGTACGACGCCGTATGCGCGCTCTCGACCGTACCGTCGGTGACCGCATCGGCCGCTTGCAGGCCGCCGACGATTTCACCCGCCGCGAACACCTGCACCTGGAAGCGATTGTCGGTCATGTCGGCGACGGCTTTGGAGAAAGACCTTCGCGGCGCCGAAGATGGTATCGAGCGACGGCGGGAAACTCGATGTCATGCGCCAGCGCACTTCGGGGCGCTCGGAGATCACCGCAGGCGCGGCTGGCGCTCCCTGATCACACGCAGCAGCGGCGAGCCCGACACCGCCGGTGGCGGCTCCCGCAACGAATTTGCGGCGTGAAATGCGCGTCACGAACGTCCCCCTGGTGTGCACCCGGTCGGCTTGTCCCGGATGCGCCCCTTATACCGGCCTGCCGCCCGTTCTCAACCGCGAGAACGGTCATTCCACCTGACAGGAAGCACGTCCCTTGAAAGTGACGGTTTTTGCTTCCCCCGCCGCCACGCCCGCCATGCTGCTGGCAGACGCTGAAAATGAACCCTTGTAGTCGACGGCATCAGCGTCACCCTTCGACCTGACGTCAATCACGATATCGAGGGTTTCGTGCGGCTCCACCGCCGTCTCCCGGTAGAGCCTCAATTTCAAGTTTTGCCCGCCGAGCCAGAATTGCGTGATCTCACCACGCTCGAAGGTGAACGCGCGCGCCTCTCCGGACAGCATCTCGATATTCGCTTTGGCTTCGCCCTTTACCGAGATCAGCCCTTCACCCACCCCGCGGCTGATCGTACCCTCGAGCGTAAGGTCGAGCATCTTGTCAGCGATCGAGCAGGACAGAGCAACGGAAGCCAGCGCGGGAGATGACGCGAGAAGCACAGCGGCGCATGCGACACAACCAAAGAGACGCGACATGAGTTCAGCCACTCCATCCATAACGAACCGGATCAGCGCATACAGCATAGCCGCCGCCCTCGCCTTCGCTATCACCTGCGGAACGGCGATGGCCGCTGATCCCAAGGTCCCGCCCGCAAGCCCGGCTGAGGATCGCCGACCCATCGCAATTCTGACCACAGGTTTCGACTACACCCGTGCCGAAATCGCGGCACGGCTGGCGCGCGACGGAGAGGGTGAAATCATTGCGTGGGATGTCCCGGGCGATGACCGCTTTCCGTTCGCGACGGCCGGGGATACTGAACTGATGATGGCCCTGGTGAACCTGCTCCCCGCAGCAGCGCCGGTTTCGCTGCTACCGATCAAGGTCGATCCGGACGATCCGGTATCTCTTGCCAAAGCGCTTGCCTTCATCGCCCGCACACCCGCTCGCACCGTGCTCGTCCCGATGTGGACTTCGACTAATGGAACGTGGGACCTCTTTGCAAAAGCCGCCGCGCACTTTTCCGACTTGCGCATCGTTATCCGGGGCTGCCCAGATCTCATCGCGACGCCGGAAACCCGTGTCTATCCCCGCGATCTCGACCTGCCGAACCTGGCTACCGCCGCCACAGCTGACGACGATCCCTCGGCCCCGTTGCAGGCCTACGTGGCAGCTTTGCCGTGCCGGCGGCCATGAAGCCGGTATCCGATGAAAATCAAGCCGAGAGTTCCCAGTCCGCCGCATACCGCCGCGCGGATGAAACCTTGCCGGACGATTTCTGAAACGCCGTCCGATTGCACCACGACGGCCGGCCGGATCTTGGTCGTCGACCGGGCTTTGGTCCGGACCGCCGGATGCTCAGCCGGCACCACCTCGAAACGTCTCGATGAGGGAGGCGCCCCGTCTGAAACGGCCGCGAAGGCCTGCGAGGCTGGCATCACCGATGCCAATCCAAGTCCCAAACATACGCCACACACCGCACGCACTGGCCGCCTCGCCACAATAAGCCCAACGCTCGCAGGGATCGATGCACGGCCTCACTGGAACAGCACGAGCGCCTTCTCCACGGTCTTCAAAACTCCCCACGCAAGAGGAATGCCAACGAGCAGCCAGAACACCGCCGCCTTGGCATCAATTCCGCCCTTGCCGATCCCAAATGAACCCGACGCGATAACGTCCGTCTTCTCGTGCAGCTTGGCCCGCTCCGCCGCCAGTTCCTCGTCCGTCATTTGCCATTTCGGGTTAACCGGCCGGACAAGAAGGTTTGCCACGAACCCCACCACCAGCATGCCCGCGAGAATATAGAAAATCGGCCCATACACCTGATCCGGTGCCACTCCGCTGGCGAGCCGCGTGTCGTGCAGATAGTTGACGATCACGGGACCAACGATCCCCGCCGTCGACCACGCCGTCAGAAGCCGCCCGTGGATGGCGCCGACGAACTGGGTCCCGAATATATCCGCGAGGTAGGCAGGAATGGTTGCAAAGCCGCCGCCATACATCGATGCGATGATGCAGAACGATCCGACGAACAGCGCCAGGATCTTCCAATCCGCAGCGAAAGACGCAAGCACGTACAGGGCCGCGCCCAACACGAAAAAGATGAAGTACGTCACCTTTCGACCGAGGTTGTCGGACGAGGACGCCCAAGCGATGCGGCCGAAAATGTTGAACAGCGAGATCAGCCCGACGAAGCCTGCGCCCACCGCCGCCGCACCAGCGGCCAGTGCGGCATCTTTCTTCACGTCGAGATAGCCGGTCCCCACGGAACCGACGAGCGCACCGCCGAACGTCTCCTGCAGCATCGGCGAGGCCGCGCCGATGATGCCGATGCCGGCTGACACGTTCATGCACAGCACAAGCCACAAGAGCCAGAATTGCGGCGTCTTATGCGCGTTGTCGAGGTGCACGTGCTTCGACGAAATCATCGCATTGGAATTGACCGGCGCAGTCCAGCCCTCGGGCTTCCAGCCTGCCGGCGGGATGCGATAGCCGAATGTCCCGATCAGCATAAAAACGAGATAGATCGCCGCCATGGCGACGAAGGCTTCCCACACGCCCGCATTCGTGTCGGTCTTGAAGAGCCCCATGAGTGCCGTCGCGAGTGGCGATCCGATCATCGCCCCACCGCCGAAGCCCATGATGGCCATGCCGGTCGCCATGCCGCGCCGGTCAGGGAACCATTTGATGAGGGTGGACACCGGCGAAATGTAGCCAAGCCCGAGGCCCACGCCGCCGATGACGCCCGATCCCAGCCACAGCATCCAAAGCTGGTGCAGGTAGATGCCGAGCGCCGAGATCAGCAGACCGCCGCACCAGCAGAGCGTTGCGACGAAGCCAGCTTTGCGCGGACCCGCTCGCTCCAGCCATCCGCCCCAGATCGCCGCCGACACGCCAAGCAGCACGAAGAAGAAGGTGTACATCCAGCCGAGGTCGAACTGGCTCCAGTTGCAGTCCGTGGCCGTAAGGGCCGTGAATGTCCCGGCCGCTTTCTCGGAGAACGTCGTGGCCCCCGCCGAACACAAAGGAAGCGCCTTCCCGTCCGGCCCAAGCAGCACATTCTCGAGGGGCTTCCAGAACACCGAAAAGCCATAGGCCATGCCGATGCACAAATGGATGCACAACGCCGCCGGCGGCACCATCCACCGGTTGAACCCGGCTTTTGCAATGATCCGCTCACGATCGAGCAATCCCACGCCGGTCTCGTCCAGCGTCGCGTTGTCCGCCATGCGTCCCCCTCGTCCACGGCGGCAGCGTTGTGCTATCGCGCCGGGATCGTTGACTTTGGGGCTATCAGTACCGTGCCGGAGTGCCACCGACAAGCACGGTCGATCCCTGGAAACGCAAGCTCCACCAGGGCGGGACTTGCGCTTGCACGACGGCTTGTTAGATAGAGGATAGAGGTCCGCTGAAGCGGCACCCCGCCCCCTGCACAAGGCGCCCCGTGGACAAGATCTTAAAGCGCGAACGCACGCCTCCGCTGATCGACCCCTTCGGCCGGTCGGTGACGTACCTGCGCGTGTCGGTCACCGACCGGTGTGACTTCCGCTGTGTCTATTGCATGTCGGAGCATATGACGTTCCTGCCCAAGCAGGACCTCCTCACACTCGAGGAACTGGATCGTCTTTGCTCGGCCTTCATCGCGCGCGGTGTCCGCAAGCTGCGCATCACAGGCGGCGAACCACTCGTTCGCAAGAACATTATCTGGCTGTTCCGCGCGCTTTCGCGGCACCTCGATGCAGGCACTCTCGACGAACTCACGCTGACGACGAACGGCAGCCAACTCGCCAAGCATGCCGCGGACCTCAAGGCCTGCGGTGTCGAGCGCATCAACCTGTCATTGGACACGCTGGACCCGGTCAAGTTCAAGGCCATCACCCGCTGGGGCGACCTCGACAACGTGCTCGGCGGCCTTGCAGCGGCCGAGCGTGCGGGCCTCAAGGTCAAGATCAACGCCGTCGCACTGAAGGGCGTCAACGAACACGAGATCGACGATCTGATCCGCTTCGCCCACGGTCGCGGCGCCGATCTCACCTTCATCGAAACGATGCCGCTTGGCGACATCGACGGTGATCGCACCGACCAGTATTTGCCCCTCTCGATTGTCCGCTCGCGCCTGCTGGATCGTTGGACGCTGCAGGATATCCCCTACCGCACCGGCGGCCCGGCCCGCTACGTCGAGATCAAGGAAACCGGCGGCCGGCTGGGCTTCATCACGCCCCTGACGCACAACTTCTGCGAAAGCTGCAATCGTGTCCGTCTCACCTGCACCGGCACACTCTACATGTGCCTCGGCCAGGACGACGCCGCCGATCTGCGCGCGCCCTTGCGTGCTTCATCGGACGACGCCCTGTTGATGGAAGCCATCGACGCCGCAATCGCCCGCAAACCCAAGGGCCACGACTTCATCATCGACCGCACGACCAAGAAACCGGCCGTCGCCCGGCACATGAGCGTCACGGGCGGCTAGCAACCTGTGTCTAGCCGGCGCGCACGCGCGTGTTGGACTCGCCAACAAAATCACCGGTGACGCCGCCGCCCCCTCAAACCCCAGCGCCCGCTCCATGACCAACCAAACCTATGATGTCATCGTCGCGGGTGTCGGCGGCATGGGCGCGCAAACCTGCCTGCGCCTTGCCGAACGCGGCCAGCGTGTCCTCGGCCTCGAACGTTTCGACATTCCCCACAACATGGGCTCGTCGCACGGCGTCAACCGCATCATCCGTCTCGCTTATTTCGAGCACCCGAGCTACGTGCCGCTGCTGCGCCGCGCTTACGAACTCTGGCGCGATCTCGAAGCCCGCGCGGGTGAACAACTGCTCTTCATCACCGGCTCAATGGACATCGGACCCAAAGGTGCAGCCGTTATCGAAGGCTCGCTCGCCAGTTGCCGCGAACATGACCTTCCGCACGAGGTTCTCAGCGCAGCCGAAGTCATGCGTCGCTTTCCCGGCTACAGCTTGCCCGCCGACTACGAAGCTGTGTTTCAAGGCGACGGCGGCTTCGTCGCCTCCGAACGCGCCATCGTCGCCGCTGTGAACCTTGCCATGGCCAATGGCGCGCGGATCCGCGCCCGCGAACCACTGATCGACTATGCGCCCCTCCCCGGCGGCGGTGTCCGCGTCCGCACGTCGAAAGGCACCTACGAAGCCGGCCGCCTCGTTCTCTCCTCCGGCGGCTGGATTGGAGAGCACGTCCCAGCGTTGGCGCAAACAGCCGTCCCCGAACGTCAGGTACTGGGCTGGTTCCAACCCCGCACACCCGAGCACTTCCGCCTCGGCGCCTTTCCCGTCTCAAACCTGAAATGCGATCTCGGCCACTTCTACCAGTTCCCCGCCTGGCACGTACCCGGCTTCAAAATCGGCCTCTATCACCATCTTCACGAGACCGGCACAGCCGACACCATCTCACGCGAACCCACTCTCGCCGACGAAGCGATCCTTCGCGAGGGTCTGCGGCGCTTCTTCCCCGATGCGGACGGCGATTGTCTCGCTTTGCGAGCCTGCCTCTTCACCAATACGCCGGACGAGCACTTCATCATCGACACCTTGCCGGGTTTCCCAGAGGTCGTTGTTGCCTCGCCGTGTTCCGGGCACGGCTACAAATTCGCAAGCGTCATGGGCGACATCCTCGCCGATATCGCAACCGGCAAGCCGCCCCCGTTCGATCTGTCACTTTTCGGAATACACCGCTTCACCGGAATGGCCTGACCGCCAAGTCAGCCGATCAGCGCCGCAATCCGTGCGCGCAGGTCTTCCACCGAACATGGCTTGGTCAGAGTTTCAACGCGGCCGGTGAGTTCCGCTTTCCCGCGCTGCAACTGCTCCGGAAATCCGCTCAGGAGCAGCACCTTCAATCCCGGCTGCTTTGCTGCCAGCGTCTTCGCCAGCGTGATTCCATCTATGCCCGGCATGTGGACATCGGTGACCAGCACATCAAATGGACCACCGCCGTTGTCGGCCAGTCCCAGCGCTTCCTGTCCGTCCTGCGCCACCCGAACGGAGTGCCCGCCCGCGGTCAGCACGCGCTCCACCAGATCGCGGACCGTACCGTCGTCGTCCGCAAGCAGGATGCGCGCCATGGACTTCCTCCGGTTTTATACGCCAGTGTTGCCGTGTACTGCCTTGGCCTGAAGCGTCGTGGAGTGACGGTCTAATGCTTCGTGATCCGGCCCACGAACGGCAACTCGCGGTAGCGATGCGCCACATCCATGCCATAGCCGACAACGAATTCGTCCGGACACTCGAACGCCGCAAAATCCGCCTGAACGTCCACCGCGCGCGGGATCTGCTTTTCCAGCAGCACACACGTGCGGATCAAGTTCGCCCCTCGCGCCGACAGAAGATCCTTGGCAAACGCCAAAGTACGTCCGCTGTCCAGCACGTCATCGACGATGAGCACGTTCCGCCCTTCGACACTGAGATCGAGGTCGCGCAGGATTTCCACGCGCCCCGATGAGGTCCGGCTCTTTTTGTAGCTGGAGAGGGTAAGAAAATCGACTTCCGGGGCGAGGCCAACCCGGTGCAGCGCCCGGATCAGGTCCGCAGCAAACACGAAGCTGCCCTTCAGCACCGCGACGATCAGCAGGTTCTTTAGCCCCGCTGCCTTCACCTCAAGCGCCAGTTCCTCGAGCCGCTTCGCGATGTCCTCGTCGGAATAGACGATCTCCACGCCGCTGTCGGTGGTGGTGGCCTCCGCCGTCATGCCTGGCCCTTTCCATTGCCTAAACTTATGATTCGACTATGAAGGTATCGGGGCGATGCCCGCAATGTTCAAGCGTCACACGGCAAATCGCCGCCGCGCTGGATGCACACGACGCCGCCACAATCGTAACCGATTGATCGTGCCGGGGGCTTTGTCGGCATCAATCGCGGCTCCATCCGGCATCAGATAACGACTTGGCGGGAATTGCACGTGATCCGGCTCTCGAACGTCGCGCTCAACTACGATCGCGGCCCCGATGTGCTCTCCGATGTAAACATCGAGCTGAAACCTGGCTCGTTTCACTTCCTCCACGGCGCGTCGGGGGCGGGTAAGTCGTCGCTGCTGCGTCTTCTGTTCATGTCGACCCATCCCACGCGCGGCCGTATCGAAATGTTCGGTCAGGACATCAGCCACGTCACCACCGCCAAGCGTGCCCAGCTGCGTCGCCGCATAGGGATTGTGTTCCAGGATTTCCGCCTGCTCGACCATCTGACCACCTGGGAAAACGTCGCCCTGCCCCTTCGCGTCGTCGGCAAGCGCATCGATGACTACCGCGAGGACGTGACGGATTTGCTGCAGTGGGTCGGCCTCGGCGATCGCATGCATGCCTATCCTTCCGTGCTCTCCGGCGGTGAAAAGCAACGCGCCGCCATCGCCCGCGCCGTCATCGGCAAACCCGAAGTCCTGCTCGCCGACGAGCCGACCGGCAACGTCGACCCGCAAATGGCACGCCGCCTTCTGCGCCTTTTCATCGAACTTAATCGCCTCGGCACGTCCGTCGTCATCGCCACCCACGATCATCAGCTCATGCGGCAGTTCAAAGCGCCGCGCATGGAACTCCATAACGGCCATGTCCGGATCATATGACAAGCCGCCGGTGCGGCCCGTGCTTCACGGCACGTATCCCGCCGAGCCGCCCTACTACGAGGACGATCCCACGACGGGCGCCAACCCGCCGCAATCGCGCACATATCCGGCCACCGCTGAAGATCAGGGCTATGGTCTCTATCCTGAAACCCCCGTGCCCCGCCTCGAACAGGATATGCACCCGGGCCCCGCCGAACCGGCCCGCCGCGGCAAGGCACAATCGAACGCCCCCATTGTTCCGGCAGGTTCCGTCACAGGCCGCTCCCTGACGCTCGTCATCGCCATCATGTGCTTTCTCGCCTGCCTTACCGCCGGCGCCGTTTACATGATCAACCAGTCCGCCGACGCTTGGCTCACCGATCTGGCGAGCGAGGTCACCGTGCAGGTCTCTCCTCGCGACAACGTGGACACCGACAAGACCCTCCGTGACGTTGCAGCTGTCCTCGGCCAGACGCCTGGCGTCACGGGCACACGCATTTTGGAGCTTGAAGATTCGACCGCTCTCCTCGAGCCCTGGCTCGGCAAGTCGGATGCACTGAAGTCCTTGCCGGTTCCCCGCCTCATCGCCGTCGATATTGATCGCGCCGCGGCGCTCGACCTCGCCACCGTCGGCAAGGCTCTGAGCGACAAGTTCGAAGGCGTGACGCTCGACGATCACCGACAATGGCAGCGCCAGATCCGCACCGTCACGCGGTCTCTCGCCCTCGGCGGCATCGCGATCCTCGTGCTCGTCGCCGCAGCTACGACGGCCATCATCGTCTCCGCCACCAAGAGCTCCATGGCCTCCAACCGTGAGATCGTCGAAGTGCTCCACTTCGTCGGCGCCAATGACCGCTTCATAGCGCGCGAATTCGAGAAACACTTCCTTCGTCTCGGCATCCGGGCCGGCTGCGTCGGAGCCTCGCTGGCCGCCTTCGTATTCATCGCCATGCCGATCGTGCTCGAAGTCATGGGCGGCGGGCCGATCATGATGGCAGAGATGCACCGCCTGATTGGCAGCGGCAGTCTCGACACCGCCGGCTTCGTCCTGCTCGGCATCGTGGTCGTCATCATCTCCGCGCTGTGCATGTTGACGAGCCGCCTCGGCGTCTATCGCATCCTCAACGCCAAGCGGTGACGGACCAGCCCGGCAGAACTGGCAGCCCCGCAACTCTTTGTTTTCCTTTGCACCGTTCGCCCTTTGTGCACCGCGGGCGATTTGCCGTCACAGCGTGGGCCAAATCGGCTAGTCTGATTGGGAACAATTCTGCCGGATGGAGGGCGTGGCGCACGGCGCCGCTGATCTATCGATGTCGCGACTTTGGAAATTGATGGCCGTACTGGCAGCGGCGGTCCTTTGGGGCGGCGCTCTGGGCTTCGTCTTGTTCGCCGCGAGCGTGATGCGCACGCCGGTCGCGGCGAACGAAAAAGCCGACGCCATCGTCGTGCTAACCGGCGGACAGCAGCGGATCGAAGAAAGCGCGCGCCTCCTGAAAGACGGTTACGGTGCACGTCTTCTCATTTCCGGCGTGAACACTCGCACCGGTCAGTCCGACCTGATCCGCCTGTCAGGCCTGGATGCCGCAACATTCAACTGCTGTGTTGATCTCGGCTACACGGCTCTCAACACAATTGGCAATGCGTCCGAGACCCAGACGTGGGCCAACGCGCACCGCTACCGGTCCCTGATCGTCGTCACCTCCAACTATCATATGCCTCGTACGCTCGTGGAGCTGTCGCGCACCTTGCCCAACGTCCGCCTCATCCCGCACGTCGTCACGCCCACGGCCTTCGACACTGAAGCCTGGTGGCTCTCGCCGGTGACAATGCGAAATCTGGTTGCCGAATATGTCAAATTCCTCCCATCTGCGGCCCGTTTCGCGTTCCATCGGGTTGTGACGCCCTTCGACAGCGGCTCGATCGCGACCGTCAACGGCGCCCACGACCCCAACACCTGATGATCGAAATCTGATCCGCGCCGCTCTCCGGACCAATCATGCTGCGTTCTCTCATCTACGCCGCCGCCTTCTACATCGTGACCGGTATCATGCTGGTCGGTCTGTCATGGCTGCTCGTCGCGCCGCGCAGTTGGGCTATGGCGGGCCTCAAGCTTCACGCGCGCATCGCGCTCTGGCTGTTGGAAAAGATCGTCGGCACCAAGATGGAAGTTCGCGGCCGCGAGAACCTTCCGGATGGGCCGGTCCTTGTCGTCGCCAAGCACCAGTCCACGTGGGATACCTTCGCGCTGATCCCGCTCTTTTCCGATCCCGCAATCGTGCTGAAGGATGAACTGAAGTGGATCCCGTTCTACGGATGGTTCTGCGTCAAGTTTCGCCACATACTCGTCAAGCGGGGCAAAGCTGCCGTGGCCTTGAAAGCACTGGTAGCGGAGGCCAAGGATCGCATCGCCGCAAACCGTCAGGTCGTCATCTTCCCTGAAGGCACGCGTACAGCGCCCGGCGCGCCACCCGACTATAAACCGGGCTTCGTCGCCCTTTACGACGCACTCGGCGTCCCGACGGTCCCAGTGGCGCTCAACTCGGGACTTTTCTGGCCGAGGCGCAAACTGATGCGTTATCCGGGAACAATCGTCGTTTCTTTTCTACCCGCTGTCCCGCCGGGCCTTCCCCGCAAATTCGCCAAGGAGAGCATTGAAAGAGCAATCGAATCTGAAACGCGGAGGTTAATTGACGAAGCCCAAGCGAGACAGGACGGAACCGCAATTTTCATCCCTTTGGAGAAATGACACTTCCAAAGTGACACTATTGAGAACATAATAAAAACATTAGCAGAACATTCATTGACTGTTACGTCGCACCGGGCTATGTTTGTCACTGTAATTTTGTGAGGCATGCCGGGAAGTTACCTCATCCGGCTCCTGAGTATCCGTACGATGCGCGAGCGTGACGCATTTTTGGCTCCCGTTTCCCAAGAAATCTGGGAGCGAAAATATCGGTTCAAGGCTGCCCCTGACGGGGCCAGCTCCGGCACGCGTCCCAGCGACAATGACCTCGAGGCCACGTTTCGCCGCGTCGCCGAGGCCGCAGCCAGTGTTGAGCGCGATGGGTCCGTACAGGCGACCTGGAGCCAGCGGTTCTTCGATGCCATCTCCGATTTCGGCTTTTTACCTGCCGGCCGCATCTTGGCTGGCGCCGGCACCGGTCGCGAGGTGACCCTCTTCAACTGCTTCGTCATGGGCCGGATCGAGGATGACCTGTCCTCGATCTTCGACAGCGTCAAGGAAGCCGCCCTCACGATGCAGCAAGGCGGCGGCATCGGACATGACTTTTCCACCCTGCGCCCCAAAGGTGCCCTCGTCCGGTCGATCGGCGCAGACGCTTCAGGTCCGGTCAGCTTCATGGATGTGTGGGACTCGATGTGCCGCACCATCATGTCCGCAGGCGCCCGCCGCGGCGCCATGATGGCCACCCTGCGCTGCGACCATCCCGATATCGAAGCCTTCATCGATGCAAAGGCCGATGCGGCCCGCTTGCGCAACTTCAATCTCTCCGTTCTCGTCACTGACGCCTTCATGGATGCCGTTGCCAAGGACGCATCCTGGCCTCTCGTATTCGAGGGCAAGGTTTATCGCGAAGTCGCGGCCCGCGGTCTCTGGGAGCGCCTGATGCGCGCCACCTATGACTACGCCGAACCCGGCGTCATCTTCATCGACCGCGTCAACCGCCAGAACAATCTCGGCTACCTCGAAGAGATCCACGCCACCAATCCCTGCGGCGAGCAGCCCCTGCCGCCCTACGGCGCCTGCCTGCTGGGCTCCATAAACCTGACGGCCTTCGTCACGCGCGCCTTCACGCCAGATGCGGCGCTCGATCTCGCCGCACTCGAGGAGCGCGTGCGGACCGCCGTCCGCTTCCTCGACAACATCATTGACGTCTCCGGCTATCCGCTGCCCGCCCAGCGTCATGAAGCCCAATCCAAGCGGCGCATCGGCCTCGGCCTCACCGGCCTCGCCGACACCTTGATCATGCTTGGTGTCCGATACGGCTCTCCGCCCGCCATAAAGCTTGCCGGCGACTGGATGGCCGCCATCTCTCGCGCCGCCTACCTCGCCAGTTCTGAAATCGCCGCCGAAAAGGGCGCTTTCCCACTCTTTGAGCGCGATCGCCATCTGCAGCGCCCTCACATCGCAGCACTTGATGCCGAGGTCCGCGAAGCCATCGCCAAACACGGCATCCGAAACGGCTGTCTCACCTCCATCGCCCCCACCGGCACAATTTCACTCTTCGCGGGTAACATCTCGAGCGGCATTGAACCCGTCTTTGATTTCCGCATGCGCCGCCGCATCCTCGATTCGTCCGGTTCCCCGCACGAGGAGCTGTTGGAGGATTTCGCCTATGCCCGCTATCTGCGCCAAGGAGGCGATCCCCATACGCTTTCTGAAGCCTTCGTCACCGCCGACGACCTTTCGCCGAGTGAGCATCTGAGGATGCAAGCCGCCGTGCAGGCTCACGTTGATAGCTCCATCTCCAAAACGATCAACTGCCCGGTCGATATTCCTTTCGAAGCCTTCATGTCGATCTACCGCGAGGCCTATGACCTCGGCCTCAAAGGCTGCACCACGTACCGCCCCAACCCTGTCACCGGCGCAGTGCTGTCTGCGGTCGAGATGCCGCCGTGCCCGCCCGCCGTACCGACACCGCAGGCTGCCCCGATCACCCTGAGCGCGATGCCCGCGCCTCACGCACCGGCGGCACGCTCTGGTTCCGGTGATGTTGTGTATCTCTCCAAACCCCTGGAACGTGCGCCGGTATTGTCCGGCGCCACCTACAAACTGCGCTGGCCGGATAGCGACCACGCGCTCTACATCACCATCAACGATATCGAGATGGAAGGCGGCGATCCCGGTAGCCCCCCACGCAAGCGGCCGTTCGAGATTTTCATCAACACGCGCAATCTCGAGCACTACGCCTGGACCGTCGCTCTCACGCGCATGATCAGTGCCGTCTTCCGCCGCGGCGGCGACGTCTCGTTCGTTGCTGATGAACTAAAGGCCGTCTTCGACCCCCAGGGGGGTCGCTTCATCGGTGGACGCTATGTTCCGAGCCTGCTCGCCGCCATCGGCGACGTCATCGAAACCCACCTGCGCACCATCGGCTTCCTGGCGCCTCCGGGCACCGCACCCGTTCAATCCGATTTGGATCTCGCCCCGCCGGAAAACGCCCGAAAAGTGGCAGGCGGCCGCGTCTGTCAGCGCTGCGGCAACGCCACCCTGACGCGCCGCGAAGGTTGCTGGATTTGCGCGACATGCGGATTCTCACGCTGCGGCTGAGGGTTAACGTGGAATGATCGACGTTCGCAGGCTCGCGAAGTCAACGCGACACCCTCCATTTCCACCTAGGGACGACCGCTAACCTCACGTTCACCTTGCCACAAAATCTCAAAGGTCAAGCCATACTTCATCCAGACTTTTCGATGAAGATCACCCTCGAAATCAGAGGCACAGACCGGCCACGGCCGGGAATGGATACGGCAGGGCAGCATGGCAGCACAGATCATCTCTCTTGCAGAGTACAAGTCGGCCCGCTTGGCCCCGGCGCACCTTTTCGGTGAAGCGGCGGTCCTCGACGGCGCGGCCGACCTTGCCCAGCGCTTCCACTTCTGGAGCGGGGCCTCCGGCCGCCGCTACGTCCACACCATCTACAGCCTCGTCGAGTGCCCCGCGATCCCCGCCGGCAATTACGTCCTCGTCCATCGTGACGCGCAAGGCCGTCGCATCGTGCTCGCCATCGGCCGCGTCGGCAATGCCGCCGCCTCCCTGAACCTTGCCGAGATCCGCCGCCGTGGCGCCGAACTTGGTGCCAATGAAGTCCACGTTCATCTGCTCGCACCGAACGCTAAGCTGAGCCGCCTGATCGAAACCGACCTGCGCTCCGGCCAGTGCAGCGGCATCATCTCAGGTGTCGCCGCCGGCATGTAGTTCGAACGCTCGCATTCCAATGCAACAACGGCAGCCCTTGCGGCTGCCGTTTTCGTTCATCACGATGGTAACCGGCGCCGATACGCAAACGCATGCCGCCGATCATTCCGTACCAGACTGCACTTCGCCCCGCGCCGCATCGAAAACGCACGACACCTGCCTTCGAGTGCCAAGGGGCCTGACGCTGCCGCAAAGGGCCCGCCAACACCCGAACGCACTGCCAGCCGCTCCAGATCCGGCTGCCGAATACCAAGCTCTCGCAATTTGCGCAGCGTCGCCACGAAGTAGCTCAGATTGCTGCCGGCCCTTCCCCGCGCCGCCCGAATGATCGCCGCTCGCCGATCCATCGCAACGTTGCCCGCAAAGCTCGGATGCCCTATTTCCGCGATGTATGTCAGCACATCGACACGCTGCGGGTCTCCGTCGCCGACAAGATCCGCCGGCAGTCTGGCCTCGCGATAAACGCCGTAGATCAACTCCCGCGCATGCAGATACGCGCGCACCGCCGGCGCATCCTCATCTGCCACCCGAAACGCAATGCCCTCGCACGTGCCGCCCCGCGCCAAGCCGAGCACCAGGCCAGGCCGCTGCTGTGTTCCCCGGTAATGCAGAGAATAAATGCAGAAGGAGCGATGGTAGCCTTCGAGACGTGCCCGCCGCGCCTCGACGAATGGAAAACCCGGCTGCCACATCAACGAGCCGTAGGCGAAGACCCAGAGGGTCTGCTGGCCCGGTCTGCCGCTCACGCTTTCGCCGCTCCGCCCTTGCCACCATGAGGCGCCGGCGTGCGCCCGAAATTCGGCGCCGGCGTATCCTGGCCGGCTTGGATGACCCCGCGCCGGATCGACCGCGCATCCGAGAACAGCGTGTGCAGCGTCTCGCCATCACCAAATCGGATCGCACGCTGCAACGCCGTCAGGTCCTCGGTGAACCGCCCGAGCATCTCCAGAACCGCTTCCTTGTTGTTCAGGAAAACATCTCGCCACATCACCGGATCGGACGCGGCAATACGCGTGAAGTCGCGGAACCCACCCGCCGAAAACTTGATGACTTCGCTGTCCGTCACCCGCTCCAGATGCGCCGCCGTATTGACGATGTTGAACGCGATCAGATGCGGCAGATGCGAGGTGATCGCCAGCACCAGATCGTGATGATCCGGCGACATGATCTCCACATTCGAGCCGAGCCGCTGCCAGAACAGCTTGAGCTTCTCGACTGCCGCCGCATCCGTTCCCGCTTCCGGTGTCAGGATGCACCAGCGCCCGTCGAACAGTTCCGCAAAGCCCGATTCCGGCCCCGACTGCTCCGTGCCCGCGATCGGATGCCCTGCCACGAAGTGCACGCCGGCCGGCACATGCGGCGCCACATCGCGCACGATCGAGCCCTTGACTGAGCCCACGTCCGTCAGGATCGCACCGGGCTGCAATACCGGCGCGATCTCCTTTGCGATCGGCCCGCACAACCCCACCGGCACACACAAGATCACGAGATCGGCGCCCTCGGCCGCCTCCCGCGCGCTTCCGTATCCCTGATCGATGATGCCGAGCTTCAGAGCCGTCTCGACCGTCTGCGGCGTCCGCGCCGAACCGACGATCGTTTTGGCAAGCCCCGCGCGCCGGCACGCATGGCTGATCGAGGATCCGATGAGGCCGATGCCGATCAGCGCCACCCGCTGAAACATGGGAGAGGATCCGCCCGTCATCACGCGGTCTTCCCCAAGAACGCTGCCATTGCTGCGACCACCGCACGGTTCTCATCCGCTGTGCCGATCGTCAGCCGCAGACAGTCGGGCAGCCCATAGCTCACAACCCGCCGCAAGATGATGCCGCGCGACTTCAAGAACTCGTCGCACGCCGCAGCGCCTTTCCCGTCATCCTGTGGAAAATGAATGAGCACAAAATTCGCAACGCTCGGCGTCACGCGCAAACCAAGCTTTTCAACCTCAGCCACCACCCAGCCGAGCCACTCGTCGTTATGCGCCACTGCCGCATCTGTATGGGCGCCATCCTCCATCGCCGCCGCACCCGCCATGATCGACGGCGTCGACATGTTGAACGGTCCGCGAATGCGATTGAGGGCATCCGCGATCTCCGCCGGACAATACGCCCAGCCGATGCGCAGAGCCGCGAGCCCAAAGATCTTCGAGAATGTCCGCGTCATCACGGTATTGTTCGTTGTGGCGACAAGCTCGATCCCGGCTTCGTAGTCGTTGCGGCGCACGTAGTCGGCGTAGGCTCCGTCCAGCACGAGCACCACGTTGCCCGGCAGCTCCGCCCGCAGCCGCCGCACCTCGCCGATCGAAATGTAGGTCCCGGTCGGATTGTTCGGATTGGCGAGAAACACCATCCGGGTCTTCGCTGTCACCTTTGCGAGAATCTGATCGACGTCTGCCGTCAGGTTCGTCTCCTCCGCCACCACGGGCGTCGCTCCGCACGCGAGAATCGCAATTCGGTAAACGAGAAATCCGTGCTGCGTGTAAATCGCCTCGTCGCCCGGCCCCAGATAAGCATGCGCGAGCATCGTGAGCAGTTCATCCGAACCGGCCCCGCACACGATCCGCGCCGGATCGAGTCCATACCGCTTGCCGATCGCCTGCCGCAGCACCGTCGCCTGCCCGTCCGGATACCGCTCCATATTCAAGCCAGCCGCCTTGTAGGCCGCAATCGCAGCCGGGCTCGGCCCCAGCGGCGTTTCATTGGACGAGAGCTTGATCGGCTTCACCCCGCCCGGAACCTTGCTCTCGCCGGGCACATAGGCCTCGATGGCGAGCACGCCGGGACGGGGAGTGGGAGCGATGTTCGACATTGCGAAGGTCACAGTCTTTCTGATGGGAGCGCGGCCAGCGCGCCGTGGCAGCTTGGTATACGACGGGGCCATCGCCGAAAAGACGCGAAATCGTCCGGGAGGTAAGGTGTTGGTCTGATCCCCGTCCCGAGTCCCGGCCTCCGCCCTTGCGCCAGACGCAGCCATTGAGTATCTAACCTCCATACGTCGTGGTGATTTGGCCGGCCGGCTTGCAGCCACGTTAAACAACTCGCTAAAGGGCCGCGCGCTCCCGGTAACGGATGGGCCCGGCCAGTAGGCAGGGCAATCTGGCCGGGATTTTTCGTTTTTGGGCGCCCGTCAAGGGCGGCCGGGAGTTGAAAGACGCGCGCACATGGCCGCCTCCGGAACCAGTATCGATCCATCACTCCGCCAAGCAACAGCGGCGGATGCAGCGCTGCGTCAGGTCACCGATCCCGAGAGTCTCGTCATCCGCTTCCCTGCCAGCGAACCCCTCCGCCTGGACAGCGGCCGCGACATCGCCCCACTCACGATTGCCTACAAAACCTATGGCGAGTTGAACGCCGACAAATCGAACGCCATCCTGATCTGCCATGCTTTGACCGGTGATCAGCACGTCGCGAGCAAACACCCCGTGACCGGCAAAGGCGGCTGGTGGGAAACCCTCGTCGGCCCCGGCAAACCCGTCGACACGAACCGGTTCTACGTCATCTGCGCCAACATTCTCGGCGGCTGCATGGGCTCTACCGGCCCAGCATCACAAAACCCCGCCACCGGCCGCCCTTACGGCGTCGAGTTCCCGGTCATCACTGTCGGCGACATGGTCAACGCACAGGCCCGCCTCCTCGACCATCTTGGCATCGAGCAATTGTTCTCCGTCATTGGTGGCTCGATGGGCGGCATGCAGGTGCTGCAATGGTGCGCGCGCTACAAAGACCGCGTCTTTACCGCCATGCCGATCGCCACCGCGCCCTGGCATACCGCACAGAATATCGCCTTTCACGAAGTGGGGCGCCAAGCCGTCATGGCCGACCCTGATTGGCAGGGCGGCGCCTACTACGGCACGGAAGCCCGCCCCTCGCGTGGCCTCGCCGTCGCTCGCATGGCCGCGCACATCACGTATCTGTCGGAGAAAGCACTGCAGGACAAATTCGGCCGCGGCCTGCAGAACCGCGACGCCCACTCGTTTTCCTTCGACGCCGATTTCAAGATCGAAAGCTACCTGCGCCACCAGGGCTCGACCTTCGTCGATCGCTTCGATGCCAACAGCTATCTCTATATCACCCGGGCCATGGACTACTTCGACCTCGAAGCAGAATATGGCAAACTCGCCAACGCTTTCACCGGCACCAAGACGCAGTTCTGCGTCGTCTCCTTCACAAGCGATTGGCTCTACCCCACGCGCGACAACAAAGAGATCGTGAAAGCCCTGAACGGCGTCGCCGCCAACGTCTCCTTCGTAGAGATCGAAAGCGACAAAGGCCACGACGCATTCCTGCTCGACGAAGCCGTTTTCTTCGACACGGTGCGCGGCTTCCTCAACGCCGCCGCCAAGAAACGTGGCATTGCCTGATGAACGCGGAATCACACGCCCCGGTGGTCGCAACCGATCAACGCAAGCAACGCCCGGTCCGCGCCGACCATCTGCTCATCGCGGAAATGGTCGCGCCGGGCTCGCGCGTGCTCGATGTCGGCTGCGGCGACGGTGCCCTGTTGGAACTGCTGATTTCGCAAAAGGACGTCGATGGCCGCGGCGTCGAAATCTCCCGAGATAACGTCAACGCCTGCGTTGCCCGGGGCCTCTCCGTCATTCAAGGTGACGCCGATCAGGATCTGTCGGGCTATCCCGATAAAGCCTTCGACTACGCCATTCTCTCGCTCACGATCCAGGCCACGCGCCAACCGAAAGTCGTGCTCGAAAATCTGCTCCGCATCGGGCACCGCGCGATCGTCTCGTTCCCCAATTTCGGTCATTGGAAGATCCGCGCCGGCCTCCTTTTCACCGGACGCATGCCGCGCACGCCGAACCTTCCTGAAACTTGGTTCGACAGCCAGGATTCGCACCTCTGCACGATCAAGGATTTTTCCGACCTCGTCGCGCTGTTGAATGCCGAAGTGCAGGACGCCGTGGCCTTTAACAGCAGCGGCCAGCGGCTCGCGATCAAGAACTCGCTCTCGCTCCAGAACCTGCTCGGCGAAAAAGCCGTGTTCCTTCTTTGCCCGCGCGAGAAATCCTGATCAGCGCAGCTCTTTCGTTTTGCCTTGAATGGGCTCCCGCCGCACCGTCACGAGTTCGCGCAGTGCCCTGACCGCCGCCCGTTTGCCACCGATGGGTGCCATAACCTCTTTGCGCGCCTCGACCAGCAGAACGCCACCGAACGCCGGCCATAATTTCTGACCGATGCGTTCCCACGCTGGCGCCGATTTCAGAACCATGCGCCGGTCCAGTGGCGGCATATGCAGCGCCGTTCCCCACGAGACGGGCGTAAAGAGGTTATCGACGAGCAGCCGCTCAAGCTGCGATCGGCTGTAAGGCCGCCCGTGCCCGAAAGGCGTTGCATCAATGCGCGCCCACACACTTCGCCGGTTCGGCGCCACGATCAGGAGCCGCCCCTCCGGCACCAGAACCCGCCAAACTTCTCTGAGTAGCGTCGCCGGACGATCGGTCGCTTCAAGGCTGTGCACCAGCAGCAACCGATCAACGGAATTATCCGGCAGCGGCAGATGTCGGTCTTCGACGAGCACGCTCAGCAACGGTCCGGCCGCAGGCCAGACGAGCGCCCCTTGCGTCTCCGGCATCAGCGCCGCAACCCGCGTTACTTCGTTTCGGAATGGTCCCAGATACGGCACGCCATAGCCGAGCCCCACCACCATGCCGCCGTGCATTCCACGCCACCGCGCGCGCACGTGTCCGCCCACGATCCGCCGCACCGTCAGGCCCAGCGGCGTTTGGTAGAAATCCCGAAGATCGACGACGTCCAGTTCCATGGGCACCAAGTATCAGGCCTCGGACCTTACCGGTCCGACCCGCGCTCAGACTATAGCTGTTTATAGCTAGGTATTCTGCTCGGCTGTTTGACCCCCAGCCGCATTGAACTTAGGGGTTGCCAGGGCTACTCTCTGCACCCGCCCCTCTTTGCTCCGCACCCAGTTACGGCATACCCCACAGCATGGCCGCACTCGACATCCACGTATTTCTCTGCCGCAAGGACAATATCGGGGTGCTCGTGCATGCCGAGGATGGCACCACGGCCTCGATCGACGCGCCGGATGCGGCAGCCATTTCTGCCGCGCTCGATGAAAAAGGTTGGTCACTTAGCCATATTCTTATCACCCACCATCATGGCGACCACACCGCGGGAAATCTGGAGCTGAAGCAGAAAACCGGCTGCCGGATCATCGGCCCGCGCACCGAAGCTGCACGGATTCCCGGCATCGACGTCGAAGTCGACGATGGCGACAGCTTCACTCTGGGAGGGCACCCCGTCGACGTCATCGGCACACCAGGCCACACCATGGGGCACATCACCTATTTCTTGCCCAAGGATCGCGCCGCCTTTGTCGGCGATACACTGTTCGTCATGGGCTGCGGACGCGTGCTCGAAGGCAACCACGAGATGATGTGGCATTCATTATCCCGCATCGCCTCCCTTCCGGGCGACACGCGCATCTATTGCGGCCACGAGTACACGGTCTCGAATGCTCGCTTTGGCTTGTCCATCGAGCCTGACAACGCTCTTCTGCGCCACCGCCTGGAGGAGGCTGAGCAGACCATTGCGCAGGGCCGTCTCACCGTACCCTCGCGCTTGGACGAAGAACTGCAGACCAATGTTTTCCTTCGCCCGCACAACATCGGTACGCGCCGCCGGCTCGGCATGGGCGCAGTGGCTGACTGGCGCGTCTTTGGCGAACTGCGTGAACGAAAGAACCGGGCATGACAACCCGTATCGTGCCGCACGAAGCTAAAGACCTTATCGATAAGCTGGGCCTCGAGCCCCACCCCGAAGGGGGCTTCTACCGCGAGACGTTCCGCGATCCCTCAACAGATGCCAACGGCCGTGCCCGCTCCACCGCCATCTACTTCATGCTGCTCGAGGGACAGGTGTCGCGCTGGCACAAGGTCGACGCCGTCGAGACGTGGCACTGGTACGCCGGATCGCCGTTGGAACTGGGGCTCGCAGCTCCGGGCCATCCGGCCGAGCGCCTGACACTTGGCTTCGATCCTGTGTCCGGCATCCTGCCCCAGGCCGTGGTCCCGATGGGCTGGTGGCAGCAGGCCCGCAGCCTCGGCCCGTGGACACTCGTAGGTTGCACGGTCGCGCCGGGATTTACCTTTGATGGTTTCGTACTCGCCCCGGCCGGCCTCGAACCGCCGTTGTCGTGAACACTCAAGCCGTCTTTGCCTGCAGGCAAACACCGTATTCCGCCAATTGTGGCGGCCGGACTTTTCCACCACTAAATGGATTGAAGTCGGCCACCTAATAATTTGATTTGATTGCAATTTTCCTGAGAGAGGGATTGTGCGGCCGAACCATCCTTGCCGCTCCAATACGACTCATCAAGAGTGAGCCAACATACTGATTCGCCTAACGGGGGTTGCGAATATGAAGGCCCAGTCACCTGGACCGCTGCTCAGCACCATCTTCATCGATTACGACAATATCTACCTGTCGCTGAAGAGAAAAAACGAAGACGCTGCCAAGCGTTTCGCTAAGGATGCAGGGCTGTGGCTGCGCGAAATTGAAAGCGGCCGCCTGATCACGCCGACCAACGGCTTGGCCGCCACCTCCCCGCGCCGCATCGTCATGAACCGCTGCTACGGCAATCCGGTCCCCCGCCGGAATGCATCCGACAATGCAACCGACATGAACTCCTTCCCCTTCGTGCGCCATCACTTCCTGCGCGCGGGCATGGAAGCCGTCGATTGTCCGCCGCTGACCTCGCAACTGAAGAACTCTGCGGACATCCGCATGGTCATGGACGTGCGCGACCTCCTTGGCCACGACACCTATTTCGATGAATTCATCATCCTGTCGGGGGATGCTGACTTCACGCCTCTGCTGCACCGCCTGCGGGCGCACGCCCGCCGCACGGTGGTCTTCGCCAACGATCACACCGCTGCGCCGTACACTGCTATCGCCGATGGCGAAATCCGCGAAGCCAGCCTGATCAGCCTTCTGCTCGAAGGCAGCGCCACGGCGAGTGAAACCGAAGCAGCCGCCGCTTCCCCTGCGGTTCCTGCTGCTGCCGCCGCGCCGTCGCCAACTCTTGATGCCGTCCGTCGCGAAATCCTCACCGAGGTTGTCGGCTGGGTGAAGAGCGCTGGCCAGCCCGTGCCGCTCGAAGCGCTCGCTGACCGCGCCGTCCGCACCCTCGGCCACGACCGCACCGTCGGCACTGGCTGGGCCGGGGCCGGCAGCTTCTCGAACCTGCTGACCAAAGGCCTCCCGTCCGAGATCCGTCTGTCCGAACAGGCCCCCTATTATGTTTTCGATGCGAGCCGTCAGCTGGCCCAGCCCGAAACGCGCCGCGCGCCGCCCGCATCCCGCGAGCCCGCTCGCGAACCACCCCGCGCGGAGAGCCGTTTCGATCGCGAACCATTGCGCCAAGACCCCGCGCTTCCCTTGCCGGCACGCGATCCGCGCCTTGATGCTCGCGCACCTGCCGCTGCTCCCGATCGTGGCGCCACGACCCAACGCGCACCGCTGAGCCAGGCTCCACAAGCCCCCGCACCCAGCGCGGTAGCGCAACGTGAACCGCTTCGCCAGGAGCCGATTGCGGCGCCTCCGCAGCAGACGGCTCCTAAAGCCCCGCTCCAGGCACCGGCCCCGGCTCCGCGCGCTGAAGCCCCCTCGATCCAGCAGTCGATCACGCGCATCCACGAGGCGTGCCAGGCTCCGCCTCTCGCTCCCCCGGAGTATCGCGCCCTGTTTGAAGTCATGGCGCAGGAGATCAACACAAACGGTCTCACCGGTGCGCAGACGCTCACCAACATCACACACCGTGCCGCCGACCTCGGCGTAACCGTCAAACGCGACGATGTCCGCTTCGTACTCGAAGTGGTCAGCGAAACCGATCCGTGGTTTGAGCAGGGCGCGTCGGCGAACTTGTTTGCCAGCCGTTTCCGCAACTTCGTCATCGCACGCTGCCGCAGCCAGGGTCTCCAGCTGTCTGCCGAGGAACTCGACCTCATCGACGCGTGGTTTGGTGGTTCGCCCATGGCCCAGCGGCCGGCGGCGACCCAAAGCCGTCCTGCGGAAACTGGTCTTGCACCAACGCCCGCAGCGCGGTCCCCTGCGCCTCAGCCCGCTGGTCAGACCTATGCCCAGGACGATCGCTGGTGGAGCGCGGAAGAGGGTCGCCAGTACGGCAACCAGCTCGGCTCGCAGGATGATCAGCTCCCGCTCATCGTCCGCAATCGTCTCCGCGGCTGATCTCTCTCGCTCCGAACTGCAAACCACGACGACGCCCCGGCCTAACCGCCGGGGCGTCGTCGTTCGAACTCTCCGCAAAACAAAACGCCCCGCAACATGTGCTGCGGGGCGCCCGTCATTGACGATGATCGCGTTCGGTTATGCGAAGTACTGGCCGCCGTTGGCCGAGATCGTCGAACCGGTAATGAAACCCGCATCATCTGACGCCAGGAACACTACGCAGCGCGCGATCTCATGCGGTTCGCCGAGACGGCCGACCGGGATCTGCGGAAGAATGCTCTTCTCCAGCACGTCCTGCGGAATAGCCTTGACCATTTCGGTGCCGATGTATCCGGGGCAGATCACGTTAACGGTGATGCCGGCCCGCGCGCCTTCCTGCGCCAGCGCCTTTGTGAAGCCGATGTCGCCGGCCTTCGACGCGGAGTAGTTCACCTGGCCCATCTGGCCCTTCTGGCCATTGATGGACGAGATGTTGATCACGCGACCGAACTTGCGCGCGCGCATGCCTTCCCAGACCTGACGCGTGACATTGAAGAGACCGTTGAGGTTGGTGCCGATCACGGCGTCCCAATGTTCCTTGGTCATCTTGTGGAACATCGTGTCCTTGGTGATGCCGGCGTTGTTCACGAGCACATCGATGGGCCCGAGATCGCTCTCAACCTGTTTGATGGCCTTTTCGCTCGCCTCGTAGCTCGACACGTCGAACTTATAAACCGGAATGCCGGTCTCGACTTGGAACTGCTGCGCGGCAGCATCGTTGCCGGCATAGCTCGCCGCAACTCGATATCCTGCACTTTTAAGCGCGACCGCAATTGCGTGGCCGATGCCGCGCGTGCCGCCAGTAACGAGGGCTACTCGTGCCATACTAAACCTCCCTGGAGTTTATGTTTGAAAAGATGTGTGCTTGAGGCGATATGAAGAAACCGGGCCCGCCCACTGATGGAGCGGACCCGGTTTGTTGTCATTGTGTCAGGCTCAGTCGCGGGCGACGCAGACCGCGATGCCCATGCCGCCACCGATGCACAGCGTGGCTAGGCCCTTTTTCGCGTCGCGGCGCTGCATTTCATACAACAGCGTCGTCAGCACGCGAGCACCCGAGGCACCGATCGGATGTCCGATTGCGATGGCGCCGCCGTTGACGTTCACCTTGTCCGTATCCCAGCCGAGACCCTTGTTGACCGAGATCGCCTGTGCGGCGAATGCCTCGTTGGCTTCGATGAGGTCGAGATCCTTGATCGTCCAGCCGGCGCGCTCGAGCGCCTTCTTGGATGCCGGGATCGGACCCGTTCCCATGATCGACGGATCGACGCCGGCCTGCGCCCAAGACGCGATCCGCGCCAACGGCTTCAAGCCGCGCTTCTTCGCTTCCGCTGCCGTCATCATCACGACGACCGCCGCACCATCGTTGATGCCCGATGCGTTGGCAGCCGTCACGGTGCCTTCCTTCGGATCGAACGCCGGACGCAGCTTGGCGACGGATTCCAACGTGGTGCCGTCCTTGATGTACTCGTCGGTGTCGACGATCGTGTCGCCCTTCCGGCCCTTGATCGTCACGGGCACGATCTCGTCCTTGAACTTGCCGGCCTTGCGCGCCGCTTCCGCTTTGTTCTGTGAAGCAACGGCGAACTTGTCCTGCTCTTCACGGCTGATCTGCCACTGGCGCGCAACGTTCTCCGCCGTAGTGCCCATGTGGTAGTTGTTGAAGCTGTCCCACAGACCATCCTTGATCATGGTATCGACGAGCTTACCGTCGCCCATCTTCGTACCTTCGCGCATGTGGATCGCGTGCGCCGATTGGCTCATGCTCTCCTGACCGCCGGCGACGACGACAGTCGAAGCGCCGGTCTGGATCTGCTGCGCACCCAATGCTACGGCACGCAGTCCCGAGCCGCAGATCTGGTTGATGCCCCACGCTGGCGCGTCCACGGGGACGCCCGCTGCGATGGCCGCGCGCCGCGCCGGCCCCTGACCCTGTGCAGCCGTGAGTACCTGACCGAGAATGACTTCGGAAACGTCGCCGGGCTGCACATTGGCGCGCTGGAGCGCGGCCTTGATGGCAATGGTGCCGAGTTCATGGGCCGGGAGTGACGCAAGCGTGCCGCCGAACGACCCAACGGGTGTCCGCGCAGCACTGACGATGACGATATCGGTATCCTGGCTCATTGAGATCCGGCCTCCTCCCGGGGGGTGAAAAGTGTCGTCAGGGACGTTTCTTCAGCGCCGCTTCATTCGAAGTCTGCGCCGGCATTTCATAAAGAAACCCATAGCAGCAACCTTGAGATCATCGCAAATGCCCGCGCGGGCGGCAAAAGAGCCCAAAGTTGGTGCAGGAAGGTCTGGCATGCGCCGGTCGCCGTGTGCTACGATGACGCACCGCAAAAAGTTGGAAGTCGCAGGAATGTCCCCACTCAACAAGCCCGACCAGCAGCAAGAAAAGCGCGAAGCGATCGTCATCAAGAAGTACGCGAACCGGCGGCTCTACAATACTGAGACCAGCCAGTACGTGACGCTCGATGATCTTGGCGGCATGGTTAGGGCTGACAAGGATTTCGTCGTTTACGATGCCAAAACCGGCGACGACCTCACGCACTCCGTTCTCACGCAGATTATTGTCGATCAGGAGAGCCGCAACGACGGGCAGAATATGCTCCCGACTCCGTTCCTGCGCCAGCTGATCCGCTTCTACGACGATCAGATCGGCCGCATGGTGCCGAGCTATCTTCAGTTCAGCCTGGAGAACCTCGTCAAGGAGCAGGAGAAGATCCGCTCGCAGTTCACTGCCGCATTCACCAATCCGGCAGCCGCGTTCGAGGCCTACCAGGAGCAGGCGCGCAAGAACATGGCAATGTTCGAGCAGGCCGTCGCCATGTGGACCTCGTTCGGTGCCGCGGCGCAGCCAGGCGCCCGTCCGCCCGAAACGCCTGGCCCCACCGATAAGCCGAAGATTGAAGCTGTGCCTTCGACCGCGCCGCGTGATGAAATCACCGAACTGAAGTCGCAGCTGGAATCGATGCAGCGCAGCTTGGAAAAGCTGACGAAAGACCGGAGCTGATCCGGTCCCTTCTTCCATGAAGACGATATCGACGTGACGCTCGGCTCGCCCGGCTTAGGCGGCGCTATCGTACTCGTCGGCCGGAATTGGCTTTCCGAAGTAAAATCCCTGCAAGTAATCGATGCCAGCCTGTGACAGGAACTGGACCGACTGCTCGTCTCCAACCCACTCGGCAACGGTCTCGAGCTCAAAGTTCCGCGCCAGATCGACCATCGTACGAATGAACGCCTGATCGGCCGTGTCGGCCATTAGATCTTTGACGAATGCACCGTCGATCTTGACCATATCGACCTTCAGCGCCTTGAGGTTCTTGAACGAGGTGTACCCCGCGCCGAAGTCATCGATGGCGATCCGGCACCCCATTTCGCGCAGCGTATCCACGAACGATTTCATCAAATCCATATCGATAATCACGCTCGTTTCCGTGATCTCGACAATGAGGCGCTTCAAAATCGATGGATCGTCCTCGGTCAAACGCTGCAACGTCGCCAACCAGTCGGGCTCGTTTGCCGTCATGCTCGACACATTCACCGACAGCGTCAGCTCGGGATGCTTCTTCAACAGGACGATCGCCATTTCGAGCGTTCGTTTGTCGATCAGTCTCGAGAGTCCGAGCTGCTCTGCGATCTCGATGAACTCTCCGGCCGAAACGAGTTCTCCCGTCGAGCGCTCCATCCGCAATAGACACTCGTAGATTTCTGCCTTTCCGCTGCGCGAGCCGATCATCGGCTGTAGGGCGAGGCGCATCCGGCCGGCTTCCAGCGCCGCGATCACCTCATCCACAATTGCGACGTTGCGCTGGCGGGTCCGCTCGACAGTCGAGTTCGCCTCGTAGGCCGTAAAGCCGTCCAGTCGGGTCTGCTTCGCATTGTCGAGGGCTTGCCTGGCGCAACTGAGCGCTTGATGAACGGTATGTGCGTGATCGAGCAGCACGACGCCACCGATTGAAACTGTCGCCTGCACCTGCACGCCGCTCGCGCGGATTGCCAGGTCGCGCACGCTGCGCATGAAGCGATCCGCCGCAATCTGCATCGCGTCCGGCCCACAGTCGTTGAGAATGATGCCAAACGTGTCGACTGAGTAGCGCCCCAGAGTATCTCCGCCGCGCAGCTTGCCCTTGATCGCGTTGGCGACCGCGCCGATCACCTCGTCACCGACCTTATGGCCGAACGTCTCGTTCACCATCGGAAGATTATTGATCGCGACCATCAGGAAGGCGGACTGCCTGCGGGATCGCGAACACCGCATGATCACCGCGTTCAAAGCATCCGTCAGGCGCGCGCGATTGAGCTGCCCCGTCAGTTCGTCAAAATCGTTACGGTAGTAAAGCCGCTGCTCTTTGATGTCACTGTCGGAGCGCATATTGGCCGTCTCGTCCGGCTTCGAGAGCACGCCGACGAGTTCGAGGTCCCCGTGTTCCGTGACGCCGAGATCCGCCTCCAACCCGCCTTCCGTGGAGTCGAGCAAAGGGGTGATCGACTGTTGTGACTGCACCACCGGGTCCCCGCGCCCACACGAAAGCTGACGTGAAACGACAGCGAGGTCGCACCACGACTTCAAACTAGGCGTAATTTCCTAACAAGTTTGAAAGAGATGGCATCCGGCTCCAAAACGAAAACGGCCCGGCACCCAGGGGCCGGACCGTTTCAATGTCTGCAACCGCCGAGCATCCGTCAGCAGTTTCCGGGGGTTAATGATCGACGCCGCCGAAACCAATGTCGCGCTTGGCCACCCGGATGCCAATGGTAAATCCTGCGATGACATCGATCAGCGCCGTCATCATGAGCAGGAAGAACACCGACGACGCGGCCTGACTGACCATCAGGAATTCGACCAGGAAGGCGATGAAAACCACCATCGACAACCCGTGATCGATCATCGACGCCGTGCCGGTATAGGTCGCCTTCACGATCTCGATGAAGAGAACCACAATGCCGATCAGGAGAAGCACATCTCCCCACGTCAGCTTCCACACACCCCCGCTCATCATCGTGATCCCGTCGCCCACCAGCGATGTCGAAAGATCGACGCCCATGATCATGAGCAGGTTGTAGAGAATGAACGGAATGATCGTCAGCGGCAGTGCGGCTAGCGACATGGCAGTCTCCCCTTAGGTCCTCGTCCCCCCGGGCCAGAGCCCGGAACCATCAACGCACCAATAACACACGCAATTCAGGCGGTCGCCCGCCGTATGACGTGCCGTGGAGCCTTTGGAGGTGGCGCGGATCAGGCCTCTGCCTTCGGCGGCAGGATCTGACGGCCCTTGTACTTGCCGCTCTTGAGGTCGATGTGGTGCGGACGGCGACGCTCGCCGCTCTCTTTGTCTTCCACATAAGCAGGACGCGCGAGGGCATCATGCGACTGGCGCTGGCCCTTCTTCATCCGCGAGACTTTTTTCCTGGGTACGGCCATTTAAACTACTCCGCTAGGCGTGGCGATGGGGCTGACACCACTGCGGAAGGGAGGCTTTAAGCCTCTGGAAACGCAGTAGAATATGCCCGAATGGGAAAGCCTCGGTAGCTGCCCGGCTGCGCGCAATGGTTCGCGTTGCGGCGCGGGCAGGTCCAGGCCACAGAGCGCGCCTTATACTACAAACCCAACGTTCCGCCAGCCCTCTTCTTCACCGTCGTCTGCCATCCGGCGGGCCCGTTGTTCCCTGTGTCCGGCTTCGCCTCAGAGGAGCGCTGCCGTCCGGTCATCGCGCAATCGGCAACCGGCCCCGCTGCGCGCATACGGGATTGAATGACACTGGCCTTCCGCGCTGTCCGCGTTCCCGGATCGCCGGCATCACGCAGGATCGGATTGGGAAGTGCAGCTGCAAGCAAAGCAGCTTCTCGCTGGCTGAGCTGCGAGGCGTGTTTCGAGAAGTGGTGCTGGGCGGCTGCCTCCGCCCCAAACACGCCAGGCCCCCACTCTGCGATGTTCAGGTAAATCTCCAGCATCCTCGCCTTCGGCCAGACCGCCTCAGCCACGAAGGTCAGCGGAATCTCAACCGCTTTGCGCAGGTAGCTTTTCGACTGCGACAGAAACAGGTTTTTGATCACCTGCATGGAGATCGTGCTCGCCCCGCGCGCGATTTTTCCCTCCCCCGCTTGCTCGAGCGCCGTCTCGATCGCGGCGAGATCCACGCCGTAGTGATCGCAGAAACCCCAGTCTTCCGAGACCACGACTGCTCGCAGCAGGTTGGAGGAAATATCCTCGATGGGCACCCACTCCTGTTGGATCTTGGTGCCTGTCATCCACTGGTACGCGATCAGCGTCGTCGTCGGTGGATTGACGAAGCGGTAGAGCAGGATGAGGAAGAGGATCACACCGAAATAGGCAGCGACAGCGAGCCCCGCCAGCCGCGCCACCCGCCGCACAGTCCACGGCCCGCGCAGATATCCGGACGTCTCCGCAGACGGCGTCAGTTTCGCGATCAGCGGTTCCGCCGCTATCGACGCGGGTGCGGCTTCGAACGTCGGCTCGATCCGCTGCGGTACGACATGCGGCCGAGGCCGGGGCAGAATTCGATCTTCGCCTCGCGGAACATAGCCAAGTTCCGCCACGACCGATGGTCGCGATTCCGCCTCGGCCGGAACCGCCGCAGCCTCGACCATAGCTTCAGCGTCGACGATGTCGCGCACGGGCTCGACCGGCGCCCGATCAACAATCAGCGCCTCGCTCGACGCTTGTTCCGTCGGCTCTGGCTCGTCGGACGCGGGCAAGTCCAGTTCGGGTTTCGGCGCAGCAACGGCCGCATCGACAACGAGCGGTTCCGGCGCTTCAGGCTTCGCCTCCTCAGCTGGCGCCGGTAGGGCAACAGGCGGCAGCGCATTCGCAATCCGCCGCACCGCGGTCTGAACGAGCGCTTCCACATCGATGGGCTCGGGTTGCAGCGCCGCGACTGTCGAACCGCCGGCAGCTTGGCTCGCCTGTTCGGCATCACTCAGATTGGGCAAATCCTCAACCACACGTCACCGGCCGCGCACCTGCGCACCAAACTTCCACGGCCCCATGCATTTGCCCGAACATCGAAATGCGCACCCCGTCGCCCGTCGCTCCGGCCCATGATAAGGCTTCCGCCCCACAATTCGCCAGTTTCCCCGCTCCTCTAGGTAAGTCCTTCATGACCTTCGCGCAAAGCCTCAACGCGGCCGCCCGCCTGACCGAGGCCACTCTCGATGGCATCCTTGCCGAATAAGTCGATCTCCGGCGAGGCGCCTGAACCACAGGCGGGACGTTTGATCGCGGCCAT
Source organism: uncultured Alphaproteobacteria bacterium (assembly GCA_963778225.1). GTDB lineage: Bacteria > Pseudomonadota > Alphaproteobacteria > Rhizobiales > Hyphomicrobiaceae > JAGVSR01. Next base: position 58,146 of record CAVZTR010000005.1, read on the forward strand.
GCGCCATGCCGTCCTCGGCGGCGGCAAGCGCGTGCGACCGCTGCTCGTCATTGAAAGCGCGGCCCTCTTCGGCCTCCCCCCGCAAGACGCCGCCCACACGGCCGCCGCCCTCGAACTGGTCCATTGCTACTCCCTCGCCCATGACGACCTGCCCGCCATGGACAACGACGAACTCCGCCGCGGCCAGCCCACGGTGTGGAAGGCCTACGACGAGTGGACCGCAATCCTCGCCGGCGACGGTCTGCTCACATTGGCCTTCGAGGTCCTCGCGCGCGCCGAAACTCACCCCGACCCCGCGGTGCGCATCGCCCTTGTCTCGGCCCTTGCACGCGCCTCGGGTGCAGCCGGCATGGTGGGCGGCCAAGCCCTCGATCTGATGGCCGATAAACGAGGAGACCCCGCCTCCCCTACGATTGATCACATCCGCCGCCTTCAAGCCATGAAGACAGGCGCACTCCTCGTCTTTGCCTGTGAAGCTGGCGCCATACTGGGCCGCGCGACAGATGGGGAACGCCGCGCCCTCGCCGACTTCGGTACCGCCCTAGGTTTCGCCTTCCAGATCGCCGACGATCTTCTCGACGCCGAGGGCGATGCGGCCACCGTCGGCAAGGCAGTGGCGAAAGATGCCGCCGCCAACAAGGCGACGCTCGTCTCCCTCATGGGCATTCAGAAGGCCAGGGCCATGCTGGTCGAAACCGAAGCCGCCGCCAACGACGCGCTCAACATTTTCGGATCGCGAGCCGATATCCTGCGCGAGGCCGCGCGCTTCGTCGTCAATCGCAAGAGCTAGCCTGGGATATCGTTTAGGGCATCCATTTCAGAAAATTCGCGATCAGCCCCAGCCCCAACGCCTGGCTTTTCTCCGGATGGAACTGGGTGCCAGCGATGTTGCCGTGTGCGACGAGCGCTGTCACCGGCCCACCGTACTCCGTCTCCGCCACGACGTCGGCACGGCTCTCCGGCACGAAGTGATACGAGTGCACGAAATACGCATGCAGCCCCTGCGGTCCCGTCGGCAGTCCAGCCAGCAACGCGTGATCGCGCGTCACCGTCAGCGTATTCCAACCCATGTGCGGGATTTTGAGCGTCGCATCCTTCGGTTCGATCGCGCGCACTTCGCCTGCGATCCATCCGAGCCCTTCGGTCACGCCATGCTCCAGGCCGCGCGAGGCCAGCAATTGCATCCCAACGCAAATGCCTAAGAACGGCCGGCCCTTGCCGCGCACCACGTCTTCCAGAGTTTCGTGCAACCCGGGCACAGCCTCAAGCCCGCGCCGGCAATCAGCAAACGCACCCACACCCGGAAGCACGACGCGATCCGCCGCGCGCACGACATCAGGATCCGCCGTCACAACGATCCGGCTTTCCGATCCGCTATCACGCGCCGCTCGCTCGAACGCCTTCGCCGCCGAGTGCAGATTGCCCGAGCCGTAATCGATGATGGCGACGTGCTGCATTCAATATCTGCTGAAACGAAGTTTCACGCGCGGCCGAAGAGCATGCGGTGCCACGATGCCCCGAAGAAACCGGGCTCCGCGCTCAGTGTCGTCGACCGAGTGTCGGCCGGCAGCGCACTGAGCCAGTTTTCGAAGAACCGCCGCTCACACTCCGGCAGATTACGGCCCGCAACGGTGCCAACTTCCCTCCAGCCGCGATAGTTGAGCCACATCCGCTCCAGCGTCGATGCCTCAAAGCCCAGATAGATGTTGAGCCCGATAACCATGAAGGTGAACCAGTTCTGGATCAGCCCCACCGACCACAGCACCGCTGCCGCCAGGAACCCGAGCACCAGATACGCCACGAACGCGAACCACTGCCCCTTCACCGCCAGATAGACCGGTGAAAACAGCGCTGCACCCCACGAGAACCCATCCCGCACGAACACCATCGACGCCGCGTGATCGATCCGGTCGAGAGGCGGCGCCGGCGGCTCATGGACCGTATACACGTCCACGTCGGAGTTATCTTTGGCTCGAACTAACAACCACATCATACGCTGAGCGTCCCTTTGGTCGAAGGCACCCGTCCCGTTTGCCGCGGATCCGGTGTGATGGCTAGACGCAAGGCCCGGGCCAGACCCTTGAAGCAGGTCTCCACAATGTGGTGGTTGTTTTCACCATAAAGGTTCTGCACGTGCAGCGTGATGCCTGCGTTCTGCGCGAAGGCCTGGAACCACTCCCGGAACAGCTCCGTGTCCATTTCGCCGAGTTTGTCGCGCGTAAAAGTTACGTTCCAGATCAGATACGGCCGCCCCGAAACGTCAACCGCCACGCGCGTCAGCGTCTCGTCCATCGGCAGATGCACGTCCGCGTAGCGCGAGATACCCGACTTGTCGCCGAGCGCTTTCGCCACCGCCTGCCCAAGAACGATACCGCTGTCTTCCGTCGTGTGATGATAATCGACGTGCAGGTCGCCCTTCGCCGCGAGCTTGATGTCGATGAGCCCATGCCGCGACAGCTGCTCCAGCATATGATCGAGAAAGCCGATCCCGGTCTTGATGTCGAACACGCCGGTCCCGTCGAGATCGATCGTCGCCTGGATCTCGGTTTCCTTCGTCTTCCGCGAAATCGTTGCCTGCCGTTTCAAGTTTGTCGTCCTTCCCGGCTCTTCCACGCAACCCACTGCTCGTTCAGTCGATTGCGCCATCGATCACCCGCGCAACCGGCCGCCTCCCCGGCGAGGGGAGTCGATTGCGCAATCGCAAGAACCCCTACCAGTCTTTGAACAGTCCTTCTAGGTTCGGTAACCTTGCCAGTCTGGGTAACCTTGCCGGCTTTGGCAACCTTGAATGGCGCTTCTTGATTTGCACCGGTCCGCGGCCTAGATCATCACGGCGATGAGCACAGAACATTCCGCCTCAAACGTCCCAACTTGGCACGGCACCACAATTCTCACCGTCCGCAAGGGCGGCGAAGTCGTTATTGCGGGCGATGGCCAGGTCAGCCTCGGCCAAACCGTCATCAAATCGAACGCTAAGAAGGTCCGCCGCCTCGGCCGCGGTGACGTAATCGGTGGATTTGCCGGCGCCACCGCCGATGCCTTCACGCTGTTCGAACGCCTAGAAGCCAAGATCGAGTTGTATCCAGGCCAGCTTGCGCGCGCCTGCGTGGAACTCGCGAAGGATTGGCGCACCGACCGCTACCTCCGCCGCCTCGAAGCGATGATGCTCGTCGCCGACAAGGACGTTACATTAACTCTCACGGGTACGGGCGACGTGCTCGAGCCCGAGTTCGCCTGCATGGGCATCGGCTCAGGCGGCATGTTCGCCCTCGCCGCCGCCCGCGCCCTGCTCGATCAGCCGCTCTCGGCCGAAGAGATCGCCCGCAAGGCCATGGGCATCGCCGCCGACATCTGCGTCTATACGAATTCCAATCTGGTGGTCGAGAAGCTCGCGACCACCGAGTGAGCTTGCAACAATGACCAACTTCTCCCCGCGCGAGATCGTCTCTGAACTCGACCGCTACATCGTCGGCCAGAATGACGCCAAGCGCGCCGTCGCGATCGCGCTGCGCAATCGCTGGCGCCGTCAGCAACTCACGGGCGACCTGCGTGATGAAGTCTTGCCGAAGAACATCCTCATGATCGGCCCCACCGGCGTCGGCAAAACCGAGATCTCCCGCCGCCTCGCCCGCCTTGCCGGCGCGCCGTTCCTCAAGGTCGAAGCGACCAAGTTCACCGAAGTCGGCTACGTCGGCCGCGACGTCGAAAGCATCATCCGCGATCTGGTCGAAGTCGGTCTCGGCCTGATCAAGGAATCAAAGCGCAAGGAAGTCCGCGTCAAAGCCGAGAAGCTCGCCGAGGAACGCGTGCTCGACGCTCTCGTCGGCGCCACCTCATCGCCCGCCACGCGCGACAGCTTCCGCCGCAAGTTGCGCAATAACGAGATGAACGAAAGCGAAATCGAGATCATGGTCGCCGACACCGGCGGCGGCATGCCGATGTTCGAAATCCCCGGCATGGGCCCTGGCATGGGCGGCGCCGGCATCAACATCGGCGAAATGCTGCAAAAAGCGATGGGCGGCCGCATGAAGCCGCGCCGCATGACCGTTCGCGACAGCTACGAAGTCTTGATCGCCGAAGAAAGCGACAAGCTCATCGACAACGACAACCTTGCTGCCGACGCGATCCGCGCGGTCGAGAACGCCGGCATTGTCTTCCTCGACGAGATCGACAAGATTTGCTCGCGCGGAGACAACGTGCGCGGCGGCGCCGACGTCAGCCGTGAAGGCGTGCAGCGTGATCTCCTGCCCTTGATTGAAGGCACCACGGTGGCGACCAAGTACGGCCCCGTCAAAACCGACCATGTGCTCTTCATCGCGTCGGGCGCTTTTCACGTCTCGAAACCGTCGGACCTTCTGCCCGAACTCCAGGGCCGTCTGCCGATCCGCGTCGAACTGAAAGCCCTCTCGCGCGAGGACTTCCGCCGCATCCTCACCGAACCGGAAGCCTCGCTGATCAAGCAGTACGTCGCCCTCATGCAGACCGAAGGTCTGACGCTTTCCTTCACCGACGACGCTATTGATGCGCTCGCCGATGCCGCCGTGCTCGTCAACTCAACGGTCGAAAACATCGGTGCTCGCCGCCTGCAAACCGTGATGGAGCGCGTCCTCGACGAAATCTCGTTCGAAGCCTCCGACCGCACAGGCGACGCCATCACGATCGACGCCGCCTACGTCACCGACCGCATCGGTGAACTCGCCAAGAACGCCGACCTTTCGAAGTTCATCTTGTAAAGACGAGCGGCAAGCCGATCAAATCGGTTCCGGGGCGAGCGGCATGTCATGCAAGGATTGAGCGGAGCCGACGCTCGAAGCGCGCACCCGTTCCAGCGGCGCCTGGAATGAAAATCGAAACCCTTCTGGAGCAAACTGCTCGCTTTGTTCCGCCTGAAAGTCTGACTTGAGCATCCGCTCGATCAGGCCGGTTCCAAAGCCCTTCCTCGTAGGTTCGGAGACGGTAGGCCCGCCTTCTTCACGCCATTGGAACGTCAAGCGCTCCGTGCGATCGATCGACCAGCGGACATAAACACGTCCTTCAGCTCGCGACAGTGCTCCGTACTTTGCCGCATTCGTCATCAACTCGTGGATGACAAGCCCCAGAGTTTGTGCGGACCGCTCATTGAGCAGGAACTCCGGTCCATCCATTACGCATTGCGTGGGAAAGCGCTTGAACTCCGCGGTGATGAGTTGCCGCAAGGTAAGTCCCAGATGGTTCCCATCAACAAAAAGTTCGTAACCCCGTGCGAATGCATGTAGCCGGTCGATGAAGATTTCGCGCGCTTCCAAGACTGTCCGAGGCGGCGTCAGGCTGTTTCGCGCCAGCACCTGGACGACGGTCAGAAGGTTGCGTCCCCTGTGGATCAATTCTCGCATCAGATCGCTGGTACGGTGCTCTGCCCGCTTTCTGCGGGTGATGTCGGCGATCGCGCCCAGGAACCTCGCCTCACTTCCGTCGTCAACGTGCTGTCCGCGGAGGAGAAACCACCTTGAGGCATTGCCAAGTTCGATGTCGCGAAACTCGAGCTCGGCTCGGTTCTTCGCATGGAACGCTTGCTGCACCGCTTCGCGGTAATCCGGATGGATACGATCTAGGAACGCGCTCAGTGACAATGACGTCCCACTCACGCCGAGCATCGTCCCCAATGACTGCGAGACCTGCAGGCGCTCGCTTAGCAGGTTGAGTTCACAACTGCCGAACTCGGCAGCCTCGCTGCCCAGACGCAGCAGTTCCTCGTTCTTCTGTAGCTTCTCCATTAAGGCTTCCCGTTCGCTCACGTCGACACTCACGCCGACGATGCCGGTGATATCGCCGGCCTCATTGCGAAGCGGCACTTTCGTCGAGAGATAAATGCGCTTGCTACCATCAGGTGGTGAGACGTGCTCGATCACGGTCATGGGTTGGCCCGTGTCACACACGGTCTGATCGATGTCGCGGATTTTGGCGATCTCTTCGGGATTGGTCAGGAACTCGCTCTCGTCTTTTCCGATTACGTCTTCGGCGGCCCGGCCTATGGCAGCGATCGATGCGGGATTGGCCGTCAGCATTTTGCCGTCACGTGACTTCGCGTAAATCAGGACATCAGGACTTTCCTCCAGCGCCGCCACGACGGCGGATGCCCGCGCAACAGCCGACAACTGCTCCTGCACCTTGATCTGCAGTTGATCCCTCGCCTGTCTCAGCTCTTCCGTCGTCACCAAGTGAGCTGCCACTTCGCGTTGCAGCTGTGCGTTCACTTTCTGCAACTGCTCCGGACTTGGGATGGCCAGCGCTTTGGGAATGAGTGGGAATATGACGAAGGCGGTGGCTAACGACACACCCGCCGTCATGACCTTGATTGCGGCCTGAGCTTCATAGATGGGTTGATAGAGCGCGACGGCGCTCGCCAGATGGGTCAGTCCGCAAAACAGGATGAAAAGAGCAAACAACCAGGCGAGATTGCTCATGGCGAGCTCGGGTCTCTGCTTCAAGAACAGGTAGATCGCGACGGGAATTGCCGAGTAGGCCGCGAAGATCGCAACATCGCTGAAAAGATGAGCGCCGATTAGCCAGGGATCCCAAAGCAGGCAAAATCCATGAGGCAGAAACGATGCGTCTTTAAACAGATTACTGAACATCACGCGCCTCTTTCTGCCCCAGATCAGTTATTTTGACCTGATCTCACCCTTTGACCAGCGGAGTTTCGGCGGGCTGTCCGGGCGCTGACGTTCGCCGCGGTCGTCGATCGCGATCTGATCATCAACGCTCCACCGCCCTCTCGAACGGGATGCAGCCTCGCCCCGGCTGTATCCTGACGAATTCGCTCCGACGTGCAAAGATCCCACCTATCCATGACGGCAAGAGCGACCAGTGAACGGAGACGACGATGCAGCTTTGGAAGGCCATCTGCCATGCATGCCGCCTTGCAGCCGTGACGCTTCTCCTCATCAGCCCCGCATCAGCCAACGAAGACACGAACGTGCCGGCAGAAACCCTCACACGGTCAAAGCCTGGCACCATCTTCCGCGTCTGGCCAATGGAAGGTGGGGTGAAGCCGGGCATCAAGGGCTACCGCGTCCTCTACCGCTCCACGAACTATGATGGTCGGCCCGTTGCCGTCACCGGTGCACTGATGTTCCCCGACGCAAAGGCTGAAGGCCCTCGCCCCGTCGTCGCCTGGGCCCACCCGACCACCGGTGTCGTCTCCGCCTGCGCGCCGACACTTCTGCCGAACCTGTCGCAAGTCGTGATGGGGATCGATGAGATCACCGACAAGGGTTGGGTCATCGCGGCCACCGACTACATCGGCCTCGGCACCAAAGACCCGCATCCCTATCTCATCGGACTGGCGGAAGCTAACGCCGTCATCGACATCGTCCGCGCCGCGCATCAGTTGTCCGACATACAGGCGAGCAAGAAATTCGCAGTTTGGGGCCATTCGCAGGGCGGCCACGCCGCGCTCTACACTGGCCTCCATGCCAAAACCTACGCTCCCGAACTCGACCTCGTCGGTGTCGCGGCCGCCGCCCCCGCGAGCAAACTCGCCGAGCTCTTCAGGGCCGACGTGAACACGGCCAGCGGCCGCAGTCTCTCCGCCATGACTGTGCTCGCGTGGTCGCGTCTCTTCGGCTGGCCGCTCGCCGACTTGGTCGAACCCGGCGCCATGGCCCCCTTCAAACGCCTCGCCAGCGACTGCATCGAAGACCTCCCCCAGTTCCTACAGGAGGACGACGACGAACAGCGGCTCCCCCGCACCTTCCTGAAGATCGATCCTCTGACCGATCCGAAATTTACGCCCATCATCGCCAGCAACACGCCGGGCCCGCTGCCGTCGGGCATGCCGGTCTTCATCGCGCAAGGCGAAGCGGACACGACCGTCCGCCCCGAAATCACCAAGCAGTATGTGCGCGAACTATGCCAGGCCGGCACCCATGTGCGCTTCAAGCTGATGCCCGGCGTCAGCCATGTTACCGTCGCACTCGATTCAGCTTACGACGCTGTGGAATGGATGGCTGATAGATTTGCCGGCCGCGCGGCACCAAACCAGTGCTGACTTAGCCCGCGCGCGTCTGCCCGTTCCCACGCACGACGTACTTGAAGCTTGTCAGCTGCTCCACACCGACCGGCCCGCGCGCATGCATCTTGCCGGTCGCAATTCCGATTTCCGCGCCGAACCCGAACTCCCCACCGTCCGCGAACTGCGTCGATGCATTATGCAGCACGATCGCGCTGTCCACGTGTGTCAGAAATCGCGCGGCCGTCGCCTCATCATCCGTCACGATCGCATCCGTGTGCTGCGATCCAAACCGCGCAATGTGGTCGATCGCACCGTCCACGCCGTCCACCGTCTTCACCGCGATGATGCTATCGAGAAATTCCTTGCCATAGTCGTTTGCCGCCGCAGGCTTCACCCGCGCATCGCTGTGCTGCGCCGCCTCGTCTCCACGAACTTCGCAACCCGAATCCAGAAGCGCCGTAACGATTTCGCTCATGACAGATTTCGGCGCGGCCTTGTCGACGAGCAGACACTCCGTCGCCCCGCAGATCCCCGTTCGCCGCATCTTCGCATTGACGACGATCCGCTTCGCCATGTCCAGGTCGGCAGCTTTGTCTACGTAGGTATGGCAGATGCCTTCCAGATGCGCGAACACCGGCACACGCGCGTCCGACTGCACCCGCTCGACGAGCGAACGCCCGCCGCGCGGCACGATCACGTCGACTGTTCCTTCGAGCCCCGACAGCAAATGACCGACGGCAGACCGGCTGGTTGTCGGAATGAGCTGGATCGCGTGGTCCGGTAAGCCGGCTGCCTGCAAGCCCGCCACCAGACACGCGTGGATCGCATGCGAAGACCGGAATGCATCCGAACCCGTCCGCAGAATAGCCGCGTTGCCAGCCTTGATGCACAGCCCACCGGCATCCGCCGTCACGTTCGGCCGGCTCTCGTAGATGATCCCGATCACGCCGATGGGCACACGCACCCGCGTAAACTGCAAACCGTTCGGACGCGTCCACTCCGCAAGCGTCGCCCCGACCGGGTCCGGCACCTCGGCAATGTCTTCCAAGCCGCGCGCCATCGCCTCGATGCGAGCCTCGGTCAGCGTCAGGCGGTCGATGAACGACGCAGCCAATCCACCGGCCTTAGCAGCCTCCAGGTCAGCCGCATTGGCCTTCAGGATCGCTGCACTCTGCTGCCGCAGATGCGCCGCCATCGCGCACAACGCGGCATTCTTTGTTGCGGTCGACGCAAGCGCCAGCTCGCGCGACGCCGCACGCGCAGCCCGCCCGATGACGAACATCGCCTCGCGCAGGTCTTCCGCCTTTTGTTCCGGCCGGCCAGCAGACATCACTTCCTCGAAAGCGCCATATCATTACGATGCACGAGTTCGTCCCCGCCGTTGTAGCCGAGGATCGCTTCGATGTCGGCGCTGCGTTTGCCCACGATCCGTTCCGCATCCACATTGGCGTACGCTACGAGACCGCGACCCAATTCACGACCGTCCGGCGACCTGATGATCACGGCGTCTCCACGGTCAAACGTGCCCTCCACGCGCCGCACGCCTGCGGGCAGCAAACTCTTGCCCGACAGCAGCGCCGTCTCCGCGCCTGCATCGATGTGGATGACGCCGCGCGGCTCCAGCTGTCCCGCGATCCAGCGCTTCTTCGCCGTCACCGGATCCTGGTTCGCCAGGAACCACGTCACCGTCGAACCCTCGGCGATCGCCCGCAGCGGATGCATGATGTTGCCCGTGGTGATGACCATGTTGGTGCCCGCACCAAGCGCGATCTTCCCCGCCTCGATCTTCGTCTTCATGCCGCCTTTGGAGAGTTCCGTTCCAGGCGCCCCGGCCATGGCCTCGATTTCGGGAGTAATCTCGGTCACGACCGGAATATGCCGCGCGTTGGGATCGAGATGCGGCGGCGCGGTGTAAAGCCCATCGATGTCCGACAGCAGCACGAGGCAGTCGGCCGACACCATCGACGCCACCCGCGCCGACAGCCGATCATTGTCGCCGTACTTGATTTCCGCCGTCGCCACCGTGTCGTTCTCGTTGACAACCGGAATGGCACCGAGTTCCAGCAGCGTCTCGATCGTATGCCGCGCATTGAGATATCGCCGACGCTGTTCGGTATCGCCGAGCGTCAGCAGGATCTGGGCAACCGTCATGCCATGCTGGGCCGCCAGCGCCTGATATGCCGCCGCCAGACTGATCTGCCCCACGGCCGCCGCCGCTTGGCTCTGCTCGAGTTCAAGTGGCCCTTTCGGCAACCCGAGCTTGAAGCGCCCCAGCGCCACAGCGCCCGACGACACGAGAACCACATCGCGTCCCGATTTGCGCAGCGCCGCCACATCGTCCACGAGCGATGCCAGCCATTCAGCCTTGAGGGTTCCCGATGCGCGGTCCGCCAGCAGCGCTGATCCGATCTTCACCACGATGCGCCGCGCCCGCTCCCATTCGGGACGGGCGGCAAGAGCATGCGCGGCGGTGGACGGCGTGCGGGACATTAGGTTCAAACCAAAGGGATAGGCCCGTGGATTAGCCTTCAACTGGCCCGCGGCGCAAGCAGGATTATGGCCGCGCCGGCAAGACAGACGGCAGCTCCCAGCACGTCAAACCGGTCCGGCCGCATCCCTTCCACCGCCCACATCCAGCCGAGCGATGCACAAATGTAAACACCGCCATAAGCAGCGAATGCCCGTCCTGCTGCCTCGGACGGAATGAGCGTCAGCAGCAGCGCGAACACCACGAGCGACACGACGCCCGGCACGAGCCACAGCGCATGTCCACCCGAGCGAAGCCAAGCCCAGAAAGCAAAACACCCTCCGATCTCCGCCAGTGCCGCCGCGCCGTAGACGAGAAACGGATGCATCCCCTCAAACCTTTCTGCGCGCACGCGGCGTCGCTTTCGGGACGCTCCCGGAACGGGATCTGCTCTTGCGAGCAAGCACATCGATTCCATCGAGCAGGATAGACATGTGCGTCTCAAAAACTTGATCCGGATCGAGCCGTCGAATGACCGGCAGAAGCCGCGGCATCGTCGTTAGCCCCGGCGTCGATCGAATGTCCTTCAATGCTTGCGTATTCGGCCGCCCCGTCAGTCCGCCTGCTTCTCCTGCGCATAAGCCCAGCAGCGCAGCATAGAACCCGCACTCCACCGCCGGCAGTAGCGGCTCGGGGATACCGGCATCGCTCAGCGCGGCGAACGTCTCGTCGCACAGGGCGAGATCCTGCGGCCCTGTCGTCCAATACCGCATCAGCAGCGGAAAAGTCCTTGGATACGTTTGCGCCACGCCCCGATACTGACGCGCCATACCAAGCAATCGCTCCCGCCACGGCAGCGACCGGTCAGGCTGTACGATTGCCGCGTGCAGTCGGTCAGCGACGGCGCGCTCCAGACCTTCCCGCGATCCGAAGTGATAACTCAGTGCCGCCGCATCGCAACCGATCGCGCGCGCCGCAGCCCGAAGCGAAAAACTCTCGACCCCCGACCGTTCCATTTCCCCAAGCGCCGCCTCGATCAGGGCTCCGCCGTCAAGTCCCCGCTGTCCTCTCGGCTGCTTCTTTTTCAACATCGTTGAAATACACCTCTTGCCATCCATGCCGAGACGGCCTATTTCAACATCGTTGAATAAAGGCATGCGCTCATGAATGCAAGTACGGAAGCGGTGGCAATCAGCGCGGAGAACCGCCGCAAGAGCCTTATTGCGGTGGTTCTATCCTGCTTCGGCGTGGGCATTGCCTTTGGTCTTGGCTATCCGCTGACCGCCATGGCGCTCGAAGCCCGCGGTGAACCGTCGTGGATCATCGGTCTGGCCGGCGCGGCGCCATCATTGGCCATCCTGCTGTTGCTTCCTATTCTTCCGCACGCCGTGGCACGCATACAGCCGGCGACCGCCATCATCCTGGGCTGCGTCTGCTGCGCCGTCGCCTACGCGTCCCTCTATTTTATCGACAACACATTTGCCTGGATCGCACTGCGCTTTCTCATGGGCGCCACCATTGCGCTGCCTTGGATCGTGGGCGAAACCTGGGTCAACCACATCGCGGGGGATACCCACCGCGCCCGTGTGATCTCATTTTACGCAGTATCTTTCTTCTCCGGCTTCGCTCTCGGTCCCATGTTGCTTGAGTATTTCGGAGCCACAGGACCTATGGCCTATGCCATCGGCGCCCTCGGTGCGCTGCTTGCCGCACTGCCGATCTACCTGGCCCGCGACCTCGCTCCCGATCTCGCGCATGAACCGGCCACCGGCCTCATCGGCGGCATGCGCCTCGCCCCCGCCGCCATGGCCGGCGGGTTCCTCGGGGGCTTTCTCGAAACATCACACTTTTCGCTGCTGCCGAACGTGGCGATCGCCGGCGGCATGGAGGAAGGCGCTGCGCTTCGCCTCATGACGGCCCTCGTCGTCGGCGGCATCGTCACGCAGTATACACTGGGCTGGCTGGCAGACCGCACATCGCGCAAACTCCTACTCGCAGCGCTCGGCCTCATCTACGCCGCTCTCATCGCGATCTTTCCATTCGTTCTCGGCACCCCCGTCTTCGCCCTTGTGGTCATTTTCGTCATGGGCACCACGGTTATCGGACTGTACATGCTGGGGCTGGCGATGCTCGGCCAGGAGGTCGAACCGAGCCAACTCGCCACCGCGAATGCCGCCTTCATTCTCATGTACACGTCCGGCAGCATCGTCGGCCCAGCCCTCACCGGCGCAGCGATGACCAACGGTCCCATCGCCGGCTTTGTCGGCGTCACGGGTGCCGCGGCCCTCATCCTCGCCGCCGTGATCGCCTTCTCTCGCGGCCGCGCCGCTTAATGCGGCACTGGCACCCGCGACGAGCCTTGCCGCCGCACCGCTTCCCGCGCTAGGTCACGTGAGATGAGCCTGAAAACCCGCATCATTCCCTGCCTCGACGTCAAGGACGGCCGCGTCGTCAAGGGCGTGAACTTCGTCGACCTCATCGATGCCGGCGATCCCGTCGAGGCCGCAGCAGCCTACGATGCCGCCGGTGCCGACGAACTCTGCTTCCTCGACATCACGGCCAGCCACGAAAATCGCGACACGATCTTTGACATCGTGGAACGCACCGCAGAACGCTGTTTCATGCCGCTCACAGTCGGTGGCGGCGTGCGCACCGTTGACGACATTCGCAAGCTCCTGGAGGCTGGCGCCGACAAGGTTTCCATCAACACGGCCGCCGTCTTCAACCGGCAGTTCGTGAAGGAAGCGAGCGAGAAATTCGGCGCGCAGTGCATCGTCGTCGCGATCGACGCAAAGAAGGTATCGGGCCCGGACGAATCCGATCGCTGGGAGATCTTCACGCACGGCGGCCGCAAGCCGACCGGCATCGACGCGATTGACTACGCAAAAGAGGTCGTTGCCCTTGGCGCCGGCGAAATCCTTCTCACGTCCATGGATCGCGACGGCACCAAAGCCGGCTTCGACATCGCCTTGACCCGCGCCATCGCCGATGCCGTGTCTGTCCCCGTCATCGCCTCAGGCGGCGTTGGCAACCTCGACCACCTCGTCGACGGCGTGAAGAATGGCCATGCCAGCGCCGTACTCGCCGCGTCCATCTTCCACTTCGGCACCTACACAATCGGCGACGCAAAAAAGCATATGGCCGCCGCCGGCATCGCCGTTCGCCCCTAGGCAAAGCCCGCGATTGCGCCTGTCTCCCGTCCGTACTTACGCTAAATCCGCTTGTCCTTGGAAAAGCACAAATCGGCAATCACGCAGGTTTCGCAGAGCGGCCTGACAGCCTTGCACGTGTATCGCCCATGCAGGATCAGCCAATGGTGGGCGTGCAAGAGATAAGTCTGCGGCACGATCTTCATCAAATCCGCTTCCACCGCGTCCGGCGTTTTGCCTTTCGAAAGCCACAGCCGGTGTGACACACGGAACACATGCGTATCGACCGCCATCGTCGCATGGCCGAACGCCATGTTCATCACCACGTTGGCCGTCTTCCGCCCGACACCGGGAAGCGACTGCAGCACGTCGCGATCTTCCGGAACCACACCTCCGTGTTCAGCGATGAGCTTTTCCGAAAGCAGGATCACGTTCTTGGCTTTGTTTCGGAAAAGGCCGATCGTCTTGATGAGGTCGCGAACCTTATCTTCTCCCAGCGCAACCATTTTTTCCGGCGTATCCGCGAGTTCGAAGAGCCGCCGCGTCGCCTTGTTCACACCCGCGTCGGTCGCCTGCGCCGAAAGCACCACGGCAACCAACAAGGTAAAGGGGTTGCTATGCTCCAGTTCACCCTGGGGTTCCGGTTCGACGGCATGGAACCGGCGAAAGATCTCTTCGATTTCCTCAGTCGTACGCTTACGAGGACGCGGACGCGGCTTCGGCCTTGCAACGACGACCGCCTCATCTTTCAGCGATGTTCCAGCCGAAGTCGTCTTCCCTTTTCTCGCGAGGAGGGGTTTCATGCGATTTGACCCTGAGCAAAGTCACGAGCCATGACTGAACCTAAAGCCCCATCGCCAGACACCGGCATCTTCCGTGCCATTCTGCACCCCAACAGGTCCCTCTCCCAGACCGGCTTCCTACTCGTGCTAGGCTTCATCGGCTTCATCAGCTTCGCCTCCGGGATCGCATTCACCATGATGGGCGCGTGGCCCGTCCTAGGCTTTTACGGCCTCGACGTCCTGGCGATCTACGTCGCCTTCAAAATCAACTACCGCTCCGGCAAGGCCTACGAACTGGTCGAACTCTCGCCAGAGCTTTTGAAGATCACCCAGGTCCAGCCCTCCGGCCAGAGCCGCAGCTTCGATTTCAATCCCTATTGGGTAAAGGTCCTGCTCAACGAGTGGCCAGATGGAAGCGCAAACCTGAAGCTTGCCCTGCACGGAAACGAATTCGAATTTGCCCGCTTCCTCAACGCCGACGAGAAAAAGGATTTCGCGCAAGCCTTGCGCAACGCCCTAAGCAACGCTCGCGGCGCACCGGCCGCACTGGCGTAGGGCCCGTTTTAATCGTGATTTCAATCGTCGAGCATGGCCAACGCGGCGCGACGCTCGTTCGGCTTGATCTTGAGAAACTGGGCGCGGGCCGCTTTGACATCCTTGTCCGCGCCCGTCTCCGCCGCCTTCTTCAGCGCCACGGTCGCCGGATGTTCCGCCCCGCAGATGAACGACAAGGCCTGCCCCAGCCGTCCCATCATCGCCGCATCAAACTTGATGTCGTCGCTCACTTGAACCGCCCGCGGCGCTGCAGCACCTCGATCTTATAGCCGTCCGGATCCTCGATGAAAAAGAACCGCCCGAACGGCTGACCCTCGTGCGTCATCTCCTTGATGTCCTTCGGCTGGAAGCCCGCCGCCTTGATTCGCGCGTGTTCGCCGTCGAGATCATCGACAACGAACGCAACGTGCCCATAGCCGTTTCCGAGATCGTACGGTTCAGTGCGGCTCTTGTTGACCGTCAGCTCGACTTCGAAATCGTTCTCGGGATTGCTCATGTAAGTGAGCGAGAAATCAGGCCAATCGCGCCGATCGGCAACCGTCAATCCAAAGCACTTCGAATAGAAATCAACCGACCGGGCCTCATCGAGAACCCGCACCATCATGTGCACCGCCTTGGCCATCGTCCGATCTCCTTTGACAGTGTTGAGGCTCAAAGCCACGGACGCGACGATGCCGCCTTCTCCTCATACGTCCGGATCGCGTCCTGCTTCTGCATCGTCAACCCGACCGCGTCGAGCCCATTGAGCAGGCAGTGCTTGCGGAATGGATCGATCTCGAACTTGATCACCCCACCATCCGGCCCCCGGATCTCCTGAGCTTCGAGATCCACAGTCACGGTCGCGTTCGAACCGCGCTGCGCATCGTCCATCAGCTTGTCGACGTCGGCCTGCGGAAGCTTGATCGGCAGAATGCCGTTCTGGAAGCAGTTGTTGTAGAAAATGTCGGCAAAGTCGGGAGCGATGACACAGCGGATCCCGAAATCGAGCAACGCCCACGGGGCATGTTCGCGCGATGACCCGCAGCCGAAGTTCTCGCCCGTCACCAGGATGGTCGCGTTACGATACGCCGGTTTGTTGAGCACGAAGTCTGCGATCTCGGTTCCGGTCGCATTGTCGTAGCGCATCTCGAAGAACAGCGACTTGCCAAGCCCCGTCCGCTTGATCGTCTTCAGAAACTGCTTCGGGATGATCATGTCGGTATCGATGTTGCGCAAGGGCAGGGGAGCGGCAACACCGGTGAGCTTGACGAACTTATCCATCGCGTCCTCTAGGTCGAAGGGCGCTGTTTATCACGCCCTCAATGCGTCGGCCAAAGCCCGGAAGTAGCCCTCCGCCGCCGTCAGCCGGTCGACGGCCGCGTGGTGCAGGGTCTCTTGCGGCAAGGCAGGGGGAGCTACCCCCGCATCGGCCGGGCGAAGCTGTTCAAGGCGCCTTTTAACGCCAGCCAGCTTGCGCCCGTCAAGATGGCGATGCAGCACGCCGACGATGGTTTCCAAATACCCTGAAATCCGGCCGAATTCCCGCACGATCGCCCGCTGCGCCGGCAGGTTCTGCGGCTCACCCTCGAGCTTGTGGTGCGCCTCCGCCGCCCGCGCCAGCGTAGCCGCGATCTCCTCCGCGTAGCGCGCGACCTTCTCCCGCCGCACCCCATCGAGCTTCATCAGCTGCCCCGCCCAGCGGTGCAACAGTTCGGCCAATGCCAGAATTCGTTTGGAATAATCGGGAACCCGCATCCAGCGCCTCGTCTGCAATCCGGCATCGGCCGGCGACGAGGGTCAGTCTAGGATGTGCATCAACCGCGGGGATAACTCAGCGGATCGTCGGATCGGCGTAGCACTTGCGCATGTATTCGCACCGGTGCGAGCCCGATAGATGCATGCTCGAACCCTTGGCCGGCGAGATGAACTTGCAGATCTCGTCCAGACCGCCTTCCGTCAGCCAGCCCTGCCGCCGCCCGCGCTGCACGGCGAAGCAATCCGCCGTCTCCTCGTCGGGGCCACGGAATTGGTGCCCGCACTCGTGCGCATAAATCCAAAGCTTCACCGGCGTGGAAACGCGATCGAGCAGCTTTGGGTTGAGAATCAGGAACCCAGGGTAGGCCGCGCCATAATCGTCGAGGCTCTTGTCGATCACCGTCGGCCGCTGACCGCACACCTGCTGCCGGCCATCGAGTTTCAATTCTCCCGGCTTCAGGATAGGCGCTCCACCGACATGCTCCGAGTATTCTTCCGGTGTCGGGATCGCGTCATCGGCCAGACACGGACCAGCCAACGCCAGCAGCACACTGGCGGTCAGGGTCAGCGCACGAAGTCTCAGGGCCATCATTGATCCGAGAAATTGCCCAGTGCTCTCGACGAGCAGCATCGCTACCATCGCCCACCCTCCGCTGCCGCGCAAGACCCGCCACGAACGTGATCGACATGTGTTGCAGCAACCCCGCCTAGGTCTATCAACCCAGAGAATCCTGCTCGATCTCTTCCATATCCGCGTCGGAAAACCCGAAATGGTGGCCGATTTCGTGCACGAGCACGTGCGTAATCAGATCGCCCAGCGTTTCTCCCTCCTCAGCCCAGTAGTCGAGAATGGCACGGCGATACAGAAACACCATGTCCGGTTCGCGCGGCGCGTCGGAAACGCTCTTTTTGTCGAGGCTGACACCCTGATACAGGCCCATGAGATCGAGCGGGCTCTCGATGCCCAACTCGTCCAGCACCTCGTCGATGGCGAATTCCTCGCACCGGATGACCAGATCGCCGCACATCTGCCGGAAGTCGGGGGGCAGTCGGTTCCAGGCTTGCCCGGCCAGTCGTTCAAAGTCCGCGAGCGTCGGCGCCGTGGCCTGACCCCAATCAAAATTGTCAGCCATGGCCGTTCCCGCTCCTGTCCATGGTATCCCGCCCCGGTCGAAGCCGGGCGCGGGGCTTACCATCACGGCAATCGGGCAACAAGAAGAAGCTGGCAGCCAGGCGCTGGAGGGGCACACCCTGCGACCGCGCGCCCCGTCCACCACGCTCAGGGAGTGGTATTCTGGCATCGGCCATTCAGGGAACCTGAGGCCAATGCCACCGTTTCCCCCGCATGCTGCAAACTCTAGAACTTGATCCATCGTCAGGCCGGCCAACCGTGTTGCCTCAAAAGCGTATTATTGGGCGCCCGCCAGGACCGCGTGTGTGGGCCTCGGCCGAAGTGCCGGATCTTGCCGAACTGAGCCGCCGCTCACCACAACGCGCTGGCGACATCGCCTTCCGCAATTTCTGCGAACCTCATCGCTCCGAACGGCGCGAAGCGGGCCATACGTTTCTCGTCCGTCGCGCGCGCCGCTTCTTGAAAGATGCACGACAGCTCACCGTCCCCTCTCCACACGGCGATATTCCCGTTTATGTCTTCGAGCCGGAAACCAAAACACCCCGCGCCACCATTTTGGTTGCGCACGGCTGGACCGCCGAAGCCTCATTCATGACGTTGTTCGGCGAGCGTCTGCGGCACATGGGAGCCCGCGCCGTGCTGCTGGACGCGCCGGCGCACGGGAAATGCAAGCGCAGCCGATCGACCGTCGTCGATTACACGGAATCGATCTTGCGCGTTGCCGATGTCTTCAAGCCCGACTACGCGCTCGCCCACTCGATGGGTTGCTTCGCGGTCCTTCACGCCGGCGGCGGCGGCCCGCCCTTTCGTCGCAAATACGACTTCAAGCGCTATGTCCTCATCGGTCCACCGAATGAATTCGGCCGCATCACGCGCGAGTTCGCCGATGCCCGCCACATGACCCCAACGGCTCGCGTCAACTTCGAAAGGCATTTGGAACGCGTTGCACACCGGTCGCTCGGGACATTCACCGCCACGCAACTATTGCGTGCGGCCGACCGCCCCGCCCTGCTGCTCCATGCTCGGGACGACTTTGAGGTGCCGATTGGCAACTCGGAAGAGATTGCGACGGCTTGCCCAGCCGCCCAACTGATCCCCTTCGACGGGATGGGACACCGAAAAATCCTCTCGTCCCCGCAGGTTGTGCGCGCCGCCGTCGGATTTCTCCTCAAGGATTGACGGAATCCCCGAGGGGCTCGCGAATCCGCTCGGCCGGGGCTATATGAGCCCCAGTGAAACGCGGCCATCGGATGCGATGGTCGAGAGCGGCGGCCAGAGCTGCCTCCTGCCGGGATTGCGATCATGACAACCGCCAAGCATTCGAAAGTCATCATCCTGGGTTCGGGGCCCGCAGGCTACACGGCGGCCATCTATGCCGCGCGCGCCATGCTGAAGCCCGTCATGATCCAAGGCAGCCAGCCCGGCGGCCAGCTCACCATCACCACCGACGTCGAAAACTATCCAGGCTTCGCCGACGTGATTCAGGGCCCCTGGCTCATGGATCAGATGCGCGCCCAGGCCGAGCACGTCGGCACCGAAATCATCATGGACCACATCGTCAAGGTGGACCTCAAGAACCGCCCGTTCCGTCTCGATGGCGACAGCGGCGATGTCTATACCTGCGATGTCCTCATCATCTGCACCGGTGCGCAGGCTCGCTGGCTCGGCATTCCATCCGAGGAGGCCTTCCAAGGCTTCGGCGTCTCGGCGTGCGCAACTTGCGATGGCTTCTTCTACAAGGGCAAAGAAGTCGTGGTCGTCGGCGGCGGCAACACAGCCGTTGAAGAAGCTCTGTTCCTGACCAACTTTGCCAGCCGCGTGACGGTCGTTCACCGCCGCGACAGCTTCCGCGCGGAAAAAATTCTGCAGGATCGCCTGATGAAGAACCCCAAGATCGAAGTGATTTGGGATTCCGCAATTGAGGAAATCGTCGGCAGCACCGATCCGAAAACCGTCACCGGCGTGCGCCTGAAAAACGTCAAGACCGGCAAGATCACCGATCGCAAGACCGATGGCGTTTTCATCGCCATCGGTCACTCGCCCGCGACCGAGCTTTTCAAAGGCCAGTTGCCAATGACGCAAGGCGGCTATCTCATCACGAAGCCGGATTCGACCGCGACCGACATTCCAGGCGTCTTTGCCGCCGGCGACGTGAAAGACGAAGTCTATCGTCAGGCCGTCACCGCGGCCGGCATGGGCTGCATGGCGGCTTTGGAAGCCGAACGCTTCCTCGCCCACGCCTCGGTCCACGCCGCCGCCGCGGAATAACAGCGCTCCTCAAGCCGCCATCTTGCACGCGTGGCCAATGCTCGCCACGTGGCGATGGTCCGTCCCGCAGCACCCGCCAAGAATTGTAATGTGCGGAAATCGCGTCCGCAACGTGCGGTACTGCTGGCCCAGTTCGACCGGATTGCCGTCATCGAGATCGGGCGACTGATCGAGTTCCTCGTGGCTGCGCTGCGATGCATTGGCTCTAATCCCGCGCAGCCGCTGCATCCACGTCGCTCCCGCTTCGAGAGCTTGCATGAAATGGACCGGATGGGCGCAGTTGATCATGTAGTAGGCAGGACCACCGCCGGTCTGATCATCGACCGCCTCGATCGCCTCGCGCAAACTCTGCCCCGCGGGCAAACGGCCATCGGTCTCCACCGTGAAGGAAATCGCCACGGGAATGTTGGCGCGCTGCGCGGCGCGCGTAATGCCGGCGGCCTCAGGCACATTGTTCATGGTGAACGCCGTCACCATGTCGGCGTTCGTATCCGCAAACGATTCAATCTGCGCGCTATGATAAGCTTCCGCCTCGCTCCCGCTCATCACATTACCGGCGACATAGCCATCTCCGCGCGGACCGATCGCACCACTGAGCACGATCGGAAAATCACCGCCGACATACTCCGCCCGCAACTCATCCATCAGCGCCACGGCCTGACGGTTGACCGCCGCCAAAGCCTCTTCCGAATATCCGAGCTTCTCGCCCCAATCGGCGTTCGCTCGCCACGTCGGCGTATCGAGGACGAACCCATATCCGCCGCTCTGCGCTGTTGCGAGAAACGGCCGGCTGTAGTCGGTCAGCTTCGCGCGCCCTTCGGCGTCGCGCATGAGATGAAACGATGCGAAATGAGGGAGTTCGACGCCCTGATGGAAGATCAGGCTCGTCTCGAGCCCGCCGTCCGTCAAAAACAATCGGTCCTGCATCTGGGGCAGTCCGTCACGATACATGCTCATGGGTGCCTCTCTGTGTGCGCTTTCAGGTCCGCGAACACTACCGGGGCGGTCGCGAGCACTCTAGCGAGCGCGCGGTACAGTTGCGTCAGAAATTCATTTCTCTATAATATTCAAAGGTTTGAAGACGGATGATCGCCGCGTCGAATATCCAGGCAGCGCTGTCCAGCCGGCGCTACCGTACCGAAGGTACAGTCGATGCTGACTGGCGGACCAAAAAAGCGCGGTGACGCGCGCGAGCGCATTCTCGGTATTGCCGAGATCGCGATCCTCGAAAAAGGCTTCGGCGCCACGTCGATCGACGAACTGATAACTGCGGCCAACATTACGAAAAGCGGCTTCTTCTACCACTTCCGCGACAAGTCCGAACTCGCCCGCGTTTTGTTGGCGCGATATCTCGAACGCGAATCCGCACTCTTCGACGATCTGTTCCGCCGCGCCGATGAACTGAACGAAGATCCGCTGCACGGCTTTCTCGTCGGCCTGAAAATGCTGGCTGAACTTCTCGCCGACTTGCCCTCGGGTCACCCCGGTTGTCTCGTCGCGTCCTACTGCTACCAGGAACGACTGTTCGACCGCGATGTCAGGGCTCTGAGCGCCGAAGCGGTTCTGGCCTGGCGCCAGCGGTTCCGCGAGCGTTTATCGCGCATCGAAGCCCGGTACCCGCCGCGCATCGACGTCAATCTTGATGACGTTGCCGACATGCTATCGGTCGTCGTCGACGGTGGAATCATTCTGTCCAAGGTCCTGCGCGACAAAGAATATCTGCCGCGTCAGGTCTTGCTGTACCGCGAGTTCGTGCGGGCCATTTTTCAACCGGCGTAAATACGTTTTCAGTTGGCGCTCACAACGAACCGCACTGACAGTGGCGGCTCCTACTCCACCTTGAACCCGTAAACCACGCCCGTCTTCATCTGCGGAATAAATGCCGTCGCCGTTTTGGGATCATAGCCAAGGTCGGCTGCGCCCTGCCCCAGATCGGCCAGCACCCGCGCCTTACCCTTGCGGCCGATCCGGATGACCTTGCCCGCAATCCAATCGCTGACGAGATACGCGCCGTCACCAAAAGGCTCCAGCCCATCGAGATTGCCGATCGGCGTTCCATCTCCGTGCGGCGTGATGCTCTTGTCCTTGAGCGACACCATCTTCAAATGCCCCGGCACCTTCGTCGCCATGCCGTCTGTCATCACGCCCCAGGCGCCCACAAGCAGCGTATCGCCTTCCACGAGGAGCCCATTGGGCCCTTCGAGTTTGTCGTCCTTCAAGAACACTTCGAACGTGCCATTGGACAGGCGCCAGATCGTATTGGTGAGCATGTCGCTGACGTACACATTGCCCGCTGCGTCGGCCGCCACGTCGTTGAGAAACTTTGCGTCCTTCGCATCATAGCGCTTCACGACCTGTCCCGACGCGATGTCGATCTCCGCAAGCTTGTCGATATCCGACACGTAGAGCTTGCCACCGACGCGCGCGAGTCCCTTCGGCCCGTCCAGCCCTGACACCCACTCCATCGCAACCACTTTGCCATCCGGCGAGATCTTCGAGATAAAACCATTCCCGTCTTTCACCGTGGCTTCGCCGTTCACATTGCTCACGTAAACGACAGCGGCCTCCGGATCGAAAAGCGCCGACTCAGGGTTCTTGAAGCCGGCCGTTTCCCAAAGCTTTGTCGCTTCACGCGGTCCTGCCTCTGCTGTGACGGCCGTAAATGCAAGCAAGACAGCAGCAAGACGAGTGGCGGACATGCAGCAACCTCTTTCGATCATTGATGATTGTCATAGCGCAAGTCGATGACGGACCGGGAGAAACGCCGGTCCCCCCGCTATGGTTGCTAAGCCGTGCGGCGACCGGACACAAGCCGTGGTCTTCCTTAACCGCTATTCTCAGTTGACGACCTGATGCGGTAACTTCCGTTGACAGGTGCATGAGCAGCGGGCGATGCCGAAAATGGATTGGGACAAGCTTCGCATCTTCCACGCATCTGCGGCCGCAGGCAGCTTCACGCATGCTGGCGACGCTCTCAACATGAGTCAGAGCGCGGTCTCGCGCCAAGTATCCGCCCTCGAAAAAGATCTCAAGGTCGCCCTCTTCCATCGCCACGCACGCGGCCTCGTCCTCACCGAACAGGGCGAACTCCTCTACCGCACCGTCGCCGAAGTGATGAGCAAGCTGCAGACCGCGGAACTCCTTCTCGGCGACACCACGACCAAGCCCACAGGCGATCTGCGCGTCGCAGCTCCCGTTGGTCTCGGGTCCGTTTGGGTCACGCAGCGCATGCGCGAATTCATGGACCTCTATCCGGATATCCGCGTCGATCTGATTCTCGACGACGAACAGATCGACATTGCCATGCGCGAGGCCGATGTCGCCATCTGGACCCGCGAGCCCGACCAGCCCGAGCTCATCCGCCGCCCGCTTTTCACGGCCAAAGTCCGCGCCATGGCGTCTACCCAGTATGTCCGCCGCTTCGGGCTGCCCGAAACCCTGGCTGATCTGGAAGGCGGCACCCACCGCATCATCTCCTATTCGGGCCAACCGTCCCAGCACCTCCCAGCCATTACGTGGCTCGAAACCGTGGGCCGCGAGGGCCAGGAACCTCGCCACGCCGCCTTCCGTGTCAATTCGGTCGTAGCCATAAAGCACGCCATCATGGCCGGCGTCGGCGTGGGCATGATCCCGGATTACATGACCGAACAGGAAACCGATCTGGTCCACGTTCTGACGAAGGTTGAGTTCTCCAAACCTTCGTTGCCGATACTCTTCGTCTATCCGGAGGAGCTGAAAACATCCAAAAAGGTCCAGGTGTTGCGCGATTTTCTGGTTTCCAAGGCACGCCAGCTGCAATATTGAGAGATCCAGCGCCTTCACGAGGGCGTGATCCGCCCCCGTTTCCGGACGTACAAGAAGCATCCGGTGTTGTGGAGCCCGGCTGGCTAATTGCCACCGCCAGCTGTCTCACCAGTTCGGGTAGGATCAACTTTTATAAGCCGGGCCTCGCGCCCGGCTTTTTTTTGTGACGCCGCCGGGCTTTTGGCGCGGCTTATCGGCCCCTGGCTGTTGGCCGATTTGCGAACGCCGCGCGACAGCGCTATCAAGCCTCGACAACCTCCACACATTTGGAAGGCTCCGCGCGCGCCATGGCCGACACCGCACCTAAGACACTCTACGACAAGATTTTTGATGACCACGTCGTCGACCGCCAGCCAGACGGCACCTGCCTGCTCTACATCGACCGTCATCTCGTTCATGAGGTCACGAGCCCGCAGGCGTTCGAAGGCCTGCGCATGGCAGGCCGCAAGGTGCACGCCCCCGAAAAGACCCTGGCCGTCGTAGACCACAACGTGCCCACGTCCGACCGCTCGCACGGCATCGATGACGTCGAGAGCCGGACCCAGGTCGAAACGCTGGCCCAGAACGCCCGCGACTTCGGCATCGAATACTTCAATGAACTCGACAAGCGCCAGGGCATCGTCCACGTCGTCGGCCCCGAACAAGGCTTCACGCTGCCCGGCACAACCATCGTCTGTGGCGATAGCCATACGTCCACACACGGCGCGTTCGGCGCGCTGGCCCACGGTATCGGCACCTCTGAAGTCGAACACGTGCTGGCCACGCAGACGCTGATCCAGAACAAAGCCAAGAACATGCTCGTCCAGGTGGATGGCGTCGCGCCACATGGCGTCGGCGCCAAGGACATCATCCTCGCCATCATTGGTGAGATCGGCACCGCCGGCGGCACCGGCTCCGTCATCGAATATGCCGGCGAAGCGATCCGTGCGCTGTCGATGGAAGGCCGCATGACGGTCTGCAACATGTCGATCGAAGGCGGCGCCCGCGCCGGCATGATCGCGCCCGACGAAAAAACCTATGCCTTCATCAAAGGTCGCCCGAAAGCGCCGAAGGGTGCCGCCTGGGACATGGCCATGAAATACTGGGAGACGCTCAAGACGGATGAGGGCGCCCACTTTGATCGCATCGTCAAACTCGACGCTGCCAAGCTGCCGCCGATCGTATCGTGGGGC
Organism: uncultured Alphaproteobacteria bacterium; assembly: GCA_963778225.1. Lineage (GTDB taxonomy): Bacteria > Pseudomonadota > Alphaproteobacteria > Rhizobiales > Hyphomicrobiaceae > JAGVSR01. The sequence goes on from CAVZTR010000005.1 coordinate 83,202, forward strand.
ACATCGCCGGAAGATGTGGTCGCCATCTCAGGCACCGTTCCCGATCCCTCCAAGATCGACAACGAAAACAAGCGCGCCTCCATGATTCGCGCCCTCGACTACATGGGTCTGGCGCCCGGCACGAAGATGACCGACATCCCGCTCGACGTGGTCTGGATCGGCTCCTGCACGAATGGCCGCATCGAAGACTTGCGCGCTGTTGCAAAAGTCGTTGAGGGCAAGAAGGTCTCGTCGCGCCTCGCCTACGCAATGATCGTCCCCGGCTCCGGTCTTGTGAAGCAGCAGGCAGAAGCCGAAGGCCTCGACAAGATCTTCAAGGACGCGGGCTTCCAGTGGCGCGAGCCCGGTTGCTCGATGTGCCTCGGCATGAACCCCGACCAGCTGAAGCCCGGCCAACGTTGCGCTTCCACATCGAACCGCAACTTCGAGGGCCGCCAAGGCTACAAAGGCCGCACGCACCTGGTGTCACCGATCATGGCCGCCGCGGCCGCACTCGAGGGACACTTCGTCGATGTTCGCACCTACGCGAACTGATCCAAAGCTAGCTCCGAAAATCAAAAACCCTGCGTCAATAACGCAGGGTTTTTGCTTGTCCAAATTGCAGTTCGCTCCATCGATTTTTCCGATGGGGAGGCAAATACCTGCCATACCGTCTTGACCATTCACGTCTACCGGCCGAGTTGATGGACGATGTTTCCTGACGGAAAGACGTTCCCGATGACTAGCCAAACGACAGCTCTGGCTTGGAACGGCTCCATGGTAGATTCTCTTTCACGTGCTCAGTTTCGCAGACGCCTTGCAATGGGATTGGCCGCAGTTACGGCGGCGTTCGGCTTGTTGTTCGTCGCATCGACTTGGCGTCTTCAATCGTCCAGCACTTTTTACGTCATTCAAGCAATTGGTTTGGCGCTCATTGTCGTAGCCATTGCAGGTCGCACGTGGTGCGCTGTCTACATTGGGGGACGGAAGAAAATCACCCTGGTGCAAGAGGGTCCGTACGCCATGGTTCGCCATCCGCTGTATTCGTTCTCGATAATCGGCGCTGCGGGTATCGGCGCCTTATGGGGAAGTTTTGTTGTCTCCCTCATGTTGGCGGTGGCGACTGCGCTGATACTGAAGGGCGTCACGCGACAGGAGGAGCAGTTCCTGGCCACGAGATTCGGCACCGAGTACACAAGGTATGCCGCGCAGGTCGGACGCTACATCCCGCGCAGCTTCTGCTGGCGAAAGGAAAGCATTGCGCCAATTAATCATGAGGTCGCGATGCGGACGTTCATTCAGTCAAGCTTCTTTTTGTTGGGCGTTCCTGTAGCCGCTTTTGCGCAATGGGGACAAATCTCTGGTTTTCTGCCAATTCTAGTGCTGCTGCCATGATTGGCCGCCAGGAGAAAATCACGGGGGAATAGCCTCCTAGACCCGCGCTAGTCCGCCGCAGTTCGCAAATGTTTGCGGCCAATTCCTTCCGAACGCGTTACCCACATATCTCCTCGGGCTACTCCATCCAAACCGGCGAAAGTCATTCATATGAGCGACAAGTCAGAACTCGTACCGTTCCGTTTGCGCCGCGCGCCGAGCCCCCAGGACCCGCGCAATAACGCAGACGCGTTCGACATTCGCTTGCTGACCCGCCGGCCTGACTTGACTGAGGCGTTTCGTTTACGCCACCGCGCTTACGCCAACCAAGGTCTCATAACACTGGCTGACGGAGAGGAATACCGCGACGCCCACGATGATCTCCCCACCACCGCGATTTTCGGCGGGTACGATAACGGCCGCCTCGTCGCGAGCATGCGGCTCTGTTTCAGTTTTCCCAGCGATCCTCTCACGTCGCTCCCATGTGCGCCGTATTACCCCGCACTTGGCGAAATGAAGATCAAGGCCAGCCAAGGCCTGGCGGAAGTTTCTCGCCTCTGCATCGAACCTGAGATTGGAAACACATCCTATCGCGCCACGCTCTACGGCTTCATGGTTCGTTCGGCATTTGCTGCGGCCCGCGCCGCTGACATTTCCGCTATCGTGGTCGCGACACGCCCCGAGTGGGTTTCGTATTACAAGCATCTTCTGAGCTTCGAACAGGTGGGGACACCAGCTCTCTACCCCCCAGGCGGAATACCGATCACGCTATTGGCCGGGCACATCGACCAGGCATCGCGACGCGCTCAGATGCGCAACCGCTTTTTCCGTGTCAGCGATGAGGATGTGGGCCGCATGCAGCGCATGCTGGCTCCGGTCCTCGAACCGCAATCGGCAGCTATAGCAAGCGGCGGCGAGCGGTAGTCGTATTCGTCGCCTATGGCGCACGCCCGATTAATGCTTGCAGATATTGGATGATGACGGCGCCCGATTGATCGCGGCGCCGTTTGTCGTTTATTCCAGATGTGGGTGCCGAGCCGGACGCTGTGTCGTGGCGACCCACGAGTTGTCCGTCGTGAATGCTCTCTTCGTCACGCGTTTTGCGCCGAGCCCAAATGGCGATCTCCATCTTGGCCATGCACTGTCGGCAATCACCGGCTTCGACTTGGCCATGCGCCACGGCGGCCGCTTTATTCTGCGCATCGAAGATATCGACATGCAGCGCACGCGCGAGGCGCACGTTGCCAACATCCTCGAAGATCTTCGCTGGCTCGGCCTGACGTGGGACGAACCCGTTTTGCGCCAGTCGACACGCTTTGACGCTTACAAGGCGGCCGCCGCCAACCTTCGCGAGCGTGGACTGCTCTATCCGTGTTTTGCGACCCGCACTGAGATCGAAAATGCTGTCGCGTTCAGCCCGACCGGCGTCGATCCGGACGGTGCGCCGCTGTATCCCGGTCTCTGTAAAGGCGTCGCCGAAGAGGAGATCGAGCGCCGCATCGCCGCCGGCGAGCCGGCCTGTCTGCGCCTCGACATGGATCGGGCATTAGCCGCTGCTTCAGCCCGTCTTCGCGGCGCGCCGCTCACCTTCCAAGAGTGGAACGGCGACGTCGCCGTCCCGCCGCAAGTTGTACCAGCCGACCCCGCCCGCTGGGGTGACGCGATCATTGTCCGCAAGGATACGCCGTCGAGTTACCATCTGGCCGTAGTCGTCGACGACGCCGCACAAGGCATCACCCACGTCGTTCGCGGGACGGATCTCTACGAGGCCACCCATCTTCAGCGTCTGCTCCAGGTCCTCCTCGACCTCCCAGCACCCGAAACCTACCACCACCACCGCCTGATGCTCGACCCCGCCGGCCGCAAACTCTCCAAATCCCTTCGCGATACGAGTTTGCGCGCCCTGCGTGCAGACGGCGCCTTACCGGCCGATATTCGCAGGCTTGTGGGTCTTTGATCAAACTTGGGCAGAGCAGTTTTGCGATGGCCCGCCAGCAACTTACGCGGTAAGGTGGAGATCGACTGACTGGGGATTCGGGCGTGGGGCGCGGCCGTGAAGAAGCAGAAGAAGCCCAGATCGCAGCCACAGAAGCGGAAGGCGCGCAGCGCCCCGCTGCCGCTCGACACCTCGCGTCGACGCCATCCGACGGCTCAGAAAACCGCAAGCCCATCGTCCCATAGCACCTCCCGCAGGCGCCACTTCTCCACCCCGCCGCCATATGGGGTCCTGACCGGCCTCGGCACGATCTGGCGCCGTCTTGCCGCCACGTCCCGCTCGGACCGCGCCGATGCTGCCATGCTGGCGCTCCCAGTCCTGCTGATCGCCATGACGATCGCCGTAGGCCGCTGGACGAACGCCAGCTCCCCGTCACGCCAGTTCGCAACCAACACCGCACATGCGACCCGGGCCCTCAATGGCCTTCCGCCCGTTGCAACGATGGTAACCGCTCGGGCACCTGCCTCGCTGGCAGCGAAGGAAGCCGACCCGATATCGCCGCCCATCGAGGCTTCGCCGGCCACGGACGTAATGCAGATCTCCGGCGCGGAACTGGAGCCGCAGGTTCAAAAGTCCATTGCGCCGCCACGCGATCTGGTCCCGCCCACCGGCCTCAACGTCGCGCCGATCGCAACAACCACAGGGCCAGCCGCCGAAACGGTCCGCACGGCAAACCTGGACCAGATGGCCGGCTCCCTCGCCGACCCGACTATAAACTCCACTATTGATCCCGCTCCCATTGCTACCGCGATGCTGTCACCGGACCGCTCAGTCACCGCCCAGGATCTTCCCGGCGGGCTGGATGCTCTTGGCGCTGGCCTAACTCAATGCCGCATCGAGCCCACACCGCCCATGCCGATCACCTGGACACCCGGCGATGCTGAAAGCTTTGGCCTCGCATTGGCCGCCGCGGCCCGCAACCAGCTCAAAGATTTCGTCATCTACAATGATCGCTACACGCGTCTCCGATATCCGATGGGCGATGTTCATCCCATGTACGGGGTCTGCACCGACGTGATCATCCGCGCCTATCGGGCGTTGGGGCTGGATCTGCAGGAGTTGGTGCAAAAAACTAAATCTGGTTCGGGCGATCCCAATATCGACCATCGCCGCGTCGACACGCTCCGGAAATTTTTCTCCCGTTTCGGAGAAAGCCTGCCAATTTCAACTTTCGCGGAGGATTATAGAGCGGGTGATATTGTAACGTATTGGCGCCCGCAAAACCGGCACTCCCGAACACATATCGCCATCGTCTCCGATATGATCGGCCCATCCGGTCGCCCGCTGATCATTCATAACCGCGGCTGGGGTCCACAGCAGGAAGACGGACTTTTCGTCGACGAAATCACCGGCCACTATCGCTTTTCGGGCGTCACCGGGGCGACAGGAGCCAAGGGCAAGGGCGGCGCGTTGAAGCCAACGACCTTGAGCCGCACGAGAGATTCCAGGCCGGCAAGCCCTGTCGTGCGCACCGGAGAATCCCCGTCCGCCCCGCGCTCATAATCAGCGCAACGACGATCTCGTCGAAAAGAGCGCTTATAAAAACCAATTAACGAAATTCATCTTGTGGAAAATCGCGAATAGAGCGATTTATAGGACTCTACCCATAAATATCCGGTTCGCCCAGCCGGTTCGGATTGCATTTCCGGCGTTTCGCACTGCGAAACGTCAAAACTTTTCTGCGGTCAGAACAAAGCTCAATGATGCGCACCTCCTTGACCTCAAGAACATTTACAACGTCCGCCGCGAGTTTGCTTCGCGACGCGCTGATCCCATCAGCGACACGCCGCAAAACTAGCGTGGTCGCCAAGCCGCTGCCTGACCGTCGTTCCCCCATGGAGCAATGGTCGCGCGTCATCGGCGTACTGACCGACGCCCAGTCCCGGGCCCATCGCGCTCTGGACTCCCACAAGGGTGCTTCTGCTCAACTCGATGCCGCGACATATGCCCTTCAGCGTCTGCGCGAAGAGATCGCCCCCGCTTTGGTTTTCACGGGTGTCCGCGCCGTGCCGCCGCCGGTGACCCCCACGGCATTCCGCCGCGAACAGTTCCGGCGCCGCGAGCCGATCGCGGCCTGACCCACTTTTTTTCCTTCTCTTTTTTCCTCTGGCGCTCCGCGACGTCACGGGCGAAGGTGCGCCCGCGCACAGAGGCAATGAGGCATGCAATCGGACGACGCCAGCGACGGGACCGGCACGGTCGAGCCCAGCCCAGGTGATAATGCGCTCCCCGGCCGCCTCGCGATCGACGTGCCGCGCCATCTCGCGAGCCCCCTTGCGCCAGGTCTCTATCTCGTCTCGACGCCCATCGGGAACCTTGCCGACATCACCCTGCGCGCGCTGACGACGCTCGCGCGCGCCGACGTCATCTATTGCGAAGACACCCGCCACAGTCGCACGCTCATCGCGCACTTCGGCATCGGCCGGCCCCTCCGCCCCTACCACGAACACAACGCCGAGGAGCAGCGCCCGCGCATCCTCGCGGACCTCGGGCGAGGAGCCCGCATCGCGCTCATCAGCGACGCCGGCACGCCACTGGTTTCCGACCCGGGCTACAAACTTGTCCGAGATTGCATCGCAGAGGGCCACGCCGTCGTCGCGGTGCCTGGCGCCAGCGCGGTCATGGCTGCAATTTCGGTTGCGGGTCTACCGACTGACACCTTCCTATTCGCCGGTTTCCTGCCGCCTCGCTCGGGCGCCCGGCAGTCTCGCATTGCCGAGCTGGCGGCTACCCCTGCGACGCTTATTTTCTTCGAAGCTCCCACCCGCGTGGCCGATACGCTCGCCGACCTTGCTGCAACCCTCGGCAACAGACCCGCCGCCGTCGCGCGCGAACTCACAAAACTGCACGAAACGGTCGAGCGCGGCTTGTTGACGGACCTCGCTGAACGTTTCACGGCCGCCCCACAGAAGGGCGAGATGGTCATTGTCGTTGGACCACCCACGTCAGAAGCCGTGACCGACGAAGGCATCGCCGCCGCTCTGACCGAGGCCCTAGCTCAAATGAGCCTGCGCGATGCCGCCAAGGCTGTCGCGGACCGGCTCTCGGTGCCCAAAGCCCGCGTCTACGATCTGGGACTGAAACTCAAATCGGACCGTTCGGCATGACCGTTGACGAACGCCGGGCCCGCTACCGCGCCGGCATACGTTCGGAATGGATTGCAGCCCTCGCGCTCCGCTTGCGCGGATACCGCATCTTGGAGACGCGCTGGAAAACATCCGCAGGTGAAATCGACCTCATCGCCATTAGGCGAAAGCGATTGGCGTTCATAGAGGTCAAACGCCGCGCCGACATCACGGATGAAGAAGCCTACGCCGCCGTCGGACCCGCCCAACGCCAGCGCGTTCGCCGCGCTGCCGAACTCTGGGTCGCCCGCAACACGCGCTATCGCGACCGGGAGATCGGCTTCGATCTCGTCCTCGTCGCCCCGCGCCGCTGGCCGCGCGTGATTGAAAACGGCTTGTGAGGTTAGCGCGCGCTCATCGCTGCGCCGCCAAGCATCGTCTGCACGCGCCTGTTCTGCGACCAGCACGAAATGTCGTCGCAAACCGCGACCGGACGTTCCTTGCCATAGGAGATCGTACGCATGCGCGCGTGTGCGACGCCCTGCTTGGCCAGATAGTTCCGGACAGTCTGAGCGCGTCGAGCGCCGAGCGCTAAGTTGTATTCGCGCGTGCCACGCTCGTCCGCATGTCCTTCCACCATGATCTGGTGTTGTGGATACTGCTGCAGCCAGCGCGCCTGCTGCGTGAGCGTCTGCTCCGCTTCCGGCGTCAAATCCGAACTGTCGCTGGAGAAATAGACCATATCCCGCGCGCCGGACTTAAAGTCCTCTGCTGTCCCCGGCGTGGCTGAGCCCCGCCCAAAACCGCCGCTGCCGTCGCCGCCGAGCAAGCTCGCCGAGCTGCTACCGTTTGTCTTGTCGGCGCACGCGCCGAGTAACGCCGAGGCAGCTGCAATACCGAGAATGAAGAGATAACGGGCGGTCATAAGGAAACTCCACGCAACATGACGATGCAACAAAGCGGCCGATGTGGTTAACAAGCCGTGAACGGCGCCGTGCGCACGTTGCGTTTCCCCGCCGCACCGTTATGCCTTTGCCAGTCAAATGGGGCGGCGAGTAGGTGAGACGTGGGCAAGACGCTGAAGATCGCATGTCAGATGGACCCGATTGACCGGATCGACATACGCGGGGATTCGACGTTCGCAATCCTGCTCGAAGCGCGTCACCGCGGGCATGAGATTTTCTACTACACGCCGCAGAACCTGAGCCTTCACGGCAATCGTCTGCTCGCCCGCGGCTCGACCCTCGACGTGTTCGACCGCATCGGCGACCACTATGGGCTGTCGAACCCGCGGACCGTGGATCTCTTGACCCAGGACGTTGTCCTGCTCCGTCAAGATCCCCCGTTCGACATGGCCTACATCACCTCGACGCACCTGCTCGAGCGCATCCACCCCGAGACGCTCGTCGTCAATGATCCGGGGCACGTCCGCAATGCGCCGGAGAAAATTTGGGTTCTCGACTTCCTCGACCTGATGCCGCCGACGCTCGTCACGCGATCCCTCGAAGACGTCCATGCTTTCCGCGCCGAGTACCGTGACATCATTCTGAAGCCGCTCTACGGCAACGGCGGCGCCAGCGTCTTCCGCATCAAGGCGGACGACACCAATCTTGGCTCCCTCGTCGAACTCTTCCAGACCGTGTTCCGCGAGCCCTTCATGGTGCAGCAGTACCGGCCCGAGGTCCGCAACGGCGACAAGCGCATCATCCTCGTCGATGGCGAAGTGGCCGGCGCCATCAACCGGGTGCCGTCGGAGGGCGAAACCCGCTCCAACCTGCACGTCGGTGGCACGGCCCAGCGCGACAGAACTCACGGCCCGCGAGGAGGAAATCTGCGCGCGGCTTAGTCCCGAACTCAAAAAGCGCGGCCTGATCTTCACCGGCATCGATGTCATCGGCGACTACCTCACCGAGATCAATGTCACCTCCCCGACCGGGATCCGCCAAGTCAAAGCCTTCGGTGGCAATGACATTGCGGCGATGATCTGGGACGCCATCGAAAAAAAGCGAGCGGGATACTAACGTCGCGACGGATATTCCGAACCCGGCCGTTGTCTCACTGGATCGGCCGGGGGAGTGGGCATGTACAGCCAGATTGCGACGTTGGCGTTCGTGGGCGTTGAAGCCCGCGCGGTGGAAGTTCAAGTCCGCATCACGCCGGGAAATCCTGCATTTCACATCGTCGGTCTCGCCGACAAAGCCGTTGCTGAAAGCCGCGAGCGGGTTCGCAATGCGCTCCACTCCGTCGGCCTCGGCCTGCCATACAAGCATCTAACGGTGAACCTCGCCCCCGCCGATCTTCCCAAGGAAGGCAGCCACTACGATCTGGCAATCGTGCTCGGCCTGCTCGTCGCCATGGGTGTCATTTCACCGGAGGCGGTCTCAGGGTTTGCAGCGATCGGCGAACTGGCACTCGACGGCTCCATCCGCGCGGTGCCGGGCGCACTTCCCGCTGCCATCGGCGCCAACAGCCTCGGAAAAGGCCTCATCTGCCCGGAAAGTTGCGGCCCTGAAGCCGCATGGGCGGGGGAGAACGTCGATGTCCTCGCCGCTCCGCACCTCCTCTCGCTCGTCAATCACTTCAAGGGCCTGCAAACGCTGGCGAGACCGAAGCCGAACCTCGAACGGCCTGCAACCCAGTTGCCCGACCTACGCGATGTGCGCGGCCAGGAGAGCGCCAAGCGCGCGCTCGAAGTCGCCGCCGCTGGAGGCCACAACCTGCTGATGGTCGGCCCGCCGGGTTCCGGCAAATCCATGCTCGCCGCCCGCCTGCCCTCCATCCTGCCGCCGCTCACGCCGGAAGAAATGCTCGAAGTCTCGATGGTCCACTCGCTCGCCGGCGAACTCATGGGCGGCAAACTCTGCCTCGACCGCCCCTTTCGCGCGCCGCATCACTCCGCCAGCATGGCCGCCCTCGTCGGCGGAGGCACGCGTCCAAAGCCCGGTGAAGCAAGCCTTGCGCATCTGGGCGTGCTCTTCCTGGACGAACTGCCGGAATATCAGCCCAACGTCCTCGATGCGCTCCGCCAGCCCCTCGAGACCGGCGAGATCATCGTCGCGCGCGCCAATCATCGCATCCTGTATCCGGCCCGCATCCAGCTCATCGCCGCCATGAACCCGTGCAAGTGCGGCGGCGGGCCCGGCATGACGTGCCGGCGCGGCGCGCGCTGTGCGGCCGAATACCAGTCCCGCGTCTCCGGCCCCATGATGGACCGGGTCGACCTGCACATCGAAGTCCCAGCCGTCACAGCCGCCGACCTTGTTCTGCCCCCCGCGCTGGAAGGCAGTCGCGAGGTCCGTGCGCGCGTCACCGCAGCCCGCGACCGCCAACGCGCCCGCTTGGCAGCACGTGGCGTCAAAGGCGTCCGCACGAATGCCGAGCTTACAGGCCAGCTCCTCGACGAGATCACCGCCCCCGATCCGGAAGGTCTCGCGCTCCTGCGAAAGGCCGCCGAAACGATGAAGCTCTCCGCGCGCGGCTTCCACCGCGTCCTGCGCGTGGCGCGCACGCTCGCTGACCTTGACGCCTCCGATGGCGTCGGCCGTCTGCACATCGCCGAAGCCCTCTCCTATCGCGGCGAAGCCCTTCGCGACCGCCAGGCCGCCTGATAATGAAAAGGCGCCGGGTCGCCCCGGCGCCATCGAAAACCAATGAGAAATCCTTACTCAGCCAGCGCAGGCTTTGCCTCCGGCGGATCGTTCCGCGTCTTCCACAACGACAGCGCAATGCCCCCGAGCAGGATCGAAATCGTGATCCCGAGGCTGATGGCCGGATCGATCTTGCCGATGAACTGTTGCACGAAGATCTTGCTGCCCACGTACACGAGCACGAGCGACAGCGCATACTTCAGATAGTGGAAGCGGTGGACCATTGCGGCCAGCACGAAGTAGAGCGACCGCAGACCCAGGATCGCGAAGATGTTCGACGTGTAGACGATGAACGGATCCTGCGTGATCGAGAAGATCGCAGGCACCGAGTCGACTGCGAAAATCAGATCGGCGAACTCGATCAAAATCAGCGCAACAAACAGCGGCGTCGCGAACCGCACGATCTTGCCCGTCTTCGGGTCCGGCCCCTGGATGAAGAAATTCTCACCGTCGATCTTGTCGGTGATGCGCATGTGTTTGCGCATGTACTTCAGGATCGGATTGTTCTCGATGTCCGGCTTTTCATCAGCCATGATGAACATCTTGACGCCGGTGAACACCAGGAACGCCGAGAACAGGTACAGGATCCAATCGAATTGGTGGATCAAGGCCGCGCCAAGCCCGATCATAATGGCGCGCAGCACGATCACACCGAGAATGCCGTAGAACAGAACCCGGTGCTGATACTTCGGTGGAATGGCGAAGTACGAAAAAATCATCGCCATGACGAAGACGTTGTCGAACGCCAGCGTCTGCTCGATCACCCATCCTGTCAGATAAAGTTCCCAAGCCGTCCACGCACGCGCGCTATCGCTCGCCGCGTTGAGAATATCGTCGTCAAGCGACGTGGCGAAGCCATTGTAATAGAGCCACCAGACCACCGCGGAGAACGACACTCCGAGCGTCATGCACGCACCGGCCAGAGACCGTGCTTTCTTTCAGTGTCGGCTCATGTGCTTCCCCGTGCAACAGCCCGAGGTCAATCGCCAGAATGACAAAGACGGTTGCCAGAAAGCCCAGCCAAACCCAGATCGGCATTCCCATGAAAAGGGTGCCAAAAAAATCGATCACTGCCGGGCTCCGCACAGACTTGGTTGCCTGTTGGCGACGTGGGAACCCGCCGGTAACACTTCAAGCCCACGATTGCGGAAAACGATCGACCACGGCGGCACTGCTGAATTCAGCGCCGCTTCATGTCACTGCAAAAGCTCATGATGCAGGACGGCCCGCGGAGCGAACCAACTCCGCAAAGCTCTGCCCCGTGACAGCCATGCACCGTCGCGGGAGCTGAAAGGATCAGCGGTCGATTGTGAACCGATAGGTCAGACCGATGCCACCAAAAAACTGGTTCTCGGTCTCGACGATCGGGCTGTCGGCTGCATCGCCGAGCAACCGTGAATACTGGCCCGTGAGCTTCAGGCTCCACACGTCGGTCAAAGGCACGTCCGCGTTGAGCCCGATGTAGATGTCCTTGATCCCTGCCTCGGCGTCATACTCACCCAGCAGGCCAGAGCTGACTGGCTGGCCGAATTCACGGAGAAAAATGCGTCCATGTAATCGTCGTCGGCCCAGGTCGCACCAACAATGCCCGTCATCCGGACGTTGCCCCAGTTCAACGGCGCTTCCGCTCCAAATCGCAGCAAGCCTCCGGTGTCGTCTCCGGTCACCTGGTTGCTGTACGACACGAACGGCTTGAAGAGACCGAACTGGTAGGCTGCATAGCCGCCGAGCACGATGCCGCCGTCGACATCTCCCAGACCGTCCAGTCGATCCGCGTCATCCTCATCGCGATCGAACCGCCATCCCGTCAGTGGACCGGCCTCAAATCCGTTCCAGTTGATCACGCGGAAGCGGAGGTCTTCCGGCCCGCGGAACTGGATGAAACCCAACTCACCCGAGCCCGTCGGCGCGACCAGCGGCACCGCGAAAACCTCATATTCCTTTGAACCTTCGTACTTCGGCGTCATCAACACCATGCCGCCCACCTGCAAATCCAGCGGTCCACTTCCGAACAGGTCGGTAGCTCCAGCAGGAGATGATGCTAGCAAGCCCAACGTGGCGGCGGTTGCGAGGCGCGAGATCGAAAGCTTCATGAGGGGCAAAATCCAGGTTCCGGCAACCGGCTTCCGCGCGCGCAAACGCGCACGGCACGAGTCGTCCGACGTTACCCCGAGATGGTTTACGCTGGTTTACTTTTTAGGGCCCATTCCACCGGCTAGTTGCTCGCTGTGGCCGACATGTAACACTCGTTCGCACAAGCGCATGTCGAGCGAGCCCGCTAGCCCTTGTTTCGCTTCCCCAGCGTCCGGAGCCGCAGGGCATTGAGCTTGATGAAGCCCTGAGCGTCCTTCTGGTCGTAAGCGCCCTTGTCGTCTTCGAAAGTCACCAACGTCGGCGAATACAGCGACTTGTCGCTCTTGCGACCGGTGACGATCACGTTCCCCTTGTAGAGGTCCAGCGTCACTTCGCCTTCGACATGCTCCTGGCTCTTGTCGATGGCCGCTTGCAGCATCTCCCGCTCCGGCGAGAACCAGAAGCCGTTGTAAATCAGTTCGGCATAGCGCGGCATCAGCTCGTCCTTGAGGTGCGCCGCACCCCGATCGAGCGTCAGGCTTTCGATCGCCCGGTGCGCCGCCAGAAGGATCGTGCCGCCGGGAGTTTCATAAACCCCGCGCGACTTCATCCCCACGAACCGATTCTCGACCAGATCGATGCGTCCGATACCGTTGTCCCGTCCCAGATCATTCAGCGTCTTCAGCAGCGTTGCCGGCGACAGCGCCTTGCCGTCGATCGACACGGCGTCACCTTTGTTGAAGCCGACGCGGATCGTCGTCACCTTGTCCGGCGCATCGACGGGCGAAATCGTGCGCTGATAGACGATCTCCGGCGGCTTCGTGTTGGGGTCTTCGAGCACCTTTCCTTCGGACGACGAATGCAAGAGGTTCGCGTCGACCGAAAACGGCGACTCGCCTTCCTTGTCCTTCGCGACTGGGATCTGGTGCGTGCGCGCAAACTCGATCAGGTCATCACGGCCCTTGAAAGTCCACTCACGCCACGGCGCAATGATCTTGATGCCCGGCTCCAGCGCATAGTAGCCGAGCTCGAACCGCACCTGGTCGTTGCCCTTGCCCGTGGCCCCATGGCAGACGGCATCAGCGCCCATTTTACGGGCAATCTCGATCTGCTTTTTCGCGATGAGTGGCCGCGCGATCGACGTTCCGAGCAAATACACCCCCTCGTAGAGCGCGTTCGCGCGGAACATCGGGAACACGTAATCCCTGACGAATTCCTCGCGCAGGTCTTCGATGAAGATGTTGTCTTCCTTGATGCCGAGCATCAGCGCCTTTTTCCGCGCCGGCTCCAGTTCTTCGCCCTGGCCCAGATCGGCGGTGAAGGTGATGACCTCACATCCGTATGTTTCCTGCAGCCACTTCAGGATGATAGACGTATCGAGACCGCCTGAATAAGCCAGCACCACCTTCTTCACGCCGTGTGTCTTGCCTGTCGTGCCTGCCGCTGCGGCCATCGTCTTGTCCTGTCGGTGAATTGTGCCAGTCGGGGGGTGGGAAGCGCGCGCACTATAGGCAGCGCCGACGGCACATCAAGCTGCCATCTCGCACTGGTACGCCTCCAATGGGCCGGGAAACGGCGATCGCTGAGGCCCGCGACGGAAGCAAGACTTGGGTGTGTCGCCGCTGCAATCCTCTCCCGATTTCTCAACGAGACGACCGGTTGTGATGAGGAAAACATCAGTTTGCCCCGTTCCTGACCGTTGCTTTGGGATATCTGTGTCAGGAACGAAAGAACACAATTCGTCAGGGGAGATGCGGCATGCGAGACGGGAACGTAAGTCCGGCCTCGACGCGGTGGACCTTCATGGTCGGCACTCTTGTGACGATCTCCATCGCCATCGGTATGGGCCCTGCGCGAGCCCAGACGCCATCAACGCCACAAGCCGAGGCGACCGCCGCTACAACAGCCAAAGCGCCGCCCGCAACCACGGCGACCGCGCCACCTAACGCAGGTGCGCCCGAGGAGTTGCCGTGGCTTGCAACGACCAAGCCCGCCGATGCCACCGCAATCAAGAAGGCTGCGGATAAGCCGGCCGATGCACCCGCGCCTAAATCCGGCACCGTGGCGGCGACCGACACTTCACCCGCGGGTAAACCAGCCTCAGCGAAGACAGCGAACCTGCCGCAGAAGTGTGAGGAGCAGGTGGAAGACGGCTGTCGTAAATTGAAATCGTGCGCCTGGGTTGCGGCCATCCCGCTCGGTGACGGCAACGTCTCGCCGGCTCGTTGCGCCGAGCGCAGGGCGTTCGCTCCCGAGAAAGACAAGAAGCCGAAGCCTGTCGTGGCCACAAAACCGAAACCGAAGCCTGCCAACACGGCCGCACAAGCCGCGGCCACACAAGCCCCGAACGCACAGGCCCCCACCGAGCAAGCAAAGAGCGAGAATGCGCCCGCTCCGCCGGCAGCTAAGGCCGAGCCAAAACCGGATCCAAAAGCGGAAACCGCAGCGATCCCGGCCCCACCGAAAAGCGAACCGGTTGCTGCACCTGTAGCGCCACCAGTCCAAGCCGAGGCGGCCAAGATCGAAACGCCCCCCGCGGAAGCTGTGACGGCAGAACCTGCGAAGATGGAAACAGCCCAACCCGAACCAGCCAAGCCGATAGCAGCCCAGTCAGAACCGGCCAAAGCCGAAGTACCGCTGATGATTCCTCGCGCCCCTGTCCCGTTTCTGCCGCCAGAGCAACCCAGTGCGTCCGCCCCGGCTAGTCAGCCTCAGTCGGACGCAACCCCCGCCGCCACCCAGGGCGGAGACAAAATGGCATCGGACGAGCCAGCGGAGGAAAGGCAGCCCCTCAGCATTCCAGGGCTTGTCATCTCGGACTGATGCTGCTCAGGCCGCGCGTTCCAGCCACGGCCAGATCAACGCGGTTGCAGGACCGACGGCCATGATCGATTTCAGCAACGGCGTTCCCATCCACACCTGAGCCGAAGCGAACCCGCCCGACGATTGGTAAGATGGAAACGTAACGGGAGCGGCGGCCTCAGCCGTTTTCTTCGCCGCATCCATCAGAGCCACGTTGGCCTCGGCCATCGGCCAAGCCACGCTGCCGGGGATGCCAGAAGCGATCATTCCATAGGCCCACGGCCACGTCGCAGGCACCGCCGACTGCGGCGACCAAGCCCACCATGCCAAGGGAGACGGCGCGCCCTTGAACCAGGTCTGCTGGCTGGTTTGCATGAGGTCCGACCAGACAGCGAACACGTTGGGCGCCGGCTTCGGCTTTTCTTGCTCTGCAGCCAGCAGCGTCGAGTGCGGCCGCTTCGGCGCTCCCGACCACTCCCAGGTCTCCTCTTTCAGCGGCGGTCTCGGCAGCACAGTCTGCGCCACCTGTGACCACACCGAGAGCGCGCGAGCGTTCGCCTCGAACGTCGCGTTGATGGCGGCCTGCGTGTACCCGAAGGCTGCATCCATGCCGCGTTTGGCGATCTCGACCTGTTTCGTCGGCGTCAGCATGGCGTCCACCTCATCGGTTAGCGCCTCCGGGCGCTATTGTGCAGCGCACAAAATAGATGGGTGGGGGCTGTTCGGCAATTTGTATTTTGGTCGATTGCCAGAAATACGTGAAATGTCAGACCGTTGACGTCCAAATGCGTCAAACGGTTCGCCGCGCCGCTCTGCGGCCAGCCACCAACCAGTAAACCAAACCGGCGACGGCACCAGAAACAGCAAAGGCCCGCAGCGCCACGTCGTTGCGAAATGTCGGACCGACGTCGCCCGCGAGAACGGTCCAATATCCGCAAACTGCGATCGCCATCCCGGCCGCCACATAGGTCAGCCACCCGCGGAGACCGAAAACCTCGGTGATCCCGATGGCGATGATGGCGAACGGCAGAGCGAATGTTCCAGCTTGCGTCGCGGACATGGCGATCAGCAAGGCGGCTGCTGCCGCCGCTTCCCGTGTTGCAAGCATCCCGCCCGGTTCGACCACGAACAGCACCTGCGTCGCCCCGGCCGCAAGGCATGCCGCCACATAACCCACCATGATGCCGATTATCGACCGTAGCATTTGCGCCCCCGCCTCAATCAACAGCCCTGCCCGGCGAACGGCTATGCTGACCGGCCAGCCAGCAACCAATAGACGAGCCCGCCTGCGAATCCCGCCGTAGCCAGCACTTGCCACAGCGCAGCAGGCGGCAGCGCGGACAGATCGGGCGTCCCCGCGAGCGTCGCGATCGGGAGCAGACCGAGCGCAACGCCCCCGCCGATCATGTAGTAGAGCCACGACCGAATGCGTGCGACCTCACCCACGATGACCAGCACCAGCGCCGGTATAATCGTCAGCCCCGCCAGCAGCAGCCCGCCCTGCACCGCAAGCTCCCAATAGGCTTCCACCGTCTCCGTACCACCTTCACGCCCACTCATGGCAGCGGTGATCTTCTCCAAACCCAGCGTGAGCGCGACGAAGATTGAAACCGCAGCAGCAATACAGAATGCGACCGGCACCAGAATAAGACGCCCCAGCGTGCGCAAGATCATGCGGCTCAGACCCCGTGGTCCGAAGCGCCGGCAGCACCACCGCGCTCGCTCGCGCGCAGCTTCTGGCTGTCCGACTTCAGCTGTCCGCACGCCGCCAGAATGTCCCGTCCGCGCGGCGTCCGCACCGGGCTTGCATACCCGGCCTTGTTCACCACATCGGCGAACTTCTCGATCTGCGCCCAATCCGAGCATTCGTACTCGGTGCCGGGCCATGGATTGAATGGAATAAGGTTGATCTTCGCCGGGATCCCCGCCAGCAGCCGCACCAGTTCGCGCGCATCCGCCAGGCTGTCGTTCACGCCTTTCAGCATCACGTATTCGAACGTGATACGCCGCGGATTGGACACGCCCGGATAGTTCCGGCATGCGTCCAGCAGTTCCGCGATCGGATACTTCTTGTTGATCGGCACGAGCACGTCGCGCAGGTCATCGCGCACCGCATGCAGCGAGATCGCGAGCATCGTGCCCGCCTCCTCGCCCCAGCGTCCGATCTCCGGCACCACGCCCGACGTCGAGAGCGTGATCCGTCGCTTCGACATCGACAGCCCCTCCCCATCGGAGGCGACATCCATTGCGTCGCGCACGTTGTCGAAATTGTAGAGCGGCTCGCCCATACCCATGAGCACGATGTTGGTGATCTTGCGCTCGCTCGTCGGAAGCATCGCTCCATCGCCTGGCGGCTCAGCGCCCGGCCAATCCCCGATGCGATCCTTCGCCACGAGGATCTGGCCGACAATTTCTTCCACTTCGAGATTGCGCACGAGCTTCTGCGTGCCCGTATGACAGAAGGTGCACGTCAGGGTGCAGCCGACCTGCGAGGAGATGCACAACGTGCCGCGATCCTCCTCAGGAATGTAAACGCACTCCACTTCGGGTGCGCGCGCCTCGTGCCCACGTCGCGGCAGCCGCAACAGCCACTTCCTCGTCCCGTCGATCGACACCTGCTCGGCCACGATCTCCGGGCGATCGAGCGTGTAAAGCTCCGCAAGCTTCGCCCGCAGATCCTTCGACACGTCCGTCATTGCGTCGAACGATGAAACGCCCGAGATATAGATCCACTTCCACAGCTGGTTCACGCGCATGCGCACCTGCTTCTCAGGCACGCCCGCAGCGCGTACGGCCTCGCCGAGACGCGCGCGCGTCATGCCGGCCACCGTCGGCTTCACAGCCGAAGACGTCTCGCTGGAAACAGATGTCGCGTCGCGCGTGGGAAGTACGGCAACCATCGTCGTTAAATCCTGTGTTCGACCGCTTCGCCGCAGGCGAGTCGGAAGCGGCAAAGCAAAGAGATCGAGGGAATTGGCGCGCTTCTCTCTATCCGTTTCCCGGCACTCAGGGAAGGGCGCGTGTGCAACCGATGGAGCTTGTGCCCTCACGTCCCCGGCTGACGCACGTGTGATGAACCGTGAACCCGCTTCTTGACCCGCGTCAAAGGCTCACGCGCCCGCTCTGGCAGGGTGCCGCCACCTGACACAAAAAGCGGCGCCCGTTGAATGAGGCCCCGCGCGCTCCGGAGGACACCATGAACGAATTCGTCAAAGCCTTCACGCCAGCCGAGGCGCCCTGGTCGATCGAAGAATTCTCAGACCGCATGCGCGCCGTCGGCCCCGAGCGCTACCACGACCTCCACCCCTTCCATAAGCTGCTCCATGGCGGCAAGCTCGACAAGAACCAGGTCGCCGCCTGGGCGCTCAATCGCTACTGCTACCAGGAAGCCATCCCGCGCAAAGACGCCGCCTTCATGAGCCGCGTCCACGACCGTGACCTGCGCCGCGAATGGATCCACCGCATTCAAGATCACGACGGCACGCCACCCAATGAAGAGGGCGGCATCGAGCGCTGGCTAATTCTCACCGATTGCCTCGGCTTCGATCGCGACTACGTCACGAGCATGCAGGGTGCACTGCCCGCCACGCGCTTCGCCGTTGAGGCGTACGTCCGCTTCGTCGTGGAGCAGCCACTCGTCGTCGCCGCGGCCTCATCGCTGACCGAGCTTTTCGCTCCATCGATCCACCGCGAGCGCATCGCCGGAATGCTGGCCAGCTATGATTTCGTGAACGACCGCGTCATGGCCTACTTCAAGCGCCGCCTCTCGCAGGCCCCGCGCGACGCCAATTTCACCTTCGAATTCGTAAAACAGAACGCCCGCACCCGCGAGCAGCAGGAAGCCTGCGTCGAGGCGATCCGCTTCAAGTGCAACGTGCTCTGGGCGCAACTCGACGCGCTCCAGCATGCCTATGTCGAAGGCCACATCCCGCCCGGCGCATGGCGCCCGTAAAAGGCTCCTGAACCCAGCGCAATGCATGGAAAAAGGGGCACCTGCGCCCCCTTTTTCCAATCCCGTCCGCGCGACCCTTGCAATCACCCGGCACAGCGGCTATGCCCTCCCACCTGTCCCGGCCCCCGAGCCGGACCGGAAAGCCGCCTTAGCTCAGCCGGTAGAGCACGTCATTCGTAATGACGGGGTCGCGTGTTCGAGTCACGCAGGCGGCACCAGTCCTCAAACAAACCTCACAAACGAAAAAACGCGCCCCGGTTTCCCGGAGCGCGCAAAACTCGCTGACTGCGCGGGTTAGTAGCCATAGGGGCCATAGTACGGGCTCGAGTACCCATAGCCGTAACCGCCATATCCGGGGCCAACGTAGACGCCGACAGACGGCCCGCTGCGATATCCATAACCCCGGCGGCCGCTGTAGAATCCGTCATCGTTGCCGCCGTAACGGCGGAGCTTCTCCCGCTCCTGCCGAGTGAGATAGCTGCCCTGCCGCTCATGCGCACGCGCACCTTCCACGTCACCGATGCTATCGGCCTGAGCCGGAACAGCCGCCGCCAGTCCTGCAATAGTTGCGATTGCTAAAATCATCCGCTTCATGATCATCTCCTTGTTATTATGATGAAATAATAACGCGGAGGCGAAGCGTCCGTTCCTGGACGATCCGAGCCATGGCGTGCTGAGAAAACCTCTCAGTCCGCATCCATTCCGGGCAAAGGTTCGCCATCTTGCATGCTCGGCGAGATGACGTTGCGATCGTCCTCGCGTTCCTGTTCCTCCCGAACGTCTTCCGGACTCGGATCGCTCTTCTCGAAATCCTCATATCCCGGCGCCTCTTCTGTACCGGGGAGGGCCGGCTGCTCCACCGTCCCCGCTTTTGGCTGGACGGGCTCTGCGCGAGCCGGAGCTTGCCATGCGAACATCGACACGGCCGACAGAGCGACAACGCACATCTTCATCATGATCAGCCTCACTCAATCTTCCGCTTTAAACGGCCGCTGCATCAAACCGGCAATCGCATCATCCACCGTGACGCGGCCCTCGATGATGGCATGCACCGCCTCGGTGATCGGCATTTCGATGCCTTTCTCATGAGCCAGTCGCACCGCTGCCGCCGCAGTATAGACGCCCTCGGTCACCGCCACGCGCGCGCCGAGAATTTCCGCCAACGGCTTCCCCTGTCCCAGCGCTCTGCCCAAGCTCATGTTGCGCGACTGCGGTGACCCGCACGTCAGAATGAGATCGCCGAGCCCCGAGAGCCCCATCATGGTCTCGGAGCGAGCGCCCAGCGCCTCTCCCAGCCGCCTCAACTCCGAAAAACCGCGCGTGACGAGCCCGGCATGCGCACTCGCGCCAAGGCCCTTCGCATCGACAATGCCGGCTGCGATCGCGAGCACGTTCTTCAACGCACCACCGATCTCGACCCCGATCGTATCGCTCGACCAATAAAGCCGAAACTGCCGGTATCCCATGCGCTCGGCGAGTTCCCGTCCCATGTCCTCCCGCTGACACGCGATCGTCAGCGCCGCCGGTAATCCGCGCGCGACGTCGGCGGCGAAACTGGGCCCTGAGAGCACGGCGAGCGTCTGGTCAGGCAGCACTTCGGTCAGCACATCACCGAGCATCCGCCCCGTCGTCTGCTCGATACCTTTGGCACACAGGACGATCGGTTGGCCGGGCTTCAGCTGTGGACGCAACTGCTTGGCGATGGTCCGCACATGCTGCGCCGGCGCCACCATGAGAATGGCGTCCGCCGACGCAAGCGCCGCCAAGTCACCCGTTGCAGTCAATCCCGGATCGAGTGGCACGCCTGGCAGAAACGTCCGGTTCACATGCCGCGCGTTGATATCGTCCACCGTTTCCGCTTCACGCGCCCACAGCGTCACCCGCCGCCCCGCGAGCCGCAGCGTTTGAGCCAGCGCCGTGCCCCACGCGCCGCCTCCAATCACGCCGATAGACTCAATGGCCATGGTCTCCCCCTTCGCGACCGCGACTTTACGTGGCCAGCCCGCCCGCTTCCAGTCCGCCGTTTCCAGAACGATGGATCAGGCCTTCACGCCCGCCCCAATCGCCGCCGGTGCGTGACTGTCGAGCGGCCATCGCGGCCGCGCCGCAGCGG
Organism: uncultured Alphaproteobacteria bacterium; assembly: GCA_963778225.1. Classification (GTDB taxonomy): domain Bacteria; phylum Pseudomonadota; class Alphaproteobacteria; order Rhizobiales; family Hyphomicrobiaceae; genus JAGVSR01. The sequence continues at coordinate 104,203 of CAVZTR010000005.1, forward strand.
ATAAGTCGTCGACGTCGCCGAGCGCCAGCCGCTCCGCTCCCGCCCACGCGATCATTGCGCCATTATCGGTGCACAGCTGCGCGGGAGGAATGTGGAGCGAATACCCCCGTGAGGCGACCAGCGCATCGAGCCGTGCGCGCAGCGCCTTGTTGGCAGCCACCCCGCCCGCCACGACGAGCCGTCGCGGCGCGTCCGGCCCAAGCCTCTCCTCTGCAATGGTCATGGCGCGCCCCACGCGATCCGCCACCGCGTCCATGGCGGCCGCTTGAAACGAGGCGCACAGATCGGCCACGTCGCCATCCTTCAATGGGACCAACTCCATCGCCTTGCGCCGCACCGCGGTCTTCAAGCCTGCGAATGAGAAATGTGCCTCCGCCCGCCCCGACAAGGGCCGCGGGAAAGCGAACCGCCGGGGATCACCGCCCGCCGCCAGCCGCTCCACCGCTGGCCCGCCGGGCTGCTCAAGTCCCAAAAGCTTGGCTGTCTTGTCGAACGCCTCGCCCAGCGCGTCGTCGATTGTCGTGCCCAGCCGCTCATACAGCCCCACGCCACGCACCAACAGAAGTTGCGTATGCCCCCCAGAAACGAGCAGCAGCAGATACGGGGGACGTAGCCCCTCCGTCAGCCCGACGGTCAGCGCATGGGCCTCGAGATGGTTGATGGCCAGAAACGGCTGCCCCCCGGCAAGCGCGAGCGCCTTCCCCGTTACCATGCCGACAACCAGTCCGCCGACGAGTCCCGGCCCTGCCGTGGCGGCTATAGCGGACATGTCAGACAACGATTTCCCGCTGATTTGCAGGGCTTCTTCAATCAGCCGGTCGAGACAGGACACGTGCGCCCTGGCAGCGATTTCCGGAACGACTCCGCCATACTTGCGGTGCTCATCCCATTGCGAGCGGACCACGTTTGAGAGCAGTGTGCCGGTCCCGTCCGCGGCCCGTTCGACCACTGCCGCTGCCGTCTCATCGCAGCTCGTCTCGATGCCGAGCACGGTCAGCGGCAATCCCGGAGGCGGAGTGTTGGGCGACACGGGTTTGCGGATCCTTGATCCAAGCCCTTCGGCGGGTTTGCAAATGAGGCGAAGGCAGGTCTAGAAAGGCGGCCAAGCCGTCCTTGAGACCACCTGCCTCGCCTACCACCTGGAGAAACGTCCTTGCAAGAGCGCCACGTCCGCATCGGAACGCGCGGTTCCGCCCTCGCGCTCGCCCAGGCCCATGAAGTCCGCGCCCGCCTCATGGCTGCCCACGGCCTGCCCGAGACCGCATTCGAGATCGTCGTCATCAAGACGACCGGCGATATGATCCTCGACCGCCCGCTTGCCGAAGTCGGCGGCAAAGGTCTTTTCACCAAGGAAATCGAAGAAGCCCTCTTCGAGAAGCGCATCGACTTGGCCGTCCACTCCATGAAGGACATGCAGACGGCACTCCCAGACGGCCTGACAATTGGCGCCACGCTGCCGCGAGAAGACGTGCGCGACGCCTTCATCAGCCTGAAACACAAGAGCTTCGATAGTCTTCCCGAGGGCGCTGTCGTCGGCACCTCGTCACTCCGCCGGCAGGCGCAGATCAAGCGCATTCGCCCCGATCTTCAGATCGTCGGATTCCGCGGCAACGTGCAGACCCGCCTGACCAAGCTGCGCGATGAAGTCGCCGAGGCGACCTTCCTCGCATGCGCCGGCCTGCGCCGTCTCGGCCTTGCCGATCACATCACCGCTGCCGTGCCGATCGAGAGTATGCTGCCCGCAGTGGCGCAAGGCGCCATCGGCATCGAGATCCGCATCGACGACGAGGACACCGCCGCCCTCATCGCACCCATGAACGACGAGACATACCGCCTTGTGCGTCACCGCCGAGCGCGCCTTCCTCGCCACGCTCGAAGGCTCCTGCCGCACACCCATCGCCGGCTTGGCGCGGCTCGAGGGCGGCACGCTCACATTCAAAGGCGAAACGCTCTCACCCGACGGTCGCCTGCAAGTCGTCAGCACGAAGACAGGTCCCGCCAGCGCCGCAGCTGATCTGGGCGTCACCGTCGCCGACGATATTCTGAGCCGCGGCGGCCGGGAGGTCCTGCAGGGCTAGCGCGATGCATATCCTCGTCACGAGACCGGAGACGGAAGCGCCGAGGACCACGCGCAAGCTCGAAGCGATGGGCCACCGCGTCACGATCGCGCCGCTTCTCGACATCGTGACGCAAACCCCGCCCTTGGATGTGTCGGGCGTGCAGGCGCTGGTCATCACGAGCCGCAATGCGGTCCACGCTCTGGCAGCCCACCCGCAGAAAGATGAACTCACCGCGCTGCCCGTCCTCGCCGTCGGCAAAAGCACCGCCGCCGCCGCCCGCGATGCGGGCTTCCGGGTCACGCTCGAGGGCAATGCTGGCGGCGCGGACCTGGCCACCCTGATCGCAAACGGTCTCGACCCCAACGCCGGCATCCTGCTCCACATCAGCGGCGAAGCCATCGCCTTCGATCTCGAACAGGCCCTGACGCCCGCAGGCTTCACGGTCCGCCGCGCTGTCGTCTACCGCAGCCGTCCCGCCACAGCGCTGCCTGCAGCCGTCGCTGCATCCTTGCGCGCCGGCGATCTCGACGCAGTGCTGTTGATGTCCCCCCGCACCGCCACCGCGTGGTGCGCCCTCGTCGATGCGGCCGGCCTCGGCGAAAAAGCACAAAGCCTCGTGCATCTCTGCCTGTCCTCCGGCGTTGCCGATGCTGTCGGTTCCCTCAACCCGTCACGCATCGAAATTGCCGTTAAGCCCAACGAGGAAGAAATGCTTGCCCTCGCCGCCCGCTTATCGTCAAGTTCGGCCGATAGTCGCTAACACCGGACAATCCAAGTATTTTCCGGCTTTGCGGCACGTGAGCCGTAACCTGCTGAAGCACCCGTCCGCGCTCCTGCCGCCCGCCCTGAGGCTGAACCTTATGACCGACAAACCGAACGACAAACCGACTGACAAAAAAGATCAGCCCGCGACAGACCCCAAGCGTCCGCACGCCACACTCGATCTGAAGGCAACCGAACTCAAGCCGGATGCCGGCAAGGAAGCTGCGAAAAACACCGGCACGGCGAATGCCGCACCGAGCCCTGCCGCCTCTGCCTCGAAACCCGCTGATCCGAAAAAACCTGAACCGCAAAAGCCAGCCACCACCGCCGCCCCCGCCGCGCGCTCCCCATCCGCCTTCACCCGGCTCGTCACCCATTTAGCCGCCGGCGTCGCAGGCGGCGCGATCGTCCTCTTCGGCGGCGACCGCATTGCATCCTTGACCGGCACCGCCACGCCCTCCGCCCGCGTCGAACAGGTCGCGACCGACCTCGACAAGCGCATCGCGGTACTTGAAGCCGCTCCGAAGTCCGACGCCTACGATCTCCTGCAGTCGGCCGAAACCCGCCTCGCGAAAGTCGACCAACTGGCCACCGACCTTGAAGCTTTGCGCGGCGACCAATCAAAACTGGCTGAGAAAGCCGAGAGCCTCGCCACATCCGTCGGAGGCGCGCAAGGGCTTGCAGCTGTCGACGCACGGATCGCGGCTCTCGAAGACCAGCTGAAGACATTGTCTGCCGCCGCCTCGTCCGACACGGGCGGCAACCGCATCTCGGATATCGCCGCAGTCACGTCCCGCATCGCCGAATCCGAAGCGCGCGTCTCAGCCGAAGCCACTTCAATCCGCGACGGCCTCGCCCGCGAGATCGACCAGCGCCTCGCCGCCCGCGAAGACAGTGCAAAAACAGATCTCGCGCGTCTCACTCAATCCGTCGAAAAGTTGAAGGCCGATCAAGCGCGACTGGATAAGTCGGTGCAGGCCGCCCAGGAAGAGACCGGCCGCGTCGCCAGCAGCATCGGCGAGTTGCGCTCCACCATCGAGCAGCAAGACAAGACCTTTGCCAAGAAAGCTGAGGTTGCCGCCGCCGTCACGCCCGTCACCGGCCTCATCTCGAAGATCGAAGGCAGCCTCGATGGCGTCCTCAAGAAGGAACAGGAACGCCAATCCAATACCGAGCGCATCGTCACGGCCCTTGAACTCGGCAACCTCAAGCGCGCCATCGAAAGCGGCCAGGCCTTCGCAAAGGAACTCGACGCGGTCAACGCCTCGTCCGGCGGACGCCTCGACCTCAAGCCGCTCGAGCAATTCAAAACCACCGGCGTGCCATCCATGACAGACCTGAAGGAGCGCGCGCGCCCTGCCCTTCTCGCCGCACTCGACGCCGGATCCGTCGATCCCGGAGCCTCCGTCTGGGATCGCCTGCTGACCAGCGCAAAGTCCGTTGTTCGCGTCCGTAAGATCGACGCCGCCGAAGACGACACCGGCCTCGAAGCCACCATCGCCCGCATCGAAAAAGCATTGAACGAAAACCGCCTTCCGGACGTCCTCGCCGAAATCAAAAACTTGCCGCCGGAGTCCGCCACCAAAATCGCGCAATGGCAAAAAGAAGTCGCGGCCCGCAACAGCGTCGATGACGCCATCGCCACCGTGGAAAATGAATTGAAAGCTGCGCTCACGGCGCCGGCTGCGGCATCGCCCGCAGCCCCCAAAGAGTAGGAGCGCGTGGGTATGGTGCGTCTGGTTTTGTTTCTCGTCGTGGTCCTTCTGCTTGCCTCCGGTCTCGCTTGGCTCGCAGACCGCCCCGGCAATCTGCTCGTCACCTGGGAAGGCTATGAGATCGAGACGAGCGTGTTCCGCGCCATCGTCATTCTCACGCTCCTCGTCGGCGCAGCGATCGCTCTGTGGTCGCTCCTGCGCCAGATCTGGTCGAGCCCGGCCATGATCAGCCGCCAACTGACCCGCCGCCGCCAGCAGCGCGGTCTTGATGCGCTTTCGAGCGGCATGATCGCCATCGGCGCCGGCGACCGCGCGTCCGCCAGCCGCGCCGCGATCCAGGCCCGCAAGGCGATCCCGAACGAACCGCTGACACATCTGCTGCGGGCGCAGGCCGCCCAGTTGACCGGCGACCGCGCCACAGCCCGGCGGATTTTCGAAGCCATGCTCGCCTCGCCCGATACCGAACAACTCGGCCTACGCGGCCTGTACCTCGAAGCCCGTCGCGAAGGCGAAGCCGAACCCGCCATGCAATTCGCTGAACGCGCGGCTCGGCTGAACCCACGTCTTGGCTGGCCCCTGGAAGCCCAATTTGAAATGCAGCTTAAAGCTGGCGACTGGGCCGGCGCCGCCGAGACGACGGCACTCGCCAAGCGCCACGGACATCTGGAACGTCACGTTGCCGATCGCCGCCGCGCATTGATGCTCGCGGCCCAGGCACAAAAGATCGAAGACGCAGATCCCGACAAGGCCCTCGCGTTCGCCACCGAAGCCCACACGCTCGCCCCCGATCTCATCCCCGCCGCCGCCGTGGCGGGACGTGTCCTTGCAGCACGCGGCCAAACGGCCAAAGCTGCAAAGATCATACAGCGCACCTGGTCCAAGTCTCCGCATCCTGATCTGGCGTCCGCATACGCCTACGCCCGTATTGGCGACAGCCCGCGCGATCGCCTCGACCGCATCAAGCAATTGGCGCTCCTCAAGCCGCACGATGTCGAAAGCGGTGTTGCGTGGGCGACGGCTGCTATCGAGGCGCGCGAATTCGGTGTCGCCCGCCACGCATTGCAACCCTTCCTGAAAAACAAACTCACCCGCCGCGTCGCCCGTCTCATGGCGCGCATCGAACTTGCCGACAAGAATGATGCAGGCCGCGCTCGTGAGTGGATCACCCGCGCCGCCACTGCCGAACGCGATCCCGTGTGGACAGCCGATGGCAGCGTACTCGACGCATGGTCGCCCGTGTCGCCGGCAGGAACACTTGACGCCGTCGAGTGGCGCCCGCCCATGATGGGGCCCGACGGTGACGCTGAAACGCTTGCCGCCGAGATCGCTGATCTCTTGGCCGTGGATCTCGACGACGCCAAGTTGATCGAAGCCACCACGACTAGCAGCACGAATGGCAGCGGACCGATGCCCTCACCGCCTCGCGCCGACGCCCGACAACAATCCGGACGATGCTATCGAAGACGTCACGACAGAGGTCAGGACCTCCACCCCCACTCCGCCATCATGACGAGATTGCGGCGCCGAGCAGTCGGATTTCTGAACAAATCGTCAGCCTAAAAACCGTCGAATTAGCAGGCAAATCTCTGTGCGTTCACAACGGACCACGTCGCGCATTGTGCGTGCCGCACATGTCCGCAACCGAACAGCATGGGCCAATGTACAAATCTCTTAGCGGCACGGACGCAGCCCCTCTCCATCCCGGCGAAATTCTTCGGGTCGATATGCTCCCCTATTTGTCGATGACACCCGGGGAACTCGCAGCCCACCTCGGATTACCGCGAGCGGTTCTCGATCGCTTGCTTGCAGAACGCATTGCCATCACGCCCGAAATTGCACAACGCTTGGGCCGCGCACTCGGCCAAGGTGCCCACTACTGGCTGGCGCTCCAAATGCAATACGATCTGTGGCAGGTCACCCAAACCGAACTTGAAGACGTGCGTCCCATCTCTTGGGAACGCCGCCCGCGCAACCGCGCCCGCCCTAATGCCACAAGCGTCAGTTACTGATGATCGCGTAGAGGGTTGTATCCCACAGCCCTCATCGGCACACTAGATGCCGATGATGGAAGGTCTTGAATCTCTCGCGACACGCTGGATCAGCCGCTGGGCCGAACCCCGCGCCGAAGCGGTCGAAGCGACGCGCGGTCTCACCCCCGCCGTGGTCATAACAGGCGGCTCAAGCGGCATCGGGTTAGCACTTGCTCATGAATTTGCACGCCATTCGCAAGCCGTCGTACTGATTGCACGCACGCCCAGTCGCCTCGAAACCGCTGCCATAGAAATTCTGCAGCGGCAGCCAAACGTGCGAGTCGAGCAACTGAGTCTCGATATCAGCCGCCCCGAAGCAATCGAGGCCTTGAGTTCCTGGCTTGCCGAAAAGCGCCTCTACTGCGATGTGCTCGTCAACAACGCCGCCATCGGTCATTCCGGCCCGTTCTCGGCTGCGCCGACGACGAGGCTCGAAACGCTCATCGCAACAAACGTGGCCGCAGTGGCGCGCCTCACACGCGCCGTGCTCCCGGACATGATTGCGCGCGGACGCGGTGGGATCCTCACAATATCATCACTCGGCGCACTGATTCCGGGCCCCCACCAAGCGGCCTACTATGCCAGCAAAGCCTTTGCGCTCTCTCTCACCGAAGCCATCGCATCTGAGGCAGCAGGCCGCGGCGTCCGCATCGCCGTTGTTCTACCTGGCCCTGTGGAGACGCGATTCCATGCGCGAATGGACGCCGAAGGCTCGCTCTATCGTCATATTCTCGCAGCAGCGACGCCCGAGCGTGTCGCTGCTCTGTCCGTCCGCAGCTACCGGCTTGGCCGGCGTGTGATCGCACCGGGTTTAGTACCAACACTAGCGGTGCCCTTTCTGCGCATTCTGCCCCATGCCATTTCAGTTCCCATCGTGAACTGGCTCCTGGATACCGGACGGCCCGCTTTGCGTTCCGACGAAGATAAATCTTCGCCGCTACTCTAATTTTCGCATCTCGTTTGCAGCTTTGAAACGATTTGCGGTTCATATGGTCGAAGCAACCGGTTTTTGTACCGCGTATCCGGATGCCCCAGCGGCGGTGGGCGATGGTCTTAACGACTAACGGCCACCGCCGCTTCGCATTTTCACTGTTTAGTGGGATAAGGGCCAAACCGGACGGGTAGCGCCTTCGACGGCGAACCGTGCGCAGACAGAGTTTTCGGCCTCGCGGCGGTTAACGAGGTATTTGCATGCTCCCTATCATTCCCGTCATCCTCTCGGGTGGATCCGGAACGCGCCTCTGGCCCTTGTCGCGTTCGATGTTTCCAAAACAGTTCATTAACTTCTTCAACGGTGGCGGCCCGACGTTGCTCGGCGCCACATTGCGCCGCCTCACACCCGATGCTGGGTTCGCGCCACCCATCATCCTCTGCAATAACGATCATCGCTTCCTGGTGAAGGAAGAACTCGATCGCGCCGGACAGACCGCGAAAGCCATTATCCTGGAGCCCGTCGCGCGCAACACCGCGGCAGCCATTACAGTCGCAGCACTTGCTGCTGTCCGCGAACAGCCCAACGCTGTTCTCGTCGTGATGCCGTCCGATCACGCGGTCAAGAACGAAGCCCGTTTCGTCGAAGCCGTTCGCAAGGCCGCCGAAGTTGCAGCCACGGGAAAACTGGTTCTGTTCGGTATCACACCTGACAGCCCCCACACCGGCTACGGCTACATCAAGCGGGGCGATGGCATAGGTGCCGGTGAGGTCCAGGCCTTCACCGTCGACAAGTTTTGCGAGAAGCCGGACGCAAAGACCGCCGCGACTTACCTCGCCGAAGGCAACTACTTCTGGAACAGCGGCATCTTCGTTCTCAACGCCCACACGTTCCTCGACGAGATCGCAGCCCTCAATCCCGCAAGTTCTCAAGGCCTCGCGTGCATCACTTGCACTGGCCGCCGATGATCTGGGCTTTCTGCGCCTCGACCGCGACTCATTTTCCGCCAGCCCGAACATCTCCGTCGATTACGCTGTCATGGAGAAAACCAAGGCCGCCGCGATGCTCCCGATCGATGTCGGCTGGAACGACGTCGGCTCCTGGTCGTCACTCTGGGAGATCGCCCCGAAAGACGCTCATGGCAACCACGCGCAAGGCGACAGCGTGCTCGAAGACACGTCTGGCTGTTATGTGCATTCAGAACGCGGGCTCGTTGCCACCATTGGCGTCGAGGATCTCATCATCGTCGACACGCCCGACGCACTTCTGGTCGCTGATAAAGCTCGCGCGCAAGACGTCGGCAAGATCGTCGCCACCCTGAAGCGCACCAATCGCAAGGAACAGGAACAGCACCTTCGCAATTACCGTCCGTGGGGCTACTTCGAGACGCTCAACATCGGGCCTCGCTTCCAGGTCAAGCTCCTGCACGTCAAGCCCGGCGGCAAGCTGTCCCTGCAAATGCACCACCACCGGTCAGAGCACTGGATCGTCGTGCAAGGCACGGCCAAAGTCGTGATCGGTGAAACCGAACAGCTCGTGCGCGAAAACGAGAGCGTCTACATCATCGCCACGCAGTGGCACCGCCTCGAAAACCCCGGCAAGGTTCCTCTCGAACTCATCGAGGTCCAGATCGGCACCTACCTCGGCGAAGACGACATCATCCGCACCGACGACGTCTATCGCCGCGCCCCGGAAGAAACGAAATAAGCAAAAATCGCCGGCTCATCAGCCGGCGATTTATGTCTTAGCCCGAAATGTAATCGCTGCACTTCTGCGGTGGTGTCGTCTCGCCCCACGGTGCGATCGGCACGCTGGAGGTCGAGTTCTCCGGGCTGCCTTCGATGATCTTGTCCGTGTAGACGAGATAGACGAGCACATTGCGCTTGTAATCGCATCCGCGCACGATCTGCATCCGCTTGAACAAGATCGAGCGGCGCTGGCTGAACGCCTCCTCGCCCTGTTCCAGCTTACGCTTGAACTTGATCGGCCCAACCTGGCGGCAAGACAGCGAAACATTCGACAGTTCTTCCGCCAGCCCGGCCCATCCCGCCCAACCGCCCTTCTCCGGCGCCGTGAAGTAGCACGTCACGCCCTCTACCTCCGGATCATCGACCGCAAACGTGGCGAGCTTCGCGTCCGGCGCCAAGAGCTTCCACACCGTCGTCTTCTTGAAGATCAGATCCGGCCCGTCGGCCTTGGCTGGAACGGCCGCCAGAACCAGAAGCGCCGACACGGCGGCACCCACAAGCGAACGAACTGACATCGTGCGAATTCCTTTTTCCGATCCTCGGCCTGAGACACGAAAGCGCCCCGGACATTCCGGAGCGCCATGCGCGGGTCGATATTGAAAAACACATGGTGACCCGGCCGGGTTCCGTCAACGCCCGCTGCGACAGAACCCTCGCACGTCCGACCTCCGCCTGCCGCAAGCAAACCGGCCAAACAAAAAGGACGCCGCACCTGAGAGCGAGCGTCCTTTCGTTCACATCGGCTACGATGGGCGAGCGGCCTACTTCGGCGCCAGCACCATCACCATCTGGCGACCCTCAAACCGAGGCTCACTCTCGACCTTCGCGACCGTTTCGGTCTCGGTCTTGACCCGGTTCAAAACTTCCATTCCTAAGTGCTGATGCGCCATTTCACGCCCGCGGAACCGCAGCGTGATTTTGACTTTATCGCCCTCTTCGAAGAAGCGTCGGATCGCCCGCATCTTCACGTCGTAGTCGTGATCATCGATGCCCGGCCGCATCTTGATCTCTTTGATTTCGACGATCTTCTGGTTCTTGCGCGCTTCAGCCTGCTTCTTCTGTTCCTGGTACTTGAACTTGCCGTAGTCCAGGATTTTGCAGACCGGCGGCTCCGCGTCGGGTGAAATCTCGACGAGGTCGAGACCCGCGTCGGTTGCCCGTTGCATGGCATCGAGTTTGCTGACGACTCCGACGTTCTGTCCAGTCTCGTCGATCAGTCGTACTTCGCGGGCCCGGATCTGGTCGTTGATCTTGGGCCCGGATTGCTCGCGCGTAGGCGCGGCTCGCATTGGTTTGCGGATGGGTCGAACTCCTCTTGCTGTTTCAATGCCCGTTTTGGCGGTTTCGTCTTGCCGGCTGGTTTCATACCCCCGTTCCGGCAATCAACGGAGAGAATCGAGAAGAAAAGGTTTCAAGTCAAGCCTTCACGGGACCCTACAACCCGACTTAACCATCGTTTTGTGGACGCGCGGCCACGTAACGAGCAGCCATCCCCGTCCCGAGGATCTCGTCATACACCTGAAGCGTCTTCAGCCGCATCTGCCGCAGCGAAAACGATCCGGCCGCATGCGCCCGCGCCCTGAGGCTCAATTGCGCCCGCGCCACCCGGTCAAGACTGAGCGCCGCCAGTAGGGCTTCCGCCAGCGCCGCCGCGTCCCCCGGCGGCACCAGCCAGCCGGTCATCGAGCGCGGCCCGTGCTCGGGCGGCGACAGCACCGTCTCCGGCGGCGCCCCGATCCGCGTTGCGATAACGGGACATCCCATCGCCTGGCTTTCCACCGCCGTCCGCCCGAAAGCCTCCGGCTCGATCGATGCCACGATCGATGCGTCCGCCGCCAGATACGCGGCCGGCATGTCATCCACGTGCCCGACGAGCCGCACCCGCCCCTCGAGCCCCCCGGCCTTAATGGCCTCTCTCAGCCCTTCCGCGTAGGCATCCCGCCCCTGCGCGTCACCAGCGAGCGCCACGATCCCATCGAGCCGCCCGTCGGCATGCAGCCGCCGCGCCGCCTCCACGACGACATGCTGCCCCTTCCAGTTGGTCAACCGAGCCGCTTGCAGAATGACACGCTGGCCCGGCGTTACACCCCAGGCCGACCTGAGGCGTTCCACCCGTTCAGCTGACACCTTCTCCGGATCGAAGGCCGCGCCGTCCACGCCGCGATGAATGACCCGGATCTTCGCGTCCGGCGTGCCGTAGCGCGACCGGATCAGATCGCGCGTGTATCCAGAGTTCGCGATCACCAGATCGCCACGCGCCATCACGCTGTTGTAGAGACGCTTCGGCGCCGAGGTCTCGTTGTAGGCGCCGTGATAGGTCGTCACGAATGGCCGTTTCGTTACCCGCGCCGCGCGCAGCGCACTCCACGCCGGGGCCCGGCTGCGCGCGTGCACCAGATGGATGCCATCCGCCTCGATCATCCTTGCGATGGCCGCGGCATTCGCCAGCAGCTTGGCCGGGTTCTTCGTGGCCGCGGGAAAGATCCTCACATCCGCGCCGGTGGCCTTCAGCCGCTCCAGCATACGCCCGCCTTCGGTCAGCACGATCGCGCGCCCGCCGGCCACGATCACCGCTTCCGCGATCTCGATCGTCGAGAGTTCCGCGCCCCCCGTGTCGAGCTGGGGGATAATCTGCAGTATGGTCGCGGCACGATCGGCCAAGGGCGGCAGCTCCGGTAGCAAGTCACTCGCGAGAAATGATAGGCACTCATAGGATGACCGGCACAGAACCGCAATTCATCGACGTTGGAACCGGCGACGCCCGCCGGCGCATCGCCTATCGGCGCGAGACGCGATCCGGTTCGCCGCGTCCCGGCCTGCTCTGGCTGGCAGGCCTGAAATCCGATATGGCCAGCACCAAGGCGTCGACGCTGGCGGATTACGCCGGAAAAGCCGGAGTTGACTGTGTTCGCTTCGATTACTCCGGACATGGCCTCTCCAGCGGGCCGTTCGAAGAAGGAACCATTGGGCAGTGGCTTGAAGAAGCCGCCACGATCTTCCGGACAGTCGCACCGGGTCCCCGGATCATCGTCGGCTCGAGTACCGGCGGCTACGTTGCTCTCCTGTTGCTGAAGTATCTTCTGGAGAACGACCCGGCCGAGGCACAGCGGATCACGGCACTTGTGTTGATCGCGCCCGCTTGGGACCTCACCGAGCAGCTGATGTGGAACCGCTTTCCCGAAGATGCCCGTCAGGCCATTCTCACCACCGGACGCTATTTGAAGCCGTCGGATTACGGCGATCCCTATACGATCACGCGTCAATTTATTGAGGAGGGCCGCAAGCATCAGCTCGCCGGCCAAACCTTCAACCCCGGCCGGCCCATTCTCGTCCTTCAAGGCTTGCAAGATGATGTGGTCCCCGCGGAGCATGTCCGCGGTCTGGAGACCTTGCTCGACGGCGGCCACGTTCGCATCACCGAAGTCGCCGACGGCGATCATCGACTGTCACGGCCCCAGGACCTCGCCCTGCTTCTCCAGCTGATCGACGAGGCCTCGACACGAGCCCTCATCGACTGATGGCAGCCTCCCGCAGCGGGTTTGCAACCAGACCACGCAACACGGCGGCGTCGAGCGCCGCCGGTCCCGCCACTTCCGCGACGCTCTCCGGCACGATCCACGCGCGATACCCCTGCGCCACCACCGTGCGTCCGCACGCAAGTCGGGTCGCGATCACCCGGCACGAGGCGTCCCCGGAAACGGTCCGCGCCTCCCGACGGTCATGCACCAGAACTTTGAGGTCCACCGGCTGAATGGTCGGCGCAGTACCCGTCAGCGTCACACCGCGAAAGACGCACGCGAGCTTTCCCCGACAGGCCCCCGCCCGCTTGCCGAACGTATTGCCCGGCCCGAGCGTTTTTCGCAGCGCCATCACACGCGCGGGCGCGCCCGCCCCGTTCGAAACAAAACACGACGTGCCCTCGCAGATCACGGGATCAGCCGTCTTGTTGAAGCGCCGGATACCCTTGGTTCCAGGCTCCATGACAAGCAGAATTGTAACTCGCGGATCGGCTGGCGCAGACGCAATCGGCGGCAAAGTTGGAACCGGACGTCCCAGCGCCATAGGCGGCGGCAAGACTTGCGCGGGCTCGCTCGCGATGTCCGTTGCCGGCCCGGCTTGAGGAGCAGCGACCGGCGGCGCAAGAGCAGGAACTGCCGGAACAGGAGCAATCTCGCGCGCGACCTCTGCTGGCTGCGTGGACGCCATGGGCGGCGTGACAACGATCGGGGCCTCAGCAGCTCCCGTTGCAGGCTTCACTGCCGCCTTGTCCGTATTCGTCAGCGCTGGCTTGAACGATTTCTCTTCCGATGCGTCCGCCGCCTTGGCCTTGCGAGCGTCTTGCGCCCGCTTCAACTTGTCTGCAAGAGCAAGGGACTCAGCCTCGCGCTGCGCCTCCATGTCCTTGCGCCGCGCTTCCGCCTCAGCCGCCGCCCGCAGTTCAGCATCTGCACGCTCGCGGGCTTCCTGCCGCGCGCGCTCCAGCATCTCGGCCTCATAAGTCTTGCGCCGCAGATCGTCCTGCGGTTCGGCCGCCTTCGACGTCGTTTCCGAGAATTTATTGGCAATGTCGTGCGCTGCGTTTTCAGCCTTCACCGGCATCGCAGCAATAAGGGCGATCAAGCCCGTCAAACCCAAACGTGCAATCGGCGACACACGCATCTCGACCATCCGCCCTGCAAACAGAGTTCTACATTCCAATCCAATTCTGGCAGGAAAGCGGATGGTTCCTGAATGTTGGCTGAACGGACAGCGCCGGAGTTTAGACGCCACCTTTGGCAATCGCGGCAAGACCTTCTCGATAGGTGGGAAAAGCGAGTTTCACGCCAAGATCGTTTTTAATCCGGTCATTGTGAACCCGCTTGTTTTCTGAATAGAAACTCCGTCCCATTTCCGAAAGCTGCGCCTCCTCGTAAGCGATTTCCTTCGGCGGCGGCAGGTTCAGAAGTTTAGCCGCGTAGGCATTGACGTCCTGCGGCGGCGCCGGCTCGTCATCAGTTACGTTGTAGATCGCGTGCAGGTGCGGCCGCGAGAACGCCGCAATCAAGGTCCGCGCAATGTCCTCGACATGGATGCGATTGAACACCTGATCCTTCTTCACCACCGATCGCGTGGTGCCGGACTTCAGACCGTCGATGGCGCTGCTGCCAGGTCCGTAGATTCCAGCCAGCCGAAAAATCTCGACGCGCTTGCCAGACGCTTTTGCGAAATCCAGCCACTGCTGTTCCGCAAGCGCACGCCGCCGCGACCGCTCCGAAGACGGCGTGGCGGGCGTCGTCTCATCGACCCACCCTCCGCCATGATCTCCATAGACACCTATTGTCGAGAGATACCCGATCCATTCCGCGCTCGATTGCGCGATGTCGTCCCCGTGGTGCCGCAGAACCGGATCGCCGTCGGCGTCGGGCGGCGCCGAAATCACAACGTGCGAGGCCCGCCGCACCGCGGGACCCGCACCCTGGCTTGGGCCTGCCCCTTTGCTCGGGCTCAGCCCGTCGAAGACGAATCCGGTGTAGCCGAGGTCGTGAATGCGCTCCACGCCGTCATCCGATCGCGCGGTTCCGGCAATGTGCCAGCCCTCATCCTCGAGTTTCGCCGCCAGATGCCGCGCGCTATAGCCCAACCCAAAACAAAAAAGCGTCGGCATCACATCAACTCCATCATCCATTCTGAACGCACGCTCTCATCGCGCTCGCCCTCGAAAGTCCGCTTGAACTCGGCGCGCAACTCACTCTCGGTTGTGAGCCGCGCCAGCGCCCAAACCGCCATACCCCTCACCAAGGGTGATGCGTCATCGAGCAGGCGCCGAACGCCCTCGACTAAGCTGAGGTCGTCCGAATTGCCGGCGGCCACCAGCACATTGCGCACAAACCGATCCCTGCCGGTCCGCTTGACTGGCGTACCTGCAAACCGCGTCCGGAATGCCGCGTCGTCCAGGCCCAGCAATTCTGCCAGTGGCGGGTTGTTCGTCTCCGCGCGGGCCGCAAAGCGCATCTCTCGTGACGTCTCAGCGAACTTGTTCCAAGGGCAAACCGCCAGACAATCGTCGCAGCCATAGATGCGATTGCCCATTGCCGCGCGAAACTCGCGCGCGATCTGTCCTTTATGTTCAATCGTCAGATACGCGATGCACCGCCGCGCATCGAGCTGATAGGGCGCGGGAAACGCCGCCGTCGGGCAAACATCGAGACACCGGCGGCACGATCCGCAATGATCGGCTTCCGCATCATCCGGCACGAGTTCGGCCGTCGTCAGAAGCGCCCCAAGAAACAGCCACGACCCATGCGTGCGCGAGACGAGGTTGGTATGCTTGCCCTGCCAGCCAAGACCCGCCAGCGCAGCCAGTGGCTTCTCCATCAGCGGGGCGGTATCGACAAACACTTTCACATCTGCGCCCGTCGCCGACACCACATCGCGCGCCAGTTGCTTGAGTTTCGGCTTGAGGATCTCGTGGTAGTCCTTGCCTTGCGCATAAACTGAGATCGCGCCGCGCTCCCGCATCTGCAACACCTCGAGCGGGTCGGTGTCCGGCGCGTAGCTCATCGCCACCATCACCACGCTCTTGGCTTGCGGCCACAGCGCCAGCGGATCGCCGCGCTGCTCCGAGCGGGTCTCCATCCAGTCCATGTCGCCATGCCGGCCGGCCGCCAGAAACGCGCGCAGCCGTTCCCCCTGTGCACCGCCCTGGCGTAAGCCGCGCAATTCCCACCGCATCGAACCCGAGTTCCAGCGCCATGGCGCGAATGCGCGGTTCGACCCGTACATGCGGTTCAAGAACGGAGTGGGATGTCTGCAAGCGTTTCACATCAGAAATCGAGATCGACGTAGGTTCGGTGCGGCGGCAGCCCCGTTAGCCGGTCGCTGAGCAAACTCCGAAAAGCCGGCCGCGACTTCAGCCGCATATACCAGGACTTGGCGGACGGATGCTGCTCCCAATCGACATCGCCGAGATAATCGAGCACCGACAAATGACCGGCCGCCGCCATGTCGGCAAAGCTCAACCGCGGCCCTGCCAGCCAGTCGCGGTTCAGCGCCAGATGATCGATATAGCGCATGTGGTATCGCAAATTGTGCCGCACGGCCCGCAGCGTTTCCGCATCCGGCGGCGCGCCTTTCCCCGGCGCCTGCAAACTGATGATCTTCATGTCGATCAACTCGCGCGACACCTCCCGGTCGAACTTGTTGACGAACCAATCGACGAGCCGGCGGACCTCCGCGCGCTCTGCTGGCGTGCCCGGAAACAGCCCGCCATGTCCGGCATCACTGGTCTGCGCCAGCCCCTGCTCGTCGAGATACTCGGAAATCGCGTAAGCGCCGGCCACCGCCCCGCCCTGCGAAGTGACGAGCACCGGCAATTCCCCCGCGGGATTGACGGCCAGCAGGCTCTCGCTCCACGCCCAGGGGAGTTCGTCCTCCAACTCCACATCCTGACCCAGTTCGGCCAGTGCGATCCGGACGGCCCGGCTGCGGGGACAGAACGGGTAATGGACGAGCACAGTCATCGCCGCAATTCGACCAAGCCTTAAGTTGACAGGTCCCCTGCATCTACGCGAATCCGCAACACTTGTCGTGTTTATTGGCCCTGCGGCACCGAGGCCAGCACTCGGCGCCACCACTTGAGCGTAGGGATGGGCCTTTCGCATGGCGGCCGGCTCACCGGAAGGTGAGTCGCCATGCGCAAGTCAAAAGCCGGAGGCTGAGCACAGGCATGGAAACGTGGCAGGCCGTTTTGCTCGGCATTCTCGAAGGCTTGACCGAATTCATCCCAGTCTCTTCGACGGGTCACGTCCTGCTCGCCGGCTACTTTCTGGGCGTCCATTCCCCGGGGCGGGCCTTCGAGGTGCTGATCCAGCTCGGCGCAATTCTCGCCATTCTGGCCGTCTACTTCGGCCGCCTCTGGGCCACGGCCGCAGCCCTGCCTTACAAGGCCCAGGCTCGCAGCTTTGTGCTCTCGGTTCTGATCGCCTTCCTGCCCGCCGCTGTCGTCGGCGCCGCTCTGCACGGATTTATCAAAAGCGTCTTGTTCGAATCGCCCGGTCTGATCTGCGTCATGCTGATCCTGGGCGGCTTCGTGCTTCTCGCCGTCGACCGCTTCGCCGCAACCCCGCGCTACAACGACGCCATGTCGTTCCCGCCGAGCCTTGCCCTCAAGATCGGCTTGTTTCAGACGCTCGCCATGATCCCCGGTGTCTCACGCTCCGGCGCCACGATCGTTGGTGGACTGTTACTCGGAGCAGACAAGCGCTCGGCAGCCGAGTTCAGCTTCTTCCTCGCCATGCCCACGATGGCCGGCGCCTTTGCTTTCGATCTTTACAAGAACTGGACGACGCTGGACCTGTCGAACACGACCCCGATCGTCGTCGGCTTCATCACGGCCTTCATAGCCGCGCTGACAGTCGTCCGCGTTCTGCTTGAGTTCGTGAGCCGCCACGGATACGCGCCGTTCGGCTGGTGGCGCATTATCGTTGGGACTGTCGGTCTAGCGGCGATCTACGCGGGCCACTGAAGTCTAGAGCCCGGCTCAGGCCGCATGCGAAGCCACTGTCCCTGACAACAGCCGCCGCAGCATTTCACCATCCGGCGCGCTGCGAAGCTGCTCCAGCGTTGCGGGCTCCCGCACTAGGCGCGAGATCCGCGCCAGCGCTTTCAGATGATCGCCGCTCGCGTGTTCCGGGGCGAGCAACAGAAAGATCAGGTCCACGTCCTGATCATCCTGGCTGTCGAACGGGATCGGCTTGGCCAGCCGCGCAAAGATGCACACGATCCGCGTCAACGCCTTGAACTTGACGTGGGGAATGGCGATCCCGCGCCCGAGACCCGTGGACCCCAGGCGCTCGCGTTGCAGCAGCGCATCGAAGATATCGCGCTGTTCGAGCCCTGTGATGAGTGCGGCCTTCATGGAGAGTTCGTTGAGCGCCTGCTTCTTGCAGGTCACGTCGAGCGAAGGAATGATCGCATCTGCGGACAGAATATCTGTCAAATCCATGTTTGGGTTCTTTCAATGGGGTGCGGCCGCTGCTGTCGTGACGCGCGCCGATCCTGCCCGAAGCCTCGTTTGATGCTGACCCGCCCGGGGATGCCCATGTCCCTCGCGCCAGATTTAGTCCCCGGCGATACCACCGCCGGACTCATGCTCGCCTCGCACCCGCATTGGTCTTCGAACTCAGCCATGATGGCATGGCCCGAAAACAACGGCTGCTCCATCATACCAGTTCCCTGCGTCGAGCCGTCAGCGTTTCACCGCAGCTGCGTAAACACGCTGATCAGCACGATCCCTTAAGGACCCGCCGCGACCACATCAAGGTTTAAGTTGTCTCTACGCCACCCACCCGCTGGCCAACTTCGCTCCCCCACGAAGTCGCACGAAAAGTAGCAATTCTAATAGGTTACGCGTACGCCCGCCGCGAAAACCCGACATGATCAAACGCTAGTCTGTGTCGCGCCGTCTGTCAAACCTTTGTCGAGTGTACAACCTTGTGCACCGCACAAACCAACGCCACCCGTCAAGGTGATCTGCCATCTCGCAACGTTTACACCCGAGCAGCGCGCTCCATCCGCTTGTCGCGGCGCCGTTGCACGGAGGACGGGATCCGCATCGCCTCCCGGTACTTGGCGACCGTCCGCCGGGCGATATCGACACCGTCACTCTTCAACCGCTCGACGATCATATCATCGGACAGGATCAAGTTCGGCACTTCCCCGTCGATCAGCTGCTTGATCCGGTGCCGGACGGCCTCTGACGAGTGTGCCTCGCCTTCCCCATCGGCGGAAGCGATGGAGGACGTGAAGAAGTACTTCAGCTCCAGGATGCCCCGCGGCGTTGCGATGTATTTGTTCGATGTGACGCGCGACACGGTCGATTCGTGCATCGAGATCGCATCGGCCACGGTCTTCAAGTTCATCGGCCGCAGGTACTGCACGCCGTGCGTGAAGAACGCGTCCTGCTGGCGCACAATCTCCTCGGCCACCCTCAGAATTGTGCGCGCACGTTGATCGAGGCTCTTCACCAGCCAGTTCGCCGTTTGCAGGCACTCCAGAAGGTACCCCTTGTCCTTCTCGTTGCGAGCTGTCTTCGAAACCTTGGCATAATAGACGCGATTGACGAGCACGCGCGGCAGCGTGTCGGAGTTGAGCTCGATCAGCCAGCTGCCGTCGTTCCCCGCCCGAACAAGAATATCGGGCACCACCGGCTGCATCTGTACCGACCCGAACTTCAGGCCCGGCTTTGGATTGAGCGTTTTGATTTCGCCGATCATCTCGGCCAGTTCGTCTGCATCGACGCCGACGGCCCGCCGCAGCGCCGCAAAGTTGTGCGTTGCCAGCAGTGTGAGATTATCAAGCAACGCTGCGATTTGCGGGTCGTATCGGTTCTGCTCTTTCAGCTGCAGCGCCAGACATTCGGCGAGCGATCGCGCACACACGCCGACTGGCTCGAAGCTCTGCAAAACGCCGAGCACCCTCTCGACCATTCCTTCAGGCGCTGCAAGCTTGCTAGCGATGTCGCGAAGATCGGCGTGCAGATAGCCGGCTTCGTCGACGGTATCGATCAGATACTGGGCCACCAACCGCTCGGCAGGATCGCGAATCGCGAGCGCCACCTGCTCGACGAGGTGCTCCCGGAGCGAGATGTCCGCCGTTGCATAGGCTTCAAGATTGCTATCGTCGTCCTCGAACGACGAACCGCGCTGCTTGACCTGCGACCATTGTGAGCCGTTGGGATCAGGCCCGTCGGACGGCGCCGCGTCGGGGTAGACATTTTCGAACTCGGTGTCGAAACTGTCGGTGGCATCCGCCGCGCTTGGCTTCTCCAGGTCGAGCCAGTCGTCGCTCTCACCGCTGTCGCTGGTTGCGGCGGCATCGACGACGTCGCCCGCGCTCTCGCGTCCGTCATGCTCCGGGACGGCCGGGGCATCAGGCACCGCATCTTCGATTTCGAGCAGCGGATTGCGTTCGAGTTCGCCTTCGATGTACTGGCTGAGTTCCAGATTTGAGTATTGAAGCAGCCGAATGGCTTGCTGCAGCTGAGGTGTCATCACCAGCTGCTGGCCTTGCCGCATCTCTAATTTTGTCGAGATCGCCATGACTTGTTCGAGGCACCACTACGAAACGCGCGTCGCGATCCTTAATCAACGCCCGTTAACGAACATATCTCCCAGATACACTTTCCGGACGTCCTCGTTTTCTATGATTTCCGAAGGCTTACCGTGTGTCAGAACCTGACCATCGTAGATGATGTAGGCCCTGTCGATAAGGCTCAGTGTCTCGCGCACGTTATGATCTGTGATCAGGACCCCGATGCCACGGTCCGTCAAGTGCCGGACGAGTTCCTGAATATCGCCCACCGCAATGGGGTCGATACCCGCAAAGGGCTCATCCAGCAGGATGAACGAGGGCCGTGATGCCAGGGCGCGAGCAATCTCACACCGCCGCCGCTCACCGCCAGACAATGCAATCGAGGGCGATTTGCGGAGCCGCGTGATGCGGAACTCTTCCAGGAGGCTGTCGAGTTGTTCTTTCCGGCGGCGCTTGTCCGGCTCGACGAGTTCGAGAACCGCCATGATGTTGTCTTCGACAGAAAGTCCGCGAAAGATCGAGGCTTCCTGCGGCAGGTAGCCGATACCAAGGCGCGCCCGGCGGTACATGGGCAGCCGTGTCACATCCCGCCCGTCGATCGTGATCCGCCCGTCATCCGCGGGAACAAGCCCCGTGATCATGTAGAAAACCGTGGTCTTGCCCGCACCGTTCGGTCCGAGCAGCCCCACGGATTCCCCGCGCCCGACGGCGAGGCTCACGCCCTTCACCACTTGCCGCTTCCGATAGGCCTTCTTGACATCGACAACGGTCAGCCAGCCTTCGCCGCCGATCGAGGGATCGACAGCCTCTGCATCCGGGTCATGCCGGCCATACGTTTCGGCGTGTGCGTCTGAAAATCCATTTTGCATGCCGTCCGTCGCACGCCGCCCCGGCGTTTGCGATTTGAACAATCCTGTGAGCGACGTGATCTTCACGAAAAGGATCCTGTTGGAGCTATGCCTGCGCTCACGGCCGTGGGGCTGTTGGCAGCGTTTCGGAACTCCAGCCCGAAGCGTCAGTGCCGGGCTGCGCCGCCGCTGGTTTGGTTTTCGATGACTTCTGACTTGAGCCCTGGGCCTTACGTAACTCGTCGGGGAAAAAGATAGCGCTCGGCCGGCCACCGGTCGAGCGGCCCTGGACCTCGCTTGACCACCCGTCCGACGGCTTGGCCACGGCCTTGACGGCCGACGTATCGATAGTCGCCTTGCCCGACGCCATGTCGATCACGAGACGGTTGCCGCGCACAACAGTGCCCTGTTGCGACAACTCGACGTCACCCGTCACCGCGACGCTGTTTGTTTTCGCCTCATAACGTGCCGTCGTGCCGGTGACCTTGCGCCCATCGGCCGTCGTCACGACCACGCCGCCGTCGGCTTCGATGCGCTCGAGTTGACTGCTGCCGCCGCCGCCGCTCGACGGCTGGTCGGTTCCGGCATTCATATCCGCTAAACGCGCCGACCCTGTATAGCTCGCCCGGATTTGCGGCGACCGCATCGTCACGTCACCTTGCTTTGTAATCACATCGCCGCGAAAGATCGCCAGTCGCACGTTATCATCCACATCGAGCGAATCCGCCTCCACATCGAGCGGCGCTCCGGGTGATGTCTTGAACTGGGCAAGTCCTGCGGCGCCCCCCTTAGCCTCGGTTTCGGCTGGCTTCTTCGTTCCTGGATTTTTTTGAACGAAGCGCGCGGTGATGCGTCCCGGTCCACTCCCTGCCATCGGCGGTGCCGTAAGAGACGATCGCCCGGCAGTGCGATCGATGGACAGTCGACGGCCCTTCAAAACCGTTTCTCCGTTGACCACGACGACGTCGCCGGTCAGTACCGCGCTGTCCCGTCCCTGATCGAGTTCCACGCGCTCTGCCGTCACACGGCGATCGGGAACCGACGTCATCACGATGTTGCCCTCGAGCAGACCCGTCTCGGCCTTCGCATCGAAGGTAGCTCCGTCTCCGGTGACGCGATCGCCATTGTCCCGCGTCATCACGAATGGCCCCTTGGCAGTGATCCGCGTCAGCTTTCCGCCAGCGTCACCTGCCGCGGCTTGTGCACCCGGCATGCCCGACCCGCCTTCGTAGAACGCCGTTATCTCAGGCGTTTCCAGTGCGGCGCCAGCCTGAACTGCGCGCACATTACCGGTAAAAATCGCGCGTTTGTCGAGGTCTTGGATATCGAGACGTGCCGACGTAATTTCGACCGGACCATCCGAACTGCCCAGCAGCGCCGCAGTACCCTTCGGCTTGGCGGCACTCGTATCTGCGGGTGCCTTCGGTGATGGCACGAGCCGTGCCACGACCTCCTCGACGAACGTCACTTCGCGGAGCTTTTGCCGGATCTCGAGCCGTTTTGCCGTCACCGATCCGGCGGGAAAGCCGACACGAACGGGATCATCGCTGTTGATGCGTCCTTCGCGCGTGCGCACAATCGCGCTTGTCAGATCCGCCGAAAACCCGTTGTCCGACCGGATCTCGATTTTCTCCTTCAAGTCGAGCACGTTTTCCTTGTGATTGAACACACCGCTCACGGCCGTCAGCTTCGTCGCGGTTTTGTCCTTCGCAACAAGATCGCCCGTGATGCTTTCGAGTTCGATGAGATCCGTGCGGTCGAAGTTCTGCCGCGCGCGCGCCGCCGCCACACGATAGGTCCCGCCATCCTCCGTCACGCCGTCATAGTTGGGATTCTGCATGGACAGATCCTGCGGCGTGATCCGCGGGATCGGCACGTCCGGAAGGCTATTCAAGAAACCGCCTGACCCGACGAGCGCGCCGACATAGATCACGCACATCGCTGCGCCCGAGATCGGCAACGCCAGCCGCAAGACCTTCACGAGCTTGGTGTGGCGCCGTGCCTTGCGGAACCCGTCGCTGCGGTCAGTCGCCAGCACGATCCCCGAGCCGCTCGCGCGGCCGCCGCTCGTCGGCGAGCCCTGCGTGCGATCGGCCTCGAAGGTCATCACCATGGAAATGGAACGGTCCGCGACTGGGGTGGGAGAGCGCTGCGATGCACCCTCGCCGCCAATTTGGGTGAGATTGGGACTGCGCTCAAGCCAAACACCCGCGGCAAACCGCGCGCCATCCCCGAAAAAATCGAACTAAGACAGACACATCAGGGCAATCGGCACGCCAGAGCAACACCTAGTGGGCGAAGATATCGTCCTCGGGAAATCCCGTGAGATCGAGCCGCGCCCGTACCGGCAGGAACTTGAACGCCGCCTGCGCGAACTCCGTCCGCCCCTCGCGCGCCAGCATCGCGTCCAGCCGATCCTTGATGGCATGCAGATGCAGCACGTCATGCGCCGCGTACGCCACCTGCTGCTGGGTCAGCTCCGCGGCCCCCCAATCCGAGCTCTGCTGATGCTTCGACAGCTCCAGCCCTAAGATCTCGTGCGCCAACTCCTTGAGCCCGTGCCGATCCGTGTAGGTCCGCGACAGCTTCGAGGCGATCTTCGTGCAATAGACAGGCGTAGTCATCACCCCTAGCGCATTGTAGAGCGCCGCAATGTCGAACCGTGCATAGTGGAAGATCTTCAAGACGCTCTCATCGGCAAGCAGCGCCTTCAATCGCACCGGCTCCGGACCACCCTTCAGGATCTGAACGATGTGAGCCGTCCCATCTCCTGCCGATAGCTGCACCACGCACAACCGATCCCGGTGCGGGTTGAGCCCCATCGTTTCGGTATCGATTGCAACCGACGGACCGAACCCGACATTCGCAGCCAGATCGCCTTTGTGCAGCTTGATGACGGGCGCGCTCATCGGAGGCCTCATATTGCGGGCGGGTTGTCTCCGCCGGCACCGGCTCCGCAGCGGCCACCGATCTGATGCCGAGGCGCACCGTATCAACTAAGGAAGGTGCGATCGAAAGTGGTGCCCAGAAGAGGACTCGAACCTCCACGCCTCGCGGCGCTAGTACCTGAAACTAGTGCGTCTACCAATTCCGCCATCTGGGCAACATCCGGCAGGAGCATGGCGTTTAGTGGCACCGGGACACGTTGTCAATTGCGCCTGCGCCGACTAAACAGCGACGCCGCCGTACCGATTGAGGTCAGCGCCGGCGACATACCAAAAGGGCACGCAACGCCATGGCTCAGGCACCGAGCGCATCAGGTCTCGTTACCATCTTCGGCGGCTCCGGCTTTGTCGGACGCCACACGGTCCGCGCCCTCGCCAAGGATGGCTGGCGCGTCCGCTCCGCCACCCGCCGTCCCGACCTCGCCGGTTATCTGCAACCGATGGGCGTCGTCGGCCAGATCCACGCGGTCCAGGCCAATCTCCGCTATCCGGCCTCCGTCGCGGAAGCCGTCAAAGGCGCCGATGTCGTGATCAATGCGGTCGGCGTCCTCGCCTCCACCGGCAAGCAGACGTTCAACACCATTCACGACGAGGGGGCCCGCACCGTCGCCAAAGCCGCCAAGGCGGCCGGGCGCCCGCACGTTCGTCCATATCTCCGCGATCGGCGCCGACGCGCAGTCGAACTCCAAGTACGCTCGATCGAAGGCCGAGGGCGAACGCGCCGTCCTCGAGGAATTCCCCGGTGCCGTCATCCTTCGCCCATCCATCGTATTCGGCCCCGAGGACGAGTTCTTCAACCGCTTCGCCGCGATGGCGCGGATGTCGCCGTTCCTGCCGCTGATCGGCGGCGGTAAGACGAAGTTCCAGCCCGTCTACGTCGGCGACGTCGCCGCCGCCGTCAAAGCCGTGGTCGACGGCAAAGCCAAACCCGGCGCGATCTACGAATTGGGCGGCCCGGAAGTGCTGTCCTTCCGCGAGTTGCTCGATCGCACGCTTCAATACGCCGGCCGCGATCGCTTTTACCTGGGGTTGCCGTTCTGGGCCGCGAAGCTCCAGGCCATCGCCACCTCGCCGCTTCCCAACGCGCTCCGCCCCGTCACGCTCGATCAGATCCGCCTGCTTCAGCGAGACAACGTCGTCAGCAAAGCGGCGCTCGACGATGGCCGCACCCTCGCCGGCCTCGGCATCCTGCATCCGCACTCGGTCGCATCGATTGTTCCGTCCTACCTCGAGCGCTTCAAGCCAAAGGGGCAGTACGCCTCCTATCGTGGCTGAGAGCGCCGGACCCCATGATCAAAAAAGCCCTGACCTTTCGGTCAGGGCTTCTCAACACATCAATTGATCGGTTCGCTTAGTGAACGCTGGCGATCGCCAGTTCACCGTCCATCGCATGGCTGAGCGCCGCCTGACGTGAGTCCGTTAGAGCGATCGGCGTTCCATCTGCCGCGTGCAGAGCGAACAATCGCACCCCGGCTGGCAACCCTTCGATCGCCGGAAACAGCTGACGCGCTTCCTCGACGTCGAGCACTTTGATGTAGGCCACCTCGCCGCCGCCCAGCCTGGCGAGTTCAATCTCGCTCATCACAGGCGGTGCGGCTGTCGCGGAAGGCCGCGACTTCGTCTTCTTTTCGGGTGCATTATTCATGACGCACAATCCTCCTCGAGGAGAGCTGGTAGGACGTCACGTGAAGGTGCGTTTTCCATGACGCTCTTTGGAGAAACCCCCAAAAGACGCCGAAGTTCACGCAGTTCTTTGATCGTCCTACGATTCAAACGGCTTGGCTGTAGCGGCTCAGCACCTATCGCGCCTTTTTCTCGGCCCCGATCTCGATCTTCCGCACAAATCGTTCAGGCTCGTGCCGCACGAGATCGATGGAGAGCAGGCCGTTTTGCAGATCGGCCGCGCGCACTTCTATTCCGTCTGCAAGCAGAAAGGCCTTGCTGAACTGACGGGCCGCAATTCCGCGGTAGAGGTAGTCGCGCTCTTTTTCGTCTTGGGCCTTCCCCCGCACGATCAACTGCTTGTCCTCGAGGCTCACGTCGAGGTCGTCCCGCGTGAAGCCTGCGACAGCCAGAGTAATGCGTAGAACCTCAGGCCTGCTGCCGTCACCGGCGATGCGCTCGATGTTGTAGGGAGGGTAACCGCCACCGGCACTCTTGCCGGCACGCTCGATCATCCGCTCGATCTCTTCGAATCCCAACAGCAGCGGGTTCGAGAGCATGGTCATCCTGGTCATTCGTCGTTGGTCCTTTTCAAGAAGCGACCTAGTTGTGAACGGCCCGCCTGTGCGGCACCGCAATACGCAAGATATGGGTCGGGAATGATCGGGCTTCAAGCCGTCTTACACAAGCTTAACGATCTCGCCCAAGTTCGGCGACAGTCGCCATATAGGGATTGCCCTCCACTTCAAAAGGACGTCTGCTAACATGCTGCGTTTGATGGTTTATCCGCTCGTTCTCGCCGCGCTGTGGGCGATCCCGGCTTCGGCTGAAACCCCAGCCGATCCCAAAGCGACGCTGTCGTCGACGAAAGTCGATCTCACGCCCGAGGAAGTCGCCGAACGCGAAGGCCGCCGCGCGTGTAAGGCCGCGATGTGTGCCGCCTTTCACAATCCTGCGAACGGCCAGAACGTCGCCTGCGCCATCAAAAAGAGCTTCCGCAAGGAACAGCTGCAGAAGATCGTTTCCAAAGCAAAAGTCTCATGGCCTTGGGGCCGCGTGGTCTGCGACGCAGATCTGAAGGCTGACCGCGACGTTCTCTCGAAGGCGCTGACCACCGACAAACAGGTCGTCAAATTCGCACCTCACACAGTCTCTTGCACGATCGATCACGAAGGCGAGGCACCCTCGAAGATCACGGCAGAAATGACGCCCGAGATCACCTTTGAAAAGGGCAAGGCCGCAAAAGCGGTGATGAACTGGGGCAAGGTCGAAGGCCCGACACTTGTCAAAGGCATGATGTGGACGGCGACGGCAACAGACAACACCGTCAATGTCCTGGGTTCCATGATCGTGGACGACATGAACGACTTCGTCACCGCCAAGTGCGACGAGGTCAAACCCGACTGGCAGGGCAAATAACCCGCTTCGCGATTACATCTCGCGCGGAGCGTTGGGATCCGGCGCTGTATCCGGCGCAGCTTTAGGCTGCGCATCCGGTTTGGCTTCGGGCGTGGTCGGCTGAGGTCCCTTGCTCTCGCCTTCGGCCGCTTCCAACGCCTCCTCGGTCGCCTGCTTGGCCTTGTCGAGAACTTCGCTGGTCGCCTGCTTGGCTTTCTCTAGTGCGTCGATCGTCGCTTCCTTGGCCTTGTCGATCGCAGGACCTGCATTCTGCTTCGCCGCACTCAAAGCCTTCTTGAACGCTTCGCGGGCCTTCTCGATGGCTTCAACGGCCGCCTTCTTGGCTTCATCGATGGCCGCGTTGGTCTCCTCGACACTCTTGTCCACGGCGTCCGGTTCACCGGGCGGCATGGGTGTGGGTTCACCCGCCGCTGGCGGAGGCGCGGGCGCTGGCGCGGTGTCCTGAGCGCTCGCAGGCAGGGCAGATCCCGCGGCAATAACGGCAGCGGCGATAATCATCACGGCGAAACGCATCCTGCACCTCCATGAATAGCGGCCTGATCTTATATAGGCATCAAACCCTCGCACGGCAAAAAGCAGCGCTCAGCCTCGCCGCGAAAGAACAGGAGACCCGCCCATGGGATCATCAGTGAACGAGCCCGCACCCAACGCCTGCCGCGTTATCCGCGCGACCGACACCTATGATGGAAAACAGGGCCTCACGTACGTCTGTGGCATCGCCGCCGAGACGGTCGGCTCCAAGGGCATCTGCATGCACTTGCTCACGGTTCCGCCCGGCGGCCGAGCCAAGGCCCACCTCCACGAAAACCACGAAACGGCGATCTATGTCCTCGATGGCGAAGCCGTCACCCTCTATGGCGACCGCCTCCAGCACCACATCCACACGCGCAAGGGCGACCTCGTCTATATCCCTGCCGGCGTGCCGCATTTGCCCGTGAACATCAGCGACAAACCCACGTCTGCGGTCATCTCCCGCACCGACCCCAACGAACAAGAGAGCGTCGTCTTGCGCCCGGATCTGGAGCCTTTAGCAGAAGAAAAGATCGCGTCCCTGCGCGCTGCCCGCATGGCGGTGGGCTCCACCTAACGGTGTGGACGACTGTTGACGCCTTGTTTTCCGCGCAAACGACTCCATATACCATCCAGTCAGATGGTGCATGGATGGCGGATCTCAACGATGAACCAATTGGTTCGAACACGGACGGATAGCGAGAAGATCACCCTGAACCTGGGCTTTGTTGATTTGGGCCAGATCGACCTGCTGGTGAAGGATGGTTTCTATGCCAACCGAACCGACCTCATTCGTACCGCAATCCGCAATCAGCTCGACCGGCACGACGACGTTCTGAAAAAGAGCATCGTCCGCCAATCCCTTGATCTCGGACTTCGCCACGTCACGCGGCAGGAATTGGAAGCCGTTCGGGCAGCGGGACACCAGCTTGAAATCAACGTCTTGGGCCTTGTCAGCATCGCTGCCGACGTCTCACCCGAACTTGCCCGCGATACGATTGCCTCGATTGCCGTGCTCGGCGCCCTGCATGCAAGCGCCGACGTGAAATCCGCCCTGGCGGATCGCATGCGGTGACCCTCATCGAAACGTCGCTCCTTCGCGGCTGCCGGACCACGTCCGCCTGCCCGATCAACATTGTCGAAAGGACTCCCGCAATGACAAAGCCGATACCGGAAGAGATGGCGCAGGCGGTTCGCCTCACGCGATCGGGCCGTCTGAGCGAAGCCACGGACTTCATCCAGCGTCTGCTCCGGGGTCGGCACTCGCCCGGTTCGAGCGACGAGACCGCTGGTGAAACCCGTTCGCCGCTGACGATCGATGTGACGGCCGACGACGTCACTGGATCAGCATCACATGACACGACCGCAACACCGCTTGAGCCGGCACCGAGCCCCGCACCACCCAAGCCGGACGCATCAGCGCAGCAGGGCTCCGCTCGCATCTTTGAAGGGCTGCAATCCCTCACGGCAGGATTGAACAAAGCAAAGCATGCGGCACCGTCGGATTTGGCGCCCGTCGCAGGCGCGTTCGTCTCGAAATCCATGAGCAACGCCGCCGGCAAACGCGATTACAAACTCTATATCCCCAGCGTGGCCGGTCGCTCGTCGCACGAGCCACGCCCTCTCATCATCATGCTTCACGGCTGCACGCAATCCGCCGATGACTTCGCCGCCGGCACACGCATGAATTTTGCCGCTGAAGATCACGGCTGTTTCGTCGCCTACCCCGAGCAGATCTCTGCCGCAAACGCCTCGAAATGCTGGAACTGGTTTGAAACCAAGCATCAGTCGCGCGGCCAGGGTGAACCATCGCTGATTGCCGGCATTGCCCAGCAGATTATGAAGGACCACAACATCGATCCGCGACGCGTGTATATCGCTGGTCTATCGGCAGGTGGCGCAGCTGCCAGTGTCGTCGCTGAAGCCTACCCCGATATCTTCGCCGCTGCCGGTGTACATTCAGGGCTGGCCTGCGGCGTAGCCCGCGATATGCCGTCGGCCTTCGCGGCCATGCAGGGACGGCATGGACCGTACACCCCCACCCGCGAGACACTCATCCCCACCATCGTCTTCCACGGCGATGCGGACACAACGGTGCATCCGCGGAACGGCGCTGATGTCGTGGCCGGGGCGGCCGCCGGCAACACCTATCCTCGCGATGTCGAGCGCGGCACCTCGCCCGGCGGCAGAAGCTTTACCCGCTCAATCCAGCGCGATGGCCAGGGCCAAAGCATCATTGAGGATTGGGTTATCCACGGGGCCGGCCACGCCTGGTCCGGCGGCAGCTCGGCGGGCTCATTTACCGATCCGCGCGGTCCTGATGCCAGTGCCGAAATGCTCCGCTTCTTCCTTGCCCACACAAGGTCCGGATGACACCCGCCTCTGGGGAACTGGTCCGAAGGTCGAGCGTTGCAGTGTCCCCGGGCTACAGGTGAGGTGTACAATGCGAATGTTTATCGGCACGGCAGGGCTCTGCTTGGGCCTAGCACTTCTCGCGTCGCCGGCCTCGGCCGCCGTTGTCTGCAACGACGAAGGCGACTGCTGGCGCGTAAAACAAAAATACGACTACAAACCCGAATGGCGCCTGCGCGTCTACGACGACAACTGGAAATGGTCCGACAACGACAAAGACAAATACCGCTGGCGCGAGACCCGCGACGGTCGCGGCTACTGGCGTAACGGTGTTTGGATTGAGTTCTAAATCTTTGGTCTGCTCCAGCACGAGGCCAAGATCATCGCCCGCATTGGAGCATGCGGGCGATTCCATTGTCGTTCCTGGTGATCACTCGTGCTAGACTTTGGATCTGACCAATTTGCGGAGAGCCATCATGCAGTTCACCGTAGGCCTGAAACTCAACGGACGCGCGCAGCATGTCACAGCCGAAGGTCACGACGCACTAGCTGCCGCCCAGAGGGTCAAGATCGAACACCCCGATGCGAGCATCACCTATGTTCGCCCAATGAACCGCCGCGGCGACGCCCGCCACCCGGCCGCATCAATCGAGCCGGACTTGAACTGATTTGCCCGGCGCCTTTGCCGCTTTAGCGCCTTCCCTGACGTAGAGCTGAGAGCATCGCGCTAGCGCCAAACTCGCGGCACAGTCGTTCCTTCAAGCCGGTTCTAGACACTTCATTTCCTGAACTTCGCTCGGTAGCTTCTTGAAAAAATCGACGAGCTTCTCGTAGGAGCCGGCGCGAAGCGTGGCTTTGCGCCACGCCATATAGATGGTCCGATAGATTTGGCGGTCTTCCAGATCAAGAACCGCAACATCTTCATCGCTGATGAGTTCGCGGTTTGTATAGAGACCCGGCATGAACGTAACGCCAAGCCCCATGATCACCATCTCGCGAAGCATGTCGAGGCTGGTCCCCTCGAAGTCGAAGCGAAGTTTGGCCCCAGCTTCCTCGCAGAGGGGCAGGACACCGTCATGAAGCTTGTGAGCCGGACCCAGCGTAAGCAAGTCCCGGCCCTTCAGATCAGCAAGTGACACCTTGCCTGATTTCGCCAGCGGATCGTCAGCGCCTACGACGAGATTGAGCGGCTCCCGGAAGAGAGGAATGGCCACGATATCGCTCGACTGCGAAGGCGACAGCGTGATGATCAGGTCATCCTGGCTATCTGCGAGCGTCTTGAAAAGATTGCCCGGCAAGTCTTCGCGCACATGCAGTCGAAGCTGCGGATAGGCGCGGTGGAGGCGAGGTGCGGCGTACTTGAAAAGGTAAGGGCCGATCGTCGATGGTACGGCGAGCCTCAGGTACCCGGAAAGTTTGTTGTTCTGGAAGCTGGCAATCGCCCGGATTTCATTTGCGTCGCGCAACATTCGGCGGGCGATTTCGACCACCTGAACCCCTGCCGCAGTAAGAATGGCGCCCGACGAAGACCGCTCAACAAGTTGAAACCCAAGACGCTCCTCCAGTGCCTTGAGTTGCTCGCTGAGCGTCGGTTGGGTCGTATTGGTCCGCTCCGCCGCTCGCCGAAAGTGCTGTGTATCAGCAAGCGCAACAAGATACTCGAGTTGCCTTAAGTTTGGCACGCACGCCCCCTCTTCATCGTCTATCCGTGTACAGTCTCATTGCCCTATATTGTGAACAGGACGCGCCCCAACAATCAGGGTGCGCGGCGAGGTAGCACCACGGGGCACACCTTAGAGGAGACCACTTACCAGTCGGGAGACGAAAAATTGCATTATTTCAGGTCTGCAATCTGAGATTTCCCGTTGAACAAACAAGCAATATTCGCGTCCACGATGAGACGAAAGCTCGCAGAGCTAGGAGAGGCAATGATCGGAAACAACCGAGCCGCCCTGCGGCTCGATCGCTTATGCCGATGAATCAATCAGATAAGCTCAACGTGCCAATGCATAAAAGAGTAAGAGAATCATATTTCTGCCGCGCGACGATGAGTATTCACGACCGCACCTCGAAAACGGCCGGGATGTACGACGCGCTTGATGAGCGACCAACCGCTCCCATCTGTCGGCTCACGGTCTGCGCCCAACACCTTCACATGAGCGCTTAACGACCACTTCTACAAACCCTCTCAGAACCAACAGCGGAACTCGATGCCCTATCGACCGGACCAAGACCAGCGCACTTGGAGCGAAATCGTTCGACCTGCGATCCGCATCGTCAGCCTTGACGGACGGGAAATCTTCATTCTGCTGGTCTATACGATTGCGCTTGGCCTAGTTGCGGCCGCTGTACCGCTCGCCTCGCAAATCCTTGTCAATCAAGCGGCCTTCACTGGCGCAGCACCTCCGATCCTCGCACTGTCGGTCATTGTGCTTGGTGTTCTCCTCGTTGGCACCTTCATCCGACTGTTCCAGATCCGCGTCGCGTCCTTGATCGCCAAGAGAACTTTTGTTCGGTCGGCGATTGAAGGTACGCGCGCGCTCCTCGACAGTCCCTCACAGGCCTACGAGTTCGACGATCGCGAAGTTGCCAATCGCTTCTTCGATGTCATGACGTTTCAGGTCGCGTTTTCCGTATTGGCCTCCGAAGTTTTGGGAGTGTTGGTCGTCAGTTTAGTCGGCATCGCGATCCTGGCGTTCTACCATCCGCTGTTCTTTTCCTTCAGCATCGTGGTGGCGCTAACGTGCATGTTGATCATCGGTTTTTCGGCCAAACAAGGCGTGAAACGCGGCACCAGGCGATCCAGCGAAAAATACCGCGTGGCATTCTGGCTGTCACAGGTTGCCGAAAACCGATCGATGCTGCGCCAAAGCGACAACAATCGCATTGTCCATTCGATGACGGATGAACTCTCTACCGAATATGTCCGAAGCTACTTCGACTACCTTCGCCTGTTGCTGTGGCAGAGCGGCGCCCTCTTCCTGATCCAGGCTTTCGCAAGTGCGGCCTTCTTCGGTGTAGGCGGATGGCTAGTCATCAACGGACAGCTCAGCCTAGGACAATTGGTTGCCGCCGAGATTATCGTATTGTCTAACATGGCGGCCCTAACGCGCTTTTATTTTTACCTCGACAGCTTTTATGAAACGGTCGTTGCCGCAAGCAAGATAAGCCAGCTGACAGAGGCTAATGCGGGTGACCCAACGCGAGTACCAGCATCGAAATCCGCCAAAATTAGAGGACTTAATCTGAACTCTGCGATGTTGTGGGAACCCCTCGAACTCAAGAGCGGCGACGTTATAGCCTTGCGTGGACCCTCGCGCCGGAACTGCAGTGTCTTCCTTCAGCGGATCGCAGCTTCAGATCGTTTCGACGATGTTACGCTCAAATGGAACAGCGACGCTTCGATCAGCCGGGAAAGCGCGCCAGACCAAGTTCTGTTTTTGGCCCGCCCTGCCGTCTTACGCATGACGCTGGCCGAGAATTTGTCCCTGTTGAGCGATGCCGATACGCTAAACGCTGCTCGATCCACTGTTCTCGACAACCCACTGCTGCGTCCGTCCGAACAGACAGATGCTGACCACGTGCTCAACGACGTTGAGATGAGTATCTCCGATCGCGCGCGCTACGCCGTCGCCAGAACCTTCATGAGTAACCGTCCGGTCGTACTCATCGACATGTTCTTCAACCTCATGGAGGCGGACGACCAGATCACGTTCATCCGCGAGTTCAAAACTCGCTTTCCCGACCGCATCCTGATGATCAATTCGTTCGACACTGCAATTGATCCCTACATTACCCGCGCTGTGAAGATCCGAGGGACCGACGCATGACTCCGGCTTATCTTTCGCAATCTCTGGCGTACCGGATGCTCAGCACCCCGTGGGCGATCCGCAGATCAATTCGCATGATCTTGGCAACGGCGACCCTAATCATTTTGGCGGTGGTTTTCATTCCATGGCAGCAAACAGCTGTAGGGGACGGCCGCGTGATCGCCTTCGATCCCGCCGAGCGGCTCCAGATCATCACGGCGAACCTTGATGGCAACATCGAGAAGTGGTTCGTTCGCGAAGGCGATCGAGTCAAAAAAGGCGATGTTGTTGCACGTATGGCAGACAACGACCCCGACATCGTGGCCCGCCTGAAAAAAGAACGCGAAGCGCTCGCACGAGAGATCACCGCGCTGGAACTGTCCGTCACATTGGCCAACAAAAATCAGGAACGCCAAAAAGCGCTTCAGAAGAAAGAATTCTCGACCGAATTTAGTGTCGAACAGGCCCGCATTGCAGAGGCGCGGGCACAGAAAGATCTCGCGGACGCTGAAGGCCGTCTTGCGCGGCTCGACACGCAGATCGCGCGGCAAATGACGTTGGAAATTCGGGCGCCGCGAGATGGGATCGTACAAAGCATTCTCGCTGGCGAGAACAGCGGCCTGCTGAAATCTGGCGTCCCAATAGCGCATATCGTGCCGGAGACAGATGACAGGACCGTGGAGATCTTCGTAAATGGCGTGGATCTGCCCTTCCTCCGAGTTGGACAGGACGTCCGCCTGCAGTTCGAAGGATGGCCTGTCCTGCAATTTTCAGGGCTACCGGAAATCTCCACCGGAACGTTTCTTGGAACCGTCAATTTCATTGACCCATCCGACGACGGCCGCGGGCGTTTTCGGCTGATCGTGAAGCGGAAGGAAGGCGCTGTTTGGCCGACGCCGCAACAGTTGCGGCAAGGCGTGCGCGCCCGCGGCTGGGTGCAAATGAACCGCGTGCCACTCTGGTTCGAGCTTTGGCGCCTGATGAATGACTTGCCTCCAGGTACGCCACCCCTGTCGCAACCGAGCGGTTCTACCGTTGAAACCCCTCAGCCCCAGCAGCGGGAGGCGCCGGCCAGTAACGGCTCCTCGACATCATCGCCAATGACCAGCCGATAAGGCGCTTACCCCACCGGCCGCGGAGTTTCAGTTTTCCGCCCCGGCAGTCTGAAATCGAAAGGAGGACGCGCGTTGCAGTAACCCTGCCGCGTGTCCCCCCTTTGCAATTCTGGTGATGTGCTGCATCGGATCCCAGGACAACAGCGGATTGCGTCCGGCGGTTACAGAGTGGCGCAAGTGACCCATCGCAAACATCAGAGCTGGCAGCGTCGTACCGCATTGACGTGAGTTGGGTCAGGCTCACAGTCTGGGCGTGCATTGCTAATGCGCCTGCCCTCCCTCCCGGTGAGCCCACACGCGTCCGACCGGCAATCTGATCCGGGGCACACACCGGTCTCACAACACGAATTCAGGAACGCTTGTACGCGTTGGTCGTTTAGCGTTCATTGGATCGAAATGGACGATTGTGATGAGTATCTTTGCTTGGATTATCGTCGGGCTGATCGCAGGCTGGCTAGCAGAGCAGTTCACCGGCCGCAGCCACGGGTTGGTCACTAACTTGATCGTGGGTGTAGTTGGTGCCCTGGTCGGCGGATTCTTGTTCGGCAGCCTGTTAGGCTTCGAATACCAGAGGGGCCTCAATCTCGCGACGATCGTGGTTGCGACGGTAGGCGCGGTGGTATTCCTGTTCCTTATGGATTGGTTCAGAGGAAGAGATCGTCTCGGCAACGATCCGCGCCGTCTACGTTAAACAGCTCAGTTGCGGAAGCTCGGTTTTCAGCGGCGTGACCTGCGCCCGCTCTGGCGCTCAAGCTCGGCATTCAGTTCGGCCCCCAGCAACACGATCGACGCCGAGATCCATATCCAGACCATAAAAGCGATCACGGCACCCAGCGATCCATAGGTCTCGTTGTAGCTGTTGAAGTTCGCGACATACCAAGAGAACAGGGCAGAGGCCGCGACCCACAGGACTGCAGCAACCACGCTACCAACCGACACCCACCGCCAACTCGGAGGAATTCGGCTGGGACCAAACCGGTAAAGTAGCCCGATGCCTAGAATGATGATCGCAAAGAGGATCGGCCAACGGCCTAGATTGATCAATGTCCCGGAGGATCCCGAGAGACCCACAAACGCGAGGACCGCTGGAATTACAACGATCGCTGCGAGCGCAACAATTACCATCGCAATGGCGCCCAGCGTGAACGTGAGCGAGATCCCGTTGAGACGCAGAAAGCTGCGATCCTCTTGTGTGTCGTAGACGACGTTAAGCCCCTCGAACATCGCTTTGATGCCGTTGTTAGCGCTCCACAGCGCGATTGCCAATCCCGTCACGGCCGCCACGCTCAAGTTATTCGTCGGCTGGCTGGCGATGCGCTGCATCTGTTCACCGACGATGTTAATCGCTGCCTCAGGAACCACTCCTGACAAGTTCCGCAGTTGATCCGCGATCGTGTTCGGATCAATGATGATCCCTGCGATTGAGACCAGAGCGGTGAGAGCCGGAAAAAGTGCGAGTAGCCCGTAGAAGGTTATGCCGGCCGCGACGAGGAGAATGCGATCGTTCGAAAATTCTGTGTAGGTGCGCTTCAGTATTGCCCACCAACCTGCATGCGCCTGGCTCGCCGGCCGTTCAGCGACATTCACGCGAGTGGTGGCGCGCAACGTAGGTGTCTCTTTAGCGACCCTGGTCACCCGCCGTCTTCGCAGCGCCGTGGCCATGAGAGTCCCCACGGCCGCCGCGGCAAACTTCTCAAGCACGCCTTCATTTGCCGACTTCCTGCCACCGAAAACCATTCTGGACGATGTCTTTCTTCTGGATGCGGATGACGATGTAACGAGCGGCTCTGCAATGCGTTCCTGCGCCTCCCTCTACGATCGTCATGTCGCGTCTCCAAACCAAGTCGTCTGAATGGTTTGAAGGGCCACGCTTTCGCCTCCCCACACAACGTCAAAGACTAACGAACCGGCGCCACCAACGCCTCGAGACGCTCAGCGAGTTTCTTAAGGTCCCAATCGCTGGCGAGCTG
The DNA here is from genome assembly GCA_963778225.1 of uncultured Alphaproteobacteria bacterium. GTDB lineage: Bacteria > Pseudomonadota > Alphaproteobacteria > Rhizobiales > Hyphomicrobiaceae > JAGVSR01. Next base: position 141,149 of record CAVZTR010000005.1, read on the forward strand.
AGCGGCATCGCTCCATTTTGGTTTCTGGTTGCGGATCGGCGGCAAAGGCGCCGTCTTGTCCATTGTTGCGATCTTCTTATACAGGCGCAGCTGATCGGCATGAGCAGCAAAGCGGCCCGCGGCGAGTAGCTGTTCGATAGAGCCATAGCGCTTGAGAAGCGCGGCAGCGCTCACGGGGCCAACGCCCGCCATGCCGGGGATTCGATCGGAAGCATCCCCCCGCAGCGCTATGAAGTCGGGCACCTGCGCGGGCTCCACTCCGTAGCGGTCCCGCACCTCGTCGGGACCAATCCTCGCCAATTCGCCCGCGCGGATGGGCTGGAGGATAGTTGTCTTGGCTGAAACCAACTGGAACGCATCACGGTCGCCGCTGGCCACGACGCAAGTTCCGCCATTGCGCTCTTCGCGCACCACCGCCGCCGCCAAAAAGTCGTCAGCTTCGTATCCCGGCGCTTTAGCAGACAAGAAACCGCACGCCGTTACAAATGTCGGCAAGATGTCGAGCTGTTCGAGGAGCTCATCATCAAAGGTGCGACCAGCCTGATAGTCGGGCAGCGCCTTGTGCCGATAGGTCGGCTGATCAAGCGTGTCCCAGCCAACGATCACGGCACGAGGATGTTCGGACGCGTAGAACCGAAGCAGGAAATTCGCAAAACCCACGATCGCCCCTGCACCCTTGTTTCCACGCCTGCGAATAGATTTCGGCAGCGCGTGATAGGCGCGGTGCGCAAATGAATCACCGTCAATGATCAGGAGAGGTCTGCGCATCACCTAACGCTTCCATTCACACAGACAGAACCGACCACGGCATTACGGAAGAACGCAGAAGTTCGTCAGAAGATGCTCTCTGAAACGTGCACGACCAAAATGCGCTCCGCGGCGGCGGCCGTCTCCGCGCGCCGTTATCGCGTCGCCAGCAGCCACACGATGATCAGGAACAGCACGAGGGAGAGGATTTTCCAGAACAGCAGCGGGTTGCGTTCGGTTAGGGGCATGAAGGCGCGGGGGGCGAATGCGTCGCTCGGGCGGTCGAGGTCGGCGACGAACTCGGACATGTCTTCATATCGTGCGTCCGGGTCGATGCTCACGGCCTTACGCAGGGCATAGTCCATCCATTCAGGCACGCGAGGGGACAGCTGCGGAGCCGGGACATAAAACAATGCGGCTTGCGCCTTGCGCGTCGTCGCCTCCCATACGGGATCGCTATAAGGCCGGAGCCCCGTCAGCATCTCGTAGGCGATGACGCCAAGAGAATAGAAGTCGGACCTCTCGGTGCCCGGGCGTCCGAGGAAATATTCCGGTGCCGAATACTGGTGCGTGCCGAGCACATCGCCGGTCTCCATTGCCGGCATGGCCTCGCTCACACCCGATACGCGCACGGAGCCCAAATCGATGATCTTCACCGTGCCGTTGGTGTCGATCATGATGTTTTCGGGGCGGATGTCTTGATGCAGCATTTCCTTGCGGTGGAAGGCGCGCAAACCCTTTGAGATCTGTTCGATGATAACGCGAACCTGGGGCAGGCTCGGCTGGGGATTGTCGTTCATCCATTGGCGCAGCGTCTGGCCATCGAGCAGTTCGGTAACCGTGTAGAGGCTGTTGCGCGGGCGCTCAGTTTTCACGGCGGCGACGACGTGCGGCGAGTTCAGGCGGCGCGCGACCCACTCCTCCATCGCCAGCCGCCGGCGCGCGTGCTGGCTGTCTCGAACGGCGGGTGCCAGAACCTTGAGCGCCACCTGCCGCCCGGCTTCGCTGTCGATTGCCACGTAGACCTGGCTTCGGTCCGTGGCATGGATCTCGCGCACGATGCGGAAGCCGTCGATGTCGAACGGAATGCGCGGCACGACGGCGGCAACGGACTGTTCGGCGTCGAAGGCCGTATCCTGCGCAGTCTTCTCGGCCACGGCATCGATGCGGATGATCTGGACCGTCAGATTGTCATTGCTTCCGAGAGCGAGCGCGCGATCGACGATGGCGCGGGCGGCTTCATCGAGGCTTGCGGCGTTGATAATGAGAGCGGCCATCTCGCGCGGGTCGACGAACTCGTGCACGCCATCGGTGGTGAGAACGAACACATCGCCGGAATTCAGATCGGCGGCCTGGTAGTCGATCTCGACATCCGGTTCGACGCCCATGGCGCGATTGAGATAGCGCTCGGTCTGCGAGAGCGCGAGATAATGATCGCGCGTGAGCTGCTCGAGGTTGTCTCCGGCGAGGCTGTAGACCCGGCTGTCGCCGACGTGGAAGATATGAGCGGACCGGCCCTTGAAGATAACCGCGCTCAGCGTGGTGACGTAGCCGCGATTGCCATGCAGACCATTGCGGCGGCTCTCGCCGTGGAGCCATGAGTTAGCTGCGCGGATCACGCGCTCGCCGGCCGTCTTGGCGCTCCAGGTGTCGGACGTGCAATAGTAATCAGTCAGGACGCTTTTGACGGCGATCTCGGCTGCGATCCGGCTGACGGTGCTGGAGGAGAGGCCGTCTGCGACAGCAACGGCGATCCCCTTCAGCGACAGGTCCGCGCCTTCAGGAATGAGTGCGCCGTAGAAATCCTGGTTGGCGGGTTTGGGCCCCGTTTCAGAGCACGCGCCGATCGTGACTGCGAGCTTAGTTCCCGATGGCGTCGGCATGCGTTCCTGCGGCAAGGCAAAAAGGAGATGCCTGCGACTGTGCCACGGGATCGTGTTTCGTCAACGCCGCATGTGTGCGGAGAATTTAGGCGAGAAGCTGGAAATGGCGGCGGAACAGTTCGTCCTTCGTAACAGTGCAAGCAAATCCCTGGAGGAGTAGGCCTAAATCGATTCCATGATCGCCAGTGGATTGGGGTCGAGAAATGGAGATGGTACGGGCGGGCGATCTCCGCGATCGCAGACGTATCGCACGGCACTTCGAGCGTTGCGTCAGCGACCGTTCCAAAAACCCAGCCACGACGCCAAGTCGCATGGAGCTAGCCGAACCCGACATATGCCATCACGCACGACGGCAGCAGTCCGTCAGAAGATGCTCTGGAACATGAAAGGAAATGGCGCGCCCGAAAGGATTCGAACCTCTGA
>CAVZTR010000006.1:0-280355 GCA_963778225.1 uncultured Alphaproteobacteria bacterium
TGCGCGGGAGATGCCATCAACCAACTAGCGCAAGTGTCGGCAAAGGATGAAGCCCGACACTTCAATGGGCAGCGTAAATGGAGCGTTAACACGCACACCAGATGCTGCCGAAAGTTGGCCAACCCTGGCGCAACACTCATCCAGCACGATCTGAAGAAATTTCGTCATATAGCTGGGCTGGAAGTTATTTAGCCGCTGGACCTCTGTTTGGAAGCGGCTGGTAATTGCTCGACTGAGCCGCCGAAATCCTCACGCTGCGCATTTCCAAAAGTGATGTCGCGTCATGTCGGTACCCTGCCCGATTGACCAAATATTACCTTACTCGCATCTATGCTGGGATCGAGCTTCGTGCCTCGGTGACGGCGTAAATCAGTTTCGGGTTTCAACAAAGCAAGCCATGGGATCGCGGGAAGACCCAGTCCTGGCACTTTCAACCACCATGTCGATTGCGGTGGTCATCGGCCTGTTTACCCTAGAGTTGCTACCCTCCATTCGCGGCACATTTCTGAATGAGATAACCAGCGAGACATTCTCAGGACAATCTAAGGCACGGCCACACAAAGTTACCGCCGGCGCGCGCACAGAGACCTGGACAGAAGCTGAAATCGCGCGCGCCCGCGAAGAGTGCATGCACGTTCTCAAATCGACCTCTGCCGAAGTTGATTTCCTGGATCCAATAAGAAGTTCCACGTGTGGATTGCCCGCCCCAGTCCGGCTGAAGAGCCTTGGTTCGAATTCGAGGATTGTTTTCGACCCACCCGTCGAAACCAACTGCCGCCTTATGGCAGCCCTCTACCGCTGGACCGCAGATACGCTGCAGCCGGAGGCAATGAAAAGCTACAAGTCCACTATATCGCGCATCGTGGGCGCATCCGCCTATTCCTGTCGCAATGTCTACTTTCTCCCACCGGAAATCTAAGTCAGCATGCCTTTGCAAACGCGATCGACATTGGTGCGTTTGAACTGGCCGATGGTCGAATGGTTACAATTTTAAGAGGCTGGGGACCCACAGCACGGGATGCAACGATACAGGCCAAACGGCCATCTAAGGCCGTCCAATCCAAGGCGGTCAAAGCCGCAGACAAAAAATCGCCAACGATGACTTATGCTGCCGTTAGTTCCAACACACACCTCGCCAAAGCAAACCTTCCACTCAAGCCTTCTGCCATGCCTGAGTCACGGCCATCTATCGTTAGCCGCGCAGAGCCAGATCGCGACGCAGCTATCGCCAAGCCGGCTGCCGCAGCTGCATTCCTGAGAAAGCTACACAAAGGCGCATGTCGTGAGTTCGCGACGGTTCTGGGTCCGGAGGCGAATGACGAACATCGGAACCATTTTCACTTCGATTTGAACCCAAGCCGAGATGGCGCGCACTGCAACTAGCGCTCAGCCTGGCAACTTCTATTGAAACGTGATTGCGAGTCCGCTCAGGTCCACGTTCGCTAGCAGCCCGACCTAGCTACCACTCAGTTCCAGCACGGTACCCATCTGATTATTCAACACGATCGCTCGCGATCCAGCGCCAACCGCAGGCCTTGCGCCCGCCGCGGCGTAGACGCCAGCGACGTCCGACGGCCGACTGATGTTGCTCACCCGACCTCGCAGCACGGTCTTCGAACCGCCGAACACTACACTGTAGTCCAGCCCACCTGTCGACAGCCCACAGGTCCGGCCAAGAAACTCGACGGTGCCGCTTCCACTGGAACCTCCGATGATCCACCCCGCCTTATAGATGATAAGTGTCACGTATCGCGCCGATGTTGCTACCTTCTGAGGGCCTCAACTATCGCAAACTTTCGACGTTCACCCGGCTCCATTCGCCCGCTGGGCATCGCACGACTTCACTCGGACAAGATCGGGCATCTCCTGAAGAGCATTGGTAGCGACGCAGGCTGGTATCCTAGCCCTGCGCGCACCTTCAACGAACAGTTCGGCCTGCTTCTCGGGATAGCCCCCGCGCTCACCGAGATAGCGTTCCGCATTCCACGCCGGATCAAACTTGATGACACTTTCGGTGGCCGCATTTGCGTCCTCGGTGCGTCCCAGGTAAGCGTTGGCCATGGCAAGATAGGCGTAATCGGGCGCCATCGGCTCTCTGATCAGAGTGCCATATTTGACGGCTTGGTCATGCTGCTCGCCGAAGAAGTACACGATAGCGAGCCCCTGATTATACCAGTCGGCGTAGTGTGGATTGAGTTGCAGAGCGCGGTCGGCAAGCGTGAGCGCGCGTTGAGTTTCACCGAATGTGCACAACGACCATGCAATAACGAGTAGTAAGTCTGCATCCGACGGCGAAAGCGCTTCGGCCTTATTCAATTCAGCTGTGGCCTGTGCAATTTTGCCTGCATAGCCGTACGCTCCGCCAAGTGCGAGATGCGAATTCCCGTCGTCGGGATCCAGCTCAACGGACTTCCGTGCCGCCGTCATCATCTTCGACAACGCATCGTCGATCGACGGAGTAAGTCCGAGATCGACGAGATACATCTGCACCGTCGCGAGGCCGTAATACGCGCGCGCCAGATCAGGATCGAGCTCAATCGCCTTATTGAACAGACGTTCCGCCTCCTCGAGACTTTCCTTTGTCACCTTATGCTTCGCCTCCATCGCGAGAAGATAGGTGTCAAAAGCGGTCAGGTTTGCGGGTGGCTTCCTCCGGACCAGTTTGCGCTCGGCCTCCGCGACGGCGCCTTCAGCGACGATGAGGGTGGCCGCGATCTTGCCCGTCACCTCGTTCTGTACGGCGAAGAGATCGGTGGCCGGCCGGTCGTATCGCTCGGACCAAACATGGCTTCCGGACGTGGCGTCAATAAGCTGCGCAGAGACGCGAATGCGGTCATCGACGGACTGAATGCTGCCTTCCAGAACGTATTTCACATTGAGATCGCGGCCGACGGCTCGGATATCGACGGGCTTGTCCTTGAAGACCTCAGTAGAATTGCGCGCAATCACGATGAGATCTTTGGAGTGTGCGAGATCAGTGATGATATCTTCGGTGAGACCATCGGCGAGCCGCTCCCATTTGGCTTCATGACCGATGTTGTCGAATGGCAGGACGGCGATCGACGGCTTGTCGGAATTCGGTCGATGAACATTCGTGACTCCGCTTTGCCACCCAATTGCCAGCGCGATCAAAATAGCTGCCGCCGCCAAAACGCCGAATGGCTTCCATCCCATAAGGACCGAACTGGAAAGCCGGGCGGCAGGCACGCCCTCCACGGAGCAGTCGGGCAGCGCATCACCCCCGTTTGCTGCAGGTGCCAGCTCTGGCGCCGGGTGTGCTTCCGTTGGATTTGTTACTGCTTTTGGACGAATTTCGATATGCGGGGTGTAGCTTCCCTTGGGCAGGTCGATCCGGACCGAGTCTTGGTGCCCTTCCGTTTCATAGTATTCGCGCAGTTTGTCCCGTAGTTTACCTGCCTCGATGCGGACGATAGGATCAATATTGGAGTCGAAGCCACTGGATCGGTCGAATACTTCAAGGGCGATCGTGTAGCCCTTCAGCCGATCGCCGCGTCCGGCCAATGTTTCAACGACAATGAATTCGAGAAAACGTTGGCGGCGCTTGGACTGCGCAAACGGCACGCTGGCGAGAATTCGATCCAGCTGTGTGCGTACGGCCGACTGCTCGCTTTGGGTCCAGCATTGATGCGGAGCAGCGGTCATGGCCGAACTCCAATACCGCCAGTTTGCGGGTCGCCGAGCCGCAGTAAACTACCGTAATATACTACGATCAGATACCGCCAGCTGTCACGCTTCTGTGGCGGCAGGCTGTGTTCTGCAGTCTCCACTTGTCGTTGGAGACACTTTCTCAACACTGCCTGCCACCGCCGGTGGCGCTGCCCCGACGTTTCGAGCAACCCAGCTCAAAGGGGTACAAAGATGTCTAAGTCTCTGATCAAAACAGCACTCCTCGCAGCAGTTCTGTTCAGCACTGCTGCCGGTCCGGTCATGGCGCAGCCGACGCTGTGCTCAAACGCCCCCAAATCTAACACCCCGTGTCCGAACACGCAGCAGCCGGCTGGCCCGGCCTTACCAGACGCCGGCTAGTTGAGCATCAGGAGAAGGAGCGGCGGCGATGGGTGTCCAAGCGTCCCTTTAGCCATCCATCGCTCACCATCATCGACAACGGAGATGCTGCCATGAAGCGTTACCAATTTCTAAGCATGGGACTCGCAATGTTCCCTAGTTTGAGTCCCGCGGTAGCAATAGCAGGCAATTTGATAGACGAAGCCGGAGTGATCGTCTGTGTGAATGACAAGTGGGAGGAGAAGGAGCAGAAGCCCGGGCACAAAGTGGTCGATTATGCCGGCCGGTGCGTCAAGGTTCCAGACAACGCCGCCTCCCCGAAAGTGACGGAGGACTGCACCGGCCAATACGAATATTTGCCCGACGGGAGTTGGTCAGGCAGTGGGTCCTGTACCGCGAAGTACAGCACCGATGACACAATCAGCGTCACGTGGGCTGAAAGCTCGCAGCTAAAGGAATGGACTTACGCCGCGACCGGCGGCTCTGGAAAGTATAAGGGCATTCTCGGCGGCGGAACTTACAAGTACGACAACTTGACCGACACGCTTGCCGGCGGTCGCTACAAGAGCAAGTGGCAACTACCTTAAGCCAAACCACCAGCGCGATAGGATGTCTCGCCTACTACCTCGGTTTCGAGATAGGTGACGCATCGAGATAGCGGAGAAAGTCGACGTCTGCTTCACCCGGGCAGAGCTGCCGTACTCTGCGCGATAGCTGCTGGTCGAAACCGGCCATAAGCGCCATTGGACAGAGGCGGATCATCAGACCGCCTGTGCTCCCCGCGCATCAAAAATCAACACCGGCCTCCATGAGAAATGCTGCACCGCATGCCGTTCGACGCGGTATTCGCGACTTGCGACCGCTTAGGGACCTATCGCGTCATGTGAACATCGCACGCGAAACCTGCGCGTTTGACCCTGGGCCGACGTGAGCAGTTGCATCAAACGAAGCACCACGTCGAACGCACAGCAGCAAAAGCATTCGTCGGGAGGTATGGACTGAGTTCGCTGTGATGGCGGCAAAATTTCTTCCGCCATGCCGTCGGATGCAGCCATCAAGTCCAAGGCAGGCGCCCACGTTGCCTGCCCTCAATTCCATCGGCACCTAACTGAATTTTTTAATCCACGAGCAACCTGCAACGCCTGGGGGCTCTGGCGACGTTGATAGTTGCCCGTTTGGCACATGACTTTCCTCGAATCTGCATTACATCATCTAGATGATTAATGAATTGAGCCTTAGCAGGCCCTCTTGTTTCAGCGTTGCCGGCTCGAAGCTCCCTCAGCTTGGAGAATGCTATGCGCAAACTGAAGAAGTCCCTGTTGGTTCTGGGTCTGGCGGCTAGTGCCTCCCCTGCCAGTGCCAGTGAGTGGACTGGCGCATACATTGGTATTGGTGGAGGCATGGGTGCAGCAGTCCATGACCTATCGTTTGAAAATGGTCCTCTCGCTCCACCTCCTCCGGCCTTCGCGGCGGAATTGTCTGGCATCGGCGGTGAGGGCGCGTTCTTCTCGTTGGGCGTGGGCGCGGACTATCAGGTCAACAGCAAATTCGTTGTGGGTGCATTCTTCGACTACGATTGGGCCAACATCGAATCGGACGTCCTCAATCTTCAGATCGGTCCGCCCGTCGGAATCTCCGCTCAGGCAGATATCGAAGTGGAAGATGTCTGGTCGGTTGGAGGACGGCTTGGCTATTTGGCGACCCCATCGACGCTGCTGTTCTTCTCAGCGGGTTACTCCCGTGCCGATATCAGCGATCTCACTTTGAGCGCTTCAGGTCTAGGCGGCTTCGGTGGTTTGACACTCGCGAGTGTCGGGGATTTCGACGGCTACTTCATCGGCGGCGGTGCTGAAGTTAAACTAACGAAGTCGATATCGATCAAGGGTGAATACCGATACACGGACTTCGATGACGAGACCATCACGTTGTTGCCGGGAACGCCGTTTGCTGGATTTGTGAACAATGTCGTTACGACCAAACTTGATCCGGATATTCAGACCGCGCGCGTAGCGCTTACGTACCGTTTCGGTCTTGGGGCAACGGGCGTGGATGAGCCGGTGGCAGAGGCGACGTCGTTTGGATCGTGGTCCCAGTTTTATATCGGTGCCGGCGGCGGCTCCACATTTGGCAACAACGAACCAGGACTTCTGACGCCGGGTCCGGCGTTGGCCGGGTTCGGTGTTGATGCAGCGCTCGGGTTGGATGCTCTGGGCAGTCAGGGCGCGGGGTTCACCGTGGGGGTCGGAGTCGATCGACAGTATGACGATAAATTTGTGTTTGGTGCGTTCGTCGACTACACGCGCCACAGCAACGAATTAGAAATCGGCTTGAATGTCGCCGGTCTAGTCTCGGGTAGCCTAAGCTACGAGATCGAGGACGAATGGTCGATCGGTGCACGTGCTGGCTACCTCCTGACACCGTCTACCCTGTTGTTCACTTCGGTGGGCTATTCGCGCCTGTCGCTGAGCGATACGGTGATCCAAGGTTCGTTGGGCGGTGGTCCGGTGGGTTCGTTCGTGTTAGCCGACAACGGGTCGTTTGGTGGGGTATTCATCGGTTCCGGCATCGAAATGAAGCTTTCGGACAGCCTTTCTTTGAAAGGCGAGTACCGATATCTCTTCGCCAATGGTGACGATATCAATCTGCTGCCGGGCGTGACCTTCGGTCCATTCACGGCCAACGACTTCGTCAGTGCCGAATTGAGCCCCGATATCCAGTCTGTGCGGCTGTCACTCGACTACCGTTTTAACTTTGGCGGCGAATAATCACCAGCGATCCCAATCGCGGAATTCACTGGGGAGAGCTCACGCTCTCCCCATTTTTTTCGGATGGTAGAGGGCATGGAGATCGATATCCTTAGCGCCAAACGTTGCAGTCTGAAGCTTAGTTGAGGTGATCGCCCTTCGTGTGCAGGTCCAGCCTCTGGGTTAGTAGCGAATATAATCATCATCGGGTAAGGGGCGGCAAACCGTTCAATCCCTCTGCATTAGGTTGATGGCACCATCGGCATTTCGAGGAGTTCGATTTCTTCGACGCCATGCCCCGGAAACCAGACGTTAGCGGCGGCGCTTGCAGCGACACTGATCTTTCGAGGCTTGACGTCAGCCACTGAATTTGGGAGCCGCTTACCACCTTCGTCGAGCTTGGATCATCGATATCTGCATGTGGTCCTGACCGACGTTTGGCTGCAATGCGGGATGACGGTCGGTCTCGGGACTATCACGTCGACACATCCGAGTAGGAGCCCAAACGGTCGGTAACGGAGGTAGTCCGGGAGTCATCTGAAGGGCGCTCAGGCCCGCCCGTGACCCTGAGCTGCTGCAGGACGGCCCAGCAAAGTTCTGTTGAAAGCTTCCGCAACTGGACGAAGCGGACCGCTCCGAAATCGCTGCACTTGCACCGCAGCGGGGACGGTCAGCACTCACGCCATGGCGAGCCACTCGGGCCTGAAGATGAGCAGCAGCCCGATGCCGAGCAGCACGGCGCCGCCGATGAGATGTGACCAGCGCGAGTAGGACGCCGCGAGCCCCGTCGCCTGCAGCGTCAGCATGGCAGCAACGAAGATCACCGCGTCGTCGAGCATGAACACGGCGATATAGAGCGCCAGGTGGGCGTAGTAGCCGAGCGGTGTGAGATCGCTGAGCGCCAGCACCTGCGTGTAGACGGCCGGAATGCCTGCCGAGCACAGCAGCTCGATCATGTTGACGGCGACGGCCAGCGCCATGATGCCGAGAATCGCCATGACAAACGAGCGCTCGGATACCGCGCTCTTCAGCCGGTCCATCACGCGCTGCCTCTCGCCCGGTGTCGTCACCGCACAGGCGGCATTCGGGTTGCGCACGAACTCGCGCAGGTAGTAGGCGCCAGCTCCCAGAGCGAACACGCCGACGGCCGCCCGGATCCAGGCGAGCGAGCCGAGGAACAGGAACAGATTGAGCCACGCGGCCATGAACACGAAGTAGACGACACCCGACGTCAGCAGGAACGCCGCGCCGTAGCTCCACATCCGGACGCGATCATTCAGTCCGACCAGCAGGCCGATCAGGAACACCAGCACCCACATGGCGCATGGATTGAAACCGTCGACGGCGCCGAGCACGATGGTCAGCATCGGCAGCGACAGCGCGCGGGTTTCGATGCTGCCAATGCCGGGAATCGAGATCGTCGAGGGCAGCTCGGGCCGCCTGATGCGGGGGCCTCGCTGATCGGCTCACGCCTTGCGTGTCCGGCGCGATCAGACCGGCTTGCGCCAGGATCGGCCCGGCGACATCGGTGCAGGGCGCGGCGAGGCAAGCCCTGATCCGGCGCTCGATCTCGGCTCCCGTCGTGGCGTCGTCGCGGTAGCCGACGAACGCCTCGTCGCCGACGATGATCATCGGCACGGCCGGGGGCTCGTTCTTGAAGCGCTTCGACAGCGCGATGAATGCGGCCTCCCTGCGGCCATCGCCATCGAGTTCGAGGGAGCGCAGGCGCGCCCCGGGAATGGCCGGCACGACCCGCTCGAGGAATCGGCGCGCATTGGCGCAATGCGGACAGGTCGCCGTCCAGAATATATGAACATCGACCGCGGCAGAAGCGGTAGCCCCCACGCCCGGCGTGTCGACTGGCTCTTGCGCCTGCAATGAAGATGTGGCCACAACGATCAGCGCAAGCGTCGACAGTATTCGCAAGGTCAAATTCATATGGGTCATAGGCCACGCTAGCGGCCATCCGTCTTTGAGCTGGCGCAATGTGGTCTGGCTACGGTGGCGGGAGGATTTAAGACTACTTGGTGGTGAGGAGAGCATGTCCGATCAAGACCGGACAATCTTCGGACCCGCTGCTGCTGCGCTGGCGATGCGCCCTCATGGCCCTCAGTGAAAACAAGAACGGAAGCAGTCTGGTAGTTCTAGCGGACCTACCGGCTCTGTGTAGGCCCCGTGGGCAGATATTGTGGCGCACGCATGGTTGCAAAGTCAGTCTGCATGCAATGCCACGCATGTGTTGCGCACCGGCACAATGGCTGAAGTGGGTCAAAAGTGAGCTTCGGCAGCCGCGCTCGGCAGGTCAGGTTTCCCTTCAGCAGCGGTCGTGATCACCGCTCATGACCGCTCGTCACTCCGTTGCCAACATCGAGTAGCCTGGAACAGGAGTCAGCTCAGGGCCAAGAAGGAGACGCCTGATCGATGTAGATAAGGCGATCCACTAGACTAGCTTCATCGCCCTTTTGTGGAGCTCGATTTCCGAGACGAGCCACTGCCGGAACTGCTTGACGCTTAGAACCGCCGGCGCACCGGATCGCTGCGACAAGGCATAGCAATACGGAATTTGCAGCCTGATCGGGAACGGTGAGACCAGTAGTCCACGGGCAAGCAGGTCTTCGCCCATGATGCTGTCGGCCAGAGCCACGCCCCCGCCATTCAGCGCCTCGCGAATTGAGAGAGTTGGATCGTGGAAGATCGGACCGCTCGTGGCGTCGATACCTTTGACCCCCCGCGCCCTCGATCCACTCCGGCCAGTCCGGCGTGTTGACCTCGTGCAGAAGGCGATGCCTGGCGAGATCAGCCGGCTTGCGGAGAGCATTGGGCCCCGTGACGAGCGACGGCGCGCAGACCGGAAAGAGGAATAACGAAATTAGATTGGTGACGGAGGGATTATCGAAGTCGTCAGGAAGGAACAGGATGCGAAGATCGGCTTTGGGATTGCCGCCCTTGCCGGCATCATCGTGGATCGAGATCTCGAGCTCGCATTCGGGATAGAGGCTGCGAAAGCGGGGCAGCCGATCTGCGAGCCAAAAATTCATAAAAGACAAGTTGACGGAAAGCGACACTCTTCGCTGCTTCCGCCGCCGCGCTGGCCCCTCGCTGCTCACCAGCTCCGTTGAATCCTGGATGATCCGGAAGGCTTCGGAAAGTCGCCTCGCGTAGGGCAAAGCCTTCTCGGTCAACTGCACATGGCGGAAGCCGCGCTCGAACAACTCCACGCCTAGAGAACGCTCGAGAGAGCGAATGTGCCGGCTCACGGCAGACGCGCTGAGCTTGAGCTCCTCGGCCGCATCCTTGAAGCTTAAAAGCCGTGCCGCAGCTTCAAAGGCGCGGATGGCATTGAGCGAGGGGAAGGCCATGACCGCACTCAATTCATGAGATGAGCTTTCTGCAACTCATTGCGGAAGAAATACCGTTTGTCGCGCCATCCCGCAAGGCTCAGAGTTTTCGTGCCATTCATTGCAGCGAGGTCATCCCGATGAAATTCCAAACGCTATCACTGGCCCTGCCCGCCGCGTTGGCGCTTGGCGGTCCAATTGCGCACGCCGGAAAGATCGTCGAGGGAGCGGGAGCCATTGCCTGCGTTAGCGACAAATGGGACGTCAAGGAGCCCGAGAAGGGCCACAAGTTCATCGACTACGCCGGCCGCTGCGTCTTCATCCCCAGCGATGTCGCAGCGGAGAAGGCCACCCAGGAGTGCGTCGGTAATTTCGAATACATGCCGGACAACAGCTACAAGGCCAGCGGCACGTGCACCCATACCTTCAAGAGCGGAGACCAGAGATTTCACACCTGGGAGGAGGGAACGCACATCAAGGAGCGCGGCCGATTCATGATCACCGGCGGCACCGGCAAACTTGATGGCGTCCGCGGGAGCGGGACATACGCGCTTGACGAGTTGACGGACACGCTGCAGGGCGGCACGTACACGGAAAAGGTTGAGCTGCCGTGAGTTGAGCTGATGCCTCTCGACATCATGCCCCGCAAGGCCTCGCGAGTAAGTCGAGCAGGTCCGGTTAGTAGGTCCTGTGTCCGCTTGGGTCAAAACCGCCACTCATACCTCATCTCGCTTCAGGACCGGTCTGCTCCTGAAAGCTGACATTACCGCCCCGTCGGCCGGTCTGTCCGTCGCAACAACGGCGAACCCGACCGGCTCTCGTGAAGCTCACTCGTGGGCACGCCCTCGCGGGTCCCATGCGGAATTCAGCCTTGGATTCTGCCACGAAAAACTGCTACTTTCCGAAGCAGTAGCAGTCGAATTAAATATCGATATATCAATGGGTTATGGGACGAAAGCCTCCCGTCCCCTACGGGGCGCCATCCAGATAAATTTGGGATGATCTTGGCTCAGTCGCTGCTTCTTCCGACGACGAGGCAGTTTTCCCGGGCCATGTCCCCCGCGTCTCACCGTCGTGCACTTTTGACGAGAAGTACACCGTCTCGTCATTTGATCCGCGGAAACTTCTAGAAACGAACCAGCACGATCGCTGCCGCAACAATCTGCCCGATCTGGAGCAGGACAGAAAATCCATGCAGCATTGCAAACGCGCGCCGGTCTCCTCGATCCGTCGCAGCATTGATGCTGAGCATGAGGCCTTGTCGGGCAGCGATCGTTGTGACGGCGATCGTGAGAAGAATGGCCGCTGATACCGGATCGGATGGCAATGCGGCGAGCCCGGCCAATACTGCAACCCCAGCCACGAGAAGATAGTAGATCGGAAACGCCTTGCGGATGAGAGACCGCGCAACATCCGTCGGCAGATGCTTCAGCACGAACACCGCAAAGCCAAACGAGAACAGAACCATTCCGCCGAACAGCAGCGACGAAAGCAGCAATGCTGTTACGGACGTGATTGAGAGCACCATTGGAAAGGTCCTGGCAAAGTCTTCCAGCTTGCGAGCGTCACCTTTGGGTTGATCACCCTATGAATTCATCAGAGTTATCGCGAGATACGATCCCGTCCAGACCATCGCATAAGCGCCGAGCAAAAGCCCCCGCTTGCTGCTTGTGCGGCGCACGTCAGTAAACCTGTCGTTACGAACGTAGCGATAAGCGGCATATGTCGTGGCAATCGGCCAAAACCCCGTAAGCAGGAGCATGACATAGCGCAAACTCATCGGCGAGCTGAGGCCGCTGCCTAAGAGGCTCAAGGCGGGCATCGCCGAAAGGAACGGCCAGACGACGAGCACCGGCAGGCAAACCGACCAGGCCAGAATGCGGTAGACGTCGCTCTTCAAATCAGACGGTGAGTGGGGCATCGGTAAAACCTTTAGCAAACGGAGCCATTCCGTTTACGCGCCAGCGCCCAATGAGATTGGCTCGGCACCCGCGACATCCTCGCATCACGGTGTTCGCCATAGCAGCATCACGTTCGGTGATGGTTCTCGCGTTGAGGCGACGATCGCCAAATCTGCTTGATGCAGTACGGGCGCGCGCTCGCCGCTCAGGATTTCCTGTCGTTTTCGCCGAGCAGTCTTCGGCGCAACTCCGAGTGCATCTACGATTGCGACACTGCAGGGGTATCGGCGACAGTCATGTCGGTGCCTCGCCAGGTGAAGCGGTTGCCTGCAAAGCCCTGGAGCCAGAGGATTGGAAGAGCAAGATCGCGCACGAGCCAAGCAGCGGGCGACCAAGCGCTGATATGCCAGCCACCGGCGCGCGCCAAAACAGCTTCGGCACCGAACCAAATCACAACGAGGACGGCACCTGTGAGGAATGGATCTGCGCCAAGACTGGCGGCTGCATACACGCCCGCAACGATGGGCAGCAGGCTGCCTGTCAGGAGTTCCAATAGATAATACGGCACGAACGTCGCCCGCCGGAGACGCGCCCACCGCACCTGTCTGTCCCATACCTGACGCGCAGACCTCTTGCCAATCGGCTGAGGAAACGGGCGATCCACGAGGCGCACGATCTGACCGCGTCCCCTCACGATTTTTGTGGCGGCTGCGTCCTCGGCGATTTCAAGCGCCAACGCGCGAATGCCCCCTGCCTGCTCGAGATCCTGCCGAAGCCACAGCATGGATTTTCCTTGGGCGAAGCCGAAGCCGACGGCATCGGCCGAGAGTTGCCAGCGCGCTTGATACGTATTGAGAAACGCACATTCCAATTCGGCCCAGAACCCCTGCGCATGGCTCCCGACGGGGGGTGAACACACAAGGCCGGTGCCGGACTTCCAAGCGTGGAACAGATCGTCGATGTAACTTACCGGCATCAAAACATTGCTGTCGGCCATGACGATCCACGGTGCCGTGGCTGCGCGCCAGCCTTTCATCAGGTTGTTGAGTTTGGGGTTCGGCGTGGATCGATCGTCGCCGATGAGCAATTGTGCGCGGACATGCGGATGCTCGGACATCAAAGCGCGGACGAGCGGAACGACGGGATCTTGCTCGCTAGCGCTACAGAAAATGATGTCATAGTCGCCGTAATCGAGCTTGAATGTGGAGCACAGCGTCAACCGCTCGAACGGATCGACGCCGCAAACGGGCCGGATGATGGTGACCCGTTCTCCCGCCGGGATTGTAGCCGAGTTGCTGCGGCGGCTCTTACGCAGGCGCACGAGGCTCACGGCCGTGCTGACGAGATGAAGCAGGGTCGCGACAGATGCAAAGATCAGCGCAATCAATGCGAGTGCTTCCATAACTGTAGCATCCTGCTGTGGGTGATCCTCGGATGTCGTCACATGCTGAGACTTGACCGCGTCAGAACTGCGTAATCCGTGTAGCCGCGGTGCAGACGCTGGAACGACAGCGATAGCCCGTGCTTGTTACACATCTGCCGGCAGATCTGCTCGAGGTCCGCGCGTGGCGTGACGGTGTAGTGATCCAGGAACGCAAACAATGCAGACTTGAAGGATCCAGGCAGACGCTCGCACTGTCCGAAGTCGACGATATGCAAGCTGCCGCCTGGGGAGACCTGCGAAGCGCCCACGTCGAGTGCATCGCACCAGCCCGGGATCATCGACAAAGCGTAAGAAAAGAACACGCGATCAAACGTAGGGATTCCAAAGACCTCGGCAGCCGAAAAATTCGTGGCATCGGCCTGGGCTACGACGATACGGCCCGCGAGACCCTGTCGCTTGATAGCAGCACGCGCGGTATCGAGCATCGCATTGGAAACATCGACGCCATAAATACGCGCGTGAGGATAGCGCTGAGCAACGCGGATGAGATTCCAGGCCGTGCCGCAGCCGATTTCCAAGACCGTACCACCCGGTGGGGGCGACAGATCTGCAATCAGATGTTTTCGGCCAATCAGGTAGTGGGTCCGCGTCAGATCATAGATGAAGCGCTGATATCGGTAGTGCCGATCCATGCGTTCGGCATCAGAGAGGTGTGTCGTCGTCATGCGCCCTCACCCTTGAGAACATAAAGATGAAAGCCGCCATAGATCGCGGAGCGGTCACGTGTGGTCCACTCTTTCGACGCCGCCTCTTCGTACGTCCACCGATTGAGGACAGCATCTGGAACGCGACCAGGAAGTATTGTGTCTTCACCAGCGGTACGAAAGATCGCGCGAGCGCCGGGGCGGGCCGTGCGCGTCATTTCGGTCCAGAGGTCAGTGAGCGCGGCATCGTTCATCCAATCCTGCGCGTCGAGCAAAACATAACGGTCCAGGTGGGCAGTCGGCAGTGCCCGCAACTGATCGGTGTAAGCGATATTGCGCATGCTGATGCGGTGCGCGCGATCGCGGATTTGTTCATAGCTTTCGCGCTTCAAATACGGCGGCAGCGGGCCGTCGCCATTCGGCGCGTAGCACCGGGCAAAGGCCTGCCAGGCGAAGTAATTCTGCTGAAGGTCGAAATCGCAGGCGAGGCGGCGGAGACGCTCTTCGACAACTTCGTGCATCGGGCGCCCACCGGCGAGAGCGTCGTACTGCGCAGGAGGGATGCCAAGGCCGAAAAGCGACGACCGTTGATTGAGAATGGCCCGGACGAGCCGCCTTTCAAACAGCGGCTTCAATTCGCGATCATATATGGCGCGCTGTTCTTCAATGGTACGGGCCTGCATGATGGCTCCCGGATCGCGACCGAGGAGTTTGGCGGCGCGATGGCCGGCGGAAATGAAGCGACCGAGCAGACCGAAGCGGTAGAAACCGCGGGAAAAGCGCTCGATCCGGCGGCGACCGGTCAGATCACGGCCGCTCCAGAACGCGCGCGTTTCGGCATCGAGCCGGTCCCTGACGTAGCGATCGTATAGGGCGATATTGGCTTTGCGGTCGGCTGCACCGAAGAAAGAGAAGAATGCATCGTAGTCGGGAAGGTAACGCGCGCCGGCACATTTGAGGCGATTGAGCGCCGCGTGCGACGAGTTGAGATCCACAGCGATGATTTCGCCAGGGTCCGCGGTGAGATACGAAAGCGCATTGCAGCTACCTGAGGCAATGGTGATGACGCGCTGCCCAGCTTCGATCTGTAGAGCCTCAAGGTCGACAACTGGGTCTTCCCAAATCTGAGGATAAACCAAATTCGAAAAGGCGAACGTGAAGGCCCGCTCGTTGAGACCAGCAACCGAGAAAAGACTGCTGCGTTGCACCGCAGCGCCGATGAGCGCGCCACTGCGGCGGCGCGAGATGTCCATCTGATCGGCCGTTTCGGCTCGGTCCATCGTTATGGTCTCCGGTTGGCGGCAGCGCCGCAGGTATGCGTGTGGGGCAGCGTTGCAGTGGCATGAGCGGGCAATCGAACATTCACAGCGCGCGCGTGGCGAATGTTGTCCAGGAACACTTCAGCGGTGCGATGCCAGGTGAAATCGAGCGCACGGCGACGGACTTGCACGCGATCGAGACTGAGCGCGCGGCGTGCAGCGGTCGCCAAATCCTGATCCAGAACGCCGCTGATACCGTCTTCAATGATATCGACGGGCCCAGTGACCGGGTAAGCCGCCACGGGGATCCCCGACGCCATGGCTTCCAGGATCACCAATCCGAATGTGTCGGTCCGGCTCGGAAAGACAAAGACGTCGGCGGAAGCGAAGTGGCGCGCGAGATCCTCACCGACGCGGCGGCCCGCGAAGCAAACGCGTGGAAATCTTTCGGCCAGCGTGGCGAGTTGCGGCCCGTCACCAACGACAACTTTGATTCCGGGAAGATCCGCGGACAGGAAAGCCTCGACGTTCTTCTCAATCGAAACCCGTCCGACGTAGAGAAAAACGGGACCATCATTGCCGAATAGCCGATCGGCACGCGGGTAAAAAAGCGTCGTATCGACACCTCTCGTCCACGGCAAAACGTTGCGAAAGCCGCGCCCCGCGAGGTCGCGCTGAAGAGATGGAGTTGCCACCATCAGCCCGGCACCCGCGTTATGGAAGCGCTTCAACCCGGCATAGACAATGCCTTTTGGAACGCCCAGATGCTGCGATCCATACTCGGGGAAGCGGGTATGAAAGCTGGTGGTGAAACAAACGCCGCGGCGCAGACAATAGTTGCGGGCCATCCAGCCAACCGGCCCTTCGGTGGCGATATGTATATGGTCCGGCGCCTCCGCATTGATCTCAGCTTCGGCTATGTTTCGGTTCGGAACGGCAAGGCGAATTTCGCGGTAGCCGGGCATTGCGATCGTGTCGAACCGCTCGGGCGTTAAAAACGTAAGGTCGCATCCCAGTTTTGGAAGCTCGTCAGCAAGACGTTGGTAGGTCGCCAGAACGCCGTTGACCTGAGGGAACCAAGCGTCGGTTGCGACCAGGATTTTCATTCAAGCGGCCGCCGCAAGGTCGGTGTCGTCGTCGGACGCCGAGGCGTCGCTTGACTGCCTGGCGATGCCCCAATGCAGGACCTTGAGTTCGCCGGAGTGTGTTTCAACAATCGCCGTGGCACTCTCGACCCAGTCGCCACAGTTCATGTAGTGGACCCCATCAATCATACGGTCGGCGGCATGATGAATGTGACCGCAGATGATGCCGTCAGCCTCATGACGACGGGCAACATCGGACAACGCGCTCTCGAATTCACCGATGAAATTCACGGCGGTCTTGACGCGACCCTTCAGGTAGTTGGAGAGCGACCAGTACCCGAGCCCCAGCTTGTGGCGGATCCAATTGAGGGGGCGGTTGGTCCACAGCGCCAATTCGTAAGAGCGATCGCCGAGAAACGCCAACCATCTCGCATACCGCACGACCACGTCGAATTCATCGCCATGCATGACGATGTATTTTTTTCCGGCGGCGGTTTCGAACATCGCATCGCGGCGCACCTCGACGCTGCCGAAGTTCAGGCCGCAGTAGTCGCGGAGCGCTTCGTCGTGATTGCCCGGGATGTAGACAACGCGTGCGCCTTTGCGGGACTTGCGCAAGAGTTTCTGGATGACGTCGTTGTGAGACTGCAACCAAACGGGACCGCGGCGGACTTTCCAGAAATCGATGATGTCGCCGACGAGATAGTAGGTGTCGGCATCAGCGCGCTTGAGGAAGTCGAGTAGGGCTGGGGCTTGGGCGGAACGGGTGCCCAGGTGAACGTCGGAGATGAAAATTGTCCGATAGCTCATCTCTGCCCGGGCGTCTGTCACGGCGCGCCTCGATTCGCTTGTCTCGCTCATGTGGGCGGGACATAGCCGAAGTTCTGTTTCAGGCGTGTGACAGCAGCAATCGCGGCGCCTGACTTCGTCGTCGCGGGTAAGATCTCGGTCACCGCCTGCGCTTCAATATCGGCAAGCTACCGTTAACGATGAGGCCAGGCGCTGGCACCGGCGGCCTCCACCTTGCGCGATCTGGCGGTGATCAAATTCCGAACTTCGGCGCGTCGCTTTCCTCACGTCGGGAAAGGACAAGAAGTCGGATTCGGTCCATTTGGAGTTGCTCGAAGAGTTCGTAGGCAGCATGTGCCGACGGGGAGCTCTCACGGCCGCGCGGGCTAGGCGCTTCGATGACCGCAGTTTCGGGCGCGGGCGGTTGTGAGCTTTCTGGCACAAGCGCTGCGATCCCATCGCTTGCATCAACGACCTTCGGGCTCATGCGATCGGCCTGGAACCTCACATCCGGTTGAGAGCTTTCTGGCACCAAAGCTGCGGCCACATCGTCGGCTTTGACGACCTTCGGCCCCGTGCTATCGGCCTGAAACCACGCAGCCTCCTCTAGTCGGCGGCTTTTCAGTCCGGGCAGATCCACGCCGCCTGCTTTCGTGTACTGCAGAAAAATCTGTTTGGCGTCGCTCAACGCGCCGTTCTTTACGGCTTCCCCGAGGCCGCTCTGCATCCACTTCGTCCCAGCGTTGAAGGTCAGTGAGACCAGGGCCGCGCGACTACCAGAATCAAGTCCCGGTGAAAACCTGTCGACTAATTCGCCTGCTTTATCCAATTCCTCCCGGAAACGCCGATCGGCCTCAGCTTGGTCAATCACCTCGCCTTTGTAAGCGGCCTTTGTTCCATAGCCATTTGAATACTGGGCATAGTCCCACTTTGCCTCGCGGGTGAAGCCTTCGAACGTCTTTATTCGGTCAAGAAAGCGAGCGTCCATTGCGTCCAAGTCCGGAAAAAACTGGGACAAAAATAGCGGCGCAAGCTTGCACGAATCCAACCGAAGGCTGACCATGCACCCGGATTAACCCACTGTTACAGCTTTCAGCGTTAAACTTCCCGCAAGGTAACGTGCACCGCCCATGCGGCGGTGAGGTATGACACCACACGTTAGGCCAGGGTAGCGCTGGCATGTGAGCTGAACGGCCATTTCGAGATGGCCCAAGAGCTGTGGTGTCTCATGCGAATTCGAACGGCCAACCGGCTAATCCAGACAATCCAAACGTATACGCGTGGCCGTCTCGGGCTGCGAAAGTGGCTATTGGAAAGGCGCGATCGTCGCGCCTTCGCAAAACGAGGGCGCGAACTCGAGCGAGAAATACGAAAGAATGGATTGAGCACCCTGCTCGAGCCTCACTGGGCAGACGTCCAGCCCCCACGCCACCGTGCGGACTGAAACGCATGCTGCTGAACTGCAGCGTGCTGGGTTTGGCAGGCGCTCGCCGCCGCCATGCGAGGAACATTGCGACGATCTGCGAAAGCCAGATCGTTCAATTAATCGATTTCGATGTCGTAGTTGAACCCAGTCGCAAGATAATGGGAAACCCTGTGCTCGACCGGTGTTTTTTCCATACAACGGCTGCGCACGGCGCGCTTAAAGGCAGGGTTCTACAAAGCACGGACGGTCGCGGAAGAACTCGGTGTCACGCCAAACACCTACTACCGCTATGAGCGCGATGAAACGACACCACCGTATAAGGTCCTCGCTCGGCTCGCCGAACTGTTCAAGGTTCCTCTGTCCGAACTACTGGAAAAAGGAGACACACCGACAGCTCCTGGTCTCCCCCAGCCGCCCGGATTGTCCGAAACACAGCTCGTTTTCAATGCGGGTAAAGGCCCCGGCGATCACCCCGATGCATCGGCCTACTGTTCCGTTCTCGCCTGGAAGCTGGCGACTGATTTGTCCGAGAAGCTGCACGATCAGCATATCGTGGATCAGCACTCCCTGCCGCGCCTGACCGCAGAGTTGTATCTTGCGCTCACGACCGCACCGGCCTCGGCCCTGACACGCTACAAGGACGTCTTGTCGCTCAATCAAGGTCTTTGGGACCAGCTCTCGCATTACCTGGCCGTCTATCACTCGGTCCTTGAGAAGACGCTCCAAACCGAGTGACGAACGCATCGATGTCAGTCGTCTTGCCGGAGCCGAACAGAACTAAACAGAGTCTTAACGCCTTTGATTAACGAACAAATTAGCAGCTCTGGCCATCGCCCGCCTGCCCTCGTCCGGCGCCCGTGACGACTTAGGATCTGGTGAGCCACCCCAAGACCAGCTAAACAGCAGCAATCCGAATTCCGGCCGCGCCACCTGTCCTAGATTGACCGACAGTTTGCCACCTAGGCCCCATATCCGAGTATCCCTCCGCCATGACCTTCCCCACGACCAACGCCCCGCTGGCGCGTGCCCTTGCGGCGCGCGGCTATACGGTCCCCACCGCCGTACAGCTCGAGGTCTTGAACGCAAACGCCTCGAACCGTGATCTGCTGGTCTCCGCTCAAACGGGATCGGGCAAGACGGTCGCTTTTGGGCTCGCCCTCGGCTCGACGCTCCTTGGAGAAAACGAAACGCTCGGGCACGCAGCATCTCCGCTGGCACTCGTCATTGCCCCGACACGTGAACTCGCCATGCAGGTCTGCCGCGAACTCACATGGCTCTACGAAAGCACGGGCGCCCGCGTCGTCACCTGTGTCGGCGGCATGGATGCGCGTGCCGAAGCCCGACAGCTTCACGCCGGGGCACACATCGTTGTCGGCACACCCGGCCGTCTGCGTGACCACCTCGAACGCGGTCGGCTCAAACTCGGCGAACTCAAAGCCGCCATTCTCGACGAAGCTGACGAGATGCTCGATCTGGGTTTCCGCGAAGACTTGGAATTCATCCTCGACGCGACCCCTGCCGAGCGCCGCACGCTTCTTTTTTCCGCTACGCTGCCGCGCGAGATCGAAAACCTCGCCGTCCGCTACCAGAAAGATGCCCTGCGTATCGAAACCGTGCGCCGCGATCAGCAGCACGTCGACATTGACTACATCGCCCATCGGGTGTCGCCCCAGGATGTCGAACACGCCGTCGTCAACGTTCTGCGCCTGCATGATGCGCGCGCCGCTCTGGTGTTCTGTTCAACCCGCGAAGCCGTGAACCGATACAGCGCGCGCCTTGCCGAGCGCGGCTTCTCCGCCGTAGCACTCTCCGGCGAACTCACCCAGAACGAGCGCACGCAAGCCCTCCAATCCCTACGTGATGGCCGCTCGCGGGTTCTTGTCGCAACCGACGTTGCTGCCCGCGGATTGGATTTGCCCGACCTCGCGCTCGTCATCCATGCCGATCTTCCCAACGACAGCGAGACCCTGTTGCACCGCTCCGGCCGGACCGGTCGCGCCGGCCGCAAGGGCAAGTGCGTGCTCATCGTGCCTTACAACAGGCGGCGCAAGGCAGAAGTCTTGATCGGCGGCGCGCGTCTCAAGGTGACATGGGCCGATGCGCCCTCGCCCGACGAAATCCGCGCCCGCGATCAAGAACGGTTTTTAGCCGACCCCAGCTTCACCACTGCGCCGACGGAAGATGAATTGCAGCGGGTGACCGCGCTACAAGCCGGCCGCACGGCAGACGAGATTGCGCTGGCACTCGTGCGCATGCACGACGCCGGCTTGCCGGCACCTGAAGATCTGATCCCAGACACGGGTCCGCCGCGCCGCGACGCGAGCGAGCGACGGCCACGCCGCGATGATTTCGCCCCGCGTCCAGATCGCGAACGCAGGCCCTCAAAATACGGCGAGCGCTCTGCACCGACGTCCCCGCGCACGCAGACGGAGAACAGTTCAAGCTTCTCATCCGATGCCCCGCGCCGCACGCGCCCGCGCCACGATGATGGCCGCGAGATGGTTTGGTTCCGCATCAATATCGGCCGCGAACGCAATGCCGATCCGCGTTGGCTGCTGCCGCTAATCTGCCGTTCCGGTGGCGTCACGAAGGCAGAGATTGGCGTCATCCGCATTGAGGACCGCAACACCCGTTTCCAGATTGCCGCCGAGTTCGCCGACACCTTCGATCACGCTGTCCGTACGGCCAAAAAGAAGGAAGGCCACATCGTCCGCGACAACGCAGAGTCGAGCGCAAGCCCTTCAGGCACGGCAGAGGGTGGCGCCGGTCCAACACCGGCCAATAGTGCTCCCGCGCGCGAAACAGCGCCACCCGTCCGCGAGCCCGCACCGGCTGCGGCCCGTCCGCCGTTCAAGCCCAAGGCGGATAAACCCCGCTGGCGCGACAAGGGCAAATCGAAAGCCGACGGCTGGGCACCACGCCAACGCCATGCCGGCCCTGCACCTAAGGGGCACAAGCCTGCGGGCACCCCACAGAACAACACAGGCCCGAGCCATAGTAAGGCCGGCCCAAAAAAGAAGCCTCGTTCACAAGCCTAGCGAACGGATGTGCTCCTGACAAAATCAGTGGACCTGCCAGCGTCGCGTGGCTCGGGAGACACAAAATGGACCCTTCCGCCATGTTCGCACTGAATTGAGCCCGGCCCGGATACCCTCCGCCCATCCCGCCGCGTAAAGTCCCGACCGGCACGCCGCCCCTAGAGGCAGCGGCTGTTGTATCGGGTGCGGGGGATCACATGCAGTTCCAGTTGTTCGGTAGCGACGACGACGACTCGCCCGAAGCACGCCGCGGTCGGCAAATCATCGAGCGCTTGCGCGCTGGCGACCTCCCGCAAATGGTCGACTGGTTCGACCCTGAACTTCTCGCCAAAGTCGGCGTGCGCTCGGTCCTCTCCGCCACCATCGGCTCCTACACTGATCAGCGCCTCATCCAGGCTGCCACCGATCAAGCCACCGAAGACGAACTCAAGACACGCTACGACTATAGCGACACCGGCAAACCATCCGAGCGGCTAAAGCCCGACGCCTCGGGCGCGGTGTGGGTCGACTACATCGCCGATCTTGGCGACGGCTTCGAACCCACCTTCGCCATGGCCTACATGCTGGCCGAAGAAAAACTGAAAGTGGCAGGCACAGACGACGAGTTGCCCGCCGGCGAACTTCTCATCATGGGCGGCGACCAGGTTTATCCGGATGCCACAAAGGACGAGTATCAAACCCGCCTGCGCGATCCCTACGATTGGGCCTTCACCACCGACACCCCCAAGCGCAAGCTCTTCGCCATTCCCGGCAACCACGACTGGTATGACGGCCTCGCCTCGTTCAGTGCGCTCTTCTGCTCCGCGCGAGATCGCATTTCCGCAGGGATAGGCGCCCAGCTCGGCGGATGGCGCTGCCATCAACATCGCAGCTACTTCGCGATCAAGCTGCCGCACAACTGGTGGATATGGGGACCCGACATCCAGCTGGCGGACAACCTCGACGACAGCCAGCGCGACTACTTCGACCTGATGGCTGATCAGACGCAGCCCGGCGACAAGATCATTCTCTGCCTCGCCGAACCGAGCTGGCTGCACCACAACTACGACAATCTGCACGAAATCAGCATGCTGGCGCGCAAGAACGGCGCCAAGATCTTGGCCGTTCTCGCGGGTGATTGGCATCACTACAGCCGCTACACCTGCGACAAGCTCGGCGTGCAGTTCATCACCTGCGGAGGTGGCGGCGCCTTCGCCCATGCCACTCACGGTTTGAAAAAGCGCATCTCGTTGAATTGGGCCACACCGACAAACGCCGGCAAGCGCATCTCCGACCCTGCCGATCCGGAAGATTTCAATCGCATGGAGCGCAACGTCATCGGACCGCAAGGTCCCGACTTCACACTGCATCCCGAAGAGACCGCGCCACCGCCGCTCGCCCCGTCACGGCCATCGTTTATCCCCAGACCGCTCTCGCAGTCAGGATTAGGCAACGCGATTGAAACGGCCGCAGCCAATATGACCGCAGCGTCTGCGGCGACGGATCACAAACCGATTAGCGACGTGGATGCCGGGCCTGGAGGCGGCCGCCGCTCCAAAGCCGTTCGCAGGGAAGACATCTCCAGCGACAGCTATAAGCTGAGGGCCGATGCGATCTATCCACCACGCTGGAAAAGCCGACTGCTCTGTCTGAAAAACCTTGGGCTGCCGTTCCGAAACAAAAAATTCGCCGTTCTTGTCGGCATCATCTACTTCCTATTCGCCTGGGTCTGGTCATCATCCGATCCGCGCCACTCGCCGGTCATGACCAAGCTGGCCGAAGACATCGCCGTCCAGGCCCAGCACGCACGCTCCGAATTCGACGGCGTGCGAAAGGAAATCGCCTCTCTTGAAACCCGCCTTAAGGACCAGCAATCGGCCTTGTCACCCGGCGATCCGCCGACGACCGAAATGGTGGTGCTGGAAGAACAACTCAGTGTCGCCCGTGCCAAGCTCGAACCGGCCAAGAAGCAGTGGTACGACCTTGACGAGCGCAGCAAGGCAGTCGACGGCGGACGCAAGGTTCAGCTCAGTGACCAAATCCGCGAACTGGAAGCGATGACGAACCTCTCGATCGATGAGCGGCTGCGTTACCTCGTCGTCTTCTTCAGCCAGTACAGTCCGCTGGAAGAAGTTCTCAATCCCACGGCCCTCTTGGCCGCCTGCCAGCAAGGTCCCTTGTTCGCATTCCTGCTGCTTGGCCTGTGGACACTCCTTGTAAGATACGTAGAAACGCGGCCTGGCCTCGCCGGTAACATCGCGAAGTTCTCGATCGGCACAGCGCACTTTACCGCCCACCTCGTCGCGCTTCTGGTCATCAGCTGGATCGCGAGCGGCGTTGGCGTCCCCCTCTCCACCGTCTTGAAGTACCACCTTGCCGGTCCATGGCCGGACGTCATCCGCGTGACGTGGAACTTCACCATCACGCTGCTGCTCGGCGGCCTGATCGGCGGGCTCGTCATGGGCCTCTACTGGACGCTCACGTCGACCCTACTCAACATGCACACGGGCGATGCTTTCGGCGCTCTCGGCATCAAGGACTACAAACACTTCCTTCGCATTCGCCTGGAACCCGACCGAGCCATCATCTATCCCGTCGCGCTCGATACCGTTCCCGGCCCGTCCGGCTGGCGCTGGAAGTTGCGTCCCAACGAGAAGCGTCCCTCGCACAACCCACAGATCCTGCCGAAGCATCCGCTGGAACCACGCCTGATCGAAGATCCGATCATCGTGGAAGCCAGCAATGTCATCGCCTAAGCGGAGCACCGGTAGCGCGGGTCAGAAATGATACCCGCGCTCACCGTGATCCGTCAGATCGAGCCCGGTCCGCTCCTTCTCGCGGATCGGCCTCAAGCCAATCGTGAGATCGATGAGCCGGAAAAAGATGGCCGACAGCGCGCCCGACCACACCAGCGTGATCGCGACTGTCTTCACCTGCGCTGCCATTTGTGAAGCCAGATCATAAACGACCGTGATCTGTCCCGGCTTTGTCACATAATCAGCGACACCCGTGCCGCCCAGCGCCGGCGCCACCAGCAATCCCGTCGCGAGCGCACCGAGAATGCCGCCGACACAGTGCACGCCGAACACGTCCAGGCTGTCGTCGTATCCGAAGATGCGCTTGAGCCATGTGCACGCGAGAAATCCCGTCAACCCCGCCACGATCCCGAGCGCAATACTTCCCATCGGCCCCGCAAAGCCGGAGGCCGGCGTCACCGCGACGAGACCGATCACCATGCCTGTGATGAAGCCCAGCGACGTGGGCTTCCCCTTTGTCAGCCATTCCACGCTCGTCCAAGTGACCGCCGCGGCAGCCGCGGCCCCGAACGTGTTGCCCATGGCCAGTGCCGCCGTGCCGTTCGCCTCCAGGGCGGACCCGCAGTTGAAGCCAAACCAGCCGACCCAAAGCAGCGCAGCGCCCACCATGCTCAGCGTCAGCGAATGCGGCGGCATCGGTTCCCGCCCATATCCCGATCGCGGTCCGGTGAGGATTGCCCCCACGAGCCCTGCGATCCCGGCGTTCACATGCACCACCGTGCCGCCTGCGAAGTCGAGCACGCCCCATTGGAACGCTAAGCCCGACGTTTCGATCAGCCGCTGCAGATCGGCCTCCGCCGCCGCCCGCGCCTCTGGAGTTGCGAGCTCAATTCTGCGCGCCGCATCGATCAGTGCATCCGGCCCCGGCCAGTACCAGACCATGTGCGCAATCGGGCAGTAGACGAACGTCACCCACAGCACCATGAACAGCATGACGGCCGCGAACCGCATCCGCTCTGCGAAGGCCCCGACGATCAGCGCCGGCGTGATCGCAGCAAACATCATTTGGAACCAGATGTAGGCGAACTCGGGGATGTACACCCCAGGGGAGAACGTCGCCGCAGTGCTATCCGGCGTCACACCCATCAGGAACGCCTTGGAAAGATCTCCGACGAATGGCCCGGTTCCGCTCCCCGCGGTAAACGCCAGACTGTATCCGTAGACCATCCAGATCAGGCACACGACCGCGACCGTCATGAACACCTGCATCATCGTCGCCAGCACATTCTTCGTGCGCACCAGCCCGCAGTAGAACAACGCGAGTCCCGGCACCGTCATCAATAAGACCAGAACGGTCGCCAGCATGACGAAGGCTGTGTCGCCTTTGTCCGGCGCAGCCCATGCCGCATCTGACAGCACGATGGATGCGACAAGGGCGGTGCCCGTTCGCGCAGACCAAAGGCGCCATGTCGATCGTTCCGAACGAATTTGCATAACCGATAAGATCCCCGCGGAATAAAGCTCTTCGCCACCCGTTACGCTCATAAGCGAGCTAATGTTGACGCAGCCGGTTTAACCTTGATTTGCTTGATTTCTAACCGACCTGCCCAATTGAAGCGCGCGATGCACCGTTGTCGTGTTCAGCCGCCTGAGTTACGACTGACGACCAGCGGATAACGGCGAGATGTGCCGCTTATTCGCAAAACGGTGCGGGTTATCGAAGTCTCCGACAAAACAGGCGCCGCCGAGCGCATGTGAAACGGGATAATGCGACCATGGCACCGAGTGACGAAATCAAAATGGCCGAGTTGAAGCGTCTTCTTCGCCGACTTGACGGGCTCGATACCCGGCGATCGGCGGGCGCCAATACGAACGAAGACGCTGAGCAGCGGGACTATGTCGGCACCCTGCGCGGGGCGCTCGAACCCGAAGATGGCATCGCGCCCATCGCGGAAAAGCCGCAGCAAACCGTCTCTCCGAAATCAGCGGCACTACTCGCAGGCGTGATCGCGGCTCTCATCTCCACCGCCACCGTTTACGTGCTGATGTCGGCAGAGGAGCGCGCAACGCTCCCTTCGGCGGTCAAATCCTTCGGAATGACACCCCCCGGCCCCGCTTCGCCCATGAACGACCGCCGCGACGCATCCACGGAATTGGTCCGCAGCGCAGCCCTCCTCCTGGAGAAAGGCAACATCGACGGCGCGCGTGAGCTTCTGCTCCGTGCGGCTGAGTTGGGCTCCGGTGCGGCGGCCCTTGAACTCGCCCGCAGTTACGATCCGAGCCCTGTGGCAAAGCCGGACACACCTCCGGCCGCGCGCGAAACCGACCCGGCACTGGCCCGCGTGTGGTACGACCGCGCCCGCGAACTGGGGATGGCCGATGCAGCGATCCCGCCGCAGTCCAGCGGCCGCTGAGCAGCGAAAGAAAACGTACGCGTGAACGCCGACCCGATGCAGCGGACGACCGAAACACCGCGCCAGCTCCTGGGCGCGCGGCTTGAGAACGTACGCCAGCAGCTCCTGTCGTGCGGCGCTGTCATGAGTAGCCTCGTCGAGCCGCAATCTCGTCCCCTCGTCACCGATGCGCTGGCCAAGATCGCCCGGATGACGGTTCGCATTGCGGTCGTCGGCCAGATCAAATCCGGCAAGAGCACGTTCATCAATGCCTTCGTCCGCCACCCGCGCTTGCTACCTACCGCCGTGACACCGTGGACGACAGCCGTCACGAACCTCCACTTCGCTCAAGCCACTCCGCAGGACGGTGCCGTCCGCTTTTCCTTCATGGACGCCAACGAGTGGGGCGAGATCGCAAACGGAGCGGGCCGCTTTCGCGAACTGACGGAACGCCTCGTCCCTGGATTTGAACCGCGCATCCTTCAAACGGAAACCTATGCGCTCGCCGAACGGGCGCGCCTGAAGCTCGGCCCCGAGTTCGAGCAGCTGATCGGCCGCGGGCACCTCTTCAAGTCGCTTCATCCCGGACTTCTCGAGCGCTACATCTGCTCCGGAGAATTCGGTGACGGAAACGACATCGGCCGCTACTCGGAAATCACGCGAAGCGCCGACTTGTACCTGCCCGGTGGCCCCTTCGATTTCCCCACCACGGTCACCGACACTCCCGGCATCAACGATCCGTCGCTCGTTCGCGATGAGATCACGCGCCGCTCACTTGGCGCCGCCGATGCCTACATCATCGTGCTCACCGCCCGTCAGCCGCTCTCCGCGCAGGACGTCGCTCTGCTGCGCTTTATGCGCGGCCTCAACAAAGATCGGGTCATCGTCCTGCTCAACCGCATCGACGAACTCTCCGACGTCGCAAACGAATTGCCGCAAGTGCTGCGCTTCGTTCGCGAACGTCTGGCGGAGGAATTCCCTGGCGCCAGCATCCCCGTCGTCCCCGGCAGCGCTTGGTGGGCCATGCAGGCACTGGCCTTTGAACCGCAAGCTGTCGCCAAAACGTTAAAGCGTCCGTCCGCCGCCCATCTCTTTCGCAGCGGCCTCCTGAAACCGGGCGACGCTGACCCCAAGGCCCTTGTCCGTCCCGACACCCAGGCACGGGTCAGTCATGCTCTCCATGCCATGTCCGGCATGCCTGCACTTTATGATGCTTTTGAATTCGTCACCGGCATCGCCAGCCCGGCCTTTTCCCTGAGCCTCGTCGCCCGCGGTTTTGCCGATATGTCCCGCGCCTGCGAACGTGCCGCCGAGGCTGAACTGCAGCTTCTGCTCGCCGATCGCGCCCGCCGCCAGCAGTCAGCCACCACCGCCGGCATCCATAACGACAGCCCCGCCATTCACGCCCGCGAACGCGAACTTCTCGTTGCGGTGTCCTCCAACATCGATGCTTCTGCCAAAGCAATTGGCGAACTTTTCGTACGCGTGATCGATGAGGAACAAGCCCGCCTTCGCGCCGCCCTCCTCAAACTCGTGGACGCCCATGCTGCGCGCGAACGCAAGGTTCTGACCGACAGCCTTGCACGCGGCGCATCGACGGCCACCTGGACCCACGAGGGTTTCGAATTGCGCCGCGCGCTCGCCGACACCTTCCGCAACGGCTTCAAGGAATTGTCCGAACGCCTGCTCGGATTCAACGCCCGCCTCATTCCCGAACTCTTCAAGCTTTTGCAGACCGTAGTTCCGGCCCCGCAGATTCCCGTGCCCCAGCAGCACGGGCTCTCGATTCCGGTCCCCGCCAGCCTTCCCTTGAGCCGCATGCTGGTGCTCGATCTCGATCGCTCCCGCTGGCAAGCCTTCTGGAACCGCTCAGCCAGCGCCGAACAGGCAGGCGCCAAGATCGAAGCGCTGATAAAGGCCGAGTTTTCGCAGGTCGCCGACGAACTCGCCGCTTCCGCGGCACGCACGTTCCACGATTTTGCGACGACCACCATTGGTTGGGCGCTCGGTGCCTGCCGCAACATTCAGCAAGCGCTCCAGCGCCGGCTCGATCGCCTGATGCAGGAGGATGGCGTGCAGGACGGCCTCACGACGCGCTTCGATGAGCGGATCACCGCCCAGGCGCAACGGCTCAAGGATACCGAAGCATTGACCCAGTATCTCGAATACCTCGCCCGCGACGTCGAGCAGATCTTCAGGCCAGGAGGTCCACCCAGATGACCAGCGAATGGCAACTCTTCGCCGCAGCTCTCCGCGCTGCTCGCGAACGGCTTCAGAACCTGCGCGTTGATGATCCGGCGATCCCCGTTTGCATCGCTGGGCTTTCTCGTATCGAGTCCATGCTCCGCCGACCGCTCCGCATCGTGATCCTGGGCGAATACAATTCCGGAAAAAGCTCCCTCACGGATCTCATACTCGGCAAGGGCCTGCTCCCGATCAGCGTCGTCGCCAATACGGGCGTGCCTGTTCTCGTCAGCTACGCCGAATCTGCCGCCCTTTTCGGCGTCGACGCCAATGGCATTCAGATCCGCATCGATGGCAGCGAAGACGACGCACTGACTGATCTCGATTACCGCGCCGTTGAAATTCGGCTGCCCCTGCCTTGGCTTCAGCACCACCAACTGCTCGACACTCCGGCAACGCAAACGCCCGCCGTCTTCACTGCCGACGCCGACATCGCAATCTGGTGCACCGTCGCCACGCGCGCCTGGACTGAAAGCGATCGCAACCTCTGGTCCACGGTGCCGTCCCGCTGCCACAAGCACGCTCTGCTTGTGGCGACACATAAGGACAGCTTCTATTCCGACGACGATTGCGCTCAGGTTCTCCGCCGGCTCACCTCTGTCTCACGCGGCCTTTTCCGCGAGGTGCTGCTGGTCTCCGCCGCCGATCCAGATGCCGAGAACGATGAAGCCGGTGACACTTCCGACACTCTTGCAAGCGACGCCGCAACTGTCCGCGCAGCAATCGAAACCTCCGCACAAAGTATCCGCGAACGCCGCTTGGCCAAAGCTCGGCGCATCACCCGCCGCCTCGCTCGTCTGGCACTCTACGAGTTCGGGCTGAACGCCATCCGGCCCGAAGCGGCCGCCGCACTGTCAAAGTGGAACGCCGTCGCGGACCAACTCATTGCCGATTATGACGCGACACGCCTTTCCCTCGATCACGCACTGGAGTCGCTCCTCTACGCCTTCGCACACACCGCTGAAGTCTTGCGCCCCGGCGTCATCCGCGGCCCAGCACGGCAGACACCTTCGTCACTGCCGATCCGAACGCTTGAGCCCGGGCAAATCGCGACGCAGCGGGCATCCGTCTTGAGATCTGATCTGACGGCCGTGCTGCGCATCCTGGCGACATCGTCGCGCTACGAATCCCCCGACGTCCGCGAGCAACGTGAAGCCGCGCGCGCCACACTCCTCTCGCTTGCAGACCTGGACGGTGCGTTCGCCGAATTGGGAAGATGGCTTGCGTCGCACAAAGAAACGATTGCCACGTCTCGTGCGCAAGCCAATGCGTGATTGAAACAGGCTGCTGCGTGGTCCGTCAGAACCGCGGCCGGAACTTCCGCAATGTCCGTCCAATCCCGCGAGCCGCGCGCCCGGGTGCTCTGATCACTTTGCCCGCCACTGTCCGGCCGGTTGACAAGCCGACCCGTGACAGCCGTCGCACGGGGTCGATGACGAGTTTGCGGCCGACAAACGGAAAAACCGTCGCCACTCCCAGGCCCTTCATCAGCGAGCCCGTCCATAGCAGCGGCTCACCGATCACGCGGTCGATCCCGACCCGGACCACGTGTCCTGGCCTATTGTGCCGCCGGCACGACCCCGGCGCCGCGCACATGTCGACCTCACCTTCGTGGAGCAGAACGACCGTCTCCCCGTCGCCGTCGACATAGACATCGAAAATGGTCCCACGCACGGCAAGAGAAACCGTGGGCGTCTTGATCTCGTACGCAGGCTTGGGGCTGTTTCCCGTGATGAACCGAAACGCGCCTTTCGCCATGTTGATCGAAACGGCTGCCGGCTGGGTACCGTCCTCGTACACGAACTTGTCGAGCACGATCCGCGCCGAGGGTCCGACCGCGAGCTTGGTACTGTCCTTTAACTCAATCTCCGCTGTCGCCGCCTTCTCCGTGATGACGATCTCGTTCTGGTGAACGTTCTCGCCCTTGACCAGGGGCCGCGCGAGCTGATCCGCTTCCACCGTCACCTTGTTTTTGACGGCAACGGTTTTCCCGATCTCCGGCGCCTCCGCTGCAACCGCACCGCACGCCGTACATAAAGCTGCAAAGACCGCCAACCCCCGGACGAGTATCACGTCAACGCTCGCACTTCCGCCGTCACGCGGCGCAGCCGGTCCGTCAGCAGTCGACCAAGCGCGAACAGAACCCGCCGATAAAGCTTCGGCTCGGTCGCCTCCAGGCGCTCCAGATTAGCGAAATCGAGGACGTAACAGACCGCAGCCGTTTCGGCCACGACGTTCGCCACACGTCGCCCACCATCGAACAGGGCAAACTCACCAAACGCCACGCCGGGACGGAAGGCGGCCAGCCGCACACGGCTCTTTGCATCATCCAAGACGATATCGACCGACGCAGAACCGGACGCCAGCAGGTAGAGCCGGTCGGCCGCATCGCCCTCGCGAATGATGAAGGCGCCGGCATCGTAGCTGCTGGTTTCAATGTACGGCGCAAGCTTGCCGATTTCATCGGCTGAGAACCCGCGAAGAATATCCATGTCCGCCAGCGGCAGCAGCGCGTCCGCGGCCATCGCGCCCGGATCAGCCGTCAAGGATGACTTTGGTCTCGCAGTATTCCAGGGCTGCATCGACATCCCCGAAGCACAGCTCCAAACCCGCACCACTGTTGAGCTTCAGCCAGTCGGTCTGCACCTGCTCCGGCAGCGCCGCGAGAACGAGCACCTTGCCTTCCACGGCCAGCGACAACTTGAGATCGCGCAGAAGCATGAGTGCGCTCTGATCGGCCCGACTGATCCGCCGGCCATCGAGCACGACGTATTTTGATTGCGGGCTGTCTTCAACGATCCGCCGAACGAGTTGCTCGGCCGTCGCGAAATAAAGCCCGCCTTGAAGTTCATAGGCGATGATCTGGTGACCATGGGAATCGAGCGCCTTCCGCTCGCGCGCGCCGCGCAGGCGTTTGGACGTCACACCGCCGCCCCGGTAGCTTCGCCGGACAATGTTGTCAGCAACGAAGTGCATGTCGTAAACGTGCAAATGGAACCGCTGCGACAGCTCCTTGCAGACCTCGATGCCGCGATGGCTGTTGCCGTGATCGTCAAGCAGTGGCGAGAACGTTCCCACGCCGAACTGCCCGGGCAGCACCGCGATGATGCCGCCGCCGACGCCGCTCTTGGCCGGAAGACCTACGCGATACACCCACTCGCCCGAGTAGTCGTACATCCCGCAGCTCGCCATCACGCTGAGCACCGTTTTCACGTGCTCCGGCGCGATCGCGCGCTCATTGGTGAGCGGATTGACACCGTTGTTGGCGAGCGTCGCTGCCATCATCGCAAGATCGCGCGCGCTGACGAGAATTGCGCACTGCCGGAAGTAGAGATCGAGATGCTCGGAGACGGGTTCTTCGATCATCCCGGAGTTCAGCTGCAAATAAGCGATGGCTCTGTTCCGGTGGCCCGTCGCGCGCTCGCTCTCGAAAACGGATTCGTCCACCGTCAGCTGCCGCCCTGCATAGCGGCTGAACATATCGAGGATGCGCTTGAATCGGTCTTCAAAGCCGTTGCCACGAATCAGGGCCGTCGTCGCGATTGCCCCCGCATTCACCATCGGGTTGAACGGTCGGTTGTTGAGTTCATCCATCACGATCGAGTTGAACGCTTCACCGGTCGGCTCCACGCCCACCCGCTTCAGCACGGCATCCGAACCGTGGTCCTCGAGCGCCAGTCCGTACACCAGCGGCTTCGAGATGGATTGGATGGTGAAAAGAACTTCGCTGTCACCGGTAGCGTAGCTCTTGCCGTCGGCTGCGGCGAGCACGATGCCGAAGTGCTTGGCATCTGCGTTGGTCAGCTCCGGAATGTAGCTCGCCAGATGCCCGTGCATGTTGTCGCGATATTTCTCATGGAGATTTCGCAACCAAACGTCGATCGGCGAGGTCAACATGTTCGGGGTCGGAAGCTTCACGCCCTCGAGAATTGGGGCATGGCCGGCGCCATTTTCGAGCGTTCTCACAATATAGGGAGCGCCGAAACCTGCCGCTGCTTTCGTCTCCTGGACTGTTTTAGTCTCCAATGTCGCCCCACCATTCGAATTTCGCCAAAACATCGATCCATACCTTCAACGCTGCATCGTAGGTACCTCACCGCATGCAAAACGTAGAGTTATGACCGATATCTGTCCAATTCGATTCATGGCGCTGAATTAGGCACCTGCTGCCTATTTCGGCATTCGACACGTCTCACATAGTCGCCGAGGATGTCTCGCGCTGGACAGCAATCCGGCAGGGTCTCATGGCGGAGCACGCCTATGGCATCGTTCTACGGAGAGATCATTCCATCGCGAGAATGAAGTTCCGCACCACGGGATAGATCTCGTTCTCCCAACGCTTGCCGTTGAAAGTGCCATAATGGCCGACGTTGGCCTGTAGATGGTGCCGCTTCAAATGCGGCCTCAACGACGAGCACAAGTCATGCGCGGCCGCGGTCTGCCCGAGCGCGCAGATATCATCCCGCCCGC
This sequence comes from uncultured Alphaproteobacteria bacterium, assembly GCA_963778225.1. Lineage (GTDB taxonomy): Bacteria > Pseudomonadota > Alphaproteobacteria > Rhizobiales > Hyphomicrobiaceae > JAGVSR01. The sequence goes on from CAVZTR010000006.1 coordinate 33,537, forward strand.
CTTCCACCGTCAGAAGCGCCGTCCGTGTGATCTTCGCCGGATCCACCTTCCGCCCGCGATAGGTAAAGTTCCCCGTCGCCAGGTCCGCTCTCTGGAAAATCCGGTCGATCGTCTCGAGGTAAAACTCCTCCGTGAGGTCGAGAACGGCGAAGTACTCGTCATAAAAATCTTTGATCTTCTTAGCTTCGGCCACGTCCCCGTTGGCCAAATGCTCATAGAGTTTCTGGTGCTGCGACCGATGCCTCTCCACGTTCATGGCAACGAACGCGGTCAATTGCAGAAAACCAGGATAAACGCGCCGCCCGGCTCCTTTGTATCGCCGCGGCACACGCGAAATCACGGTCTGCTTGAACCAAGACAGCGGTTTGCCCATCGCCAGTTTGTTGACCTCAGTCGGGCTCTCGCGCGTATCGATCGGACCCGCCATCAACGTCATCGTCCGCGGCGTCGCGGGATGCTTTTCTTCCGACATGACCGAGACTGCGGCGAGAGCTTGCACGCACGGTTGGCACACGGCGAGAATGTGTGCTCCGGGGCCGATCTCCTCCAAAAAGCTGATCACATATTCACAGTATTCGTCGACGCCGAACTTTCCCGCTGAGAGCGGCACGTCGCGCGCGTTGGACCAGTCGGTGATGTAGACGTCATGGTCCCGCAGCAAGGTCGTGCAGGTCTTCGCCAGCAGCGTCGCAAAATGACCCGACAGCGGCGCGATCACCAACACCTTCGGCTGTGGCGCGTCCACGTCTTTGGCGAAGTGCAAAAGATCGCCGAACGGGAAACTCAGAACCACCTCTTCCCTGACAGGCACATCGCGGTTCCCCACGCGCACCGAAGTGATCCCGAAGTCCGGCCGCGTATGGGTTAACGTGAACCGCGACACCATTTCCATGCCGGCATCGAAAGTGCGCTTGGCATCGGTAAACAGAGGCCATGGCGAATGACTGGTGGCCAATCGGGCGGCATTGCGGAAATGCCCGATCAAATCATCCTGGAACTGGTAGGCATCATAAAGCATGTTCGTTCCTTATAGGCGCGACGCCGCATTCCATTCGATGCGAAAAGCTAGTGTATTATTCAGCGATCTGCGAGAGACTTCTCAGCGCAGAAAGTCATGGATGCACAGATGGCGAACGCGACACTGACGATTTCATCCAAGAATTACTCATCTTGGTCTTTGCGTGGTTGGTTATTGTGCAAAATGGCAGGCCTCGACTTTGAGGAACGCCAAGTTGCTGTTGATGATATCAACGCACGTCGCGAACTTTTGTTGCTGTCACCCTCGGTACTGGTCCCGCGCCTGACCCATGGTGATGTCATCGTGTGGGATACGCTGGCGATTGCCGAATACCTTAATGAAATCTACCCGGACGCTGGAATCCTACCGAACGACCGCGCCGAACGCGCGCACTGTCGAGCCGTATCTGCAGAAATGCATTCGGGCTTCTACAATTTGCGTTCAGCCCTGCCTATGAATCTCAAGGCGCGCCATAACTCGTTCAAGGTATTCTCCGGCGCGCGGCCTGATGTTGAGCGGATCAAGGAAATCTGGACGGAATGTCTGAATAAATACGGCGGCCCTTACCTGTTCGGAAAACTTTCGCTTGCCGACGCGATGTATGCCCCCGTCTGCACGCGCTTCCGCACCTACGCCGTACCGCTCGAACCCGCGCTCCAAGCCTATTGCGACCACATTTTTGATTGGCCGCTCATGCAGGAGTGGACCGACGGAGCCGTAGCTGAAGCCGATGAAATCGATGAACTCGAAGTCGAATTCTGAACCTGCAAGATCTGCAGAAAACAAAAAGGGCGCCGGCTAAACCGGCGCCCTTTCTCTATCTTCGATCGTCGAGTGATCAGGCCGCGGCGGCAGCGGACAGCGGCACTTCCGCAACCGTCTTCAAAACCTGCGAAGCGATCTGGTAGGGGTCGCCCTGCGAGTTCGGACGGCGATCTTCCAGGTAGCCCTTGTAGCCGTTGTTCACGAACGAGTGCGGCACGCGGATCGAGGCACCGCGATCGGCTACGCCGTAGCTGAACTTGTTCCACGGCGCCGTCTCGTGCTTGCCCGTCAGACGCAAGTGATTGTCCGGACCATAGACGTCGATGTGTTCTTTCCAGTTCTTCTCGAAAGCCGCCATCAGCTTCTCGAAGTAATCCTTGCCGCCGACTTCGCGCAGGAACTTCGTCGAGAAATTGCAGTGCATGCCCGAGCCGTTCCAGTCCGTATCGCCGAGCGGCTTGCAGTGATATTCGACATCGACGCCGTGCTTTTCGCACAAACGCTCGAGCAGATAACGCGCCATCCAGATTTCGTCGGCGGCCCGCTTGGAGCCCTTGCCGAACACCTGGAATTCCCACTGGCCTTTCGCGACTTCCGCGTTGATGCCTTCATGGTTGATGCCGGCTGCGAGGCAGATGTCGAGATGCTCTTCTACGATGGCGCGTGCAATGTCGCCGACGTTCTTGTACCCGACGCCCGTGTAGTAAGGACCCTGCGGTGCCGGATAGCCCTGTGCCGGGAAGCCGAGCGGACGGCCGTCCTTATAGAGGAAGTACTCCTGCTCGAAGCCGAACCAGGCGTCGGCATCATCCAGAATGGTGGCCCGCTTGTTCGAAGCGTGTGGCGTCTTTCCGTCTGGCATCATGACTTCGCACATCACGAGCACGCCGTTCGTACGCACCGGATCGGGGAAGTGGCGAACAGGCTTCAGCACGCAATCGGAGCTGTGGCCTTCGGCCTGCTTGGTCGAGCTGCCATCGAAGCCCCAGAGAGGAAGCTGATCGAAATCGGGAAACGCGCTGAACTCCCGGATCATCGTCTTGCCGCGCAAGTTCGGCACCGGGGTATAACCGTCGAGCCAGATGTACTCGAGCTTATACTTCGTCATAAAGGCTCTCTCCTACGTTGGTGACATCGGCTCCGCGACGCGGCCTGAGCGGGCCGCTGGTGCGGAAAAGCTGCAATGCGTATGACCGGCGCGCTGAAAAGAATCTGTTCAAGGTCAGTATTTTTTGGCCGCTCCAGCCGCCCGATGAAGACCGGTTGCCGGAGTATGATCAGTTCTATTCCACGCGCCGCAAACGCTCGTTTCTTCACCACGCCTCCAGGCGACGCCACGCGTCCGCCACCGGAGACGAAGTTTGGAGCTTGAGTCCATCGTCGACAGAGTCCGCTGAGGGCGAATTTCGAGCACGATGGGCAGGCACCAGCAAAGTGATCTGCGCCCAGAATGCTACTCAGCTAAGCACGTCCACGCATGCTCATAGTTTAGGCAAACCGCGATATTTGTTGTGCAATTGGATGAAATGGCGGGCAGAACGTGCTATATACGATGCCCGGAACAATGCGCCGCACCGCCGCGTTTTTAAGTTCCAAAGTCGAAAGGAGCGAACTGATGACCGAAAGTCTCAATCGCCAGTCTGCAGAAATCATCCCCTTCCCGAGCCGCCGTCGCGCGCCTGTTTATGGGATCGATACGCGTGCCCTTGAAGCTGAAGCGGCCAAGTACCGTTCGGCCATCGACACCACGGGCTGGTACCACGAAGAAGCGATCGAAGACGAACACGACCACACCTGTCACAAGCACTGGCAGTTTTAACGAAGGCTCCTGGCGCCGGCTCTCGGCGCCAGCCTACTCTTTGCCAGCCTTCTCTTTGGCCTAAACGGCGCGGCTCGTCGCACATGCTCACCGCTTGCCGCGGATCACCTGGTGCACGAACCGCAGCTTCTCACGCGCAGGATCGGGAATGACGAACGGATAGTAATCCGCGTGTCCCATGCTGCGATTCATACTGTTGAGCGCCAGCGTTAGGGGCACCCAGCGCTCCAGCAGGCTATCAAGCGTCTCGTCACGGTAGACATCGTACTTCTTGAACGGCCAGATCGATCCGAAGATGAGCCCCGCTGCCCGCGGCTCCATCCCTTCCGCTTCGGCCGTATCGACGCTATCCACCATGTGAAGGTAGTGCGCCCACGTCTCTGCCCAATCCTCAGACGGATGCATGCTGGCATAGCCAGAAACGTGATTGAGTTGCCAGTCGGGTTTGGGCCCATACATATGGTGTTGCGTCAGCGCCGAGTGGTAATCGGCCCGCTCATCGCCGAATAGCGCTCGAAACTCCTCCAGCAGCCCCGCCGATTCGACGAGGACCTGCCAATAATAGTGCCCGCTCTCGTGCCTCAGATGCCCGAGCAGAGACCGGTAGGGCTCATCGAACTGCTGCCGCTGCCGCTCCCGCTCCACCGCATCCGCTTCCAGGATATTGATGGTGATGACACCGTCGAGATGACCCGTCATCGTGTTCCGCGTGAAGTCGAAGATCAGCCGCCCCGGCGGCGCCGGACTGGTGTCGAGCGGCAATCCGAACCGCAATAGCGAGTAGACGAGCCGCTTCTTGGCCCGTTCCAGATCCTGCCACGCCGTGAGATTACCCGGCTCCGACAAGTTCGGAATGGTACGATTGAGATCGCACGCCACGCAAAAGAGGTTTGGATCATCGGCCCGCGTCAGCCAATTGCACGCGCCGTGCACCACGTTGTTGCAATAGCGCAGGACCTGCTTCGTATCGCCCGTGATCCGTCGATAAAGTCCCGGTTCGGAATCCGGCTTCAGCGCAATCACAGCTAGCGCATCCGGATCGAAACCCAGCGCATGACCACACTTCAAGCATGTCACGTTCTTGAAGTAGACCTTAGTGCCACATTTCGTGCAGGAGAAGTTTCGCATGGGTCCTTTGTTCTTGCGTCCAAATCTCACGGGTCGAACAACATCGTCTGCGCTCTATGCATGTGTTTAATGTTCAAGCACGAAGGTCACGCCCTGTCGCGCTGCGATTGCTAAGAGCCCTAAATCTGCATTATTCCCCATCAGATGTCCGCCGCTTGTCTTGGCGTTTGCCTACCGCTTAATCATCTCCAGCGCTTCAGCGGTCGATGCGGCAGCACTGCCCTTGTTTGGTACTACCGGAGCCGATAACCCAAGAGACGCACCGTGGCGCGCCGAGTTCCGGCGCAAAGGACACAACGAAGCCCATGACGTTGCACGTCGCTCTAACTCACGAGACGACCTATCGCTACGACCGCTTGATCGGGATGGGCCCGCAGATTGTCCGCTTGAGGCCAGCCCCCCACAGCCGCACCCCCATTCTCAGCTATTCGCTGACGCTGGAGCCGAAGGTCCACTTCCTGAACTGGCAGCAGGATCCCTTCGGTAATTTCCTCGCGCGCATCGTCCTGCCGGAACCAACAGGGATCTTCTCGGTCAAGGTCGATCTCGTCGCCGATATGGCCGTCATCAACCCGTTCGACTTCTTCATCGCCGAGGAGGCGGCCACTTGGCCGTTCCCCTATGAAGAATTGCTGCGCAAGGAACTGCTGCCCTACCTCGTGCCGGAGCCCGCTGGCCCGCATTTGAAAAAATACCTCACGGGCATCAGCCGCAAGTCGAAAGTCACGATTGATTTTCTGTGCGACCTCAACCGGCAGCTCCAAAAGGACATCCAATACTACATCCGCATGGAACCCGGCGTGCAGACGCCGGAAGAAACCCTCGGTAAGGCCGGCGGCTCATGCCGCGACAGCGCCTGGCTGCTGGTGCAGATCCTGCGCAATCTCGGTCTCGCCGCCCGCTTCGTTTCTGGCTACCTCATCCAGTTGACACCGGACGTGAAGTCGCTCGACGGCCCGTCCGGCACCGAAGTCGACTTCACGGATCTGCATGCCTGGACCGAAGTCTATGTTCCCGGCGCAGGTTGGATTGGCCTCGACGCCACGTCCGGCTTGCTCACCGGCGAAGGCCACATCCCGCTTGCCGCCACACCTCATCCAACGAGTGCGGCACCCATTTCCGGCGCTCACGAAAAAGCCGAGGTCACCTTCGCCTTCAACATGGGCGTCACGCGCATCCGCGAGACCCCGCGCGTTACGAAACCCTACAGCGACGAGACGTGGAACGAAATTCTCGAGAGCGGCCACAAGGTCGATGAGCGCCTGGTCAAAGGCGATGTCCGCCTCAGCATGGGCGGCGAGCCGACTTTCGTCGCCGTCGACGACATGGAAGGCGCGGAGTGGAATACCGCCGCCGTCGGACCCAACAAGCGCCGCTATGCCGAAAACCTCGTCCGCCGCCTCGAAAAACGCTTCGCGCCCGGCGGCCTTCTTCATTACGGCCAGGGCAAGTGGTACCCGGGCGAGCAGCTCCCACGCTGGGCCTTCGCCCTCTACTGGCGCGCCGATGGCCAGCCGCTGTGGGAAGACCAATCCCTCATCGCGCGCGAAACCGCCAACGACAACGCCACCATCACGGACGCCTCCCGCTTCACCAAGCAGCTCTGCGCGACCCTCGGCCTGCCCACCGACAGCGGCATCCCGGCATACGAAGACGCCGCCCACTTCATCCTGGTCGAGCAAAAGCTGCCGGTCGGCATCACGCCGGAAAAAAACAAACTCGATGACCCCGCCGAACGGGCGCGCCTCGTCCGCGTTTTCGACCGCGGCGTAGCCGCACCTTCGAGCTACGTGCTGCCGATCCAGGTCTGGAACACGCACGATCGCGGCCGCCGCTGGGTGACGGAACGGTGGGCACTGCGCCGCGAAAAGCTCTTTCTGATGCCCGGCGATTCACCCGCCGGCTATCGTCTGCCGCTGGGCTCCCTGCCCGTCGTCACGCCCACGATCCAATATCCGCATGTCCTTCCGCGCGATCCTTTCGCCAACGCGCCGCCGCTGCCGCAACGCGAGGTCCTCCTCCAGCGCCGTCGGACCGTGTCACTGGAATGCCCGCCGCTGCCTCCGTCCGGCGTCAGCGAGATCTGGGGCTCAGTCCGCACCGCCATGACGGTGGAACCGCGCGGCGGCCGCGTCTGCGTGTTCATGCCCCCGCTGGAAGACGCCGAAGACTACGCCGCCCTCGTGGCCGCCATCGAAGAAACCGCCCGCACCACCAAAACGCCGGTTCACCTCGAAGGCTATCCTCCGCCTCACGATCCGCGCATCAACGTCGTCAAAGTCACGCCGGATCCCGGCGTCATCGAAGTCAACGTACAACCGGCGACCCGCTGGGAAGAGGCCGTGGACATCACGACGAGCCTCTATGAAGAGGCCCATCTCTCGCGACTCTCGACTGAAAAATTCATGATCGACGGCCGTCACACCGGAACCGGCGGCGGCAACCACATCGTGCTCGGTGGCCTCACTCCCGCCGACAGCCCGTTCCTGCGCCGCCCCGACCTGCTCGCCTCTATTATCGCCTACTGGCAGAACCACCCGTCGCTTTCGTTCCTGTTCTCCGGCCTCTTCATCGGCCCGACGAGCCAAGCGCCTCGCGTCGACGAAGCGCGCCACGAAAGCCTTTACGAGCTTGAAATCGCGCTCGGCGAAATACCCGATCCTGGCATGGGGTCCGTTCCGCCTTGGCTCGTCGACCGCATCTTCCGCAACTTGCTCATCGACGTAACAGGCAACACCCACCGCGCCGAAATCTGCATCGATAAGCTCTACTCCCCCGATAGTTCCACCGGACGCCTCGGTCTCGTCGAATTCCGCTCTTTCGAGATGCCGCCGCACGCGCGCATGAGCCTCGCGCAGCAATTGCTGTTGCGCGCCCTCATCGTCCGCTTCTGGGAGCGGCCATATCGGCAGAAGCTCGTCCGCTGGGGCACGGCCCTGCACGACCGCTTTATGCTGCCCCACTACATCTGGTCGGACTTCAGCTCCATTATCGACGACCTCAAGGGCCACGGGCTGCCCGTCGAACTCGAGTGGTTCCGCCCGCACCACGACTTCCGCTTCCCCAAGCTCGGCTCGATCTCGGCCTTCGACGTCGAACTGGAACTGCGCCAAGCCCTCGAACCCTGGCACGTACTTGGCGAGGAGGGGGCCCCAGGAGGCACCGCACGCTACGTCGACAGCTCGCTCGAGCGTGTCGAACTGAAAGTCCGCGGCCTCACAGGCGATCGCTTCATCGTCACCTGCAACGGCCGCACGCTGCCCTTGAACCCCACGGGAACCGCGGGCGAAGCCGTCTCCGGCGTCCGGTACCGCGCCTGGTGGCCGCCTTCGGCGCTTCATCCGACCATTTCTCCGCACGTCCCCCTTGTGTTCGATCTCGTCGACACCTGGTCAGGCCGATCCGTCGCGGGCTGCCGCTATCACGTGTCCCACCCCGGCGGCCGCGCCTTCGAGACCTTCCCCGTCAACGCCTACGAAGCCGAAGGACGCCGCCTTGCCCGCTTCGAGGACAACGGCCACACCGCCGGCACCATGAGGCCGGGCCCCGTCGACCGAAATCCCGATTATCCTTGCACGCTCGACCTGCGCCGCCGCGTCTAGGCTGCGCCGACACCTCCCGGTATTTACCTCGCCCCGTCCTCAGTGGTTGCGAGCGCCCCGATTCGGTCGGATAGTCGACCCGTGCGCCCGTTCTGGGGAGAGTGCGGCGCGGGGGATGACTGCACGAGGGGCAAGGCCTGATAACGATGAACAAAACGGCCCCGGCACAAGCGGGCCTTCAGGCGGACCTCGTCAGCACCTACCGGGCCGCCAACGGCTCTGGCTACGATGAACTTCTGGATGGCTCCGGCCAAGTGCGTCCGCACTGGCGCGCGCTCCTGGATGGTCTCGGCGAGATGTCCGAAGACGACCGTGCGAACCGCGCTCAGCGCCTCGATCGGCGCGTGCGCGACACCGGCATCGCCTACGACATCTTTTCCGACCCCCGTAAACCCAGCCAGCGCTGGCAGCTCGACCTCTCCCCGTTGATGATTTCCGCAGCCGAGTGGCGTTGGCTGGAAGAAGCGATCACCCAGCGCGCCCGCCTCTCCGATGCGATCCTGTCGGATCTCTACGGCCCCCAAAACCTGATGCGCGAAGGCCTGCTCCCGCCCGAACTCGTCTTTTCCGACACCGCCTTCATTCGTCCCGCGCAAGGCGTTCTTCCCGAAGCCGGCGGCCTGCAATTCTATGCAGCTGACCTCGCCCGCGGCGACGATGGCCAATGGCGCATTATCGACAATCATACCGAAACTCTCGCCGGCGTCGGTTTTGCGCTGGCCAACCGTGTGGTGCACACACACATCACAGGCGACCTGTTCAAGCAGTGCAATGGCGTCCGCCTTGCACCCTTTTTCCACAACGTGCAATCGACCCTCACGAGCCACAGTGGCCGCGAAAATGCGCGCATCGCGCTCCTGACGCCGGGGCCCCTGCACGAAGACTATTTTTCCCACGCCTACCTCGCGCGCTATCTTGGCTACCTTCTCGTGGAAGGCTCCGACCTGCGCACGAAGGTCAACCAGGTCTATCTCAAGACACTCGAAGGCTTGAAGGAGATCGACCTCATCGTCCGCTGTGTCGATGGCCGCTCGATTGATCCGCTCGAACTCGACCCCGGTGGCTTCGACGGTCCCGCCGGTCTCATGCGCGTCTGGCGCCGCCAACCTCGCCTCATCGTCAACTCCGTCGGCTCCGCCCTCGCACAGAACCGCGGCATCGGCTGCTACCTGCCGCAAATCTGCGAACGTCTCCTCGGCGAGGAACTGCAGCTGCCCGACGCACGCCGCTTCTGGCTTGGCGATCCTTCAGCCCGCGCGCACGTTCTGTCGAATCTCGACGGCCTCGTTGTCCGCAAAGCGCAGGAAGGCACCGGCCGCCCTGGACAGGCAGCGCTTGGCCAGGACACGCGCGCACTGTCCGACGCCGACCGGGACATCCTCAAACGCGAAATCAAACTGCACGGCGCGCGCCTCGTCGCCGAGGAGAAGATCGGCTTCAGCCGTGCGCCCGTCGTCACGCGTGACGGGTTGGCATCACGCCCCTTCGCCGTTCGTTTCTTTGTCGCCCGCACACCTGCAGGATATCAGGCGATGCCCGGCGGCCTCGCAATGACCATCGATCCCGACCGCGCCGTAGCTCTCAGCGCCCCTGATGGCCATACACGCGATGTCTGGATCGTCTCGGACGCCGAGCAAGGTCCCCACATCAGCCTCTGGCGCCCTGCGCTTGAAACAGCCCGCGTCGAGCGCTCGCAGCGCGTGATCCAAAGCCGCGTGGCCGACGATCTCTTCTGGCTCGGCCGCTACAGCGAGCGCGCTGACTGGACCATGCGTGTCCTCCGCGGTGCCCTACGCCGCGTCGAGGAAGACGGGGGACCCGCCACAGGCCGCCGCGCCGCCCGCAAGTGCCTCGACGTTTTGCTGTCCAAATCCGACAGCCACTCCGGCATATCGGAACGCGCCGGCACCAACGACCTTGAAATAGAGAAGCTCTGCACCGACCTCATCGCCGGGTCCACCGGACACCGCACGCTCGAGAACACGTTCGAAGGTCTCTACCGTGTTGCGCATCTGGCCCGCGATCGCCTCTCGCTGGAAGCCTGGCAAACCCTGTCTCGCTTCCGCCCGGGCGATACGTGGGTCACCACGCTCGCCTCCGCCCCACCCGTTGCCGTGCTCGACCTGCTCGACGAAGGTCTCGCCTCGCTCGCCGCTTTCAACGGCCTGATGCACGAGAACATGACCCGCAACTACGGCTGGTCGTTCCTCGACATGGGCCGCCGACTGGAACGCGCCTACAATCTCAGCGAAGCAATCCTCACGCTCTTCATTCCCGTACCCGACAGCGAGGAGGAACAGAGCAGCTTGCTCCTCCTCCTCGAACTCGCCGACAGCTTCATCACCTACCGCTCGCGCTATCGCCTCGATCCGATCCTCGCGCTTGTCCTCGACCTCCTTCTCTTGGACGAGACGAACCCCCGCAGCCTCGCCTATCAGCTGGCCGCTCTCACCCGCCATCTCGAACGCCTGCCCGACGGCAAGCGCTCCACCACCCTGTCCGAAGATCGGCGCCTGATCCTTGCCCTCCTCACCGCCATTCGCCTCGCCGACGTCGAAGCGATGGCGCGCGAGCCCAATGGCACAACGCTCGAACGCATCATGCTCGAACAGATCCAGCTCCTGCCCGCGCTCTCGAATGCCGTCTCGCGGCACTACTTCAATCTGACCGACGACTCGCCGCACCGCGTCCACACCCGCATCGAGCCTCAAAATCGCGCCGAGCACAGCTCATGATGTTCGATGTGAGCCACCGGACGCACTATGAATACTCGCAGCCGGTCATCCAATCGCAGCACCTGATCCATATGTCGCCGCGCCCCTGCCTACGCCAGGTCGTGCGCCATCACAGTCTCATCGTTGACCCGGCACCCGCCCTGCGCCAGGACGGCATCGACGCCTTCGGCAACCCGATCGTGACCCTCGATATTGAAGTTCCGCACCGCGAACTGATCCTGCACGCACGCAGCACCATCATCGTTCATGCCGCGCCCGAACTGGAGCCCGCGCGCTCCACACCTTGGAACCTGCTCGATGCGCATATCCTAGAAACAGGCCGCCCGCTCGACCTGGACGTGCTGCAGTACCGCTGCACCTCCAAGCTCACCACGCCGAACCTCGACATCGAATCCTACGCGGCAAAATCCTTCCGCCCCGGACGCCCGGTTCTCGAGGCCGCGATCGATCTCAATCAGCGCATCTACGACGAGTTCACCTTCGACCCCACGGCAACCGACATTTCGACGCCGATCTCACAGGTCTTCAAGCAGCGCCGCGGCGTTTGCCAGGACTTTGCCCATTTGGCGCTTGCATGCCTGCGCGCCATGCGCGTTCCCGGCCGCTACATCAGCGGATACATCCTCACGCACCCGCCCCCCGGCCAGCCGCGCATGCAGGGTGCCGACGCCTCGCACGCCTGGATTTCCGTTTGGTCGCCCGAAAGAGGCTGGACCGATCTTGATCCAACGAATGGCCTCATAGTCGCCGAAGAGCACATCACCATTGCCCACGGCCGCGACTACGACGACATCAGCCCCATCGGCGGCGTCCTTCTCGGCGGCGGCGAACACACCGTCTCCGTCGGCGTCGACGTGGTGCCAATATCGTCTTGAGACCGCGGCACCGCGCGTGCAGCGCCGCGGCGAAAGTCTTACGTGCAGGCGACCTGCCGCGCCTTGCACGTCGTCACGACGCCGATGTAGTCGCACTTGACGCTGACCGCACCTCTGGCCTTGCGGCCTGCGAACATGTTCGAATTGTACAGCGCTTCCTTGGCCAGCACCGTGGCCAATTCGGATGTAACGGCCGTAGCACTTGCACCCGCACGGACACACCCGGCCGAAGCCGGCGTTGCAGCAAGCGCCATCACGCCCGTCGCCACGATGGCAGCCAACATCTTCGTATCGATCATCGATGATCCTCCCTTTACACGTTCCCCGGAGCGCAACTATGCGCCTCCCGCCCCGGCGCAAAAAGGGCGCGCGCGCAATCCTCAGCGTTTCAAACGGTGAATATCTGGCGATGGTGCGAAACGATCACGCTTTATGTTGCGGCTGCGAACCTGCAGTTCCGCGGTTGCCCAAGTCCTTCAGCGCGGCTTTCCCCAGCAAATGCGCAGATACGGGCGCTGTAATGAACAGGAAAAGCAGAACCGTAAGCGCCTTCAGGTTGAGTTCGCCTGTGAGAGAGTAGAAGGCGACACTCGCCGCTATGACGATCGCTCCGACGCCGAGCGTCGTCGCCTTGGTCGGTCCATGCAATCGGGTGAAAATGTCCGGCAAGCGCATGAGACCGATGGATCCGAGGAGAACGAAAAACGCCCCCAGAACGATAAGACACGATGCAATGGCTTCAGCGATCATGATGCTCACTACCTAATCAATGATACTGCGGCCGATGACATATTTGCAGAGCGCCACCGTACCAACGAAGCCCGTCATCGCAATCAGCAGCGCCGCCTCGAACGACAGCGCGCTGTTCGCCAGTAGACCCATCAGAACCACCAGCGCAATCACATCGATGGCCAATGTATCGAGCGCCAGAATGCGATCCGGCAAAGACGGGCCGAACGCCAGCCGCAACAGCGTCAGCACCGTTGCAATTCCCACCAGCACCAACGCGATCGTGACGGAAGTCGTCAGCATCCGAAAATCTCCTTCAGCGGAGCCTCATAGCGGCTCTTGATCTCCGCGATCAGCATCGACTTGTCCTGCACATCGAGCGCATGGATGTGCGCCACCCGCTTCTCCATGTCGATGTCGACCGTCAGCGTGCCGGGCGTCAGCGTGATGATGCTGCCGAGGATCGTTGCGACATAGGGATCGGCCGTGTCGAGCGGCACATCCACGAAAGCCGGCCTGATCCTATCGACATTGCCGAGCACGATCCGCGCCACCGCAATGTTCGCGACGATGATGTCATAGATCACGACGACCAACAGCCGTAGAGCCGGACCCAACCGGAACGTGCGGGGCCGCCCCGGCCAGAACGCCGAAGTAAACGGCGGGATCAGCAGCCCGATCGTCAGCCCGAGCAACACATTCCCCGCGCTTGCATCCGACGCGAGCAAGAGCCACAGCGTCGCGATGACCAGCGACAGAACAGGTTGCGGCAACAGGCGTTCGCGCAAACTCATGGCCGGCGCTCCCTCTGCACCGCAGCCGGATCACCGAGCACCGCCGGCACATACGCCTCCCGCGCCAGCAATTGTTCCGCCGTCGCCCGCGCATAGCCAGAGACAGGCGCGGCGGCAAAGCTCACCGCCACCACCGCTCCAAACATCACCACCAGCGCCATCGACAGCCCCCGCGCGGGCACGTACGGCACGTCCGGCCGGTCAGCGATACCCGGCGCGCCCGGTTCCCAGAAAAACACGCTCGCTGCGCGCGCCAAAACCAAGGCTGCAGCGAACCCGGAGAGGATGAGCGCCGTCCAAACGAGCACCGGATGCGTCGAGCCGCTCATCGCCTGCATCACCATGATCTTGCCGAGAAACCCCGACAGCGGTGGCGCACCGCACGCAGCAACACCGACGATGAGATAAATAAGACCAATCGCCGTGAAACTCTGCAATCGTGGCCCGTCGCTGAACCGGTCCGCAACATCTCCCCGCTGCCGCGACAGCGCATCGGCGAGGAGGAACAGCGCCCCCGTCACAAGTGATGTCTGCACGAGATAGTAAAGCGCCGCCGCGATCGATGTGACCGTCGGCTCCGCCACTGCCAGCAGAAGCGTCCCGCCTGAAACGATCACAAGGTTCGCGATCACCACGCCGAACGTCGTTGCCGAAAACATACCGACGCATCCGAGCGCAATCGTCCCCAGCGCCAGCCAAGTCAGCCACGGCTGCAACAAGTCCGCAGTGAAGGGGGCCGCCGCCAGACCGATGGTCGTGACGCGCAACAACGCATAGATCCCCACCTTGGTCATGATCACGAACAGCGCCGCGACCGGCAGCGTGGCCGCCGTGTAGACATGCGGCAGCCAAAACCCGATCGGCAACACGGCCGCCTTGAGCAGGAACACCGTCACGAGCAGCATGCACATGACCGCCACGACGCCCTGATCCGCCGGCGCGACCGCCTGGAGTGCCACGCCAAAGTCCGCCATGTTGAGCGTGCCGAGAAACCCATACAGCAGCCCCAGCGCGATCAGAAACAGCGCCGACCCACTTAAATTCAGCACCACATAAGCGATGCCCGCACGCGCGCGCTCCACTCCCCCGCCGTGAACCAACAGGCCGTAGGATGCGAGTAGCAGGATCTCGAAAAACACAAACAGGTTGAATAAGTCACCGGTCAGGAACGCGCCATTGAGCCCCATCATCTGGAACTGCAAAAACGCATGAAAATACCGCCCTCGCGTGTCGGTCCCGGAAAGGGCGGCAAGCACGACCGCCATACCCAGAAAACTCGTCAGTGCGACCATCAGCGCCGATAGCCGGTCGAGCACCAGAACGATGCCGTAAGGCGCCGGCCAATCTCCCAGGCGATAGACGCGAATGGTTCCGTCGCCCGCCACGTCGAGCAGCACCGCACCAACGGCCGCGAGCAGGATCAGCGATGCAACCGAGATCGCGCGCGCCACAGCCAGACCAGCATTCGCGACGATCAACAGCAAAACTGCCGTGGCCAGCGGGATGAGCACCGGTAGAATTGGCAAATGAGCCATCATCGCTCACCGCCCGCATCGACATGATCGCTGCCGCTCTCCGCCTTGCTCTTCAAGGCCAGCGCCACGAGATAGGCCGTCATGCCGAACCCGATCACGATCGCCGTCAGCACGAGCGCCTGGGGTAACGGATCGGTCTGATCCGAGAGGCCCGGGATCGTCAGAGGCGGCGCCGTAGACTTCAGCCGCGCGCCGAAGAAGATCAGCACGTTGACCGCATAGGAGAGCAGCGACAAGCCCAGGATCACGGAAAACGTCGTCGGCCGCAGGATCAGATAGACGCCGCACGCCGTGAGCAGGCCGAGCGCCACCGACACGAGAGCTTCCATGTTATCCCTCCCCCGGCGCGGGCAGTTCCGCCCTTTTCAATCCGGCAATTTCCGTCATTGCCAGCAGCACTGTCCCGACCACCACCAGGAACACACCCAGATCGAACGCCATGGCGGAGGCGAGTTCGAACTTGTCGATCAGCGGCGGCGTCACGTAACCGTGAGTCGATGTCAGAAAAGGATATCCGAATACGAAACTAGCCATGCCCGTCAGCGTCGCAATGCCCAGCCCCACGCCGAGCAGGCGCACGTAGTTCACCCGCAGCCGCTTAGCCGCGAAGTCCATTCCGCTGGCTACGTATTGCAGCATCAGCGCAATTGCCGCGACGAGCCCCGCGATGAAACCGCCACCCGGCAGATTGTGCCCGCGCAGGAAAATGTAGACGGCGACGGCCAGCGACAATGGCAGCAGGGGCCGCATCAATTCCGCCAGCATGATCGTGCTGCGTTCGCCAATCAGAGGCGGCGAGCCCTGCGGCGGCTTCATGCGAACGCCGGCCAACATTGCACAAAGCCCGAGCGCAGCCATGGCCAGCACCGTGATCTCGCCCAGCGTATCGTACCCGCGAAAATCAACGAGAATGACGTTGACGACGTTCGTGCCGCCGCCCCCGGGCTTTGCATTCGCCATGTGATAAGCCGCGATGGTGTCGTAAGGCCGCGTCAGCATGGCGAACGTCATGACCGTCACACCGGTCCCCGCAGCGATCGCAAGTATCCCGTCGCGCAGCCTGCGCGAAGCGGAACTCTGCTTGGCTGGCCTCGCCGGCAGATACCGCAGACACATAAGCAGAAGCACGATCGTCACAACTTCGACGGTGAGCTGCGTGAGCGCCAGATCAGGTGCATTGAATCGCAGGAACGTCAACGACACGATCGTTCCCGCGACACTCAAAAAGATCACCGCCAGCAGCCGGTTGTGCCGCAGGAATACTGTCGAACACGCACCGAACACGAGGACGGCGAAGGCCGCCGCAGACGCCGCGTCGACAGGCAGCACCGGGAGCGGGCCGATCAGCGCCGCGCCACCATCGCTTGCCAGTTCCATTTTCGCCCACGCCCAGGCGCCGGCGACCATCAAGAACGAGAAGAACAGTGCCAGATTCCGCTGCAACGACCGCGCGTCCAACAGCGCCATGACCGCACCCGAAAACCTCGTCGCGCCGCGATAAAATCGCTCGAACGCAACAGGACTGGTCAGCGACCACGCGAACCGCTCCTGCCATGCATAAAGCGTGTGCCGCCGCGTAAACTGCAGCACGCCCAGCCCGAAGGCGACCACCGTCATCGCAAGCGGCAGATTGAAACCATGCCACACCGCCAGCTTGATCTCCGGTACGGCGCCCGGCAGCACTGCTTCGGAAGCTGCCAACAGGATCGGTCCCACGACGACCTGCGGCAGGAAACCGACGATCAGCACCAGACCAACGAGCACTTCCACCGGCAGGCGCATCCACATCGGCGGCTCGTGCGGCGTCTTTGGCATAGGCTTCGACGGACCGTCGAAGAACACGTCCCACACGAAGCGCACCGAATAGGCAACGCCAAGCATCCCGCCGATCGTTGCGACCACCGGTAGGATGTAAGCCGCTCCTCGAAATCCCTCGTGCGCCACGGCCGCCGTAAAGAACATTTCCTTCGACAGGAAGCCGTTCAGCAGCGGCACGCCCGCCATCGATCCCGCCGCCAAGATGCCCAGCACCGAGGTTCGCGGCATCGTCTTGAACAGGCCGCCCATCCGGCGCATGTCGCGCGTGCCGGTCTCATGGTCGATGATGCCCGCCGACATGAACAGCGATGCCTTGAAGATCGCGTGATTGATGATGTGGAACACGGCAGCCACTGCCGCGAGCGGCGTATCGAGGCCGAACAGCAGCGTGATGAGACCCAGATGGCTCACCGTCGAATAGGCGAGCAGCCCTTTCAGATCATGCTTCAGGAGCGCAATGTAGGCCCCGTAGACGAATGTGATCGCGCCGACCGTCGTAACGATTACGAACCAGAGGTCTGTCCCCGCCAGCACGGGATACATCCTCGCCAGCAGAAACACGCCAGCCTTCACCATCGTCGCCGAATGCAGGTACGCTGACACGGGCGTCGGCGCCGCCATCGCATTCGGCAGCCAGAAATGGAACGGAAACTGCGCCGACTTCGTGAACGCACCGAGCAGAAACAGAACGAGAATGACGGGATAGAGCCCGTCTGCGCGCACGAGCGCCGCCCGCTCCTCGATCACGCTGAAATCGAAACTGCCTGCCACGCTGCCCAAAAGCAGCGCGCCTGCCAGCAGCGCCAACCCTCCACCACCCGTCACAGCTAGCGCCATTCGCGCTGAAATCCGCGCCTCGACCTCTTGGTATTTGTAGGCGATGAGCAGGAACGAGGTGAGACTTGTCACCTCCCAGAATACGACCATGAGAATGATGTTCTCGGCCAGCACGATGCCGAGCATGCCGCCCGCAAATCCGAGCAACGACATATAGAAGCGGCCAAGGTCGTCATACTTCGGCAGGTAGTAGGCCGCGTAGAGCACGATCATCACGCCGATGCCGAGGATGAGGCCCGTGAACAGAAGCCCCAGACCATCGAAGCGGAGCGCCAAATCGAGCCCCCACTCCGGAAGCCACGCCACCCGCCAGTACACCACCCGGCCCGCGAACACCTCCGGCGCGAGCTGCAGAGCCGCGGCCAGCCCCGCTGCCATCGCAGCACCCGCCGTCCATGCCGCCAGCTTCCGCGAAACCCGCGCCGCCATCGCCACAGCCAGGATGCCCGCAAACGGGGCCAGAAGAATGAGAGGCAAATAGGATGGGGGCATTGCCGCGCTTATACCACTATCGAATTTCGAGTTGCCGATCGTCTTGACGCCACGCGGCCGGAGGCACGGCTCACCCGCATTTAAGTGCCGCCAAGGGTGAATGCAAAGCACGCAACGTCACGGTCTAAAGAATGTCGGCCGCACACCCTAAAGCCAGCAAGCACTGGCGCCGCAGGCAATCCACAAATACCGTCGCAGAACCTTCCGCTCCCGCTCCTCTTTTCGAGCCCCATTCAATGCCCGGCAAACGCCTGATCGTCATCGGCCACGCGGCCCTGGATTTCGTCTACCGCATCGACGCCTTCCCGCCGAAGCCGATCAAGATGCGCGCCCGCGAGCACATCACGAGCGGCGGCGGCATGGCTGCAAATGCCGCCTCGGCCGCAGCCCGCCTGGGAGGCAACGTCAGCCTCTGGAGCCGGAGTCGGTTCCGACCCCGCAAGCCGGATGATCATGGCCGAACTCGAGCGGTTCGGCATCGATATCAGCCACGTGAAAGTGTACGCGGGCGCCCGCTCCGCGACGGCAGCCGTCATCGTCGACGCATCCGGCGAACGCTTCATCGTCAGCGAGGACGACCACGCCATGCCCATGACGGCGGACTGGCTCCCGCTGGACGAGATAGTGGACGCCGGCGCTGTTCTCAGCGATCTGTCCTGGATCGAAGGCACCCGCGCCGCCTTCGAGGTCGCGCGCGCGCACCACGTTCCCACGCTCGTCGACCTCGACATGGGTTCGGGCCGCCTTCTCACCGATGTCGCCCATCTCACGGACTACGTCATCGCGTCCGCCCCCGCCCTCGAAGCCTTCATCCCCGGCCGCGACACCGAACACCGCCTGCAGTCTCTCATCGCGCAGGGCGTCCGCCACGTCGGCGTCACCCGCGGCCCCGATGGCTACACATGGATGGACCGCGAAGGCACCGTGCATCACCAGCCGGCCTTCGCTGTCCAAGTCCGCGACACCACCGGCGCCGGCGACGCGTTCCACGGCGCCTTCACATGGGCACTCACCGAAGGCCATACCGAAGCCGAATGCGCGCGCCTCGCATCCGCCGCGGCAGCACTCAGTTGCCTTGGTCTCGGTGCCCGCTCTGGCCTCCCCACGCGCGCCGAACTGGACGCCTTCCTGGGTGAACGCGCGCGTGCACAATCCGCCGGCACTTGATTGGTATCAAGGCAACCCCTTGGCCCCCACGTCACCATGCCCGAATGCTCACAACCATGCCCCGTATCCCATCGATCATCGCCGCCACCGCACTTGCGTTAGCCATGATCGGCTCTCACGCCTTCTCGCAGGATGGCGAGGGCGAAGATCCCATCGGCCTTACTGAATTCGAGCTTGCCTGCATGTCCTGTCATGGCCTCGACGGCAAAGGCGATGGTCCCAAGGCACGCACCCTCTCCACGATGCCCGCCGATCTCACGCAAATCGCGGCCCGCAATGGCGGCATTTTCCCAACGCGCGCCATTTACGACATGATCGACGGACGCGGCGTCATCCCCGCCCATGGTAAACGCGACATGCCGGTCTGGGGCGACCGGTACCGCAAGACTGGTGACCCCGGCGAAGATCCGGCCGAGGTCGACAAGCGTGCGCGCGCATTGATCGAGGCCCTCGTCGGCTACCTCGAAAGCATCCAGCAGAAATAGTCGCCGGCGCGCCAGCCCGCTGAGGTTCCCGCCGCGCGTGCGTCCGTGCTATGCGCTTCGCCACGACTAGTGGCCGAACCCGGACCGAGCATGACCACCCCGAAAAAGCGCACTGCCATCCTCATCTCCGGTCGCGGCTCCAACATGAAGAGCCTCGTCGAAGCCTCGTGCCGGCCAGATTATCCCGCCGAGATCGTCGTCGTTATTTCCAATCGCCCGGATGCTCCGGGCATCGCCTGGGCGAAAGATCGGGGCATCCCCGCACTCGCCATGGACCACAAGCTCTACGAAAGCCGCGCCCACTTCGAAGGCCAGATTCAAAGTGTTTTGACAGCCTCGCGCGTCGATCTCGTTTGCCTCGCAGGCTTCATGCGCCTGATGACGCCGGCATTCGTCGAATCATGGCGCGACCGCATGTTGAATATCCACCCGGCCCTTCTGCCCGCGTTCAAGGGCCTGGACACGCATGCGCGCGCCTTGGAAGCGGGCGTGAAGTTCGCCGGCTGCACGGTCCATCTTGTTCGCCCGGAGATGGACGAAGGCCCGATCCTTGGCCAAGCTGCGGTCCCGGTTTTGCCTGACGACACCGAGGCGACCTTGGGCGAGCGCGTATTAGCCGCGGAACATCTGCTCTACCCCCGCATTCTTGAACTGTTCGCGGCCGGCTTGATCACGGTCAATGGCAACAAATCCTCGATTGTTTCGGACGTTAACGGATTGTGGGCACAATTTTCACCGCAACTTTGATTTATTGGGGATTAGGCGTGCCTGTTTGGTTACCTTCTCCGATAAATTGACGCGGTACGACCCCGTCTCATGGACACTTCTGTGACCACGGTGTTAGTTCACCGCAACGGTTCGACACCCCCGCGGGATAAATGAACTGACCCGCGCGAGTGAACGGCGCGGCCCTTGGCCCGGTTCATGCGGCGTAAGCGAGTTTCGTGACCAGGGATCACCGGGACGCACCGGAAAGGCAGCCGCACATCAGCGGCTCGGAGACGATGGCATGACGATTCAACAGAACCTGGGCCACACACAGGGTCTCGGTGAAGCAAATAGCATCTGGTTCAAGCTTTCGGCCCTGTCGAAAGGCAATCCCGATAACCCAATGCAGACGCTTCAAATGATGGCCGACCGCTACGGTCCCGTCATTGCGGTCAACATCGCCGACCAGCGCGTCGTCTTCCTCACCGAGCCCGAGCATTTCAAGCACGTGCTCGTCTCCAAAGCCGATGACTACATCAAGTATTTCGATGGCCTGAAGCCCGTCTTCGGCAAATCCATGATCACGCACGACGGTGCGCTCTGGCAGAAAATCCGCATGCCGCAGCAGCCGGCGTTTCATCCGGATATGTTCGCCGAATACATCCCGTATTTTCTCCAGGCCATTCGCACCAAGATGGACCTGTGGTCGAAGCTTGCCGAAACCGGCGAAGAATTCGAAATGGTCGAGCAGACCTGGACGCTCGCCGCCGACATGATCTGCAAGGCGCTGTTCGACCGCGACATGCCCTTCAATCCGCACTTCGTCTTCAAGTGCGTCAAGACCTACACCGACGTGATGGAACACAAAGCCATCCGCATGCGCGTGCTGCACGGTGAGGACGGCGTCAAGATCACGGATGAGAACGCCGCCAAGGCGATGGAAATCTGGGCGAGTGTTCCCCCCGCCGTGTTCGCGCAGAACCCGAACGAGGAACGCGAGCGCACGCTTCTGAAAATGATCGAAGCCGTGGTCGCCGATCCGAGCGTCCCCGAATTCGACCAGCAGCAGGCCGTCGACGAACTGAAGCAATACCTCTGGGCCGGCACGGAAACGACCGCCCTCACGCTCGCTTGGGCGATGTACCTCACGTCCAAGCACCCCGAAGCCGCCGACCGCATCCGCAAGGAAGGCGAAACAGTCTACGGCGATCGCGAACCGGCCGCCGCCGATTATTCGGCACTCGCCTACACCCGTGCCGTTATCCAGGAGACGATGCGGATCTACCCACCGATCTGGGGTCTCATCCGCGTCGCCACCAAGGACGACGTCATTGGCGGCAAGGAGATCAAACCCGGCGATCGCGTGGTGATGTTTGCCTACGGCGCGCACCATAATCCGAAATTCTGGCCTGAGCCGGAAGAGTTCCGCCCCGAACGCTGGATGGGCGGCACCAAGGGTCAGGTGAAGTATTCCTATCTTCCGTTCGGTGGCGGCAAGCGCTCCTGCATCGGCGGCGCCATGAGCCAAGTCGAAAACACGCTCGCCCTCTCCATGCTCCTGCGCCGCTTCCGTCCCGAATACCTCGGCAAGGAACCGCCGGGCTTCTCCGGCACCGTGACGTTGACGCCCAAAGGCGGCCTCATGTTCCGGGTCCGCGAACTGAGCTGATTGAACGTCTGATCGCAAAACAAAACGGCGCCGGTGTCATCCACCGGCGCCGTTTTCATTGGCTCCTGCCTAACCGCCGATTTCCGCTTCGACGGCTTTGATGTCGCCTTCTGCCCCGGCAAGATCGTCTGCCGCACATTTCGTTTCCAGAGCCGTCAGCAGCCCTTCGATCTTCGTTTGCTTGTCGGCATCAAATTTTTTGGATGCCGCTTTTTCAGCGAGCGAAAAGGCTTGCTCCAGGCAAGCATCCTTCGACGCAGGAGGTGCTGCGAAAACAACACCGGTCGTGAGTGTCAGCGCCAGCGCAGCGGCTGCAAATCGTCTCGTCATGGCAGTGGCTCCTCCGTCTCAAAGTCCTGATACGCACACGGTGGCGCGACCGCCGAAGCTGATCTGCGGCAAGTACCGCAAATCGACATAGTCGATCCCGCGATGACGGCCGGAAAGGTCTATCGGCCTGGTTTCTGCACCTTCCGGAATGACGGTTCGAACCGGCAGGTCCTCCGCCTGACCGTTCGCATAGACGACCCGGAGCCGTTCGAGCCTCAGCTTATTGCCCCGAACCGAGAGCTTGATGGCTCGAAACGCACCTTCCTTGCGCCCGACGCGAATGACGTCCTTGCCTTCCAGAAATCCAACCTTGGCGCATCCCAGTTCCTGCCAGGTGCCCGCACCGGGACCTGGACCGAAGCCGCCTTCACGGCCGACGAGTTCGATCCGCGCCGGACCGAACGGGCGATAGACGACCTCGATCTCACGCACCCGCCGCGCGCGTCCGGGCAGATCGATCGGCGGCAGACCGGTTCCCGCCCGCACGATCTTGCCGACCCGCACGCGCTCGACCTCGTTATTGCCGAAGCGCATGTTGAGCTCGATGATTTCGACATCGCCGTCGAACGCGCGGACCCCAACCCGTCTGAATGCATCCTCTCGCGGATTGACGCGGATGATTTCCCGTTCAACGCGCGGCTTCACGACGATCTGACCAATCCGATTCCAGCTCCCGCCTCGCCGTTCGTCATAAAAAGAGCGTTCGTCGAACCGTTCGCTGTCGCGCTGCGCCATCGCTGCATTTGGAAGGAGTGCAAACATCGCCGCGAACATCGCCGCGATCATTTTTGTGTTTTTCATGTGCGTTTCCTCAAGCCGGCCGCCGTGACCATGAGCCTCTCACCGAAGCTGCTAACATCCCTAGGCGTCACGGCGAAAACTGATCTGGGATTGCGCACTTTGTGGGGCGGATGTGAGCCTCAAGACCCACAAAACTTGACCGTCACGACCTCGCCATAGCGCGGCACCAGCGCGGGCCATTCACTGACGGGAGCATCCGACAGCGTACCCCGGATCGCGGCAATCGGACCGCCATGGCAGATGGCGACGATCGGGCCAGCCTCGATCTGTGCCGCATCTGCGATCCATGCCATCGCGCGGTCTCGCATCGCGAATGTCGTCTCGCCATCCCCACCTGGACGGAATGCGTCCGGCGCTGTCACGAGCCCCATCATGGCGTCGCCGCTCTCCGTGTAGATCGCATCCCACGTGCACCCCTCCCACGCGCCGAAGTGACACTCGGCCAATCGCGGGTCGATGACGAGTTCGACGGTGCCGGCCTCACGCGCGACGAGCCCCGCCAGAAAGCGCGCCCGGCGCAACGGCGACACATGCAGCCGTCGCGCGCCAAGCTTTGCGATCTCAGTGGCAAGCGCCCGCGCCGCATCCCGTCCTTCGCGGCTCAAAGGCACATCGCTTTGTCCATAGCAGCGACCCGACCAATATCGCGCAACCGCCGTATGCCGGACCAGATGCACGACGGTCATGCGTCAGCTCTCCCGTGCCAAGGCGAGCGTCGTCAGGATCATACCGGCATAGGCTGAAAAACCGAGGCAATCCCCCGTCACGCCTCCGATGCGCCGCAGCAGATATCTGCGGTACCAGATCACGAACACCGCAATCGCCATCGCCGCCAGAACCATCCCGGCAAAGTCGTGGATGAGCGCAAACAGCAGCACCGGCGAACACCACATTGCCCCGCGCGCGAACGTGCCCCAATCCGCAACCTGCCCGACATCCTTCGCCAAGCCGTCCCGCGCCGGCACCGGCGGCACCACCGCCATCACGACGAGGATGACGAGCCGCCCGACAGCACCTGCGATAACCAGCGCCGCTGCCGCGAGCCACACATTGTCGAGCGCCATCAGCCCACCGGCCCGCAGCGCCACAGCCAGAACAAGCCCCAGCGCGCCATAGCTCCCGATCCGGCTGTCCTTCAAGATCCGCAGCACGTCCTCGCGCGTCCAACCGCCGCCGAACGCATCGCAGAAATCTGCCACCGCATCCTCATGGAACGCGCCCGTCAGCCGCGCCTCCACCGCCAGCGCCGCGATGATGGCGAGCGGCAGCGGCAGCACGCTGTCGAAAATCAGAAGTGCCAATGCCGTCAGCAGCCCGACGGCCGCACCGATCACCGGAAAGAACTGCAACCCCCGCTTGATATCTTCGGGAAACGTCGACAGATCGCGCGTCTCTCCGCCCGGAACCGGGATTCGCGTCAGAAACTGCACAGCGGTGAAAAACGCCCGCGGCCACGGCGCATCGTGCCACGCATCGGATACGCCCACCTCGCTCATGTGCTCCCCGCCCCCGCCGTAACCTCGTCGAGCTTGGCGACGTTCTTGAGCAGCGCCGCCGCCGCATCCAGCAGCGGCATCATCAAGAGCGCACCCGTGCCCTCGCCCAAGCGTAATCCCCAATCGAGATAAGGCTCCAATCCCAATCGATCGAGCGCAATTCGATGCGCCGGCTCCGCGCTCACGTGAGAGGCAATCGCCGTCTCCAGCGCCGCCGGATCAACCGCCTGCGCAACGATCGCCGCTGCGCCGGATACCACGCCATCGAGCACCACCGGCAGATCCGCATCCCCCGCGGCCGCGATCGCGCCTGCCATCGCGACGATTTCGAAGCCCGCAATGCCAGCCATCGCCGCCACCGGATCATCCTCGATCAGCGCCCGCGAACGCGCCACCGCCGCGCGCACCACCGCCCGCTTGCGCTCCAGCGTCTCCGGCGTCGATCCGGCACCCGCGCCCACCAGCGGATCGCTGTCCTGTTCGCAACCTAGCGCGATCAACGCCGCTGCCGCCGTCGTGTTGCCGATTCCAATTTCACCGAGCGCGAGCACACGCACCCCATCCGCCCGCGCGTCCGCCACGGCCGCCTGTCCGGCCATCCATGCTTTCCAGAATTGATCCGGCGTCATCGCAGGCCCTTGCGCCAGACTTGCAGTACCCCGAGCGACGCGCCGGTCCTGATAAACTTCGCCACCCGGCGTCTCGCTCACGGCCGATCCCACATCCACGAGCGTCACACTCACGTCGAACGCTGCGGCAAGCGCCGAACACGACGCCCGGCCTGCCGCGATCACACCGATCATCGCGCCGGTCACCGCCTGCGGCCATATCCCGACGCCATCGTTCACGACGCCATGATCACCCGCGAATACAAGCAGCCGCCGTGGTTTCGTCTCCGGAGCCAGCGTGCCCTGGATCGATCCCAACCGCACCGCCAGGTCTTCCAACCTGCCAAGGCTCCCCTTGGGCTTGGCCAGGAGATCAAGATGGGCGGCAACCTTCTCCGGTTCGATCATGCGTCCCTCGCATCCAGAAACAAGATCGGGCCCGCGAGGGGCCCGACCGAAACTCGAGTTGTCATTGAACGACGGGCATCAGCCGACGATCTCGTCGAGGCGGAAGTTCAGCGCGATCTCGCGGTCGGCAGCGGCAGCGCTGTCTGATCCGTGCGAGGAATTCTCACCCTTCGATACGGCGAACAGCTTGCGGATCGTGCCCTCGGCGGCTTCCTTCGGATCCGTCGCGCCCATCACTTCGCGGTACTTCGCAATCGCGTTCTCGCCTTCGAGAACCTGCAAAACGATGGGTCCTGAGGTCATGAAATCGCACAGTTCGCCGAAGAACGGCCGCGCCTTGTGTTCTTCGTAGAACTTCTCCGCCTGCGCCCGCGTCCAGCGCACGCGCTTCTGCGCCACGATCCGAAGTCCCGCTTTCTCGATCACGGCATTGATCGCACCCGTCAGGTTACGCTGTGTCGCGTCGGGCTTGATGATGGAAAACGTGCGCTCGATGGCCATCGTCTGGTCTCTCCAGTGGTCTTTGCAACGATTGTCGGGAATGGGCTGCCGGGCTTATAGCTGTGCCCCCCGAGGCCAGCAAGCGCCCGC
The DNA here is from genome assembly GCA_963778225.1 of uncultured Alphaproteobacteria bacterium. Classification (GTDB taxonomy): domain Bacteria; phylum Pseudomonadota; class Alphaproteobacteria; order Rhizobiales; family Hyphomicrobiaceae; genus JAGVSR01. The sequence goes on from CAVZTR010000006.1 coordinate 59,947, forward strand.
CGTCGCGGCCGATCGCCTGCGTCATGCGGGCGCTCCATTCCCCTGATCTGGCCCGAACAACGCCGCGTTAATGCCCGGATTGTATGACAAATCCTTGAAATGGCCCCAAGCAGGTGAGCCCGCGACGGTTCCCGCAGCCAAAATCACCGGGCCAGGAGCGGAGCCGGCTCCCGCTGCCGATCCCTGACCCAACAAGCCAGACGCAACAAGAAAGTCTAATTCCGTGCCACGATTGACGCGCGCCATGCGAAAGTCCACGAATCTGCGCAAAAGTGGTGCAAGTGAATTCGCAGCTCGGCTTGTTTCATTCGACCGCGCGGCCGATCCGCACCTGACCGAGGCATCCAACGAGGCGTGCTCGTGACCGAAACGACGACTGAGGAGAACGTCTGGTACCTCGCCCGTGATGGCAAACAGCACGGCCCGCTGACGCATCTTGAGATGACGAAGCTGGTTGAACTCGGCCATTTGCGGACGGCGGATCTCGTCTGGCGTCCAGGCTTCGACAACTGGCGCCCCGCCCCGACGGTTTTCGACTTCGCGCCGGCACCGCCGCCGCCAAAACCCGCTGTGACCACACCCCAAGCTTCGACGGCGATGCGCCCCGCCTCCGCACCCTCGGATGGTGCAACGGCCACACCGAAGTCCGAACCGGCTTCACCATCACCCGCTTCCCAGTCGGCGCAAAGTTTCTCGACCGCCTTCCAGAGTTCCGCCGCCGCTCGCCCGCAACCCTCGTTCGCCGGCTTGTCGGCCGCAGTAGAACCGGTGAAGCCCGAGCCCGCCCGTTTCGAATTCCCGCGCGAAACGGCCGCCCGCATCGATGCATCGCGTGCCGCCACGCCGGCAGCGCATGACCCCGAGCCGCAGCCGTTCTCGATTGACACCCGCGGCATCCGGCCTGCCGGCTCTACGTCGCAATTCGGCTCGCCCACCACCTCCGACGAACCCGCGCTCGAACCGTTCCGCATGGAGCCCTCGTTCGAGGAACCTGCTCCGAAAAAGGGGCGCGGCGTGGCCGTAGCGCTCGGTTTGCTGATCGCGATCGGCGGACTGTCGGCCGCGGGCTACACCTTTCGCGATACAATCAAAGCCACGCTTAACAGCGCGTCAGGCACGACTGCCGATTTGCCGGTCGTCGAAGCTCCGGCCGAAGCGAACGGACCCGCGCCCAACGCCGCCGGAACCCCCGCGAGCCCGCCTGCCGATCAGGCAGCCGCCCCACCGCAGCCAAGCGAACCGGCAGCGGTCGTCGCTACCGCCGACCCTCAATCGACCACCGGTCCCGCCACCTTGCCGGGTGTCGTCGCCAATCAAGGCCCCGTCGATGCGGAGTGGCAGGCATCGCCATTCTGGAGCCTAGCCAAAGCTGAGTTCCCGCAATGGTATGCGGACCGTGTGCGCGAAGCCGGCGAGATGAAGGCTGCCAACCAGCCGGACGCCGATATCAATCGCAAACTTGTCGAAGCGATCGTCGTCCTGCGTCGTCAGAATGCATCGAAAGCTCTCGCTGCGAGCCCCGATCGCTTGAAGATCATCGCCGAAGCGTTCGTGACCAATCTCGGCGCCATGCAGAGCCAGAGTGTGGACGCCTGCTACGATTTCATCGGCAAAGGCGAACTGACGCCCGCCGCCGCAGCCCTTGTGCAGAAACCAGCCGAGGGTCCCGCACTTCATGCGCAACTGAGCGCGGTCTTCACTGCCGTGATCGAAGGTCAAAAAAATCCGATCGCGCGCACGTCACCCCAAACCACCGATTATAATCTCCTCGCCGCCGAACTGGGCACCATCGGCTGGAGCCAGGCCGACATCCAATTGTTCGCTGATCCCAAAGCCTTGTCAGCTGCTCCACGCGATCGCGTCTGCCGAATGGTCAAGGACTGGTTCAGTGCACATCTTGCAGTTAAGGACGACGCGGCCCGCGAACGCCTGCTCTTTGAGACCCTTCGCCTCGTCATAGCCGGCTAGGCACCTTCGAACACCACAGCTTCAAAACAGCCGCATCTGCGCCCCTTCCTGGACCGGCGGTACAAAGAGATCCGTTCGCAGCGGAATGCGCCGCTCGTTGAGCCCCAGCCGCTTCATGGCCAGCCGGAACCGCTGCGCCACCTGATCGGCGTACGCCCCGCGACCCCGGCCGCGCGTCCCGAACTCCGCCACATAATCCTTGCCGCCGTGCATCGACTGCAGCAGATGCAGCACGCGCTTGGCCCGATCCGGAACCTCTGTTGCGAGCCACTCGCGAAAAAGCTCCTTCAGTTCGAGTGGCAGCCGCAGCATCACGTAACCCGCCTGCTGTGCACCCGCAGTTTTGGCAGCTGACAAGATCGCTTCGATTTCATGATCGTTGAGCGACGGGATCACAGGCGCCACCATCACCGCCGTCGGTATGCCCGCCTCGCTCAACTGCCGGATCGCATCCAGGCGCCGCGTCGGTGTCGACGCACGCGGCTCCATCCGCCGCGCCAAGTGCCGGTCGAGAGTTGTGATCGACAGCGCGACCTTGGCGAGCCCACGCTCCGCCATCCGCTGCAGAATATCGATATCTCGCACCACCAGCGCCGACTTGGTGACGATGCCTACCGGATGCCCGGTGCGTTCCAACACCTCCAGCACCGATCGTGTGATCTGATGCTCGCGCTCGATCGGCTGATACGGGTCTGTATTGGTGCCGAGCGCCATCGTCGCGGGTGCATATCCCGGCGCGCCAAGTTCCTTTTCCAAGAGCGCCGCGGCATTGGGCTTTGCATAAAGCTGCGTCTCGAAATCGAGCCCGGCCGAATGTCCCAGATAACAATGCGACGGCCGCGCATAGCAGTAGATGCAGCCGTGCTCACACCCGCGATAGGGATTGATCGATCGATCAAACGAAATGTCGGGGCTGTCGTTGCGGGTGATGATCGTGCGCGCCGCATCCGCCCGCACTGTCGTCCGCAAAGGTGCCAGGTCTTCTTCGAGCTCCCAGCCGTCGTCGAAGGATACCCGCGCCTCGGGCTCGAAGCGCCCAACTGCGTTCGAGAGCGCGCCGCGCCCGCGCCGCCGATCTGCCGGAGCCTGCACATCTATCCTGTCGACCAAAACGTCGGCTGCTTCCCTGGGCATCGGCCACCTCACGCATTAGAAGACCACGTTACCGCGCCATCAAGAACATAACAAGAACAAAAAATATGTGGCCCCGCGGCCACTGCTGCGAAACGTGCGCTTGTTGCGCGCCGCCGCGCATGTCATCGGTGATCGTATGATTTCGGTAATTATCCCCACGCGTGACGCAGAGAAGGACCTCGCACCCACTCTGGCGGCACTCATCCCGGCCGCCGTGGATGGCTTCGTCCGCGAGGTCATCGTAGCTGACGGCAACTCCTCCGACCGCACGCTCACCATCGCCGAGAATGCGGGCGTTGAGGTCGTGGAGACCGCCCCGGGGCGCGGCCGCCAATTGCGCGCCGGTGCCAGTCGCGCCCGCTTTCCCTGGCTGCTTTTCCTCCACGCCGACACCGAACTCGCACCCGGCTGGGATACTGTTGCCGCCAACTTTATTCACAAGGTCGACAGCGGCCGAATTCCGCTATCCGCCGCCGCATTCCGGTTCCGTCTCCTCGACGACGGCTGGCGGCCGCGCATGCTCGAAGCGGCCGTTGCCGTGCGCTGTGGCCTCTTCCGGTTGCCATACGGCGACCAAGGCCTGCTGATCCCGCGCACGCTCTATGACGAGATCGGCGGCTTCAGCGAACAGCCCCTGATGGAAGATGTCGATCTCGTGCGCCGTATAGGCCGTCGCCGTTTGACGATCTTGCGTGCCGACGCCATCACCAGCGCCGAACGCTATCGCAGCGAGGGCTACGGACGGCGCATCCTGCGCAATCAAAGGTGCCTCGCCATGTACGCCGCCGGGTTCGCGCCGGAGCACATTGCACGGATCTATGAACCCGCGCCCGCGCGTGGAACCGCCCTCGAAACGCGCGAACGGCTATCCCAGCCGTGAAGCGCGCGTGGCCGCGCCCACGATCGATGATGCCCCGGCGCACTCTGGTGATGATGGTCAAGGTTCCGATCGCCGGACGCGTCAAAACCCGGCTCGCGCGCAGCATCGGCATTGGTACGGCAACAACGTTTTACCGCCACGCCACCTTCGGCCTCGCAACACGCCTGACCAACCCGCGTCGCTGGTCTCTGGTCCTCGCAGTCGCGCCCGACGCGCAGATGCGGTCCAACGCACTCCCGTCCGGAACCCGACGCATGCGTCAGGGCACGGGCGATCTCGGCCAGCGCCTGCAGAATGTGTTTGATGATGTGCCGCGCGGCCCCGTGGTCGTGATCGGCTCCGACGTGCCCGGCATCTCACAGGTCGATATTGCTCAGGCGTTTCGCGTTCTCGAAGGCCACGAGGCGGTGATCGGCCCCTCACCTGACGGCGGCTACTGGCTGATCGGACTGCGCCGTCGACCGCGCCGCCTGAAGCCGTTTCGCAACATCCGCTGGTCCACGCATGAAGCCCGCTCCGGAACGATGAGCAATCTCGCCGGCAGCCGCGTCGGCCTCGTGCGTGAAATGCCGGATATCGACAATGGCAATGACTGGCGCGCGCACGGCTCAAGGCGCAGCCGCCGAATTCTCTCGGCTACGTGAGTGGCGTTTCTCAGGCTGCAGAACGGCCTGCGTTTTCTTCGGCCTTGACCGGCATGCACACGTCCACGCGCTGCTTTTCGAGCGGCACGAGATCAGGATTGTCGAGGTAGATCTCGATCACCGGACGCCGGCTGTCGATCACCACATTTTGGCCCGGCGTCCACTCGTTACGCAGTTTTGAAATGGTGTGCGACAGACCGACGGCGCCGCCGACGTGCCGCTCGCGCGCATACGCCCCACCCGGCAACCGCCGGATAGAAAACGTCATCGGCAGGAGGCGCCGGGCTTCTTCGACGAGTTCCACGCACGCTTCATAGCGGCAGTTCGCAGGCGAGACGATGCGCGGATCATCAAGCAGCAGACCATAGCCCGTCCCGATGTCACGGATGAGCCCAGAACTGTGGAGCCAGCTGAACATGTTTTCCCAGGCCTCGGACGCAGACTGGGAATAGGGCCCTTTGGCACGCACCACTGCCACGTTCAGTGGTCGCAGATATACAAAGCCCGTACTCACGTTGGTCACTCCGCTCCTGTTGCCCAAAGTTGCCGAAAGTCTCGGGCAATCTTTACGGAAGCTAGCATTGCGGAATTCAAGCGCGTTTAAGTCGTACGTTAAAACTTACGCTCAATTCGACCTAATTTAATGGCGGATTTCGCCGCAAAACGATCTTCACGAAGCGCCCTGCGTCAGGTTTTCTGCGGCTTCAGCGCCTCGTTCACGCTCAATATATCGCGCCAGGCCTGCCGCTTGGCGATTGGCGTCCGCAGCAGGTACGCCGGATGCAGCGTCGCGATCACAGGTACTTTCAAATTTCCAAACTCGAGCGTCTGCCAGCGCCCGCGGATTTTCAGAATCCCTTCATCAGTCCGCAAGATTTGCTTCGAGGCCGAACCGCCCATCAGCAACAGCACACGCGGCGCCACGAGTTCGATTTGCCGCTCCAGGAATGGACGGCAGATCTCAGCCTCCTGTGGCGTCGGCGGGCGATTGCCGGGCGGCCGCCAGTAAACGACGTTCGTGATGTGAACATCGGTTTCCGTCCAGCCAGCCGCGGCAATCATACGATCGAGCAGTTGCCCCGCGCGCCCGACGAACGGACGGCCTTCGATGTCCTCATCTCGCCCCGGCGCCTCACCGACGATCATCACCGGCGCCTGTGCCGCCCCGCGGTAGAAGCACAGGTTCTTCGCCGTCGCCTTCAGCCCGCACCCGTCGAAGGCCGCCAGCGCCTTGTGCAAATCATCAAGGCTTGCGGCATTCCGCGCCGCCACCCGCGCCGCTCCAACAGCCACATCCGGAGCTGCGGGCGCAAACTTGCGCGCCGGCGCAGCCATCGCGGGAGCGGGTCGACTTGCCGTCGGTGCGGTACCCGGCCGTTCGGAACGCTCCGGTTGCAAAAGCGTTGTTCGCGCAGGGGCAGGGACGGCTGCCGGCTCGTCTTCCGCGAAGTCAAAGCCGGACCCAGGCGGACCGCGGCCCTCCGCGAGCCAGTCCGTCGCCTCCTCGGCCACAGCGGCGTCCGCGCCCATGGCGAAGGTCCACTCCAGCATGGCGGCCAGTAACTCGCGGGTTCCATCGGTCATGACCGCACCATATCCGCCACGGGCGCCAAGTCCACCCGCGCAACCTGCCCCGTGGCCGAGCATGTCGAAGCAGGTCCACCGCGGCACCCGCCGCGTTTCCTGTGACGGAACGCCCGCGTTGCTTGACGCTGCCGGGCACACAACCTAATCGGGAACGCCTGCCATTCCCCCACACCACCGGAACCGAAGGATCTCTTCGAGATGGACGTTGAAGCATTCGAGTTGCCGCCACGTGAGGCCATGGAATTCGACGTTGTCATCGTCGGTGCGGGCCCGGCCGGTCTTTCGGCTGCCATCCGCTTGAAGCAGCTTGCCGCAGAGACGGGGCGTGAGATCTCCGTCGTCGTTCTCGAGAAAGGCTCGGAAGTCGGCGCGCACATTCTCTCTGGCGCCGTCATCGATCCGGTGGGCCTCGACCGCCTCATCCCAGATTGGAAAGAGAAGGGCGCGCCGGTCGAGACGGAAGTGACCGAAGACCGCTTCCTCGTGTTGGGCCCACAGGGCGATATCAACCTGCCGGCGATCCTGATGCCGCCGCTGATGAACAATCACGGCAACTACATCGTCTCGCTCGGCGCCGTCACCCGTTGGCTGGGTGAGCAGGCTGCTGAACTCGGCGTCGAAATCTATCCGGGGTTTGCCGCCGCCGAAGTCCTCTATGACGACAAAGGCGCGGTCGTCGGCGTCGCCACGGGCGACATGGGCGTCGGACGCGACGGCCGGCCCAAAGACAGCTTCGTGCGCGGTATGGAACTGCGCGGCAAATATACCTTCATCGCCGAAGGCGTCCGCGGATCACTGGCAAAGCTGATCATCGCCAAGTTCGGCCTCGACGCCAACGTCGAACCGCAGAAGTACGGCATCGGCCTGAAGGAACTCTGGGAAGTCGCCCCCGGCAAGCATCATCCCGGCCTCGTCCAGCATTCGTTCGGCTGGCCGCTCGGCAACCGCACCGGCGGCGGATCCTTCGTTTATCACTACGGCGAAAACCTCGTCTCGGTCGGGTTCGTCGTCCACCTGAATTACGAGAACCCCTACCTCTCGCCCTACGACGAGTTCCAGCGCTTCAAGACGCACCCAGCCATTCGCGAAACCTTCGAAGGCGGCAAGCGCATCGCTTATGGCGCCCGCGCCATCACCGAAGGCGGCTGGCAATCTCTGCCCAAGCTCACCTTCCCCGGCGGCGTGCTGCTCGGCTGCTCCGCCGGCATGGTCAACGTGCCCCGCATCAAGGGCAGCCACAACGCCATGCTGTCAGGCATCGAGGCCGCCGAAGCCGCATTTGAAGCCCTCGGCGCCAATCGCGCCCATGACGAGCTGACGAGCTACGAGACCGCCGTCCGCGACGGTGCCATCGGCTCCGAACTGAAGCGCGTGCGTAATTCGAAGCCCATGTGGTCGCGTTTCGGCACGGCACTCGGCATTCCGCTCGGCGGGATAGACATGTGGCTGCGCACGCTGCTCGGCGGCTGGTCGCCCTTTGGCACCTGGGGCCACGGCAAGTCCGACGCCGCTTCAATCAAGCCGGCAGCCGACTACGAACCCATTGCCTACCCCAAGCCCGACGGCGTCCTGACGTTCGACAAATTGACGAGCGTCGCGTTCTCGGCAACCAACCATGAGGAAGATCAGCCGGTCCACCTCAAGCTCACCGACCCGTCAATCCCCATCGCCGTCAACCTCCCGACGTGGGCCGAACCCGCCCAGCGCTATTGCCCCGCCGGCGTGTATGAAGTGGTCCGCGACGACAAAGGCACGCCCAGGTTCCAGATCAACGCGCAGAACTGCGTCCACTGCAAAACCTGCGATATCAAAGACCCGAGCCTGAACATCACCTGGGTTTGCCCCGAAGGTGGCGGCGGCCCCAACTACGCTGGCATGTAACCTGAGACCCGCCAAATCCTCGAAAGCACGCCACCTTCAACCAATAGTGAAGGTGGCGGCGGCCCCAATTATGCTGGAATGTAACTAACGATCTCCCAGATCGGGATCAGCACGCCACCTTCAAAATCAAAAAATGAAGGTGGCGACCGCCCCAATTACGCCGGGATGTAATCAGAGATATCGTCAGCGCCGAAACACTCCAAGCCGGACCGCTAGTCTTTCGGCGCGTCGGGCGTGGTCATGCCGGCATCGTCAGCAGGTTGATCATCGGGTGGCACGATCGGCTCTTCACCGGCCGCCGGCTCACCCTCGACCGGCGCATCTTCTGCGGACGGTTCGCCCACGCTCTCACCGGCGGCAGGTTCTTCCTGCGCGATCGTCCGCTCACCGGCCTTCGACATCGGCTCTTCGCGAAGTTCCAGCGCGTTGACCGGACCAGAAAGGCCCCAGATAATCGCGCCAATCATTGCGATGATCGGCACGCGCATGGGAGCAACCATCAAAACTGGCAGGGCGCGAAGCATGAGGTTGCTCCAATTTGGAAATGAAACCTGAGACCAACGTTTCATCAAACGTAGCCATGGCGAGACTACCCGAGACTGCATTCTAGGTTGAGCCTTTTCGACGCCCTTTGATCAGACAGGGTAAAAACTCCACTTATCTTCTTCACGTCTGTCGCCAAGCTGCCGCAGACTTTGCTAGAATTAGCTTCGCAGTCGTGCGCACATCCAGCGCAAGATCCCGCGGCAAAAGGAAAATGCGTCCATGCGCTCACGTTCGGCCCGCTTCCTCGCCCACACCTCGCTTCGCGGCGTCATCCTCGCCGCGCTGCTGACGGCGGGCCCGCCGGCCGTTATGGCGGAGACGGACGATCCAGCGGCAGACCTTTCTCAAACGTTATCCGGCAGCTATCTGGCCGGCCGATTCGCCCGCTCCGAAAACGACACCGACAACGCCGCCCGCTTTTACTCGAACGCCCTCGTGTTCGATCCCTCCAGCGACATGCTCTACGAGCAGGCGTTGCTGGCGGAAGCCTCGCAGGGCGCCTGGGATCGCGCGATGCGGCTGTCCCAAAGCCTCGTCAAGATGGAACCCGACCACCGTATGGCCCAGATGTTTTTGGGGCTCGGTGCGTTCCGCAATGGCGATTGGTCGGCGGCTGAAAAGAACTTCCGCGCGTCCGCCTCGGGTCCCATCGGCGAACTGACAAGTTCACTCGCCACCGCGTGGATCCTGCTGGCCGAGAAGAAGCCGTCCGATGCTCTCGATCTCCTTGTCGTGCCGCGCCAAGCCGAATGGGCCCAGTTTTATCTCCGCTACCACCGCGCCCTTATTGCCGATGTCGCCGGCCGCAGCAGCGAAGCCCATCAGACCTTCGACAAGATCTTCAAGCAGGACGGTCGCACACTGCGCACCGCGTTGGCCTACGCGCGCAGCCTCGCCCACGCCGGCAATATCAAGGGCGCTCAGTCTATCCTGAAGCAGCACATCGAGAAGTCGCAGGGTGAAGGCCACACGCTGGCCCGCGCCTTGTCGCGCGAATTGCAAGAGCCCAATCCGAAAATCTCGCTGCTCGTCTCGACCCCGTCCGAGGGTCTCGCCGAAGTCTTCTATGGCCTCGGAGAATCTCTGATCGGCGAAGGCGCCGTTGGCGTCGGCATCGTCTATCTGCAAATGGCGCTCTATCTGGAGCCCCAGCATCCATTCGCGCTCGCCGCACTCGCCAACGCTTTTGAAGCAAACCGCCAGTACGTCGAAGCCATCACGACCTACGATCGCATTCCGAAAGGCTCACCGCTCGAACCGGCCATCGAAATCCGTAAGGCGTTCAACCTCAATTCGCTTGAAAAGCCGGATGAAGCTCGCGCCGTTCTCGAACGCCTATTGAATCTCGACGACGCCGCCAAGGCAGCACCGGCCCCAGCCGCGACCACTGCGTCCGTAGACAGCACGCCCGCCTTCCCGGCGATCGATCTGAAGAACGATGTTCTCCGTCTCGGCTCCAGCGGCGATGCCGTCAGCGAAGTCCAGGCCGCGCTCGAGCGTCTCGGCATTAACATCGGCGGTCCGGCCGATGGCCGCTTTGGCATCGCGACGCGCCGCGCAGTCCGCGAGTTCCAGACCGCAAACGGTATCCGCGCGGATGGCGTCGTGGGCCAGGAAACCGTAAACGCAATTCTTGCCAAGGCCAACGCCGCTGCTGACGCGAACATCGCGGCTCAGAGCGCGCCAGCGCAGCCGCCCGGCGCGCTCGATGCGAGCGAACGACTGCAGGCTCTCGATGCGCTCGGCAACATCCTGCGCTCGCGCAAGCTCTATGCAGACGCCGTCGATATTTACAATCGCGCCATCGGCATGATCCCGAAGCCCGATCGTCGCCATTGGGTTTACTTCTACGCCCGTGGCACATCCTACGAGCGCCTGAAGAACTGGCCGCCCGCCGAAGCCGACCTCAAGACAGCACTCGACCTCTATCCTGATCAACCGCTCGTCCTGAACTACCTCGGTTACTCGTGGGTCGACCAGGGCATCAACCTCGATCAAGGCATGAAGCTGATCGAACGCGCGGTGGCCGTGAAGCCCGACGACGGCTACATCGTCGACAGTCTCGGCTGGGCCCATTACAAGCGCGGCAACTTCGCCGAAGCCGTGCGCTACCTCGAACGCGCCGTCGAACTTCGCCCCGACGATCCCGTCCTCAACGACCACCTCGGCGACGCCCTTTGGAAAGTCGGCCGCGAACGCGAAGCCAGATACCAGTGGGATCAGTCGCTGTCGCTGAAGCCCGAGCCCGAAGACGCCCTCAAAACGCGTCGCAAGCTCGAAGAGGGCCTCGTGGTCATCGAGCACAACACGCCGAAGGTTGCGACTGGAGATACCGCCGCGGCGGCCGACAAGCCATCGACGACCCCGTAATGCCGGCCGTCACGGAAAAGGCGCGTGCGAAAATAAATCTTACGCTCACGATCCTGGGGCGCCGGTCCGATGGCTATCACGCACTCCTGAGCCTCGTCGCATTTGCCGATGTTGCAGATATCGTGACGCTTGACCCCGGCGCCGCAACCGGTGTCACGGTTGCCGGCCCCTTCGCCGACGCCATATCCGCACCAAACCTCGTCGAAACGGCTCTTCGGATCGTCTCCGAACACCTTCCCGGTTTAGAAATCGGCCACGTCACACTGGATAAGCAGCTGCCCGTGGCCTCGGGCATCGGAGGCGGTTCGGCAGATGCCGCAGCCGCACTCCGCGCCATCCGCACAGCCCACCCGCAAGCAACCGCCGACTTGGACTGGATGAGCATCGCCCGCCGTCTCGGGGCCGATGTGCCGGTGTGCTTCGCTGATCGGGCGGTTTGGATGAGTGCGGTTGGCGACCACTTGCATGATCTCTCCTCGCCTCTGCCGCAGCTTCACGCTGTACTCGTCAATCCGCGATCACCCGTTCCCGGCGATAAGACCGCGCGCGTCTTTCGTGCACTTGGTGCGCCGCCGATCTCCGGCTCCGGCGACGGAGTTGCCACAGCGCGGCCCGCCATTCCGGATCGAGACGAGCTACTCGCCCTCATGCATAGGATGGGTAACGATCTCGAAGCCCCCGCGACAGCGGTTGTCCCCCAGGTTCAAGATGTACTGGCCGCACTGGAAACGTGTTCCGGCGCGGAAATCGCCCACCTCTCCGGCGCAGGCCCAACCTGCTTCGCTGTATTTCCCAATAGGGCATTGGCGACCTCGGCCGCCGCGTCGCTTGTCGCAGCACACCCGTCGTGGTGGATCGTACCCACCGTCATCGGCTAACGACAGCGTTGCTGCCTCAATGCCCGCGATTGACGGAGAAGGCGATCACCTCTTCCATCGCCGACTTGTGTGCACTTTCGGGGAAGATCGCGAGTGCGTCACGGGCAATTGCACCATAGGCGCGCGCCCGCTCCATCGTCGCTTCCAGCGCCTTGTGCTTTTTCATGAGCCCGATCGCGTGATCAAGGTCGTCATCACGGATCTCACCTTCAACGATCGTGCGGTTCCAGAAGGCCCGCTCCGTCTCGTTGCCGCGCCGGAACGACAGGATCAGCGGCAGCGTGATCTTGCCTTCGCGGAAATCATCGCCGATCGATTTGCCGAGCTTGCGGCTGTCACCCGAATAGTCGAGCGCATCGTCCACGAGCTGAAAGGCTAGCCCCAGGTTTTTGCCGTACGACCGCATCGCCGCCTGCTCGTCCGCAGGACGCTTTGCAAGCGCCGCCCCCACTTCAGCCGCGGCCAGGAACAATGCGGCCGTCTTGGCGTTGATGATCGCGAGATACTCGTCCTCGGTCGTCGACGTGTTCTTCGCCGCGGCCAGCTGCATCACTTCGCCCTCGGCAATCACGGCCGCCGCGTTCGAAAGGATCTTCAACACCTGCATGTTGCCGACTTCGACCAGCATTCGGAACGCCTGTCCAAGCAGGAAGTCGCCCACCAGAACGCTCGCCTGGTTGCCCCAGATGAGCCGTGCGGTCTTGCGCCCGCGCCGCGCATCGCTTTCATCCACGACATCGTCGTGCAGCAGCGTGGCGGTATGCATGAACTCGATCGCCGATGCCGTGCGGATGTGGCCGTTGCCGGCGTAGCCGCACATCTTGGCCGAAGCGAGCGCCAGCATGGGCCGCAGCCGCTTGCCGCCCGAGGCAATCAGATGGTGAGCCAATTCCGGGATGAGATCGACATCAGAAACGGCTTTATCGAGGATGATGCGATTGATCGCCTCCATGTCCTCGTTGACGAGCAGGAGCAGCGGCTCCAAGCTCTCGTTCGCGGACTTGGCCTCATCGAAGGGGACAACGACACCCACAGGCTCATCCTCTCAAGTTTTGCCGCGTTTGCTATACCGGCTTCCACTCTGCATATTCTCCGGCACTTTGCCGCACAAGACAGCCTTTTTAGGAGAGAAAAAAGTCGATGCGGGAGCTGATGCGGATCAATGATCCTGTCCTGATCAGCTACGTCGATGCCCTCCTCCGCGGCGCCGGCTTGGAACCCGTCTTTCTCGACCGAAATATGAGCGTCCTTGAAGGTTCACTCGGCATATTGCCCTGTCGTGTCCTGGTCGATGAACGCGATTGGGACGCCGCCCGCCGCTTGATCGTTAATGCAGATCTCGGCCATTGGATCATTGAAGAGGCCGGATCATGACCTCTCTCGACAACCCGGCCATGTCCATCGACGGGGGCTCTGATACTCCCGCCACCGTCACCGACGATGCGTTCCTCGGCGACCGCTTGTATATCCTTCAACCGTCCTCCGGCTACCGGGCCGGGATCGACGCGGTCCTCCTCGCAGCGTCTGTCACAGATGGACCTGCCGAGCCCACGATCCTGGATTGTGGCTCGGGCGTCGGCACCGTCGGCCTCTGCGTCGCCGTGCGCTGCCCTGACGCCCGCGTCACCCTCATCGAACGCGAACCCGTCCTCTTAGACCTCGCCCGCCGCAACATTGACCGCAATGGGCTCCAGGCCCGCGTCTCGATCACCCCCGGTGATGTGACCTCCCCGGCCCAAAAACCCGATGCGCCCTCTCTGCCGGCGGAAAGCTTCGATCACGTGCTCGCCAATCCTCCCTACCATGACGACACCGGCGGCACCCCTGCCCGCGACCCCCTGAAGCGCGCTTCCCACGCCATGCCCGCGCACACCCTCGACAGCTGGGTCCGCTTTGCCGCCCGAATGAGCCGTCCGGGCGGCCGCTTGACCCTCATACACAAAGCCGATGCCCTGCCTGCCCTTCTCGCTGCACTCCAGTATCGCTTCGGCGGGATCACCGTCACACCCATTCACCCGTATGCGGATAAGCCGGCGGGGCGCGTCCTCGTGTCCGGCATCAAAGGCAGCCGCGCACCGCTCGAATTGCGCCCACCCGTCGTACTTCATGAAACGGGCGGCGCCTTCACGCCATATGTCGGCCGGATTCTCCGTCAGGGTGCCCCACTCACGTCATCTCGAACCTAAGGATCACTCAGCAGCATGTGGCCTTTCACGCGCACGCCCGTCGTTCCCGTCCTGCGCCTCAGCGGCGCCATCGGCATGGCCACGCCGCTGCGCCCTGGGCTGTCCATCGCCACCCTCGCCGAACCGCTGCAAAAAGCGTTCGAGATGTCGAAGACACCCGCGGTGGCGCTGATCATCAACTCCCCCGGCGGATCTGCCGTGCAATCGAGCCTGATCCTCAAACGCATCCGCGCGCTCGCCGATGAATTCGAGAAAAAGGTGCACGTATTCCTGGAGGATGTCGCAGCCTCTGGCGGCTACTACCTCGCCATCGGTGGCGACGAGATCTACGCCGAACCCTCATCCATCGTCGGCTCCATCGGCGTCATCTCATCCGGCTTCGGCTTCGTCGAGGCCATCGACAAGCTCGGCATCCAACGCCGCGTCTATACCGCCGGCCGGTCGAAGGCGATCCTCGATCCTTTTCTTCCCGAAAAGCCAGAAGATATCGAGCGCCTCTTGGCCCTGCAGCGTGACGCGCACGACGTCTTCATCGGAGCGGTAAAGGAGCGCCGCGCCGGTAAGTTGAAAGGCCCCGACGCCGAACTCTTTTCCGGCGCGTTCTGGAGCGGCAAGCAGGCCCTCGAATTCGGCCTCATCGACGGGATCTCCGATATCCGTTCGCGCATGCGCGAACTCTACGGCGACGATGTAAAACTGAAGGTCGTCCCCATCGAGCGCCCGGGTCTCCTCTCGCGCCTGCGCCGCACGCCGTCACTCGACGGCCTCGCATCGCTCACCGGCGGCAACGCCACACTCACGGATGAACTTCTCTCCACCCTGGAGACAAGGGCCCTGTGGGCGCGCTATGGTCTGTGACCAGCAATCGCTGGAAGGAGGCTTGAACATGCCCCCCGTCTTCTTTGCTCTGGCCGCCGCCGCCGGCTTTTTCGCCGCTGCACGTGCGATTGCGTCCATGATGGGCGCGGCCCCGCCCGACCCGATACAGCCGGGCGAAACTCACGCCCAGGCCACCGGCAGCGACTCTGCCCGCGACCTTGGCAAGCTTGAATGGGACGCCACCGCAGGCGTCTACCGCCCTAAAGCCTGATGACACGCACTTGGCGGCCGGCTCCGCGTCAGCGGAGTCGCCAAGTGCAATCATAAACACGCACTTGGCGGCCGGCTCCGCGTCAGCGGAGTCGCCAAGTGCCATCATAAACCCAACAAAGCGATCCCGAGAAACACGAGCACGTTCAACAGCGACGACACATTGATGTCGCCCGCTTCCTTCACGCGCACCGTTCGCACCACTTCACGCACCTCGACGCGAGACCCGCTGGCTGGCCCGGTTTCGCGCTGCCGCGCCCAGTTCCAGACGAAGCGTCCGAACGTCGACACACGGGCCGCGATTTCCGCCGGTGCCCGCTGCCATCCGTACTTGTAGAAAAAGATGATGCCCACGAGCACTGCGATCTGAGCAATCGTCGAGACCCAGCCACCGAGCAGAAACCACAGCAGCGACCACGCGACCGCCACAACGCTCGCAACCGCCCACCATATCCAGGCAAGAATATCCACGTCGGTGCTCTCTCAATCTGCATCACGGCTGCCGGCCGCCATATCGCGTGACGGCGTGGCCGAAATACGTATATTGCCCTCAAAACGGCACAACCGCATCCATGAGCAATTGATATGTCGACGAAATCCGGCCCCGCTCTGCGCCCCCGCGAAGCCTTCCAGGATCTCATCCTGACGCTGCAGCAGTTCTGGGGCCAGCAGGGCTGCGTCGTGCTCCAGCCCTATGACATGGAAGTCGGTGCCGGAACATTCCACCCCGCCACCACGCTACGGGCGCTCGGCCCCCGCCCCTGGCGCGCCTGCTACGTCCAGCCCTCGCGCCGCCCGAAAGATGGCCGCTACGGTGAGAACCCCAATCGCCTTCAGCACTATTATCAGTTCCAGGTGATCATGAAGCCATCGCCGGAGAACATTCTCGATCTCTACCTGCAAAGCCTCGACGCCATCGGCATCGACACCAAAGTCAACGACATCCGCTTCGTCGAAGACGATTGGGAAAGCCCCACGCTCGGCGCCTGGGGTCTAGGCTGGGAGGTCTGGTGCAACGGCATGGAGGTGACGCAGTTCACATACTTCCAGCAGGTCGGCGGCTATGATTGCTCCCCCGTCGCGGGCGAGATCACATATGGCCTTGAGCGCCTGGCCATGTACGTCCAGGGCGTCGATCGTGTGTACGACTTGAACTTCAACGGCCAAACTGGCGACCGCAAACTGTCGTACGGCGACGTCTTCTTGCAGGCCGAGCGCGAATACTCACGCTATAACTTTGAACACGCCGACACCGCCATGCTTCTGCAGCATTTCAAGGACGCAGAATCCGAATGCCAGTCGCTACTCGAAAAAGGCCGCGGCGATGACGGTCACCTGCTTGCGCTGCCCGCATACGACCAGTGCATCAAGGCGAGCCACGTCTTCAATTTGCTCGATGCCCGCGGCGTCATCTCCGTGACCGAGCGCCAGAGCTACATTCTGCGCGTGCGCGAACTGGCGAAAGCCTGTTGCGGCGCGTGGCTCGCGACCGAAGGCGGCCGAGCCGCGGCTTGATTGAAAATCAAGCCACCTGCTTCAAGCCGGCAAGATAAGTGATGATCAGGTTGTCGACGAGCGGCCCCGCGCCCTCACTTTTGGCGATCGACAGCTTATCGGCCGTCGCGAGCGACGTGATGCCATGCACGCCCGCCCACAGCACCTGAGCCGTTCGCTTGACGAGCTCCGGCTTGCTATCCGGCATCATCGGCGCGATCGCAGCTTCCACGCGCTCCATGATCCCATCGATCTTCTGCTGGTACCACGCCGGCACCTCCCGGCCCGCCGGCAGATGATGCTCGAACAGCAAATTCCAGAGCTTCGGCTTTTCGCTGGTGTACTTGATGTACACACGGCCCAAAGCCAGAGCCTTTTCCTTTGGTGATCCGATCGACACGACTTGATCGAGTTCCGCCGCGAGCCCGTCGATCAAGCGTCCTTCGATGGTGAGGATAAGGTCATCGAGATTCTCGAACACGTTGTAAAGCGTGCCCGGCGAATACCCGATGCGCCGCGCGACTTCTCGCGCCGATAAACTGGCAAGGCCACCCTCGCTGATGAGCGCGGTGGACGCGTCGAGGATCAGCTCACGCAGTTCCTCTGCCGTATGCGACGAACGACGTCCCATAGATAAAATTTTCACCCTGAAATACGAATGAGAAAACGTGACAGGCAGTGCCGACGACTAACGATGCTGACAGTAGAAAATGCATTGTACGATTTACCGGCACCCACCGCATACAACAATACAAAATCGGCCGGACATTGTGTCCGGCCGATGTCACATTCCTATTATACAGAGTTCAATTATTCGCAGGACGGTGTGGGTTCGCAATCTGGCTGTGGCAGCGTTGTTTCGTCTTCGAAACTGACGCATCCTGATCGGGGAGCCAGAACAGCACGATCTTTCCACGTGCTCGGCGCGAGAATGCCTTCCGCGAGCAGAGGCGTATAGCCGAACTCGCCCTCCACGATAATCGCGGTTCCCCGAGTGTCCAGAAGATCCGTCGTAAGTCCAGTATAAGGATCGCACACGTTCTTGGGCGAGTCTTCTGCCGAGCCGAACGACGGCCTGTTCGTTATGTCGGCATACACATAGATATTATTGCGATCGTCACTGGATGCGCGCACTGGATAGACATGCAGCTTGAGCGTACTGACGCCCCACACGCCCATGACGTGCTCGACGATACCGTAAATTCCTGTCCGCTTACCCGATGAATTGACCCCGTCGAGATCTTCTCTCTTCAAAACTTCCTCGCGGGAAATCAGGTCGGCAACCAAGGCCGTGACCTGGCCGAACCGCCGGTCAATCGACACCGCACGAGTGATTTCCACGACACCGACAAGCATGATCAGCAGCACTGGAGCGATGAGGCCGAACTCGACGGCGGCAATTCCGCTCGTATCGCGCGTGAACGAGCGGCGAGTGAACTTCAATCGCGATATCATGGTGCAATCGAACATGGTGTCCTCGGACAAAACTATTTCGGCGACAACGGCTGTCTCAAATCACTCGTAAGGTTCGGTGCGGAACGTCGCGACCGATTGGATGAGCGAACCTCCGCTCACTAGAGGCACACCATCTGCCGGCCGCATCATCATGTACTGCAAGTAGGGAAACGTGATCGGCAACTGCCAGTCGTAGCAGATCGTAACGAGCACCACTTGCTCGGCCCCACCCGAAGAATCAGCAAGAGCTGCGGTCATGTTCGACTGCGGGGTCATTTGTCCGTTTTCGGCGCAGTTGGTCGGCGTGATGTCCGCCCAGTTCGTGGCGCTTTGAACGTGCACATAGATGTGTTCGCAGTTATCCTCGATGTAGAATCCACCGGACTCACAAACAAGCTCCTTGAAGTTCTGCATGGTGCTGCCTGCCCGCTGCGCTTCGCCCGTGCGAATTTTGCGCGCCGCTGTCTCGACCGCATTGTCGAGCGCGTTGATCGTAAAAAACTGCAAACCCGCAGCCATGATACCGAACACGAACAACATGAATGGTAAGGCGACGAAACCGAACTCGACAGCCGTCACGCCTTGCGCATTGGCGCGAAAGCGGCGCGCGAAGTTTGCAGCGCGCTGCACGATCACTCTATCATTACCCGGCAACACCATGACGTCCCCACTGCTGTCGCATTGATCGCACTGCCCTCGAATGGGCATGGACGGCGATCAGACACGCAGTAGAGCAAAGGCAGATAAAAATTGGCCCAAACCGGCCTTGCGAGTTTTATGCGAATTTGCCGAAATTTGTCTGGCGCCAGGTAATCACTTGTTAAAGCTTTCACGGCGCCAAAACGAAAAAAGCCCCCAGCAGGGGGCTCTCTCGCATCATAATAGAGACGAATTCAACCGCGCCCCAGTTCTTACTGACCGCTCTGTCCACCACCACCGCCGCTGCTATCAGAGCCGGATTCGGAAAACTTCGTTTTGGTTGTCGAACTCTGAACGACCTGATTGAAGTAAGCCGTCTCATCACCGATCGTGATGGTCGGCGCACAGGTGGGCGTGCAGCTGAACGATTGCCGTTGACCTGCTCGGCTCACGTTGACGATGCCGCGCTCATCCCGCTCCACCACCACGCGCTGATCTTGGATGACGTTCTTGTCCGCATCGAGCGCAATGATGTTGGTGATGCCGAATGTTTTGCCGGTGATGACAAGCATATTCCCCGACTGAACCGTCACGTCGGCGATCGAGGGGTTGCCGATGATGATCTCGGATACGGCACGCGGCATCCAAAGCAACTGCGATTGGTCATAGCGGACAACAAGGTCGTCCGCGGCCCTTGCTGGCGCCGTGGTACCGCTGAACATCATGACTGGCAGCGTCACGAGCGGCAGAAGAACCGCCCGGCCAAGTTTTTTCCGCTGCATCGCGTGCCCCCTTCACTTCGCTCTCGAAAACATCACGCTGATTAGGTCAGCAAATGATGAAAGAAGTGCAAACGGCTGTCCCGCGATCGATCGAAGTGATCAGCGCGGGCCTGGGACCGGGATGCCCCTTCTGTCTAGAGTTGGCAAAAGCACGCCGATCAGGCTTCGAAAGTCTCCGCGCCGGCACAAGGCCGAAGAGTTTTCGCCAAACACAGTTTTGGTGGAACCGCGTCGGCGGTGCCCCCTGTGGCTTCGGACGCGAAGTTTTTGCCGCCGATGACTATATTCGACCCCAGTCTTGAAGGACCGAAGAGTAGGAAAAACATTTTATTAGCCACAGCCAGGACAAATATCGAAAGTAAAAACGTGCATTTACACAATATTATCCAGGAGAATACTTCAGTATTCTTCAGTAAATCTGGTTTAATGAGAATTGTTGACTGAAGATTTACAGACTTGAAAGAAGTATTGATGAGCACCCGCTGGGCTTTTACCTGAGTTTAACATCTAGGCCTGTAGATTAGCTTCAGTTCAGACGCACCGGGCCGAACCCCAGCAATGAACTGTATCGAACTTTTCACAGTGGATTGGGAGACTACCAACATGACCATCTTTTCTCGCTTCCTGAAGGACGAATCGGGCGCCACGGCGATCGAATACGGCCTCATCGCTGCTCTCGTCGGCGTTGCCCTCATCACCGCCCTCACGGCCATGGAAGACGATCTGTCGGCTCTGTTCGAGAGCATCGGCAACAAGCTCGGCACGGCAGTCTAAGGCTTACTGTCAACTTCGACGGTTTGCATAAGGCAGAACCCACCAGCCTCGCGGCTGGTGGGTTTTGTTTTTTGAGATCTCTAAAAATCCACGTCTTTCGGAGGGACTGCAGGACCTCCAGTGTTAGCTCTTCCTAAACTACCACCCGCCGTCGCCTGATCGATTTTACGCCGGGTTAACGCGGAGCTGTCAGACTGAAATGCATTCATAGAAAAGGCGGCTGACAGGCCGTGAAGTGCCAAGCGAAATACGGGTCGCCGCGATGAAAAAAGTCCGCAACTTTCTGATCGACGAATCCGGCTCCACGGCCATTGAATACGGCTTGATGAGCGCCATCATCTTCGTGGGACTGCTCGCGGCATTGACCACGTTCAATGGCAACATCGTCGATTATTACGAAAGCATCGGCGCCGCTATGATGGCAGCCTTTGGAACCACCGACTAAGCGCCGGCGAAGCGCTGGATGAAGCGCTCATAGATCTGGGTCAGGTTTTCCAGATCTTGTAGCGCGACCCGCTCGTCCACCTGATGGATCGTTCGATTGACGAGCCCAAACTCTACGACCGGGCAGTAATCCTTGATGAAGCGCGCGTCCGACGTCCCACCCGAGGTCGACAGCTTCGCGATCCGCCCGGTCACCTCATGCACCGCGCCCCGCAGCGTATCCACGAGCGCGCCGTCTTCGGTGAGAAACACATCTCCCGTCCCCGCGAACGACACGTCGTACGTGGCGCCCGTCGCCAGTGCCGCCGCATCACACTGCAGCCGCACCCACTCCTCGATTGTCGATCGCCGCCAGATGTCGTTGTAGCGAATGTTGAACGTCGCCTTTGCGAACGCCGGGATCACATTTGGCGCCGTGTTCGGCACCGACACCACGGTCACCTGACAGTTCGACGGCTCGAAGTGACGTGTCCCCTCGTCGATCCTGGTGCCCGTCAAACGCGTGATGAAATGCGCGAGCTTCGGCACCGGGTTGTCGGCGCGCTGCGGGTACGCCGCATGGCCCTGCACACCATGCACCACCAGTTCGCCCGTCACCGATCCGCGCCGCCCGATCTTGATCTCGTCACCCAGCGCCTCCGGGTTCGACGGCTCGCCCACGATGGCCGCATCGAGCGCCTCGCCGCGATCCTCCAGCCATCGAAGCACTTTCACCGTGCCGTTGATCGAGGGCCCTTCCTCATCGCCGGTAATCAGCAGCGAAAGCGATCCCACATCCTCGCCGGCCGTAATCCGCCGAGCCGCTGCCGCGATGAAACACGCGATGGCGCCCTTCATGTCCACCGCGCCGCGACCGTAGAGAACGCCGTCCCGGATCACCGCGCCGAACGGATCGCTGGTCCAGGCACCGAGATCTCCCGGCGGCACCACGTCCGTATGCCCGGCAAAACAAAGGTTCGGCCGCGCCGTCCCACGCCGCGCATAGAGGTTGTCGATATCGGGCGTCCCCGGCTCTTGGAAGACCACCCGATCACAGACGAATCCCAGCGGTTCCAGCACCGACTGCAACAGCGTCAGCGCCCCGCCCTCATCGGGCGTAATGCTGCGGCACTGGATCAGCGCCCGCGCAAGATCGACGGGATCGGTCACTTTGAGAGTCATGGATATCGGCCGCTGCGAAAAACGATAAGGGCGGCCGAACCTATCGGCTAAGCCCCAGCAGGGGAAGCTTCCCGCTTCCGATCAATGCCAGATGAAAGTTGCAGATCACAGCCAGAAAACGGCAGCGCCGCTCAATCTCGTGTTCGCCGCCCGAATGCCGGTCCTTTGCTCCGCCGGTCCGATGCCGCTCTGCGCCGCTCGACCGCAACAGCCACGTTCACCTGGCGCCGGTCCGGCAAATCCATCGTCCGCCGCTCCATGTTGGCGGACGGTGCACGCGCCTGATGCTGCCGGATGGCTTCCTGCATAGCGGCTTCCGCCGCAGCCAGCGCTGGCGTCACGGCCCCTGGATCATCAAACTCAGACGGTGCCGCCGCGCCTGTCGTCGCGAACGTCTCGATGAAAGTTTTCAAAAGTCCCACGGATGGGCCCCCGGAAGATCGCAATCAGGTCCCGAGGAGGTGGCGTGCCTCCTTAGGGACAATGTCTGATAGTTCGTACTCAATCTCTCAAGAGATCATTAATGCTGGTCTTCGACCGCGTTTTTTCGTCGACCCGCTTCACGATCACCGCGCAATAAAGGTTCGGCCCCGGCTCCCCGTTCGGCAGCGGCTTGCCCGGCATCGTGCCCGACACCACGACCGAATAGGGCGGCACCTTGCCGAACATCCGCTCGCCCGTCGACCGGTCGATGATCGTCGTCGACGCGCCGAGGTAAACGCCCATCGACAGCACCGACCCTTCGCCCACCTGCACGCCTTCGGCGACTTCCGCACGCGCGCCGATGAAGCAGTTGTCCTCGATGATGACAGGGCCGGCCTGCAACGGCTCCAGCACGCCGCCAATTCCGGCACCGCCCGAGATGTGGCAGTTCTTGCCGATCTGCGCGCACGAGCCGACGGTCGCCCACGTATCCACCATCGTGCCGGACCCCACATAGGCACCGAGATTGACGAACGACGGCAGCAGCACCGCGCCCGGTGCGATGTAGGCCGACTTGCGCACGTAGGCGCCGGGCAGCACGCGGAACCCGCCCCTCTTGAAATCGTCCGCCGTCCAGCCCTCGAACTTCGGCGCCACCTTGTCCCAGTAGAACGATCCCGCCGGTCCGCCGGCGATCAGCCCCATGTCGTTCAACCGGAACGACAAGAGCACGGCCTTCTTGAGCCACTGGTTCACGATCCAGCCGCCGTCGCCCTTCTCGGCCACCCGCGCCTCACCCTTGTCGAGCAGCTCGAGCGCCGCATCAACGGCATCGCGCACGTCGCCCTTGGTGCCGCTGTTGATCCCTTCGCGGGCCTCCCACGCGGCTTCGATCGTCTTTTGCAGGTCTGCGTGCGCCATGTCGGGACGTCCTTGGAATGTGGAATGTTGAGGGAACTGGCCGCCTTGTGCCGCCCCACCCCCCACCTGTCAACGCCCCCACAAACCGCCCGCACACCCGCCGCACATGCCCTGTCGTTCCCCTCCCCTCGACGGAAGGAGGGGTGCGCCCCCCAAAACGTCATCCCGGCGAAAGCCGGGACCCAGACAAACCGCAGCTCGACGAACTGAGCCACATCAACCAACCGAATATCTGTTGGGGCATTCGTGCCATTCACGCGGGCCGCGAATCCCCTCAATCTTCGGCCGGATCAAATCGCGATCCGGACGGCCCGTGCGGGGCCGCCGCAAACCGAAAACGGGGGTTCATCCCATGGCAAAGAGTGCGAGCACGAGTAAGAAAGTGGCCTCATCCGCCGCAAAAGTTCTGAACAGCAAGTCGTCCACAAAGGCCGAAAGAACGGTCGCAGCCTCAGCCCTTACCCAGCGCGGTTCGACTGAAAGGACGAGCAGCAAGGTCGCCTCCTCCGCCTCCAAGATTCTGACCAGCAAGACGGCATCGAAGGCCGCCAAGTCCGCCGCCGCCTCGGCCCTCACACAGAAAAAGAAGTAATCACTCTCCGCATCCCAATCGCGCACCTCGAACGTCTTCGGTCACCCGATCGAAGACGTTTTTCTTTGCTCAATTACTTGAGGGCCTCCGCCACCAGCTTTTTCGCCGCCTCGCTGTCCCACTCGGCAGGTCCCGGCAGCCGCCCGAGCTCTTTCCCGTCCTTGCCGATCAGGATCGTCGTCGGCATGCCGACCGCGCGCAGACCGTTGCCGGCCTTCATCGTCTGATCGATGTAGAGCTTGAGGTTCTGCACCTTGATCTCATCGAAAAATTTCCGCGCCGCATCCCGTCCGGCCCGGTCGAGGCTCAGCGCCACGACCTCGAACTGATCCGACCCCATATCCTTCTGCAGCCGGTCGAGCGACGGCATCTCATGCCGGCACGGCACGCACCACGTCGCCCACAGGTTCAACAGGATCACCTTGCCCTTGAAATCGGCCAGCGACCTCTTCGCCCCCGTCTCGTCCTCGAACGAGATTTCCGCCATGTCGACGGGCGGGTTCTTGCGCACGAAGGCCACGAGATCGCCGCCACCGGCTGCGTCTTTCGTCTCCACCGCCGCCTCGGCCGCAGGCGCTGAAACGGCCCCTGGCGTGACCTTATCGTTGTCAGGCCCGCCCCGCGTGACGTATACCGCCGCAAACCCGATGGCCGCCGCCGCCAGCGCCGTGCCGATCAAGCCGATCCGCGAGGCGGCCGGTCCGCGGCCGTTGTTGTCCGTCATTTAACCAACCTTTTCAGCGATCAGGCTCAAGGAGCCCAAAGTGTCGAGCGAATCCAACAAGATGTGGGGCGGCCGGTTCGCCATGTCCCCGGCCGAGATCATGGAGGAGATAAATGCCTCCATCGGGTTCGACAAGGCGCTGGCCCCGCAAGATATCCGCGGCTCCAAGGCCCATGCGGCCATGTTGGCCGACGCCGGCATCATAACGAAAACCGACGCCGATGCGATCATCGCCGGCCTCGACGCCGTCGCCGCCGAGATCGCAGCCGGAACTTTCGAGTTCAAGCGCTCGCTTGAAGACGTGCACATGAACATCGAAAGCCGCCTGAAGGAAATCGCCGGCACCCCCGCCGGCCGCCTGCACACGGCCCGCTCGCGCAACGATCAGGTCGCAACCGACTTTCGCCTCTGGGTCCGCGACCAGATCGACGGCATCGACGAAGCCCTGAAAGCGTTGCAGTTGGCGCTCGCAAAGAAGGCCGCCACGCACGCCGCGACCGTCATGCCGGGCTTCACACACTTGCAGCCCGCCCAGCCGGTCACCTTCGGCCACCACCTCTTGGCCTACGTTGAAATGTTCGCGCGCGACCGCGGCCGTTTCGCCGACGCCCGCAAACGTCTGAACGAAAGCCCGCTCGGTTCCGCCGCGCTCGCTGGCACGTCATTTCCTATTGATCGCCACAAGACGGCGGCCGCGCTCGGCTTCGACCGTCCGATGTCGAACTCCCTCGATGGCGTGTCGGATCGCGATTTCGCCTTGGAAACGCTGGCCGCCGCGACGATCACCGCCGTGCATCTTTCGCGCCTGTCGGAAGAGATCGTGATCTGGATGACACCGCAGTTCGGCTTCATCACGCTCAGCGACAAGTTCACGACCGGCTCCTCGATCATGCCGCAAAAGCGCAATCCTGACGCTGCCGAACTGTCGCGCGCCAAGGTCGGCCGCATCGCGGGCGCGTTCCAGAGCCTCGTCATGGTGATGAAGGGCCTGCCGCTCGCGTATTCGAAGGACATGCAGGAAGACAAGGAAGTCACCTTCGACGCCATCGCCTCGCTGAAACTCGCGCTCGCCGCCATGACCGGCATGGTCGGCGACATCGAACCCGTGCCCGAGACCATGCGCGCCGCCGCCGGACGGGGCTATTCCACAGCAACGGATCTCGCGGATTGGCTCGTGCGCGAGTTGAAAATGCCCTTCCGCGACGCCCACCACGTCACCGGAACCATTGTTAAATTGGCCGAGACCCAGGGAATAGACCTGGAAGCACTGCCGTTGGACGCCATGCAGGGTGTCGAGCCACGCATTACGCAAGACATCTACAGCGTTCTTTCCGTTGAGAATTCCGTGAAAAGCCGTACCAGCCATGGGGGAACTGCGCCACAGAACGTCCGCAAAATGGCGCAAGGCTGGCTCGCGTGCTTGGAAACGCCACAAAAGACCGGCTAAAAGAAAGCTCTGGTTCAAGATGTTAGGCGCCGTGATGCTGAAGCCCCTCGTCCGATTGTCGCTCGCCTGCGCGCTCGCCGCGTCTGTCGCCGGCTGCGGAATCAAGGGCCCTCTTGAAACGCCCCAGGCCAAGGAAACCGCCTCCGCCGAAAGCGGCCAGGGCAAGCCGGAAGGCGCCGCCGCCAAGCCGCACCAGCCTTTCATCCTCGACGGCCTGCTGCGCTAATTGCGCGCCGCCCGGATCACGTCCACCCGCACAGACTCGAATGGCTGGCATGGCGGTAATGCCGGCACCCGGCGCGCCTCCACATCGACCGTCCACCCAGCCGCCCTGAGATCATCGACGAACCGCCCCGCATGCGTGCGCGCCGGATCGGTTAAAATCGCCTGCCCGCCCGGCTGCACCGTGCGCTCCAAAACGCGCACGATATCCCCGTAAAGCGCCGGTTCGTAGAGAATATCCGCCCCGATCACCAGGTCATACCGGCTCGCATCGCGCCAGTCGGTCCAGTCCCCGAACCGCTGTTCGATGCCCATCACGCCGTTCGCCCGCGCGTTGCGGCGGCAGAGCGCCAGCGCCTCCATGCAGTAATCCGTCTGAGTTACCCCCGCCCCCTGCGCCGCTGCTACAATCCCCCCGAGCCCCGCTCCGGCCCCCAGTTCCAGCACCGCCCCCGGAAACGACAACGACAACGACTCAACTACCGCGTCCCCCATCACCACCCCCGATTCCCAAAGTAGCAGTCCGAATGGAAACACCTCGAAGGTTCCCGCCGCTGCAAGCAACCGGTCCTGATCCCGCACCGCCTCGATCGCAAACGCGTGGCCTGCGATCTCAATGGTCATGGTTTCCAGCGGCAGGAGATCGAGCCTTGCGTCGGCCGCGGCGATGAGGTCTTCGAAGGGTGTCAAGGTTTCGCCGTCTCCAGCATTGCGCAAATGGGGATCCACCCCCTATAGCTCGCACGCCTTACCGCGTGCAGCGGCCGGCTCCGCGGAGCGGAAGCGCCGCGTGCAATCATAAACTGGACCGCCGCCTTCCATGCATCATTTCGCCTACAGCAACGGATCCCTCCACGCCGAAGGCGTCGATATTCGCACCATCGCCGCAGAAGTCGGCACGCCGTTCTATTGCTATTCGAGTGCCACCATCGAGCGTCACTTCGAGGTCCTCACGCAGGCCTTCGCCGATCAGGATCATCTCGTTTGCTTCGCCGTGAAGGCCAACTCGAACCAGGCCGTTCTCGCCACGCTCGCCCGCCTCGGCGCCGGCATGGACGTCGTCTCCGAAGGCGAACTGCGCCGCGCTCGCGCCGCCGGTGTTCCAGCTGATCGCATCATTTTCGCCGGCGTCGGCAAGACACGCGCAGAGATGGCCTACGCGCTGAAGGAAGGCATTCTCGGCTTCAATGTCGAAAGCGCCCCCGAGCTCGATCAACTGAGCGAGGTTGCATCCTCGCTTGGGCTGACGGCGTCGATCGCCATTCGCGTCAATCCTGATGTCGACGCAAAGACCCACGCGAAAATCTCCACCGGCAAGTCCGAAAACAAGTTCGGCGTGCCCTTCCTCGATGCGCCGGCACTCTACGAACGCGCGCGCACGTTGCCGGGCATCACGGTCTCCGGCATCCATATGCACATTGGCAGCCAGATCACGGAGCTCGGGCCCGTTCCGCGACGCCTTCACGCTAATGCGCGAAATGGTGCTCGACCTCAAGTCGCGCGGCATCACACTGAAGCATCTCGATATCGGCGGAGGTCTCGGCGTTCCCTATCGCGCCGACAACGAGTGGCCGCCGCATCCGGATGAATACGCTCGCATCGTCAAGGAGACGCTCGGCGATCTCCGCCTCAAGATCGTCATGGAACCGGGCCGCATGATCATCGGCAACGCCGGCATCCTCATCACGCGCGTCATCTATGTGAAGCAGGGCCAGGGCCGCCAATTCACGATCGTCGACGCGGCCATGAACGACCTCATCCGTCCGACGCTTTATGAGGCCCATCACGACGTCTGGCCCGTCGCCGAACCGCAAGGCGTGCACGATCTCGTGGCGCAAGACCTCGTCGGGCCCGTGTGCGAAACAGGCGATTATCTGGCGCTTGACCGCCCGCTGCCCGCCTTCAAGTCCGATGACCTCATCGCCATCATGACCGCAGGCGCCTACGGTGCCGTCATGTCGTCGAGCTATAACACCCGCCCCCTCATCCCCGAAGTGCTGGTCCACGGCGAAACATTCGCGGTCGTCCGTCCGCGCCCCACCTATGACGATCTCATCGGCCAGGACCGACTGCCACCCTGGCTCACCCCTGCCAAAATCTGAGCTTGCGTGCCTTTGAATTGCCTCGCCAGAACAGCAACCAACCGGGAACGGCTGACCGGTTTTTAATGATCCCGGTCAAGCGGACCGTGCTAGCTTTTCCGTATGGCAAACTCCGCTCCTCAGACCCCGGCGCAAAGCCCCACCCAGAACCCGGCCTTCGAGGCCAAAATCCGCAGAGCCCGGTGGGCTGTCGTCGCCGAACAGGCATGGCTGCGCATTTGGGTTCTCTTCGCGATCGCCGCCGTGTTCTTGTTGATGTCGATGATCGGGGTCTGGTCGCTCGTCGACACGCTCACGCATAAGATCCTGCTTGCGCTGTTCGCCGGCGCGCTGGTCGGCTGGCTGGTCTATCTCTTCCAGATCCGTTTTCCGTCGCGCGATGAAGCCATTCGCCGGATCGAAGCCGTTTCCGGAATCCCGCATCGCCCGGCCACGTCCTACGAAGACACGCTAACGGCATCCGCCGCCGATCCCGCCACGCAAGCCATCTGGTCCGCGCATCGCCAGCGCATGGCTGACCTCATCAAGAAACTGCGCCCAGGCCGTCCCGAACCGCGCACATACCGCTTTGACCCCTTCGCACTGCGCGCGCTCACCGTACTCGGCGTTGCACTGGGACTGGCCTTCACGGGCAAAGGGGCGTTCAATAGCGTCGCCGATGCCTTCCGCTTCGATGATCGCGCCGCACTTGCTGATCAGCGCCTCGACGCGTGGTTGACCCCACCTGCCTATACCGCCCGCCCGCCGCTGATGCTCGTCGATGGCTCGGCCCCAAAAGGCGCAACCCCTGTTTCGACGACCGGAGCCGAAGCGAGCGGCGAGCCCAAACCCCTCGAAGTTCCCGAAAAGAGCCTTTTGATCGTGCGCGCCAGCGGCACGCCCAAACGACCACTCGCGCTTGAAGTTTTGCCGGCCGGCGCAAAGGAACCCTTGCCGCTCATCGAGCCGAAAGCCGACGCGAGCCCCGCCGCCGGCGTGACCGAGGTGCGCACCGAAATCACGACATCAGCCACCATCAAGGTCTATCCGGAAGCGACATCCTCGCGACGTGGCCGATCCGAATGATTCCCGACAACCCTCCCGGAATCGCGCTGACGAAGAACCCAGAGCGCACCAACAAGGGTGCGATGAAGCTGACTTACTTCGTGCAAGACGACTACGGTGTCGCCTCTGCCGAAGTGAAGTTCACCCGTGTCAAAGATAAGGACAAAGGCGATCCCTCGACCGCGTGGGCCCGTAGCGCGGAATTGACCGGCCCACGCCCGCCGTTCTCCCGTCCGCCGCGCCTGTCGCTGCGCCTCCCCACGGCAAATTCGAAGTCCGGCGAGGCCTTCACCTATCATGAGATCGGATCCCATCCCTGGGCCGGCCAAACGGTGATGATGACGCTTGAGGCGAAGGATGTCGGCGGCAAGATCGGCCGCTCGCCCGCCACGGAAATCGTGTTGCCGGAGCGGCCCTTCAAGCAGCCCCTGGCCCGCGCCCTGATCGAGCAACGCAAGCTTCTCATTGAGGACCCGCGCTATTCCGATCAAGTGCTGAAGGCTCTGATGGCGCTGACGACGGCGCCGGAAGGATTCATCGACGACACCCGCGTCTACCTGCCGTTGCGCGCAACCGTGCACCGGCTCGGCGGACGCAAGATCACACGCGAGGTGCTGGACGAAACCATCGATCAGCTCTGGCACACCGCACTGCGCATTGAAGACGGCGATCTGTCCGAGGCGGAAAAAAATCTGCGCGATATCCAGGACCGGCTCGCAAAGGCGCTCGAGGACGGCGCCTCCGACGAGGAAATCCGCAAGCTCATGCAGGAACTGCGTCAGGCCTTTCAGGAATACGCGCAGGAAATGCAGAAGCAGAACGGCGACCAGCAGCAGCAGCAACAGTCCGGCGACAACAAAGACCAGCAGCAGCTCTCCGCTGAAGATCTCGACCGCATGATGCGCGAGATGGAGCAGATGGCGGAGAACGGCTTGCGCGATCAGGCCAAGGATATGCTGGCACAGATGCGCGATCTCATGGAGCGGCTGCAGCAAGGTCAGCAGAATGCCGAACAGCAGCGCCAGAATAAGGAGATGGCCGAGCAGCTGAAGAAGCTCGGCGAGGCCGTCGGCGAACAGCAGTCGATCATGGACGACACGTTCGAGGAAAGTAAGCAGCAGCAGCAAGGTGAGGGCGGTCAGCAGATGCGCCAGTCGCAGCCCGGTCAAAAGGGCAAGCCCGGCCAGGGCATGCAAGCAGACCGCAGCGGGCAAAGTGGCCAGGGTGACGACCAGGGCGACATGGGCCTGCGCGAGCGCGGCACCGATGAAGGTCAAGGGCAGGCGCGTGGCCAGCAAACGCGCGAACAGCTTGCACAGCGTCAGGCGCAGCTGCGTGAGAAGATCGATCAAATGCGTCGCGACATGCAGCAGAAGGGTCTCGGCGAAGACGAGAAGCTTGGCGCCGCATCCGAAGCGATGGACAAGGCCGAAGACGCCTTGCGCGAAGGCGATCTCGACGAGGCGAGCGAACAGCAGTCGCAAGCGTTGCAGGAAATGCGCGAAGGCGCCGAACAGATGGCGCAGCAGATGCAGCAGAACGGCAACCAGCAGGCGGGCGAGAATGGCGATAACTCGCGCGACCCCATGGGCCGTCCGCAGCGTTCGCAGGGCCCCGATCAAGGCCGCTCAGTGAAGGTACCCGATCAGATCGATATTCAGCGCGCGCGCGAGGTGCTGGAAGAGTTGCGCAAACGCGCCGGCGATGCGCAGCGCCCGCAGCTTGAACTGGATTACATCGACCGCCTGCTGCGCTGGTACTGACGCAACTCCGCTGAACTCAGCGCTGCGCTCATGGACCGGCGGGCAGTCTCACGCCGAGGCCGCCGATGATCTCGT
This sequence comes from uncultured Alphaproteobacteria bacterium, assembly GCA_963778225.1. GTDB lineage: Bacteria > Pseudomonadota > Alphaproteobacteria > Rhizobiales > Hyphomicrobiaceae > JAGVSR01. Next base: position 91,172 of record CAVZTR010000006.1, read on the forward strand.
GGCTCGTGTAGCGCGTCTCTGCCCACCCGTCGCGCGGTTCGATGCCGTTCCACCATTCGCTGAACTGACGCCACACGTCGGTGAAGAGGATGTCACCGTCACGGCCGGTGAGCGGCATCCGATAATCCGCAAGCGTGAACTTGTACTCCAGGAAATAGCTCATGCGCGGCAGCCGGAATTCCAGCCCGATGATCGCCTGACCGACAGGTCCCGCCATTTGATACTCGTATGTGCGCGACGGATCGTTCGCCACATGCACTTCCGAATGCGGCAAGGACACCCCGGCACCGAGCCCCACGTAGGGCGAAAGCCGGAATGTGAATGACGGCAACCGCAGCAGCCCGTTGAGCGTCAGCATATTGTGTCCGTGGCTCGCTTCGAGCTTGCGGAACACCTCGCCGATGAGCGCCTTGTCGGGTGCCGGCTGGCCGTTGAGCGTACCTTCGAAAGTGGCTTGCTGCTCACGGTTCGAGATCGCTTTCGAATGCGTGAAATCGAGCATCGAGCCCATGCGGCCATCCCCGAACCATCGCAGCACCCGCACGCCGTAGTAGATCGGGTTGATGAAAGGCCGGCCCTCCCACTCCACATCTTTGACAGTGAAATTGCCATCAGGCTTCGTGAACTTGACGTCGCTGGGATACGTGTAGGGAGATCCGCCGTAAGCAGCGACCATCCACTCCGACCGCGGCGCGACGCGCGCTGGATCAGCCGCGCCACCGCCTGCCATTGCATTCGTATCGGCCGGGTCCTTCGCGAGTACGCTGCTGTCCTCTGCCGTCGCAGTCGCCACCATGACGACCAGGGCCACCGCGGCCGCCGAACTCAAGGCCGCATCCGCCGCGCGAACAAACCTTGTCTGGCTGGTCACGTTCCAATGATTGAGAACGCCGGCATCGGCGCGCACTGCTTTCATCCGCATATCCCCCCATCGGCGACACCCGCCAGTCCCTGGCCGCTGGAAGAATCCAGCTGCCCCCGCTGCTACGCCCCTTGTTTCATGACTGGTTAGACCAGCGGTTGACCCGGGTCAAAAGACGACAGCGCAACCCGTCGCGCACCCACAGCTTTCCGGCACCACTAGGGCTTTTCGGACAGTCGCGCCAGCATGGCTGCAACAGCGCGGATCTGCGGCGCCTCACGGGTCAGGAAGTCGCGGCCCGTGTAGCCCCACCAATCCCAGCACCCCTGCGGATTGGAACCTGTCGCCACTGTCTGCGGAAAAAGCACGACGAGCTTGTTCGTATCGGCCCAGCGTGCAAAGCCCGTCTGCTCCACAAAAGCCTCGCCGATCGTCTCGCGGTTTTGCGCGCAACCATGATACGCCACGTGCACCCGGCACCCGCCGCCGCGGCATTGCTCAGGGATGTAGACGATGCCGGTGTCCGCCATGCCCGATGTCGTGCGATCGCCGCCGTAGGCGCGCTGATCGAATGCGACGTACTGCCCCGACACGGTCTGCGAAGGAGGCGACACGGTCCCCAACAGATGCGTCAGGAGATCTTTCACCTGATCGTAGTCACAATCGACAATGTACGGCTGATCAGAGGTCGAGCATGTGGCGCCCTGCGTCTCGGTTACGAATGCATGCCCCGCAGGCAGGTCAGACACGAAACGAATGCTCGCGTCAGGAACGCCGAGCCGGCGATAAAACTCTGCCGCACTCGCGACGATAGCGGGATAAACCGTCCGATCGTTCGTCCCGGAAAACAGATAGACACGATCGCTGATCGCATCCTCGACTGGATCGATCGCGCCGTCTGCAGCGCGATCCTTCGCCTTATCGGCAAGCAGCGCCGGATTGGGAACACCCCATGCCGCCATCGAATTCTGCATGCAGCCGGAGATCGCCTTCGTCGCGTTCAGCATTGTCTCGAACGGCCCGACAACCATTCCCGAGAAGGCGCTCTCCGCGCAGCCGTAGGGTCCTCCTGCGATAATGGCCGCACCCGTGACCATCTTCGCATGTGCCATCTGGAACTGCCCCGCCATGTAGGCCCCGGACGAAATTCCCGATACCGTCGTCTGGTCGAGCACCGTCCCGAGCGGCGGAAGCGTACCAGTCTCCTCACCTGAACATGCTGCCACGGCGGCACAAGCTACAACTGCAAGCAGGATAGAACCGCGATAGCCCATTCATCATTCCTTCAAAGGCGCAGCGACCGGTTCGCAGCAGCGCAATTCCAGGCGCGCAACGAAGAGAACGTCCAACAGTGAGGACGGGTGGCTACCTCAGTCGCACAGTAACGCGATCGGCGCGACCATTGGCATCGATCACTTGCAGTTTGACGAAACCTTTGCCCGGAGGTGTCCACGCCACTTCGCGATCGGTCCCATCTACCGGCATCGGGGCCCCGTCCACCAGCCATGTCAGCGGCAGCGCGCCACCTTCTGCCTTGAGCACAACTGGTTCGTCGGCCTCTCGTTCCGCAAGATCGAGTTCGGAACGATCGGGCGGAAATGCAATCAGAGGCGGCTTGTCGAGGAATGGACCCGCGGGTGCCGCATCTTCCGGCCCGTCACGAAACCGCTTCAGCGGCGGCGGCAAATCGGACCCAGCTCGCTTGATGACCCCAGCGGGCGGTGCTTTCAGAGGAGTCCGCTTCTCGGCAATCCGCTGGAACGCGTCAAACAGGATCGGCGCCGCAGCTAGCCGCCCCATCAACCCGGGCACCGACGCGCCGTCCGGCCGCCCGACCCAAACAGCAATCGTATGCCGCCCATCGAACCCCACCGCCCACGCATCGCGATAACCGTACGAGGTGCCGGTCTTGTAGGCGAGCTTGCCCCCGCGCGCATTCAACGGTGCCGGGGCGTCTTTAAGGATATCGCCCACATACCAAGCAGCGACCGGCGACAGAAGCCGCCTCTTCGCAGCCTCGCGTCCCGACGACAGCCGCAACCGGAGGCTCTCACCATCGCGCCGCCAGGTTAGCGGCACAGGCTCTCCGCCCCGCGCCATCGTCACGTACAATTGCGTCAGATCCTGCAACCTCATCCCGATGCCACCGAGCGCGACAGCCAGCGACGGCACCGTCTCCGGCGGCAACTCCGTCTTCACGCCGGCGCGGTCCAGACGCGCCGTTAGCTTTCCCGGACCAACCGCCGCAAGCATCTTCACAGCCGGCACGTTGAGCGACAGACCCAGGGCCTCGCGAACTGTCACCGTGCCGTGAAATTCCTCATCGAAATTCTCCGGCCGGTAACTGCCAAATCGCGTCGGCCTGTCTTCGATAAGCGTCTCGGGATGCGCCAGACCTGCCTCGAACGCGAGCCCGTAGATCAGCGGCTTCAACGTCGATCCCGGCGACCGCACCGCCTGCACCATGTCGATGGCGCCCGCGCGGTCGGCATCCAGATATCCAGCAGATCCGACGTAAGCCAGCACCTCGCCCGTTGCATTATCGACAGCCAGAATGGCAGACGAAAGCTTTTCACCCAGCAGCTTCGTCTGCTCGGCAGCCAATGTTTCTAGGGCTGATTGCAACTCGCGGTCGAGCGTCAACTGATGCACGGCGACATCGCGCTTCGCCGCGACTTCGCTCTCCGATAAATGCGGCGCGAACTTCGGAAAGGCCCGCCGCCCTTTCGGCACCGCTTCGTCTTTTGCCCGGTCCCGCTCAGCCGCAGAGATCGCGCCGACCTCTTCCGCCCTGTCGAGCACGCGGTTGCGTGCCCTGAGCGCAGCCTGCCAATTCCGGTCCGGTCGCCGCGCTTCCGGTGACTGCGGCAAGGCCACAAGCAGCGCTGCCTCACCAATCGAAAGCCGCTTCGGTTCCTTGCCGAAGTACGCCAGCGACGCAGCCCTCACCCCCTCGATGTTTCCGCCAAACGGCGCCAGCCGCAGGTAGAGGCGCAGGATCTCCGTCTTGGAGAGGTCATCTTCCAGCTGCAGCGCGCGCACCATTTGGCGCAATTTGCCCTTGGCATCCTTGCCATGCCGTCCTTCGAGAAGCCGCGCCACTTGCATGGTCAGCGTCGATCCGCCGGAGACGAGCCGGCCATGACGCACCGCCTGATAGACGGCACGCAACATACCCACCGGATCGACGCCGCCATGATCCTCGAAGCGGCGATCTTCGAACGCTTTCAGAATATCGAAGTAGCGCGGGTCGATATCGTCAGGCTCCACCGGCATCCGCCAACGGCCATCAGGTGTCGTAAACGCCCGCAACAGCTTGCCGTTACGGTCGATCACCGTGGTCGACAGACCATCGGCATTAGCCAGCGGTGGTGGCCCCAAATGCACCTTCGCAGCCTCGACGGCAGCGAACGCCACCGTCGAGAGCACCAGAACTGCAATCAGAAACCGCTTCACCGATCGCATCTTTTTCACTTCTTCGTCCCGCCCGACGTGACCGTCAGACGACCCGCATCCGTGCGTGCATACCGCTCCGGCCTGTACATGTCTTCGATCGTCGCTGCCGGATGTACAAACGTCCCCGGCGTCACGGCACGAACGATGTAGGCCACCGCCGCCGAAGCCTTGGCCGGCGAGACCGGATTGGGCGACGCTTCATCTGCGCCCGATCACCTTCACCACCGTCCCCGCTGGTTGCAGGCTTCACCGACAGATCGAATGCGGCAACGAACCGGTCGTCCCGGAACTCCGTGTGCTGCGGCTTCAGCATATCCTTCAGCCACTCCAGGTTTGAGACATCGCCCCCCTCAACGAGGCGCGGGTTGTCGATCTCGAGCCCCGACGGCAGACGGTCCACCAGAAGCACGCGACCGTGCGCCTCGTCGCTCTCGATCTTCACCACCGCAACAAGCCGCTCATTCTGCGCAAGTTCCGCGACACCTCCGCTCGAACTCGCCAGATCGACCGGCTCACCGTCCAGCGTGAAGTAGCTGCGCACAATCGTAAAGCCCTTCGCCACGGCTGGTTCCGGCTCGAGCGACGAGCCGATGACGGTCACCACCGCATCGACGCTGGTCTCGCCATTGTTGGTGATAACGACACCGCTCTCGACGTCCTCAGCCGACAGTGCGCGCACGATAGATCCGTCCACTGCGCCACCGTTGATCGAGAGCTTCGTACCTTTCAGATCCTCACCGAGCGCATGCGCGGCGAGCAGCATCCAGGCCTGTTCTTGCGTCGAGGTGTACTGCCGCGCCTGGTACGCTTTCGCGATGACGTTGACGAGCTTCGGCGCCTCCTGCTTGTAAAGCCCCGTCTCCATCGCCAGCGTCACAAGCGCCGCGCCGTCTCTGAGACCCGAACCGAAGTCGTTCCGAGCAAGCACCACCGGTGCCTTCTCATCGACGCCGTCGAGCGCCGCCTTGAACACACGCTCCGCGCGGGGCTTGTCGCCCAGCATGGACAGAGCCGCGCCAAGCTGCGCCTTCGACAGCACGGTCTGGAACTGGTCGAGCTTTTCATCCGCGAAGTAGCGCAATTCACCCACCGGCGCCCGCCCGTTGCGTGCCAGCACATAGAGAGCATAGGCGCGCGACTCCGCCGAGTTGGCGTTGTCCTGGGCGTTGGCGACGAAGTTCTGCAACCGATCGAGCGCCAACCCAAATGGAACCGGCCGAATGGTATAACCGGCCTCTTTCGCCCGCGTCAGGAAGTCCGTCACATACGCCGTCAGCCACAGATCGACATCGGTCGGGCCCCAGACACCGAACGCACCCGTGCTGTCCTGCATTTCGAACACGCGATCGACCGCCTTCTGCACGCGCTCCTTCAGTTCCTTGTCCGGCGCAATGCCGATCTGCTCGGCCACCACATTTGCGTAGACCAGAGGCAGCGCCCGAGAGACGGTCTGCTCCGCACAACCGTACGGATACCGGTCAAGCGAGGTCAGAAGCCCCGGCACGTCGAGCGTCGCAGCGGGCCCCACGCTCACGTTCACGCGCGTCCTACTCTTAATGAGCCCCGCCAAAAGATCCTTGCCAAGCGTGATCTTGCCGCCCTTCGCGGCGAGCGCACTCACGGTCGTGCGCTTGATGTCGCCGGCCGGCGGCTTGACGTCGAACGACAGCCGACGGCGGACATCGATGCCATCGGGACCCGTCACGGCCACATCGTAGGTCTGCAAGCCAACCTCTTTCGGCTTCAGCGCGAGGCGTTCGCTGTTGCGCTCGCCAATCTTGAGAGCGAGTGGACGCGACAGGATGCTCTGCGGCCCGCCCTGTGACGCATCGAGCGGCAACTGGGATACGGCCACCAGATAGTTGCCCGCAGCACCATCGACGTTATGCACGGCGAGATCGACAGAGGCCTCATCACCGAGCGTCAGGAACCTCGGCGCCGAGACCGTCAGCGCAACAGCGTCGCGCACGATCACATCCGACGTGCCGTGGCCGATCTTGTCCTTCGACCACGCCACGGCCATGACGCGCACCGTGCCGTTGAAATCCGGCAGCGCGAACTCGACTTTCGCCGTGCCGTCTGCCTCGACTTTCACGATACCTGAGAACAGCGCCACCGTTTCTTCTACCGGAGGCGAGCCCTTGATGCCGTCTTCTTCCATGCCGTCGCCGCCGGAACGCATACGGCCTCGCTCGGCTCGCATGCCGTCGATCAGGCGACCATAGAAGTCGCGGATTTCCAGCGACAGCTTGCGCTGCGCGTGGAAATGCGTCTCCGGTGCCGGCGCCTGGAACTTCGTCAGATTGAGAATGCCGACATCGACGGCCGCCACCGTGACGCGCGCCTCTTCGCCCGCAGCCAACCCCTCAACCTTCACGGGGATCAGAAGCCCGTCGCCGGACTTCACCTTCACCTCGCCCGGCAGCGATACCTTCAGCGTCCGCGCCGACTGATCGACGCCGATCCATTTGATCCCGATGGCGCGGCTCGGCATGCGCTTCGCCTTTTCGTCCATGGGACGGTAAAGCAGCGCCGTGGCATAGGCACCAGGACCCCAGTCGTCACCGACTGTCAGATCGACTTCGCCGCCCCCCTTCGCGATATCCACTTCCTTCGACGTAACGAGACCGTTGCCAAGGATAGCGACCAGCGCTTTCCCGCCTTGCTTCGAGGCAATGCGCAGCTTCGCTGTCTCTCCCGGCTGATAGCTCGCCTTGTCGAGCGCAACATCGAGCATCTCCGGGCTCTCCGCGGCTCCCGCCGCCGCATACCAACCCGAGTTGAACGTCATCTTCGTTGAAGGACCGCCGGCATCCACCGAACGCACCTCCAGTTCGTAACGACCGTATTCGACATCGGAGCCGACCTTCGCGGGAGCTTCAGCCAGCGTATCGAGCGTACCGCTCGCCACCTTGCGCCGGATCGTCTGCGTCTCATACGTCCACGCTCCGTCGCGGCTGTACCACTGCCACGACGTCTCGAGGCGGACGAGTTCCCACACGAGGCCGGTTTCAGCCGTGCGACTGCCGGCGCTGTCGAGCGTGATTACCTCGAATTGGGCCTGCTCGCCCTCGCCCGGTCCGCTCTCCTTGAACAGCGGCTTCACGCCGATCCGGCGCTGCTTCAGATCGACCGGAAGTACCACCGCGCGCTCGATCGAACGCCCGGAGACCTCGCGCAGTCTCACGATGATGTTGGCTTCCAGAGGCCGCGCCGTTTTCTCGACCGCCGGCAGGGAGACGGAAAGCGTCGCCTTACCATCTGCGTCCGTCGCGGGAAGTTGCTCCAGCGGCTGACGGACAGGGTTGATCAGCTCGTCCACGATGCCGAACTTGTAGCCGGGATAGCCTTCCAGATCTTTCGGCGACGCACGCACAACGATCTCGCCTTCCACCGAAAGATCAGCGGCGGGCGGCCCATAGAGATAGCGCCCGTTGATCGCGATCGACTTGGCCGCATCGACCGCAATCGGACCCGCCTCCGGCGCGAGCGTCAGATCAAGCCGTTCCGGCACATAATCCTCGACCAGGAACGACACCTGAGCCAACGCATCGGCCTTCGGATCGGCATGCACCTTCGCACGCCACGTTCCCGTCATCACACCGCCGCCCAGCGGAATGCGAACTGTGCGCCCGCCAAGACCCTCGTCAGCCAGCGGGTACCGCGCATGCTCCACGCCATCGGGCCGGGTGAGAATAACCGTCACCGGCAGCGTCGAAGCAAGTCCGGCTGCATCGCGAATGAGCGCCGTGACGTTCACCTCTTCGCCCGGGCGATACACGCCGCGTTCGGTATAGGCAAACGCATCGATCGGTCCCGGCGCATCGCGGCCTTTCACGCCACGATCCGACAGATCGAACGCATTCGCCGTCAGATCGAGGAACGCATATTCGCCTTCACCCGTTTCAGCGACGAGCACCGCTGGCTGCAATCCACCTTCGCCGCGTGCAAGCCCCGCCTCGAAGCGCACATAGCCGTTCGCATCCGACTTCGCCGCGCCAAGGACTTCATTGTTGCGGGCAACGAGCTTTACATTCGCCCCGGTAACGGCCGTCGTATCGGCCAGCGAGCGCACGAACGCATGCACGCCGCTGTCGCCGGAAAATGCCGTCAGACCAAGATCAGAAACGATGAACCATTGAGTTGAAAGGCTGTTCCAGTTCTCCGTCGAGCCGTCAGCGGGCTTGGCGATCATCGCATAAGCACCAGGCTTCAACTGCCCGATCGTCTCGCTCACCGGAAAAGCCGTGACGACCTCTTCGTTCAGCTTTTGCGTGACATCCATCTCGCCCGCGTAGACTTTTTCACCTGTCCGATCGCGCAGCGTCTCCACATCGTAGCCGTAGAGCTGGCGATCGAGTTCACCGTTGCCGATCACGTTCGCCAGGCTGCGATCACCGACGCGATAAACTTCGATGTCCACGCGGTCAGTATTGATGCTGACCACGGGAATGCCCTGCTGGCCGCGGCTCGGAAGCACGTAGCTCTTGCCGGTGAAGCGCACGGAGGCTTTACGATCCGGCACATAGACCGCGAGCGCGATCTTCTTTTCGATCACTTCTTTGGTTTCGGAAGGCAGCCCATCACGGATCTGGATCTCGTAGCGCTGACCATACGTCAGCCCCTCGATGCACAGCTGCGATCCCTCCGCCGTCACGTTCTCCGGGTCCTTGCCGTCCACCGACACGAACTTCGCGAAATCGATGTCGCCGCGGCTCAAATTCTCAGAAAAAACCGCGCACACGCGAGGACGCAGCGATTCGGTGTCCGTCTTGTAATCCGTCATCCGGAAGCCGTGCTCGGCGCGCAGCTTTTCATAATCCGCACGCACAGTCGGCGCTTCAGCCAACTCCAGGCTGATGCGGTAGGCATCGATCGCCGGACGCCAATACGCGCGCCGCTGCATCGCTTCGCCAAGAACCGCCAGCGCCTCCGCCTGACGAGCCTTCTCCGTCGCAAGCTCGTAGGCTCTGTACGCCGCGCCCGAGGCGTTGACGGGCAGGTCGTAGCGCTCGCTCGAATTCTCGTCCGTCACCTTGATCGCGAGCAGCGCCCTGGCGAGCCCCAGCCAGCTCTCCGAGCTTTTCGGATCAGCTGAAACCGCCGTCGCATAGTTTCGCGAGGCCGCGCGCGCATCACTCTCCATTTGCTTGCCCGCCGCGAGCCGGAGATCGGCTGCCGTCTTGCCACCCGGTTTCCAGGTCTCCCGCACATATTTCTCGTAGCGCGCCGCATCTTCCGCGACCCCCTGATGGGCAAAACGCGACGCGGCCGTCGCGGACCACGGTCCGGCCATCACGGCAAATACGAAAAACAGGAAAGCGCTGAAGAGGCGCATGACGTCACCTTTGCAAAAGCTTGCGAGGGATCTCTCTCAAGCACGGATTGAACCGCTGGGATCATTGACCGTCCCAAGGCTCAGGTGAAGCCCAACACCCACGAGCGGCCAGACGACGGCGGCATCGCTCAACTTATCCCAACTTACCGCCTTTTACCGCCTCCCTCCCGCGCCGTGCGGCCGGCTCCCCAGCAGGGGAGTCGCACGGCGCCAAACAAAGAGGGCGGGTCTCGAATGACCCGCCCCCACCGTTCGCACCGGTAACTCGCAAATGTCAGTGGCGCGTCGAAACCACCGGGGCCGGCTCGCCCTCGGCAATGGCCGCGATCGAAACCTGGACGGGAGCCGCGACTGCCACAACTGCCGGCGCGGCGACAGTCGGCTCGGCTTTGCCAGAATTCGTAAACGACCAGACCCGTTCGAACGAGCGATGTGCGACCGCGGCCGTCTCGGCACAATCGCCGCTATAGATTTCGTAGGCATCCCGCTTGGTAGGCTCACGGCGCATGCAGTCACCAATCCACGCCACACGATCACCGACGGCGAGTTGCTCATGGGCGTCGAGCAGCCGGGCATCGCAAGCGCAGCGCGACGGCACACCGGCAAGCAGGGCGTTGACCTCAGGGCTGGCGGGTTCATCCATCACGACGATGGCCCGCATCCGCAAGCCCGTCGCGCGGATGGCATCGGCATGAGCGGCCAGCGCCTTCAAAACGGGGCTTTCATGCGAGCGCGCAAGCACCGTAAGCCCCAAACCCGACACATCGCAGACAACAGCGTTGGCAAGCAGGTCGGCGATGAACGCCGTCAACCGGCCCTCCTTCTCCTCCTTGCGAACGACGTGCATGCGGGGCGGGGTGAAGGTGCGCATCGGCTCTGCTTCCTTATCTCTGCCCCTCGGCCGGGCGTGGACCCGCACGGCCGGAGGCCTGTTGTTGTGCTGCCTAATCTGCGACGGAAGACGTTAAGCAACCGTTGCGACGCGTGCCGTTTCGGTCAGTCCAGCCACACTTAGAAATTCACTTTTCAGGCGCGCGGAAGTGCCGGTCGCAAACGGCCTGCGATGCTCGCCGCTCCATCGGTGTCTTCATCATCAAAATCGCTCAGGTCCTTGGCCCCCCAGGGATCTTGCTGATCGTCCAGAGACGGCTCCAAGGCCTCAGCTGGCGCACGATCCGGCCCTTCGACGGCAGCAATGGCCTCGACCGGCGGAACGGCTTTGGCGAGCGCCCCCTCGGTCGAAAAAAGCGTAACCGGGAGTGTTGCCTGGCTAACCGGAACCCGGAACGTCGCCGTCTCGCGCCGCATCACAATGTCGACCATGCCTTCGGGTGTCTGCATCGCGACCTCGGCGGCGGCTTGCGGCGACACGTTGGGGCTCACGGGAGACCGCGGCCGCACGGGCAAGGGAACAACGATCGGCGCAGGTTCGGCGGCTGCATCGGCTCGCTCCTCTATAGTGGGCGCCGGACGTGAAGCAGGAACCGTGTTGGAATTGGCCGCCCGCACTTCGATGTCGGCGTCCCGCTCGGGCCGGAGCGAAAGCTCCTCTCGCGCAGCCCGCGCATACGGTCCGTGCCCTGCGCCAAACTCTGGATCAACCGCGGAACCATTCAACCCTGAGGCCGCCGGCTCTGGCCGCGTCCGGCCGCGAGCCACGCTCCCAGCAGCAGTCGCATCAGCCCTAACATCACTGGCAACCGCACGCTGCTCCTCGGCCCGCTTCGCTGCCCCCATCACGGCGCCCAGGATAATCTCCTGCCAAGCACCGTCGCGGAACCGGTAGATCCGGAAAGCGCGGCACCCGGAAAACTTGCTTCCCTGCCGCGCGAGCTTCTTTTGCACCACGGACGTCGTGAGGAACGGGCTGTGCACGCGCGCGAAGATGCGCTCCTTTTCGAAGCTCGTGAAAAGATTAGCGAGCAGATGCGCCTCGTTTTGCAGGTCCTGCGCGTCCTGCGACCCATACGTCGCGTACGGCCCCGGTGACCCGCTGGGCGGACGACGTCCCAATGGTGTAGGGCGCATCGAGCGGCACCGCGACGTAGTACACGCCACTCCAATCGAACACCACGTGCCGGAACACCTCGAATGTCTGCCGGATATCGGCATCGCGGTGAATGTCATTGAATCGCGAAAGTATCGTGCTGACCGGACTGCGTTCGGCGGCTTGCATCCGCGGCATCAGACCACCGAGGCGATTGGCTGGACGCCCCATGGACACAAGCAACAGACAGATGTCCACGAACACCGCCACGGCGAGCGGCACATAATCCCGCTTCGAGAGACCGACAGCATCCATATCGGGCACGCGCTGCGCAGCACCACTTTCGACCGACTGCACCGCCTTCTGCTGCAATTCGCGCAATTCGTCAGCCGAGGGCGGCATCTTGAACGACAACGCACCGTAGAAGGTCGCGGTGAGCCGCCGGAACGCCTCGATCGTCGCCTCTGAGCCTTCAACAGCGGCGATCTTCGGCTTCTCCAGTTCCGGCAATTGGTCGATGGCCTTCACCGCGCCCCGTAAAGCACCTTGCAGCTGCGCATCCGGGCAAATGAACCCGCCCTTCTTTGGATCACCGAAGGTCGACTGCTCTGCGCGATCGGACAGTTCTGTCCGCAACTGCCGCAACTGCGGATCCGTACGAAACGCATTGAACCCGGTCACCGTCATGTCGAGTTTACGCGACAGCGCCTTCATGAATTCATTGCGCGTTCCTGTCTTGGCATCGACTGTTGACGGATCGCTGTTGACGATCTTCAGGAGATCACCATCGAGAGCTGACAGTTCACCTTTGACAGCTGTCGCGCGCTCCTTGACGAAATCGGACGCAAAAGAAAATCTTGCCGCATCATCTTCGCGCAGCTTCCGTCGTGGCCCATCGCCCGGACGGCTATTGGGGCACGACGTCCCCTTAGTCCGCTCGATCTCCGCCTTTTCAGACGACACTGTTGATAACTTCACGAGCGTGCTCTGGAGCTGATCGAGCCGCGTCGCCGCTGCATTGAGCGAGCCTTGCACCTGGCCCACAGCCAATTCCGCCGATCGAGACGCCTCCGACCGGCTTTCCAGAACCTTCCAGTAGAACCCGAAGCCAAACCCGACCGAGATCAGCGTCAGGAAAACGTACCCGCCCGCATAGACGACCTTCGTGAAGAACGGGATCGGCGCGAACATCTGGTCGAGCAGCCAGATGATCATGGTCATCAGCATCCCGACAGAGAAGGCGATGATAGCCTTATGAATGAGCGGCAGGTCGCCCATATTGGCTTCAATCAGTTCCAGCATGCCGACATAGGTCGCAACCCACGACAGAATGCCCAGACCGGCAATCAGAACGGCTTTCTTGATATCTCGCTTTTCTGCCGGATCACCGCTTTGCTCGGGCCTGCCACGTGTGCCCGCAGCATAAGGCAACCCCGAAAGCCCCCGCGACCGCGCGGCATCCGCACCCGACTGCAACACCATTTCCGGCCCCGAACTCGCACCGCAACTGAAACGCGAGACTGATCTTTAGTCGTCCTTCTTGTCGCGACGGGGACTCAATGATGGCGGGCCGGCGGCTTGTCCCCGGCGTCAACGTGGCGCCGCAACTGCCGTCCCCGACGGGCACTGGCAGGACTGACGCGCCCGTGCTTTACCGATAAGGCGAAACGATCGATGGGAGACGCGAATTGATGGCCAAGGATGAGAAGCCGGCCAAATCGGCATCGAAAACGAAGCCGGCTAAACCCGGGAAAGACCCGACCGCCGGCTTCGATATCAACAATCCCGAACTGCCCGAGGCGATCGCCGACGCGGCGCTGGCCTCCGGCGGCTTTCCCTACGATGCCAAGATCAAGCGCAAGGTGTACGAAGACGACCTCACGCCTCTTCAGCTCGAGCTTTTGAAATTTCAGGCGCATATCGAAAAGACCGGCGAGCGCGTCGTCATCCTGTTCGAGGGTCGCGACACGTCCGGCAAAGGTGGCGCAATCTCAACCATTCTCGAGCGGATCAATCCCCGCCACGCCCGCGCCGTCGCGCTGACGAAGCCGACGGAAGCCGAGCGCGGCCAGTGGTACTTTCAGCGCTACATCCAACACCTGCCGACCGCCGGCGACATGACCCTCTTCGACCGCTCCTGGTATAACCGCGCCGGCGTTGAACACGTCATGGGCTTCTGCACGCCGGAGCAGCACGCGAGTTTCCTGCGCGATGCGCCGGAATTCGAAGGCCTCCTCGTCAGAGACGGCATCAAGCTCCTGAAATTCTATCTGACCGTCGGGCGTGAGATGCAGATCACCCGTTTCCACGAACGCAAGCACAATCCCCTGAAGCGTTGGAAACTGACCGACATCGATATCGCCGCGATAGGGAAATGGGATGCCTACAGCGCCGCCGAAACCGAAATGTTTCACTTCACCGACACCGCCGACTGCCCTTGGACCGTCGTCCGTGCCAACGACCAGCGCCGCATGCGCCTCGAAGTTATCCGGAAGATCCTGACCGTCCTGCCCTATGAAGGCCGCGACGACAGCGTCGCCACGGTGCCCGATCCCAAGATCGTCGGATCGGGCCTGGATTTCCTGCGACCCGCGGCAACCAACACCTGAGTCGCTCTGCACGGTATTACGAGCCCAATCGCCGCCAATGTGGTCTGCTTTGTGTTGGCGCCGAACTCGGGTAATGGCTGATGCCTCGAAGGCATGATTTAGGGACACTCAACGGGGGACGACCCATGATCGACAAAACTTCGCTGGTCGTTTGGATGACGACCCTGACCATCGGCGTCTGCTCTCTCATATGGGCGTCAGGGACCGCGAACCCGGAACGCTACATGGCAGTCACGGCTCTGATCACCTTCGCCATCGCCGTGATTGGCCTACGCGAAATCATTTCACTCGATCAGCAAGGCGCGTCGATCAGCGCCGTGTCGGCAGCCACCGCGCGATACATGGGCCTGGTCTATGCCTGGGGTGCCGTGGCGCTGTTCGTCACGTATTTCTTCATTCTGCCGGCATGGCACGAGTGGCCGGTGTTCTGCGCCGCCTTTGCAGTTGTCGCCGCCGTCAGCTTGTTGTTCGCCGCGATCATGTCGAAAGATGCCGAACGCGGCAAAGATGATCCAACCCTGCTCAAGATCGGGCGCATTCTCACCATCGTCCAATTCGCCGGAACGATCATCGCCATCATCGGCCTCATGATCGATCCCGATAAGCAGTTCCTCAATCCCGAACGCCGGGATTGGGCAGCGCAGACCGTGTTTCTGTTTGGCGCCATCGGTCTGGCCGCCATCAGCGCAGCCGCTCTGTTCTACACACGCGACCGCGTGCCTGCCGCCTGACGGTCACAGACGAGAACCCAGTATGTCCCTTCAGCCCATGATCGCGAGCGTTGTCGGCGCACTCCTGCTGAGTGCCGGCGCAATGGCGTACGGCGTCGCCACGAACGAGACGCTCATCACTGTTGCCGCGGCGATGCTTTACGCGTTCTTTGTTTTGATCGTTGCCTGGCGTGTCAACCGTCCCGCATGGTTCGCATCGAGCGAGACCGGGCCTGACATTCTTTTTCACACCATGCGCCGCAACACCCGCCTGGCGGCGCTCGTGTACGCTTGGGGCGCGGCAGCATTCTTCGCCATCTATGGATTGACAAACATCCGCTGGCAGCACGGCTTTCAATACGGTACCGGCGCGGCCCTGATTGCCGCGGCTCTGCTCTATTACGTGCACCGCTTAGGAGCCGGCGGCGACAACACTCCGCCCGCGCCCGCCTTGAACATCCTGCATGGGCTCGCGGTGTCGGCGGGGCTGGTGTTTCTCATCGGTTCGAACAAACTTGCGACACCGAAAGGCGACTGGCCGGCCAATTACATCTTCCTCTTTGGCGGCCTTGCCATTGTCGGGCTGTGCTACTTCGCGTTCATCACGCAGTACAGACGACGCAAGTCCTGACCGCGCCTATGTCTGACACCGCGGACAGTAGAAGGTGGACCGCCCCGCCTGCGTGATCCGGCGGATGATCCCGCCACAGCCGGGCTTGCGGCACTCTTCGCCCTCGCGGTCATAGACGTCGTGCCGATCTTGGAATGCACCCGCTCGTCCATCAGGCTGCCGGTAATCGCGCAAGGTCGAGCCCACCGGCCTCGACAGCCTCCGTCAGCACTTGCCGAATGGCCGGCACCAGCCGCGCCGTTCGCTCGGTAGGTTTACCGCCCCGACCGGCAAGCGTCCCGGCACGCCGCCGCGGCGACAACCCGGCCCGGAACAAGGCCTCGCACACATAGATGTTGCCGAGCCCCGCGATGTTGCGCTGATCCATTAGAAATGCCTTGAGATCGGCTCTCCGCCCCGCCGCCCTCTTTGCCAGCAACGCCCCGTCGAGTTCATTCCCTAGCGGCTCGACGCCCAGCGCGCGGAACAACGCATGCGCTTCGAGGTCGGCTTCAGCTTCGAGCAGCATGTATCCGAAACGGCGCGGATCGTTGTATGTGATCCGTAGTCCGCCCACGGTTTCCAAGACGACATGATCGTGCTGCGGCAGATGTCCGGTTTCATAAACATAATCGCCGACGACAGCGCCGCGGACCGTGTCCACTCCCGGCGCCGTCACGATGAACCGTCCCGTCATGCCCAGATGAACGATCAGCACATCTCGGCTGTCGAGCATCACCTGCAGGTACTTTGCGCGCCGCTGCACCCCTGTGATCACGCGCCCCGTCAGCCGCTCCGCAAAATGCTCCGGAAACGGAAAACGCAAGTCGGCGCGCCGCAAATCGATACGCGCAAGCGTCTGTCCGACGAGCACGCGCTCCAAGCTCCGGCGAACGGTTTCGACTTCCGGCAATTCCGGCATGATGCACTCGCAATTACGACGACTGGCCCGACCCGAAGTGCGCGAACCCAGAGCGGTAAAGTCACCGCGGCCCTGGACTTCCGCCGCCGGTCTGGCGACAACAGACCCATGGCAACACCGAACCAGGCGTCGGAGCAATCGGAAGATGGCCCACTCGCGGCCGATCCGATCGCCGTTGAAATCCTGCGCGGAACCTCGCGCATGCTGATCGATGCCGGTTTGACCCCGCTGCAGGAATTCACATTACCGAGTGGTCGCCGCGCCGACATTGCCGCCCTCGACCGCGATGGCACGATCACCATCGTTGAGATCAAGTCGAGCCTGGCCGACTTCCGCTCCGACCAGAAGTGGCCCGAATACGCCGAGTATTGCGACCGCTTCTTTTTCGCCGTGAAGCCTGATTTTCCCCGCGAAGTCTTGCCCGGCGACTGCGGCCTTATCCTCGCCGATCGCTACGGCGCCGAAATCCTGCGACCGGCCCGGCCCGCCCCGGTCCTTGCAGCCGCGCGACGCAAGGCCTTGACCTTACGCTTCGCCCGCGTCGCAGCCCTCCGGCTGGCAGCCGTCGCCGACCCCGCCATCAGGACCCGATCGGAAGCCGGCGAGATTTAGCGCGCTACTTGGGCGCGCGCTTGGCAAGGATACGCTGTAGCGTGCGGCGGTGCATGTTGAGCCGCCGTGCCGTCTCCGAGACGTTCCGATTGCACAACTCATAGACGCGCTGGATGTGCTCCCAGCGCACCCGGTCCGCCGACATCGGGTTTTCCGGAGGCGGCGCTTTCGAATTAGGCGGAGCGAGCAGAGCATCCGTTACGTCGTCGGCATCTGCCGGCTTGGCGAGATAGTCGACCGCACCGAGTTTCACGGCCGTCACCGCAGTCGCGATGTTCCCGTATCCCGTGAGCACGATGATCCGCGCGTTCGGGCGCACCCGTGTCAGTTCGGCAATGACGTCGAGGCCATTGCCGTCCTCCAGACGCAGATCGATGACCGCGAATGCCGGTGGGCTCTGGCGAACCAGATCAATCCCCTCCGAAACCGTAAAGGCGCTTCGGACCAGGAACCCTCGCTGCTCCATGGCGCGCACCATGCGCTGCAAAAACGCCCGGTCGTCGTCGACGATAATCAACGAACGATCTTCGGGCAGTTCATCGGGTTTGAATGACAGATCTTCAGTCACGGGGTCCTCCACGTGCGGCAAACTATAGTCTTGCCTCCGACTCGCCAAGCGCAAACCGGCGAGAAACGCACACCCGTGAATTGGTAAATGGATTAACGGTCAAAAACTTCGACCGGTGTCGACCGGACCTGAGGGCGCGGCAACGCCGTCCCAGGGCCGGATCGCTCGGCCCCGGCCTCGAACGCGGCTCTCGGCCAGACGAGCCTCACGATCGCCCCGGACTGCGGCGCCTGCTTGTTTTCCAGAGAAACGCGCGCCCCCGAGCGTTCGAGCAAGGTCTTGGCAATGAAGAACCCGAGCCCCAGACCACCAGCTTTGCTGGCTGATTTGCGCGTTCCCGACGGACGAGAGGTGACATAGGGCTCGCCCAGCGAATCGATGATCTCAGGCGCGAAGCCCGGACCGTCATCCGTGAGCGTGACCGAGACGATAGCCTGATCCCATTCGCCGGTGAGATCGACGCGGCCTTGCGAAAAATCGACCGCATTCTCGATCAGGTTCCCGAGGCCATAAAGCACCCCCGGCCGACGGGCGGCGAGGGGTTGGTCCTGCATCGTCCCGGAAGTCCCGCTCGCCGGATGCACGAAGATGTGAATTGGCTTGCCGTCGCTCATGTAGGGCGCCGCAGCCTCTTCGAGCATCTCCTGGAGAGAAATGGTGCCGTGCAGCGGATCCTGTTCGGTTGGGTGCTGGGTCAGCTTCTGCAGGATCTCGCGGCATCGCAGCGCCTGCTGACGCAAGAGTTCCACGTCTTCCGCAAGTGCGCTGTCCTTGGGCAAGCCCGCCTGCATCTCCTTCGTCACCAGAACGATGGTCGAGAGCGGCGTACCCAATTCGTGCGCCGCCGCCGCAGCCAAGCCGTCCAGCGCATGAAGTTTCTGCTCCCGCGCAAGAACAAGCTCTGTTGCCGTCAGCGCCGCCGACATCAACTTGCTCTCCCGCGTCAGTCTGCGCGCATAAAGAGCCATGAACAGCATGGTCGAGATGACGGCGGTCACGATACCGAGATCATAAAGAAACGGGTGTTCGAGCGGCTGCGACGGAAACCATGGCAACGGGTGATAGAACACCGTCAGTAAAATGGCAGCGGCTGCCGCCAGCAATGCCAGGACGATCGTATGCCGGGGCGGCAGCGTTGCGGCCGATACGGTCACAGGAACGACGAGCAGCATCGTGAAGGGATTCTGCACCCCGCCCGTGAAGTAGAGAAGTGCTGCCAGCTGCAGGATGTCATAGGCGAGCAACTCGGTAGCCAGTCGCGCCGACAAACGATGCCGCGCGGGGAACCGCACCGCGAGAAACACATTCAGCCATGCCGAGCACGCGGTGAGAAACAAGCACCAGCCGACCGGCAGCCGGAACTCGAGAACGAGCGCGACGACGGCAATGGCCGCCAGCTGACCGAGCACACCCAGCCACCGCAGACGCACGATCGTCTGCAGGCGAAGCTGACTGTCCTCGTCACTCGTCTGCCACAGCCGGCTCAGGATTGATTGCTCGGACGACACGCCTCAGAGGGTCCTTGTTGCGGCGGGCTCACGAGCCGGCCGATTGTGCGTTCACAACCATACGGCCGCAGACGTTGCAAGTCCGCACCCACACCGCTATCTCCGCACCCGGGCGGGTTCGGGTCAAGCGATCTTGACCTGTGTTGACAAGAGGACGGTTTTTGCAGTGCAAGACCGAGTTCATGTCGGTCGCCTCTTAGGGAGACATTCACTATGTCGTCGAAACTGCTCATCGCCCTCGCACTTGGACTTGTCGCTGGTGTCGGCGCGGCCTACGTGACACTGAACATTCCCGCCGGACCTGAGGGCCAGACGCAAACGCCAACCGGACGCGTCGCGATCGGTGGTCCCTTCAGCCTCGTCGACACCAACGGCGAGCGACGCACAGAAAAAGATTATGCCGGTAAGCCGATGCTGGTGTTCTTTGGCTTCACGAATTGCCCTGACGTATGTCCGTCGGGCCTGCAGACCCTCACCGTCGCACTCGACAAACTCGGCGACAAAGCAAATCGACTGACACCGCTCTTCATCACCGTCGATCCCGAGCGCGATACGCCGCAGTCGCTGGCCGCTTACATGAAGAGCTTTCACCCGCGGATTCAAGGCTTAACTGGCACCTCCGACGAAGTGAACGCCGCCGTCAAAGCCTATCGCGTGTACGCCGTGAAAGTGCCCGACGAAAAAGACCCGACGCGTTACAACATCGATCACAGTTCATTTTTTTATCTTATGAATTCGAGTGGTGAGTACGTGAAGCACTTCCCGCACTCGACCGACGCCAACGTCCTCGCAGACGCCCTTGCTGCAGTATTGTGATCAGTCGAGCCATCAGTTTTCTTGAAGCAACTTTGAGTGCGGCCAATCGCCGATGACACCGCGATGCCACACTCTGAGCGCACGGACCCGCTTCATAAAATTTTACTCGCCCACATGGCACCGAACTTGGTAGGTGTCTCTCTGAACGAACGCATGGTACGGCGCCATGCGCTGCAGATCGCACAACACGATTGACGAAAGCGGAAGAACAGCATCGTATCGTGTTGTGATCGGGATCAAGGCGCATTGCCGGCTCTGCCACTCATTATCGTGCGGAAGTTCCGTTCATTCGAGGACGTACATGCGGAAGACCAAAGCGCCTCAAGTGACGACCCTTTCCAAACGCGAGACCGATCGCATAGGCGCACCTGTTGAAGTGCGGCACCATCCGGCGGCCCGCCGTCTCACCCTTCGCGTCAGCCGCACACGCCGTGCGGTCATTGTCACCCTGCCGGTCCAGTGCGGCATCGAAGAAGCCGGCTCCTTCCTCACGCGCAATCTCGATTGGGTCCGCGAGCGTCTCGATAGCCTGCCCGAGCCCATCCCCTTCCGCCATGGCATGCTCGTGCCCTTGCGCGGCACTGCGCACCGGGTCGTCATGCCAGGCGAGTTGCCGCGTCGGCGCGTCGTGCGCCGCCTCGATGCCCATCCCTTCCCGGAACTTTACGCACCGGGCGAGAGAGCAGCCGCCGTCAAACGTTTGCAGCAGTGGTTCACTCACGAGGCGAAGTCGGATCTAGAGGGGCGTGTCGCCTGGCACGCAGATCGCCTCGGCGTCCAGCCAGGGCGTCTCACAATTCGCGATCAAACGAGCCGCTGGGGATCCTGCTCGACAACAGGGGGGCTCTCCTTTTCCTGGCGTCTCGTGCTCGCCCCTCCCGCCGTCCTCGACTACGTTGCCGCTCACGAGGTCGCGCACTTGCGTGAAATGAATCACGGTCCCCGCTTCTGGGCCTTGGTGCGCAAGTCGTGCCCCGAAATGGACGAGGCCAAGCGCTGGCTGCGCATCTACGGCATGGATCTTCACCGATACGGCGTTGAAAACGGCGATTGACGGCTCAGCGCGTCAGCGCGCCAAGACCGGCACCAAGCGACATCATCCCTGGCAATGGAGCCATCGCGCGAGGCTCAGCTATCGCCGTTGAACGCTCATCCATGAGCGGCCCCGCCGGGGTCGGCGCATTTCCTTCCTCCGTCTCAGGCAACCCGGCCAGCGCCCGCGCGACGAAATCCTCGTCGATGCGGGTTCCAGGAAAGACATTGATCCCCGCGCGCTTTTCGGTCTTCGCCTTCGGCTTGGCGTTCGGCGGCACCTTCGTCGGCATCTTCCACGGCAACAGTTCCGGAGGAGCCGCGCTCTCGCTCGCGTAGGCGCCCGACGCAGCTTCGCCACCCGGCTTACCCAACGCATCCAATCCCGCGAGCGGCATGCTGTCTTTGCCGACATGCGCCTGCGCCATGATCCTGTTCCAGATCAGCGCCGGAAGATTGCCGCCGGTCGCCTTGCGCATCGGCTCGCCGTTGTCGTTCCCGGTCCACACGCCGCCCGTGAAGTGGGCGGTGTACCCGATGAACCAAGCATCGCGGAAGTCTTGGCTTGTTCCTGTTTTTCCCGCGGTCGCATGTCCAGCGAGGTGCGCACGCTTTCCAGTCCCGCTTTCAACGACGTCTTGCAGCATCCCGTTCAAGGCTGCCACTGATCCCGGACCCACGACCGCATCTGCCGAAAGCGCCGGCCGCGCGTAAAGCACCCGGCCCGTACTCGAGCGAATGCGCCGAATGATATGCGGCTCCACGACAGACCCGCCTGACGCGAATGCCCCATACGCTCCAGTCAAATCCAAGAGCGAGACTTCCGACGTTCCCAGCGCGAGTGACGGCTCCGTCCTCAGCGGCGCTTCGATACCGAGTTTGGTGGCCAGTGCGACGACCTTATCCGGACCAACGTCCATCATCAGCCGCACAGCCACCGTATTCACCGACTGCGCCAGAGCATGCCGCAGCGTGATCGCGCCTCCAAAACGCCCGTTGTCGTTCTTGGGCGACCACCCCTCCAGATTGAACGGCAGATCATAAGCCACGCTGTCCGGCGTATAGCCCTTCTCCAGCGCCGCCAGATAAACGAACGGCTTGAACGCGGAGCCAGGCTGCCGCATCGCCTTCACCGCGCGATTGAACTGGCTCTCCGCATATGACCGCCCGCCGACCATGGCCCGCACGCCGCCGCTCGTATCGAGCACCACCACCGCTGCCTGATTTGCGTCGAGCGCAGCGCCCTCCTTCCCAATCGCCTCCGCCACCACCGACGATGCGTGCTGCTGCAGATCGCGGTCGATCGTCGTATCGACGATGATATCGCCGCTTCCTCCGCCGAGCGCATCCGGCATCCGATCCAGAACGTAGTCGATCGCATAGTCGGCAGCCTGCCGTTCCTGATCGCGCCGGACATTGGAAAACACCATCCGCTTCGACCGCGCCATCTGCTCTTCCGCAGCGGAGATGAAACCCGCATCGTGCATCTTCGCCAGCACACTATGGCTGCG
This sequence comes from uncultured Alphaproteobacteria bacterium, assembly GCA_963778225.1. Lineage (GTDB taxonomy): Bacteria > Pseudomonadota > Alphaproteobacteria > Rhizobiales > Hyphomicrobiaceae > JAGVSR01. The sequence goes on from CAVZTR010000006.1 coordinate 113,713, forward strand.
AATGACCGCCAGCCTCGGGCTCGACGTCGGCGCAAAGCGCGACGGCGCCTTCAGCAATCCGGCGATCACGGCCGCCTCTGCCAAAGTCAACGCGCGCGCCGACTTGTCGAAATACCGCTGTGCCGCGGCCTCGATGCCGTATGCGCCGCCGCCGAAATAGACGCGATTGAGATAGAGTTCGAGGATCTCTTCCTTGCTGAGCCGAAGTTCGAGCCACAGCGCGAGCACGACCTCTTCGACTTTTCGCGCAAGTGTCCGCTCCGGCGAGAGGAATAGATTTTTCGCCAGCTGCTGGGTCAGTGTAGAGCCGCCTTGCACGAAACGTCCGGACCTCAGGTTTACGAACACGGCCCGCACGAGGCCTGCCGGATCAAAGCCCCAGTGCGTCCAGAATCGCCGGTCTTCCGTCGCAATGACAGCATCGATCACGCGCTTGGGCAGAAGGTCGAGCGGGATATAATCGTGCGCCGTACCGCGTTCGGCGAGCACACTGCCGTCGCGCGCGAGGATACGAATCGGCTGGCCTGAGACTTTTGTCCGGAGCGACAGAGGATCGGGAATGGTGATGGTGTAGGTGACGAGCATCGTCACGAGCGCCAGAGATGCGACGACAAACGCGATCACCGGCGGGAACACGATAAGGCGCGTCCGCGGGCTCATCCGGTTCAAGGTCTTACGGGCGCGCTTCGCAAACCCGCCCTTTTTCCGGCGCGAAGCCAACCGCCACAACGCCGCGCCGGAGCGCCGCGCTTTGACCGCGCCGCGCCGCACGCGACCCTTCGCGCGCCCCCGCTTAGACCCACTCATGACGTCTGATCCAGACACGACACCCAGCACCCGTCCGCAGTGGAGCAGGCAGCCGGCATGACCCCGAGTCCGCAGACTAAGTGTCTGAATTTAAGACGCGGTTAACTACGCAGGCAGCTCGACTGCCGCGCGCATCGATCGGCCGCCGCCGCATTGGGCTTGATCCTGCTCAAGGGCGGGACATGACTTTTCCCGGATAACATTCTCGCCGGGCGACCGCTTCAACGAGGAACGATCCAAATGCGCCAACCGCTTTTTGCCGTCGTCAGCGCTGCCCTCGCCGCTTGCTTGGCCGTTCCGTCATCCGCCGTCGCCGACGAGCTCGGAAACCCCAAGCTCGGTGTGACCTACGCACAAGCCAATTGCGCCGGATGCCATGCGGTCCTCTACGGCGAAACGGAATCTCCAAACCCCGATGCTCCCGCCTTCAAAGCCGTCGCTGATACTTCGGGCATCACGCGGACGGCCTTGAGCGTCTTCTTGCAGTCCCCTCACCCGACCATGCCGAACCTGATTGTCCCCGCGCAGGACGCCGACAACCTCATTGCCTACATCTTGAGCCTGAAAGGCGACGGCGCGAACGCTCCTAAGTAATCGAGGCTCCGCACGACGAACACGTGGCAGCACCTGGTGCCACCGGCCATCCGCATCGGCACAGACGATGACCGGACGGCTGCACCCCGTGACCGACCGCGACTCGCTCATCGAAGACAAAGCACGCACCATCCCAGAGGCTCTGCTCTGCCGGGACCTCTTCCAGATACTTCAGGATGCCGCCTTCGAGATGATAAACATCCTCGAATCCATGCGCCCGCAAGTATGCTGACGCCTTTTCGCACCGGATGCCGCCGGTACAGAACATGGCGACGGTGCGGTGCGTCGAAGGATCGAGGTTCGCGGCCACGAAATCCTTGAAGCCGGTGAAGGCCCGCGTCTTCGGATCGACTGCCCCGCGGAATGTCCCGATCGCGACCTCGTAGTCGTTCCGCGTATCGACCAGCAGCACATCCTCGCGCGCGATCAGCGCATTCCAGTCCTGCGGCTTGACGTAAGTACCGGCTCTAACATTGGGATCAGCCTCCGCCGCCCCGAACGTCAGGATTTCCGGCTTCACCTTCACCTTCCAGCGCTGGAACGGCTGCGTCTCTGTCACGCTTTCTTTCGACACGAGCCCCGCAAATCGCGGATCAGACCTCAGGTGTGCAAGAAGCGCCCGCACGCCAATATCCGGCCCGGCGATGGTCGCGTTGATCCCCTCCGGCGCAATGAGTATCGTGCCGCACAGCCCTTCCCGCTCACCGAGCGCGGCCAGGTCGGCCCGCAAGGCTTCGCAATCTTCAACGCGCGCGAACTTATAAAACGCTGAAACAGTGAAGGTCATGGCTCACGCCATCACACGTCGAGGTTCTGCACGCTGAGCGCATTATCCTGAATGAACTCGCGCCGCGGCTCCACCACGTCGCCCATCAGCTTGGAAAAGATCTCGTCCGCTTCCGCCAAGTCGCCGAGCTTCACCTGCAAAAGCGTCCGCGCGTCGCGATCGAGCGTCGTCTCCCAAAGCTGTTCCGGGTTCATCTCGCCCAGCCCCTTGTAGCGCTGCAGCGACAGACCCTTGCGACCAGCTTCGTAAATGGCTTCCAACAGACTGCGCGGCCCATGCACCGGGATCGTTTCAGACTTCCGCTTCAACTTCGCCGGCTGCGCGTAAACCTCCGACAGCGACTCGCGCCGCTCGTTGATGCGACGCGCATCCAGAGACGAAATGAGCGCCCGGTCGAGAGTATGCGCTTCCGTCACGCCGCGCACTTGACGCCGCACGACGTAACCCTCGTTCCCGATACGGCCTTCCCAGCCGCCCTCGGTCTCTTCGGCCAACTGGTCGAGCCGGCTGGCGAGCGCCTTGGCTGCCGCGTCCGCCCGCTCCTCCGTCTGCAACAGATCCGGATCAAGCAGGCCCATGATGGCCGCCTGCTCGACGATGCCGCGATTGTAGCGCGAATGAAGTTGATCGATGAGGTTCATCACGATCCGCGCGTCCTTCACCACCTCGCGCAAATCCTGGCCGCCGCGCTCACCGTCGACGGTCTGCAGCGTCGTATCTTCCAGACCGCTGTCGATCAGGTAGTCCTCGAGCGCCCGCTGATCCTTGAGATACGTGCTCGATTTGCCCCGCGCCACTTTGTAGAGCGGCGGCTGCGCGATGTAGACGTGCCCCTTCTCCACCAGCTCCGGCATCTGCCGATAGAAGAACGTCAGCAGCAGCGTCCGGATGTGCGCGCCGTCCACGTCGGCGTCGGTCATGATGATGATCTTGTGATAACGCAGCTTCGACAGATCGAAGTCATCGCGGATGCCGGTGCCGAGCGCACCGATGATGTTCGTCACCTGCTCCGACGACAGCATCTTGTCGATGCGCGCGCGTTCCACGTTGAGGATCTTACCTCGGATCGGCAGCACCGCCTGGTACTCGCGCTTGCGTCCCTGCTTGGCCGAACCACCTGCCGAGTCACCCTCGACGATGAACATCTCCGTATTGACGGGATCGCGATCCTGACACTCGGCCAGCCCGCCGGGCAGCCGCAAGCCGTCCAGTGCACCCTTGCGCCGCGTCAGTTCACGCGCCTTACGCGCCGCCTCCCGCGCCAGCGCCGCCTCGACGATCTTTCCGACGATCGTCTTGGCTTCCTTGGGGTGCTCTTCGAACCACGCCGCCAGCTGATCGCCGACCGTATTCTCGACGACCGGCTTCACTTCAGACGAGACGAGCTTGTCTTTCGTCTGCGATGAAAACTTCGGATCCGGAACCTTCACCGACAGCACGCAGGTCAGACCCTCGCGCGCATCTTCGCCGGTCAGATCGACCTTTTCCTTTTTGGCGATGCCGCTTTCATTCGCGTATTTGTTGATCACGCGCGTCAGCGCCGCCCGGAACCCGGCGAGATGCGTGCCGCCGTCGCGCTGCGGAATGTTGTTTGTGAAGCACAGCACGTTCTCATGGTAGCTTTCATTCCACCACAGCGCGACCTCGACACCGATGCCGTCCTTCTCCGAGCGGATCATCAGCGGCTCGGAAATCAAGGCCTGCTTCGAGCGATCGAGATAGCGCACGAACGCCGCCGTGCCGCCTTCGTAGTAGAATTCTTCGCTCTTCTTGTCGGCGTGACGATTGTCCGTCAGCAGCACCTTCGCGCCCGAATTGAGAAACGCCAGTTCGCGCAGCCGGTGCTCGATCGTCGGATAATCGAATTCGATCATCGTGAATGTGTTTGGAGACGGCAGGAACGTCACTTCCGTTCCGCGCTCGCCCTTGGCATCGCCGATCACCTTCAGCGGCGCCACCGCGACGCCGTCGTGAAACTCAATGAGGTGTTCTTTGCCCTCGCGCCAGATGCGCGCCTTCAGCCATGTCGACAGCGCGTTGACGACCGACACACCCACGCCGTGCAGACCACCGGAAACCTTGTACGAGTTCTGGTCGAATTTGCCGCCGGCGTGCAGTTCCGTGAACACGATCTCCGCCGCCGAACGCTTCGGATCCATGTCGTCGTCGTTCTTGATGCCCGTTGGAATCCCGCGCCCGTCGTCGCGAACCGTGCACGAGCCATCGGCATTGAGCGTCACCTGACACGAGTTCGCATGTCCGGCCAAAACCTCGTCGATGGCGTTATCGACGACTTCGTAGATCATGTGGTGCAGACCCGACCCATCGTCGGTATCGCCGATGTACATGCCGGGGCGCTTGCGTACCGCATCCAAGCCCTTCAGCATCTTGATGCTGTCGGCACCGTAGTCGTCCACCGGCGGCTTTCGTGCGGGCTCCGCGCTCATTCGTGACCTGTCTTGGATTGTTGTTCTTAGAAGCACGTGGACTATACCACGCGGGTCAAACGAAGGGCTAGAAAAGCGACCGCAGGCCCACTGCTATCCAAAAGAAAAGTCATAGGATTTTCAGTGGCTTGTGTGTGCCGCTTTGTCGCGCCGTCAGCTCCGAGAGATAATTCCCGTCCGCCCCTCTTCAACGGCCACAAAACGAGCCCTTTCGCCAAGGGCGGAAAAGGCCTCAGCGTCGGTCCCCGTCATCCACGCCTGCGTCCCAATCGCTAGGATTTCCTGAAAAAGCGCCGCACGGCGTGCGGCATCCAGATGAGCCGTCACTTCATCGAGCAGCAGGATCGGCGCCCGCCCGCTCTGGCGCTCCGCGGTCAACTCGGCATGTGAAAGAACAAGCCCCAACAGCAGCGCCTTTTGCTCACCCGTCGAACACAGCCGCGCCGGCATCGCCTTGGGCCCGTGCTCCACCACGAGGTCCGACCGGTGCGGCCCTTCGAGCGTCCGCCCCGCCGCGCGATCACGCTCTCGCCCAGAGCGCAGCGCCGCTTTGTATCGTTCCTCCACATCGAGCGCCGGCATGGAACTGAGATTTGCCTCCAGCGTGCCCTCGACGGCGATCACCGCCCACGGGAACGCCGACGCCTGATCCCGCGCCCGCCGCCGTTCCGAAATCGCACCGAGAGCCGCTGCCGCCTCGGCCCGCGCCGCCGCGATTGCGACGCCCGTTTCAGCCATCACATCTTCCAGGCCTTGGAACCGCGCATTGTCGCGAACGTCGTCCGAGAGAAGCCGGTTGCGCTGCTGCATTGCGCGCTCGAACCGCGACGCCCGCCGCCCATGCTCGGCATCGAAACACAGGATCAACCTGTCGAGAAATCGCCGCCGCTCGGAACCGGCCCCGGTGAAGAGACCGTCCATCGCCGGCGTCAGCCACGCCACTTCGACGTAATCAGCCAGAACACCCGAACCCGGCTTTGTCACCCCGTCGATACGCACGATGCGTCCGGTGGCATTTTCCGCGCCGGCCGCGATCCCCGTCCCGATATCGACAGCCCCGAGATCCGTATGCACCTTCGCCGCAACCGACCAGCTGCCGTCGCCGGATGCCCGCGCGATATCGGCATAGGCCGCACGCCTTAGCCCCTGTCCCGGTGCCAGCAGCGACACGGCCTCCAGCAAGTTTGTCTTGCCCGATCCGTTCGCCCCCGCAAGCACGACCGGCTCCGGCCCAAGCTCGAGCGTCGCGCTTTCATAATTGCGAAAATTGGTGAGCGTCAGCCGCTCGACCCAAAGCCGCGGAGCCGCGTCTGCCATGGTTCAACTTTCAGCCAGACGCGCAGCGCATGGGCAAAACGCTTACACCCGCATCGGCATCAAAACGTACAGCGCACCGTTGTCTTCGCTGTCCTTGATCATCGTCGGAGAGCCGGCGTCGGCCAGCATGAACCGCGCTTCTTCACCTTCGACCTGGCTCGCGATATCGAGCAGATATTTCGCATTGAAGCCGATTTCGATCGGAGCGGCGTCATAGGTCACGCCGATCTCTTCGGTGGCGCTGCCGCCTTCCGGATTGTTCACCGACAGCACGAGCTTGTTCTTCGAGATCGCCAGCTTCACCGCCCGTCCGCGCTCGCTTGCGACCGTCGAGACACGATCCACCGCCGCCTTGAAGATGGTGTTGGGGACGAGCATCGCCTTGTCGTTCGACTGCGGGATAACGCGGCCGTAATCGGGGAACGTTCCGTCGATCAGCTTCGACGTCAGCGTCACCGAGCCGATCTCGAACCGCACCTTCGCCGCCGATACCGACACGCGCACGGGATCCGTCACGCCTTCCACGAGCCGCTGCAGTTCCTGCACCGTCTTGCGCGGTATGATCACGCCCGGCATGCCGGCTGCACCCTTCGGCAGATCCAGTTCCGCCTGCGCCAAGCGATGCCCATCGGTGGCAACCGCGCGCAGCGTCGGCTTCTTGTTGGTCTCAGCCGTATGCAGAAAAATGCCGTTCAAGTAGTAGCGCGTTTCTTCCGTCGAAATGGCAAACCGCGTCTTGTCGATGATGCGCTTCAGTTCCGCCGCCGGAACCTCGAACGAATGTCCGAGATCGCCCGCTGCAATATCCGGAAAATCCTCCGGCCCGAGCGTCTGCAAGGCGAACCGGGCCTGGCCCGCCGAGAGCGTCAGCCGCTCTTTCTCCGCGTCGCGCTTCAATTCGATCTGAGCCCCGTCGGGCAGCTTGCGCACGATGTCGTGCAGCATGTGCGCGGGAACCGTCAGCGCACCCGGCTGCGTCACGTCGGCCTTGGCCTCCTCGACCACCTCGCGCTCGAGGTCCGTCGCCTTGAACTCCAGCCCGGCCGGCGACGCCTTCAGCAGCACGTTCGACAAGATCGGGATCGTCGTGCGCCGTTCCACGACACTCGTGACATGCCCGAGCGCTCTCGACAGTTCGCCTTTTTCGATAACCAGACGCATGTCTTGCTTGCCCTTAGCCTTGCTGTGGTGGGAACACGTACAACCGTGGTGGGGAGAGACCGGCGGCCGAAGGCCACCGCTAGCGCCACCCCCTGTAAGCCCCCTCACATCGCCGGACGTGACCGGCCGGAACAATAGGGACCACGAACAAGGGATTCGCGGAAGGGCTGCAAAATGACCCGTTCTCCCGCCCCGTTCAAGTGCTGCGGGAACCCAGGCAGGCCAAATCCCGCCCCAGCCGACCGAAACACCCCCTGAAAAACAGGAGAAGGGGCCGCGTAACCGCGTCCCCATCTCCCACCCCGCAAAGTCTTCGCCGCCCAAAGGATGGCGAAGTCGTCAGACCCGGTGGGCGTGGCCCTCTCCCCGCCCGGGTCCCCCAGCCGGCGCTAATGCGCCAGCATCTTCTTCAGGTCTTCCAGTTCGTCCCGGAGACGCTGATTGCCGTTAAGCTCGCCCTCGATCTTGCGGATCGCGTGCAGCACAGTTGTATGATCACGATTGCCGAACCGGCGGCCGATTTCCGGCAGCGACCGGGCGGTCAGCTGCTTGGCCAGCCACATGCCGATCTGGCGCGGCCAGACTACGGACCGGTGACGCCGCTGCGAGAGAAGATCGCCCTTCGAAACGCCGAAGTGACGCGACACCACCCGCAGGATGTCCTCGATCTTGATCCGGCGCTGATCGCCGCCCGAATGTATCAGATCGCGAATAACGGTCTCGGCGATGTCGGGCGTGAGCGTACCGCGCACATGCTGCCAGGTCTGATGCAGCCGATTGACGGCACCTTCCAGTTCGCGGCCATTTTCGGTCAGCCGCTGCGCGAGCATTTCAAGGATATCGCGCGAAAGTTCGAACGACGGATCGGTCAGCTTCTTCTCGGCCACCCGACGCTCGAGCACCTTCATGCGAAGGTCCTCGTCGAACCCTCCGATCTCCGTAACGAGTCCGCGCTGCAGCCGCGACCGCATGCGCTCGTTGAGCCGCTCGATGTGCCCCGGCGGACGCGACGAGGCAACCACCACCTGACGCCCGCCATCGAGCAATGCGTTGATGATGTGCTCGAACTCCTGCTCCGTCTTCTCGCCTTGCAAGAATTCGAGGTCGTCAATGAGCAGCATGTTGACGTGACGGAAGCGCTCCTTGAACGCCAGCGGATCGGAACTGCGCACCGCTTCCACAAACTCGTATCTGAACCGCTCGGCGGTCAGATAGAGCACGTTTGCATGCGGAGAGCGGCGGCGCACTTCCCAGGCGATCGCCTGCAAAAGATGCGTTTTGCCAAGCCCCACTGACGAGTGGAAGAACAGCGGATTAATGCCCGGAGACCCGCTCATCACGGTCTCGGCCGCCTGCACGGCGGCAGCGTGCGCAAGACGGTTTGGCGCGCCGACAATGAAGTTCTCGAACGTATGGTGCGGGTAAAGCGGCGATCCCTCCACGCCACCTGCCGGAATGCGCGTGGGCGACGGAGCCACGTGGCCACGCACCGGTGACGGGCGCGCGCCCTGCTCCGGCGGAGACTGCGGCGCCCGATGGTCAAGCGCCGAGAGGTCGTTGCGCTGCGAATCGGCCGTGCTGGTAATGACCCGCAGGTTCTGTCCGCCCGGCTGACGCAGCTGCACGTCGACGCGCTCCGCACCCTTGAACTCGAGGCGGCTACAGGCGAGCAGATCGTCGATGTAATGCGATTGAATCCAGTTGCGCAGGAACTTCACGGGCACCGACGCCGTCACCGTCTTGCCGTCGAAACCGTCGAAATCAAGTGTCTTGAACCAGCTCGTATAGATATCGTCACCGAGACGCGCTTTGAGGGCGGCATGAACCTTCTTGCCGCGAGGTTCCTCTGGCGTTTTGAGAGCTTCCGACGTTTGCATTGTGCTACCCCGCACTTGAACTTAATTCTTCCCTCGATCCAGGCATGCCTCCGCCGATTGCCGTTTGCCCTCGAGCAACGGCGGCTTCAGACCAGGATCTCTCAAAAGTCGGGTGCCTACCCTTGCACCCAAGGAAGACCTGCAGCCTTCCAGCCGGCAACCTTCCCCCGATGACGGTTGGCGTCGGGGGGACCCTCGAAGCCTTCCGCCACATTGTGACACCGGTCGTATCCGGCCGATGTCATAGCCTCTGCCGCTGCGCGGCTTCGGGCTCCGCTCCGGCAGATGAAGAACAAATCGGTGTCCTTCCCCCTGCCGGCCTGCTCCAGCAACCCCGAGAGACGTTCAGAGAATGCCGGGTCCACCCGGCCATCCAGAGACTGCCACTCGAGAGTGACGACTTGCCGGCCAAGTCCCGAGAGGTCGGGCAGGCCAACGAACGTCCATTCTGCCTTCGTCCGCACGTCGATCAGAACGGCCGCCTTGTCGCTTTGCAGACGAGCCCAGGTCTCTTCCACGGGCACATCATGAACGCTCAAAGCCGGAACTCCTTTCACAACAAAAATCGGACGCTACGCACGCGAACCAGCTTTCGCACGGTCCTTGCGAACTTCCCCGCCGCACAGCCGGGAAAACTCGCAGCCTTCACTTCAAGACGTAGAGTAGCGTTACAATCCGTTCCCCGAACCGGCTGTTATCAGCCCGTTGGGGTTTGCTACGGACATTGATGACGATGAAACCCAGGACGCGGTACGCAGTGGAAACAAAGGGCCGACGCACGCCAACAAATACACATTTCAAACATGCGCCCCACAGCCAGGGCACAGGAAATTAATTATCGCTTAACCTCTCCGCACGCAAGGCTCCGCCCCGCCATCACGCGCTTTCAATTACGACTGATTTTACTGGCTTTTTTAGGTGCCCGACTCTCAGATGCAACGCCCATTCGAATCTGAATCCCATTGATTGAAAACCCAATTTCCAACTCGCCCACCAATCCACTCGATCAGACTCGCTTTTCAGCCCGCGCCTGCATTTTTCGAACGTCCCTCGCCAGGGTCCAAAGGGCCCCATCAACAACCTTGTCCGCGAAGAGCCTCAGAATCCACGGGTTAGCGATGTTCAAAACGCGAACCCATTATCCTCACGACGCTTCCTCTGTTGCGAACACGTCACAATCGCGACAATGAATCCATTTCCCGGCGCCACACCATTGACGCGGAATTACGGGGGCTGTGCGCGCGCTGAGCAAATACGACAATAAAAAAACCGGGCACGAGGGCCCGGTTCTTCAGTTCTCAAAGCTGTGGGCGAGCCCGTCGAAGGGCTCGCCGGCAATTACGCCATGCTCTTCACGCGGGCAGCCAAGCGCGAGACCTTGCGGCTGGCGGTCTTCTTGTGAACGATGCCCTTCTGAGCGGTACGCGCGAGGATCGGCTCAACGGCCTTCAGAGCGGCGGCAGCCTTTGTCTTGTCGCCAGAGGCAATCGCTTCCTCGACGCCGCGCACGCTCGACTTCAACCGCGTGCGGCGCGTTTTGTTACGCGCGGTGCGGGTGATCATCTGACGGGCGGCTTTCTTTGCCGAGGACGTGTTGGCCATAGTCTTGAATTCCTTGCTTGTTTGCTGCCCCGGCGGGTTGACCCCGGACTTGCCCCTGGTCTGGGGCCGCCGAGCCGATAAACCGGCCTGGTGACACTGCTGTTCAAATGAGGTTGCGCCCGGAACCGAAGGTCCGGGCGTTGCTTGGCGCGGTCTATAGCTTTTGGACCCTCAACGGTCAACGCCCATCGCGCCGGACCCTGTGGCAACCCGTCGGTTAACGCCAATCCGCCCGCCTCGATTACGCCAAGCCCGTCCGCCATGCCACCCGGACCCGGTCCCGGGAGGCCTGCGGGGGAGCGATGCAACGGCTATATAGACCGACCAGACACCAACCGCCGCATCCCCTGCGCCGGGCTGTCTATGAAACAATTGAGGTTGGTCGCGGCGACCAGGTCTTCAGCCGCATCGTTGATGCGTCGATCCTCACGCTCATCCTGCTCAACGTGGCAGCATTCGTCCTGGAGACAGTGCCGGAATACGGCGCCGCGTACGCTTCCGAGTTTGAAGCCTTCAATGTCTTCTCCGTCGCAGTCTTCACGTTGGAATACGTTCTGCGCCTGTGGACCGCTGTCGAGGTTCCCTTTCTGCGCCATGATCCGCCGTGGAAGGCACGGCTGAAACTCGCGGCTACACCGGCCCTCATCATCGATCTGCTCGCGATCCTGCCGTTTTACGTGCAGGCCCTGTTCGGCATGGATTTCCGCATATTGCGGGTCCTGCGCCTGCTCCGCTTTCTCAAGCTGTCGCGCTATTCGCCCGCCTTGCACACACTCATGCGCGTGCTCTCCAACGAGCGCCGCTCGCTTCTTGGAGCCGGCTTGCTGCTTGTCACGGCCCTGCTCTTTGCCTCGTCCGGTATCTACCTGATCGAGAGCCATGCTCAGCCGGACAAATTCGGCAGCATTCCGGCCAGCGCCTGGTGGGCGATCGCAACGCTCACCACGGTTGGCTACGGCGACATCGTGCCGATCACGCCGCTCGGACGCATTTTCGGCAGCTTCGTCATGGTGACGGGATTGTGCATCCTCGCTCTTCCCGTCGCGATCATTTCAGCGGGATTTTCTCAGGAAACGAGCCGCCGCGACTTCGTCGTCAACTGGTCGCTGATGTCGCGTATTCCATTGCTGGCCGAACTCGATGCCCGGGAAGTCGGCGAACTGATGCCCCTTCTCCACGCCCACCATGTGCCACCGAAGTACGAAATCCTGCAGGCCGGCCTGCCGGCTCGCGCCATGTTCTTCGTCGCCTCCGGAAAAGTGCGCATGCAGCACCCGGAGGCCGAGGTCGTCTTCGAGTCGGGAGATTTCTTTGGCGCCACGGCCATGTTGACTGGCGATCCACCCAGTGCGCCGTGCATCACAGCAACGAAGTGCCGGCTTCTCAAACTGCACGCCGAGGACTTCCACCGCCTCGAACTGGTCAATCCGCGCTTCGCCGACGACATTCGACGCCGCGCTGCCGACCCCGGGACAGTGTCACGTTGAATGGAACCTAACCCGCAGCCGGACGCCCCGTGATTTTCCCCACGAGCATGGTGCAAAGCTTCGCGCCCACGACGGCCCCCACAATAATCGCGACCAGCGGAATGATCCCCGGCTCGATCGCCAGCATCGTCACCGCGTAAAAAGCCGCGAACGCACCGCCAAGTCCGCCGAGCGCCCCAAGCAGCGTGGACCAGATCGATCGATCCGCCAGCCCAATGAGCGCTCCGACGATGAGACCTGGGTAGACACTCGGCCAAAAATGATCGTCCATGATAAGCCCCCATGCTGTTCGCTATGGACACTCTATCGGCGCAGCCACGCGGCCCCCGCTCTGATCGAAATCAAAGCAAATCAGGAAAACGTACCGCCAGAGGCCGGAACGACACGCACGGCGACGACCGTTGCATTGTCCTGATGCGGATCTCGAACCGCCTCCACCGCCCGGATCAGCGCCTGCGCCACGGCTTTGGCGCCGTCCGCCGCATACGCTGAAACGATGCGCTCCACCTCGCTCTGCTCGAGCGTCTGCAAGCCATCGCTCGCCAGGATCACATAATCACCGGGCTCCACTGCGAGCGGCTTCTTTGAAATATCAACCAGGTCGATTTCGTCACCCGTCACCGCCGAGCGCAGCATATGCCGCCGCGGGTCCCGCCGGGCTTCCTCCACGCTGATGTGACCCGCCTCCGCCATCCGGTCGAGTTCCGGCGCGAGCGAATGATCCTCATTAAGAAGCGCGATCTCGCCCCGCCGATAAAGCATCAGCGGACTGTCGCCCACAGACACCCACTGCGCGCCATCCTTGGAGAAAACGACGCCAACCAGCGTCGAACCCATCCCCGAGAGCGCAGGGTTTTCACTCACCTTTTCCGCAATCGCATCGTTTGCCGCCGACAAGGCCGAGATCAGACGCGTGGTCGTGTCCGTCTCATCCGTACTCGCGAACGCATCGACGAATGTCTCACACACGGTACGGCTCGCCAGCGCTCCGCCCGCATGCCCTCCCATGCCATCGGCCAGAATCGCAACAAGCTCACGCGACGCGCCACCGCTGGCACCGGACGACATGAAGTCATCTCCCGGCCAGAGCATGGCGCTGTCTTCCTGATAGTTGCGCGCTCCCTGCGTGGAGCAACTTGCACGGTCGAACACGATCATCCGCCAGAAAACCGGACCCTCTCAACCGGACCCTCAGAAGAATTAATAACTCAGATCAGCCGTCGGCCAATGCTGACCAATCGAAATCAGGCCCGCAGAATGGCACAAACACGAGTTGCGTGCGCCCCATCGTGATCACGTCCATCGCCTGCAGCTCGACCGCGGCCGTCGGCCGCTTGTCATTGAGCGACACCACATTTGTCTTAGCAAGATTGGGCACGAACAGGAAGGAGCGGTCCGAGCTGTCGTAACGGATGTAGGCCTGCTCTTCGCCGGAGATTGCATCATCTCCGAAGTCGATTGCGATGCGGTTCTGTGCCGACCGGCCCACGGTATTGTTGCCCTCGAAAATCGGCCGGTATTGGCCAATCCCTGGGCCCCCGACCACGACCAGCCAGCCCACGACCGGATCGGCCTCGAAGGCCCCGCGCTTCACCTGCTGCTTGCCCCGCACCAACGACGTTCGCGCCGACGCATCCGGCATGGGCGCCTCGCGCGACGGAGCACGAAACACGCGCGTCGTCGGCGGACGATCAGCCTCCGCCAGCGCATGATCGAGCGGCTTCGGCGCACCTTTCACTTCACGCGCAGCATCGGCGGCCGACGGGCTGGCGGCAGGTGCCATGGGTTCGTTTGCGGCCGCGAGAGCTTCCGCCACCTGTGCTGCCATATCCGGCAACGGCGGGACAGACGATGCCAGCGGCGCGATCGCGGCACCTGGAACGGTGTTGTCACGGCCCGCAGCTGCCAAGACATCCTTCAACGATCCGAGGATGGAATTGCGGGCTTGCGGTCCGGCAGCAGCGCTCGACATGGGGGGCTCCTCGATTGGCCGATGGGAAAGTTATCTGCGAGCGAGGCATAAGCAATGTCCGGCTTCGCTCAACCGGGTGCCGGTCAGACTGCCGACGCGTTTGCATGCGTGCGAGCAATTCGACCAGCGAATGTCCGTTCTCCGTGCGTCGTGCGGCAGCTTCGTGGCACGATCTCGTCGCTCGCATGAAAAATGCATCTTTTCAGCATTGCCCGAAGGGTTGCCACATTCCTGCTCCATAGCTGCCGCCACTCGATGTTTGGCGAGTCGCAGATGTATTGCGACGCGCGCGTGGCGAAACCTCCCTCAGGACGCTCACTGGGACCGCGTTGCACCGCTCATGACCCACCTTATAGCCCTCAAGAGCGGAACGGAGCTCGTCGGCGATTTTCGCATTACGCGCGTCCTTGGCGCGGGCGGGTTCGGCATCACCTATCTCGCCGATGAACTGGCGCTCGGCCGCGCCGTCACCATCAAGGAGTATTTCCCCGCCGACTTTGCTGTGCGCGGCGCAGCCTTGGAAGCCGTGCCACGCTCAGAGAATTGCGCCGGTGATTACACGTGGGGTCTCGATCGCTTCATTGACGAAGCCCAGACACTCGCGCGCTTCAATCATCCCAACATTGTGCGCGTGTATCGCTATTTCCGCGCCAACCAGACCGCCTACATGGTCCTCCATTTCGAAGAGGGCCAGAACCTGAAAGGCTGGCTGAAAAGCCTCGGCCGCGCCCCGCGCCAGAAAGAACTCGATAAGATCATAGGTCCTCTCCTGCTCGCGCTCGAGGAGATCCATAAGGCAGACTTCCTGCATCGCGACATCGCGCCCGACAACATCATGATCCGCAAGGATGGCGCGCCGGTTCTCATCGACTTCGGCTCCGCACGCGGCGAGATCGCAGCTCATTCGAAAACCGTCTCGGCGCTCGTCAAGCCGGGCTACAGCCCCTACGAGCAGTATGCCGAAACCGGCAAACGCCAGGGCCCTTGGACCGACATCTACGCCCTCGGCGCCACGCTCTATCATGCGATCACCGGAAAGCGTCCGCCCGATGCGCCCTCGCGCATGGTCAAGGATGATTTCGTCCCCGCCCGCGAAGCCGCGATCGGCGCCTATCGCGCGGGCTTCTTGAAAGCGATCGACAAAGCGCTTGCCCTTCGCATCGAAGATCGCCCCCAGACGATTGCCGCCTGGCGCGGCGATCTTCTGGCCCCGGATCCCAAACCCGCCTCCTGGCTCCAGCGCACGCTCAGCTCCGACGACAAACCCGCCCCCGCTGTCGCCAAAGCTAAGCCCGTCGCAACACCCATTCCCGACGCGCCCGGTCCTCAAGGTGCGCTGCTCGATTTCGTCGAGAACCTGAAGGACAAGAAAAGCGCGCCCGGCGACGCACCCGCATCGCTGCCCAAGTCCAAGACCGCGCCACCTGCCGCGCTTGCAGACGCCCCTGCTAAAAAGCCCGATGCTCTCGCTGCCGCCACGCGCAAGCTCGACGACGACTCCGCAACGCCGAAGCTGCCGCGCGTGCTGCAACGAAAATCCGAACCCGAAGCGAAATCCGCACCAAAGCAGGCTGCAAAACCTGCTGCAAGAATTCAGCCGCCGAAAATCTATCGCACCCCCAAGCCGAAGCGCATCGCGTCCTCGACGTGGGCGTGGACACCCGTGCTGTTCAAGCTTTTGATCGGCATTGGCGTCGCCAGTGGCGCCGTCGCGCTGCAAGACCGTCTGCCGCAAATGGAGACGCGCAGCGCGACGATCACCTCCAACACCACGACCGGCTCCATCAACCCCCAGCCCGTCCGCATCGCCGCGCCCGTTGCGAAACTCACGGGTCACGTCGGTCCTGTCACCGCAGTCTTCTACTCCGACGATGGCGCGTCTCTCATCACCGCGTCGAAAGACGCCACTGTCAAAGTCTGGACCGCGTCATCCGCCACGCTCAAGCGCACGATTGAGATGGACGACGGATTGGCCACCGCAATGGCGGTCGCCGGCAACCGCCTCCTCACGGGCCACGCCAACGGCAACGTCGTGCTGTGGGATTGGGGAACCGCGGAGAAAATCGCCACCTACAAACGTAACGACGCTGAAATCTGGTCCGTTGCCTTCCTCGGCAGCGCCCAGCGCTTCGCCGCCGCAGGCCATGACTGGAAGATCGCCGTCTGGGACGCAGCGACCACGAGCAGCCCATTCGGCGTCCTCGATGCACACGACAGCGCCGTGCAATCTCTCGCTTTCGGTACGGCGGGCTCGAAGCCCATCCTCGCCTCCGGCAGCGCCGACAAAACGCTCAAGATCTGGAATCTCGAAACGCTGGACCGCGTGCGCACCTATCGCGGTCACCGCGACTACATCACCGCCGTCGCGCTGGCAGCCGGCGGCAAGGACATTGCGTCCGCCAGTCTCGATGGCAAGGTCCGCATCTGGTCCACCCGCTCCAATCGTTTGACGCGCTCACTTTCGGGCCACGACGGCCGCGCCAGCGCGCTTGCCTTCGCACCATCGGGAGACGTGCTCGCTTCCGGCGGCGCCGACGGCAAGATCCGTGTCTGGGATTTCAAGAAGAGCCGCACACCGCGTACGTTGCCCAGTCACGCCGGCGATATCGCAGCGCTTGCCTTCTCGCCCGATGGTCAGCACATCGCCTCGGCAGGCGACGACGGGTTCGTCCGCATCTGGGACAACCCACTGCAGAAGCCCGTCACCAATTGACCCTGATTACTTGCAGTACCGCTGCCGGCCATCACGTCCATGGCGCGCGAGATCGACGTGGAAATGGTCGGCATGGAACTTGTCTGAGTTGGGGCCGAGCACCGTCGTGAACTCACCGCACGCGCCCTCATGGACCGCGCGCAAAAACAACCTCTCCCGCTCTTCGCCCCACCATCCGCCCTTCACCGTCACGACGCGACCGTCAGCCAGCGTGAACGACGAGATATCCAGCGCATTGGCATATCCATGTTCGGAGAGCTTGCCGCCGGACTGATTGTTGCGAGGACGGCATCCATACGACGCCGCGACCTTCATCTCGACGACCGGGACACCGAAATAATACTCCGCCGTCGGCTTGACGACATGTGAGACCCAGCGCTCGACTTGCGGAACCATGGGGCAGCGCAGCAATGCCGGCGGGCGCAGCGAAACGCGACCCTGGTCAGCAGCCGACATCTCGAATGGTCGTGCGGCACCGCAATAACTCGGGCCACCCAGCGACGACCGCGTTTGCACGAATGCCGATTGTCTCACGGCCCCAGCGGCGAGACAGGCGCTCTCTTCCGTCTCACGCCATGGCTCGTGCTTGGCAACGAAGTCAGGACCGCCCGTGCTGCATCCAGCGAGGATGAGCAGACCGGTAACAACCACGGTGAACAGGACGCCACGCAACGACATGGAATGGGACACTACGCCCCGATGGCTAACGAGCCGTGAACGATCGATCGGAACTGAGCGAATTTGCCAGCGAGTTCAGGCGGCCATGAGCCGATGCGGCGTCGGGATTAGGGCCGCTTCCGGATCGAATCGCGGCTTCCAAAGCGGCGATAATGTCTCAAGAGGTCCATTTGAGTTATCCACAAACTTTAGGGGGACAACGTACAATTGTCACGGACAGCGGACGAAACGAGGCGTACGTTCCCCTTGTCGCAGGCAAGACACGCCTCGACAGCAGGCAAAAAGTCCCGGTTTTCGGCCATCCTGTTGCGTATCGATGGTTGAGTGTGAAGCGTAACGAGACGACGGTCTGCACGTTTGCGTTGTGTTTTGTAGTGTCGCGTAAGAGGAGCGAGAGTCAGGCTCTACCCCCGTCCCATGAGCCCGGGTCCGCCCACCTCGAATAGTAGTGCGTTGAAGTGTGTAAGCGTTGCGTTGGTGCGTATAGGCCCTGGCTCTTTTCCGCCGTCTCGACATTGCGAGATTCCCCCGAACGATGACGGCGAGGCCCTCTCTCGCCGGAGCTGGGGCCTAAATCCAAATCTCCCTGGGCCGGCTTCCTCTCGCACAGCCGGCCTGGCTTTTTCAATCCTCAAGTCGCTCGGCAATCGTCACGGGCGCGCTGCGCCACCGGCATCCCGTTCAAGAAAATCCAGAACCGCTGTCTTGAAACTGCGATCTCCCACAGCCTTCATGTGATCGCGCCCCACAATTTCGAACGTCTCTGATCCCGCAATGAGGTCGGCCAGAATGTGCGCCGGACCGGCGATGACATCGTTTGTTCCAACGGCGACGAGAGTCGGCACTGAAATCCGGCCGATCTCCTCGCGCGGCACCGGATCTCGGATCTGGCGCACGCAGACCGCCAGCGCCTTGAGATCGCTTTTCGTTTGATCGGCAAATGCTCGAAACGTTCGCGCCGTAGGATTGACGACGTCGTCGATCGACGGCGCCAGCAGCGCCTGCGCGATCGGCCCCGTGCCAGCCATGGCGCGCACCATGTTGTGGCCAAGCCCGCCGAGCACAAGGCGCCCGATCCGCTCCGGATGCGCCAGAGCCAGCGTCGCCGCAATGCGCGCGCCCATCGAATACCCGATCACATGCGCCTTCCCGATCCCCAGATGATCCAGAAGCCGCCGCGCATCCTCCGCCATGATCTCTCGGCTGTACCCCTCGGGCACATAGAGCTTCTCGCTCTGGCCATGTCCGCGGTTGTCGATGGCCACGACCCGATAGCCCGCACCAGCCAGATCCCGCACCCATGACGTCGCCACCCAGTTCATCTCGATGCTGGAAGCGAACCCGTGGATCAGCAGGACCGGGAGCGGGCGCGTAACACCGTCATTCTGGTCGAGATAGGCAAGCGTCACGCCATCGGATTGAAACGTCGGCAAAGTGCGGCACTCCTCCTGTCGAACACTGTAGAGACCGCCGGTCCGATGCGGCGGCCTGCCATGGGTCATCCCCTATCATTACAACAGGCTAGCCGCTATGGTGCCCCCCACCGATCAACGCCCCTTCATCAACGAGCCGAGAGACTGCCATGGCCGCACACTTCGTTCCCCACCTCGCGAACGACCAGGGCGCGGAAAAAATCTTCGTCGGCGTCAAGGAACTGAACTGCATGGGTGCCCGCCCGCCGTTCGATCATCCGCACGTCTTTCTCGACATGGGCTCGGATGGGCAGATCCTGTGCCCCTACTGCTCGACCCTCTTTGTCTATGATGCCCGCCTCGGCGAGCACGAGACAGACCCCAAGGGCTGCCTCGTCGGCCACCTCGACACCGCAGCCTGATCGAACCCGGCGCGCGTGATGACAGACCGCGCCTCTGACCGGCCATCCGCTCACTCCGAAATTGTGATAGCTGGCGCCGGCATCGCCGGGCTGGCTACAGCGCTCGCACTCGCCCGCACCGGCCGCGCCGTCACCGTCCTCGAAAAGCGCGCTGAAAGCTCCGAAGAAGGCGCCGGCATTCAGATCGGCCCGAACGGCATGCGCATTCTCCAGGCGCTTGGTGTGACACCCTTCCTTGAAGGGAAAATCGCCTGGCCCGAGAGCATCCGCGTCATGGATGGCCTCACCGGAAAACAACTGACGTCGTTCCCGCTCGGACGCGATATCGCCGCCCGGCATGGCGCACCCTATGGCGTACTGCACCGGGGCGACTTGCACGACGCGCTCCGCTCCGCTGTCGCCTCAATGCCCGCCGTAACAATCCGTCACGGTGCAACGGTGATCGCAGCGCAATCAGACGCTGAGAGCGTCACAGTCGACTTGGCCGGCGGCGAAACGATCAAAGGCGCCTTGTTGATCGGCGCGGACGGGATCTGGTCCACCCTGCGCCGGACCGTCATGGGTGCGCCACCGCTGACGTTCACCGGCAAATGCGCCATCCGCACCGTCATTCCGAGCGATGCCGTTCCTCCCGGCATCTCCACCGCTGACACCACCATCTGGCTGAGACCTGCCGCGCACGTCGTGCACTATCCGGTCCGAGCCGGTCGCGAACTGGCCATCGTCGCCATCTTCGACGACCGCGCCCTCGGCGAAACCTGGTCGCAACGTGTCGATCCCGCACGCGTCTCGGAGCGCACGCAGTCCTTTCCGCCGGCGCTGCGCACACTTCTGCAACAACCCGCGCAATGGCGGCAATGGTCGCTCTACACACCCGCGGCGCCATTTCCCTGGATTGAAAAGCGCGTCGTACTCCTCGGCGATGCTGCCCATCCGCCGCTGCCGTTCCTGGCCCAGGGCGGCGTCATGGCGCTCGAAGATGCCATCGTTCTCGCAGAACTTCTCCGGACCGTTGCAACGACCGATATGCCGGCGCGCCTGCACGACTTCGAACGCATCCGCCGCCCCCGCACCACGCGCGTCATGGAAGCTTCGGCGAAGAACGGCCGCGCCTATCACCTCGACGGTCTGATGCGCCGCGCCCGCAACGCGGTGCTCGCCGCAACACCACCCCATCTCTTCATGCGGCAGTACGATTGGCTCTACGGCTGGACCGTCGAAGACGCGCTCAAGAGCGCCAGAACTCCGGTCTGAACAGCACGAGAACTGTGAACAGTTCCAGTCGTCCCAGCATCATCTGGAACGACAGCGCCCATTTCGCTGCGTCCGGCAGCGGCACGAAATTGCCGGCTGGTCCAATGACATCGCCCAGTCCCGGACCCACGTTACCAAGCGCCGTGGCGGATGCCGAAAGCGACGTTACAAAATCGAGCCCCAATCCCGCGTAGATCACCGCGAACAGCCCAACAACCGCGAAATAGATCGCGAGGAAAGCCACCACGGAGAACGGGACGTCCGCAGGCAACCGCCGGCCATTGTACGTCAGGGTCACGACACGGCTTGGGCTGATGAGATGCAGAAAATGACTGCGCGTCAGCATGTGCGCGATTTGCAGCCGGTAGATCTTGATCGCACCTGCGGTTGAACCCGAGCATCCCCCGACGAACGTCAGCAGGAAAAATACGCCGATCGCGAAGTTGCCCCACCTCGTGTAATCGTCACTCATGTACCCTGTCGTCGTCACGATGGATGTCACGTTGAACGACGACAGCGTCAGCGCATCCAAGAACGAGATATTGCGCGTGAAGATCAGCCACAGCGCCATGATGAGGCTGACCGAAATGAGGAATCCGACGAACGCGCGAACCTGCACGTCTTTCCACAAGGCCGTCTTATCGCCGCGTAGCGTTCTGATGAACACGACGAACGGCATGGCGCCAAGCATCATGAAAACGATGGCTGTCCAGTGAATCGCACGACTTTCGAAGTGCGCAAAACTCGCGTCATAGTTGGCAAAGCCTCCCGTCGCGACGGTGGACAGGGCGTGGCAGATCGCATCGAAGCCCGTCATGCCGAACCACGCGTAGAAGAATGCGCAGATCAGCACGAGCCCCACGAACACCGCTGCGATCGCAAGCGTCAGCTCAAATGCGCGCGGCAGCACCTTTTCTGATTTGTCCGAACTTTCCATCTGGAACAGCTGCATGCCGCCGACGCGCAGGAACGGAAGCATGATGATCGCCATCACGATGATTCCGAGGCCGCCGATTCCGCACAGCAGGGCCCGCCACAGCAGAATTCCGCGCGGCAGCTTATCAAGGCCCGCGATCACGGTTGATCCGGTGGTCGTCAGCCCCGACATCGTTTCAAAATAGGCGTCCGTGTAGGACAGCCCATGGCCCAGGAACGGAAGCGCTGCAAAAGCAGCGATGACGATCCACGACGACGTTGTCAGCAGAAACCCTTCCTTCACGCCCATGCGCGGAGGGTTCTCGTCGTAGGCAAAAAGAACGAGCAGCCCACCCGCGAAGAACGTCACCACGGACGAGGCGACGAACGTCTCCCATCCGTCCTGATCATCGGCAAGGTCGACCAGCGCCGGCAACAGCATCGCCGCCGCAATCGTGCACAGCATGAGGCCGATGGAGAATAGGATGGGCCTGAGTTGTAGCAACGCGTATATATCCCGCGTGTCTGCGGGTCCCCGACCGGGTGTCTGCCACGCCGGTCCGGCCTCAGTGTTCGATTATTCGCAGGGTCGCGGTCAAGCCCGTGGAGCCGGTCCACGCCCGATCATCATGACGGCTGTGGCCGTTCTTACTGCTTGGTCCACCCGACCGACTTGCAGAGAACGCCGCCGAGCACGCATCCGCGCGTCTTCATCCGCTGTTCGGCCACGCTGATATCAATCCGGTAGGTCAGGCCGCGCTGCGGATCGAATGCCGTGCCGGATAACTTTCCGCCCGCCTGAGGGCTGACGTTCATCACGAGCCGATCGCCAACTTTCTCGCCGCTCGTCCCGTCCTTCACCCAAGTATTGACGGCGCACATGGCGGACCCGCACGGATTGATCCTGACTTTTGCCAGCCCATCGCCTCGCTGCCAGCTGCCGGTCATCTTATCCGTGGAAGCCATGGCCGTGCTGGAGAACACCAATCCTGCGGCCAAAATTGTTGCCGATGCGACCTGCATGAAAACACCCCACTAACCGATTTGCCACTCATCGATCTGCTCGACTGATGACGATGGAACGCACACCGATTGCTCTTGGATCTTTCGCAGATCATCACGTGCCGAACACCGACCACCCGGTACGCTGCGCGATCCGCTCGAGCGCCTTCGTTCCCAGAAGCGAATTGCCCTGTGCGTTGAGGCCGGGCGACCAGACCGCAATCGATGCTTTCCCCGGCACCACCGCGAGAATACCGCCGCCGACACCACTCTTCCCGGGAAAGCCGACTTTGAAAGCAAAATCACCCGATCCGTCATAATGGCCGCAGGTCAACATCAACGCACTGATGCGCCGCGCTCGCTCCCGCGAGACGACGGAAATCCCGGTTCGCGGATCGCGACCGCCATTCGCCAGAAAGAGCCCGGCCTGCGCGAGTTGCACGCAGCTCATCTCGATCGCGCACTGATGGAAGTAAACCCCAAGAGTGAGCTCCACCGGATTATGGATGTTGCCGAAGGCGCGCATGTAGTTGGCCAATGCGGCGTTGCGAAAACCGTGCTCCTGCTCTGAGCGCGCCACCGCCGGATCAATCGACACCGTCTCATCGTTCGCCGCCACACGCACGAAGCGGAGGATCTCGCCAATCGCCTCGCGTGGGCGATGCCCCGCAAGGATGATATCTGAGACGACGATCGCGCCTGCATTGATGAACGGGTTTCGCGGAATGCCTTTTTCGTGTTCGAGCTGAATGATGGAGTTGAAGGCCGAACCGCTCGGCTCCCGCCCCACACGCCGCCAAAGCGCGTCCCCCACTTTTCCGAGCGCCAGCGCCAGCGCGAAAACCTTGGAGATGCTTTGGATTGAGAACGCCTCATCTGCGTCGCCCGCCGTGAAGCAGACGCCATCGAGGCCCGCAATCGCGATTCCAAACTTGTTGGGGCTGACCTTCGCCAATTCGGGGATGTAGTCCGCAACCTTTCCCCGGTCCGCCTCCCCATTGAGCTCCGCGTGAACGTCGCGCGCCAAAACCTGCAGATCGACCATCCCGAGACGCCCCGCCCTGTGCAGCCACGCCACGACCCTACCCGCTCGACACCCACACAGGTCCGCAACAGTTCGCCGCAACACCACCACTGGCTTCGAGCCAATGCTCACCTCGGGCCGAACGCCCCGGGAGCAATGCGACCCGGCGCGAGCGCCGCCCATACGGAGCGCCCCGCGGGCGCGTGAGCGAACCCCGCACTTCGGGCCAAAGGCCCCGGGAGCAACGCGACCCGGCGCGAGCGCCGCCCATGCGGAGCGCCCCGCGGGCGCGTGAGCTAAAATGGTGCGGACGGTGGGATTCGAACCCACACGGCGTTGCCGCCTCGGGATTTTAAGTCCCGTGTGTCTACCGTTCCACCACGTCCGCGGGGAAGGCCGCCTTTATGCTCCGCCGCCGCGCAGGACGCAATCAGGTCGCCGCAGGCTGCGCCGCCCGCTCGCCATGCCGGATCGCCGCCGCCAGCAGCAGATAAAGCAGCACCGCATTGAGCGTATGCCAAAGCGCGTGGGTCCCGCGCGATCGGCCGAGGAACGTTGTGACGCTGCACACCTCGAAGTCCACCGTCCGCAGCGTCAGCGACAGCGCGAAAACCACCCCGCCCATGAACACCGGCCACCCGGCCGCGTGCCCCCGCACGATGAGTACGGCACCCATGAGCAGCAAAGCACCCAACGCCGGAACGTAGCCGAGTGATCCATTGAAGCACGGCCGCCCGGCTGCCACCGTAATCGGCAGCAGCTCCGGATCGCACGGGATCGACCCCGCATAGCGCAACGCAGCGATGAAAAGGCCCAATGCCACGAGCACTGCGACATACGACGCGCCGAGAAACCGGCGCATCGCAAACCCAAGATACCCAATCATGAAAATTCCGATCGGCGCGGTATCCGCTACCGATGCCCACCGCGTGGCGTAGGTGTGGAACAGAAAGCTTCCGATCCCGATGATCGTGACGAGGAGCACCAGCCCCCATTCGATCCTGCGTTCACGCGCGTTCGGCGTTCGCACGAGAAGCACCGCGCCTGCCAGGGCAGCGATGAGAAACGCCACGTTCGAAATGGCGTTGAACGGCTCCGCCCAGAACGCCGGATCGCCTGCCCGCTCACAGTAGGCGAAGATCTTGTCGGTCCAAGCCATGTGCGCCGCTCACTGTCAAAATGGGTTGCGGCGCGCGACGATGGCAATCAGTTCGAAGCCCGCCGATCCGGCTCTGCCTCACCGGATGCGGTCACGCCCGCCTTTTGCATGAGCGCCAGGAGTTCATCCGCTTTGTCGATATCGATGGTGTGCGGATGCTTCGGATCGCTCTTTCCCGTCAGGTCCGTCCGCACCTCGCCGTCCGGCGTCATGAAGATCGTGCGCGGCACGTAAGTTCCATCCGGCGCGAAGGCACCGTTTGCGGTTTTGTCCGCGTCCGCATCCACCAGGATCATCACCACATCCTTGGCAGCCGCGACCACCCGCTCATCCTTGAAGACCGAGCGGTACTTCGCGCACGCCGTGCACCACGGCGCATGAAACACCATGACCACGGTCTTGCCGGTGCGCGTCGCTTCAGGAATGCCTGTCTTCAGGCTGTGCCAAGTGATGGCGGGCGCATTCCAATTCTCAGCCCCTGGCGCGGTCGCCCGCGCGCCGGTGGGTGCGAGCACCGCAGCAGCGAGCATTGTCACGAGAACTGTCAAAACACGCATCGGCGAACCTCCGGGAATTTCTGCCACGTTTAGCCGTGAGTACGGTCTCCGATCAAGACAAGATCGCCCGCCCGCCGCACCCACTAAAAAGCCTTGCCGCTTAGACGCCCTTCGCCGGCACCCCAAGCAGCGGAGCGATGCGCTCGATGATCCGCGCCGTTGTCGGCGCCGCATTCCGCCCCGCTGTGACCTCCCCGCCGGTGGCATCCTGCCCCTTCGGCTCGAACAGCAGGATCAGCGTAACGTACCGTGGATCGGACGACGGAAAGGTCCCGACAAACGAAGCGAGAACCGACTTCTTGCGATACCCGCCCTTGGCGGCCATCTCGGCGGTCCCGGTCTTCCCGCCGACCTCGAAGCCAGGCACATCAGCCCGCCGCCCCGTGCCAGCCGGATCGGTCACGTTGCGCCGCATGACGTCGCGCAACTGTGCGCTCGTCCGCGCCGACACCACCCTCTCGCCGCGGACCACAGGCGCCTCCCCATCCAGCGCCATGAACGTCGGCGTCACACGCGTCCCGCCGTTCACGAGCGCCGCGGACGCCGCCGCAAATTGCAACGGCGTCGTCGCCAAGCCATGACCGAACGCCAATGTGATCTGTTCGATGCGCCCGATCTGCTGCGGCTTCTGCGGCGCGGGCCCTGGGGATACTTCGGTTTTGAGCGCCGACCACAGCCCGAGTTTTTGCAGAAACGCCTTCTGCGCTGCAGCCCCTGCGGAAAGAGCCAACTGCCCCGCTCCGACGTTCGACGAGTGGATAAAAACTTCCGACACCGACATCGGCCGGCCGAGCGGATGCAGATCCTCGATCGTAAAGCGGCCGGCTTTCAGCGGCTCCGTCGTATCGACCACGCTGTCGAGATTGCGGCCCATCTCCAGCGCCATCGCGACCGTAACGAGCTTCATGATCGAACCGAGTTCGTAGGTTCCCGCAGCGATCCGGTCGATACGCTCCGGATCGAGCGCCTCCTCGTGCACAGCCGGATCAGCGCCCGGTCGCGAAACCGAAGCCACCACTTCGCCCGTCAGCACATCCATCACGAGCCCGGCTGCTCCGGCCGCCTCGTACCGCGCCATGGCGCCGACAAGTTCCTCGTCGAGCGCATGCATGACACCAAGATCGAGCGACAGACGGACCGGCGCCCGCGCCGACAACCGCGCGCCCACCGCCGCCTCCGACGCACCGATCTCGTCGATATACCGTTCGATGCCGCCGGTGCCCCGGTTGTCGATATCGACCCGGCCGAGAATATGCCCGCCGAGCCGTCCGGCCGGATACGTTCGCCGGATTTCGTCGACGAACAGAAGCCCCGGAATCCCTAGATTATGAACGCGCTGAGCCATCGCCGGACTCAAGCCGCGCCGCACCCAGACGAACCGCCGCGACTTGTCCGCGAGGCTCTGTCGCAACTCCCGTACATCGAGCTGCGGAAACAGCCGCACCAGCCGCTCCGCCGCGTCATCCGCATCCTGTATCAACAGCGGATCGGCATAGAGCGACGGCATTTGCACGTCAGTCGCCAGCAAGCGTCCGTTGCGATCCACGATATCCGGCCGCGCCAGCGTCTTGGCAGGCGACGACATCATCGACACGCGGATCGTGCTCACATCCTCATTTTGCCACGCCAGCCGCACCAGTTGCCCGCCGACTGCCACGAACGCCAATGCGATCACAAGTGCCAGCAGGCGCGACCGCGACCGCGGTGCCGCGGATCTCTCGCGCAAGTCTGGTCCGGCTGTGCGCGCGGCAACAGACATCGCGTGCCTCACCGCACCGAGGTGGAACTGGTGGTGATGTCGCTGGCGGCCAACCCGGGCCCCGGCAACAGATGACGCGCCGATAACGGCTCGAGACCTAGCCCGCGAGCCAGAGGCTCGATGCGTTCGGGCCGCGCAAGGTGTGCCCGCTCGGCACGCAAGACCGCGATATCCGCCCGCGCCCGCTCGGCCTCACGTTCGCGCGCGTGCAGGCTGCGCTCGATCATGCGCGTGTCGTAGTTGAGGCCGTAGAGCAGAAATGCGCTCGAAAGGGCAAGGAGCACGGCAACGACATTTAAAATACGCATGGCGACACTCCGAAACCGCGAACGTTCTGGCCGGACGTGTCAGCGGCTGCCGGGGGCGGCGCTCCAGGCGGGAGCGTCCGTCCGGATGGCGGCCCTGAGCCGTGCCGACCGGGCACGCGGGTTCACATCCAATTCACCTTTCTGAGGTGTTAACGGACGGGAGTTAACAAGTCGGAAACTCGGCGGCGAAACTTGTATGTTTTTCTGCGGCAGATACCGAGATCCCTGATCCATCTTGCCGGACCGTTCCGCCAGAAAACGCTTCACAATCCGGTCTTCCAGGCTGTGAAACGTCACCAGCACCAGCCGTCCACCGGGACGAAGAATTTTTTCCGCCGCACCAAGCGCGCGCTCCAGTTCACCCAGTTCGTCGTTGACGAAAATGCGCAAGCCCTGAAAGGTCCGCGTCGCGGGATGCCGTCCGTCTTCCTTGCGCCCGTGAAAAACGCGCAACACGAGATCGGCCAGTTCCTTCGTTCGCGTCAGCGGTGCAATCGCCCGCGCCTTCACGATCGCCCGCGCGATCGCACGCGACCGCCGCTCCTCGCCGTACTCGTAGATGATGTCGGCGATCTGCTCTTCTTCGAAACCATTGACGACATCCGCTGCGCTCGGCCCCTCGCACGACATCCGCATGTCGAGCGGACCGTCGCTTTGGAACGAGAATCCGCGCTCCGCCTGATCGATTTGCATCGAAGACACGCCGATATCGAGAACGACGCCGTCCACGGCTTCGACGCCGATCTCTTGGATAGCCTCAGCCATCTCACCGAACGGACGATGCAGCAGCGTTAGGCGCGGCGCGAACGCCTCGACGAGTGCAGCCCCGGCCGCAATCGCCGTCGGGTCGCGATCGAATGCGACCACGCGGCAATCGGCTGTTTCGAGAATGGCGCGCGTGTACCCACCCGCACCGAATGTTCCGTCAATGTAGGTTTCGCGGGGCTTCGGCTGCAGTGCGTCCAGCACGTCCGGAAGCATCACCGGGATGTGCCGCGCAATGTCCGGCGAACCGGAAGCAGCCGTCATGAACCCTCTCCGTCGCCGCCTTCTGATCGGGGCGGCTGTCGTCCAAGAAGCTTGCGATGCTCCTGGACTTTTTCGCGGGCCACACGGCGGCGTTCGTCGAACCGCTCGGGCGCCCACATTTGAAACTTGTCACCAAGCCCGACGAAAGTGACTTCGGATTGAAGACCGGCGTGGGTGCGAAGCGGCTGAGGAAGGACGATGCGCCCGTCGCCGTCGATCGCGAGGACCTGGACGTCACCGTAGAGCGCGACAGAGAGTTCGTCACGCTCATCCGAATAGTCCGGCAAGCCTGCGAGAAGCCCATCGATCTTCTGCGCAAGTCTCTCGCCGCCTGCATCGAGTGCCGGAGCATCGAGCGAAGGGTAGCAGTAGATGCCACCGGCGTATCCGTCGCGCTCGAGCACGGCTCGGAACGGTGCGGGGATCGATACCCGCCCTTTAGCGTCGATCTTGTTTGTGAATGTCGAGACAAAGCGGTCCATCCCCCGGTTTCGAACCTCGTCAACGACGCCCACTCAATTCTTCGATGTCCCGGTTCCCTCGAACCGTCTCGAAACTCACACCCGGCGCACCGGCGGGGCCGTGGCAGTCGACCTGATCTGGGCCCTCTCTCCAGATCGGCGCCACGCCACGGATCCCTACCCGGTGCGGTCGGGCACACATGGGATGCCATGGAATTTTATGGGCGTCAATGGATCGTTAACCTTTGTGCATGGGGATAACTTCCAAATCACTGCATCCAGGCACGAAAAAAGGCCCGGCAGAGCCGGGCCTTTTCGTCAGCTTGCAAGTCTAGGCCGTGGCCGCTCAGGGCGTCGGAGCGGAGGGCTCCAGAGCGGGCGGCGTGGATGCAGGTGTCGAACTGCTGTCCGGTACCGGCTGTGTGGTGGTGCTGCCGTCGGTCGGGGCCGGCGTGGCCGGTGTGCTTTCCGGCGTTGCTGCAGGTTCGCTCGGCGGGGCGATTGCATCGGTCGGCGCAGTTGGCGGAGACGGAGTGGCCGACGGCGAAGACGGCTCGGAGGCTGGTGAGCTTGCACCTTCCGTCGGAGTTTCGGTGGCTGCTGGCGCAGCACCCTCGACCGGCTGCTCGGGAGCCGGAGAAGGAGCAGCCGTTTCACCCGTAGGTGCAACCGGTGTTTCGGCCGCAGGCGCCGTTGCGGGCGCAGCTTCGGCGGGCTTGTCCTCTGTCTTGGCCTCTTCTGGCTTCGCCTCTTCTGGCTTGGCCTCCTCGGCCGGCTTCTCTTCGGGCTTGGCTTCCGTCGTTGCAGCCGGCGATGTTTCAGGTGCAGTCGCAGCGGGAGCTTCAGACGTAGCGGGCGGCGTCTCAGCGGCAGGGGCGGCTGGTTCAGTGGCAGCAGGTGCTTCGGCCGCCGGTGCCTCAGGTGCAGCGGCAGGTGGCGCCTCACCCGTCAGCTTGGCGCGTTCGGCCGAAATGACCTCTTCGATTTTCTTGAAGGCTTCCTCAGCAACATTCTTCGCGGTCTCGCTGCCGGCTACCTTGCCTTCGAGTTCGCTGACTTTGGCCGAGAGTTCTTTCACCTGCTGGATTGCGCCATCGCGCGCCATCTGTACGGATTCCAGCTGCCGCACGGCATCGTTCCGGCTTGCCATCATCCAGCCGGCGATCCCTAAAGCCGCCAGTGACACCACGGCGAACGCTGTCTTACTAATCCCTTCGAACATACGACTACTCTCCTCCCGGGCATCTCGGCGTGCCCCTCCCGCAACCGGCCTTGGCTGACCGGCGGCATTTAATTGGAGGCAAGTCTAAGAGAATAGTCGTCGGAGGTGAACACCTGAGTTGACGCTTTCGAGCAAAAGCCCATCGATTGGCAAACGCGCGCTTTCCCCCAATCGCGCGCGGCGGCCGGCTCCCCGACAGGGAAGTCGCCGCACGCAATTGAAATAAAGCATCAGTTGGCCTGTAAGCCGGGTTCTGTCTGGAGTTGCCTCCGCGACGGCCATTCATCTGGGACGCCCATTGCTGGACGCCTCGAGCAACCAACCCGGATGGCGGGCCTGGAAACGGGCTTTGCAGGCTGGATTTCTCCACCTGCCGGCCATCCCTATTTGGTCTTGCACCGGATGGGGTTTGCCGTGCCGGCGCCGTTACCGGAGCCGCGGTGCGCTCTTACCGCACCGTTTCACCCTTACCGTCGGGCCGAAGCCCTCAGGCGGTCTGTTCTCTGTGGCACTTTCCCTGGGGTCGCCCCCGGCGGCCGTTAACCGCCATCCTGTCTCCAAGGTGCCCGGACTTTCCTCCACCGCACGTTTGCTGGGCCATAACGCCCCGTCCGGCAGCGGCCGTCCAGCCAACTGACACCGTTTAAGTGGCCCCGGCCGTCCTCTGCGTCAAGCAAAGTCCCGCCTGATCCTCAAGCCTTGGTGACCGTACCCGCCTGGTACACGGGCCGGAACTTGCGCGCGCTGATGGTGATCCGCTCACCGATCTGCGGCTGCGGCTGGCCATGCAGCACAAATATCACCGCCAACCCGCTGTCGGTCACGAGTTCCCCGAACGATCCGCTCCACGAGCGCACCGTGCCGGTGAAAATCTGAGTACCCGGCTCGAAGAGTTCGAGTTCCCCCATCTGGGCAGCTCCGGTTGTCGGTCATGAGCATTGGCAAATGCCACTACGTGAATGCAGCCAGTGTCACCCACGTCCCGTCCTCATGCCAAGGCCTTGCGGCAGGCTTTTGATATCTTCACGCAATCTCGGCGTTGGGAAGCGCCTCCACAAGACGCCGCAACGTCACCAGCGTTGACCTGTCGAGCCGTCGATCGACCCGCGCCGGCCGAAAGTGCAGCTGAAATGCCCTGAGCACAAAACCGAGTTCTTCGTCCAGCGGACCCTCAGCCGCCACCCCGTACCCTAACCGCGCCAGCAGCAGACGCGTCTCCGCGATCTCAGCCGTATCGGCGCCAGGACCGAGCCCCACATCATCGACGTCCAACGGTTCCGGCGGCAACCAGAACCCCACCCCCTCCGCTGCCAACCGCGCCCAGTCGAACTTCTCACCCGGATCGATCTTGCGCGCGGGCGCAATGTCGGAATGCGCCAGCACCCGTTCCGGTGCGATCCCATGCCGGCCGCAGATATCCTGCGACAGCCCGATCACGGCACGCATCTGCGCTTCGGGAAAATCCGGATAGCCGAGCGCGTGTCCGCCGTTCTGGATTTCAATGCCGATTGATGCGGAATTGATATCGGTTTCGCCGTGCCACGACGATAAGCCCGCATGCCACGCACGCATCTCCTCCGCCACCATCTGGATCACCCGGCCATCCACATCCACCACGTAGTGGCATGACACCTTGCAATCCGGCCGCGACAGCACATCGAGTGAGCGCTCCACCGACTCCAATCCCGTGTAATGCATCACGAGAATTGTCGGCGTCAGTCCGCGAAACCGCGGTTCGATATTCGGCGACGGAAAAAGATCCGCCACGAGCGGACTGTCCGGAGCCGAGATCAGAGCCGGACCGCTCATGCGCGCCGGCCTCCAAAGCCGCGCTCTGCCGCGATCTCTTCATAGGCCGCGTTGATGTGTGCAAGTTTTGCAGTCGCAGCCTTCACGACGCCGGGCGGTGCCCCGTCTGCGATGAGCCGGTCGGGATGTGTTTCCTGCACCAGCTTGCGATAGCGCGCCTTGATTTCCTTTTCGCTGGCGTCCGGCATCACGTCGAGAATGGCATACGGACTGTCGGGATCGCGCACGAACTGATCCCGGATGGTCCGGAATTCCGTGTCGCAGTATCCAAACCGCGCCGAAACCGTTTTGAGAAAATGATCCTCCGCCGGATGCAGGATCCCGTCTGCGCAGGCGATATACATCAGGGATTCGAATACGCGCCGCTTGGTCTCCGGATCGCGCTTCAGCATCTCGCCGACCCGATCGGCATAGATTTCGTATCCCGTCACATCGGCCGCAGCCTGCTCGTAAACACTTCGCAACCGCGGCAACTCATCGGCCTGCACGTCGAGAAACTGCTCGAACACTGTCGCCTCCGACGATACGGCCACGCCGTCGGCCGCGGCCATTTTAGCCGCCAACACGACAAACGCGGACGTAAACCCGGTCGTCTGCGACCAGCGCCGCCGCCGCAGAATACCGTAGGCCTTGAGCCGCCGGCCGAGACGAGCAATGGTGCGTGCCGCCCCGCTTTGCGCAGGACGCATCAACGAATCGAGAAGAGTTTCGTCGGCCATTTGCCAGCACTAGCCGCTTTTCCGCGGCAACAGAAGGGCAGCCTCTCCCGCACCGACGCCGCACCCGATGAACCTCCCCGCTCGCAGTCATTGATGCCGCTCATGGGTCCGGCAGGTCGCGGTCAGCAAGGGATCGACTTGCGCCGCCTCACCCTCTTGTTTAGAGCCCCATCATCGAGAACGCCGCACCGGAACCCGCGATGAACACCGCTCCTGCGGACCATCAGAAATGGCAATTCTTTATCGACCGCGGCGGCACCTTCACCGATGTCGTCGCGCGCGATCCCGACGGCGCGCTCCACGTCACCAAGGTCCTGTCCGTCAATCCCTCCGCCTATGACGACGCGGCCCTCCACGCCATCCGGCAATTCCTCCAACTCCCCGCCCAGGCAGCGATCCCTGCGTCGCGCATCGGCGCCATCAAGATGGGCACGACCGTCGCCACAAATGCCCTCCTCGAGCGCAAGGGCGTACCAACGGCGCTCGTCATCACCCGCGGTTTTGCTGATGCGCTGGAGATCGGGACCCAGGCCCGTCCGGACATCTTCGCAAAAGCCGTCGTCAAGCCTGACATGCTCTATGCGCGGGTCATCGAAGCCGACGAACGCACGCTTGCAGATGGTACAATCGACCGTCGCATGGACGAGGCCTCGCTCACGGCCGACCTGCTTCGCGTCAAAGCAGATGGCATCGCCGCCGTCGCAATCGTTTTCGTCCATGCCTGGGCCTTTCCCGCACACGAACAGCGCGCCGCCGAAATCGCACGCGGCATCGGCTTCGCGCACGTCTCCGTCAGCCACGAAGTCTCCCCACTGGTAAAGCTCGTCGGCCGCGGCGATACCACCGTCGCCGACGCGTATCTCTCACCGGTCCTCGACCGCTACGTCGCCTCGATCACCGCCAGCATCGACCCGGATGGCGAGGCACGCACGCCCCTTATGTTTATGGCCTCCTCCGGCGGCCTCACCGCGGCGGAAAACTTCCGCGCTCGCGACGCCATCCTGTCAGGCCCCGCCGGCGGCATTGTCGCCATGGCCGAAACGGCCCGCTCCGCCGGCTTCGACCGGGTCATCGGCTTCGACATGGGCGGCACATCGACCGACGTCTCCCACTTCGCCGGCACCTATGAACGCACCTTCGAGACGGAGGTCGCGGGCGTGCGCCTGCGCGTGCCGATGCTCGACATCCACACCGTGGCGGCCGGGGGCGGTTCCATCATCCGCTTCGATGACGGCCGCCTGCGCGTCGGGCCCGCAAGCGCCGGCTCTGATCCAGGTCCACTCTGCTATCGCAAAGGCGGCCCACTGACCCTCACCGACGCCAACATGCTGCTCGGCAAGCTCGATCCCATAAGCTTCCCGCACATATTCGGACCCTCGGGAAATCTGCCGCCCGATCGCGATGCCGTGCAGTCCGCATTCGAAAATCTTGCGCGCGATATGGGCGGCAGCTTCACGCCACATGAGGTTGCCGACGGTGCAATCCGCGTCGGCGTCGAGAACATGGCCGCCGCGATCCGGCGCATCTCCATCGAACGCGGCTACGACGTCACCAGCTACGCCCTGCAATGCTTCGGCTCGGCCGGCGGCCAGCACGCCTGCCTCATCGCCGACGCACTCGGCATGGACACCGTTCTCATCCACCCGCTATCGGGCGTACTCTCCGCCTGGGGCATGGCACTCGCCCCCGCCCGCGCCAGCCGCGAGCAATCGATCGAACTCCCCTTCGATGAACATTCCCTTCGCGACATTGAGGAGACCGCCTGGGAGCTCGGCAATGCCGCAACAGACGCACTTCTCGACCAGGGCGTCGACAACGACGACGTTGCGCTGATCACACGCCTGCACTTGGCTTACGCAGGAACCGACACAGCGATCCCTGTTGATCTCTCTGAAATCGCGATCATGCGCGCCGACTTCGAACGCGCACACAAGCGCCGCTTCGGTTTCACATCGCCCGGCAAGCCAATCCGCATCGCGCACATGGAAGTGGAAGCGACAAGCACCACCGAACCACCCGAAGCAAAGATTGCACCCGCACCTGTCAAGTGCACCACATCCACCACGCGCCGTTTCTTCTCCGGCGGCCGCTGGCACCACGCAACCGTTCACGACCGCGCCACCCTCGAGCCGGGACAACCGGTTCCCGGACCCGCCATCATTCTCGAACCCCATCAGAGCGTCGTGGTCGAAACCGGATGGTCGGCATCCCTGACATCACGCGGCGATCTTGTGCTGACGCGATCGGAACCCCGCGCGCGTGGATCATCCATTGCCACCGCCAGCACCACACCCGACCCGGTCCTGCTCGAAGTCTTCGCCAACCGCTTCAAAGCCATCGCTGAAAACATGGGCGAGGCGCTTCGCGCCACGGCCCGGTCCGTCAACATCAAGGAACGCCTTGATTTCTCGTGCGCCCTCTTCAACGCTCAAGGCGAACTCGTCGCCAACGCACCCCACGTCCCGGTGCACCTCGGCAGCATGGACAGCGCCGTCGCCGCCATCCGCGAAGCCTTCGCCACCGAAATGCGCCCCGGCGACAGCTTCATGCTCAACGCCCCCTACAAGGGTGGAACGCACCTTCCCGACATCACCGTCGTCACGCCCGTCTTCATCGACACCGGCACCCAGCCTGCGTTTTTCGTCGCCAGCCGCGGCCACCACGCTGACATCGGCGGCCTCGCACCCGGATCGATGAGCCCGCGCGCGACAACCGTCGAAGAAGAAGGCGTCTACATCGAGCCAACACGTCTCGTCGCGGCCGGCCATTTTCTTGAAATAGAAACGCGCGCCCTGCTGACACAGGCCCGACATCCCGCCCGCAATCCTGACGAAAACATCGCCGATCTCAAGGCCCAACTCGCCGCCAATATGCGCGGCGCAACGGAACTGTCAGCGCTTACCGGCGAGTTCGGGCTCGCAGACGTCACTCGCTACATGGCCCACGTCCTCGATAACGGCGAAGCCGCGATCCGCCACCTTCTGGCCAAGCTGAAAGGCGGCCACTTTCGCATCGAAACAGACCAGGGCACGGTCGTCGAGGTTTCGATCACGATCGACACCACCACGCGCTCAGCAATCGTCGACTTCACCGGCACGTCGCCCGAGCAGCCGACAAGTTTCAACGCTCCTGCACCCGTGACCCGCGCTGCCGTGCTCTATGTCTTCCGGGTTCTCGCCGACGTACCCATTCCGCTGAACGCCGGTTGCCTTCGCCCGATCGAAATCCGCATTCCCGAAGGGTCGATGTTGCGCCCGCGCTTTCCCGCCCCCGTCGTCGCCGGCAACACGGAGACGAGCCAGATCGTCACCAACGCGCTGTTCGCAGCGCTCGGACAGCTTGCCCCATCCCAGGGCACGATGAACAACCTCACCTTTGGCAACGCACGCGTTCAATACTACGAAACGATCGCCTCGGGTTCGCCCGCTGGCCCCGGCTTCAACGGCGCTGCCGGCGTTCACGCCCACATGACGAATACGCGCATGACCGACGCCGAAATCCTTGAGCTTCGTTATCCTGTCGTCGTCGAGGAATTCGCAATCCGCCGCGGCTCCGGCGGCCGCGGGCAATTCAACAGCGGCGACGGGACCCGGCGCATCTTGCGCTTCCGCGAACCGATGCACGTCTCCCTGCTCTCCGGGTATCGTGCCATTCCGCCACCCGGCCTGAACGGCGGCCAGCCTGGCGAGCGGGGTCGCAACATCGTGCGCCGCACCAGCGGTGCATCAGAAGATCTGGGCGGCTGTGGCGAAGCCAATGTAAGAGCCGGCGACGTTCTGATCATCGAAACGCCGACTGGCGGCGGCTTCGGCCCTGCCGACTGACCACCCGCAACGTTATCCCATCACAAATGAGGCGTGTTCGACCTAAGGCGATGAGGCAGGTCGTCCCCGCCCCTTGCTCGGGAATTAGAATCTGGCATCTTCGGGAAGTTGTCCCATTCGACAGCCGTCGAGGGAGCCGATCGCATGCTCAAGGCCGCAGGCACGTTTGTCCTCGCATCGATCCTGGCGCTTCCAGCCGGGCGGGCTCCAGCATTGGCCGATAGTCTCGGCAACGCCTTCGTCGAGCCCTTCGTCTTCACGCTCGTCACGCCCGAAGCCGATATCACAGCTCGCGAAGTGACCGAGCGACTTTACAAGGTGAAAGCCGGCGAGCGGATGGATCTCTCCGGGCGCGACCTCACCTACCTCGATTTCTCCACCCTCGACTTCAAAGGCGCCAGCCTCGCGCGGACCGACCTTTACGGCGCCGATTTCACCGGCGCGAGCCTCAAGGGTGCCGATCTTTCTCGCGCGCGTCTCGATCGCGCCGTTCTCATTCGCGCCGACCTCTCCGGAGCCAACCTCGCCGGCGCAACCATTCTGCGCCCCACCATCTATTCCGATCTCAACAGCCTGCTCGCCGATGCGCCGCGCTTCTCCGGCGCCAACCTCCGCGGCATCAAGGTTCAAGCTGATTTGTCCGGTGCCGACTTCCGCGGCGCAGATCTGACCGACGCCGATTTCCACCCTCTCGAAGATCGGCCCGGTGAAGGCACGCTCACGACGCTGCGCAAGAACGTGATCAAATCCTGCGACTTCTCCGGCGCCACGCTCATACGGGCAAACTTCACCGAAGCCGTCCTCACCTTCTCACGCATGACCGGCGCCGACCTGCGCGACGCCAATCTCGCACATGCCGATCTTTCGAAGGTGGATTTCCACGGAGCGGATCTGACCGGCGCCGATTTCACGGGTGCCGATCTTGATGGAGCCAACCTCTCCGGAGCGCGCGGCCTCGACACCGTCAAAGGCCTCGATACGACGCAAAATCTCGACAAAGCCTTCCGCTGATCAAGGCCTGCGCGTCACGCGGTGATGTAGTCTTCCGCAACGCGCTTCGGCTTCGGCACATCGGTGACAAACGGCTCCAGCGTTTCCAATCCGCGCGGAACCGGCCCTCCATACGCCCAGTCCAGCAATTCGACCGTATGAACGATTGGGATACTCATCCCGCCGCCGAGCTGCGTGATACAGCCGATGTTCCCAGCCGCCACCACATCCGGCCGCATCGTCTTGATGTTCTGAACCTTCCGATCGCGCAGCTGCGTCGCGATCTCCGGCTGCAGGATGTTGTACGTTCCCGCCGACCCGCAGCAGATGTGCCCCTCGGGAACATCGACGACGCTGAATCCCGCTTGGGTCAGCAAGGCCCTCGGCTCGTCGGTGATGCCCTGGCCGTGTTGCAGCGAACACGCCGAATGGTACGCGACCTTGATCGAGGACCAGCGTACCGGCGCCCCGATCCCGACACCGGCTACGAACTCGCTGACGTCACGCGCGAGATCCGCGATCTGCTTCGCCTTTGCCGCATAGACGGGATCATCTGACAGCAGGTGGCCGTAGTCCTTCACCACCGTTCCGCAGCCCGACGCATTGATCAGAACCGCATCGACCGGGCCCTTGCCGATCTCCTTCATCCACGCATCGATATTGCGCCGCGCCTGCGCCTTCGCTTCGTTCTCACGCCCCAGATGGTGCACCAGCGCGCCGCAGCACCCTGCCCCCGGCGCCACCACCACATCAATCCCGCGCCGCGCCAGCAATCGAACCGTTGCGTCGTTGATCGACGGCCTGAGGACCTGCTGCGCGCAGCCCGCCAGCATGATCACCCGCGCCCGACGCTCACTCTTGGTCGCAGCCGTACCCGGACCCGAGAATTGCCCCGCCCGCGGCAGCACCGCAGGCGCCATATCGATCATGGTCGCAAGTTCTGACAGTCCCACGCGCCGCATCAGGCCACGAAACGGCCGCCCGAACGGTGCCGCACGAAGCGCCCAGCGAAACCGGCGCGGATAGGGCACGACGCGCGCCAGCAGTCCGCGCATGAACCGCGCCTTCGCCGGCCGCGGGGCCCGCTCCTCGATGTACGATCGCGCATGGTCGACGAGATGCATGTAGTCGACGCCGGACGGACACGTCGTCATGCACGACAGGCACGACAGGCACCGGTCGATGTGAAGGCGCACTTCCGCACTCGGATCGCGCCCGCCCTCGAACATGTCCTTCATCAGATAGATGCGGCCGCGAGGACTATCCCGCTCGTCACCGAGCACAACGTACGTCGAACACACCGCCGTACACAGCCCGCAATGCACACACCGGCGTAGGATACGTTCGGCCTCTGCCGTGCGCGGATCACTCAGCTGCTCGGCAGTGAAATTGGTCTGCATCTCGTCTCCTGGTTCGGCCGCACTCGGGGCGCCAACCCACGATTACATCGTCTGATACATCCGACCCGGATTGAGAAGCCCTTGCGGATCGAAGGCCTGCTTCAACCCCCGCGACAGTTTCTCGATACCCGGCGCCTGCGGCTGAAACACTTCGACTTCCCGCCGCACCGCTTCCCGCGCCCGGATCAGCGTCGCATGCCCGCCCGCGATGGCCACCGCGCGGCGAATGTCGGCCGCCCCTGCGTCGGCGCAATCGGGGATCTCGAGCCACACGAGCCCGCCCGACCAGTCGAACGTCGCCTCCACCGGCATGTGACGCCTCAGCGTCGCCACGAGTTCCGCGGCCTTGCGTGGCGACGTCGAAACCCGCCACAGGATGGCATCCGAAGCGGGTGCAAATGCCATCCGCCGGATCTCTCCCCAAAAGCCCAGCGACGCTTCAAGATCCAGTTCCATCGGCTTGCCATAGGCCTTGAGCGCCTCGATCAAGCGTCCCTTGCGGTAGCGCACGGACTTCATGAAGTTCTCCACCCGCAGCGCCGTCAGCGACGTCTTCTGTCCTGCCAGCGGCGGCGTGGCAATGCGCGCTGCGTGCGCGGGCGTCAGATGCACCGTCCCCGACACTTCGTACGGCGTTCCCATCGCGAGCGACATCAGCTCGATAGCGAGATCCTCCGGCAAACCGGAATAGACGATCGTCGCGATATCGTCCGGCAGCGGCGCCACCTTGAACGTGACTTCCGTCAGCACCGCGAGCGTGCCCCAGCTTCCGGTCAGCCCGCGCGCCACATCATAACCGGTGACGTTCTTCATCACCCGGCCACCCGATTTGAAGATCTCCGCACGCCCGTTGACGCCGCGCACTCCAATCAGGTGATCCCGGGCCGAGCCGACGGTGATCCGCCGCGACCCCGAATTATTTGTGGCGAACACCGCGCCGATCGTCTGCAACCCCGGCCGCGACGCCAATGCCGGACCATAGTCCATGGGCTCGAACGGCAGCATCTGCCCGCGCGACGCCAATTCCGCCTCGACCTGCGAGACCGGTGTCCCGGCCCGGGCAGACATCACCAGTTCGGTGGGCTCATAGAGCGTAATGCCACGCAGGCTCGCCGTCGTGATGACGGCCGACGCGATGACCGGATGTCCGATCGCGCGCTTGGTTCCCGCTCCCACAATTTCGACGGGCAGGTTCTGCTCGCCAAGCTGAGCGAGGATGCTCTTCAATTCCCAGTCGGCCGCCGGTCTCAGAATCTCGCTCACGTCCGCAAATTCCTCGTCACTCGGCCGCCATGGCGGGCTCCGCCGGCCTCGACGCAGGCACCGGACGTCCGTCGAGCGGAAACACCTTGGCCGGGTTCAAAAGCCATCCTGCATCGAACAGCGATTTGATCCGCATCTGCTGTGCCAGGTCCACGTCCGAGAACTGCACCCGCATCAGATCGCGCTTCTCGATCCCGACGCCGTGCTCTCCCGTCAGACATCCGCCGGCCGCTACGCACAGCCGAAGGATATCCGCGCCCGCCTGTTCCGCCCGTTCCGCCTGCCGCGCGTCGTTCGCGTCATACATGATCAGCGGATGCAGGTTGCCGTCACCGGCATGGAAGACATTGGCGACGCCGA
Source organism: uncultured Alphaproteobacteria bacterium (assembly GCA_963778225.1). Classification (GTDB taxonomy): domain Bacteria; phylum Pseudomonadota; class Alphaproteobacteria; order Rhizobiales; family Hyphomicrobiaceae; genus JAGVSR01. The sequence goes on from CAVZTR010000006.1 coordinate 154,044, forward strand.
GTCCGTAGCGCTTGCAGATGTTGGCGATCTCCTCCAGCACATACGTGAGCTGCGACAACGGTATCGTGCCGTCCATGCAAAGGTAATCGGCTTTGCGGCCGATGGCGCCAAATGCGCTCTTGCGACCCTTCCAGATCTTCGCGCTCTGCGCATCGTCCGCGCTGATCACGAGCGACGAGGGACCTAATTCCTGGGCGAGCCCGCCAATGTAGGCGAGCCGGTCCGCGATCTCTTCCTCCGACCCTTCGACCTCGACGATCAGCAGCGCTTCCACGTCCAGAGGATAGCCGGCTTTCGCGAACGCTTCGCACACCTCGATCGCCGGACGGTCCATGAATTCGATCGCCACCGGCACGATGCCGGACGCGATGATCCGCGACACGCAAATGCTGGCCTTCGCCGTCGATTCAAAACCGATCAGCATCGGCCGCGCGCCCTCCGCCTGACGCAGAATGCGCACCGTCGCTTCCGTGACGATGCCGAGTTGCCCCTCCGACCCGATGATGAGCGCGAGGAAATCATAACCCTCGGCATCGAGATGCTCGCCGCCGATTTCGACGACCGACCCGTCCATCATCACCATCTTGACGCCGAGCACATTGTTGGTCGTCACGCCATACTTCAGACAGTGCGCACCACCCTGAGTTCATCGCAATGTTGCCGGCGAGCGTGCACGCAAGCTGGCTCGAAGGATCGGGCGCGTAGAAGAACCCGCTGGGGCCGACTGCCGCTGAAATGGCAAGATTGGTGATGCCCGTCTGCACCCGCGCGAAGCGCGCGACCGTGTCCACCTCGAGCACTTTGTTCATGCGCGACACGCCGATCACGACAGCGTCCTCCGCAGGCAGGGCCCCGCCGCACAGCGACGTCCCCGCCCCGCGCGGCACGACTTTGATGCCGTTCGCGTTGCAGTAACCCAGCACCGCCGCCACGCTCTCGGTCGTTTCCGGAAGCACAACGGCGAGCGGCATGCGCTTGTAGGCCGTGAACGCGTCGGTCTCGTAGGCGCGACGCCCGTCTTCGTCCGCGATCACGGCTCCCGCGCCGGCGATGGCAACGAGATCCTTGACGATCGCATCGCGCCGGTCGAGCACGGAAGATTCGGGATCTGGAAGCGCAATCGAGCTCATTTGGTCCTGTTCCTGCCGGTCCTGCGACGCCCGGATTCACACATGAGGCTAAGTATAACCGACTGTAAAACAACAGCTTCGCAGCCACGGCGGCGTGTGCGCATGTTCGAAGAGTCAACGTAGATGAGTTCCGTCCCAACCTGCTACGTCATAACCGAACACGCCAGATGAAGATCCAACATCGAGTTGAAGTCCTGAGGCAGTCAGAAGCTCATTCGTGACGGCAATCCACCACTTCAGCATCTTCGCACGCGGGGCCAGGACCGGCAACATGTCGGCCGCGTTCATAGCTCGGCGACAAGACACGCGCGAAGCCTGCGGCTGCCATCCCAGTGTTTGCCATCCGCTCCGCTCTCCCCTATCGGTTTGAGGTGAACCTCGCGCCCTGGAGAGCGAAGTCGTGCAGGCCCCTCGCGCCGGTCTTTTCGTGACCTGCCTCGTCGATCTCATGCGACCGTCCGTCGGCTTTGCTGCCGCACGCTTGATCGAAGCAACCGGCTGCAAAGTGATCGTTCCGGAACGCCAAACCTGCTGCGGCCAGCCCGCCTATAACTCCGGCGCCCGCGCCACGGCCAGAGACCTCGCCCTTCAGACTGTCCGCGCCTTCGCCGATTGTGATTATGTCGTTGTGCCCTCCGGTTCCTGCGCCGCCATGCTCAAGGTGCACTACCCGCGTCTCATGACGAACGAGCCGACCGACGTTCAAATCGAAGTGGCAGCCTTTGCCGCCAAGGTCCACGAACTTTGCACTTTCCTGATCACCATCCGCCCCCTCAAAGAGGTCCCCGGCCGCTACATGGGCCGCGTCACCTACCACGATGCCTGCTCCGGCCTGCGCGAATTGGGCGTCAAGGCCGCGCCCCGCCGTCTGCTTGCTCTCGTGCCCGGCGTTGAACTCACCGAGATGGCCGAACCGGAAACCTGCTGCGGATTCGGCGGTGTCTTCGCTGAGAAATACGCCGGCATCTCGAATGCGATCGTCACCCGCAAAGCAGATGACGCCAACGCCACCAGAGCCGATCTCCTGCTTGCCGGCGATCTCGGCTGCCTGATGAACATGGCCGGCAAGCTCACGCGCGATGGCCGCCCTCTCGCGTGCCGCCACATTGCGGAGGTCCTGGCCGGTGAGCTTGCCGATCCTCCCATCGGCCATAGCCCGACGGATGTGCCGTGACCGCCTCGCCCGCCACGTTCCGCGAAAATGCCGGCGCAGCTCTCGCCGACGAGCGGCTGCAAACGGCGCTTGCGAAACTTCCCGGCGGCCTCGTCGCACAGCGCCGCGCAGCCGTCGCCGCCGTTCCGGAATTCGAATCGATGCGCGAACAAGCCCGCGCCATTCGCGACGCCACACTCGACAATCTCGCCGCCCATCTCGAAGCCTTCGAGGCAAAAGCGACGGCCATGGGCTCGGCCGTCCATTGGGCAGCCGACGCCACCGAGGCTCGCCGCGTCATCACGGACATCTGCCGCGCCGCCAATGCGCGCCGGATCGTCAAAGGCAAGTCGATGGTATCTGAGGAAATCGGCCTCAACGCCCATCTTGAGGAACAAGGCCTCGAAGTCATCGAAAGCGACCTAGGCGAATACATCATCCAGAAGCGCGGCGAGGCTCCAAGCCACATTATCGCCCCGGCGATCCACTTGACCGAAGCCGACGTCGAAGCCGACTTCCGCTCCTACCATACGCACCTGCCGCCCGACCGCCCGCTACCCAATCCGGAAAGTCTCGTCTCGGAAGCCCGCGGAGTGCTGCGCGAAAAATTTCTGACAGCCGACGTCGGCATCACCGGCGCCAACTTCCTCGTCGCCGAAACCGGTTCGTCCATCATCGTCACCAACGAAGGCAACGGCGATCTCTCTCAAACGCTGCCGCGCATCCACGTCGTCGTCGCCACCATCGACAAAGTCGTGCCCACGCTCGATGAAGCGATGACCCTCCTGCGCGTTCTCGCCCGCTCGGCGACGGGCCAGGACATGACGGCGTACACCACGTTCGCGACCGGCCCGCGCCGCGCCGCTGATCTCGACGGCCCGGCCGAATGCCACATCGTGCTGGTCGATAACGGCCGCACCGATATGCTCGCCTCCGGAATGCGCGACGCGTTGCGCTGCATCCGGTGTGGCGCGTGCATGAACCATTGCCCTGTCTACAACGCCATCGGCGGCCACGCTTACGGCTGGGTGTATCCCGGTCCTATCGGAGCCGTGCTCACCCCCGCACTTCTCGGCATCGCGGAAACCAGCCATCTCCCTAACGCGTCCACCTTCTGCGGCAGCTGCGAAGCCGTCTGCCCGGTCAAGATCCCCCTCGTCTCACTGATGCGCACGTGGCGGGAACGCGCGCACGAGCAAGGCACCGGGTCGCGGACGAGCCGCGCGCTCTCATCACTCTGGGCGTACGCCGCCACGCGCCCCGCCCTCTATCATCTCCTCGCCCGCTTCGGCGTCGCGTTCGGCGGCGCCCTCGGCCGCTCGAAAGGCCGCTTTAGCCGTCTGCCGATCGCGCGGGGATGGCTGCGAGACCGCGATCTCCCCGCTCCGCAGGGCCGCACCTTCCAGCAACTCTGGAAAGAAACCGAGCGCGGTGTCCCCCGATGAGCCGCGACGCCATCCTTGCCCGTATCCGCGCCGCCAACACGACCGCACCAGCGACCGTTCCAATCACGCCATCCGCACCGCCAAGCCTTGTCAGCCACGGCGACGGCGCCATCGCGCGGTTCCGTGCCGCCGCCACCTCCAAAGGCATGACCGTGGTGGACGTGAAGGGACCGCAGATGCTTCCAGCATCGGTTGCCGAAGCACTTTCCGCCGCACGCATCGCCTATCGCGCGATCCGCCTCAACGATGCCGCCTTGGCCGACCTCCCCTGGTCCGAAGCCGGCTTCACAATCGGTCGCGGCGCGGCCACTCCTGAGGACGCCCTCACCTTTTCCCGCGCCCTCGCCGCCGTCGCCGAAACCGGAACGCTTATGCTCGCATCCGGAGTCGAGAACCCCACGACGCTGGCGTTTCTTCCGGAGACGCACCTCGTCGCCATCGACCGCACGAGCATCCTCGGTACCTTCGAAGACGCGACAGCCCTCCTGCGCCAAACCTACGGCACCACGCTTCCGCGCACGGTCAACTTCATCTCCGGCGCCTCCCGCACCGGCGACATTGGCGGCCGCATCGTCCACGGCGCCCACGGCCCCCGCCACCTCTTCGTCTTCATCATCTAAGTCCCTCGCCTTCCGGCCGGCTCCGCGCCAGCGGAGTTCGAAGGCGCAAAACCTGAACCCCGCCTTCCGGCCGGCTCCGCGCCAGCGGAGTCGGAAGGCGCAATAAAAAAGGGTGCCGCGAACGGCACCCTTCGAAATTCGAAAACGAGTTGAATTACTTCCCGCGGCAGCTCTGCAGACACTTGGTGAGTTCTGCGTCGCAGCTGGGATCGCCCGCCTTGGCCTTACGGCATGCGTTTTCCTGCGCGTAGCACTGCGCCGCACACTGGTTGGCCGACGCTTCATCACCGCCGATGAAACGTCCGCCTGCGGTGAGAGCCGCCACAGCGGTACCAACCGCCACCAGGGCGTATGTCCAGGTCTTCATCCTCACCGTCGTCCTCCGCGCCCATCGGGGCAATTACGAGCAAAGCCATTCCGCTTCGTTGCCCAGGTTCTACAGCGCCGAGGATGAACGCGACCTGAACCGTGGGCAAGCGTCTATCGAAAGTGGAAGGTTAACCCCCACACCGGCCTGTCGAGTGTGGGGTCTAAAAGCGCTCACAGCGGCCTGCCGAGTGTGGGGCTTCAAAAAGCAAGCTCGACGAAAATGGGATCGACCGATCCGTTCCACCGTCCGTGGTAGCGTTCAAGCAATTCGTCGGCCACGGTTTTCCGCTCGTGAACCAGTTCGAACAGCGGCTCCAGATAGAGCGTTTCGTCCTGTCCGAACGGATTGACCTCGGCCCGGCGCCGTAGCCCACCCCGCGCAATGTGCAGCACGTCCAGCGCCATCTGCCAGACGGTTGTATCGCGAAACGGCGTCTCGAATGCGAGCCGCGGCACGCCATTCCTGAGCCCTTGCCGCTCCTCCGCCGTCCAGCCTTTGACGTAATGCCATGCCGCATCCAGCGCCTGCTCGTCATAGAGCAGCCCGACCCAGAAGGCCGGCAGCGCACAGATCCGCCGCCACCGTCCGCCGTCCGCTCCGCGCATTTCGAGAAAGCGCTTCAGACGCACTTCGGGAAACAGCGTCGTCAAATGGTCGGACCAATCGTCGAGCGTCGGACGCTCCCCAGGCAGCGCGTCGAGCTTCCCATCGATGAACGACCTAAACGACGCCCCCGCCACATCGATATAGTGCCCATCGCGATAAACGAAATACATTGGCACATCGAGCGCGTAGTCGACGTAGCGCTCATATCCCATGCCGTCTTCGAACACGAACGGCAGCATGCCCGTGCGGTTGGGATCGGTATCCCGCCACACCTCACTGCGCAGCGATTTGAATCCGTTCGGCTTGCCCTCGGTGAACGGCGACGACGCAAACAGCGCGGTCGCAATTGGCTGCAGCGCCAACGACACGCGCAGCTTTTTCACCATGTCGGCTTCGTCGGCGAAGTCCAGGTTCACCTGGATCGTTGCCGTGCGATACATCATGTCGAGACCGCGCTTGCCGACTTGCGGCATGTAGCGCGTCATCACTTTGTAGCGCTCCTTCGGCATCTGCGGCGTCTCAGCCAGCGTCCACTTCGGCGAAAACCCCACCCCGATGAAGCCGATCCCCAGGTCCTCGCCCACGTCGATCACTTCGCGCAGGTGCTCCTGCGTCTCTGCCGCCGTCTGATGCAAACTCTGCAACGGCGCACCCGACAATTCGAACTGCCCGCCGGGCTCCAGACTGATGGTCCCGCCGAGCAGTCCCTGCGTTTCGATGTCCGGCCGCTTCAGCGCGATAATGTTTGCGCCTTCCATAATCGGTTCCCACCCATACCGCTGGATGAGCGCCTCCATGAGCGCGCGAATGCCGTCCGGCCCCTCGTACGGAACCGGCGTCAGGCAGCACGTATGGAAAACGAACTTCTCGTGCTCCGTACCGATCCGCCATTGCGACTTCGGCTTTTCGCCGGCCGCAATCCAGCCGACGAGGTCGGCCCGCGACGTAACGATGGGGCTGGCGTCACCAATTTGGCGCGTGGACATCGAGGACCTTGGGACAAACGAAGCAGCACGCGATGGGGTCGGCGTGCACGAAGCAAAGCTTATGACGAGGAGCCCCTCGGCGTACAAGTGCCGAGACAACCTTTGCGGTAAACGCGGGCACCCGTCCGCCGGATGCCTCCACGGTCAGGACGACGCAGCCCCGGCACCGACCGCCTGTTTCGGGCGAAGCAAGCGGTTGGCCCCGGTCAACGCCGCCGTCACAGCCAGGAACACGACCAGCAGCCCGGCTACATTCATGAGCACCTGTTCCAACCCAAGGGTCGCCACATCGACGAACGGATACGGATACCAGTTCGTCTGTGCCCCATGCACGAGGGTCCACGCGACGTAGACCAGCGGAAACGCCAGCGAGGTCACGACCGTCCGCCAAGGCACCTGTCCCTTAGGAACAAAAACAAGCCAATCGAGCACGAACATCGCAGGCGTCGCGTAATGCAGCAGCACGTCTGCAACCAGGGCCCACCCTTTCGGGTCCCAGTACTTGCGCAAGATGAGGTGATAGACCGCCGCCACGATGACGATGTAACTCGCGATGGCCGTCCGCACCGAAGGTCGATCGAAGAACCGGCCGAGGGCGGACCTCGGAGCCATCACCGGCAAAGCCATCGCCAGTGCAGCCAGGCAGTTCGTTAGGATCGTGAAAAAGCAGAAATACTCGATGACCCACTTCGTCAGTTCGGCACCTTCAAGCGGCGCAGCGATAACGTAGAATTGCAATCCCAATGCGAAGACGCCGACTGCCGCCGCCAGAACTCTCAGGCTTGTCTTCATCAGCTCCGGTCCCGATTTGTCATGGGCAGACCGTAGTCTCGCCCTCATCAGATTTCCAGCGCGTCTCAGTTCCAATCTCCCAGCACCGCATTCACCACCGCCAGCGCCGCCACCGCCGCGGTATCAGCGCGCAGAATGCGCGGACCTAGTGAAATGACACGCGTGTACGGCCGGCTTCGGATGGCATCGCGCTCTTCGTCGGCAAATCCGCCCTCCGGTCCAATCAACACGCCGAGCGGGCCCCGTTCGATCGCCCCCAGCGCCACCATCGGATTTGCAACCGCGGCGCCCTCGTCGCAAAAAATCAGCACGCGCTCATCGTCCCACGTGTCCAGCACTGCCGCGAGCTTCACCGGTTCCACAACCTCCGGCACCCGCAGCACGCCGCACTGCTCCGCCGCCTCGATCGCGTTCGCCCGCATCCGGTCGAGGTTCACGCGCTCGGCAATCGTGCGCCGCGTCAGAACCGGACGCAGCCGCTTGACACCCATTTCGGTCGCTTTCTGCACCATATAGTCGAGCCGCGCATGCTTCAGCGGCGCGAAGAGATAGTCGATGTCCGGCCCGTCCGACTGTGGCCGCGTCTGCGCTTCAGCCACCAGAACCACAACGCGCTTCGACACCTGATCGATCCGCGCCCGCCACTCGCCATCTCGACCGTTGAACACGAGGAGCGCATCCCCGGCCTTCATTCGAAGCACGTTAATCAGATAGTTGACCTGCTCAGGCGGGCACGCCACCGACGCGCCCTCACCGAGGGGTGCTTCGACAAACAGTCGTTCCGATGTGAAGTCATGGATGGCCATGCTGCTTCATTATCCGAATGTTGATCCGGAGTAATCCATCCTGAAAACGGCTTGGCCTTGCGCCGTTGCACCGGCACCGCCTGAAGGCTAGGGTGCCGCCGCAACCAACATAAGAACACCCGCGATCATGAGCGAAACGACCCCGCCCGAAACTGCCCCGACCCCGGTCATACTAACCGTGGCCGATGCGCCGCACGACAATTGGGTCGATCGCTTCGCGCCCGACAGCTGGCGACCCTACTTGCGCCTCATGCGGCTCGACCGCCCCATCGGAACTTGGCTTCTCCTCTTCCCCTGCTGGTGGTCCTTGGCGCTTGCCGAGATCGACGAAGGCCTGCCGCACCCGAGCCTCTGGTACATGCTGCTCTTTGCGATCGGCGCTCTCGTGATGCGCGGTGCCGGCTGTGCCTACAATGACTACATCGACCGCGACTTCGACGCCCAGGTCGCCCGCACCGCAAGCCGCCCCATCCCCTCCGGGCAGGTAACGCCCGAAGACGCCCTCGTCCTGGTGGGCGTCTTAGGTTTCATCGGCCTGATCGTGCTGCTTCAGTTCAACTGGTTCACGGTTTTCCTTGGCGCGGCGTCACTTCTGCTGGTGCTGATCTACCCGTACATGAAGCGCTTCACCTATTGGCCGCAGCTCGTCCTCGGTCTCGCCTTCAACTGGGGTGCTCTCGTCGGCTGGGCGGCGGACGAAGACGGGCTGGAACTGGCCCCTGTCCTGCTCTACTTCGGCGCCGTCGCCTGGACCATCGGCTATGACACCATCTACGCCCATCAGGATACCGAAGACGACCTGATGCTCGGCCTCAAATCGACAGCGCTGAAATTTGGCGAGGAAAGCCCGACCTGGGTTGGCGCCTTCTATTCGATCGCCATCGTGCTTTGGACGCTGGCCGGCTTCCTCGCCGGCGCGCACCTGATTTTCTTCCTCACCCTTGCTCTCGTCGGTCTTCAGCTCTCCTGGCAGGTCTCCACCCTGGACATCGACGACCCGAAAAACTGCCTCCGCCGCTTCCGCTCCAATCGCGACGTCGGCCTCGTCCTGTTCCTCGGACTCGCCGCCGACATGTTCATCTCCTGGTGGTCCGGCTTCTCCTGATGCATGCAGGGCGAGACCCCTCCCCCTTGCGGGGAGAGGGGACGAACCGCGCCACCTATCAACGTCATCCCGGGCAAGCCTGCCCCGGCGAAGGCCGGGGTGCCCGGGACCCACTGGGCAACCCGTTCGAAAAGAAGCGGCGCGCAGCCCTCTCCCTACACCGTCACCCCCGCGAAGGCGGGGGCCCGGGCAAGCTTCTGACAGAGCGCATCATAATCGGCATGCGCGGTGCGCAGTATCGGTCCGCCACGATGGCCTACGCCACCACTGCATCGATCTCGCGCATTGCGGCCGCATCGCGCGCCGACAAATCGGGATAAGCGGGATCGCTCCCCACATCCTTGGTGATCCGCCACGACCGCGCGCACTTCTTGCCCTCGGCACGCTGCGGGATCACGCCGACGCACTTGGCGTCCGACGCCACCACGGCACCGTCCGGCAGCGGCCCCGCGATCACCTCGATACCGGACGTGATGCACACCTCCGCCATGTCGACGCCTTCGAGCCCGCTCATCAGATCCGCGTCATCGACATAAACGACCGGCGCCGCTTCCAGCGACGACCCGATCCGCTTGGCCGCCCGCTCCAACTCCAGCGCCGCCGTCACCGCGCCACGCACCTCGCGCACGCGGTCCCACTTGGCAGCGAGATTGTCGTCGCGCCACTCGCGCGGGATTTTCGCAAAGCTCGCGAGATGGATCGACGCCTCTTCGCCCGGACGATAAAGCGCGAACGCCTCGTCCGCCGTGAACGACAGGATCGGCGCCAGCCACTTCAGGATGGCATCGCACAGGTGATCGATCACCGTCAGCGCCGCCCGCCGCTTCACACTCGACGGCGCTTCGCAGTAAAGCGTGTCCTTGCGGATATCAAAATAGAACGCCGACAGCTCGGTGTTCATGAAGTGCGACAGCAGCGCCACGACCTTGCGGAAGTCATACGCCTCATACGCATGCCGGATATCGTGATCGAGTTCCGCCAGCCGGTGCAGCATCAGCCGCTCCAGCTCCGGCATATCTTCATACCTAACACCGCGTCCGGCCGGCTTCGCGCCAGCGGAGTCGGACGCGGCATCATCAAAGTGCGCTAGCGCGCCCAGCATCCATCGCAGCGTATTGCGCAGCTTGCGATACGTCTCCGAGAACGTCTTCAGGATCTCCGGCCCGATGCGCAGATCGTCCGAGTAATCCGATGCCGCCACCCACAAACGCAGAATATCCGCGCCCGATTTCGCCATCACGTCCTGAGGTGCCACGACGTTGCCGAGCGACTTTGACATCTTCTGCCCCTTCTCATCGAGCACGAAGCCGTGCGTGAGAACGATGTCGTAGGGTGCGTGCCCGCGCGTGCCGCAGCTTTCCAAGAGCGATGACTGGAACCAGCCGCGATGCTGGTCCGAACCTTCCAGATACATGACGCGATCCTGCCCGCCCTTGACGAGGCTCCGCCGCGAGATCCCCTTTAGGCCCGGAAATGCAACTGGATCTTCCAGTGTGAAAGCATGCGTCGAACCGCTGTCGAACCACACGTCGAGCACGTCGCGCACCTGCTCCCACGTCGCCATCTCCGCCTTCGGCACGAGCCCGGCGAGAAAGCGCTCCTTCACGCCGTCCTCGAACCAGACGTCCGCGCCCTTCTCGGCGAATGCGGTCTCGATCCGCGACACCAGTTCCGCCGAATGCGCCCAAGTGGCGTTCGGGATGATCTCGTCCGTCTCCGTATTGCGAAACACCGTGATCGGCACGCCCCACGCGCGCTGGCGCGACACCACCCAATCCGGCCGCGTCTCGATCATGCCATTGATGCGGTTCCGCCCCACCTCCGGCACCCACTGCACCCGCTCCACTTCCTTGAGCGCTGTGTTTCGCAGCGTCTTCGTGCCTTCCGGCCGGCTCCCCGCAGGGGAGTCGGAAGGCGCCACGTCAAGAGCGATGAACCACTGCGGCGTGTTCCGGAAAATCACCGGCTTCTTCGACCGCCACGAATGCGGATACTGATGCTTCAAGCGCCCGCGCGCGATGATGTTGCCGGCTTCGCTCAGCGCCTTGATGACCGCGTCGTTCGCATCACCCTTGTCGCCGTTCTCTTTCAGAACGCGCTTGCCCTCGAACCCCGGCGCCGCCTTCGTCAACACGCCATCCGCATCGACCGTGAACGGGATCGTCGTATCGATGCCGCGGTCGTGCAGCGCCTTCTGGTTCTGCATCCAGATGATGTAGTCGTCCGCACCATGCCCCGGCGCCGTATGCACGAACCCCGTGCCCGTATCGTCGGTCACATGATCCCCATCGAGCAACGGCACATCGAAATCATAGCCGAGATCCGCCAGCGGATGCGCACACGTCGCTTCACTGTCCTTCAGCACGCTCGCGGGCACAGAAGCCAGGCGCTCATACGCCTCGACCTTGGCCGATTTCATCACATCAGCCGCGAGTTTGTCGGCCAGGATCAGCCGCTCGCCGACCGCCGCCCAGTTCCCCTCGGGCGCTGCCGTGATTGCATAAACTCCGTAGTCGATCTTTGATGAAAACGAGATCGCGCGATTGCCCGGGATCGTCCATGGGGTCGTCGTCCAAATGACCACAGACGCATCGATCAATGTCTCGATCAGCTTTTCCTGATCACCGCTGCCCCCGATGGCCGTGATCGGAAACTTCACCCAGATCATATCTGACTGATAATCCTGGTACTCGACCTCCGCCTCCGCCAGCGCCGTCTTCTCGACCACGCTCCACATCACCGGCTTCGACCCGCGATAGAGCAGCCCGTTCTCGGCAAACTTCATGATCTCGCGCGCAATGGTGGCCTCGGCACGAAAGGCCATCGTCGAATAGGGATTGTCCCAGTCGCCCACCACGCCGAGCCGCTTGAACTCGTCGCGCTGAACGGCCAGCCACTTCGCCGCGAACTCCCGGCACTCCTGCCGGAATTCGTTCACCGGCACGTCGTCCTTGTTGCGACCCTTGGCGCGATACTGCTCCTCGATCTTCCACTCGATCGGCAGCCCGTGACAGTCCCAGCCCGGCACATAATTGGAATCGTAGCCGAGCATCTGCTGCGACTTCACCACGAGATCCTTCAGGATCTTGTTCAGCGCATGCCCGATGTGGATGTTGCCGTTCGCATACGGCGGCCCATCGTGCAGCACGAACTTCGGACGCCCCTTCGACTGCGTGCGGATCGCCTCATAGAGCCCGATCTCGTCCCAGCGCTTGAGCAGCTTCGGCTCGAGTTCGGGCAACCCCGCCCGCATCGGAAAATCCGTCTTCGGCAAAAACAGCGTGGCGCCCCAGTCGCGCCCGCTCTCCGCGCCGGGCGGCCGGCTGCCCGCAGGGGAGTCGCCCGGCGCTACTTTAGAGTCACCCGGCGCCACTTTAGAGTCGCCCTTGTCTTTGGCCATCTTCTCCAGGTCTTTCATTCGTTCGGTGATTTGGCCTGCGTTCTAGCAACCACAGCCCGCCCCGTCACTAGAACCCCTCCCCTTTCGGGGAGCGGAAGCCGAGCCGACTTCCAAGCGGTGACCATGAACCCCTCCCCATTGCGGGGAGGGGCAGGGGTGGGGGTCATCGCCCTCTCCCCGTGCGCGGGGAGAGAGCTAGGGTGAGAAACAGCGTCAGCACTGAAGGGGAGAGTGACACCGCAGCCTCACGCCCCCTTCAGCACGTCCCGCACCTTCGCCACGTCCTCGTCCATCTGCTTGACCAGCGCCTCCGCACTGTCGAACTTCCGATCGCCCCGGATAAACGCGACGAACTCGACCTCCATCTCTTTCCCATAGAGATCATCGTCGAAGTCGAGCAGGAACACCTCCAGCACCGGCATTCCATCATCGAACGTCGGCCGCGTGCCCAAATATGCGGCCCCGTCGTGCATCAAGCCGTCGACATGCGCGCGGACCGCATAAATTCCATGCCCCAGCGCCGTCCCCTTCGGCATCGGCACATTCGCCGTCGGATACCCCATGCCGGTGCCGCGCTTCGCCCCGCCGATCACCGTGCCGCCGACACGCCACCGCCGGCCCAGTTCCGCCGCCGCGCCCTGCACATCGCCCTGCGCCAGCTTCAATCGGATCGCGGTCGACGAAAACACCTCGCCGCCCTCCGCCACCGGCGGCACCACGGTCACGTCCCAGTCATACTCGATCCCCGCCAGGATCATGCTCTCCGGCGAGCCCCGCCGCTGCCGCCCATAATAGAAGTCATACCCCACCACGACGTGCCGCACGTCGAGCCCCTGCGCCAGCACGTCGTCCACGAACTCGAAATGCTCGAGCTTCGCCAGCGCCGCGTCGAACGGCACCACCACGACAAAATCGAGCCCCATCGCCTCAAAAACGGCGAGCTTCTGCTTCAGCGGCGTCAGCCGGAAATGGCTCTCTTCGGGATGAAAAAACTCGCGCGGATGCGGCTCGAAAATCATGACGCCCGCAGAAAAGCCCTTCTCGCGCGCAGCTTTTACAGCCTCGCCGATCAGCGCCTGATGCCCCTTGTGCACGCCGTCGAAATTGCCGATCGCAACCACGCCGCCCCGGATCTGAGGCGGCACGTTCTTGTAGCCTTCATGGACGATCATATTAGGTCAACGAGCCTCCAGGTCCCTTGAACCCGTCGGATCGGGCGGCTCGCATTACGCGGCGGGGCGCGCCGGGATCATAAGCACGGCCTCACCCGTCAGAACAGGCTTGCCGCCCACACTGCACACCGTTTCGAATTTCGCGCGCTTCTTTTCCGGCACGAGTTCGATGAGCTTCACCGTCGTCACGACGACGTCGTCGATCTTCACCGGCGCCTTGAAAATCAGCGTCTGCGAAATGTACACCGAGCCAGGCCCCGGGAGCTGCATCCCGAACACGGCCGAGATGTAGCCCGCCGACAAAATCCCATGTGCAATGCGCGCCTTGAACGGTGTCTTGGCCGCGTACTCGGGATCCAAATGGATCGGGTTGTAATCGCCGGAAAGAGCCGCATAGGCCACGATATCGGCTTCTGAAACAGTCCGTGCCATGGAGGCTTCGAGCCCCACCGCCAGATCCTCGAAAAAATACGGCTTGCCAGCGGTTGGCATCATGCGGAGGGCCCCAGAATTCCAGTCTGATTCAAGTCTTTGACAGTTGTTGGCCTTAGGTCACCCGGCAAAGCACCAGCTGTAAAGGCGCGGCGACACTAGACCTCCGGGTGCGGCCCGGCAACTGCCTGCTGTTGCGGCTAAAATGGTTATCAGAGCCAACTCGGCAGCCAGCGGTTGCCCTTTGCCCGAATTTCGGGCTATAAGAGCGAATTCCCTTATTTCTTCAACTTAAAGTCGGTTTGCGCAGCGGAGCCCGCGCGCAGGCCAGGAACGGAACCGTCATGACCGATCGCAAGCCGCTGATGCCAAAGGCCACCGCCGTCTGGCTGGTCTCGAACACCGCGCTCACCTTCGAGCAGATCGCGGCCTTCTGCGGCCTCCATGTGTTGGAGGTCAAAGGCATTGCCGACGGCGACGTCGCGCAGGGCATCAAGGGCCTCGACCCTGTGACGTCCAACCAGCTCACCCGTGAGGAAATCGAGCGCGGCGAGAAGAACGCCAACCACGTTCTTCGCCTGTCCGAAATGAAGGTCGACGTCGCCCAGATACTGTCGGGCAAGAAGTCGCCGCGGTACACGCCCCTGTCGCGCCGTCACGAGCGGCCCAACGCCGTCCTTTGGCTGCTCCGCAATCACCCGGAGCTGAAAGACAGCCAGATCATGCGCCTTGTCGGCACCACCAAGACGACGATCGGCCAGGTCCGCGACCGCTCGCACTGGAACTCGCCCAACCTCGTGCCGCAGGACCCGGTGACCCTGGGCCTGTGCTCACAGATCGACCTCGACGCCGAAGTCAAGAAGGGCGCCCGACGCGTCGAACGCGAGAAGAAGGAAAACGATCGCGATCTGCCCAAGGGCGGCACGTTGCTTTCGGCCGAGGAAACGACGGAAGCCCCGCGCCACTCCACAGCCGAGATTGTGACGGCCAAGGAAGAGGCCCCGCGCGAAGAGAGCGAAAAGGAAGAGGCCGCCCGCGTCTTCGCCAAGCTCCAGCAGATGAAGAGCGCCGAAACGACGACGATTGACGAGGAAGAATAATCCTCGAGCCGATCTGCGCATCTGAACTGTTTTGAGTGAGCCGACGCGAATGAACCTGAAGCCCACCGCCGCCCGCGCGCCCAAGGTCGGCTTCGTGTCACTCGGCTGCCCGAAAGCCCTCGTCGATAGCGAGCGCATCATCACGCGCCTGCGCTCGGAAGGCTATCAGATCGCCCCCGATTACGACGGCGCCGACGTGGTGGTCGTCAACACCTGCGGCTTCCTCGACAGTGCCAAGGCCGAAAGCCTGGACGCCATTGGCGAAGCAATGGCCAAGAACGGCCGCGTCATTGTCACCGGCTGCATGGGTGTCGAGGAAGGCCGCATTCGCGCCGAGCACCCGGGCGTCCTCGCAGTCACCGGTCCGCACCAGTACGAACAGGTCGTCACCGCCGTCCACGACGCGGTCCCGCCCCTGCATGATCCGTTTCTCGATCTCGTGCCGCCGGAAGGTCTCCACCTCACGCCTCGGCACTACGCCTATTTGAAGATCTCTGAAGGCTGCAACAACCGCTGCTCCTTCTGCATCATCCCTTCGCTGCGCGGCGACCTTGCCTCGCGCCCGGTCAACCATGTCATGACCGAAGCCGAGCGCCTCGTGAAAGCGGGCGTGAAGGAACTCCTCGTCATCAGCCAGGACACCAGCGCCTACGGCCTCGACATCAAATATGCCGAGAGCCCTTGGAAGGGCCAGCCGCTCAAGGCCCGGTTCCTCGATCTTTGCAATGCGCTTGGCGATCTCGGCGCGTGGGTCCGCCTGCACTACGTCTATCCCTATCCGCACGTCGACGATGTCATCCCCTTGATGGCCGAGGGCAAGATCCTCCCCTACCTGGACATCCCCTTTCAGCACGCATCACCCGCCGTGCTGAAGGCCATGCGCCGACCCGCCCACCAGGAAAAAACGGCAGCCCGTATCGCCGCCTGGCGCAAGATCTGCCCCGACCTCGCCATTCGCTCCACCTTCATCGTCGGCTTTCCCGGCGAGACCGAAGACGACTTCCAGTTTCTGCTGCAATGGCTGAAGGAAGCCCGCATCAATCGCGCCGGCTGCTTCAAGTACGAACCCGTCGAGGGTGCCGTAGCCAATGCCCTGCCCGGCGCCGTACCGGAAGAGGTCAAGGAAGAGCGCTGGCACCGGTTCATGGCCGCCCAGCAGGACATCTCCACGCAATTACTCGCCGAAAAAGTCGGCCGCACCATCCCCGTCCTGATTGACGAAATCGACGATGAAGGCGCCATCGGCCGCTCGCAGTGGGATGCTCCGGAGATCGACGGCGCCGTTTACCTCGACGGCGAAACCGAACTCACCCCTGGCCAGATCGTCCAGGCCCGCATCATCGACAGCGATGACACCGACCTCACCGCCGAGCTGGCCTAACGCGCGCTGCGGCGCTTTTCCTGCGCGCTGCGGCCGGCTCCGCGACAGCGGAGTAGCAGCGCGCCATCGTCAAGAAACTAGCGAAACGCGCCCGGCAGCGCTTTCCTTGCGCGCTGCGGCCGGCTCCGCGACAGCGGAGTCGCAGCGCGCCCTCGTCAAGCAGCGCGTCATCATCAACACGCAACCAAGCACCGACTACGACCGTTTTCCGTCTGGAATGGGACACCGGTTTGCAATTCGGCAACACTTCTGCCGCATCCTTCCGGCACCATATGTAAGACGAGCCCACCCTAGGCAGGCCACCCGCGGTCGGCTAGCGTCCGGCTCAAGAATACGGAGTAGGGGTCATGCTGTTGCGTTGGGTGGGTACGGTCGTCTCGGCGGGCGCGCTCGCGGTTTGCCTCGGCAATCCCGTCCTGGCCGAGCCTGCCGCGACCGAGGTCGCCAACGCGGAGGCCACTGCGCCGCTGCCGGCCACCACGTCGCCGCAAGCCGTTGGCGCCGTCATCCGCGAGCGCCTGCTCGCAGACGCCAAGACCGCGAAAGAAGAAGAAGCAGCCGACTGGCAGGCCCTGATCGCGTTCTACGAAGCCCGCGCCGACGAGCCCCTGTTCATCGGCCGCGCTGGCTACACGCCGAAAGCCGTGGCGCTCATCGAAGAGATGAAGAAGAGCGCCGACTATGGCCTCGACCCATCCGACTACGTCGTCCTCGACATGGGCACCGATAGTTCAGATCGCGCCGAACTGACGCCCGAACAAAAGGTCGAGGGTGAGCAGAAGTTTGCGCTCACCGTGCTGAAATATGCGCGCGATGCCCGCGGCGGCCGCATTCCCGAGCCCACGACGCAGCTCGCGTCCTACGTCGACCGGACACCTCAGTATGTTGATCCGAAGAAGCTGCTCGATGATCTCGCCGCCGCCGGCGACCCGGCCGAAGTTCTGCGCGGCACGCATCCCAAGCACGCCCAGTTTGAAAAGCTGCGCCAGAAATACCTCGAACTGAAGCGCAGTGCCGACCAGGCCAAGGAAGTTGTCCGCCTGCCCGCCAAGGGCGCTAAACTGGTGCCCGGCCAGAGCCACCCAGACGTGGCCCTCCTGCGTCAACGCCTTGGCGTCCCCGCCGGCACCAACAAAGAAGGCGAAACCGACGACAACTACTACGACGACACTTTGGCCGAAGCCGTCGCCAAATTCCAAAATGATAAAGGTCAGAAACCTGACGGGATCGTCGGCCCGCGCACGCGCAAAGCGCTGAACGACATCGATGTCCCGAGCCCCGAGCGCCTCCTCGCCAACATGGAAATGTGGCGCTGGATGCCGGATGATCTCGGTGACTTCCACGTTTGGGTGAACCTCCCCGAGTTCCTCGTCCGCGTTGTCAAAAATGGCGAGATCATTCACGAAGAGCGCATCATCACCGGCGAGTTGAACAACCAGACGCCGATTTTCTCGGATGTCCTCGAGACCATCTATTTCAATCCGCGCTGGAATGTGCCGCAGAGCATCAAGGTCAACGAACTCTACCCGGGCCTTGCGCGCGGTGGTGGATCGTTCGAGCGCCAGGGCCTGCGCATGATGCGCAACGGCAAGTACGTCGATCCATACAGCATCGACTGGTCCCGCGCAGACATCCGCAATTACGATGTCTATCAGCCCTCAGGCCCCGGCAACGCCCTCGGCATCGTGAAGTTCACGTTCCCCAACAAGCATGCCGTCTATCTGCATGACACGCCGACAAAGAACCTGTTCAACGAACAGTCACGCACCTTCAGCCATGGCTGCATGCGCGTGCGCAATCCCATGCGTCTTGCCGAAGTGCTGCTGGAAAAGGACAAGGGCTGGTCGCCGGATCAAGTGCACGAGACGCAGCAGTCCGATCCGGATGAAGTTGCCGTCAAGCTCGACACGACGATCCCGGTCCACATCACCTACTTCACCGAACTCATTGGTGAGGACGGCAGCGAGCGCATCGTGAAAGATGTTTATGGTCATGAGCAGCGCGTGAAGCTGGCGCTGGCCGGCAAGTTCGATCAGATCGCCAAAGGTCGCGATCACCTTGCACCGGTGAAGTTCTCGCGCGTCCAATACAGTGGTCCCGACGACTGGGGATTCTTCTACGGCCCATCCAGCCAGAACCGCCGCTATAAGAAGAACAACTCGTCCCTCAACGACTTCTTCAACAACATGTTCGGCGGCGGCGGCTACTAAGCCGCCGCATGACCTCAGATCGACGGTGTGGGCGTCGTATCAGCCGGCGTCGACGGTGCCACCGGTGCTGAATGCGTGCGCGAGCTACAGCCCATCGCCTTCATAAGCCTTGAGGCGATGTGATCGGCACCCTCGAAGATATCGGTGAGCATCCGCATCGACTGCTCGCCCCGCTTGAGGCGGCGGTCGAGTGCCGCCATGGTCCGCGCCGAGCCAGGATCGTCGTCCTCAAGCCATGTCTGCATCACGCTCGCGTAAACCGACGCCAGACCAGTGACGCGCGATGTGCCAAGCACGCCGTCTGTTCGAACACCCGCCGCATGAAGCATCCACGCCTGCGACGCCATCGTGCGGCGCACCAGTTCCATATCGAAGGGACGCGCGGCGGCAATATTCTTGAGCGCCTCCTTATAGGGCACCAGCACGTCCAATCGCGCCATGACGACGTCGAAGATCCGGTCCCGCGAATTCTCCGACCCTGTGAACTTTGGCGCACTGGAGAGAACCGCGTCGTCGACTGCGCGGGAGAACGCGGAAAGAATGGCTGTCTTCGACGGAAATTCGCGCCGCAGCGCGGCCAGGTCGATAGCGGCAGCCTCGGCAATGTCCTTCATCAGAACGTCGTCCCACGGCCGTTCCGCAGCGAGCCGCATGGTGGCGGCAATGATCCGGCCCTTGTTCGTCGATTGATCAAGCATGACGGCCTCCACCTCTTCACCTGAGAGATGAACGTAAGTACCGCGCCGCCAGATTGCCAGATCGCTTACCCGGCCAACCGGTTAACGCACCAAAACTCTGGCTGCGCCCATCGCCAGCACCGCACCTGCGAACTGCGCCGCAACAAAGGCCGGCGCGTCTCCCGGCGCGATCCCAGCAAACGTATTGGTCATGGTCCGCGCGATTGTCACCGCCGGGTTGGCAAACGACGTGGACGCTGTGAACCAATAGGCTGCCGTAATGTAAAGGCCCACAACAACCGCCACAAACTCCGGCTTATGGCGCACCGTCATCAGGATCGCGAGCACAAGCCCGAATGTCGCCACGCCCTCGCTGATCCACTGCCCCGTTCCCGTTCTCATTGTTTCCGAGACTTGTAGAATAGGGAGGTCGAACATCGCATGCGCCAACTGCACACCCGCGATCGCCGCCGTAATCTGGATCAAAGCATAAACTGCAAACGCGCCGGCACTGAGATTTCCAGACATCATGGCAACGAGCGAGACCGCCGGATTGAAATGCGCCCCTGAAATTGTCCCGAACATCGTGATCAGCACAACAAGTATCGCACCCGTCGCCAACGTATTGGCCAACAACGCGATGGCGATATTCCCGCCCGCGAGCTTAGCTGCCATGATCCCTGAGCCCACCACTGCGGCGAGCAATAGCGCGGTTCCGAGCGCCTCCGCAAATGCGCGCGTCGTCAGCGAATTTTCGCTCATTAAATTGTTCCAGTAGCCGTTGGTAACAAGCCTACGGCGCTCCACGGCAGAAAGTTTCAGTTCGCAGTTTCGTCCATGCCGCGATTTTGCTGCATCTGTCCGATCTGGTCGAGCTTCGCCTTAAGCGACATCCGATCCAGTGCCGCGAGCGGCAGGTTCACGAAGACGCCGATCCGCTGATACAGCATGCGGTGCGTGTCGGCGAACGCTGCTCGGATTTCGGCCTCCGAGCCTTGTGTGCGCGACGGATCGGGCAATCCCCAGTGCGCCGTCATCGGCTGCCCGGGCCAGTAAGGGCACGTTTCATTCGCCGCGTCGTCGCACACAGTGAAAACGAAATCCATCTGAGGCGCATCCGGTCCCGAGAACTCGTTCCAAGATTTGGAGCGAACGTCGCCGACGTCGTAGCCGAGCTTCGACAGCATATCGATAGCATGAGGATTGACCCGCCCGCTCGGCTGGCTTCCCGCCGAGTAGGCCTTGAAACGCCCTTTGCCGAGCTCGTTCATGACGCACTCGGCGATGACCGATCGCGCCGAATTGTGCGTGCAGAGAAACAGAACATGGAAGACGGGATCACTCATGGCCTCACTCTTTGAGATTGGAAGCTGTCGGACAACAGGCTGACGCGTCCGGCACGGCCGCGCCGCAAAGGTCAGGCCGGCCCCCGCAACACTCCTCAGTCAGGAAAGCTAGGAGTTCGCGCATCGCCGGGACATTCAGCGCCGATCGCATGAAGCGGCCCTCGCGCCGTGTTTCAATCAGGCCCGCGCGCTCCAACTCCTTCGTATGGAACGTCAGCGTCGATGAGGGAATGTCCGCCGCCGTCGCCAGTTCGCCCGCCGATAATCCACCCGGTCCAGCACGAACAAGCGCACGGAAAACCACGAGACGATGAGAATTGGCGAGCGCAGCCAGCGCACGAACAGCGTCGGTATCGTTCATCATTTCAACGCTACTGGAAATATGCGACTGACCTATGACACGATCGCTTTCACAAACGCGTGAGCCTTTCAAAACGCGCCTTGTCTGAAATGATATAATGTTACATAAAGACGGGGTGAACGGCAGCCTGATCTCCCGAGATGGAAGCCGGACATCGACACAATCCTCTGGTCGATCTCCAATCAAATCAGAGGCTTGACGTCACTGAGTTCTGCCCGCTCAGCGGGGATGCCGAAACGATTTCCTCCAGTTTCGCGATCCCCGTGATGCGGATAACAGGCTCAGATGCCGGCCCCGTCTCCCGCGGGCAACCGGCCAAAGATCGCCATAGGCGACCGCGAGCTATCGGGAGATGTCCTCCAACATTATTTCGATAGCTCGCGGCTGCGGCGCACAGCAGCCGCCACCGCGTCCGTCATGAGATCCTGAAGTCCCGGCTGACCCATCAGCACGGCTAGCGCCGCAGCGGTGGTCCCGCCTGGCGAAGTCACGTTCTGCCGGAGCGTCGCCGCGTCGAGGTCCGACCGGTGCAGCAATTCCCCCGCCCCTGCGACCGTCGCGCGAGCGAGCGACTGCGCGAGTTCTGGCGACAATCCTGCCTTCCGTCCCGCCTCCGCCAGACACTCCGCCACGAGGAACACATACGCCGGCCCCGATCCAGAAACCGCCGTGACCGCATCCATGTCGTCTTCCCGTTCGAGCCACACGACCTCGCCGACGGCTGACAGCAACTGGCTCGCCATCGCCTTTTGTTCCGCCGTCGCTACGGCATTGGCGACGCACGCCGTAACTCCCCGACCCACCTGCGCCGGCATATTGGGCATCGCTCGGATGACGGCAGTTCCTGGCATCAAATGGTGCTCGAAACTCGCAAGCGTCTTGCCGGCGGCAATCGACAGCACCACCGTCTTCGGCCCAGCAAGCTTCGCCAATGGCGCGAACACCTGATCCATCAGCTGCGGCTTCACCGCCACCAGAATGAGCGACGGCGGTGCGGGAAGTGACGCAACGGTTGCCGCGGTTCGAATGCCATGTTGCTGCAGAAACAGCGCGATCTCAGGCGATGGCGCCGGGTCCTGTATGACGATCTGGTCGGCCGGCAATCCGCGCGCGATCAAACCTTCGAGCAGCGCTCCGCCCATCTTGCCGGCGCCGGCAACGAGCAAGGGACCATCGAGCTTGAGAGACATGGGCGCGTTCCATCCGGCTTCACGAGGGAAAACCGCGCCGGACGTGTCAGGCCTGCCCCTCGGTCTGGAACATGGTCGAAACCAGCGCTTCGCGGCTTTCCTTACCTGCCCAGACCACGAACTGGAAGGCCTGATAGTACCGCTCGCAGGCTTCCAGCGCCGCCTTCAGCATCGCTTCACACTGCTGCGGCGCGCACACCGAACCGTTGAGCAGCAGCGCATGCCGGAACATCACTAGGCCTTCCTGGGTCCAAAGATCGAAGTGCCCGAGCCAGAGTTGCTCGTTGATCTGCGCCACCAGCCGGTACATTTCATTCAAACGGTTGTCGGGGACGCGGAAGTCGAATGCGCACGCGAGGTGCAGCGCCTCCAGGTCGTCGCGCCAGTTGAGCGACACATGATAGTCGGTCCAGTTTCCGCCGACGATCAGCGTCAACTCGTCATCGCCGGTCCGGTCCACGGCCCAGTCGTGCGCCGCCGCCAATTGCTCGACAATATCGATCGGATTGATTGCGCGCTCGTAGCCCTGCTCAGCCGATGCCATGCGTCTTCCTTTTTGTTCCCGCGCGAGGCAGGGCTTTCAGCGGCTGGCGAACCGCCGGATAAATCGCCGGTCGCCTCGCCGCCAACGCGACGGGCCGACAAAGCATCAGGCGGGCA
Organism: uncultured Alphaproteobacteria bacterium; assembly: GCA_963778225.1. Classification (GTDB taxonomy): domain Bacteria; phylum Pseudomonadota; class Alphaproteobacteria; order Rhizobiales; family Hyphomicrobiaceae; genus JAGVSR01. The sequence continues at coordinate 176,986 of CAVZTR010000006.1, forward strand.
CGAGTTGCAACACGACGACAGGCTTGTCCACGGACAATGCCGCCCACGCCGCCAACAGCGCCTTGGATTGCCCGAGAAATGCGGCTTTCACAGCACGTTCAATCAGCCTCATGTTGATAAGCCCCACGCCGCTGTGGACAGCCAAGTGCCCTCAACGACGCCAACCGAGGGGGAGGCCGCCGTGAACGAGGCGAGGCCCTGCACGCTGTCCGGGAATCTGTCTCACTGAGGCCTCGTTATCGGCATGCCGCAGCATCCCCGAACCGAGTCCGAGGATTTCTGGCACAACAGGCAGACAGCATCCGAAAAGACGGCGTCAGGCACCGCCCTTGAGTCGCGAGATCTCACTCTCCAACGATGCGACACGCGCCAGCAGCGCCTCACTGTCCTCGCGCGCCTTCGCGGCCATCGCCTTGACGGCCTCGAACTCGTCGCGCCGCACGAGATCCATGCCCGCAAGCATCTTCTCGCCCTGCGCCCGCATGAAGGATTCCATCTCCTTCTGTGCACCCTGCGCCGCGCCTGCCGCATCCGTCATCAGCTTGCCGAGTTCGTCGAAAAACCGGTTTGAAGTCTGGGTCATGGGAAGCTCCATCCTGTCGCGCTGGCTCCACACCGGCTTGCCGAGTGTGGACCAAAAGAACTCCACACCGGCTTGCCGAGTGTGCGAACGCAAACAGCTTTGCGCGTCCTGCTCGCGCACGGCTGTCGCGGAGTTGAAATATGCCGCGACTATGGGCGCTTAGACCCAAGAGTGCAACCGCATCGACCCATGCGGGCCCGACTCTGGACTTTCGCCATCGCCCAACCTAACGTCCGCCGCCGCCTGCCCAACCTCCAGCACGTCTCACCCGTAAGGCTGCTCCACACGCATGACCATTTTCGCCATCCCATTCCCCGACATCGATCCGGTCGCCTTCTCGATCGGACCGGTCAGCATCAAGTGGTATGGCCTGTCGTACATGGCTGGCCTTCTGCTCGCCTGGCAGTACGTCCGCTTGCTTTTGCAGAACAATCGCCTCTGGGCCGCAAACCGCCCACCCATGACCGTCGATCGCGCCGACGATTTGCTCATCTACGCCGCACTCGCCATCATCATCGGCGGCCGCCTCGGGCAGGTCCTGCTCTACGATCCGGGATTTTATTTCGCCAATCCGCTGGAGATCTTCAAGGTCTGGAAGGGCGGCATGTCGTTCCACGGAGCCCTCATCGGCTCCGCACTCGTGCTGATCTACTTTGCGCGCACGTTCTCCGTTTCGGCATGGTCTGTCATGGATCTCGCTGCTGCGGCCAGCACGTTCGGACTCTTCCTGGGCCGCATTGCAAACTTCATCAACTCGGAACACTGGGGCCGCACGACGGACGCCGCCATCGGCGTGATCTTCCCCAACGGCGGACCCTTGCCCCGCCATCCGAGCCAACTTTATGAGGCAGTGCTCGAAGGCTTGGTCATGTTCGTGATCCTGCGCCTGCTGACCCACACGTTCGATGGCCTGAAGCGTCCCGGTTTGGTCGCCGGCACATGGCTCGTCTGGTACGCGATCGCGCGCGGCATCTGCGAGATCTTCCGCGAACCGGAAAGCGTGCATGCCCTCAACCTCGGCCCATTCACAGCCGGCCAGTTCTATTCGCTCCCGATGCTTCTCCTCGGGGTCTATTTCATCTGGCGCGCCCGTTCGGGCGCTACGGCCTGACGCTCAAAGTCCTGATCCCTGAACATGCGTATCGAGTACCACCGCACCCTCATTGCCGACAAAGCCCGCAACGAAGCCCTCTTCGCGGCCCTCGAACGCGTGATCGTCAAAGGCAAGACTGTGGTCGCCGACATCGGCGCAGGCTCGGGGCTCCTAGGCCTCATGGCCTCCAAACTTGGCGCCAAGGAAGTCCATCTCTATGAGGCGTCCGAGGAAGTCGCAGCCGTCGCAGCCGGCGTCTTAAAGCAGAACCGCGCCCGCAACTGCCATCTCTACCCCTGCCGCTCCACCGACATGATCGACGCGCCGCAGGTAGACGTCATTATCTCCGAAACGCTTGGCAACTACGCGCTCGAGGAAAACATTCTCGAAACGCTGGCCGACGCGCTCGAACGCATGTTGAAACCGGGCGGCACCGTCATCCCCGCGCGCATCCGGCAGTTCGCCTGCCCCGTCACATCGCCCCGTCTCGCCCGCGAAATGGACGCCTGGCGCGATGTCGGCCACGGCCTCGATCTTGAGCCCGCTCGCACCATGAGCGTCAACAACGTCTATGTCCGCTCGATCGAACCCGCCGAACTTCTCGACGAAGGCCGCGCCGCAAAGATGTGGGACGACATCGACCTCACGAAACCGCAGAAGGGCACCCGAAAGGGAGAGATGACGTGGACGCTTGAGCGCGACACGTGGGTCTATGGTTTCGCTTATTGGTGGACCGCCGGCCTCGGCGGCGACCTTGAAATCTCAACCGCGCCCGATGCGCCCCGCACCCACTGGGAGCAGCTCTACTTTCCCTTGGACGAACCTATCCCCGCCAAAGCCGGCGAACGGATCCTGCTCTCACTGCGCTCGCGGTCGTCGGAAGAAACCGGCACCCATCTTGCCTGGACCGCCGTCCACAGCGACGCCGCCGGCAAATCCTTGAGCCGCCAGGCCATGGACCTCGACAAAGGCTGGATCTCTTAAACTCAGACTTTCTGCGCCCCCAGCGCCCGCTCGATCCCGTCAAGGAACGAGCCCAGCAAAATCTCGAACACCCGATCCCGCTCGTCGTTGGCAAACACCGGTCCCAATTTGCGCGTCACAGGAAAGAGGCGGGGATCAAGCGCTTCGATCTCCGCCATTTCTTCCGGCGTACATGGGTTCAGCATACCGCCGACTTCCACCACGCCGAACCCGATCGCCAGTGTGAACAGCGCCATGCCGTAATCAGCCGCGTCTTCTTCGTTGAAACCGGCGTCCAGCAGCGCGGCATAGACGATCTCGCCCAACTCAAAGTCAGCCGGTCCACTGGTTTGGTAGCGCGAGACAATGTTGAAGGCCTTCGGATACTTCACTGCCAGCCCGCGATAGCGCTGCGCTACTTCCAGAAGGATCTCGCGCCATGGTCCTTTTGGTCGCTCGATGTCGAGCGTGGCGACCATGGCATCCGCCACCGCTCGCATCAGCCCTTCGCGCGACTTGAAGTGATGCAGGATCGTCATGCCATCGACGCCGACCACGGTCGCAAGCTTGCGCACGGAGAAATTCTGCTCCCCTTCAGCCGCCAGCATCTCGAGCGCCGCCTCCACCAGATCCTGGCGGCGGATACCCCGGCGACCCCGGCGGCCTTTCTCGTGTTCGTCCTGCAACAGGAATTCCTTCACCGTAGCCAATATTTTCTACACTGTAGCCTTGACTTCTGCGCCGCAGAATATATATTCGTCGGTGTAGAGCTTAGCGCCGATCCTTCATTCGACGCAAGTCTCAAAGAAAAGGCTCGAAAAAACAGAGCCTCAGCCAAGGACACGTATTATGAGCAGCATGAACCAGATCACCACCTCGACCCAGCCCCTCAACCTCGGCGGCTTCTTCGACAGCTTCGTTCGCCAGATCGGCGGCGTCATCAACGGCCGTTAATACCTCGCACGTGGCGGCCGGCTCCACGGAGTGGAGTCGCCACGTGCCATCACAATGGAGCGAGCGCATGCCGCCCGAAGATCAGAGCGGCGGCGCTCCCTTCGCCTTGTATCGAACGATCTTCCCGCTCTCCGTTTCCGCAGCTCTCTCCGAAACACCCGGCTGGCTGGCAACGGCACTCGTTGGCCTAGCTCTTGTCGCCGATGGCTATTCGACCGCGGTCGCCGGCACAATCGCGAGCCTTCCCGCCGCCGGCGTGATCGCAATGTCGACGATCTTGCCGGGCATCGCTCGTCGCTTCGGCGTGGTCCCCGTTTTCTATTCCGCTTCGGGCTTACTCGTCACGTCACTCTTGCTGCTCGTCGCCGCCGCCAACGACGGCGCCCTCTGGCTCTGGTGCCTGGGCTCTTTTGGTGTCGGGCTCGGAGCGTCAATGCGATGGGTCTTGTCCGACGGCTTCGTCAATCACATCGCCATAAGCGGCCAGCGCGGACGGCTTCTTGCCTTCCATGAATCGATCCGCTCCTGCGCGCTCGGCCTCGGACCGCTCATCGCATCCTTCACGACTGAGAATCCGGCCACCGGTTTCAAGATCGGTATCGCCGCCACCGTCGTTGGCGCCGTGCTTACGGTTGGGATGCATCTGCCGCAGGTGAAGACCGGCCGCGCCCGTCTTTCCGATCTCATCACTGGATTGCGCCTGGCACCGTTCGCGTTTGCCGTTGCTTTCCTCGGCGGCGTCCTGGAAGGCGTGGCCGCCGCCGCCGTGCCGCTCTATGCGGTGGCACTCGGCGTTGGAGCAGCCGCCGGAGCGCTACTTGCTGCTCTATCCGGCTTCGGCAACATTCTCGGCCAGTTGCCCTTCGGCGCCTATGCCGACCTGAACGGTTCGCGCCCTGCCATCCGCGGCGCACTGATCCTGTCCATGTTGGCGCTTGCCCTCCTTCATGCGGTGATGTCGGTGCCGATTGCGTCTTACGCGGTGATCGTCTGCTTTGGGGCTGCCGCCGGCGCGCTCTACACGCTCTCTGTCATGGAGGCCTCGACCACCGCCTCGCATGATGTCGGCATGCTTTCAATTCTCGCCACGATCGCCATCGTCTACACCTTGGGCGATCTCGTAGGTCCCATCATCGGCGGCATCGCCTTGGATATTGCACCGCCCCTTGCCATGCCGGCGGTTTTTGTCGCGGCCTGTGCCATCACGCTGTTCTTTGCAAGGAAGGGCCGCGGCAACGGATAGCCGGGGGACGTCAGGCCTTGTTCTCCCAGCGCCCCTCGGGCGACTGCTTCCAGTAGCTCACCTTGCAGCCGGCCGCCTTCGCCGCACTCCACTGCTTCCGTGCGTGCGCCCGCGCGCCCTCGTCGTTGCCATCGAAGAGGAACACGAGCCGCGCATGCGTGTCGAAATCCGGAGCGTCCGCCCCGTCGACCAGAAAGCGCACACCAGCCCCGTTCGGCGTCACCGGCTCCAGCGTCAGGAAAATCGGCTGCTCATCGGCGGAACCATCCTTCGCGGTGCCATGCGCGAGAAAGCTCTCGTCGCTGTAGGTCCACAGCGTTGCATCCAGCGCTTCCAGCCGTTCGGAACTCCCCGCCTGCACCACCGCACGCCAGCCGCGTTGCAGCGTCTTTTCGAGAAGCCCCGGCAGCACGCGATCGAGCGGCTGCCGCTCGAGGTGGTAAAACATGACTTCCGATTTTTCAGCCATCGCGCATCACATCCGCCAGCACCACTGCGTGTTCACGAACGGTTTAGCACGCGCTCGGATATCGCAAAACAAACCCGTATGCGCTTGAGCGGAAGGTCTTGAACTGCATGGCAACCGACACTAATTGTAGCGGTCCGGTGCGGCGCCTTAAGTGGTGACGCCTGTGTGGGCGGTGAGACGGCAGCCTCTCTAGGGTTCGCTGCATGTCTCCCGCCCACTGTGATTCTGGACCACATAATGTGGCTCAAAGAAAACGCCCCCGGCGAACCGGAGGCGTATGCATTTCTGAAGCGGCCAACAAACTGATCAGCGACGTGGGCGTCGGATTTCACCCGCGTCAGCGAGCGCATCGATGCACCCGACGGACAGACGTTTGCCGACCTGACGCATGCACTGCCGTGCCTTGGCCGACTCCGGAGGATAGCTCGGGCAGAAGCGCCGGTAGTCGGCGCCACATGCCTCGCGCACTTTCCCCGATACGGCGTGCGCCGGCACGGCCGCAATCAGTGCGCATCCCGCTGTCAGCAAGATTGCGCCAAAGCTTTTCACTTTGATCATCTGAGCACCCTTTCGTTTCTCTACGTCCGTTGGACGTCCGTCTCTATCGTTTCGTTCCCGGCCTGACGCCAAAATAGCGGCGTCCAGCGGTCTGCACCAGCACCGGCTCGATGCTGCCTTTTCAGCGCCTAAGCCGCACTCTCACCTGATGCGGCGACCCGTTTTCTCGTAGGGATTCTCACTCTTCCTGAGGTTGAAGCGGATCGGCACCCCCGGCAGTCCGAACGTGTCTCGCAGGCTATTGGTGAGGTATTTGAGGTAAGATTTGGGCATCTCGTCCGCCTTCTGGCAGAACGCGACGAACGTCGGCGGCCGCGTGGAAGGCTGCGTCACGTACCTGATCTTGATCCGCCGTCCGGCCGAGGCCGGAGGAGCGTGCCGGGCCAGCGCTTCCGCCAGCCAGCGATTGAGATCGGAAGTCGAAACCCTCTTGTTCCAGATCTCCGCCGCTTTGAAGATCGCCATCATGAGTTTGTCCATGCCGCTCTCACCCAGAGCCGACACCGGCACCACCGCGACGCCCGACACCTGCGTCAGTGAGTTGTCCACGATCTCGCGGATCTCCTTGAGCCGCTTCTGCTTGTTTTCGACGAGGTCCCACTTGTTGACAGCGATGACGAAGGCGCGGCCCTCGCTCGTCGCCAAGTCGCCGATCGTCAAATCTTGATGTTCGAGCGGACGCTCCGCGTCCACGAGGAGCACCACGACTTCCGCAAAACGGATCGCCCGCACCGCATCCGAGGCGGAGAGCTTCTCAGCCAGCTCCGTGATCTTCGCCTTCCGCCGCAGCCCTGCCGTATCGAACAGCCGGACGGTCCGCCCCTTCCAATCGAAATCGGTGGAGACGGAATCCCGCGTCAGGCCAGGCTCCGGGCCAGTGATCATCCGGTCTTCGCCGAGCAGCGCATTGACCAGCGTCGACTTGCCCGCATTCGGCCGTCCGACGATGGCGACGCGCAGGGGACGGTTGGCGCGGAAAGTTTCCTCGTCCTCGGGCGGCGCCTCTTCGTCCAGTTCCGCATGCGGATCCTTCTGCCGGATGATCGGCTTCAGACCCAATGCATTGAGCACGTCGATCATCAAGTCGCCGAGACCTTCGCCGTGCTCGGCAGAAATCGCAACAGGATCGCCAAGCCCGAGTTTGAAGGCCTCATAGAAGCCGGCAGCCGAGGATCGAGCCTCGCTCTTATTGGCGACCAGTACGACGGTCTTGCCTGACTGACGCACGATGCGCCCGAACGCTTCATCCGCCGGGGTCACCCCATCGCGGGCGTCGATGACAAACAGCACGAGATCCGCCAACTCGATGGCAGCGATCGTCTGCTGCCGCATCCGATCGGCAATCGATCCGCGCGTCGCCTCCTCCAGACCTGCCGTGTCCGTGATGCGCAGCACATGCCCTTCGAAATTCGCTTCACCGTCGCGCCGATCGCGCGTTAGCCCCGGCAAATCGGACACGAGCGCGGCACGGGTGTGCGTCAGCCGGTTGAACAGCGTCGACTTGCCAACGTTCGGTCGCCCCACGATCGCAACCACCGGCAAGCGGACGCCAGGAGCAGCGACCGGCTCAGATGATGGTGCAGGCGATGAGGACGCCGGCTTGGAAGACGCCTTACGAGGGGACATGATACTGCCGTTGGGGGTTGCTCCGCCGCTTATGCCCCATTCTTCGTCTCATGCAAGTGCGTGACAGAGGCGCGGCTTTAAGGGCATGAAACCGTAACAGCGGCAAACTCCATGCTCGCGCATCCGGCGACCTTACATTCAGCACCATGAACTACCGCCACGCCTATCACGCCGGAAACTTCGCCGATGTCCTGAAGCATCTGGTGTTAACTCTGGTCATTGAGCACCTGAAGCAGAAGCCGGCGCCGTTTCGCGTCATCGACACCCATGCGGGCGTGGGGCTGTACGATCTGACGGGCCTCCAAGCGGCAAAAACAGGCGAATGGCAGGGGGGAATAGCCAAACTCCTCGCAGAGCCTCTGCCGGATGACGTGGCCAGCATCCTTGCTCCCTACCTCGCCACGGTCGCGGCCGAAAACCCGGATGGCAGCCTGACCAGCTATCCCGGCAGCCCCCGCATAGCCCGCCACCTTCTCAGACCCGGAGACGTGCTCGTCGCCAATGAACTGCACCCCGAGGATCATGCGGAACTGGCACGGCTTTTTGCCCGCGATCGCCAGACGAAGGTCCTCCATATCGACGGCTGGACGGCCTTAAAATCGCTGCTGCCACCGAAAGAGCGGCGCGCGGTCGTGCTCGTGGACCCGCCTTTCGAAGAGGCCGGCGAACTCGACCGGCTGGTCGCAGGACTGAAGGATGCCCAGCGCCGCTTCGCGACCGGAACAATTCTGCTCTGGTACCCGATCAAGGGGCTCGGGCCGGTTGACCGGTTTTATTCGGCGCTCTCGTCCCTTGCGCTGGAAAAAGTGCTCGTCACCGAGCTTTTCACCCGCGCACCAATCGACCCGAACAGCCTCAACGGCTGCGGCCTCATCATTTTCAACCCGCCCTTTACGCTCGCCGAACGGCTATCCGCCGCATTGCCGGAACTCACGCGCCGAATGGCGGCGGCGGACGGTGCCTTCCATGTTGTCGATACGCGTTGCCCGCCCCGACGCCCGCGCCCGGCCTTTCCCGCCTCTTAGTTCGCCACGTTAAGCCTGTGACTGCTTAATTTGCCTGCCATCGTGTCATTTGAGCCTTGCGCAAGGTAAAAAACTTTGATCGCATAGGACATGGCGCCGCAGCGGGTGAATCGTCGCGGGTACCCAGCGCCAAGGGCATTTTTGAAAGCAGCATAGAAAAGGCAGCGAGAGCGGTGACAATGATGCGTCAGACTGGGACTGTTAAATTTTTCAACGAACAAAAGGGCTTCGGCTTCATCAAGCCCGACGGCGGCGGCAACGATATTTTTGTCCATATTACCGCGCTCCAGCAGTCAGGCTTGCAGAACCTGGCCGAGGGCATGCGCATCTCGTTCGAAACCGAACCCGATAAGCGAGGCAAAGGGCCGAAAGCCGTTCAGCTCCGGCCAGAATAGGCAAGGCCAAGCAGGCAGTCGGAGTGCGCTACGACTGCACTCCGCTCCCTGCTCAAGCACATCGCGGTTGCCGACCGCGGACCACACCTAAGCTGGGTCGCATCCAAGCGAGGTGCAAAAACCACATTCAGAAAGCGTTTCGGTCGCTCCGCACGATTTGGCCACATGATCAACAGATTGTTGAAAAACATGGGGCGCTTCAACGCCTTCGCTACTGGTCGCATCGTCCATCAGTGGCTATAGGTGATGCAGGATGAATGCAGGCCCCATGCTGGCCGCATATTGGAGAACGTCTTGATGCGCGCGCTCACCGCAATGTCGTTGACCTCGTTTGCCGCCGCCGCGGCCATGCTCTTCGCAGCCGGCACGGCCGAAGCCGCATGCAAGAAAATGGGCTTCCTCGTCAATGACTACGGCAAGGATGGCCCGACCAAGGACGCGCAGGATCTCTTGGACAAGCACGTTGCCGAATGGGCCGCTCAGAACGGCATCAAGGATTACACGATCGGCAAGAAGGACGTGAAGTGCGAGCTCTACATCGACGTCATCCTGTTCGATGAGCACACCTGCACCGCCTCCGCCAACGTCTGCTGGGACGAGCCCGGCAAGGAGAAGCCGGCCAAGGCCGCGAAGGTCAAGAACGCTCCGGAACAGTCCAAGGCTGCTCAGACCGAGAAGACGTCGAGCGAGAAGCCAGCTGATGAGGCCGTCAAGCAGTCGGCGGAAAAGACCCCAGAAGCCGCCCCAGCAGCTGCCATCGAGACCGGCACGATTGCGGCCGATGCCCCCGCCACCCCAGCGACCCCGGCCGCCGCTGATGATGATGCGGCTGCTCGCGCGGCCGCTGCTGCCGAGCGCGCTGCCGAAGCGGCCGAACGTGCTGCGGCTGCCGCTGAGCGAGCCGCTGCAGCGGCTAAATCCAGCGAACCGTCACAGATGGAAATGCCGGCCTTTGGCGCAGGTAAGCCGGCAGAGATTGCACCGGTCACTCCCGTCGATCCGAAGTCTTAAGTTTCGTTCGTCCAACGCGAACGTCGAACACGAAAAGCGCGCCCTTAAAGGCGCGCTTTTTGTTTCCCTCATGCGTCCGGTTTTTTCACCGGCACCAGCCGGTCAAGCCGCAGTCGATGGCGCTCATCCGTCAGCAAGGCCACCGAGATCAATCCGGCCAGCACCACCGCGACGCCAGTCGCACCCGCGATTAAAAACATGATCATGATCTGATACTTCATCGCCTCGACCGGATCCGCACCGGCGAGAATCTGGCCCGTCATCATGCCGGGCAGCGACACGACGCCCGCGACCGCCATGGCACTAAGGATGGGCGTCAGGCCCGTCCTTAACCCGCGGCGCAGGACATCTTGCAGCGCATCCCAACGTGTCGCTCCCAGTGCAAGCCGCCCCTCTATCGCGCTCTTTTCACGCGTCGCAGCACTGGTGATCGTATCGAGAACCAGCGTCACGCCTGCAAGAGCGTTGCCGATCATCATACCGAGAATGGGAAGTAGAAATCGCGGCGACCACCACGGCTCCGAGCCGATGATTGCGGTCACAGCAAACACAGTAGCGATCAGCCCCGCCAGAAACGGCGCCGCGCCACCGATGAGATAGGACGCCACTCCCTGAAATCGTCGTTCCTGTCGGGACGCCACCTCGTACGCCGTCGCGACCAGCATCATCAGCGCAAAACCGGCTGTGGCCAGGAGCGATCCGCTCTCGAAGACGAGCTTCAGCAAGAACCCCACGATTCCGAGCTGCACGCACATACGCAGCGCCGACGTTGCAATGGAGCGTTCCAGTCCAAGCCGAAACGCCAACGACAGCCCTGACGTGAGAACCAGCAGCAATGCGGCAAGCGCCAGATCGACGGGAGTAAGAGAAACATACGTCATGCCGGACCACCCGTGGGCTGAGGCGTGGCCAACCGCGGTTTGGGGAGCATCAGACGCGTGTGGGACACGCGCTGCGACAGCCCGACGTCGTGAGTGGCAAGAACGACGATCCGCCCCACATAGAGCTGAAACCTGATCTGCTCCTCGACCAGCGCAGCACTCGCCGGATCCAGCGCCGCGGTCGGCTCATCCAGGAGCAGCGCCTTGGGCTCGCCCTGCAGTGCGCGCACAAAGGCGAGACGCGCCCTCTCACCGGTCGACAGATGGCCGATGTCGCGATCAAGATGCTCGGGAGTAAGACCGACGTTTGCAAGCTGCCGTTCAACACGCTCGCTATCGACTGCGTCGGGCGGAAATGTTCCTCGAGGCGTGTCGCTCCACCAGCCCGGCTCTGCCGCCACATAGCGAACCTGTGCGCGCCACCGCGGCCCCGGGATCTCATGTCGCTCAGCGCCGTCAAGAAAGATGAGGCCCTCGACGGGGTCGAGGTCGGCAATGGCCCGAAGGAGCCGCGTCTTGCCGGACCCCGAAGCACCTTCCACCGTCAGGCATTCGCCGTCCGCAACTTGGAACGTGAGCGACGGCAACGGCGCAAGTCTCAGTGTTTCGACGCGCAACACGAGCCGGTCATCCTTCGGACGATGTGCAGTCCGCGGTGATTACCAAGCCCGCGCTCAAGCGGCCAGAGCGGCTTATGCCGCAATCCGCGAAAGGCGGAACTTGTCTTCCAGAGACGCGCGATCGAACGGCTTCATAAGCGTCGCATCGGCTCCAGCGGCCAACGCCCGTCTGATGTCGTAATGGTCATACTCTGTCGTCAGATAGACGAGGTACGGCCGGGTGCCCGTCGTGTGGGCTCTGATTTTGGCGATGAAGTCGTGAGCGCCAAGATCGGGTATTTGCCAATCCAGCAGGATGGCATCTGGCATTGTCGATTTGGCCAACTCCAGCCCGTCGCGACCGGTGCTGGCTTCGAGGATCTCGTAGCCAATGGCCGACAGAATTGCAGAGGCGACCTTTCGTACGACATCGCTGTCGTCGACGATCAGGCAGCGTTTCATGGCACAGACCCCGCGAACACCGTGCACAGCATGGCGCTATGCAGATGGTTCATCACTCGAAACAGTGCCGCGCCCGTGGTTAATAAAGTCTTGAGATTGTCTCAGCCCGCCGCTGCAACGATGCGGATATCTGCCCCATCCTTGGCGACCGAAATCGGCATCTCTGCCGTCTGAGCCAAGCGGCACGTATAATAGGCTTGGATGGTCATGGCATCGAGAGCCGGCATGTCCCGTCCGGTTACGAATTCGTTCAGGTGCTGCGGAAAACGCGCGTTCGTCCCCCGGCACGTCACCACGAACGACGGCCTCTCCACGGGTCCCTCGATTGCAACATCAATGTCGCCGCCTTTGGGCAGGGCCGTGATGGCCGCCGCGATGATGTTGAGCAGCAGTTTGACTTTATCCTTGCTCATGTAGCCCGGAGGGCCACTCCAGTTGAGCCGGTGCTTGGCCTTACCTTTGCCGTTGACGACGTAGCCGCGCGAAATCTTCTCGGCCATGCCGAGGTCGATCAGCGCGCCCGCCGATCCGCTGGCGCCAAACGCAAATCGCGCGAATTCCAGGCATACCGAGGCTTGAGCCGTGACGTTTCGAATCATCTCGAACGCGTAGCGGCGGGCTTCTTCGTCTTTCTCCTCGTCATGCAATTGCAGACCGATGCTGATAGCGCCTACGGGTCCGATCACGTCGTGGCAGATTTTGCTGGAAATCAGCGCGGCGATCTCGAGATCGGACAGTTGGGCGATATCGGTCATGAGAAATCAGTCCCTCGAAAGCAAGCCGCACGCGGCGCTTCTGGTTGGCCGCACCCTGCAGTGCTGGAAGGGTCCAGAGCCCATCCGCTTGCCCGGCGCACATGTGCTCTGATACACGGCCCCGTGTACGGTTGAAAGGTCCGAGCGGCAACGCATGAAAAGCGCTGCTTCGGCGGCACTTTCTCGACACAGGTTGGTGCCGCACCGCAGTTCGATGACCGCCCAACCGCGAATCACCCAGTGCCCGTGACCGCGCCGTTGCCATCCTGAACCACAAGGTGCATGCGATGCCATTCACGTCCCACGCTCGATTAGCCGGCGCGCTCTTGCCTTCGCTTGCCGAGGCCGCGCGCGTCATCCTTTCGACGCGGGAACAGGGCCTCGTCGTCGATCGCAAGTCGGACGACTCACCCGTCACGGAAGCCGACCGCCGCGCGGAAGCGATCCTGACCAGCGCCATCCATGACATCCTTCCCGGCCTACCCGTCGTTGCCGAAGAATTGTCTGCCGCCGGTTCCGCGCCCGAGATCGGTACGACATTCTTTCTCCTCGACCCACTCGACGGCACCCGGGACTATTGCGCCGGTCGCGATGACTTCACGGTCAACGTCGGCCTCATCGAAGATGGTCGCCCTGTCTTCGGCCTGATCTATGCACCGGCCCACCGTGAACTCTACCTTACGTCCGCACCAGGCGAGGCTGTGGCCGCCTCGTTCGATTGCGCCGCACCTCGCGCGCTCTCAGACCTCGATTTGCAGATCCTGCACGTGCGCAAGGGCGAAACCGGCCGCCTTAGCGCGCTCGTCAGCCGCCGCGAAGCCGGTCCGGACTTTGACGATCGATTGCAGAAGCTTGGCGTAATCGCCCGCACGCCCATGAGCTCTGCGATAAAGTTCGGCCATCTAGCACGCGGCGACGCCGACCTTTATCCGCGCTTTGGGCCGACGTGCGAATGGGACACCGCCGCCGGGCAAGCCATCGTAGAAGCCGCCGGCGGCGCCGTCACGGCTCTGGATGGTTCGCCGATGATCTACGGAAAGTCGGCTGCGAAATTCCTCAATGGCCCCTTCGTCGCGCGCGGCCGCAATGCGGGTTGACGCGGCACAGCCTTCGTTCCGCGACCGGATAGCCATACTTTAGTAACACTTTCTCGCGATGGTTGATGGAGACTTAAACCTGCCGCCCATATGCGGCATCGACCACACAGGGTGTCCGCACCATGTCGTCTCGCAAACATTCCCGCCGCATCGCGGGTGGCGCAGGCAGTGTCATCGCCGCGCTCATGTTCGCACCACTTTTCCAATCAGCGGCTCTGAGCGCCAACGACGCTTACAGCCCACCGGGCGGATCGTACGAGTTTGCACCGGAGGAAGTTTACCGCCCCGCTCCGGCACCGGGACAATATCCTCCCAACGATCGCTACGAGCCGGGCAACACCTACAGTCCGGATCCCGGATCGAGCGTACCCCCCGCGGCCGGCTACGGAGAGCCTTACGCTCCCCCGTCTGCCAACGACGGTCTGCCCGACCCCAAAGGACCGGGTGAAGCCGATACGGCTGCATCTTCGGGTTACGACAAGAACGAGATTATCGGCGCGGGCCATCAACTGTTCGGCGGCGTCAGCAAAGGTCTCGCAGATGCTGTCGAATGGGCTTTCCAGAGCCAGGGGCGGCCCAACGGCTACATCGTCGGCGAGGATGCCGGCGGCGCCTTCGTCGTTGGCCTGCGCTACGGCGAGGGCACTCTCCACTCCAAGTTGTACGGCAGCCAAAAAGTCTTCTGGCAGGGCCCATCCGTGGGGTACGACGCCGGAGCCGAAGGCTCCAAGACCATGGTTCTAATCTACAATATGAGCGATCCCTCCGAAATCTATGAACGCTTCGGCGGCGTGCAGGGCGCGGCCTATCTTGTCGGCGGCGTCGGGGTCCAAGTGCAAAAGCACGGCAATGTCACACTGGCTGTAATCCGCTCTGGCGTGGGTCTCAGGCTGGGTGCGAATGTCGGCTACATGAAGTATACCCGTTCACCGACATGGAATCCGCTATAAGCGGAGCCTGCTGGCGGCCGCGGTTCACCGCTTGGATAGACGTCAGACGCGAAAAGCGGGCGTTCTTGCCTAGCCCTCGCAAGGCTGTCGAACTCCGTGGTGGCCCTTGGGCCGCTTGTACTCCGGGACGGGCATGGGGTCCGGCTTCCGGCGCAAAACGGCACGAACGAGGACGCACGGGGTGATCACCATCCAATCGGCCATGCTGGTGGTGCTCGGCTTTAGTATCGCGGGGCTGTTGGCCTGCGTGATCGCGCCCGCCTACCGGCGCCGTGCCGCCCGCCTCGCAACGCTCGAACTGAAGCGGACGATGCCGCTCACGGAAGCGGAAATCGCCGCCGACAAGGACCGCATCCGCGCCGACTACGCGATCCGTGTCCATAAGCTGGAGAGCAACCTCCACGACCTCTCTGTCGAGACCTCCCGTCAGCTCATTGAGATCAACCGGCGCGATGCCCGCATCAGCGCACTCGAGAGCGATGTCGCGCGCTTGGCCACCATCAACGAGGAACATGAAAACGCCCGCCGCGTCCTCGAACTCACCATCACCGACCGCTTGCCCAAGGTGGAGCAGCGCCTCGCGGCAGCCAAAAAGCTGCTCTTCGAGCGCGACCGCGAAATTGCTGCGCTGACGCAGACGGCCCAGCGTCAGGCCATCGCCCTGGAAGAAGCGACGCAGATCAATACGCAGCAGCGCAACGACATCCATCGCCTGAACGCGACGCTGACCACCCGCGCCGCCCGTCACCGTGACAAAGCGGAAGAACAGAAGCACGAGACCGAAATCGCATTGCGCACGGAGATCGAAGCGCTTCGCGCCCGCGTGCGCGACCAAGGCGATCTCATTGCCCGGCTACAATCCACCGCGTCCGAAACATCTCAGCCCGATATGGCCGGCGAGATGTCCCGCCTGCGAGCCAATCTCGCAGATGCGGAACGCGCGTTGCAAAACGCCCAAAGTCCGGGCGCGCCGGGCAGCGGCGCAGACCGCGACAACGAACTGCGTGCGTTGGAATCAACTGTCCAGGAACAAACCGCCGAGATCGCACGCCTCAAGGCCGCTCTCGTTGCCCGCAGTGCCTCGGGCGAGACGGTCGCCGCCGCACAATCCACGGAACTCAACGATGAATTGAGCGCGCTGAAAGCCAAGCGCGATGCGCTGGACAGCGAAGCCGCCAAACAGGCAGCCGCGATCCTCGAACTGCGCGCCGAAGTCGCCGCCGCGAATGAGAAGCTCGCGCGTCAATCCGCGTTCTATTTGGCCGAGATGCAAAAATTGGCTGCCGGAACGCGGCCCGTCGTGGCACCGCAAGAACCCGAAGCGGCGGCACCGCCCCCTGCCCAGCGCATGTCCCTGGCCGAACGCATGAATGCGCCGCGCATCGCCACAGTACAGATTTCGAACCGGTCATCATCGGGACCGTCGAATGAAAACCACGCGAGCGACACCGGTCCGGCTGACACATCCGATCAGGAGGCGCAGGGGTCCGAACGCCGGCCAAGCTTGTTGCAACGGATTACCGGATTGGAAAAGCCGGTGGCGTGATCACCACGGCTGTGGGGCGTCAGTATTTGAGCGCGACCAAAACACCCAAACTGCGGTTCGTGATGTCGCGCGAACTCTCGGCGACAACGGCGCCCTTCTTCTTCTGTCTTTTGGCCGGAACAACACCCGCCTCATTCGACGCGAGATCCACAACCAGGGGCGGCAGCGCCCCGCCAGCGATGGCTGGCGACTTCTTGCGCGTCGACAGTTTCGACGTGCGCACTGCCGGTTTCCGCTTGAGCTTTAGAGGCGTCGCTTTCAGGCTTTCTGCCTGATCCATCCTGACTGCCAGCACCTGCACCGGAATGTCGGGCACAGCATGCGCGACGACCACCCGCGGCACCGGAACGTTGGGCGCCCGTGCAGCCGCCACCTCGAACTGCTTGAACGCCTCGACGCGCGACGGGTCATCAACAGCGACGTGTAAATCAGGAGCGAGTGTCACCGAGACCCGCATGATCTCTTTCACTGCGGACATGGCGCAAAGTGCCAAAAAGCCATTGAAGGCAAAATAGCGCGCCGCTGCCCCAAACCGCTGATGCACACTAAAAAACATGTCTACGCAAACACTTATGTTGAAAAGCGGACGGTGACGTCAATTTTAACTCTGTCACCGTTTGCGCTTTATACGTCGTATTGGAGGTCTCGCCATCTACAAGTTGAAGCACGGTAAACGACGAGACTTTCGTCCGGGCTCGCACAAACCACCCAGAGCCTCAACGGCAGAGAAACTGTTTGGTTCCTACGATGGGTGCGGTCAATCGGCAAACTAAACGTGCCACCACCATAAAAGCGGCGGCACCGCGAGAAACAGGGCGTAGAGCCCATAAACATCAATGATGTACCGGGCATAGACGCCCGCGAAACCTGCGCGATCTCCCTTCCCGTCCAATTTGGCGAAGAGATAATCGATGCGGCTGTGATTGACTGGACAGGCCTTCATAAGCTCGTTGTAGCGTCGGCGAAAGTCTTGCACGATCTGCGGATCTGTCGGCCGCGCAATTCTCAATTCCTGCGCCAATTCCGAAACGCCGAGCCCACAGTTGTGCAGGTGGTGTGCCTTCATCTTGTAGTCGTTGAGCGCCTCCAGCAGTCCCAGCATCAGCGTGAAGACCGATGAGACAAGCTGAATGAAGGTGATCAACCGGTTCGTCCCATCATCGATCTGGTCGGCATAGACGGCCTGCCACATCGCCAATCCGACAAAGTAGAGCGCCACCGTCGACTGCGTGAATAGCGAAACCGTGGCTTTGCGTTCCAGCCGCTCCGCCGCGTTGAAACGCGCAGCCTTGACGAGACGCATGGTGGCCGCGAGGTTTTCCGCCTCCCGACCTGCTTCCTGCTCCGCAACCCACGCCTCGCGCCGCGCCGCAAAGCGCTCCTCGAGGCGCTTGCCGAACGTGGTCTGGGCAAAGTCATCTGGGGCGGTAACAGGCATGGGCGTGCTGAACCGTTGGGATCTCTCGATCCTCGACGCTTAGCGCGATTCGCCAAAGCCGCAGGTCATAGCCCGATTGAGCGCAGGGCGCGCTCGATGGCGGCTGGCTCCGGTAGCCCCCCGCGCACCACGTAAGCCGATGCCCCGGCAATCAGGGCGACGAACAGCACCACGAGGATCCATGAGATCGCCGATCGAGCCCGCTCAACCCTGCGCTCACGCCTCGCCCGTCCGAGCCACCCTGCTGCCTGCTCGGCAACACCCTCACCGCGATTTCCTGTGGTCTGTCTTGCAAACGTCTCAGCGCCATCAATCGAGAGTTCGATGTCGTCACCTGCCACGGCCAGGGCGGCGGACAGAGACTGCTGCTGCGAACGTGCCGGTGGCGGCCGCCCCGACAACACGTGATCGATCTCGACCGTCAAGCGCCGCATGTCATCCCCCGCGTGATCGAAACGCGGACGAGTTGGCGGCGCGGCGGCGGGACGGCTGCCGGAGGCGGGCGATAGTCGGGGCGAGGGCGAAAACATGCGGCGTTCCCAATCGAAGCGCCAAGGCGATGGACGTCGCACGCAAATCGAGGCTGGCAACGAGCGCACCTGCGGACGAGACCGCGGCGCCCATTTCTCCCGACCGGAGCCGCGGGAGCAATGTCCCACTGGCTCACGTACGCACGCGACTCCAAACCTACGGCTGACCGACACGCACGCGGCACCCTCATCCCGCATGCAGCCCCAAGGTTAGTGACAGATCGGCCACGCGACAAGCCGGAGTTTCTGGTCCAGGTCTCTCTTGCAAAGCTGAGCAAAACTGCCTGTTGCGCTCAGACTGGATTTCCCGCGAGATCCAGTCCACATCGATCCGATCGTATCGATCCACGTCATCTCTTGATGGCTTCAGCAAGACCGGGGACACACACATATGCTTCTACTCGCCGTCGGTGTAATTCTCTTTCTGGGCATTCACCTCGTTCCCACTTCGCCCGACCTTCGCAGCGGCCTTATCGCCCGCTTCGGCGCTCCAGCCTACAAAGTCGCTTTCGCCGTTGCCTCATTCGCTGGCCTTGCCGTTATCGTGCTCGGCTATCACAAGCTCCAAATGAACCCGGGCAAGAACGTCTTCCTCGGCGAACCGCCGGTCTGGCTGAACCACGTCTCATGGCTTCTCATGCTGCCCGCCATGATTGCGCTGGTGGCCGCTTACGTCCCGTCGCGCATCCACACCGCGCTGAAGCATCCCATGCTGGTCGCGATCAAGATCTGGGCGCTCGCGCATCTGCTTGTGAACTGGGATTTGGGCTCGTTCCTGCTGTTTGGTTCGTTCCTGGCCTACGGCGTCTATGATCGCATTTCCGTCAAGAAGCGCGGCGCTCTGGGTCCACTCGGCGCGAAGCAGGGCGGCGTCGGCGGCGATATCATCGTCCTCGTGCGTCGGCATCGGTCTCTACGCCTTCATGCTCCTTTACGGCCACGCGTGGCTGATCGGCAAACCGCTACTGCCGGCCTAGCGCGAAAATCTAAATCCAAATGAAAAAGGCCGCCCGGTAAGGCGGCCTTTTTTGCTGATCATGCCGTCCGTCCGGAACTAGCGCAGCGGCACGATGAAATCGGTGAATTTGCCCGTCTCGTTGCTGAGCCCGTTGTCTGAGATGATGAGTGACGAACCCGGCTTCATCACGTCCTCGATCTTGAGACGCACATCGGGCGGAAGATTAATGCGCTGCAAAGCTGCCGCCGCAGTCTGCGACTTGCGCAGATCCGCCGCCGCCCGCTCCGCTTCTTCAAACGCAGCGGCCCGCTCCGATTTCGAACCGGTCATCTTCGCGAGCGCTGTGTGCGACGGAATGGAGGCCGCCGACCAGCTGACATCATTAGACGATGGCTTGATCGCCAGCGCCGTGAACACATGCGTTCCTAACGGCTCATCGGGACGCTCGATTGTCACCGGAGCTTCCAGGATCGGTTCATAGCCCTGACGCGCATAGACCATCTGCGTCTTGCGGCTGATGAATACGTGGATTGGCTCCTTGCGCTTGGCTTCGCGCCGCTTGGCTGCGGCCTCCGCCTCGGTCGCATCGGCGAGTTTCTGGTCGGCAGAACGCGCATCGTTCACCGCTTTCACACGCGCGGCATTGGCATCTGCAAGCGCCGCTTCTGCGGCATCCAAAGCGTCGGCGGCTTTGGCTGCAGCAGCCTTCGCGGTATCAGCGGCATCGGCGAGATCGAGTGCAGCGCCTTCCAGACGATCCTCATCTTCACCCGCCCGGACCACGTCTTCGGGCGTGAACGCCGTCTTCTGCACGAGAGACTTTGAAAACTTGCCGAGCTTTTCGTTGGCGACCCGTGCCGCCTGATCCGCTTTGCGTGCTACAGCCGCCAGTCGTTCGGCCTCAACACGGGCATCACGCACGGCGAGCTTATGCCCATTCGACATCTTGACGATTTCAGCCGCTGTGGCGATCGCCTTGGCCTTTTCGTCTCGCGCCGCGGCGACTGCGGCAGCGAGGCGTTCCATCTCCTCCTTGCGTTCCGCGCGCAGGTTGAGGATGGCTTCGGCGGACTCCGGGGCTTCGCTCGCCAGCGCGGTCGAAACCGCAATCACGCTGCCGACTTCCGACGGCGGACTCGAACGCATATCGGAAGCATCGGCCACGCGGGTTTCCCCCGGCAGCATCGCATGCATGCTGGACATGTCTTCCGGATAGGCCGCGAAGAGTTGCGGGTGATCAAACGCCACTGGCTGCACCGGATCGTATGACACGATCACGCGCGCACCGAGCTTGGTCACTTCGAACAGCCGTTTGGAGAACCCGTGCGGCAGGCGGATGCAGCCATGTGAGGCTGGATATCCGGGCAGCGCACCCGCATGCAGCGCGACCCCAGACCAGGTGATGCGCTGCATATTCGGCATCGGAGCGCTGTCATAAAGATTCGAGAAGTGGACGCGGTTCTTCTCCAGGATGGAGAACACACCCGTTGGCGTCGGCGTCCCGAGCTTGCCCGATGAGATGGGCGCTTCCATCATGACGCCATGCCGATCCCAGACGGTCACCCGCTGCCGGCGCAATGATACCGTAATGACGACCGGCCCCTCCGGAGCGCGATCGACCACCGTTTCCTTGGTTTTATTGCCACGCTCGATGCCGCCGTGGTCGTACATGGCGTCGACGGGAGGCGAGCGCTTCACCTTCGGCTTCTTGACGACGTACGGGCGGTTGTAGCTGCCGTAGTCGAAGAAAAACTGCGCGTGAGCCGGCAGTGGCGCGAAAAGGAGCCCCGCCATCAATCCCGCGGCAGCCAACGAGATATGAGTATTCAAAAGGGGAACGCGATACACCATGGCCCCACCCAACCTGCAACAAACCCACCCGACGCAACAAACTACGCTCGATCCGTAATAACTTGGTTAGCAGAGGCGTCATATTGGATGCAACGCCAGCACGCCTCGAAAATGTCGAACGCATGACACCTGTGGCAGCGCCCCCACGGATAGGAATTAATACTGGGTCCAGACACCGCGAATTTCCGCTTCACCTAAGCCGACGATCGGTCTGGAACTGATCGGTTGATGCGCTTAGGTTGTGGCTCCGCCGGCAGATGACGACCCCTCCGGCTTGAGTGCTGCAGCCCAGTTAGCGCCAACCCGGCCCGTAGATGTCCGTCCAGAAACCTTCCCCCAGACTGATGGCGCCGGATATTGCCGCGCTGAAAGGCGAGCGCCCGGTCGTCGCGCTGACCGCGTATCACGCGCACACCGCAGCCATTGCCGACAAGTATTGTGACTTCCTGCTCGTCGGCGACAGCCTCGGCATGGTCATGCACGGCTACGAGACCACCGTCCCCGTGCCGCTCGACCTGATGATCATGCACGGCAAGGCCGTTGTGCGAGGCGCACGCCAGGCGCTCGTCGTCATCGACATGCCGTTCGGCACCTACGAAGAAAGCCCCTCGGTCGCTTTCCGCAACGCCGCCCGGGTGATGAAGGAAACCGACTGCGGTGCCGTCAAACTAGAAGGCGGCCGCCGGACCGCCGAGACAATTCGCTACCTCGTCGAGCGTGGCATCCCGGTCATGGCCCACATCGGTCTGACACCGCAGTCCATCAATGTGCTCGGCGGCTGGAAAACCCAAGGGCGCACGCGCGACCAATGGGCCGCCCTGGAAGAGGACGCAAGATTGGTCGCTGAAGCCGGCGCCTTTGCCGTGGTCCTCGAAGCGATTGCCGAACCGCTGGCCGAACGGATCACCGCCGCAGTGCCCATCCCCACGATCGGCATCGGTGCCTCCGCCGCCTGCGACGGGCAAATCCTGGTCATGGAAGACATGCTGGGCCTCAGCCCCCGCGTACCGAAGTTCGTCAAGGAATTCGGCCGCATAGGTGCGGCCATCGAGGGTGCGATCAGGTCGTACTCCGAGGAGGTCCGGGCCCGCCGTTTTCCCGAGCCCGCCCACACCTACGCCATGAAGGACGAGCCGAACGCCGAACCGGCATCGGCAGCCCCGAAGCCGCCTAAAAAAGCAAAAAACCCTTCTCCGCGCGAGGCTTGAGCGAGGCGAGGCCCCACCCGCCGCCATCCGCGCCGACCCGCCCCGCGAAAAGGGTTGCGCCGCCGTAGGTTGACACTATCAATGCGCGCAAACAGAGCCACACCGAAGGACGAAAGCCCCGATGGTCGACAAGAACGACTCGCTGTCCCGTGAGATCGACGAGGAACTGCGGCGCGAAAAACTAGAAAAGCTGTGGGAACAGTACGGCACGTATGTGCTGGGCGCAGCCGCCGCAATCGTCATCGCGGTCGGCGGATACCAGTTATACGATCAGCGGAAAAAGAGCTTCGCTGCCGAAAATGGCGCCCGATATGATGCCGCCGTGACGCTTCTCGAGCAGAGCAAAACGGATGAAGCTCAAAAGGCGCTCTCCGAAGTTTTAGCAAGCGGCCACGCGGGTTACGCGTCTTTGGCCCAGTTGCAGCTGGCCGGCATCCACCTCAAGGCCAATCGCCCCCAGGACGCCCTGGCAGTGTTCGAAGCGCTCGCGACCAGCCCCTCCGCCGATGCCGACATCAAGACCTTCGCCCTGCTGCAGGCTGCCGCTCTGCGCCTCGGCCAGGCCGACTTTACCGAGCTTCAGAATCGGCTCAAGCCGGTTGCAGAGGGTTCGACGGCCTGGCGCTTTCAGGCCCGTGAGCTTCTTGGCACAGCCGCCTTCAAGGCTGGCAAGTTCGACGACGCTCGCGCGCAGTTGACGCCGCTGCTGGCCGATCCGGAAACGCCCCGCGCGGCTCTCGATCGCATCCAGCTGATCTTGGCGGCTATGGCCTCGGCCGACGCCGGAAAAGCAGCAGCAGGCCCTGCCGCGACGGCGCCGCAAACGCCTGCCAAGGAACAGACAACGACGCCTCCCGCCGAAACACCGGCACAAGGAGGCAAGTGAGGAGATCAGGATGGTTCGGCCCCGCCCCGTGCATCGCGCGCTTGCCCTCGTAGGGCTGAGCGCCTGCGCGCTGGCAGGCTGCTCCTCTGATAGCCTCCCGAGCCTGCCCGACGTCGGCAAGCTGAACCCGTTCAAGGAAACGCAGGCTCCGCTACCGGGTCGCCGCATTCCCGTTCTGCCCGCAAACGAGAAAGTTCCAGGCGAACTTGCGGATGCATCGTCGCCGATCGTAATTCCAGCGCCCGTCGCCAACGAAGACTGGACGCAACCCGGCGGCGCGCCTTCAAACGTGCTCGGCAATCTTGCTCTTTCCGCAGCGCCGCGCGAAGTCTGGCGCTCGAGCGCCGGCTCAGGCTCGAGCGGCAAGGGTCGCGTCATAGCAAGCCCCATCGTGGCCGGCGGTCGCGTGTTCACGCTCGATGCCGAGGGCACCGCCACCGCTTTCTCCGTTTCTGGCGGCTCCCAGATCTGGCGCCAGAGCCTGGCGCCGACACCGCCTCAAACCGCCCAGGCCGGCGGCTTCTCCAGTTTCTCGACAGGCAGCCTATTCTCGCTCGGCGGTGGCGACGGCGGCGGGTACGGCGGTGGTCTCGCCTCCGACAACGGCCGCCTCTTTGGCGCCACCGGCTTTGGAGCCGTCATCGCGCTCGATCCTGCAACCGGCAAGCGCCTTTGGGAGAAGAACCTCGGCGCGCCCGTCCGCTCCTCACCCACCGCTGTCGCCGACCGCGTCTTCGTGCTGACCACCGAAGGCCGCTTCTACTGCCTCTCCGCTGTTGACGGTGCCGAACTCTGGTCCGCTCGCGGACTTCCAAGCCAAGCCTCGCTGTCGCTCAACGCCAGCCCAGCCGTCGATGGGGAGATCGTCGCCGTTCCCTATCCCACTGGCGACGTTCTCGGCCTCAAGATCCTCGACGGCAGCCCGGTCTGGTCGGAAAGCCTCACCCGCACTCGCTCCGAGAGCCAGTTCGCTTCGATGACGGACGCGGCCCGCCCGGCAATCGAAAACGGCGTCGTGTACGCCATCGGTCACGCGGGCCGAATGACGGCGACCAACACCAAGACCGGCGAACGGATCTGGTCGCTCAACGCTCCGGGCACCCAGACACCTTGGGTCGCCGGCGAAAGCGTATTCATCGTCGATACGCGCGCGCAGATCATGGCCATCTCGAAGCGCGACGGCAAAATTCAATGGACCACGAAGCTGCCCACCAGCGGCGCATGGTCCGGTCCCGTGCTCGCAGGCAACCAGCTCTGGGCCGTTTCGTCGAAGGGCCTCCTCGCCGCCATCGATCCGATCGCCGGCCGAGTCCTTGGACAGCAGGAGGTCGGCTCCGGCTCATACATCGCCCCCATCGTCGCCGGTGGCCGCATGTATCTTCTCACCGACGACGCCAAACTCATCGCCCTGCAGTGAGTGACGGACAGATCGCTGCTCCCAGGACGAGCGAGTTCGAAATCTTTCTTGTCGCCGTTCCCGGTTTGGAAGGCCCCCTCTGCGCCGAAGCGCGCGCGCACGGCTTTACTGCCAAGACCGTCTCTGGTGGCGTCACGATCAAAGGCGGCTGGCCCGAGGTTTGGCGCGCAAATCTCGAATTGCGCGGCCCCAGCCGCATCCTCGCCCGCATCGACGAGTTCCGCGTCGTCCATTTGGCGAAACTCGACACGCGTGCGCGGCAGGTCCCATGGAGCACGATCCTGCGCCGCGACGTGCCCGTCCGCGTCGAAGCCTCGTGCAAGTCGTCCCGCATCTATCACTCGGGCGCCGCCGCCGAACGCATCGCCCGCGCGATCCAGGAAGAACTGGGCGCCCCCATTTCCAACGATGCCGACGTCGTCATCAAGGCCCGCATCGAAAACGATGTCTGCACGATCGCGGTCGATACCTCCGGCGAACCGCTACACAAGCGCGGCCACAAGGAAGCCGTCGTCAAAGCCCCGATGCGCGAAACCATGGCGGCACTCTTTCTGCGCCAGTGCGGCTACACGGGCAGCGAACCGGTCCTCGATCCCATGTGCGGCTCCGGAACATTCGTCATCGAAGCCGCTGAGATTGCCGCTGGCCTGAAGCCCGGCCGCTCCCGCACCTTCGCCTTCGAAAAACTGGCGACATTCGACGCTGCCGCTTGGGATGAAATGCGCACCACCGGCGCCACCCCGACACCCAAACTTCTCTTCTACGGCCGCGACCGCGATCCCGGCGCCATTCGTATGAGCCGCGCCAACGCCGAACGCGCCGGCGTCTCCGCCTTCACCGATTTTTCCGAAATATCTGTCGAAGAATTGACGGCACCCGACGGGCCGCCCGGCCTCGTGATCGTCAACCCGCCCTATGGCGATCGGCTCGGCGAAACCAACAAGCTCCGCCCGCTCTACCGCGCGCTCGGCCATACGCTGCTAACCCGCTTCCCCGGTTGGCGCGTCGGCCTCGTCACCAGCGACGACAACCTCGCCAATGCCACGGGCCTGCCGTTCTCGCTCACTGCCGAACCCGTTCTGCACGGCGGCCTGCGCATCAAGCTCTACCGGACAGCCGCACTTCCCTAGCGCTACGCGGCGGTCTGTCCGTCGTTGGTCTTGATGTCTTGGAACTTGATCGCCGGATTTTTGTCCGTTGCCCAGCCGAGGCTGAACTGGCTCTGCGCCAGGTAAACCCGATCGCCGTCGAGGTCGGTCGCAATCGCCGACTTGTTCTTGGCCGCAAACGCCTCCAGCGCCGCCTTGTCGTCCGACGTGAACCACCGCACCACTTCATACGGGCAGCTCTCGAAGACGACCGGCAGATTGTACTCGTTCTTCAGCCGGTCCTCGAGCACGTCGAGCTGCAGCGCACCGATCACACCCACGATCGGCTGCGAGCCATCAACCGGGTTGAACACCTGCACCACGCCCTCTTCCGCCATTTCCATCAGCGCTTCACGCAGCTTTTTGGCACGGATGGCATCTTCCAGGCGCACGCGACGGAGAATTTCCGGCGCAAAACTGGGAATACCGAGAAACGTGATGTCCTCGCCTTCGGTCAGAGCATCGCCGATGCGCAGCATCCCGCGGTTCGGAATGCCGACCACATCACCCGCGTAGGCTTCTTCAGCCAGCGAGCGATCCTGCGCGAAGAAGAACTGCGGTGCGGCCAGCGCCAGCGTCTTGTCCGTGCGCACGATCTTCACCCGCATGCCGCGATTGAGCTTGCCCGACACGACCCGCATGAAGGCCATGCGGTCGCGATGGTTCGGATCCATGTTCGCCTGGATCTTGAAGATGATTCCGCTCATCCGCGGCTCATCCGCTTCCACCGTGCGCGTCGCGGCGCGCAAGCTGCGCGGCGGCGGCGCAAAGGCCACGAGCGCATCCAGCAGATGCCGCACGCCGAAATTCTTCAAAGCCGAACCGAAGTAAACCGGCGTCAGCGTGCCATGCCGGAAGGCTTCCAGATCGAACTTGTTGCAAGCTTCCTCGACGAGACTGACCTCGTCGCGCCAGCGCTCCACGGAGCCGTCTTCCGTGAGCAGCGTCTCGAACACCGGGTCGCCCGGTCCTGACACCGGCACATCGACGCCCTCGTCGTCCAGTCGCGTGATCCTCGGCTTGTAGAGATCGTATGTCCCGCGGAATTCGCGGCCGCGCCCGATCGGCCAGTTCATCGGCGCCGTGTCGAGGGCCAAGATGTTCGCAATCTCATCGAGCAGTTCGATCGGCTCCCGCGTCTCGCGATCGAGCTTGTTGATGAACGTCACGATCGGAATATCGCGCAGTCGGCAGATCTCGAACAGCTTGCGCGTCCGGCTCTCGATACCCTTCGCCGCGTCGATGACCATGATGGCGCTGTCGACCGCCGTCAGCGTGCGATAGGTCTGGTCGGAGAAGTCCTCGTGTCCCGGCGTATCGAGCAGGTTGAGAACCGCATCGCCGTACTCGAACGTCATCACCGACGTCACAACGGAGATGCCGCGCGCCCGCTCGATCGCCATCCAGTCGGAGCGCGTGTTCTGCTTGTCCTTCTTCGCCTTCACCTGGCCTGCGAGCTGAATGGCGCCTCCGAACAGCAGGAGCTTTTCCGTCAGCGTCGTCTTGCCGGCGTCGGGATGCGAGATGATGGCGAACGTCCGCCGCCGCGCGATCTCCCGCTGCAGCACGCTCACCGGCGCACCGCCGCTCGCAGGAGCAGGCGCTAAAGTATCGGTCATGCGTGCGTCGTCGGACACGTCCCGCCTCGTCGCTGGGGTTGAAGTCGCGCGCGGCGGGAGCGGCCCATACGATTGGGCGGGCAAAAGGGCCCGGCAGCGCTGGCCCCCTATACATGCTTCGGCCGGCGCGGTCACCTAACGCGTTGCAGCCGCACTCGGTCAAAAATAAAGCCGGGAGGACCTCATGGGAAAGGTCCTCCCGGCCATTTGGCCCCGTCGAGGGCTACGCATTACTTCCGGGACGGGGCATTCTGCTGCTCGTGGAAGGCCGAGACTCCAACACGCATACGCTACGCAAACTACTCACTCCGGCCATCCGCCATTCGCAGATGCCAGGAGAACGTGACACCCCTGCGTTACATTCCATGTGAGTTTAACGCGCACTGTGGATAACCTCGCAACTGGCGGAGGCATCAAAGAAAGCGCTACGATGTTTGCCGGGTAGGGGGGAGTGATCGTGGGGCGACGCCAGCCGTTGTATGTCGTGCTGATGGGGGTGGTCCTCGCTGCCGCCGTCCTGCTGCGCATCTTCGACCCCACCCCCGTTGCGCGCATGCGCCTCGCCATCTTCGACAGCTTACTGATGAGTGCGCCTCGTCCCATCGACGAGACCTTCCCGGTTCGCATCCTCGACATCGACGAGGCTTCCCTGGCCGAATTCGGCCAATGGCCCTGGCCGCGCACGCGCCTCGCCGACATCATCACCCGTCTCAACGAGGCCGGAGCTCGCACCATCACGGTCGATCTCATCCTCGCCGAACCCGACCGGTGGAACGCATCGAACATTGCCAAGGAGCTCGCGCGCGTCCCCGGCCTGGAACCGCTCGGTGAAAAAGCCTCGACTTTGCCCTCCAACGACGATGTCCTCGCCGCCGCCATAACTAAGGCTCCCGTCGTATTGGGCTTTGCCGGCGAACGCGACGTGAGCCGTCAGCTCGTCGAGCCACGCGCGCCCTTCGCCATTGCCGGCGATGACCCAATGTTGTTCGTCCCGTCCTTCGCTGGCGGCGTCGGTTCGCTGCCCGTCCTCTCCGAAGCCGCAACCGGCATCGGCGCGGTCAACTGGATACCCGAGAGCGATCAGGTCGTCCGCCGCGTTCCCCTCCTCATCACCGCCGGCGGCAAGCTCTATCCGTCGCTCTCCCTTGAAACGATCCGCATCGCGCAGGGCGCCGGCACCACGATCCTCGTCCGCTCATCGGGCGCCAGCGGCATCCTCTCTTTCGGCGAGCAGACCGGCATCGACAGCATTCGCGCCGGTGAAGTCATCCTGCCCACCGACGCGCAAGGCGAACTCTGGCTCAAGTTCGCCCCGCCCGATCCGCGCCGCAGCATTTCTGCCCGGGATCTTCTCGCAGGCCGGGTCGACAAATCCGAAATCGAAGGCCGCTTCATTTTCATCGGCACCAGCGCCACGGGGCTCATGGACCTGCGCACCACGCCGCTGGTGCCTGCGCTGGCCGGCGTCGAGATCCACGCCCAGGCACTGGAGCAGATGCTCACCGGCGATCATCTCGTCCGCCCATCCTGGGCCACAGGCGCCGAACTCGTCTTTCTCGCGGTCGCCGGTCTCTTGTCGGCTGCGCTGATCGCGCGCTCGCAAACCGTTGCCCGCTACATCGCAACCTCCGGCGCGGTTGCCGCGGCCATCCTCACCGTCGCCGCCATTGCCGGCGTCGTCGCCTTATCCTGGTTCGCCTACCGCGACGGCCTGCTCATCGATCCGGTTTATCCATCCCTCGCCCTGCTCGCCGTCTACCTCGTCGGCTCGCTGACGAACTACGTTCGCTCCGAGGCCGACCGCGCCCGCATTCGTTCCGCCTTCGGTTATTACGTTTCGCCGACCGTCGTGGAAGAACTCGCCCGCACGCCCGATCGCCTCAAGCTGGGCGGCGACCTGCGCGACGTCACGCTCCTCTTCGCAGACGTCCGTGGTTTCTCGCGCCTCTCCGAAGGCATGACAGCCGAAGAGCTTGTCCGCTTCATCAACAAGCTCTTCACCCCGCTCGCGGACGAAATCCTCGCCCATCGCGGCACCATCGACAAGTTCATGGGCGACGCCGTCATGGCCTTCTGGAATGCGCCGCTGACCGATCCCGACCACGCACGCCAGGCCTGCCGCGCGGCACTTGCGATGCAAGCCTCCATCGTCGCCATGAACGCAAAACGCGGCGAGAACACCGAGCCCATCCGGATCGGCATTGGCCTCAACACCGGCGCCTGTGTCGTCGGCAATGTCGGTTCGCCGCAGCGTTTCGACTATTCCGTCCTCGGCGATGTCGTGAACACCGCCTCACGCATCGAAGAGACGACCAAGACGTACGGCACGCCCATCATCATCGGCGAGCAGACCGCGGCGGACGCCGCCGACTTCGCCATCGTCGAAATCACCACCACGGCTTTGCGCGGCAAGGATCGCGGCGAAAAGCTGTTTGCACTCGTCGGCGACGAGACCGCCGCCCGTCACCCGCGTTGGGAGGACCTGAAACGACACGTCCTGGAGTTCGCGCAAGCGATGGCGACGAACGACGTACCCGCCGCCCGCCGCCACATCGTCGCCGCTCGTTCGCTTGGAGTGCTTGATGCTGCGCCGCTGCTGGAAGCCGCCGAACAGCGCCTTCCGCTCTAAACTTGTCTAGCGCGGAGTTTCCATTCTGGGCGACGGCATCCGCCCACCCCCGCCATTATCACCGCCACGCCGGCCGCCACCGCCGCCCATTCTGCCGACGCCGATGCCGATGCCAACACCGATCGCCAGTCCCAGGGCAGCCTTCCCGGCAGCATCGTCATTGCTCGCACGCCGCGTCTTCTTAGGTTTTTCCTTCGACGGCGTGGCAACCTTGACCGGCTTCTTCTTGGCTGGCTTGTCCTCGGCCTTTTCCGTTTTCGGCTTCTTCGTGCGACGCGGCGGCGGGTCATCCTTCACCCGGCGCGGCGGCCGCACATCCGGATCGAGCGCGCCGAGCTTGATCAGCGTTTCCGGCGTGAAAACAGGATTGGGATCGATGGCCGGCGGCTTCTTCACGAACGGAAACGCGCTATCGAGCGGCGGCAGTACCGCCTTGTCGATCTTCGCCCAATTTGCCGGCGGCCGCACATCACCTGCACTCGTGATCTGAATGAGCTTGCCCGGTTCGTCCAGATCGCGGCACCGCCCGCGCTCGTCGCATACTGTCACCGCACCTTCGTGCAGCAGGAGCCAACTCGTGTCATCCGTCTGCACATAGACATCGAAGATCGTACCCCGCACCGTGATCGACGCGCGCGGTACCTTCACCACGTAGCTCGGCTTCTTTGCCACGCCTGTCATGAACCGGAACGCGCCTTCGACGAGATCGACACCGATATCGCCAGTCGCTTTGTCCGGATCGTAGACGAATTTATCGAGCATCAGCTTCGCGCCCGGACCGAGAGCCAGCTTCGTCTCGTCGTTGAGCTTCAATTCCGTCGAACCATCTTTGCTCACATCGATGAGTTCGTTCTGGCGCACACCGTCTCCGGCTGCGAGCGTTCGCGTGTCGCGGTTGTACGCCGCCGTCACGATATCGACGACGGACAGCGTCGCTCCGATCGGATCGCCTCCGGCAGCCAGAACAGGTCCAGCCACCAGCCCCGGGCAAATCGAAAAAACGACGGCAGCAGCAGTCAGGCGGCGCATGACGCACTCCCTCGCAGAAACAGCTTTGAGAGCCACAATAGCCTGAAACATAAAACAAGACTGTACCGGCGGGAACAGGCGTCGCTACATAGATCGATAGCGTTAACGGTTGACCGGCACCACATCCTTGGCTTTCGCCTTGTGGTCCGGCTCCACATGAATAACGACCTGCGAACCGGGAATGCGCGTCTTCAGCGCCGCTTCGATGCGGTCACAGATATCGTGCGACTGCAGAACTGTCATGGTGCCCGGCACCACGAGATGAAATTCGATGAACATCACCCGCCCTGCATGCCGCGTCCGGATATCGTGCGCCTGAATAGCGCCCTCGCCGCAATCCTGGATGGCCGCCCGGATCTCCGCCTGATCCTCAGTGCTCGCCGCCTCGTCCATCAGTGACGAAATCGACGTCGAGATGATGTGATATCCCGCCCACAGGATGTTGACGCCGACAAACGCAGCCAACAGCGGATCGAGTTGCGTGATCCCCGTCCACAGCGACAGCAGCAGCCCGATCAGCACGCCGACCGACGTGATCACATCCGTAAGGATGTGCCATCCGCCGGCGGTCAGCGCCGGCGATTTCCACGCCCGTCCGCGCGAGATCAGGTATCCCGCCCATCCGGCATTGATCGCTGCCGCCGCACCGTTGATGGCCAATCCCAGCGCAGGCTCCGTCAAGGTTCGCGGATTGCGCCATGCTTCGTAGGCTTCCTGAAAGATCAGGAACGCCGCCAAAACGATCAGCGCGCCTTCGAGCACCGCCGAAAAAAACTCTGCCTTATGATGCCCGAATGGATGCTTGCGGTCCGGCGGCATGGCGCTTACGCGCACCGCGATCAGCGCCGCCACCGCCGTCAGGACGTTCACGATGCTTTCGAGCGCATCGGAGTAGAGCGCGGCGCTGCCGGTCTTCCAGTACGCCACGTACTTCAAGCCCATGACCACGAAAGCCACGGCGATGGTCGCCATCGCGGTCCGGCCAACCAGACCGTTGCCGTGGGCATGATCGTGAATGCCGCTCATTGGAAATCTGCCGCCCGTGTTGATCGGCACCCTGTGGCACGCCCTGCCGCCGCCGCCAAGCCCGTTGTGTCGAAGTGGTTTTTCCACATCGGCGCCGGACGCAGCTATCGCCGCAGCCCTGAGAATCTGATCGGAAGGACGATCGACACGTCAGGAGGGCGACCATGGCCAATTTCACGACCCACATTGCCGTCGGCACGGTGGTGTCCGGTGCGCTCGCCACCCTCACGCTCGCCGCCGACGTCGTTGCTCCCGAAAACCTCATCGCGGTCACAATGGCCGGCGTCCTAGGCTCGATCCTCCCCGACATCGACTTGAAGGACTCACGCCCGAGCAAGGCGATGTTCTCCGGTCTTGGCATCTTTTTCTCGTTCGCGGTCCTGTTCACCTTCGCCACGAAATTCTCGATCGCCGAACTCTGGATCCTCTGGCTCGGCACGCTCGTCTTGTTCCGCTACGGACTGCACTCGGCCTTCCACCATCTTTCCATTCATCGCGGCATCTGGCACTCGATCCTTGCCGCGATCTTCTCCGCTGGCGCGACCGCGGTCGTGTTCTACTATGTGCTCGGCCGCCACGAAGGTGTCGCATGGCTCGGCGCGGCGTTCCTGTTCCTGGGCTATCTCACGCACCTGATCCTCGACGAGATGTATTCCGTCGATGTCATGGACACGCGCGTGAAGGCCTCATTCGGCACCGCTCTCAAGCTGTTCGACCGCCGCTACCCCTATGCGTCGCTTGGTATGCTCGCCGCCGCAATTGGCATCATGACCATCACGCCCTCGACAAAAACATTCATGGACGGGATGTCGTCGCGCAATCTTTGGGCGGGCCTCAACCAGCGCCTGCTTCCCGAGGACAAATGGTTCGGCATCCTCGACCGCAACAGCGGCCTCGCCAAGGTCGGAACCTCGCCTGAACAAAGCGGCGTCACCACAGGCTCGATTCCGGCCACACCGCCGGCCACCACCACGCCGGCTCCATGACACGGATCAGCCGCCGCTGAACACATCCACCAGCAGCTTCACGTTCAGCGCCACGATCACAATGGCGATCACCGCCGCCATCGCCGTCAGCCAGTACGGCGCAACGAGTTCGCCCATCTTTGCCCTCGATGCGGTAAACATCACGAGCGGGATGACCGCGAACGGCAGCTGAAAGCTCAGCACGACCTGCGACAGGATCAGCAGCTTGCCCGCGTGGCTCTCGCCATAGAGCAGGATCACGATCACCGCTGGAATAATGGCCACGAGCCGCGTCACCAGCCGCCGCAGCCACGCGGCCAGCTTGATATCGATAAAGCCTTCCATCACGATCTGACCGGCCATCGTCGCTGTCACGGTCGAATTGAGCCCGCAGCACAAAAGCGCAATCGCAAACAGCGACGGCGCAATGGACGCGCCCAACAGCGGCTGCAGCAGTTCATGCGCCCGGCCAAGTTCCGAAACCTGCGTCTCACCCGCGACATGAAACGTCGCCGCCGCCAGGATCAGGATCGAGGCATTGATCGTCAGCGCAAACATCAGCGCGACCGTTGAATCGAGCGTCGCATACTTCAGGGCCTCTCGTCGCTCCGGCAGCGAGCTGCCATACGCCCGCGTCTGCACAATGCCCGAATGCAGATAGAGGTTATGGGGCATCACGGTCGCGCCGATGATACCGAGCGCCAGATACAGCATGTTGGGATTTGAGATGATCTCCGTCGTCGGCACAAACCCGCCGACAACCTGCCCCCAATCCGGATCAGCCAGCGCGATCTGAATAGCAAAACACACCGCGATCACACCAAGCAGCGTGATGATGAAGGCCTCGATCTTTCGAAACCCACGGCTTTGCAGCCACAGGATCAGGAACACATCGAGCGCCGTAATCAACACGCCGACCTCGAGGGGAATACCGAACAGCAGTTGCAGCCCGATCGCCGTGCCGATGACTTCGGCAAGATCCGTCGCACAGATCGCCAGTTCGGCAAGCAGCCACAGCGGCCACGACACCCAGCGCGGAAACCCATCCCGGCACGCCTGCGCTAAATCGCGCCCCGATCCCACAGCAAGCCGCGCGCACAACGACTGGAGGATGATCGCCATGATGTTCGATATCAGCGCAACGGCGAGCAGCGTGTAGCCGAACTGCGCCCCACCCGCGAGCGACGTGGCCCAGTTGCCTGGATCCATGTAACCGACGGCCACGAGATATCCGGGACCGAGAAACGCCAGAAACTTCCGCCACGGCGACGCCCCCGGCGACACCGCGATCGAACGAAAGACGTCGACTAACGACGGCTCACCACGCCCACGCTGCCAGCCGCTGTCGCGCTCGGTCGATATCGGATGCTCTGAACCCGGCACCAAAGTCATCGATGGTCCATTCCGGCATCGTCCTTATTGCAAATGATTTGCAGGTGCGATAAGACTGGACTGCATGGGCGCAAACGTCAACCCGTATGCCCGCATCGCCGCCCATCTGCGAACCGCACGCTGCATTTGCCGGAACATCTGCATGCCCGAAACCGCCGATCTCGCAGACCTGTGCCGCAAGAACGGCCGCCGGCTCACCGGCCAGCGCCGCGTCATCGCCGATGTCGTCTCCGCGGCCCATGACCACCCCGACATCATCGAAATCCACCGCCGCGCCGCGGCCATCGATCCCGGCATCGCGCTCTCGACCGTCTATCGCACCCTGCGCATGTTCGCCGACATTGGCCTTGTCGAAACGCATACATTCGAAGGCGGCCGCGCACGCGTTGAGCGGGCGACCGGCGAGCATCACGACCACCTGATCGATATCACCACCGGCAAGGTCATCGAATTCCGCTCCGACGATATCGAGCGTTTGCAGACGGAGATCGCCCGCCGCCTCGGCTACCGCCTCACGGGCCACCGCCTCGAACTTTATGCTGAACCCATCTCGGGGCGCGCGAGCCCGGCACGCCGCAAAGCCCGCTGACCGTTATCTCCATCCCCGCTCTATGCTCGCTCTGCCAAAGCCGCTAGAACGGCGTGCGACACGCGCGCCATAAGCGCGGTCCATCTTGGGGAGACCATCACATGACACCGACGATTGCCGGCGTGCTCGCGCTCGCCCTTCCGCTCCTGCTGCTCGGATTACTCTTTCTGCGTCGCAACGGCGTCGTGTTCCTGTTCTATGTGGTGCTCTGCGCCGTCGGGATCGGCTATCTCTTCACTACGGGGGCCCTCGACGACATCGGCCAGCAGGTCCTTGATGTCGTCAATCAAGCGACGACGGAAAAGGCTGCCGAACCCGCCCCGGCCGCTCCCACGCCCTAACTTGAGGCCCTGCCCCACACAGCCAGAGCTTGCCGCGTATGTGGTCCTCGCCTAATGAGACGGGGTCACACGCCAGAGCTGCTGAGAACTCATGTCCGAACTGCTGATTGAACTCTTCTCTGAGGAAATCCCCGCGCGCATGCAGGTGCGCGCGAGCGAGGACCTGAAGCGCCTCGTCGGAGACGGTCTGACGGCCGCCGGGCTGACCTTCTCCAGCGCCCGCGCCTACTCCACCCCGCGCCGCCTCGCCCTGGTCATCGAAGGCCTACCGCACATCTCGCCCGCCATCTGCGACGAGCGCAAAGGCCCCCGCGTCGGAGCCCCCGAACAGGCCCTCGCCGGATTTCTGAAGGCCGCCGGCCTCGCCTCCATCGACGAAGCCGAAATCGTCAACGATGAGAAGAAAGGCGACTACTACCTCGCGCGCATCGAAAAGCCGGGCCGCAAGGCCGCCGAGATCGTGGCCGAGGTCGTCCCCACTGTGCTGGCCAAATTCCCCTGGCCGAAATCCATGCGGTGGGGCTCCGGCACCTTCCAATGGATCCGTCCGCTGCACTCCATCATCTGCCTGCTCGACGGCAAAGTGGTCCCGTTCCAAATCGCGGGCATCACGGCTGGCCAGTCCACGCGCGGCCACCGCTTTCATGGCAACACCCAATTCAAGGTCAAGTCGTTCGCTGACTACGAAGCCCAGCTCCTTGCCCACAAGGTGATGCTCGACCCCGCCGCCCGCATGGCCACCATCAGCGAAGCAGCCCACGCCGCCGCCAAGGCCGCCAAGCTCCAACTCGTCGAAGACGAAGCCCTCGTCGCCGAAAACGCGGGCCTCACCGAATGGCCTGTCGTGCTCATGGGCGAATTCGATCAGGATTTCCTCGAAGTCCCAGGCGAAGTGCTGACGACCTCCATGAAGCAGCACCAGAAGTGCTTCTCCCTGCGCGATCCCAAATCGAAGAAGCTCGCCAACAAATTCATTCTCGTCTCCAATCTCACCGCCACCGACGGCGGCGCGCAGATCATCTCCGGCAACGAGAAAGTCATCCGCGCGCGTCTGTCTGATGCGAAGTTCTTCTGGGACCAGGATCTCAAGAAGCCGCTCGATGAAATGGCGAACGACCTCGCCGGCATCACCTTCCACGAGAAGCTCGGCACGCAAAAAGATCGCGTCGAACGCATCGCTGAACTGGCCGCGCAAATCGCTGGCGCCGTCGATGCCGATCCGCAGGACGCCCGCCGCGCCGCCCAGCTCGCCAAAGCCGATCTCGTCTCCGGCATGGTCGGCGAATTCCCCGAATTGCAGGGCCTGATGGGCCGCTACTATGCGGAAAAGGCCGGCACCAAGCTTGAAATCGCCCGCGCCATCGAACTCCACTACAAGCCCAAGGGCCCCACCGACGTCGTGCCGAAGGAAGAAGACGGCGACAGCGTCGCCATCGCCGTCGCACTCGCCGACAAACTCGACACGCTCGTCGGCTTCTGGGCCATCGGCGAAAAGCCCACCGGCTCCGGCGACCCCTACCAACTCCGCCGCGCCGCCCTCGGCATCATCCGCATCGTCCTCGAAAACGATCTGCGATTGCCAATGCGCCACTCACGGATGCAAGCGATCGGCTTCCGAGCAATATTGGAATCGGCAATTCTGAAATCGTACCGACGCTAGCAGAATCGACATTGACATCTGATGCAGAAGCCGCGACGGAGCAGGACGCGTCAAGAATTGACAGCATGATTGAAAAGCGTCTGAGAGCTGATCAAGGTCCGATGACCTCCTCGCCTTCTTCGCCGACCGCCTCAAGGTTCACCTGAAGGAAAAAGGCGCGCGCCACGATCTGATCGACGCCGTGTTCGCGCTACCCGGTCAGGACGATCTGGCCCTCATCGTCAAGCGCGTCGAAGCCCTGGGCGCGTTCCTCGCAACCGACGACGGCGCCAACCTGCTCGCGGGCGTCAAGCGCGCCTCCAACATCCTCGCCATCGAGGAAAAGAAGGATAAGACCACCTTCTCCGGCGATCCCGACGGCGACCTCCTCGCCGAGCCGGCCGAACGCGCGCTTGCAGCCGCCATCGCCAAGGCCAAGTTCGACACCGCCGCCGCCATCAACGTCGAGAGCTTCACCGGCGCCATGAACGCGCTGGCCGAGTTGCGGGCCCCAGTCGACGCCTTCTTCGAGAAGGTCACTGTCAATGTTGCTGATCAGGCCCTGCGCGCCAATCGGCTCAAACTGCTGTCCGAAATCCGCGCCGCAACCCTCAATGTCGCTGATTTCTCACGCATTTCTGGCTGAGGCGGCCACCGCGCCGCGGCAACCCCGAGTGTCAACTCAGCCCAACCTGCGATAAGAAAAATTGACCGAGGTCAGGTGATCCTAGCGGTCACTCCTGCCGTTTCCAATGTAGACGCAAACCAAAATGGGCGCTGCAAGAGACCGCACTTTCGGAATGATCCGCCGGCTTGGACCGGCGCCCGCCAGACGCGATGGACAAGATGGACGACGGGAAGACGCTCCACTTTGAGTTCGCCGAGACCGCCAAGGCCCCCGTGGCCGCGGCTCATATCGGCACGAATGGCACCAACGGGACCCACGGCGCCGCTCCGAAGCGCCAAAAGCCTGAAAAACTGATGCGGCTCCTCTCGGACCGCAACCTCAAGCTGCTCAAGATGATCCGCACGGCCGAGCCGAAGACCTTGGCCGAACTCTCCCGCCTCTCCGGCCGCCCGAAGGCCAGCCTGACGCGCACACTCGCCCGCCTCTCCGACCTCGGCATCGTCGTGCTCGTGAAGTCCAAGGGCCGCGGCAAGATCCCGAAGGTTGCCTGCGATCGCGTGCGCCTCGAGGTCAGCCTGCTGCCCGAAACCGACGGGCAGACGGGTAACGCCTGAGCCGGACAACGCCGAACGACCAGCAACGCTTGAAGGGCGGCATCTTGAAAAAGATGCCGCTCTTTTCATTGGTGTCAGCGCTGTGTTTGAGAGTGCGGTGGAAGCTGGCCGATCGAACTGTTCCGAGCCCTCTCCGATTCAGAACAGTCGGTGCGCCCCGCACGACCGGACCAGCCAGCTCACCACGGCGATGTGATACCTCAACACGCGGCCGTTGACCCATCAAAAAATGTGTAAGGCACGCGCTATTCCACATGCGTTCACGGACAAGCTGCGGCGTTTTCAATGCGCTGACCGATCACGGCGCGCTGTCATAATTTTGCGCTTGATCAAAGTTGTCTACGGTGAGTGACACAGTCATCCGCGCGCCTCACGCGACGGCATCATCCTGCGTTTTTTCCGCCTCTTCGAACGCGGCGGTCGCGGTCAGCCAATTTTCTTCCGCAGCAATCAACGCCTTCGCAATCTGGCCCCGTTCCAAGGTGATTTTTTGCGCCTTCTGAGGATCAGCATACAGCGCGGGATCTCCCAGCGAAGCATCGAGCTTTGCCAATTCAGCCGTCAGCTTTTCGACGCGCTTTTCCGCGTCCTGCATCGTCTTCTTCAGTGGAGCCAACTGTTGCCGCTTCTGCGCCGATGCGCGGCGCTGCGCACTGCGATCGCTGCGCCCATCGCCCGCATCACCGCCCTGCGACGCCCCTCGCGTGCCCGCGCCGCGTTCCGACAAGAGCTCGGCCCGATAGCTCTCCATGTCGCCGTCATAAACCGACACGGTGCCACCCTTCACGATCCACAGCCGGTCCGCGGTTGCCTCCACGAGATGCCGGTCATGACTGATCAAGATGACCGCGCCCTCATACTCTGCCAGTGCATGGATCAGCGCCTCGCGACTGTCGATATCGAGATGGTTCGTCGGCTCATCGAGAATGAGGAGATGCGGAGCATGGAATGCAGTGAGCGCCAGCAGCAGTCGCGCCTTTTCACCGCCTGAAAGGTGGGAGCATTTTGTATCCGCCTTGTCCGCGCTGAAACCGAACGTGCCGAGCTTGGTGCGCTTCTGCGCCTCCGTCGCATCCGGCATCAGTTTCACCATGTAGTCGTATGGCGTCGATTGCGGATTGAGATCGTCGAGCTGATGCTGCGCGAAATATCCGACCGTCACACGGTTCGCGCCATACACATTCCCGGTGAGCGGCGCCAGCCGCCCCGCCAAGAGCTTGGCGAACGTCGACTTGCCGTTTCCGTTCTGCCCGAGCAGCGCAATCCGGTCATCCTGATCGAGCCGCAGGTTCAGCCCCGACAGGATCGGCTTGCCCGGTTCATACCCCGCGCACGCGTTCTCCATCCTGAGCAGCGGGCTCGCCAGCATCTTCTCCGGGTTCGGCAGCAAGAACGGCACGACGCGGTCTTCCATCTGCGCCGCGATCGGCTGCATCTTGGCCAGCGCCTTCACCCGGCTCTGCGCCTGTTTGGCCTTCGTCGCCTTCGCCTTGAACCGGTCGATGAATGCCTGGATGCGCCGCCGGTCCTCGTCCTGCTTCTTCTTCAGCTTGAGTTCGAGCCGCTGCTTTTCCCGCCGCGATTCTTCGAAATCATCATACCCACCCGAGTAGAGCGTGAGCTTGCCGCGCTCCAGATGCAGGATGGCGCCCGGCACCGAGTTCAAAAGATCGCGGTCGTGGCTGACGATCAGAACCGTATGCGGGTAGCTCTTCAGATAGCTTTCAAGCCACAGCGTGCCTTCGAGATCGAGATAGTTCGTCGGCTCGTCCAGCAGCAGGATCTCCGGCTCGAGGAACAGAACCGCGGCCAGCGCCACGCGCATCCGCCATCCGCCGGAATATTCCCGGCACGCCCGCTGCTGGCCCGCATGGTCGAAGCCTAAGCCCGACAGAATGGTAGCCGCCCGCGCCGGCGCCGAATGGGCGTCGATGTCCGTCAGACGAACCTGGATGTCGGCGATGCGATTGGCATCCGTCGCCGTCTCGGCTTCGGCCAGCAGCGCCGCCCGCTCGGTATCGGCATCGAGCACCCAGTCGATGAGGCTCTTGTCTCCACCCGGCGCCTCCTGAGCCACATAACCGATGCGCGCTCCCCGCGTCATCGTGATGCTGCCGTCGTCGGGATTGAGATCGCCTGTGATGAGCTTCAGCAGGGTCGACTTGCCGGCTCCGTTGCGACCCACGAGGCCGACCTTGTGCCCCGTCGGGATGCCCGCGGTCGCCGCATCGAAGATGCGCTTTCCCTCGATGTGAAAAGTCAGGTCGTTGATGTGCAGCATGGCCACACCGCTTAACGGCTCAGGGCCCGCCTGTCACCACGGCTCCGCAAACGTCGCTGCGGCATTCGAAGCCGCGGCCGACGCCACTGTGGACATCGCCGCCTGCTGCTTTGACACCATTGAGGGTCCGCCCGACGATTTTCACATGAAAATCGATGATTCGCGGATCAAGCCGACCTTCGAGCTGGAAGCCACCGAGTTGGCCCTTGGGCGCCGCCCGATTGCAGGCATCGATGAAGCCGGACGCGGCCCCTGGGCCGGACCCGTCGTGGCCGCCGCGGTCATCCTCGACCCTGACAACATCCCGACCGGCATCGACGACAGCAAAGCCCTCGACGAGGACGGCCGCGAGATCGTCTTCCGCCGTATCGTTGAAAGCGGCGCCGTCATCGCCACCGGCATCGCCGACGTCGGCCGCATCGATCGCGACAATATCCTCAACGCCACCCTCTGGGCCATGTCCGAAGCCACCCGTGGCCTCACCATGAAACCCAAACTCGCGATCGTTGACGGCAACCGCGCGCCGCGTCTTGCGTGCGAAACCCGCACGATCATCAAGGGCGATGCGAAGTGCCTGTCGATCGCCGCCGCATCGATCGTCGCCAAAGTCACCCGCGACCGGCTGATGATAGCGCTCGAACGGGAATATCCCGGCTACGGCTTTGCGCGCCATAAAGGGTACGGAACACCAGAGCACAAAGACGCCCTTGGCCGCCTCGGCGTTTGTCCGCTGCACCGCCGCTCCTTCCGTCCGATCCAGCTCGCGCTTGGCCTCGTCGAAGAACCCGCCTAACTGACGTCTGGGCCTGAATCAACACCACTGTGGCCGGGTAGACCCGGACAACGTGCTGAAAGTGTTGTAATTCGGCTGCGTCAAGTGCGTACCGGGGGGATTGTCATGGCGTCGATCGGCAGCGGCGAAGGTGGCGTGATCACGTCCATCAGAAGCGCCTTCTATTACGTGCTCGGCCGCAATACGCTCATCGGCATCGCCTCGCTGATGCTTCTGCTCTTGTCGGGTTATGCCACCTGGCACGGCATGCGCGATTTCATCGTCGGCGTCTCGCAAACGTCCGCCACCCCCAGCGAAGGCATGTCCGTCTCCAACGACGTCCTCGTCATCGGCGTCGTCGTGGCGCTCACGTTCCTGATGTGGCTCGCCCTGCGCGAAATGTTCGGCGCCAAGCGCAAATTCACAGACCGCCTCGTCATGTTCGTGATGTATGCCTTCCTCGCCGTATGGTCGATCGGCTTCGGCTACGGCTTCTGGTGGAGCCTGATCTCGGGCGAGGAAGCAACCCGCACCGGTCTCGCCGGCCTGCAGGAAGATGCGCGCGACGCCTCGTCCGCCATTGCCGCCCGTCTCGACGCCGTGAAAGCGCAACTCGACAACGTCGTGACTTGGTCCGACGGCCAGATGACGCGCGAGGAAACCAGCGGCGGCAGTTGCGGCAAATCCTCAGGCGCTGGCCGCGGGCCGCTCTACAACGCCCGCGTCAGCGTTCGCGACAGTGTCGCGACCTTGCGCGACGGCATGACCCGTGCCTGGCTCGAACCCGTCCGCGTCGATGTCGAGGAGTTGCGAGCCGCCGCTTCCACACTGGAAGGCGGAACGATCGAAGAGCGCCAGCGCGCCTTCGAAGCCAGGGCCTCCGACATCCGCGGCAAGGCACGCAATATCGCGGCCCGCTCGAATGAACTCGGCAAATCGACAGCCGCTGAAATGCGAGCGCTGGCCAAGTCGGTGCTCATCCCTCCCATGCGCCCCGGCTTCTCCTGCTTCGATCCGACTCTGGCCGAGCGCCTCAACCAGGCCGCCGATCAGGCCGACCAGCCCGCCGAAATCAAATTGCGCGAGGCCGCCTTCAGCGAAGGCCCGGCCGGCGTCGCCAACGCAGTCAAGAATCTCTGGAAAAACATCGGTGCCTACTCATCGAGCCTCGTCGCTTACGTCGGCTCCGGCTTTCAACGCCCATTCTCCCACACCACCGAGGGCGATCCGATCACTGGCCGCGATCTCATAGCCTTACTCGCCACCATCGGCGTCGATCTCGGCCTTCTCGCCCTGGCCATCCTCAACCCGCCGCCCGCCGCAACGCTGCGTCCATCGGGCGAAGTCATCCATCAGATCCGCGAAGCCATCCGCACGGTCCTGACCCGCACCGACGACCGCGCAGGCATCGAATGGCTGCGCCGCCATTTCATCCACCACAACAAGGCGTCCTATTTCGTCATCCCCAACCTCTACAGCGCCAACGCCGACGATCAGATCGAGTCCCAGCGCGCACTCGCCATCAATCAGCTCGCCGGCGTTTTCAGCGACCTCGATCTCGTACGATGGCCGCAGAAATTGAGCCTGTGGCAGCGCCGCTGGAAAATCTGGAAACGCAAGACGGAACTCGACGTCTTGAAGGAAGAAGAAAGCCAGGCGAGCGACACCGACTTGACCGAGATCCGCAAGAACTGGATCAAGGAAATCGAAAGCCGCGGCAACGTCGCACTTTCCGAAAAAGATCAGGAATTCATGACCGCCGATCCGCTGCGCAATCACGGCCTCTTCTCCAAAGCCGAGCGCGCCCTGACGATCGCCGGATGGAGCGCCGAAGCCCGCCGGGACGTCGAGGTCTTCCGCGTCGTCGACGTCGACGGCCTGACCCCGATTCTCATGGTCCTGAATGAGGAATCCGAGCGCGCCAAATCTTCAGAAAAGCCAGCGCACCCCTCCGGTCCGGTCGACGGCGGCCCGCTCGATCCGCCGCCCGCCCAGCTGACCTATAGGACCGACTGAACCCTGTCTTGAAGGCGCCATTGAACGCAATTAGGTGAAGCGCGTTTCACCCGGGCAACCTTCCAAGAAAGGATCCATACATGAAATCGACCCTGCCGCTTTTTGCGCTTCTCACCGGCACGCTGCTGTCTGCCGCTCCCGCGCTGGCCAGCCCCGAATGCACCAAGGAGCCGAAGGACAAGTGGCTTTCGGAAGAGGCCATGAAGGCGAAGGCGACCGAACTCGGCTACAAGGCCGAAGTCTTCAAGGTCGAGGGCAACTGCTACGAGATCTACGGCTACAACAAAGACGGCAATCAGGTTGAAGTGTATTTCAACCCCGTCTCCGGTGCTGTCGTCGAAGAAGAAGTCGAAAAGAAAAAGTAGGCCACGCGAAACGCAAATTCGCGCAGAAGCGGGGTCGCTGGTATCGGCGGCCTCGTTTTTATTTTTGCGAGTCCGCTCAGTCGCTTGCCCCCCAGCCTTGCTTCCGCAACGCTCGCTCGCCCTTCCTTCAACAAAAACCGCAACGAGTCTTCGACCGCTGCGGTAACGTTCAATTAACCCTCCCTGGTCAGATTTCGTTTACCGTAGTCCGTCTCCACCCTGCGCATCTGCACGGGGAACGGGCCAGTGTGTGGCGTCAGCATTTTGTTCGAGTAGGTCCAGTCATGCGTTCTAAGCGTCGCGTTCCAGCCGGCATCGAGACCAACCGCGTCCTCGTCGGCGATTGCATCCAGGAACTGCGCAAGCTGCCTTCCGAAAGCGTCGACCTCGTCTTTGCCGACCCGCCCTACAATCTGCAACTCGCCTCCGAACTCCTCCGCCCCAACAACACGCGCGTCGATGGCGTCGATGACGATTGGGACAAGTTCTCCTCCTTCGCCGCCTACGATCAGTTCTGCCGCGCCTGGCTCAGCGAGTGTCGCCGCATTCTGAAACCCGACGGCGCGATGTGGGTCATCGGCTCCTATCACAATGTCTTCCGCCTCGGCGTCGCCCTGCAGGATCTGGGCTTCTGGATCCAGAACGACATCATCTGGCGCAAGGTGAACCCGATGCCGAATTTTCGCGGCAAGCGTTTCACCAACGCGCACGAAACGCTCATCTGGGCTGGCCGTGATCAGAAATCCCGCGTCACGTTCAACTATGAAAGCCTCAAGGCTCTCAACGACGACATCCAGATGCGCTCAGATTGGCTTTATCCGATCTGCGCCGGCCCCGAGCGCCTGAAGGACGACGGCGGTCGCAAAGCCCATCCCACGCAGAAGCCCGAAGCACTGCTCGGCCGCATCCTGCTTGCCACCACCAACGTCGGCGATGTCGTGCTCGATCCCTTTTTCGGCACCGGCACCACCGGCGCGGTCGCGCAGCGTTTCGGCCGCCGCTGGATCGGCATCGAGCGCGACGAAGACTATGCCCGCGCCGCCCGCGAGCGCATCGCCATGGTCGAGACCATGAAAACAAGCGCGCTTGAAACCGTCCGCTCCAAACGCGCCGAACCGCGCGTGCCCTTCGGCACCATCATCGAACTCG
Source organism: uncultured Alphaproteobacteria bacterium (assembly GCA_963778225.1). Taxonomy (GTDB): domain Bacteria; phylum Pseudomonadota; class Alphaproteobacteria; order Rhizobiales; family Hyphomicrobiaceae; genus JAGVSR01. The sequence continues at coordinate 221,686 of CAVZTR010000006.1, forward strand.
GCATGCTTCCACCCGGCAGCCCGCTGTTCGACGAGCGCCGCCGCGTCCGCGCCGAAGTAAAGGCCGATGGCTCCGTCGCCCTCCCCGGCATGCAGGGCTCGATCCATCGCGTCGGCGCCTTCGCGCAGGGCAAGTCCGCCTGCAACGGCTGGACCTTCTGGCACTTCGAACGCGAAGGAAAACTCACCTCCATCGATACGCTGCGCGAAACCGCCAAGGAACGCCTGGGCCTGACCCCATCGGCGGCGACCCGCAGCGAAATCCTTGTCGAGGCGGCCGAATAGCCACGAAAAGTTGAGAAATCGGGAAAACTTCCCTGTGGCGCGGCGCATCCGGAAAATGCAACAAAGTAACACTTTCCGGAGACCATCCCTTGCGCGTGTCCTTGAGGCTCGGCCTCATCCTTGCCATTGCCGCCATTCTCATGAGCACGCTCTCAGTCAGCGCGGTGCTGACGTACTGGCACGCGGTGCACAAGGTCGAAGTCGAATTGCAGAGCACGCTGTCTGCGGCTCAGCGGACCATCCGCGTCGCCCTGCAGGACATCGAAGGCTCGCCTTCTGAATCGCGCCAGGTCGGACGCCTCGTCCGCACCTTTGATGCAAGCCGCCACGTCCGCGTCGAACTGAAAGGATCAGACGGCACGACGCTCCAGTCGTCCACACCCGCCCCCGTACAGAGCGGAATGCCATCTTGGTTCTACCGCGCACTGGCCCCTCGGGAACTGACCGCACGCGTCGACTGGCCATCGGGAACCCAACTCCAGCAGCACATCCTGGTCACCGCCGATCCGCGCAACGAAGCCGGAGAAGTCTGGAGCGACGTCCGCCTCCACTTGACCACCATCCTGCTCTTCTGCCTGCTCACGCTTGCCATCCTCTCCGCGCTGCTTGGCTACGCGTTGAGCCCGTTCGCGCGCTTCCTTGAAGCCTTCGAACGCACAGGCAAAGGCGCGGTCGGTGAACAACTGCCCGTCGCCGGCCCCCTGGAATTGCAAAGCCTCGCCGCAGGCTTCAACCGCATGTCTGCTCTACTTGCCGAAACGCAGGAAAAAAACTGCAAGCTCGACTCCCAGCTTGAAGCCGTCCAGGAAGAGGAACGCGCCAGCCTCGCCCGCGACCTCCACGATGAAGTCGGCCCGCTCCTGTTCTCCATCGACGTGGATGCGACGACGATCCGCGACCTTGCTGAAAAAAAGAGCGAGCCGAAGTTCACGGAACGCGCACTCTCGATTCAAGACGCCGTCTCGCAGGTCAAGGAACAAGTCCGATCAATCCTCTGGCAGTTGCGCCCCGGCCTCGTTTTGGATCTCGGTCTCACCAACGCGTTGGAAAACATGCTGGCCCCCCTCAAGGCCCGGCACCCCCGTGTCCAGTTCACCCTCGACGCCCCCAGAAAAACCTGGCAGCCGCAAATCGACATTGCCCTTCTGGCGATCGTGCGAGAAGCAGTCTTGAACGCGCTGAAGCACGGAAAACCCAAGCACATTGCCATTCGCATCGGCTCGCCCACCGGCGAAACGATCGAAGCGATCGTCACCAACGACGGCGGCGCGCGCACGGCCGCACTCAACTCTGGCAGCCTCGGCGTCATCAGCATGCAAGAGCGTACGAAGCTGCTCGGCGGTCATCTGTCGATTGTCGATAACCTCGAGAGAACAGGCGTCGAGGTCCGCGTTTCGATCCCGCTCAAAGGTTCCGGCGGCGGCGCAGCGCCCGTCGCACCCTCCACTCAAACACTGCAATGAGACTGAACTGACAATGAAGCTTCTGATCATCGACGACCACGATATTGTCCGCCAAGGCGTCCGCCGCCTCCTCTCGCTTTTGCCCGACAGCGTCGTCGCCGAAGCAGGCACTGCCGAAGAGGGCTTCGACGCTTACATGCGCGAGAAGCCGGCCGTCGTCGTGCTCGACATCAATCTGGGCGGCGGCAGCGGGCTTGAACTTCTCACCCGTCTGCGCAGCGCCGATCAAGAGGCCCGGGTCGTCATGTTTTCCATGCATGCCGATCCGGCCTACGCCAATCGCGCTCTGCGTTCTGGCGCATTGGGCTTCGTCGGCAAAAGTGCCAGCGCTGACGAACTCATCGAAGCCGTCAAGGCGGCATCGACCGGCCGCCGCTATATCGATAAGCGCCTCGCCAGCGACATGGTTCTCAATCCCGTAGAGGGCGACCCGCTGAGTTCGCTCAGCAATCGCGAAACGGAAATTCTCCGACTTCTCGGCGAAGGCAAGAGCCTCAATGAAATCGCGATCACCTTCGGCATCGCGTACAAAACGGTCGCCAACACCTGCACCCGTCTCAAGGAAAAACTGGGCGTCGAGCGCACGGCAGATCTCATCCGCATCTCGCTGGAACGAATGTCGCCGCGCGCACCCGGCTGATCACTGCTCTTTCAATGCATGCGCGATGATCTTGCGCATCACGGACGGCAGCGCCGCCTTGTGCAAATCACGACGCGGCACCCAAAGGCACCGGTCGGGCTCGGCCCAGAACGTCAGCGGCGTTTCCGGTGCCACGATCGCGCGCAGAACCTGCAATTCCAATCTGAAATGCGTGAAGACGTGGACCACACCGCCGGGCATCGGCCACCAATCGGCGCGTACTGGCGCCCCGGCCATCGCCATGTCGGCGGCCATCAACGTGTCCGACCAGTCCGTCGACGGCACTTCCAGCATGCCGCCGAGTAGCCCTGATGCAGGGCGCTTCCTCAAGAGCACCGCACCATCCTCGCGCAAGACGAGGAACGCCGTGCCATACCGCACCGGCCGCTCTGCCTTGGCCGCCTTCTTCGGCAGCGTCTCGGCAATGCCGCGCGCATGCGCATGACAATCCTGCTGCAGCGGGCACATCAGACATGACGGCCGCCGCGGCGTGCACACCGTCGCGCCCAGATCCATCATCGCCTGCGCGTGATCCCCCGCGCGCTTCGCCGGCGTGAGCGTCGCCGCCAGCCGCTTGATCTCGCGCTTGGCACCCGGCAGCGGATGCGTCACCGCGAACAGCCGCGACACCACGCGCTCGATGTTTCCATCCACCGGCGTCGCTGGCGCGCCGTATGCAATCGCTGCAATCGCCGCCGCCGTGTATGGCCCGACACCTGGCAGTTCGAGCAGTTCAGCTTCGGTCCGCGGAAACTGCGCGTCTACCCGCGCCGCCACGGCAACCGCACACTGATGCAGATTGCGCGCACGCGAATAATAGCCAAGCCCTGCCCACATCGCGAGGACGTCGTCGAGTGGCGCTGCCGCCAAATCGCCGACCGTCGGCCAGCGTTTCACGAATTTTTCGTAGTAGGGAATGACAGCTTTCACCGTCGTCTGCTGCAGCATGATCTCGCTCAGCCAGACACGATAAGGGTCTTGTTTCTTCCGCCCCCGCGCGCGCCACGGTAGATCGCGCCGCTCCGCGTCGTACCACGCGAGCAAAGCATCGACGGTGTCCGGGCCGGCCGGCCGGAGCGGCAGTTGCTTTCGGGCCACGAGCGTCACGTCGCTCCCCCTTCGCTGCAAACGCGAATCAGCTTTCATAGGGTAATGACCGCGCGGTCCCGCGCAAACCGACTTCGCAAATCACTCCCGCGCACGGCAGCCGGCTCCACGACAGCGGAGTCGCCTTGCGCCACCAAGAACGTCCCGCGCAAGGCGGCCGGCTCCGCGACAGCGGTGTCGCCTTGCGCCACCAAAAGAGGCACCACGCATGGCGAAGCCGAACCGCAACACCACGCCCCCGCCCGCCTGGAGCGGCACCATCGTTCGTGCGCGGCTTGGGCCCTCGCTGTCACGCGGCCGGGGACCCGCAAGCAAGTCCGTTGGGGCGTTTGTGCCGGGGCTTACCCGTAAAGCATTCGAGAAGTTCGGCTTTTCCACAGCCTCCCTGATCATGGATTGGCCCCGCATCGCCGGCGCCGACCTTGCGCAATGGACCACGCCCGAGCGCGTAAAGTGGCCGCAAGGCTTCGAGACCGCTGAACTCGCTCAAGAAAGTGGCGCCCGCCCCGGTGCCACGCTCGTCCTCCGCGTCGATCCTGCCCGCGCGCTCGATGTGGAATACCGCGCCCGCCAGATAATCGAGCGCATCAACGCCTACTTCGGCTACCGCGCGATTGCGGAACTGCGCATCCTCCAGGCTCCGTTGCCCGCCCACGCGATTGCCGCCTCGCGATCGGTGACCAAACCGGCGGCCCAGCCGCAGCACGCGACCTTGCCCGACGACCCGCTGGCCCGCGCCTTGGCTCGCATGGAAGCCGGCGTGCGGGGCGCGACCCGCCGCACCTGACCACGCCGGTCGCATTACGGGCTATTCAGTTGGCATTCAGATGCTTTTTGCCTTAATGCGGCAGTGACCGCGTGTTACGGGCCTGAACATCATCCATCAGGCGTCGAACGCGCCAAGAGTGGATCGATCAGGAGCCGCCCGTGAAGACTTTTCTCAATCTTTTCAGCATCGACCGTCGTGCGGCCCTCGCACTCGGCGGCATCGGCGCGATGGCCCTCGCGGCTGCCACGCAGCCCCTGCTTGCCCGACCCGGTGACGGCCCCACTGAAGTTGCCGTCGAAGCCTTGATGAACCAGCCGGAATTGCCTGACCTCGTCATGGGCAAGCCCGACGCCAAGGTGACGATTGTCGAATATGCCTCGATGACCTGCGGCCACTGCAAGCAGTTCCACACCAAGGTGCTGCCGGAGCTGAAAACGAAATACGTCGACACCGGCAAGGTCCGGATCGTGTTCCGCGAGTTCCCGCTCGATCCCCGCGCATTCGCAGCGTCCATGCTCGCCCGTTGCGCCGGTGGCGAAAAGACCCTGCCGATGATCAGCGCGCTGTTCGAGACCCAGGCCGACTGGGCCTACGTGAAGGAAAACCCCACACCGAAGCTATTCGAGATCGCCAAGCAGGCCGGCTTCACCCAGGAAAGCTTCGACAAGTGCCTGACCGACCAGGCGCTTCTCGACAAGCTGACGGCCATTCGCACACGCGCCGCCGAAACATTTGGCGTCAGCGCCACGCCCTCATTCTACATCAATGGTAAGAAGCTGACCGAGCCGCCGACCATCGAAGGCTTCGACAAGACATTGGAACCGCTCCTGAAATGAGCCTGCGCGCGGCACGAGGTCATCGTCTGACTATCCTCGTGCCGCTCGCCGCGGCCCTCGCGCTTGCGGCCTGCACCAACTCTGGAGCGCCGACAATTGGCGGCAGTTCCGCCGGGACAGCCGCCGTCACGACCGATGCCCCGTCTAGCGGCATTGGTGCGCTGAACGAGATACCCGACCCCACCGCCGGCGCACGCCAGATCATCCAGAACCCGACGCTCGCCGACGTCATCGCCCCGAGCCCTGATCTGCCGGAGATGGCCCTCGGACGCGACGACGCTCCGGTTACGATTATCAAATACATGTCGCTGACCTGCCCGCACTGTCGCGCGTTCCACCGGGACGTGTTCCCGCAACTGAAGCGCGAATACATCGACACCGGAAAAGTCAGATTTGTGCTGCGTGAATTCCCGATCGGCAAAACGTCGGGCACGGCCACGATCGCGCTTCGCTGCGCCGCGCCCGACAAGTATTTCACGCTCTACGGTAAGTTCCTTGAACAGCAGGCCTCCTGGGTTTCTCAAGAGGTCCGCCTTGATCCCATTTTCGCGGTCGCGACACAGGTGGGGGTAACGCGCCCCGAATTCGATCGCTGCTTGCAGAATCAGGCCATGATTGACGCGTTGAAGCGCGTGAAAGACCGGGGCCGCACGCTCGGCATTATCGGAACGCCGAATTTCTTCATCCAGAACCAGCGGGTGAAGAGCACGCTGACGATGGCCGAGATCCGCAGCAAGGTCGATCCGCTCCTGAGCGGGCGTCCCGCCGCCACCGCGAACGCGGTCCCCGCGCGCTAGACAGAGCCGCCTCGATCGGGTGCACTGGCATCTGCATGGGGCAACTGTTGGCATTTCGAAACGCCCACGTGCGTCCGAGACCATAATCGAATGAAGATCAACCGCCTGAGGCTCTTGGGCTTCAAATCGTTCGTCGAGCCGACCGACCTCATTGTCGAGGCCGGGCTGACGGGCGTTGTCGGCCCCAACGGTTGCGGCAAGTCTAATCTTCTCGAAGCACTCCGCTGGGTCATGGGCGAGACCTCGCACAAGTCGATGCGCGCCGCCGCCATGGACGACGTGATCTTCTCCGGCACCAACACCCGCCCGGCCCGCAACTCTGCCGAAGTCACGCTCTTCCTCGACAATGCCGAACGCAAGGCGCCGGCCGAATTCAACGATCACGACGTCATCGAGATCACGCGCCGCATCGAACGCGAAGCCGGCTCCGCCTACCGCATCAACGGCAAGGAAGCCCGCGCCCGCGATGTGAAGATCCTGTTCGAGGACGCTGCCACCGGCGCGCGCTCGCCCGCGCTCGTTCGTCAGGGCCAGATCTCCGAGATCGTCAACGCCAAGCCTGAACAGCGCCGCCGCGTTCTCGAAGATGCTGCCGGCATCGCCGGTCTCCATAGCCGTCGCCACGAAGCCGAGTTGCGCCTCAAGGCCGCCGAGAACAACCTCGCCCGCCTCGGCGACATCATGGGCGGCCTCTCGTCTCAAATCGAAAGCCTGAAACGCCAAGCTCGCCAGGCCCGCCGCTACAAGGAACTCTCTGGCGATATCCGCCGCACCGAAGCGCTCGTTTTCCATCTCTCGTGGGCGGAAGCACAAGCTCTTGTCGACCAGGAAGAGAAGAACCTCACCGACGCAACCGCGCGATTGGGTCTCGCCACCGAAACCGAGTCACGCGCGCTGCGCGCCGAGGCTGAACTCGCCGAACACCTGCCGCCCTTGCGCGATACCGAAGCCGCAAAGGGCGCCGCTCTCGGCCGCCTCAAGATTGAACAGGAGACGTTCGAAAAAGAAGCCGAGCGCGCCCGCCAGCGCACGAACGAACTCGTCAACCGCCAGACGCAGCTCGAACGCGACATCGCCCGCGAAACGCACGCCATAACTGAAGCTCGCGATGTTCTGGCCCGTCTCGAAAAAGATTTGGCGACCCTCATCGAGGCCGAAAACGGCGCCGTCGCCGCCGAAGACAAAGCCGCCGCCGAACTCACCGATCTCGAACAGAAGCTCGACGCCGCCGAAAAATCACTTGCCGACATCACGCACCGTGCCGCCGAACAGCGCGCCCGCCGCCGGTCACTGGACACCGCCGTCGCCGAACGCCGCGACGCCGTGGCCCGCCTCGAAAAGCAAGCAGCCTCTCTCGAAGCGCAAACGCGCGACATCCAGGGCCGCGCGCCTGACGTCGTCGAACTCCAGGAGACGACGGAAAAAGGCCACCTTCTCACCGAACGCTCCGCCCGTCTCGAACGCGAGATTCATGAGGCCGAAGAACAAGTCACTGCCGCTGCCGAAGCCGCCAATCGGCATCGCGATGAAGCCGCCTCCGCGCGTCTCCTGCTCTCCAATCTCAAGACCGAGCGCGAAACCCTCGCCAAGCTCCTGATCCCCGTTCGTGATGACGACCTGCCGCCCATCGTCGATCAGATCAGCGTCACGCCCGGCTACGAAGCCGCACTGGGAGCAGCCCTTGGCGAAGACCTCACCGCGCCTGTCGCGGAAGACGCGCCGGTCCACTGGCGTCTGCTCCACATTGAAACCGCGATCGACCCCGCCTTGCCTCATGGCGTCGAGCCTCTGAGCCGCTATGTCGACGCGCCGCCCGAACTGCAACGCCGCTTGTCGCAAATCGGTGTGGTGCCGCACGAAAACGGTCCGGTGCTTCAACAGAACCTCGCCGCAGGCCAGCGCCTCGTCAGCGTCGACGGCGACTTGTGGCGGTGGGACGGCTACGTTGCCGCCAGTGGTGGCGCCACGCTTGCCGCTCAGCGCCTGGCCGAACGCAACCGCATGGCTGAGATCGAGGAGCGCGAACATGCAGCCCGCGCCGACGCCAGCACTCTTCTGAATGCCGAGGCCTCCTCAATCGAAGCGCACGCCGCGGCGCAGACCGTCGAGCGCACACTGCGTGCGGAGTGGCGCAAGACGCAGTCCGAACTTGGCGAAACCCGTAATCGCCTCTCCGTCATCGAAAAGATGGCCCGCGAAACCGAGGCCAAGCTCGCAGCCGTCGCCGAAGCCAAGGAACGACTTGCTGCGGACTTCAGCGAGGCCCGCGCCCGCTTGACGGAAACAGAGGCCGCGCGCGACGACGAAGCCAAATCCGAAAACCTCGAACCCGTCGCCAACGCTGCGCACGAAACAGCACAAGCCGCACGCCGTGCCGCCGGCGAGGCACGCGGCAAGCTGCAAGCCCTGCGCCGCGAACGCCAACTCAACGCCGAGCGCCAGACCTCCGCGCGCGCCGACCGCGACCGCTGGACGGCCCGCCAGCATGGCGCCGAACAGCAGATCAAGAGCTTGGAAGAGCGCCTCGCCGAGACCCGCGCCGAACTCGAAACGCTGGCCGATCTTCCCGAAAAGATCGCCGAGCGCCGCAGCGCGATCCTCTCCGCCATCAGCGCCGCGGAAAGTGACCGCCAGGCCGCGGCCGACAAACTCGCCCTTGCCGACACCGCGCTGCGCGAAGCCGTCCAAGCCATGCGCGCCGCTCAAGCTCAAGTTTCGGAAGCCCGCGAGGGCCGCGCTCGCATCGAGGCTCGGCTCGAAAACGCCCGCGCCCGTCGCCAGGAGGAATCCCGCCGCATCCGCGAGACGTTCGAGGTCGCACCCGACGATTGCCTCTCACTGGCGGGCATTGAACGCGGCGCCGCCCTGCCCCCGCTTCTCGACATCGACCGTCAACTGCAGCGCCTCAAAGCCGACCGCGAACGCCTCGGCGGCGTCAACCTCCAGGCTGACGACGAGTTGACTGTCCTCCTTGAGCAAATCAGCTCCATGGAAACCGAGAAGGCCGATGTCGAACAGGCCGTCGCAAAGCTCCGCGCCGCCATCGGACAACTGAACCGCGAAGGCAAGAAGCGCCTCGAAGAGGCCTTCGTCACCGTCAACGGCCACTTCCAGCGCCTGTTCACCACGCTCTTCGGTGGCGGCGAAGCGCGCCTCGAAATGGTGGAATCGGAGGAAGATCCTCTCGAAGGCGGCCTGGAAATCATCGCGAAGCCCCCGGGCAAGAAGCCCGCAACGCTCTCGCTGCTCTCAGGCGGCGAGCAGACGCTCACGGCTTTGTCGTTGATATTCGCGGTCTTTTTGACCAACCCGTCGCCCATCTGCGTGCTCGACGAAGTGGATGCCCCGCTCGATGACGCCAACGTCGATCGTTTCTGTACGCTCATGGAAAAAATGGCGACCGAGACCGCGACCCGGTTCCTGGTCATCACCCACCATCCGATGACCATGGCGCGCATGAACCGCCTGTTCGGCGTCACCATGGCCGAACGCGGCATATCTCAGCTGGTCTCCGTCGACCTCGAAACCGCCCGCGCCTTCCGCGAAGCCGGCTAACCCCGCCAATTCCGCCGGTTCCGGCCGGCTCCCCGCAGGGGAGTCGGAACCGGCAACTAAAGACTCACCTGCGCGGTTTCGCCATACCCTAGGTTGGAGAGGCCGCAGCCGCCCTTTCTTGACACCCCTATAGGGCCGCTCATATGGTGCGGCGCGTTCGAAAACCTTCGCGTTTTCGGCCGTTTTCCGTGGAGGAATCCGATGGCGGACTCAGACCATGGGGCACACCCTGAAAAGGGACACTTGAGCCCTGAGGATATCGCTGAGTTCAAACGCCGGGCCTCTGAGCTGGGCACGCGCATAGGTAGTGTCCAGGCCGAGAAACAGGCCGAAATCGAGGATCAGCAAGACCGGGCCAACCGCTCACGCGGCATGGCCTACGGGTTGAGAATGTCGTCCGAGCTCGTCGCGGCCATTCTGGTCGGCGGGTTTATGGGCTACATGCTCGACGCATGGCTTGGCACCAGGCCGTGGCTGTTTCTCGTGTTCATGATGTTGGGTTTCAGTGCAGGTATCCTCAATATTCTGAGGGCCTTCAAGCGGATGCAGGCCGAGATCGAGTCCCAGAAGGACTTTAAACTTGGTCAATCCGTGCCGGATAACGACGATCAATAAACCGGGGTAGGGACGTGGCAGCAGAACACGGGGCACAGGGTGGCGGCGGAATGCCGGACCCCATCCATCAGTTTGAGGTCAAGCGCCTCTTCCCCCTCGAGATCTTCGGCATCGACGCCACTTTCACGAACTCGGCCCTGTTCATGGTCGCCGGCGTGCTCCTGTCGTTCGGCCTTTTGATGTACGCCTCGCGCGGACGCTCGCTCGTCCCGAGCCGCATGCAATCGGTAGCCGAAAGCCTCTACGAATTCGTCGCCGGCATGGTCCGCGACAGCATGGGCGAGCAGGGAATGAAGTTTTTCCCGCTCATCTTCACGTTCTTCATGTTCATTCTCACGCTGAACATGATGGGCATGGTGCCGGGGTTCTTCACGGTCACAAGCCAGATCTGGGTTACCGCCGCTCTCGCGCTCATGGTGTTCCTCACCGTCATCGTCGTCGGCTTCGCCAAGAACGGCCTCGGCTTCCTCAAACTCTTCGTGCCCGACGGCGTGCCGATCTACGTGCTCCCGCTGGTGTCGCTCATCGAAGTCATCTCATTCTTCTCGCGTCCGCTCAGCCACTCGCTGCGACTGTTCGCGAACATGCTCGCCGGCCACATCACGCTGAAAGTCTTCGCCGGCTTCATCATCATGCTGCTCGGCGCCGGTGGCGCGGCATCTGCGATCGCCCCCTTGCCGCTGCTGGCGGTTCTGGGCATTACCGCGCTCGAGTTTCTCGTCGCATTCCTGCAGGCCTACGTCTTCACGATGTTGACCTGCATGTACCTGAACGACGCTCTGCATCCGGGCCACTAACGCCCCGGCGGCAGCGCATCACACCAACACACGATCAACCATAGGGAGAGAATTATGGATCCTCAGTCGGCTAAGTTCATCGGTGCGGGCATCGCAGCGCTCGGCATTGGCATCGCCGCCATCGGCGTTGGCAACCTGTTCGGCCAGTTCCTTCAGGGCGCGCTCCGCAACCCGTCAGCTGCTGATGGCCAGTTTGGCCGCCTCATCTTCGGCTTCGCCGTGACGGAAGCTCTGGGCATCTTCGCCCTCGTCATCGCGTTCCTGCTGCTGTTCACCTGATCTGTCTTCACGAGCCATCGAGGCGCTGGAAAAACTTTCGGACGCAAGACTGAAAGCTTTCTGGCTTCTCTTCCCATAGGGTTGGCAAACGGACCGGCTGTGAAGCCGGTCCGTTTGGCCCCTCGAAGAATTCAAATTGAATTGGCCCGCTCGTTGGGCCGGTGACATCAAGGCCCATCCAATGACCGAGCCCGTCACCACGGGAACCGAAGTCCCGCACAGCGGCACCGCCAACAAGGTGTTCCCGCCGCTCGATCCTTCGACCGTTTCGCCCCAGCTCGTCTGGCTCGCGATCACGTTCGTGGCGCTCTACTTCCTGTTGAAGAAGATCGCCATTCCGCGCATTGGCGGCGTGATCGAAGAGCGTCAGAACCGCATCCAGCGCGACATCGACGCGGCCGAGCGCCTGAAGGACGAAATCGACGGCGCGATGAAGACTTACGAAAAGTCGCTCGCCGACGCCCGCGGCAATGCCACGGCAATCGCGCGCACGACGCAGGAAAGGCTTGCCTCTGAAGTCGATCGCGAGCGCGCCGGTGTCGAAGCCGCAACCGCCAAGAAGCTCGCCGACGCAGAAGCCCGCATCGCCGAGACGAAGCGCAAGGCGCTGTCGAGCGTCGGAGAAATTGCATCCGAGATTGCCGGCCCTGTCATCAAGCAATTGACCGGCAAGGATGTCAGCGCCGACGAAGTGAAGCGCGCCCTCAGTGCCGGCGCCGGGGAGTAACGAAGCCATGACCACCTATATCGTAATGGCCAACCTTCTCGACCCGAACGACACCTACTTCTGGACGGCACTCGCCCTCATCGGCTTCTTTGCCATCCTGGTTTACTTCAAGGTGCCTGACACCGTCGGCAAGTCGCTCGATGCCCGCTCGGACGCGATCCGCAAGGAATTGGACGACGCCCGTCGCATGCGTGAAGAAGCCCAGCAGCTGCTCGCCGATTACCAGCGCCGCAGCAAGGAGGCCGAGGAGGAGGCGAAGGAAATTGTCGCCGCCGCCAAGCGCGAGGCCGAAGCACTCGCCAGCGAAACGCGCAAGACGCTTGCCGAAACTCTGGAACGCCGCACCAAGGCCGCCGAGGAAAAGATCTCCCGCGCCGAAGCTCAGGCCGTGAGTGAAGTTCGCGCTGCGGCCGTCGATGTGGCCCTCGCCACCGCCGAAAAGATCCTGCGTGCGAAGGTCACCGGCTCTGAAGCCGACGCCCTCATCGACAGCAGCATCCGCGACCTCAAGGGCCGCCTGAACTGAAGTTCTCCACGGCTATCGCACAACAAAAAAGGCCGGGTTCGCCCGGCCTTTTTTGTTGTGCGCGCGTGCTGGAAATCGATGGCCTCAGCCCGCGCCCGGAACCGCGCGATCGAAAGCAACGAACACCTGATAATCACCCGGTCGCGAACCTTCCGGGATATCGAATGTGACAGTGCGCACCGCCGAGAAGTAACCGATCGGATTTTCAACGGTGACGTTCACGTCGACCGTCAGCTTGTCATTGGTGAGCCGGGCCCGCTTCTCATCCGTGACGAACACCAACACCGGCAGCGTGATGGGGCCGGGGCGTCCCTTGGGACCAAGTAGGATGCGACCGGAGAACCCGTACTTCACCGTCACACGGCCAGGCTCAATCGTGCATTCCCGCGCCGTCTTGGTAATCTCGCCGCGATGCATCACGGCCATACCGTCGCCCACACGGCCCTGTTCGTAGATCGTCACAAAATTGTCCCGCGGCCACGTGACGAACTTCGGACAGCCGGCAGCAACTTCGATACCACCGGCCGGCGTCCCCGCATCGCCGCTCTGCGCAGCCGAGAGAAGCTGCTCTTCGCTGACGGCGCCGGTTTCGGTTTTTGCTGCGGTACTCCCACCCATGATGCCCGAGCCGAGCCCCGACGTAATCGAGGACAGGCCACATCCACCCAGCAGGCTGGCAGCCCATAGCGACACCGCGAGCTGCAAAGCCCGATGCGTGGCCATAGGGATCGATTGCGTCATTGCGTGCCCATCCGCATAATGCTGCCAGGCGAGGAGTCGCGCCGGTTGGAGGAGCACAAAGCTCCCGCCGTCGCATTTCCCCCCGTGTCGTGATTCGAACTGTACCACCCCGCCGACAGCGCGGACAATTCCGTTACGGCGCCCATCCGCCACTGACGAACCAGGATCTTGAAGTTGATGCCGGATACGCCACACGACGAATTAACCACACGCCCACGCCTCAAAGTGCTGCTGGCCGCCCCGCGCGGTTTTTGCGCCGGGGTTGATCGCGCCATCCAAATCGTCGAGCTGGCCTTGGCCAAGTATGGCGCTCCCGTCTATGTGCGGCACGAGATCGTACATAACCGCTTTGTGGTCGATGCTCTCAAGGCAAAAGGTGCCGTTTTTGTGGACGAGCTGGACCAGATCCCACCAACGTCTCAACCCGTGATCTTTTCGGCACACGGCGTCGCCAAGTCCGTCGTCCAGGACGCCAAGCACCGCAATATGTTCGCGCTCGATGCAACCTGCCCGCTCGTCTACAAGGTCCACATCGAAGCTCAGCGCCATTTTCTCGAAGGCCGCGAGATTATTCTCGTTGGTCATAAGGGCCACCCGGAAGTCGAAGGGACCATGGGACAACTGCCCGAGGGCGCCGTGCGTCTCATCGAGACCGCTGCGGACGCTCGCGCGTTCAGGCCCATCGATGCCGCAAAACTCGCGTTCGTCACCCAGACCACGCTCTCGGTCGACGACACTGCCGAGATCGTCTCCATCCTCAACGAGCGCTTCCCCGGTATCGCCGGTCCGATGAAGGAAGACATCTGCTACGCAACTACCAATCGGCAAGCGGCCGTGAAGGCCATCGCACCAAACCTGGATTGCCTCCTCGTCATCGGCGCACCGAACTCGTCGAATTCCGTCCGCCTCGTCGAAGTTGCCGAGCGCGCCGGCTGTGCCAACTCTGCTCTCATTCAACGCGCGAGCGATATGCCCTGGCACCGGCTTGATGGCGCGCGCACCGTCGGCATCACCGCTGGCGCGTCGGCGCCCGAGCAACTCGTCAACGAAGTGGTCGACGCACTGAGGTCACGGTTCGATGTCTCCGTCGAAATCGTCTCGACCGCGACTGAGAGCATCGCCTTCAATGTTCCGCGCGAATTGCGCGACGTTCGCGCGCCGGGCTCGACCTCGTCGCTTGCCGAGAAGCCCGCCGGATCCATGTGAGAACACGCGCATGGCCGTTTACACCGAAGTCACCGACGATGACCTGTCGGCATTTCTCGCGCGCTACGACGTGGGGACCCTGGTTGCCTACAAAGGCATCGCCGAGGGCGTGGAAAACACAAACTACCTCGTACAAACCACGCAGGCGCGCTTCATCCTCACGCTCTACGAAGCGCGCGTCGCGCCCGAAGACCTGCCCTTTTTTCTGGGCCTCATGGAACATGTCGCCGAACGCGGCGTCTCCTGCCCGCGCCCCGTGCACGCCACTGACGGAACCGTGCTGTCGGAACTCGCCGGACGCACGGCCGCCATGGTCACATTTCTCGACGGCTTCTCCGTCAAGAAGCCCCGCGCCGACCATTGCCATAAGCTCGGCCGCGCACTCGCCGAGTTCCACCTCGCCGCCGCCGATTTCCCCCACACGCGCGCCAACGCACTCGGTGAAGCCGGCTGGCACCCGCTATTCGAAAAGTTCCGAAGCCGGTCCGACGAAATTGTCCCCGGCCTCAAGCAACTCATCCACGACGAGCTGAGCCTGCTCGATGCCACGTGGCCGCGCACCCTGCCGCGCGGCGTCATCCACGCCGATCTCTTCCCCGACAACGTCTTCTTCCTCGGCGATCGCTTGTCGGGCCTCATCGACTTCTACTTCGCCTGCAACGACGCGCTCGCCTACGATGTCGCTATTTGCCTCAACGCCTGGTGCTTCGAGCAGGACTACGCCTTCAACCTCACCAAAGGCCGCGCCCTGCTTGAAGGCTACGACAGCGTGCGCAAACTCTCCCCCGCCGAACGCGCCGCCATGCCGATCCTGACACGCGGCGCGGCCGTTCGCTTCTTGTTGACCCGATCCTACGACTGGCTGAACCGCCCGGCGAACGCACTCGTCACGCCGCACAATCCTTTCGATTACGTCCGCCGCCTTCGCTTCCATCAGACCGTGCGCTCGATCAGCGCCTATGGTCTGGGCGAGGCCGCATGACTCACTCGGGCACGAAGAAGGTCGTGATCTACACCGACGGCGCCTGCTCGGGAAATCCGGGCCCCGGCGGCTGGGGCGCGGTCATGATCTGGGGCGAGCACCGCAAGGAACTCTTCGGCGGCGCGGCCGACACGACCAACAACCGCATGGAACTGCAGGCCGTCATCGAAGCCCTCGGCGCTCTGACGCGCGCTGCCCACATCGACCTCTACACCGACAGCGCCTACGTCAAGAACGGCATCACGTCCTGGATTCATTCCTGGAAAAAGAACGGCTGGAAAACCGCGGACAAAAAGCCCGTCAAGAACGCCGATCTCTGGCAGGCCCTCGAAGCCGCCCGCCACAAGCACGAAGTCGATTGGCACTGGGTCAAAGGCCACGCCGGTCATCCCGAAAACGAACGCGCCGACGAACTCGCCCGCCAAGGCATGAGCCCGTTCAAGCTCCGCTGAAATAAAAAAAGCCGCGGCTGCCGAACGGCGCCGCGGCCTCCTCAAACCTAAAGCCGGCAATCAGATCACGTTGTCGATCAGCTTGCACATCGTCTCCGCACTCGACTTGTCGTGCGCGGGTGGGCTCTCATCAACGTTGAGAACCTTTACGACGCCGTCCTCGACAAGCATGGCATATCGCTTCGAGCGCACGCCGAGCCCAATCCCCGCGCCGGTCAGATCGATATCGAGCCCGATCGCCTTTGCGAACGCCGCGCTGTCGTCGGTCAGCATCACGATTTTGTCTTTTGATCCGGTCGCTTTCGCCCACTCGTCCATCACGAACACATCGTTGACGGCCGTGCACGCGATCGCATCCACGCCCTTCGCCTTCAGTTCATCGGCTCGCTGCACGAACCCCGGCAAATGCTGCAGATGGCACGTCGGCGTGAAGGCGCCCGGCACTGCAAACAGCGCCACCTTCTTGCCCTTGAAAACATCGGCGGTGGTCAGCGGCTTCGGCCCGTCCGCCGTCAGGGTCATGAACTTGGCCTCGGGCAGATGATCGCCAACCTTGATCGTCATAGGGAAGTCTCCTTTGCTTGCCCGCCCGCCTGGAATGGATAGCCGGGTCCTCGATATGGGCGTGTTCTATACGGGCCCTGTTCCTCAGTCGATGACGAAGCTGTCGTCTGACTGGCCCTTTTCGCCCACCATCGTCACACTCACAGTCGCGCCTTTGAGAGCGGCCAAATCACTGGGTGAGGACGTGAAATCCATCTCGAACGTGAGCCGCCCACCTTTTGCGCTGAACGACGCATCCCCGCTTCCCGTTTCCTTCCGCGCCGGCAGGGGCAAATATCGCCCATCGGCAACTGAAACAAACATCGCCGCCGATGCCGGGTCGCCCGGGAACAGGGCCGACAATCGGACGAGCCCCGGCTTGTCCGCCGGACGCTCGACCTTGAAGTCTGAGGGATCGACCGACTTGCGCTCGGCACCCACCCGGGGCACCGCCGCATACGCCCGCTCCGCATCCGGCCCGGCTGGCGGCAACGGCGCTGGCGGAATGGCGAGACTGAACGCCGCCTCCGCCGGCACGCACAGCTTCGCGCAGATGCCATAGTTCACCGTCAGCTCAAGCTGCACCGGCGCCTTGGCGTCGGTCGGTGTGATGCGCAGCGGAAAGATCGCGTACTCCTGATACCCGATGACATCGCCGGCCTTGTCGCTCATCACCTGCGGAACGGGAAACAGAACCTCTAGCTTGGTTACGTTCTTCGATTTCGACCACTCGAACTCCGGAGGAATGCCGCCCGCCGTCCCAGGATTGCGCCAGTAGGTTTTCCATCCCTTGTCCATCGACATCTCGACGAACGCAGTCACGGTTCCAGGTGCGGCCCCCGGAACATCACCCGCGATCAGCCGTGCACGATGGCGCTCGCCGTCGATCCAGTCCGTTGCGATGTCCTGTGCAAACGCAGGCTGGGCCACCGCAAGAAAAAACAAGCATCCGAGGCGGAGCAGGAGCCCCGTCATTTCCTGGCATGCGCCAAAGCCCGGCCATGTTCTGCCTGCAGTCATGTTGATCTCATCGCTCACTGGCCGGCCAAATTATCGGCTACGTACAGAAAATCAGCCTAACGCACCACGTCGGCGCATTCGAGACCCTTCACAGAACGGCCCCTGATCCACTAGATTGAAAGAATGAAAATGCCTAAGTCCAAGCGCTCGCCGGGCCAAGGCACGACCCTCGAGGGGCAGTTGCTGGTGGCCATGCCCATCATGACCGACAAGCGGTTTGCTCGCTCGGTGATCTACATGTGCGCCCATTCCAAGGACGGCGCGATGGGCCTCATCATCAATCACCGCGCCGACCACATCACCTTTCCCGATTTGCTCGACCGCCTTGGCATCATTCCCAAAGGCGCCGGCGATACCATCGCCTCCGACTATCTCGACCGAGAGGTGCACTCCGGCGGTCCGGTTGAAACGGGCCGCGGGTTTGTTCTCCACACCGCCGATTATCATGCGACCGACAGCACGCTGGAGATCGCAGGCGGCGTCAGTCTGACCGCGACCATCGACATATTGAAGGCAATTGCGATCGGACGTGGACCGCAGCGCTCGATCCTGGCGCTTGGCTACGCCGGCTGGTCACCGGGGCAGCTCGAAAGCGAAATACAAGCCAATGGCTGGCTCAACTGCCCTGCCGATCCCGACATCGTTTTCGAAACCGATCTCGATCTGAAATACGAGAAAGCGCTCGCCAAGATCGGTGTGAACCCGTCGTTCCTGGTGTCCGAAGCCGGACACTGCTGAAGCGCTCCACCTGAACTGAAGTCTTACTCACTCCGCCGCGTCGGAATCCGGCTTGTTTGCTGCACTGGGTGGCGGAGACACGCCGGCGAGGCGCTGCAAGCTTGCTGCGATGTTGGGCGGCAGCTTGTCGTAATTGGGCAGCGGACGCGCGGGCGTTGCCGGTCTTGGCGCGGACGGCGCAGCGGCTTGGACGGGGCGAGGCTGTGGTGGTGGTGCCGGCTGAAGTGACGGCCCCGCCGTGGCGAAGGGCGCTGACAAGTTAGCCGGAGGTGGCCCGGCCCCAGGGCCGCCTTGCGGGGGCTGCTGTGCAGCCGCCTCGGTCGTGAATGGCAGTGGCGGCATCAGCCCGGACAAAGGCGACTCCCGCTCTTCATTCGCAGCACTATGGAACGGCGGCGACGGATAGGCGTCCTGCCCTTGCGGCGCGGTCATCACTGGCATCGGCTGCGGCGGGGGTACCGGCGCCTGAGACGGTGCACCCGTCTGTGGCGCGAAAGGCGCCACGAAAGGCGGCGGCGCATCGAAGGCTGGCTGCGGCGCTGGTCCTGTTCCGGAAGCAAATTGGGGCGCGGACCCAAGATTTGGCGGAGGCGGAGACGCGGCGGCAGGCATCGGCCCCCGCGGGCGCACATGGGCCTTCGCCAATGCCGGCCGACGTAGCGGTTCGGTTACCGGATCTTGAGTGCGGACTGGAGGCGGCATCGGCGGCGGCTGTGCAGCCGGTGGCCCCTGCCAACGCGGCGGCCATAGCCGGCACGGCTTCGCGCTCCTGCGGTGCACCGACGGCAGCGTCCGCGATCGCATCCGCCGTCTGCGGCGCCTCGTCCGGAGCCTTCTTGCGAACGGCGGCGCGGAATAGCCCGCGCGGTTGGATGCGACGCTCCGACTTCCGCACGAGCTTCAACAGCTGCAGAACATCGCGCTCGCTGATCGGATCTCCGTAATAGAACCCTTGGCCGTACTCGCATTCGATCGAACGCAGGTATCCGACATCCTCGTCGGTCTCCACGCCCTGCACGATGACCTTGCGGCCCAGTTCGTGTGTCATCGCCGTGACCGCCCTCAGCATTCCGCTGGCGGTCGCATCAGAGCCGTTGTTGCCGTCGAGAAGTGCCCGATCGATGCGCACTGATTCGAACGGCAGTCGCCCGAGGTAGATGATCGACGAATACCCGACACAGAAGTCGTCGAGCACGAGTTCCGCCCCGGCACTGCGCAGCCACTCCAGCGTCTCACCCGAATGCTCGGGATTGTCCATCACCATCGCCTCGGGCACGCCCAGCTTCAGCGATCCCTTGGCGACCGCGTGCCGCGATAGCGACTGTCGGATATCCTGCGCCACGTTCTGGTCGATCTTCATCACGGGCGGCAGATTGAAGTTCACGAAGAGCGCGTTGTCCACGCGCGGCAGTTCCTTCTGCCACTGCGCGCAATCCTTCAGCGCTTGTGCCAACGCCACCTGAACCGTCCGCACCAGGAGATCCGCCGAGCTCTCGCTCTCCAAGTATCCAAAGGGATTGATCAGGCCGTGCTTCGGGTGATCCCAGCGCACCATCGCCTCGAACCCGGCGAGTTCTTCCATCGGCATGTAAACGATCGGCTGATAGAGAACCTTGATCTGGTTCTTCTCAACCGCCTTGCGGATTTCCGCATCGATCACCGCGCGCTCGTCCATCTGCTGGCGCATCTCGGGCCGGAAGATCTCGATGCGATCCGCTCCCCCGCGCTTGGCGCGGTACATTGCGGTTTCCGCCTCGCGCAAGAGTTCCCGATCGTCCGCTTGATGGCCGTCGAAGATCGCAATTCCAACCGACCCCGTGAGCACGATCTCTTGCCCAGCCAGCTTGATCGGCGAGCGCAAGCTTCTGCGCACGCGCTCGGCAAGCCCCGCCAGTTCCTGCGCCGGCCGTTCCTTCAGCAGGAGAATGGCGAACCGATCGCCACCGGCCCGCGCCAATGTATCTTCCGGCTCAAGGTGACGTTGAATTCTCCGCGCAATGGTCAGCAGCAGACTGTCCCCGACCACCACGCCGTAGGATGCATTCACCGTTTTGAACTTGTCGACGTCGATGAACAGAACCGTCGGCCGAATGTTGGGCTCTGCACGCGCCCGCTGCATTGCGATCGAGAGACGGTCCTCCAAAAGCTGCTTGTTCGGCAGGCCCGTCAGCGAGCACTTCACCGCGTCCGTCATCAGACGCTCTTGCGCCCGCTTCGTATCCGTCACGTCGCGCAACAGACCGACGCTCTTCACCGTCCGCCCGTCTTGGCTCGGGATCGACGACGCCTCGACTTCAAACCAGCGATACGAGTTGTCGGCGTGCCTGAGCCGGAACACGCAGCGCATCTGTCCGTCGTTGCGTTCTTCATTCGAGACGAGCGACAGCCGAAACCGCTCCCGATCCGCCGGATGAATATGCCGGCAAAAATCGTCGACCTTGGTGTTGAGTTCGCCTGGATTGAGCCCCAGCGCGGCTTCCACGACGCCGCTGACCTTCACCTCGTTGCGCCTCGCGCTCCACTCCCAGACGCCCGCACCGGCCGCCTCGACGGCCACCGACCGCAACTGCAATTCCGTCGGCGACGTCCCATAAAGTGGCTCGAGCGACTTGAACGCGAATTGGGTAACGGTGAACCCGATCAGCAGGACGATCAGCACGAGACCGGCGACGAGCCCAGACACCACCATGTCGCCCGCCAACTGCCCCGTCAGCGTCACCGCCGTCCCGAAACACCATACGACGAACAACAGCCACGTCGGGATCAGCGCCAAGGCCCGGTCCTGGCCGCGCAACGCAAGAAACAGCGTCACCATCATCCCCGCGCCGGCAAGCACCCCGAACGACAGCCGCGCAAAGGTCGATGCCAGTCGCGGATCAATCACGGCCACGGCCACGAGCGCCAGTTGCGCCACAATCCACACGCTGAACAGCATCCGCGCGAGCCCATGCCACAGCGGAATGCGGAGGAAGAAATAGATGAACAGAACGAGGCTCGCCGCCATCGACGCTTCCGTCGCCGCGCGATAGACCGCGTTGTTCTCGGCTTTCAGCTGGAACAGCTTATGAAAGAAGCCGAAGTCTACGCACAGGTAGCCGAGCACGCACCACGCCACCAGCGCCGCCGCCGGAAAGATCACCTTGTGGTTGGCAGCGAAAATGGCTGTCAAAAAAATCGCCAATAGGCCGGTCAGGCCCAGCATGACACCATTGAAAAGCTGCCGTTCGCGGACTTTCAATTCGTAGTCGAGCGGCTTCCAAACGAAGATCCGCGCGAACCGCTCCGACGACAGCTCCGCCACATACGTGATCGTCTGCCCTGGCTCCAGCGTGATGCGAAAGAGGTCCGCTCGATCACTGTCGATGCGTTCAGGCACGAACCCGATCGATGGCGTCACCGCCTCGATGCGCCGCGCGTCGAGGTCCGGCCACACCACACCCGATCCGATGATCGTGTACCGGTCCGCCGAAATCCACCGCTCCACCGCCACTTCGGTCGGATTGTTGAGCGCAAAAACCATCCAGCTTGGATTGGTGCCGGGTGTCACCGCCCGCACCGAAAGCCTGCCGGTCGTCCCGTCTGCGTTGGCGGCCGTTTCGATTTGCAGACTGTCGCCGCGTCCCTCGTACAATTCCCCGCGCGTGGTGATCTCGATGCGCCCTTGATCCGGCGCCAGCGTGATCGCATCCAATGCGTGCACACGCTGACTGGATGCCGCGATGCCGACCATAATTGCAACCAGGGCGACAAGGCGCGCGATGAGGGTCAAGCACGACCTCCCGCGTCGGAGGGCGCCACCAGTCCGAACAGCAGGTGGTCGCGCCACACGCCGTCAATCCTCAAATAATCCCGCGCAAACCCCTCGTGCACGAACCCGTTGCGTTCCAGGACGCGAATGGAAGCGGTATTCGCCGGCTGGGTCGCCGCCTCGAGCCGGTGCAGCCGCAGCACGTCAAAGGCAAATCGAATGGTCGCGTGCACGGCATCCGCCATGTACCCGCGCCGCAACTCCGACCGTCCCAGCCAGTATCCGACCGATGCAGACTGCGTGACCCCGCGCTGCACATTCGTGAGCGCAATCCCACCGACGAGCCGCTCATCTGCCGCGTCGAACACCAGAAACGCATAACCCTGATCCGCCCGTGCCTCGCGCTGATAATGGCGGACCCGCCGCTTGAACGCCGGCTTCGTCAGATCATCTCGCGGCCAGGTCGGCTCCCATGGCTGGAGATGCGCACGGCTCTCCGCCCGAAGCTCCGCCCAGGGGCCGTAGTCCGAGACCTGCGGCGCTCGCAAGATCACCCGCTCGCCGCGAACGGCGGTCGGCACATCTGAAACGAGGCTCGATCTCAGGAAGGCCATGGGTTGCGTGTCCTGCCGATCCTCAAGCAACGCGCGCAAGCCGGTCACCGGCCCGCGACGCAAGATCATCGCTCTTTCGGCCCGCGCCGACAACGGCCACGGACACGTCCTTCCGCCGTAAACGCTGCGCAACATTAGTAACTTCAGCAGCCGTGACACGATCCACGGCCGCCAGAATGTCCGATGTCAGCAGCACGCGCCCATGCAGGAGCATCTGCCGGGCCATCTGTTCGGCGCGCGCAGAACTGGATTCGAGGCTCATCATCAGCCCGGCTTTGAGCTGCGCCTTGGCTCGCGCCACTTCCGCATCTTTGGGACCGGCGTCCGCCATGCGATCGAGTTCGTCGCTCACCACGTTGATCAGCTCCCCAACCATGCCGGCCCCTGTCGCCGCATGCACGGCGAAAAGCCCGGTGTCCTTCAATCCCCACGCCGACGAATAGATCGCGTAACACAGGCCCCGGCGCTCCCGGACCTCCTGAAACAAGCGCGATGACATCCCGCCACCCAGGAGCCCCGACAGCACCTGCGCGGCAAAAAACTCGTCTTCCCGATACGAAGGCGCCTCAAACCCCAGAACGAGATGCGCCTGTTCGAACTTGCGTGGGCTCGACCGTACGCCGCCCGTGTACGACGCCGGTTCTTCCGCCCCCGGCCCAGCGTTAGACAGCCCGCCGAATAGGGCTTCAGCGTGGCGGACGGCATCTTCGTGGCGGATAGCGCCTGCCCCGGCCAGAACCATGCCTTTCGGATGATATCGCTCGGCGAGGAAGTCCTTCAGCTTGTTGCGGGAAATCGATTTGACGCTCTTCGGCGTCCCCAGGATCGTGCGGCCGGCCGGCTGGTTCGGAAAGGCCGCGTCGTGCACCAGATCGAACGCAATGTCGTCCGGACTGTCGAGCGTCCCGGCGATCTCCTGCAGGATCACCTCGCGCTCTTTTTCCAGTTCCTCGTCCGCGAAGGTGGAGTTCTGCAGAATGTCCGCGACAATCCCCAGCGCCACCCCCTCGTCACCCTTGAGAACGCGCGCGAAATAGGCCGTCGACTCCAGCCCCGTGGCGGCGTTGAGTTCTCCTCCCACCGCCTCGATCTCCTCCGCGATATCCTGGGTTGACCGGGTCGCGGTGCCCTTGAACGCCATGTGTTCGAGGAGATGCGAGAGCCCGTGCTCATCCTCGCGCTCATGCCGCGCCCCGGCATCCACCCACACCCCGAGCGCACTCGTCTCCAGATGGGGCGTCGACTCGGTCACGATGATCAGACCATTGGCGAGCCGCGTAACTTCAGCGCTCATGCGGGCGCTCCCGCCGAGCGCGAAACCTGTTCCACGTAGGTTTGGATTTCCTTCAAATCGTTGCCGAGCACGGGATAGCGTTCGGCGTCGGTCATCAGCGACGAGAGCCGCGCCGGCAGCCCTGGCCGCATCCCCGTGATCGCCTCCATCGCGTCCGGGAACTTTGCCGGATGCGCGGTCGCCAGGATCACCCGCGCCGTGTCGTCCGGCACGCGACCCTCAAGCGCCGTCTTGGCGGCGTGAACCCCACACGCGGTGTGCGGATCGAGCACGTACCCGGCCGACGCCAGCGTATCGCGGATCGTCGCGGCAACCTCCTCCTCGCTGGCCGCACGCGCGACGAAGTCCCGGCGCACGCCCGCAACCTGCTCCTCACTGAGCTCAAATCGCCGTCCTTGCGCCAGCATCTGCATTTGCCGCGCAACGAGGTCCGCATCGCCACCTGACGCCTCGAACAGATACCGTTCGAAGTTCGATGAAATCTGAATGTCCATCGACGGCGACGACGTAGCCATCACGCCGCGCATCTCATAGACGCCGGTCTCCAACGTCCGCGGCAGGATGTCGTTCTGGTTAGAGCCGATCACGAGGAGTTCGATCGGCAGACCCATCCGGCGTGCGACGTGACCCGCAAAGATATCGCCGAAATTGCCCGTCGGAACCGAGAACGCGACCTTACGATGCGGCGCGCCGAGTGCCGCCGCCGCGACGAAGTAATACGACACCTGCGCGACGATGCGCCCCCAGTTGATCGAGTTGACGCCCGAGAGGCTCACCCGGTCGCGGAAAGCGTGATCGTTGAACATCGCCTTCACGAGCGCTTGGCAGTCGTCGAACGTCCCCTTCACCGCCACCGCGTGGACGCTCTTCTCCGTCGGCGTCGTCATCATCCGCCGCTGTACGTCGGAAACGCGCCCATCCGGAAAGAGGATCACGACATCCACCCGTTCCGATGACCGGAATGCCTCGATCGCCGCCCCGCCCGTATCGCCTGACGTGGCGCCCACGATGGTCGCCCGTTGCCCACGTTTGGCCAGCACATGGTCCATCAGCCGCGCGAGCAACTGCATGGCGACGTCCTTGAACGCCAGCGTCGGTCCGTGAAACAGCTCCAGCACGAATGTCTGCGGATCAATCTGCACCAGCGGCGTCGTCGCCGGATGCCCAAAGCTCGCATACGCCTCGTCCGCCATCGCACGCAACTGGGGCCGCGTCAGCGTTCCGCCGGTGAACGGCAGAATGACCTCCACCGCGACCTCTGCGAACGGCCGCCCGGCAAATGAAGCAATCATCTCGCGCGAGAGCTGGGGCCACTGATCAGGCAGATACAGTCCGCCGTCGCGGGCGAGGCCGGCCAGTAGCACGTCCTCGAAGCCGAGAACGGGCGCACGGCCTCTGGTGGAGATGTAATTCACGTTCGTCAAACTCTCGTCAGCCCGAGGAATGGGAAGGGTCAGGAAGGGAGGTGCACGCAGCGACACGGCGGTGCAGATCGCATGCACGACCCTAAGCCCCGGGCGCGACGCGAACAAGTGCGGCGGACGATCGGTTGTACCGGCTAATCTGTCCGCCTCAACCGGCCGATGGCGTAGGTCGCGTACACCGCCACAAGCGCTGCCGCCAACCCGAACCACGTCAACGCATATTCGAGATGCCGGTTGGTAAGTTTCAGCTCCGTCATCCCGCCCTTCGGCCAGCCTCCAGGCGCCGCTCCCTCTGCATCGACAAAGAGTGGAACAACTTTGGTCGGCCGCGATCCTGCCGGATAGGATGCAGCAATCATCCCCTCGAAATCCCGCCAGAACCAAAGGTTCCCTTTTGGATCGTTGTCGGGGACGAAACGGGCGTGAAGCCCAGGCAGCCGAATAAGCCCGGTCACCTCCGTCTCGCCGTCGATCTGTCCCTCTGCACGCGTGCGCGGATCCTTCAGTTGCTCCGGCACGAACCCACGATTGACGATCAGCGTCGCCTGCGTCGATGCGATGACGAACGGCGTGTACACCTGATACCCCGGCCCGAGTTGAGCGTTGGGTGCGTACAGATACATTTCCTTGTCGTTGACATACCGCCCACGCATCGAGACGTGCTTGTACTCCAGGTCATTCCACCCGGCGGGGAGGTGCCCGGCCGCTTCATCGAGCGCCTGATCGATGGGAACGGCCGGCGCAGAAGCGCGCTCGGCGATGGCCGTCAGCAAGCCTTCCTTCCACGCGAGCCGATCGAGCTGCCAGAAGCCGAGCCCGATCAGGAGCGGCAGGGACAGCGCCACCATCATAGTCGGCACAAGAAGTTTGGTTTCGCGCAGTCGAGCCAGCATCCGGCGATTGATCCTCTCCACGCCGGCCCTCAGCGGACGAGGCGCCCTTCCTCGGCTTTGTGCTTGTACTGCAGCGCAATCAGGAGGGCTTTCAAAAACCGCAACAGCCCAAGCGCAATGAGCGGCGTCAGAAGCCCCCAAAGTACGACATGCTGCCAAACCGGCGGGTTGAAAGTGAACTCAAACCAAAGCGCCGCCCCGAGCACGACGAACCCGAGAATGAAAATCGCAAACACCGCCGGCCCGTCGCCCGTATCGATAAACGCGTAATCGAGACCGCAATGGCTACAGTTCTCGCGCAGCACGAGGACCTGACGAAACAGCGGCCCCTGACCGCATCGCGGACATCGCGCCAATGTCGCGCTGCGCATCACCGATGATTTTGTTTCGGGCATGGCTGTCCATGTTCCTCAAGCGCTAAGGGCGGCCCTGACGAGCCGCCCTCAACAATATCACAACCTGAAGTCCGCTGCCGTTAGTGGCCGGCGGCCGTCGCGGCGATCTCGCCCGCGCCCCACACGTAGATGCAGGCGAACAGGAATAGCCAGACCACGTCCACGAAATGCCAGTACCAGGCCGCAGCCTCGAAGCCGAAGTGCTGCTTGGGCGTGAAGTGGCCCTTCATCGCGCGCAGCAGACAGACCGCCAGGAAGATCGTGCCGATGATGACATGTGCGCCATGGAAGCCCGTCGCCATGAAGAACGTCGACCCGTATGTGTGGCCGGCGAACGTAAAGGCGGCGTGACCGTATTCGATGTACTGGAGCACCGTGAACAGCGCGCCCAGTGCAACCGTCACGGCGAGACCGGCGATCAGCTGCCCACGCTTGTTCTCCAAGAGCGCATGGTGAGCCCATGTCACGGTGCAGCCCGAGAGCAGCAGGATGAGCGTGTTGACGAGCGGCAGACCCCACGGATCGAAGGTATGCTTGAAGTTGCCTTCCGCCGACGCGCCCGTTGCCGGGATCGTCGCTTCCGTCATTTCGACCGCCACCGGCGGCCACTGGCCGCCAAACAGTTCATTGCGCTTCACCAGGCCGATGGCCTGCTGCACGTTCTCCAGCGTGTAGGTGCCGTTCGGGAACAGCGAGGCATCGAAGTACGCCCAGAACCAGGCGACGAAGAACATCACTTCCGAGGCAATGAACAGCAGCATGCCGTAGCGCTGATGGATCTGCACAACAGGCGTGTGCTGGCCCGTTTCCGCTTCGATGACGACATCGCGCCACCACATGAAGGCTACGGCGGTCAATGCGAGCATGCCCGCGGCGAACACGCCGGGACCCTGCACCCCGAACAGACCGGCTCCGCCGCCCGTCGAGCGCATCCAGATGATGGTCCCGATAGCGGTCACGAATGCCGAAAGCGACGCGAGGATCGGCCATGGGCTTGGATCGAGCAAGTGATAGTCATGGTTGTTGGCATGAGCCATGGTCGTCTTCCCCGTAGTCTCTTGTTGCATCCGGTCCTCCGGACTTCTCGTTCCGGTGCGGACCGCAAGGCCCGCGCCCGCAAACCTAGCTTCTATTTTCTTTGTCGGTGGCAGCAGCGGCCTGACCTGCAGCCTTCGCCCCTTCGACGGGATAGAAAGTGTAGGACAGCGTAATTTCTTTGAGACGCGACGATTCCGGATCCTTCACCAGGGCCGGATCAATGAAGAACGACACCGGCATCTCGATCGACTGACCGGGCTCCAGCGTCTGCTCCTTGAAGCAGAAGCACTCGATCTTACTGAAGTAGAGACCCGCCGCATCTGGCGCCACGTTGAACGTCGCCGTGCCTGTGATCTTGCGATCGCTCGTGTTCGTCGCGCGATAGAACACCAGCATGTTTTCGCCGATGTGTGCTTCTACCGTCCGCTGCACCGGTTCGAACGACCAGCCGAGCTTCGGCGACACATTCGCATCGAACCGCACGGTCACAAGCCGATCGAGCACGATTTCGGACGGCTTCTCCGCCTTCTGAGTGGTGCCGCCGAGCCCCGTCACCTGACAGAACATCTGATACAGAGGCACCGCCGCATAAGCCATGCCGCCCATCGCGAACGCGCTCGCAACGCACATCAGCGCCACTTTCGTGTCGCTCTTCGGCGTGCTGCGGGTCACCGGCTGCGGATGTTCTGCGGTCAAGATTGTGATCCTAGGTTCAAATCGCCCGGTTCGCGACGTTCGCGCCAAGATGCACGATCGTGGCCGCGTAGAACATGATCACGAGAAAGCCGAGGCCCAGCGCGATTGCTACCGACCGCATCCGCTGCCGCCTCTTTTCAGCAGCGGCGACCACGCTCTCCGTCTCCGTGACGGTTTGGGACATATCGTTCATGACAGCACGACCTTTCACGCCAAGAGGCGGTTCATGACACCCTCGACCACGAGGATCGCAAACAGGGCATAGAGATACAGGATCGAAAACCAGAACAGTCGCTTGCAGGCCTTGTCCGCTTCGCGGCCTTCCGTGATCCGCCAGACATCGAATGCGCACCACAGAAAGACGGCGCCGAGCACGATAGACGCCGCGCCATACGTAATCCCGCCGAGCCCGATGAATGCCGGCAAAATCGCGAGCGGCACCAGCACGATCGAATACAGCAAAATCTGCTTGCGCGTCTCCGCCGGACCGGCAACCACCGGCAGCATCGGCACACCGACACGTTCGTAATCGCGCGACCTGAGCAGCGCCAGCGACCAGAAGTGCGGGGGCGTCCACATGAAGATGATCAGGAACAGCAGGATGCTTTCCATGCTCACGGTGCCTGTGACCGCCGCCCAGCCGATCATGGGAGGGAACGCACCGGCGGCTCCACCGACCACGATGTTCTGTGGCGTCAGCCGCTTCAGCCACATCGTGTAGATGAAGAGGTAGTAGAAGATCGTCATCGCCAGCAGCGCGCCGGCAACCCAGTTCACGAGCACGCCGAGCGTCAGCACTGACATCACCGACAAGACGCCGCCGAACTGCAGCGCTTCATCCGGCGTCACCCGCCCGCGTGGAATGGGCCGCGCCGCCGTCCGCGCCATGTTCTGGTCGATGTCCGCGTCGTACCACATGTTGAGCGCGCCCGACGCACCAGCGCCGACCGAGATGGCAATGATGGCGATCAGTCCGATCACCGGATGAATCGCGCCCGGCGCCAGCAGCAATCCCGCCACCGCCGTCAGCACGACGAGGGTCATCACGCGCGGCTTCATGAGCGTCACGAAATCACTGACGCTCGGTTCGAGAACCTTCAGTGTCTGCGCGCTGTGAGCATCGGCTCCGGCGGTCGTCATGAACTGCTGCTTCCTTGTCTTGTGCAGATCGGCGCCCGTTGTGGCTCTTCCCGATCCGTGAGGCCCGTCCCCGGGCGCTTCCTCGATTTCGATCCCTCAGGCCGCGTCCGCTTCTGATGGCGAACATCATCGTATGGCCCAAGTGGCGGAGACCCCGGCTGGATGATCCAGCCAGGGTCGATGCCTAGTCTCAGTGACGATCGGACGTGGCCGCGATCCGCGGCAGCGTCTCGTAAGCGTGATAGTTGGGCGGCGACGGCAGCGTCCACTCGAGCGTGGTCGCGCCTTCACCCCACGGATTGCCGGCAGCCTTCTCCTTGCGGGCGAAAGCAACTGCCAGACCGATGAAGAAGAAGATCGTGCCCAGCGCCGTGATGTACGACCCGACCGACGAGATCTCGTTCCAGAACGCGTAGGCATCCGGATAGTCGGCGTAGCGGCGCGGCATGCCGGCGGCACCCAGGAAGTGCTGCGGGAAGAACAGAATGTTCGCGCCAACGAACGTGGTCCAGAAGTGCAGCTTGCCCCAGAACTCCGAGTACATGTAGCCGCTCATCTTCGGGAACCAGTAATACCAGCCCGCAAAGATCGAGAACACGGCGCCGAGCGACAGCACGTAGTGGAAGTGCGCCACCACGTAGTAGGTGTCATGCAGCGCGCGGTCCACGCCGGCATTCGCGAGCATCACGCCCGTCACGCCGCCGACCGTAAACAGGAAGATGAACCCGAGCGCCCAGATCATCGGCAGCCGGAACTGGATCGAGCCGCCCCACATCGTGGCGATCCACGAGAAGATCTTCACGCCTGTCGGAACCGCGATCACCATGGTCGCGAACACGAAGTAGGCCTGCGTGTTCACCTTCATGCCTGCCGCATACATGTGGTGCGCCCACACGATGAACCCGACAAGTCCGATGGCGACCATCGCGTAAGCCATCCCGAGGTAGCCGAACACCGGCTTGCGCGAGAACGTCGCGATGATGTGGCTGACGATGCCGAAGCCCGGCAGGATGAGGATGTAGACTTCCGGATGGCCGAAGAACCAGAACAGATGCTGGTACAGCAGCGGATCGCCGCCACCGGCCGGATTGAAGAACGTCGTGCCGAAGTTGCGATCCGTCAGAAGCATGGTGATCGCACCAGCCAGAACCGGCAGCGACAGAAGCAGCAGGAACGCGGTGATCAACACGGCCCACACGAACAGCGGCATCTTGTGCAGCGTCATGCCCGGCGCGCGCATGTTGAAGATCGTGGTGATGAAGTTGATCGCACCCAGGATCGACGACGCACCCGCAAGATGCAGCGCCAGGATCGCAAAATCCATGGCCGGACCGGGATGCCCCGAAGTCGACAGAGGCGCATAGATCGTCCAGCCCCCGCCCACGCCATTCATGCCCGTCGGACCTTCGACGAACATCGAGATGACGAGCAACGTCAGCGCCATCGGCAGCAGCCAGAACGAAATGTTGTTCATGCGCGGGAAGGCCATGTCCGGCGCCCCGATCATCAGCGGCACGAACCAGTTGCCGAACCCGCCCATGGTCGCCGGCATCACCATGAAGAACACCATGATGAGGCCGTGACCGGTCACGAACACGTTGTAGAGATGCGCGTTCGCAAAATACTGCATCCCCGGCTCTTGCAGCTCGAGGCGGATACCCACCGAGAGCGCACCGCCGATGACGCCCGAGATCATCGCGAAGATGAAATAGAGCGTGCCGATGTCTTTATGGTTCGTGGAGAAAAGCCAACGGCGAATGCCGGTCGGTGCGTGGTCGTGATGATCGGCGTGTGCCGTAGTGCTACCCATGGTCTTCGACCTTTTCGTCTCGGGTTGTATTCGTGGTCCTGTAACGGATGCTCGGGCGCGGCTTCCCGCCGCTGCCCCAGCAATTCAGCTCAGCGCTGCTGTTCGGCAGCGTCCGCGACCGACTTGATCCCGGCATGATCCAACGCCACGCGATCGGTGATCTCCTTGGCCTTCTTGCGGTCGCCCGCCTTCATGGCCGCCGTCCACTGATCGTAGGTTTCCTGCTTCACGACGCGCACGGCGATCGGCATGAAAGCGTGGTTCATGCCGCACAGTTCCGAGCACTGGCCGTAGAACACGCCTTCATACTCGGGACGGAACCACGTCGCCGTCAGGCGGCCCGGCACGGCGTCGATTTTCGAACCGAACGGCTGAATGGTCCAGTTGTGGATCACATCGTTGGACGTGACGAGCATGTGCACGACCTTATTCACCGGCACCAGGATCTCGTTGTCCACCGCCAGCAGGCGCGGCGTCGGAATGCCTGACTTGACCTTCTCGGCCACTTCTTCATCCGACAGCATGTTCGAGGTGACGGTGAAGGTCTTGTCCTCCGGCGTCGTGCCCGGATACTCGTGCTCCCAGAACCACGCGTTGCCGATCGCTTTGATCGTCACGTCGGGCTTGGGATACGTATACTGCAGCATCAGAAGCTTGAACGACGGGATCGCGATCGCAACGAGGATCAGGATCGGCACGACCGTCCAGGCAACTTCCAATAGCGTGTTGTGGGTCGTCTTGGACGGCACCGGGTTCTTGGACTCACGGAACCGCACCATCACGTAGATCATGAGCCCGAGAACGAAGAGCGTGATCGCAATGATGATGATGTTCACAAAGTCATAGAATTGATTGATTTCACGAGCAACTTCCGTCGCTGGAGCCGGAAGCCCGATTTGGCCCGGCGTGGCGTAGCCCTGCGCCGCAAAGGCAGGCGATCCGGCGAACCCGATCGCAGCGCCAGCCGCGGCCGCGATGGCCACCAGACCCAGCAATGTCCATGGACGTGTCGTCGTCATTCCAAGCGCTCCCCAGATCAGTCCGGTTCTGGCCGGACCTCATGATCGTAAAGGGGAGGTGTCCTTCCTCGAGATTTCAATCCCGAGTGCGGTGAGTGGCTAAACCCGTTGCGGCGCGAGACGGCCAACGAATGGCCGAGCGTTCGTCCCGTTAAAGCCGTTAGCGCCAGGGTCTCTATCGGTGGTCAAAGACAAGCCGATATCTTCGCTGAGCAGCCATCTCCAAGTGTGACGATCTTCCCCTTCGTCACAGACAGAACAACCGGGATCGCGCGCCTAAGTCAAGTTTTTTGCGGCAATTTCCCGCACGAAGTCATCCATACTCGGCATGTCATCGTTTGAACTCTCCCTTTTGGAAACAGCCGATCTAAACTGTTGAAATTGTCTCCTTTCGGCCTTTTTCCTGAGCGAACCACGCATCACACGCGTACGACCGAAGCCGTAGCCATTGACCTGCGGCGCAACCTTCGAGCACTGCCTGTGCGCCCGTGTCGCGTCTCCTTCGCTGTTCCACCCCGAGATAGATGTCTCCATGCCATTCAAATTCTTCTGTCGTGTTGCAGCGCCAAAGTGCGGCGCTCCCGAATTGCTGCGCGGAGCCCTTGCGTTCTCGCTCGCGGCACTAACGCTTATAGTATCCGTGATGGTGAGCGCACCGGCCCGCGCGCAGGATTCAAAAGCTCCCGAGATGGCGGATGGGACCGTCAAGGCACAGCATGGAGATTGGCAAGTCGTCTGCAAACCTCCGCCGGCCGGCGCCAAGAATGAAGTCTGCGCACTCGTCCAGAGCGTCACTGCGGAAGATCGCCCGAACGTCGGACTCACTGTCTACTTCCAGAAGTTCTCACAAGGCATGCGGGTGCTGCGCGTGTTCGCACCCGTCGGCGTGCTCCTTCCGCCAGGGATCGGTCTCAAAATTGATGACATCGACGTGGGCCACGCGCCGTTCCTGCGCTGCCACACGTTCGCCTGCTACGCGCAGGTAACGCTCGACGATAAGCTGATCGACCAGTTTTCGACCGGCAAAACCGCGATTTTCATCATCTTCCAGACAGAGGAAGCTGGGATCGGCATCCCACTGTCGCTGAACGGTTTCAGCCAGGCACTCGCCGAGTTGCCCTAGGCGCGTCACGCACCAACGATGGCTGTTGTCAGCTCGCTCTTGTGTTTGCCCCGGGCATCCGGATCAGATCGGCCGTGCGGTCGCGCCCCGTTTCGGGCTTCTTTGGGAACGTCACGCCGCCCGTCCCGCCCGCGCCCCGCCCCGCCTGCGGCAAGTTTTGGAACAGTTCACTCCAGGCATTGGCAATGCGCGAGGTCGAGTCCTGATACTGCGACGTCGCCGTCTGCCAGAACCGCATCTGTTCGTTCACGAGATCGCTGTGCGTCCGACAGCGCGAGAGGCGCTGCGGAATGCCGAGATAGGCCTGTGCCCGGCGGCTGATCAGCGTCAGCAGTTCCATCTGCTGCACGGTGAGCGCCTTCATCGGACCCATTCCCGCCGACATGCCGTCGAGGATCTGCTTGGGATCGAAAGGATTCTCAAAGCTCTTGGGCTCGAAACTTTGCGTCCCGAGCCAATCATGCACATGCGGATTATTGGGGGAGGGCTTGTCCATGACGCGCGAACCTCTTGTGCACTCGTTACAACGAACGCTGCTCTTCTTCTGAGCGCCGGTATACGCGGTATTTTGTTACGATTGAAAAAATCTCAAGCCAAAATCTCGTGAGTCTGCACCCCGCAACGCAGCATGACGCCCGCGCAACCTATAATTGCACTAACTCGAACGCAGCAACCCCATGATGTATAATGCGTTTTTTGGTTAAATTTGCATTGACCACGGAGCACCCGCGCGAAACTCTCGATCTTCAGTATTGCGTCGAGTTTTGTGAATGCGGGGGCGTTCTCCAGTACCGAGGGGTGCACGGCCTAGGCTCGTCCGCTGGACAGCCCTAGCCGCCGCGATCCTGTCGCTGACGCCGCTGACGGTGGCCGCTGAAGACACCCGCCCCTCCTGGCGCGACGTCTGGAAATGGCGGGAGACCTGGTCCGGCATCGACGTCGCCAAGGACAATTGGCTCGTCTACTCCGGCATCACCGTCGCCCCCTTTGGCCACATCCACGATCCCGGCTGGCGCGTCCGCCTCGCCGGCGGGTACGGCAATTACCAGTATTCCGGCAACCGGAGCACGACGCCCACTCCGGATATCCAGTCGTTTTCGGCCGCGAACTATTACGGCGACGCGCTCGTCGGCTACCTCGAACGGTTCGGCCCGCTCACAGCGAAGGCATTCGGCGGCCTCTCGTACATCGCGCACGACATCACACCCTTCGACCCGGAAAACCTCGTCGTGGGCGACGACATCGGCTTCAAGGGCGTTCTCGAACTCTGGCTCAATATTGGAGAGATCGGGTTTGCGTCTCTCGATACGTCCTGGAGCACAGCACACGATACGCGCAACGCTCGCGCGCGCCTTGGCGCCTACATCACGCCCTCGATCAGCACTGGCCTCGAAGGCTGGCTCAACCTCGACGATCAAAGCGATTGCGACCTCGGCTGGGACGACAGTGCCGACTGTTACACGGACGAAGAAACACACCTCCTCGACTACACGCGCGCCGGCCTATTTCTCCGTTACACGTGGGACGGTGGGGAACTCTCTGTATCAGGCGGTATCTCCGGTGGCAGTTTTCAAGCTGCCGGCGATGCCGATCCCGAACCCTACGCCACCGTGAACTGGCTAACGCAGTTCTAGCGAGGACCGTCGATTTCACGCACGACTCTGCGAGGTCTTCCGTATCCCGCCCGCAGCAACTCCGGCTAAGCTCGCCCGATCGAAACGACATCTGGACTCTTATGCTTCCGAACTCTTTGACTTCCGCACGCATCATTTCCCTGGTGGCTATCCTCGCCGCCGCCCCGGCACAGGCTTCCAAGACGTGCAGCGACGCCGCCGTCTCGGCGCGCGGCGAGCCTGCGCGCTTCCTGTGGCTCGCCAAAACAAAAGCCCGTGCCAACTGGCGCCGCAAAGTTCGCGCGACCCCCACCCTCGGGACGGATTATTCCAACTGGGGCAACGCCGAAACCAGCGAAGAGCGGTGCATCACGGCTGAAGGCGGCACCGTCTGTATCTTCACCGGATATCCCTGCAAGCGCTGAACCGGCCCGCCGGTGGCCGCCGCACGAGACTTATCCTCAGCCCCCTCGTTTGAGCGAGAATGAGCGCTACGTCCCAACCAAAAGTTGCAGACGCATCCGCTTGCGATCGACAACCACTACGACACCAACACTCCCGACACGCCCGATTTTCACAAAACGAACGTTCGTTCTTCTTGACGGGCTAGCCGTTTCCCATATGATCCAAAAAAAGCGATCGTTCGTTTTGCGAAAGATCAGTTATCAGTGTACGCTGCAAACCCAGGCGGACAGTCTTCTTTGTCCAGAGTTTATGACACATGCCGAGATTAAAACCCGATACGCAGCGCGCCCGCCGCGATCACATTCTTGAAGCTGCCGAGCGGCGGTTCGCGCACTCAGGCTTTCATGCCACCAGCATGCAGGACATCTGCCGCGAGGCGCGCGTCTCCCCCGGCGCCCTTTATCTCTACTTTGCATCCAAAGAAGAGCTGATCGCCGGCCTTGCCGAGCGAGATCGGCAGGAGTTCCAGGCGCGCTTCGCACAGCTCGCGGGCGCATCGGATTTCTTTGCAGCACTTGCCGCGATCGGTGAGGCGTACTTCGTCGAAGATGATGCCCACTGCCGCGTCATGTCCATCGAGATCGGACTGGAATCGACGCGCAACGCCCACATCGGCGAGATCCACCGCTCCGTCGACGAGTTTGTGCGCACCAGTTTCGAACAGCTCTTCCAGCGCATGATCGATGAAGGCCGCATCCGCCCCAATCATGATGCCGCTGCTCTCGCGCGCGTTTTCATGGTCATCGGTGACGGCCTTTTTTGGCGCAGCGCCGTCGATCGTAATTTCGACATGGCGAAGACCATACCTGACGTGGTCGAGGTCATTCGCCTGCTCTTGAACCCAGTAGAACAAACCGCAGGACGCCGCCCCGTCGGGCCGACCGTCGAGGAGGCTGCAGAGTGACCCGTTCGCAAGTAATCAAGTATGGCCTTGCAGCCGCGTTGGCTGCCGTTGTCTGGGGAACCGGCGTTTATAAGCCTGTCTTGGACATCGTCACCCATCGTACCGCGAAGACGGAAAAAGCCGCGACCGTGGCGCCCCCGTCCGTCACCGTCAGTCGGGTGGCCGCGGCCGACTTCGTCGAGACGGTTCTTGTCACTGGCTCTCTGGTGCCACGCGAAGACGTGCTGGTCGCACCCGAAGTCGAGGGACTGCGCATATTGGAGCTGCTCGTCGATCATGGCGATGAAGTCAAGAAGGGCGATGTTCTCGCCGTTCTTGAAACCATCACACTCGACGCACAGCTCGAGCAGAATGCTGCCAATCTCGACCGGAGCAACGCCGCGATCGCTCAAGCCCGCAGCCAGATCGTGGAAGTTCAAGCGCGGCTGACGGAAGCCAAAGCCCAGCTCGAGCGCGCAAAGCCGCTGTCCGAGCAAGGCTATCTGTCTGGCAGTACACTCGATGCCCGCACAGCGTCCAAACAGTCGCTTGAAGCTTTGCTCGTCGCCGCCAACAGTGGTCTGAAATCGGCGGAAGCGGAAAAGGTGCAGCTCGAAGCGGCTCGCCGCGAACTCGAATGGCGCCTGTCACGAACGAAAGTTCGCGCGCCCGTGGACGGCGTCATCAGCCGCCGCACGGCTCATATCGGTTCGATCGCAACAGCGCTTGGCCTTGCGGCAGGCGAACCGATGTTCCGCATCATTGAGAAAGGCGAAATTGAACTCGATGCCGAAGTCGGCGAGGCACAGGTTCGCAAACTCAAAGCGGGGCAGAGCGTCACCATCACCATCGCCGATGGCACCACCGCCACCGGAACCGTCAGGCTTGTCTCTCCCGAGATCGACAACACCACTCGCCTTGGCCGCGTCCGCATCTTCATCGGCAACGATCGCCGCTTACGTATCGGCACCTTCGCGAGTGGTCAGATCGAAACCGCGCGCGAACGCGGTCTCGCAGTACCCGTCTCCTCTGTAAGCACATCCGGTGGCGCGTCCACCGCACTCGTGCTCGAAGGCAACTCCGTTCGCGAGCGACCCATCGAAATCGGACTGTCCACCGGCGGCCTCGTCGAGGTGCGCAAAGGTTTGGCGGAAGGCGACCGCGTCATCGCCCGTGCCGGCACCTTCCTGAAGGATGGCGACATCGTGCGCCCAGTCGAAACCGACACTCGTACTGTGAGTGACGCCCGATGAGTTCTCAAGAATCGCGCATCAATTTCTCCGCCTACTCGATCCGCAAGCCCCTCCCGGCGATCTTGCTGTTCGTGGTGCTGCTTTTTCTCGGCATCATGAGCTTCAAGGCGCTACCGGTCACGCGCTTCCCTAACATCGACATTCCCCTTGTGCAGGTAACGATCAATCAGTCCGGCGCGACGCCAGCCGAACTGGAAACGCAAGTTGCCAAGATCGTCGAAGACTCGGTGGCCAACATCACCGGCGTGAAGCATCTGATCACGTCCTTGAGCGACGGCGTCTCCACCACGGCCATCGAGTTTCGTCTTGAGATCGATACCGACCGCGCGTTGAATGACGTCAAAGACGCGATCGAAAAGATCCGGCCGGAACTGCCCCGCACGATCGACGAGCCGATCATCCAGCGCATCGACGTCGAAGGCCAAGCCATTCTCGCCTACGCCGCGGTCTCGCCCGGCATGACGCTCGAACAGCTCTCGTGGCACGTCGATGACGTCATCAAGCGCGAATTGCTCGTCGTCAAAGGCGTCGGCCGCGTTGAACGCTACGGCGGTGTCAAACGCGAGATCCGCGTTCTGCTCGATCCAGACCGGCTCCTCGCCTACGGTGTGACTGCAGCCGACATAAACCGGCAGATCCGCGCCACCAACGTTGATATCGGATCCGGCCGTGGCGAAGTTGGCCAGCAGGAACAGGCGATCCGCATCCTTGCCGGCGCCAAGACCGTCTCCGAACTGGCAGACACGAAAATTGCCATCGCCGGTGGCCGCTATGTTCGCCTCTCCGATCTCGGCCGCGTGCTCGATGACGCGGAAGAGGCCCGCTCATTTGCCCGCCTCGACGGCCAACCCGTCGTGTCGTTCTCCGTATTCCGCTCCAAAGGCGCCAGCGAACTCTCAGTCGCGGACGCCGTCGAAAAGCGGCTCGCTGAACTCGATAAGCGCTACCCCGAAGTCACGCTCAGCAAAATCGACGATGCCGTCTCGTACACGCGCGGCAATTACGAAGCTGCGATGACCACGCTGATCGAAGGCGCCATCCTCGCGGTGATCACCGTGTTTCTCTTTTTGCGCAACTCACGCGCGACCCTGATCACGGCCATTGCACTTCCGTTATCCGCAATTCCCACGTTCTGGGCGATGAGCCTCATGGGCTTCTCGCTGAACCTCGTCTCTCTGCTCGCCATCACTCTCGTGACCGGCATCCTCGTCGACGACGCCATCGTCGAAATCGAGAACATCGTTCGCCACATGCGGATGGGCAAATCGCCCTATCGCGCCGCCATGGAAGCTGCCGACGAGATCGGCCTCGCCGTGATCGCCATTACGCTGACGATCGTCGCCATCTTTGCTCCGGTTTCGTTCATGGGCGGTGTGGCCGGCCAGTACTTCCGTCAGTTCGGCCTGACCGTCGCAGTGGCAGTCTTATTCTCGTTGCTCGTCGCGCGTCTCATAACGCCTATGATGGCGGCCTATCTGATGCGCCCCGTCCCTCCCCACGACATGGAGGGCGGGCCAATCATGCGCGGCTACGTCCACTTCCTCGCAGCGACGCTTCGCTGGCGCTACATCACGCTGATCGTCGGCATGGGCGTATTCGCAGGTTCGATCTATGCGACCGCGATGCTGCCCACGGGTTTCATCCCGGACGAAGATACATCCCGCGTCGTGATCTCCGCCGAGCTACCACCCGGCGCCCGCCTCGAAGACACGCGCATCATGACCGACGAAGTGACGCGCCGTCTCAAGAACATTCCCGAAGTCGCGAGCGTCTTCGTTCTTGGCGGCGTCTCACCGACCGGCACGCTCGAAGTCCGACGCGCTGCTGTCAATGTTCGCCTCGTGCCCAAGACCGAGCGCGACAAGCCGCAGAAGGAACTGAAGGCGATCCTGTCCGCCACGATTGCCGGTGTTCCCGACGTGCGCGCCTGGTTCGTCAACGAACGCGGCGAGCGGGAACTCTCGTTCTCGCTGCTCTCGCGCGATGGCGATGCTCTGGCACAAGGCGTGTCGAAGGTGGAAACCGCCGTCCGGCAGCTGCCGGGCTTCTTTAACGTCGCGTCGAAATCGGCCCTCGACCGACCAGAGATCCGCATCGTCCCGGAACTCGACAAGGCCTCCGCGCTCGGCATCACGCCCGATCAGATCGCCGAGACCGTCCGCGTCGCCACCATCGGTGATGTCGACGCCAATCTCGCCAAGTTCACCTCGGGCGACCGCCTGATCCCGATCCGCGTTCAGGTTGAAGAGAACGCGCGCGAAAACCTGCAGCGCATCGCGAACCTTCGCCTCACCAACGCCGCCGGAAAATCAATTCCCCTCTCTGCCGTTGCTGACATTTCCTTCGGCCGCGGCCCGAGCGCCATCGATCGCTATGACCGCGAGCGCCGCGCGGAGATTGGCGCAGATCTCGTGAAGGGCTTTGCCCTCGGGAGTGCCCGAGAGGCTTTCGTCGCCCAGGTTGAAAAGATCGGCCTACCCGAAGGCGTGCGCCTGCTTGCAACCGGCGATGCCGAGATTCAGGACGAGGTCGCCAATGGCTTTATCACCGCCATGGGGACCGGCCTGATGATCGTGCTCGGCCTGCTCATCCTGCTCTTTGGCAGCGTGTTCCAGCCGATCACCATTCTGCTCTCGCTGCCGCTGTCGTTCGGCGGCGTCGTCATCGCGCTCATCGCAACCAACAACCCGATCAGCATGCCGGTCTACATCGGCCTCCTCATGCTCATGGGCATCGTGACGAAGAATGCGATCATGCTCGTCGACTTCGCGGTCGAGGAAATTGCACGCGGTACAGAGCGGACCACGGCTCTTCTTGAAGCCGGACGCAAGCGCGCACGCCCCATCGTGATGACGACGATCGCCATGGCTGCGGGCATGCTGCCCAGCGCGTTCGCACTTGGCGACGGCGGCGAGTTCCGTGCGCCGATGGCCATCGCCGTCATCGGCGGACTTCTCGTTTCGACAATCCTGTCGCTCGTGTTCGTGCCGTCGTTCTTCTCAGTGATGGACGACCTCTCCCGCGGCGTAACGTGGCTGATGTCGTTTATCATCAAGCCGAACGCCACCGACGAAGGCGACGAAGAGATCGAAGAAACGCCTCGCCTTCCTCCGCGCCCTGCTGAATCGGCTCAACAGCCAGTGCCGCACGCTGGCGGACGCATCGCAGCAGAGTAAGGCTGATCACCTCCCTCCATTGCTGACCCGCCACTCGGACCCTATATCGGACGAGGTTTCCCCCAAGCGTATTGAAAGGAATTCCCATGTTCGACGCTAAAGCCCTCCTCGAGCAGCTTTCTGGAAGTCCCCAGCGTTCGGCCACGTCTGCGACGGGTGCCGGCGCGCAAGGCAGCGGCGGCCTCGCCGACCTCTTCGGCCAAATCGCAGCCGCCGTGCAGTCTCCAAGCGGCCAGGGCGCGGGTTCAGGGCAGGGCGGCCTAGCCGACATCGTCCGCAATATCTCGGGCGGAGCGGGCGGCGCCAATTTCGATCAGATCATTGCCCAGGTGAAGGAGCAGGCGGCCAAGTTTGGCGGCCCGTCAGGTGCCGAACTCGTGGATACCCTGACCAAGGCTTTTGGTCAGGCGACCGAAGGCGTGAAAGAGGGCGCGGTGAAGGTCGGCGACGCGACAGGTGCTCGCGACGCGGTCACCAACGCGACCGGCGGCAAGTCGCCCGAAGAATTGCTCGCGCAGGTCAAGGAGCTCATGGCTAAAAACCAGCTCGGTGCAGGTGCGGTGCTTGGCGGTCTCGGAGCAATTCTCCTTGGAACACGCACCGGCCGCGGCGTAACGACCGGCGCCGTCAAGCTCGGTGCTCTCGCCCTCATCGGCGGTCTTGCCTATAAGGCCTACCAGAACCATCAGGCCGGGAAGCCGCTGATCACCGGACCGCAGAACGCCGCGACGGAAGCTCCTGCTGGATCGGGCTTCGAGCCTGCTGCCATTTCCAATGACGCCGCGATGCACATCATTCGCGCCATGATCGCTGCCGCAGCAGCCGACGGCCGCATCGACGATCGCGAGTACATGCGCATCGTCGAGTCCGCAGGTGGAGCGGCAGCAAGCCCCGAAGCCAAAGCCTTTCTGGAACAGGAGCTGCGCAGCCCAGCAACCGCAGCCTCGCTAGCGGCTAGCGTGAATTCCGCCGAAGAAGCGTTGCAGGTCTACACCGCCGCCCGCGTTGCCATCGACGGCGACAATGCCTCCGAAACCGGCTTCCTTGCCGAACTAGCCGCATCTCTCGGCATCGACCCAGATCTTGCCCGTCAGGTGGACGCCACCGCGAAGAGCACCGCTGCTTGATCGCGCACAAACCTGCCAATGAAAAAGCGCGGGAAGCGATCCCGCGCTTTTTTTGTCTCTCTAATTTAGGCGCGTTCGTTAGGATGCCGCGTCCGATTTGAAGAAGACGTCGACACGCATCCCCGTAAGAAGCGGCGGCTGCCCATCGAGCGCCACCATCACCTCCAGGACCTCGACATCGTTCGGACGCCGCGGACCGCGTGACGTGATCCGCTGCGCACCAAGCGCCGGCGCAATCGATGTCACCACGCCCGTGAACTCCTGGGCACCGAAGGCGTCGGCCTTCACGACAGCCTTTTGACCCACCCGGATCTTGGTCACGTCCCGCTCTTCCACCTCGGTGCGAACGCGCAGCGATCCCAAATCACCAAACAGGGCCAGCGGCGCTTCCGGCGACGTGACCGCGACTTCGCCCTGCTTTGCCCACACGTTCAAAACCGTTCCGTCAGCCGGCGCCCGTAGGCGCGTACGCTCGATCGCGTTGAGGACCTGCGTGACGTCCGAGCGCGCCAAAGTCAGCGACGATTCCAAACGTGACGGCAACGGCATGTCAGCGCGTGCTGAAACCTTCGCAAGAGCGGCCCGCTCTTCCGTCAACTTCGCCTGCGCTTCGGAAAGTTTCTTGCGCGCAGAATTGAGCTCATCCGCAGTCGAGGTCCCACCCCGAACTTTCCGCGCAATGTCGTCGAGGGAAGTCTGTGCCGCGTAAACAGCGCGCTCCGCATTGGAAACCGCATCCTCGGCATTGCGCCGGTCTAGAGCCGGGCCTTTGGCCAGTTCCTCATCGCGCTCCAGAACGCGCACGGCCTCTTCCGCAAGCGCGGCCGTCAGCTTCGCTTGGGCGTCGCTATCATCGAGCCGCACCAGAAGATCGCCTGACTGAACCTTGTCGCCAGTCTTGGCAATCACTTCGAGGATTTCACCCGGTGCTTGCGAAACGAGCCGGATCTCGCCCTCTTTCGGCTCTACCCGGCCGGTCGCGGATGCCGCCCATGTGCCCTTGGCGGAAACGCCGGTCTCGGCCGCCGCCATCTGCGCGGTCGGCTTATCCTGGCTGTGCGACGACAGTGTGCCGTTGATCAACACACTGAGTGCGATCGCGATGATGCCCGCTACCGTCAGCGTCTGAACGGTCGGATCGACTTTAAGCATTTGCCTTACGCCTCTTCTTCGTCAAATCGGTGATTTCGGGCGAGTTGACACCCTCAGGCCGGCGCTCTTCGCCGACGATCTTGCCGTCTTCGATCCGCACCACGCGATCGGCATAGCCGAGCGTGCGCGGGTCGTGCGTGACGGCCAGCACGCTTCGGTTTTGTTCTTTGGCGATACGCGCCAGCAGCGCCATCACCGCATGGCCGTTCTCGCTGTCGAGAGCCGCGGTCGGTTCGTCGGCCAGCACGATGGACGGCGATGCCGCGATCGCGCGGGCCACGGCCACGCGCTGCTGTTCACCGCCCGAAAGATTACTGGGATAGTTTTGGAGGCGATGGCCCAGTCCCACCTCGCGCAGCACCTCTTCGGCGCGTGCCGCGGCCGGATAACCCTTTTGCCCCAGAACGTCCAGGGC
Organism: uncultured Alphaproteobacteria bacterium; assembly: GCA_963778225.1. Taxonomy (GTDB): domain Bacteria; phylum Pseudomonadota; class Alphaproteobacteria; order Rhizobiales; family Hyphomicrobiaceae; genus JAGVSR01. The sequence continues at coordinate 265,041 of CAVZTR010000006.1, forward strand.
GATACGGACATTCTCGACCGCGTTCAGAGTCGGAAACAGATTATAGCTCTGGAAGATGAAGCCGATGTGCTTGCGCCTCAGTTCCGCGAGTTCCTCCGGTCCAAGGCCTGTCGTTGTGTGGCCTGCGATACGGACTTCACCGGAGGTCGGCGAAAGAATGCACCCGAGGATCGACAAAAGTGTTGTCTTGCCGGAGCCGGACGGCCCCATCAGCAAGGTCAGTTCGCCCGGTACGAGCTTGAGGCTCACACCCTTCAGCGCCATCACCTTGCCGGCACCTTTGCCGAGCTCTTTGACGATGTCCCTGGCTTCGAGAACGGGAGTTTCGTTCGTCATCTGCTGAACACCGTGGCTGGATCAATCTTTGTAACTTTGACGATGGCCGATACCGCTGAAATTGCGCACATGAACAGCGTCAGTGCGAAGAGTGAGAACGCCAGGCCCGGCGTCATCACCAGCGGAAGCGGCGAGTTCCGGCTCACATAGAGGATCACCAGCGCGATGATCATGCCAAGGCTGTAGCCTATGACCGCGCTGAGACCCGCCTGGGCCAAAATCACTTTGTGGATATAGGAACCCGATGAGCCCAGCGCACGTAGCGTGGCGAACTCATTGATATGATCTTTGGTGCTGGAATACAGCGTCTGCGCCACGATGACGGTACCAACAAGGATACCGAGCAGCGCACCGCCGATGAGCGCAATACCGGCACCGGTTTTAAACAGCCACTGACCCAGACTGCGGTCACGGAACTCGGCCTTTGTCAGAACGTCTGTTCCTTCAAGCCGTTCCTGCAGAGCGGCGCGAACTGTTTCCAGATTGGCTCCAGGCTGAAGCTGCACGAGGAAGAATGTGCTCTTGTCACCCTTCTCGCCATCGAGGTTGAGAAGATTGCGCGCCCGCTGCAGCGGCGTAAACACGTAAGGTGACTGAGTGAATGACCTGATGCCTTCGGTGAGCGCACGAACTCGAATGCGCCCCAGAGCGATTTGGGCCGTGCTGCCGATCCCCTCGATACCGAGATCCTTCAGGTAAGACTTGTCGACGGCGATGGCGTCGGGCGCGCGGATATCGTCCCACGTACCTTCAACAAGGTTCCAGGGTTCCAGCCCCCCGTCCTCGGCGTCGATGCCGACGACCGCGACACGGGTCGATCCACCACCGGGCTTGCGCCATTCAGCGAACGCGGAAACCATCGGGATGACCGCTTTCACCCCCGGCGTCGCCAAGGCCTGATGCCGCTGCCCGGGAGTGAGCAGAATTCCGCCCTCCTCGAAACTCTTGGCACCGAACGTGGTGATCCAAAGATCGCTGTTCGTCTTTTCGATCATGTTCGTGATCATGCGGCTCGAGCCGAGATAGAGCCCGAGCTGCACGGCGACCAGCACGATTGAAAACAGGATTCCCACCAGCGTCACAGCCAGACGGATGCGATCGTGAAAGAGGTTGCGGAACGCGAGTGTCAAAATCATCGCAGAGGCGGTTCCAGGTTCGGGTCCGCCCCGATGGCGGAATGCAGGATAGGCCGTTTGCAAGTGGCCTGGATCGTCAGGCGCACTCACAAAACTTTTGTAGGCTACGAACTGCGCTTTAAAAGGTCGCGCGTTCCAGAAACCCACACATGACCGGAGCGTTCGTTTTGTACTACCAATGGCGCACGAGGTTAAGTGCAAAGCGCTTTGGCGAAAAAGTGTTCAGGTGTTGCGACCGATCGGCTCTTGGGAGCTTGCCGCCCACCCGGCAGCGGTTAAGTTCCTGTTTTTGCCGCTTTCCCGCGCCAAGGTCTGGCGTTAATCGTACATCATGTCCCAACTATCTAGGATGAATGCTTTGTTACGCGGCACCAAGACGCAATCGCACCGCTCGTCCGTCGGAGCTTTCCGGCTCGCGGGCGTGACCCTCGCCATCAGTCTCTCCGGGACCATCGCCGCACGAGCACAGCCTCTCGAAGCCGGCCTCTGGTACGACGACACAGGAAAGGGCGCCGTCGAGCTCGTCCCCTGCGGCGCCAAACTGTGTGGCCGGATTGCCTGGCTTAAAGACACGGTGAACGCCGAGGGTCAGCCTCTGGTCGATCGCTACAATCCCAACCCCGCGCGCCGCACAACTCCGATCTGTGGATTGCAAGTCATCGGCGATGTGCAGAAGCTGCCGGAAGGAACGTGGGATCAAGGCTGGATCTACGATCCGAAGACGGGCTCTTCGTACAACGTGACCCTCACGCTGCAGGGCCCCGATCAGCTGAAGGTGACCGGCTATAAGGGCATCAAGCTTCTTTCGAAAAGCTTTATCTGGAACCGGGCTCCGGTCGATCTTCCGCGCTGTAACGCGGCAGCGTCCGGCTCTGCCAAGGCTGCCCCCGGCGGTGGTGAACCCCTGCCCTGGGCGGCTCGCTAAGGCGCAATCCTCAAAACAACAAACGCCGCAGCGAAGTTCGCTGCGGCGTTTGTCATTTCATCGAGGTGGTTCAGCGATTACTCGCCGACGCCCTTCCCCTTGAGCAGTTCCTTGACCGCCGCCTTTTCCTGCAGCTTGTGCGTGAGGCGGACGGCGAATTCAACGGCGCGGTCCACGACGACCGACCGTTGGCGATCGAGCGTCACCATGTGATAGCAATCGTCCAGAACTGTGCATTCCACCATTCCGCCGAGGTTCTGTTGCAACGTCAGCGCGTTCCACAGGCCGCTCTGGTCATCTTCTCGCGGATGGAAGATTGCCACGTCCTGTTTGATGCGCTTCAGGCCGCGGCGAACGTCCTTGGCCAGTTGCTTGAATTCGAACACGAGACCACCGCCGCGGCCAAACAGGTCCTCGATCGGACGTTCGTCGCTCTTGAAGCTCTCGATGACGAAGTTGCGGATGCGCTCGTCTTTAATTCCGTAGGGCGCCCGCTGGCGGAAATGGAACAGCCGCGCGAACCACTTCTGATGCACAAGCTTGAAGAAGTAGAAGCTCTTGGGGATAGCCCAACCGTTCGGCCAGATCGTGGGGGCAAACAACATGACGCCTTGGACCTCGTCGGGACGCTCACGCGCGAGCCGGAGAGCCAGCATGGCTCCAGCGGATAGACCGCCAACGAGCACCGTATCGCAGCGCGCCTTGAGTTCGTCATGGGCCGTTTCGATAGCGCGGTACCAGTCTTTCCAAGTCGACAGACCTGAAACGTCCGTTCCACCGCCTAAACCTGGCAAAAGCGGGCAATAAACGGTGTAGCCTTGCCGTGCGAGCCCCTGCGCAACGAAGCGCAATTCGATCGGGTTACCACCGAGAGAATGGACAAGCAGCACACCCACCCGACCACCCGGGATCACCAAGCTTCCCCGAAATCCGGTGAACTTTTCTTTTATTTTCATTTGGTTAGCCACGAATGCTCGCACTCCGCACAAAGCGAATTAAGCCGATTGCGACGCCAAAGCCAAGCACATCGTGAGATAATGCCTCTGCCCGGCGCTCACCGTCGCCACTCTGAGTGAGCGGGCCGATCGGCTTCTTCCTATTGCTTCCGCCGCGGCTGTCGCCGTTTCGGACCCTTATTTGCTGCGACGCAGCAATCTGACCGCATGGTTTTCGCTTGGCTGGCCACATATGACGATAGGTCAGTGTGCCGCAACGGGATGCCGAAGCAGCTGCCGCTCCCCGAAACGGAGCAAATATGGCGCTTCATCAGCAGGTTGATGAGCCAATTATACTTCTGGCCTAAATCGCACGCGCGATCCGCAGCATTGCTCTGTAGGGCGAAATTATGACGAAACGCGCGGTCGGGCGAGGAACACGCCCCCCTTTCCTGCACGTCAACACCCCCGGTTAGCCCCATCGTCTGCACCGTACCTACCCCATCCTCAATACGACTGGCGAAAAGATATCGCGCTTTGCTCATCACGGCCGCAAACAGCGACGTATGGGTTAACAACCGCCGATCGTCTTCCTTCACCATTTCCTAAAAGTCTGAACATTCAGCTATCGTTGTGCGTGCGGGACGAGCGTCCCAACCTGCAGACAGGGCGGAGTGTTTCTCACGCGGGAGAAAGATATCTGCGACTAGCCACAACAGTGGCTATAAATAGAAATTAACCAGCCAATCGCAGGACCAGGCAGGAGTGCGCGCGAGTTGAATAGGGCTAGGCATGCAGCCGCTGTAACGGCGGTCTTCTCGCTTCTCTTCGGATCGATCGCCCCGGCCTTTGCCGTGCCGCCGGCTCCCACAGGCGATTACGCTGCCTGCCAGACGACGAACGAGGCAGACTTTCGCAAAGCCGTTCTCGATATCACCGCTGCCACCCTCACACGCGGCACCTCGACAATCGACTATCGCGCCGCCGTTGCCGACGAATGGCGTCGGCTCGACGTGGGCCGAACCATAGACGCCGAGGTCGATAAAGCATTCGAGGCTGTCAAAGACGAGCAGAGCTGGGGCAGCCTCCTAGAATCTCTGGGCAGTGAGAACAAGGCCCGGGAGTTGACGATCGCTTTGACCGAGCGGGTCTACCGCTCGCCAGCGGTACAGACGGCGATAGAAAATCTCGCCACCGGTGTCGGTCGCGGAATCGGCAGTCGCATCGAACTCGCGACGTCCGATGCAGCCGGGCCGGCGATTGAATGCATGAAAGCGTTCTTGGGGCCTCGCTACGGGTCTACGGTTGCGGGCGTCGTCACCGGCACCGCCGGCAAAGAGTTCGAAGTCGGCACACAAACCGCGGGCGGCGACGTCACTGCGGGTGGCGTTCTCAATCAAACGGCAGGCGGGATCACGGGCGCAGCTATTCTCGTCATGCGCCGCCAGATCGGCAATATGGCCGGTCGTCTCGGTCAGCGCCTTGTGGGCAGCGTTCTGTCCCGGCTCGTATCGGTGGTCGCAGGTGGCGTAGGCCTCGTGCTGATTGCGAAAGACGTTTGGGACCTGCGCTATGGCGTCCTCCCGATCATCGCCAACGAACTGAAATCGGCAGAAAGCAAGGCAAAGGTCCAAGAGGAACTGGCCGCTTCCATCTCCGACCAGATCCGCGACCATGTCGCCGAGATTGCCGCTCACGCCTCCGATCGTATCGTCGACAATCTGGAAGGAATACCGCGCCGCGCACGCCATGGTTCTGGACCTCGCAGAACGACAGGCGGATTTCCGCCAGTTCCTGGATCGCGTGCGGCCCGAGGCCTTGCCCCGCGTCGACGAGGTCACCGCCCTGCTGCTGCCCGTCGAGGGCGAGGCTGGCGTGATGCGCCGCTTATCGGACGGTACCCTCGATCTCGCCGTTAACAAATTGCCCGAGCCAGCAATGGAAATCGCCCGTCAGACCCGATCGCTGGAAACGGCATTGGCGTGGAGTGCGGTCGCGGGAACTCGCATCGATAAGGTGCTCGAGTTTGAAGTTTTCCAGCGCGCCAAACCGGGTGATTTCACGACCCAATCCCTGGAACGGGTGGTCTCTCTCGATGATCCCGTCGCAATCAAACGCCTGATCGCCATGCCACCGGCGACCCGCGACGTTTTGTTCGATCTCGACCCGAAGGTTTTGACAGCAGCCGCCCGGGCGCTCGAAGAAGGCGAACTCACCACATTCGCGGGCTACCTCACGGGCCTTCCCCCACCGACAAGACAGCGTCTGCTAAATCATGTCGCATCAAACCCGACGGCTCTGAAGTCTTTGGCCGGCCGACGGGTCCGCGACGCTGTCCTCGCGAGCAAGGATCAGGGTGCAGCGCTCGACATTATTCTCCGCTCTGACGGTGCAGACACACCGGCGGCTCTGCAAAACGATGTTCGACTGGCTTGGGACGGCCAGGTTCATCCCGAAATCCTTTGGCATCGACACCCGATCCTGGTTGTCATGACGGGCCTCGCATCGCTGATCTTGCTGCTGCTTCTGCGGCGGGTTTTCCGGCGTCCAGGGCCCAAGAGCGGCGGTTCGGGGGCCAACTCCGATACCGGTGCGGGCCGTGCAGCCCCGTCCCCCAATCCGATCGAAAGCTGACGCTGCTGCCGATGGGCAGCGGCCTCGGCCTCTACATTTCCTCCACAGTGTTGTTCCCGCGCCCGTGTAACCCCCGAGACTGTCCTGCTATAAGCACCGCAGCATGTTCGAGGCCGAGGGGGGCAACACATGGCGAAAGCGCTGAAGTTCCGGCCGCAAGGGGAGACCACGATGGGATTGAAGGCACCTGGCATCCTGACGTTCATGATCTCAGTGATCCTGACCGTTGCGGTCATTTTCGTATGGTTTTTCGACGCGCAGATTTCCCTGTTGCAGGGACCCGGAATGATCGTGGGCCTGCTCTTGGCCCAGTTCATCCTGATCCTCGGCTGCACCATGCGGGGGCTCTAACACCCATTGTCGCGCCTCAAGTCTGCAAATGAGGATCTGGACTTCACAGTCCAAAGAAAACTCTTTGCGTGCAATCAAGTACATGTGTGCGCAACTGTCGCGCGACAGACAGGTGGATGGTCGAGCGAAAAAGACCGCGCCAGTATCGGTCACATGAAGACACGCAATACGATATCCAGGCCAACCCACCGCGTACGCAAGTTCTCGGCAGAGATCCTGTTGGCCACGGCCATTACTCTGGCGGCGATCTTCGTATTGGTGATGTCACAAGAGCAGACTGAAATGGCGTCCGCACCGTTGGACGACAGGGCAACGTCCGCCTCGCCGCAATAACAATTGCATACACCGCCGCCGCTCAACGCAGCGGGCGCGCCACAATCAAGCCACGCACCGAGTTGCCGAGATAGGCCTTCTTTGCCGACGTCAGATCGTCGAGCAGGAGGATACGCTCAACGGCACGTCCCGTTGCGATCAACTCCGCGCGCAGAACTCCGGGCAATAGACCGGCCGGCAATGGCGGCGTCAGCAAGATACCGTCGCCTTGATCGATGAAGATGTTCGTTCGGCTGCCCTCGGCCAATTCACCGCGCTCATTCAGGTAGACGACCTCATCGGCCCCGTCCGTTTCGGAGTAGTGCTTCCACTCCTGATCGTACAATTCCCGGCGGGTCGTCTTGTGAAAGAGAAAGGCATCGGAGCTATCGAGCCGCGTCGGCGAAACGACATATCGCATCACCGCATCCGGCCCAGGAGCGGGCATCGGCGCAGACGTCACCGTCACGCGGCCATCCTCCGCCAGCAGCATCCGGACGCGCAACCGCGGATGCTCCCGCCCGGCCGTTGCCACCTCACGTTCCAGCGCGGTGCGTGCCGCTGCCTCATCAAACTTAAATGAAAAGTATCGCGCCGACCCTTCAAGCCGTTCGAAATGCCGCGCGGCCAGCCAGAAACCATTCTCCCGTTCCCAAAGCAGGGTCTCGATCAACTCGAACGTTTTTGGCGGATCGGTGAGAAATTTCATCTTGAGCAGGCACTCGTCGTACTCTTTAGCGCCCACGCTGTCGTACACGACGCCCGAGCCGATGCCCATTTCGCCCGTACCGTCGCGGAAGATAATCGGCGAGCGGATTGCGACATTGAACAGCGCCTGCCCGTCCGGCGAAAACGAGCCAATGGCACCACAATAGACGCCTCGCGGCTCCGTCTCGTATTCCGCGATCAATTCTTGAGCTCGGATTTTCGGCGCGCCAATGATCGAACCCGGCGGGAATATCGCACGCCACAGGTCGAGCAGTGTAATCCCGTCGAGTAGGGTCGCGCGCACTCCTGACGTCATCTGATGCAACGTCCGATACGTCTCGACCGTAAACAGGTCGGTGACATGGACGCTGCCGATTTCTGAAATGCGGCCGATATCGTTGCGCATCAGATCGACGATCATCAGATTTTCCGCGCGCTGCTTCACATCGGAAGAGAGCACCTGCCGCACCGCCGCATCGGCCTCAGGCGTTCCTCCACGCGGGGAGGTGCCCTTCATCGGTCGAGTTTCGATCGTGCGATCCTTCATTTCGACGAAGAGTTCTGGGCTGGCCGTGAGCACGGTTACTTCGCCCGTATCCACGATGCCGCCGTACGCCACTCGTTGCCTCTGCCGCAAGTCGCGATAGAATGTGAGGGGTGAACCCGAGAGCCGGAACCGCGCCTTGAAAGTCAAATTGAGCTGATAAATGTCGCCCGCGCGGATCTTCTCCTGCACGCGTTCGAAGCGTGCAACATACTCCTCCTTCGTCCATGCACGGGTGACGTTGCTGAACTGATAGCTCCCGCTCTTTGTATGGGTCGACAGCCACCGGTCGACATCGGCCTCCGACAACAACTTCGGTGCCTCATAGAGCCCAAACCACAGCAGCGGCACTTTGCGTTCAGCAGGCATCAGGGGAGCGAGCTTAGGTTCCAGCACATACCCAAGCTCGAATGAGAAGAACCCAGCCGCATGAAGTCCGGCCGCACGACCCGCTTCCAGCCGAGCGAAAGCGGCTGGAACGTCCTCGGGTGTCTCAGCGACAATGATCTCCTTTGGCGCCGTGAACAGCTGCGATGGCGCGCCGCGACCCGAACTGTTGTCCAGGAGTACGAATGCCTCCTCTAGCCGCGCAGGGGCAGTTGCAGGCCGAGCCTGATCGCGCGCGGCCGGTTCGTCGTTGTTCATTGCGTGCTTTCGTCCCGTGATGCTCCGGCCGCGGAGAGCTCAGCGGCCCTCTGTGCATACGGAAAATCAAGCCGGTGGTTCGCCCTTTGGGGCTGTTCTAGCGCAGGCGGGGAGCGCCGGAAAGTCGCGTTCAGGCAATCGCGGGCTGCAAGCGCCCAGTGCGATGTATAAGCGCCTCCCGACTGTCGCGCCTCCACGATGGTGGCCCTCGCCATATCGATCTTCACAGACGCGAAAAACATGCTATAGGAGCCCCCACGAGCCGCCCGACCGGGCGGCTTTTGTATCGGCAGTGGCAATCGGGGCCACGCCGTTTCCTCCGGACGAACGGATCTCCCAAAGGTCATGTCTCGTTTCGGCTCCGTCGGTGACGCGGGGTGGAGCAGCCCGGTAGCTCGTCAGGCTCATAACCTGAAGGTCGTAGGTTCAAATCCTGCCCCCGCAACCAATCTACAAGCCTGCAAAATCAAGCGAAACTGAACCGCCGCAAGGCGGTTTTTCTATCTGTTCGGGACCATTCAACGGCGTCACGACTTGCTCCGAGGTAATCCCCAGCACTTCAATTGGTTATGTGGTTTCTTTCAAGTCGTTTGCGACGGTTACGATTTGTTCGGTGTCCTCATAACTGCCCCATGAAACGTCCGCTTTGTTCACGTTGCGTGCGCTCATCCATAAGTTTCCCCACGACCTCCGTCGCAAGGCGACGAACGCGAGACTGGCAAAGCTCCGGAGACGTCCGCCTGCCACTTACGCGGCCTCGGTCGGGATGCTTTCCAAGGCGAGGGCCTTGGCCTTCTCGAATTCACCGTCGAGCCACTCAGAAACACCAAACAGACCCGCAGCCACTGCCGCTGACCAGGCTACGTACTCGCGGCGACGCTCATCCTGCCAGTGCGACGGCGGGCTCAGGGCGACAGAGCGCAGATTGCTCGTCTTATCTGCCAGCTTCAGCAGCTTCGCATCACGCGACTTCGTGGATGCCGTCTCGATCTGGAGGCGCTTACGCTCCGGCTTCGGCAGCGACTTATCATCGGTCGCCTCCTCAACCAGTCCGGCCACACGTTCTCCAAACAGCTCAGCGATCTCTTCGCGGGTCTTCTTCACGTCCTCGATCGCATCATGCAGAAGCGCAGCCACGATCAGATCGGTATTGCCGGGGTCCGCCTTGGCCACGAGTTCGGCGACCTCAAGCAGATGGTTCACATACGGCTCTCCGGCGGCCCCTTTGCGGCGCTGCTCGCTGTGCCATTCCGCAGCCATCTTGGCCGCATTCAATATCTTCAGGCTGTCCATTCGTCCTCCGTTGTTGATGACAAACTCGCAACGAGATGTGCCGCTCCCGGCAAGTGCCGGTGCGGATTAGTCTGTGGCGATCGTCATGGGGAAACCCACCTCCTGGCGGGCAAATTTAGAATAGCGATTAGCTTGTTAGATTGCGAGCTTCAAAGCCCGCGACATTTCGTAAAAATCAGCGCAGAAGAACGCTATGTCCTGGCACCAAACCCCAAAGGATGACGCTTGGAAGCGCGTGACGCTCTCGCATATCGCGAGACTGGGGCAGCGTATCTGGATCCGGTGCAATGGCTGTGGTCACGAGCAGATCGTTGAGCCCTTGGCGTTCGCTGCTTTTCACGGTCTCGACGAAGGCACGCCGCTGCTCTCGATCTCCGAGCGTCTCGTCTGCACGGCCTGCGGTGAACATAAGGCGCACTGCTGGCCAGAGCCGTACAAATGAGCAAGGGAATTACTCAATCGCTTTGAGGTCAGCGCGGGCCTGCGCCAGATCACGAACAGCTCCATCGGCATTGGATTTTGCCCGAGCAACAGACGTCGCTAGTTCGGAAATCCTTCGTTCCAGCTCAGCAAGAGAGGCAGAAAAATCTCGCGCAATTCGCTGGCGGCCCGCTCGTTCACAAAAGTCAAGGCGACTCCCGGTCGAAGAGCTAGGATAACTTTGTTGTCACGCCTCTCGACGGCACGGGCCACTTAACTGGGGGCGATGAGCTTTTCGGTGATGAAACGCGAGGTGCCCGATGGAGTGCTATAGCGACCGAAGCACGGACCTGCGTTCAGGCATCCGCAGTGGTCGGACCAACGTGATCCGGTGTGTCGAAGTTGCGTCTGGTGCCATTGGTCTGATCATTGCCGTGAGTTCTCTTTGCCTGGCTCAAGGCGCAGTCAGTCCGCCCGGGCGGCTTCTCGCTTCAAACTGCGCGCAGTGTCATGGCACGACCGATGCGGCCCCAGGGTTCGACCGGCTGACGGGAAAATCAGCCAGCAAGCTTCTCAGGAAGATGCACAAGTACCAATCTGGTGCCGAAGGAGAGGGCATCATGACCCACCACGCCATGGGGTACACCGAGCAACAGTTGCGCGACCTCGTCCAGTGGCTGTCGCAACAACGGTGAGGATGCTGCCATGAATCGCCGGGCGTTTCTCATTGGCTCCGTTGCCGCCCTTACGGTGCTGCCGCGCTCCGGTTGGGCGCTGTCTCCGCCAATCACGCCCAAGGCTCGTGTGATCGTGATCGGTGGCGGCATGGGTGGTGCGACTGTCGCCAAGTACTTGCGGCTGTGGGGCGATGACGTGGCCGTCACGCTGGTTGAACGCAATGCCAAGTACGTCTCGAACATTTTGAGCAGCCTCGTGCTCACAGGGCAGCGGACGATCCCCAATCTCACGTTTGGCTACGATACACTCCGCAACCGCTACGGGGTCGAGGTCATCATCGACGATGTTGCCGAGGTGGATCCAGTCCGCGTGGCTGTCAAGCTGACGTCCGGAAAACAGTTGAGCGCGGACCGTATCGTGATGGCGCCTGGGATCGACTTTGAAAGCGTGCCCGGGCTCGATGAGACCCGCATGCCTCACGCTTGGAAGGCGGGCCCTCAGACGGACCTTTTGGCCAAGCAGTTAGGCGGAATGCCGGAGAATGGGGTCGTCGTCTTGACCGTTCCCAAGGCGCCTTACCGGTGCCCGCCGGGTCCCTATGAGCGTGCCTGCCTGATCGCGGACTGGCTCAAGACGACCAAGCCGCGCGCCAAGCTCATCCTCCTGGACGCCAATCCGGAAATCGCAGTCGAGAAGGACATTTTCGGTCGCGCATTTTCAGGACCCTACGCCCAGGTAATCGAGTACCGCAGCGGTGTGGAGGTCACGTCGGCTGATTCCGCGCAGATGCTGCTATCGACGAATGCGGGTCAGGTTCGTGGAGACGTCATCAACGTCATCCCGCCGCATCGTGCAGGGGTTCTCGTGGCAGCTTCTGGACTCATAATCGGCAGCAACGAGCGCTTCGCTCCTGTGGATGTGCTGAGCTACGGCAGCAAGGCCGCGCCGAACGTGCATGTGATCGGCGATTCCTGCGCGACCACTCAGCCCAAAGCCGGCCACATTGCCAACCAGGAGGCAAAAGTCTGTGCCGATGCCCTGGTGCGGATCTTCTCCGGCGGACAGCCGGATCCCTCGCCCGTCACGAATTCCGCCTGCTATTCGACCATCTCGCGCACGGAGGCGACTTGGCTGAATGCCGTCTTCCAGTTTGATGCCGCGACGAAATCGATGGTGGCTGTGCCGAAATCACTTGCCGCGTCGCCAAGCTGGACCGCGGACAACTTCAAGGACATGGGCAAGTGGTTTGACGCTCTCATGGCCGACACGTTTGCCTGAGCACGGAGCGACCCTTACGTGCCTCGAGACGGTGATTGACTGCATCTGAGCACTTGACTGATGTCATTGGATATTGGTCCGCGTTGGTGTCGAATGAGCACCAAGGTCCGCCCAATGACGTCGGGCTCTCTGACGTCGTAGGCGCATTAAATTCGAACCAAGGAACCCCATTCCATGACGTACCCGCGACTCACAGCGATTGCAGCAGCGATGCTTGCCAGCTTTTCTCTGACAGGTGTCGCCTCAGCGCAGGGAGGTCCCGTGGCGACCGCCTGCAAGGACGACATCCCGAAGCTCTGCGCCGGCAAGGAACATGGCCAGGGCGATGTTCGGGCCTGCCTCGAGTCCAACAAGGACAAGGTCTCGGCAGCGTGCAAGACCGCGCTCGACACCACCGGCCCGGGCAAAGGACAAGGGCAGGCGAAATAGGATGCTGCAACGCTGAGGCGGGGCATGATCGCTTGTTGAGCGCTCATGTCTTGCCGAGCTTGAGGGTTGTCCCATGAGCGGGGCTCGGGAGCGCGCTATGAAAGGCCGAGCGAACATCGCGACAGGGCTCCTATTTCTAGTCGGGTTCATGGTCTACGGCTTCTTCCTCATCTATCTGCGCGACTTTGCGCCCGGCAAGGAGCAATGGATCGCCGACTATGCCGTGGGCAAGCATTTCGAATCGCGGCTCGCCCATGGGCATGGGAACTTGTTTGCGCTGATCAACATTGCGGTTGGTCTCGTTCTGATTGTGCAGCAGAGTTCCGCCCAGTGGATCGCCGGCCTCGCACTTTCTGGCACGCTCATCCCACTCGGAATACTCTCTGAGGTCGTCCTCGGCGTGCCCCCGCTACTGGTCAATGTCGGCGGCATCTCAATGGTTGCCGCTGTGGCTTGGCTCGGCATGTTCGTGTGGCGCCTTGACCTGACCCAGGGTGGCCGGCCATGACGGGGCAGAATCACGCTGTCGCCGGCGATGAGGGCTCCCAGCCCCCGCAGATGGTGCGCGTGTGGGATGGGCCGACGCGGCTGTTTCATTGGCTGCTCGTGGCATCTGTCGCCGTCGCCATGCTCACCGGTTTCCTGGCCCCGGAATGGTGGATGGGAACGCACCTATTTGCCGGCTATGCGATCGTGCTCCTTCTCGTTTTTCGCTTGGTCTGGGGTATCTTCGGCTCCGAATACGCGCGCCTCATCAACCTGGCCCGCTCGACACGCTACCTTGGGGCGTACGTGCGCGGACTGGCACTGCTCAGACCACCCCACTACGTTGGGCACAACCCGGTGGGCGCTTTGATGATCTTCGCCTTTTTTGGCGTCTTTCTGGGGCTTGTTGCGACAGGTCTGATGGTGCAGGCGGGCGAGGAGAAGCAGGGGCCCTTTGCCGGTATCGTCAGTTACGAGGTCGGCCATGCTGCGAAGGAGGTGCATGAGTTCCTAGCGTTCGCGGCTCTGGCCATGATCGCCATCCATATCGCGGGTGTTCTGGTCGAAAGCTGGCTTCAGAACGTGAATCTGACCCGCGGCATGATTGACGGCCGTATGCCGCTGCCACGAGGCTTCAGGATACCAACGCCGCGCGCCGCGCGCCCACTCGCAGCTGGAGCGGTGATGCTTCTGATCGCGTCGCTTTCAAGTGCAACGCTCTACGGGCTTTCGCGCATGCCGCCACTTGGCATTCCGATCATGCCAGAAAATGCAACATATCGCAGCGAGTGCGGCGCGTGTCATTGGTCGTTCCACCCCAGCCTCTTGCCGAAGACGTCATGGGAGCAACTGCTTGCCAAGTTGGACGAACATTTCGGCGAGGATGCGAGCTTGCCTGCCGACAAGAAGGACGAGATTGCGCGTTACTTAACCGCCTATTCCGCGGAATCTTGGGACACCGAAGCTGCAAACCGGTTCAGGTTGGTTTCAGCTTCGGATCCTATGCAGATAACGAAGACATCCTACTGGGTGGCAAAGCACCGCCAGATCGATCCTAAAATCTTTCAGTCAGCCGCCGTCAAATCATCGAGCAACTGCACTGCCTGCCATAAGGACGCTGACACCGGCCGCTTCGATGATCAGAAGATTGAGGTGCCAAAGGCCTCACGCCCCTGAACGGCATCCAAACGTCAGTCAACCGTCAGCTGACAAGGATTAGGGTACACGCGATCGAACAAGAACCGCAGGTCGAAGCAGAGCCGATATTGACTACTTCGAGAGGTGCAGAGATGAGCAAGTCACGCAAGATCGCACTCATAAGTCTATTGAGTTTAAGCAATGTAGCCACGGTTTTGCCTGCTGCAGCCGATCCTGCCCGGGACGCCATTCTGGCCACCCTCGCCGAAGAGGCGAAGAAGGCTGATCCAGCTTTTGGCGGGTTCTCCGCAGAGCGTGGGCAGGCCTTCTTTGCCGCCAAGCACACGGGCGGAAAGCCCGACACGCCATCATGCACCTCGTGCCATTCTCAGGATCCGACAGCTGCCGGTGAAACGCGGGCTGGCAAGCGCATAGAGCCCATGGCCGTGTCGAAGAATCCCAGCCGCTTCACCAAGGTCGACGAAGTCAACAAATGGTTTGGCCGCAACTGCAACAGCGTGCTCGGGCGCGAGTGCACTGCCGTCGAGAAGGGCGATTTCATCACGTATCTTTCAGGGAAATAGGAGGAAGCCATGAAGCGCCTCGTCTTGCTTTCGACCATAGTCTTTACCTTGGGCCTATCGGGGCTGCGTGCCGACGAAGGGGTGAAGGTTTCCCCCATAGACCATGCTGCGACACTCAAGGAATGCGGCGGATGCCATATCGCTTTTCCGCCGCAGATGCTGCCCAGCCGATCGTGGACCAAGATGATGGGCGACCTTGCCAATCACTTCGGCGAGAATGCCACCCTCGACCAAGCAGTGCAGGACGATATAGCGACCTATCTCGCGGCACATGCAGCCGATGCCCCAGCCACAAAGGGGGGAGCCCGTTTCACCAAGGGACTCGGCGCCGACACCGTTCCGCTTCGGATCACAGAAACACCGTACTGGAAGCGGGAGCACGACGAAATCGCGGCGAGTCGCTTTAGTGACCCGAAGATCAAATCCAAAGCCAACTGCATCGCGTGCCACCGCACCGCTGACAAGG
This sequence comes from uncultured Alphaproteobacteria bacterium, assembly GCA_963778225.1. GTDB lineage: Bacteria > Pseudomonadota > Alphaproteobacteria > Rhizobiales > Hyphomicrobiaceae > JAGVSR01. The sequence continues at coordinate 280,338 of CAVZTR010000006.1, forward strand.
GTGAGTTCCTGGAAGGAG
>CAVZTR010000007.1:5000-115106 GCA_963778225.1 uncultured Alphaproteobacteria bacterium
TTCTGGCTTCCGCCGAGACCATCTTCAAAGACGAGAATCTCAAGGCCGGACAGGAAGTGCATATTACGCTCGTGCCGTCGCTGGATGATCCGGGCAAAATGGAGCCGACACGATTGTCGGTGTTTGGCGATGGTCACGAACATCTGGTAACGGTCGCGCGCAGCCAGGGCGGCGAATTCATCTCTAGCGCAACGCCGCCGGCGCAGGAAATCGTGGCTGCGCGGCTTGCGAGCAGCGACTCAGGCCTCAGTTCGACGCTCTATGCGAGCCTTTATCACGCGAGCCTCGTGCAACAGGTGCCGAGCGACACGATCCAGCAAATTCTGCGTGTGCACGCGTCGGAAACCGATTTTCGCCGCCGCCTGCGCGCGGACGATAGCGCGGAATACTTCTTTGACCTGAAGCAGGAGAACGGCACCGACGGTCCGCCAGGTGAATTGCTCTTCACCGCCATCAAGAGCGGCGGCGACACGACCGGCTATTTCCGCTTTCGATCATCTGACGGTCAGGTGGACTACTACGACAAGGAGGGGAACAACTCGCGCAAGTTCCTCATGCGCAAGCCGATCCGAGGCGACCTGCGGCTCACGTCTGGTTTCGGCGTGCGCTACCATCCGCTTCTCGGCATTCGCAAGATGCACACGGGCGTCGACTGGGCGGCGCCGGTGGGCACGCCCATTCTCGCGGCCGGCGGGGGCACGATCGAGGAGGCGCGGCACAAGTCGTACAATGGCAACTATGTGCGCATCCGGCATGCGAACGGCTATCAGACCGCCTACAGCCACATGACGCGCATTGCTCCCGGTGTTCAGGACGGTGTGAAGGTGCGGCAGGGGCAGATCATCGGATACGTGGGATCGACGGGTTTGTCGTCGGGTCCGCACTTGCATTACGAGGTGCTGATCAACAGCCGCTTCGTCGATCCGCTCTCGATCCAGGTGCCGCGCGAGCGCAAACTCTCCGGCAAAGATCTAGCCGAATTCCAGCGCGAACGGGCACGCATTGAAGAACTCATGCGCCGTGCTCCCGTGATGACCGCGAGCCGTTAAGGCAGCGGCGTTGCAGCTTGCCAAGTTCCGTTAAGACGGCGCTAACCGAGATCGGGCTGTTCGTGTGGCACCCTCTTGAACTTTGTTCAAAGGAGCGTATGTTGTTTCTTGAACATAGTTCAAAGAAGGAGTTTGCCGTGTTGCAGTGGTTTCAGCGTTTTCTACTCGGCCCAGCCGCTGACGTGGCTTCAGATCTGCGACCTGACGTGGCCCTTCTCGCAAGTCCCGGGCGGGCACCCGACTGGAGCCTCTCCAGGCCGATAAACGTCCATCTGTTCAATACAGAAGCGGACTTTGTTGAGCCGTTCTTTAACCATCTTGAAGGCGATACTCGCTGCCGAATTGCGGCCTGACCCCGCCTCGTGACCCCGCCAAATTCATCCCAGGATCAGACCTCCAGGACCCCCGCCATGTTCCCCGAACTTCTCAAAACCCGCCGCTTCGCCAGTTTGTTCTGGTGTCAGTTTCTTTCGGCGCTCAACGACAACTTCGTGAAGAATGCGCTTGTCATCCTGATCTTGTTCAAGATCGGGGAAGCGGAGGGCGCATCTCTGGTGGCACTGGCCGGCGCGGTGCTCGTGGCGCCGTTTTTCTTCCTGTCGGGGCTCGGTGGTGAATGGGCGGACAAGTATGACAAGGCCGAGTTGGCGGAATGGTTGAAGCGCTTCGAGATTCCTATTGCGATCGTTGCCGCGGCGGGCTTCTGGTTCAACTCGGTGCCGGTGCTGTTCGCGGCGTTGGCGGGCTTCGGCGTCATGGCGGCGCTGTTCGGGCCGATCAAATACGGCATCCTGCCGAACATTCTCGACAAAAAGGAAATCTCGGCAGGTAACGCGCTGGTTGAAAGCGCGACGTTCGCTGCGATCCTCATCGGCACAATCGCAGGCGGCCTGATGGTGCATCCGGAAGGCACGGCGTGGGAATTGCCGGCCGTTGTCGTGGTTCTGTCGGTGCTGTGCTGGGTGGCCGCGCGTTTCATCCCGAAGACGGGGGCTGCGGCGCCGAACCTGGTCGTGTCCAAGAACCCGCTGACATCGACCTACGCTCTCATCAATTCGTTGCGCGAAGACAGCCGCCTGTGGACGGGCGGTCTCATCACGAGCTGGTTCTGGCTCGTTGGCGCGGTGGCGCTGTCGCTGCTGCCGGTCATGCTGAAGGACGGCATGAATGGGACGCAGGGCGTGATCACGCTCGGCCTCCTCGTGTTCACGGTCGGGATCGCGGTTGGATCGATGCTGGCTGCCAAGGCGAGCAAGATGCGGCCGAACATGGCGCTGGTGCCGGTCGGTGCTTTCCTGATGGCCATGGCATGCCTCGAACTAGCGTGGACAGCGTCGGGATTGGTGCGTTCGCCAGAACCCATTCAGGTTGAAGGTTTTCTCGCAAGCCTCACAGGTTTGCGCCTCGCCACTGGACTCTTCGTTCTGTCGCTGGCCGGCGGTCTCTTTATTGTGCCGTCGTTCGCGGCCGTACAGCTGTGGGCGCGAGACGATCACAAGGCGCGCGTCGTTGCCGCGTGCAACGTGCTCTCGGCTGCATTCATGGTCGGTGCGAGCCTCCTTCTCGCAGCCTTGCAATGGATGGGCTTCAGCACCGCAAGCCTGTTCCTGATGCTGGGCGTCGCAAATATCGTGGTGCTCGGACTGGTGCTTAAAGCCTGGGGCAAGCACGGGCTGAAGGATCTCGCCATGTTCCTGTTCAAGACGTTCCTGCGTCTTGAAATCAAGGGGACGGAGAACCTGCCGGCCGCCGGCACGCGCGCGATCATTGCGCCGAACCATGTCAGCTTTCTCGACGCGGCGCTGATGCATTCTATCATGCCGGACTTCGCGTCGTATGCGATCGACACGAGCATCGCCGAGCGCTGGTGGGTGAAGCCTTTCCTTCAGCTTGCGAAGGTTCATCCCATCGATCCGACGAAGCCGCTCTCGACGCGCCATCTCATCAATGATGTCAAGGCGGGCGACACGCTCGTGATCTTCCCGGAAGGGCGGCTGACGACAACGGGCGGTTTGATGAAGGTCTATGACGGCACCGCAATGATTGCCGACAAGGCAGACGCTATCGTTGTGCCGGTGCGCATCGACGGGCTTGAGCGATCGCACTTCGGCTATCTCAACCGGTATCAGACGAAGAAGGTGTGGTTTCCGAAGACGACGGTGACGATCCTGCCGGCGGTGAAGCTGCCGGTGGACCAGACGCTGCGCGGCAAGACACGGCGGCAAGCTGCGGGCGCGGCGCTCCAGGACATCATGGTCAACACGGCGGTGCTGACGGCGAACCTGGATCAGACGCTGTTCTCGGCGCTCGTCGAAGCGAAAGCCACGCGCGATACCGGCAAGCCTGCGATTGAAGACGCGCTCGGAACCAAGCTTTCATACAAGAAGCTGATCCTGGGCGCGCAGGTGCTGGGTGCGAAGATCGCGCCGCTGGCGCCGGAGGGTGCGGCTGTCGGCGTGCTGTTGCCGAATGCGGCCGGCGTGGCGGTCACGTTCTTTGCGCTGCAGTCGATCGGACGTGTGGCGGCGATGCTCAACTTCTCGGCCGGCGCGCAAAACATGATCTATGCGTGCCAAGCGGCGAAGGTGGAGGTTGTCCTGACGTCGCGCGCGTTCGTCGAGAAAGCGAAGCTCGGCGAGGCGGTGGAGAAGCTCTCGGCGGTTGTGAAGATCGTCTATCTGGAAGACGTGAAAGCGACGATCGGGGCCAAGGACAAGATGGCGGGGCTGCTGCAAGGCTCCAAGCCGCAATCGCAGCGCAAACCGGATGATCCCGCGGCGATCCTGTTCACGTCAGGGTCTGAGGGCACGCCAAAAGGCGTCGTTCTCAGCCACAAAAATCTGCTGGCGAACGCGTTCCAGTGCCTGCATCGCATCGCGGTGAACGGTCAGGACAAGGTGTTCAACGTGATGCCGGTGTTCCACTCGTTCGGGCTCACGGGCGGTCTGGTGATGCCGCTGATCGGTGGCGTGCCTGTGTATCTTTATCCGTCGCCTCTGCATTACCGTATCGTGCCGGAACTCGTTTACGGGTCCAATTCGACGATCATGTTCGGCACGGATACGTTCCTCACCGGCTACGCGCGCTCGGCGCATCCCTACGACTTCCATCGCATCCGGCTGATCGTATCGGGTGCGGAGGCGGTGAAGGATCGCACGCGGCAGACGTACATGGAGAAATTCGGCGTTCGCATTCTCGAAGGCTACGGCGTTACGGAGACGGCGCCAGTGCTGGCGATCAACACGCCGCTTTCAAACAAGTCCGGCACAGTCGGGCGGCTCGCTCCACTGATGGAAGCGCGTCTGGAACCCGTGCCTGGGATCGAGGACGGTGGGCGGCTCTACGTGCGCGGCCCCAACGTGATGCTCGGCTATATGCGGACGGAGAACCCGGGCGTGCTGGAGCCGCCGCATGATGGCTGGCATGACACCGGCGATATCGTCGCGATCGATGCGCAGGGCTTTATCACGATCAAGGGCCGGGCGAAGCGGTTTGCGAAAATCGCAGGCGAGATGGTGTCGTTGTCGGCGGTGGAGGCCTTGGCGGCTGAGCTTTGGCCGAGCCTGGTGACAATCGTGGTGTCGGTTCCGGACGCGCGCAAGGGCGAGAAGCTCGTGCTGCTGACGACCGACAAGACGCTGACGCGCGAGCCGTTCCAGAAGCAAGTGAAGGCGAAGGGTTTATCGGAGCTGAACGTGCCGGCCGAGATCCTGGTAGTGGACAGCATTCCGCTGCTCGGATCGGGCAAGCCGGACTACGTGGCGGCGACAACGCTCGTGAAGGAGAAACTCGCGTCGCGGCCGGCGAAGCCGATGGCGCTCGTGGAGGAGCCAATGGCGCCAGCAGGTGAGCCGAAGTCGGCTGCGTGATCGAAACTCGCCGTGCCAATTCGACAGCAGCGCAGTGGCACGGCTGCTGACTGGCGGTGCAGACACTTTGACGGACATCATCTCCGCTATAGCGGATGAGCTGCGCGTCGTTTGCAACACCTGCCAAGCATTCATGCGGTATCATTGGATTGCTTTGCTGATTTCCTTCGTTCAGCGCTTCGTGAATCACCGATAGGTAATTGGCCAGCGGAGGCTCTGAATCGGGGGGTAGCCGCGATGTCTTTCAAGCGCACCGCCTTGTTAAGCGGCGCCAATTGCGGACCTTGTGGCTATGAAGAAAACACGCGCGCTGCCGGTCATGGCAACGACAGCATTGCTCACCCTGGCCGGCCCGGCGGCGGCGATTGACGGGGATACGCAGCTCTGGAACACCCAGAACCTTAATTACAAGATTGACGACAAGTGGTCGGCAAATCTGGAAGTGCAAGAACGCTGGTACGGCGACGTTTCCTACTTCGCCTTTCTCATCATCCGGCCGTCGGTCACATACAAATGGAACGATTGGCTGTCGTTCACGGGCGGGTATGCGCATTTTCGCGTCTATGACGGAGAGGGCGATTTTGCCGACGAGGACCGCATCTGGGAGCAATTCAATATCCGGTTATTCGGGGGCAAGGATCAACCAACCCTCAATTGGCGAACGCGCCTCGAGCAGCGGATGTTCGAGGCGGAGGCGACACGGTCTGGCGGCTGCGCGAACAGCTGCGCCTGATGTATCCGATCGTCGATCAGGTTCAGGGCGTCGCCTGGACCGAAGCGTTTTGGCGGCTCAATCAGGTGGAACAAGCCAACGGCCGCATTCAGGACGGCGGCCTCGAGCAGTGGCGCAACTTTGCGGGCCTCAATTTCGAAGTGAACAAAAATTTCACCTTCGAGGCGGGCTACATGAACGTTTATACGTGGCGCCGAGCGGCGACACGATGGATCACGTGCCGTGGCTTATCTCGACCGTCAAGTTCTGACCGACCATGCAGTCGGAGTTCCTGCCGAGGTTGGAAACGGCAGGAACTCCGGCGGCTGGCTCAAGCACTGGCAGGTGCTGTTGTCTGATTGTGGCCGCCCCAATCGACGCGGAGCGTTGCGAACATGACGACCGTGAGGCCGGCGAAGCCAAGGATCGCGCCGGTGAGCAGCGCGTAGTCTTCCAGGCGCAGGATCAAATAAAGTATCCCGTACAGCAGTGAGAATACGCCGGCCATGGCGAGGCCGGCCCTGGTGCTGCGAAGCGCGCGGGAGACGTACACGGCCAGCATGCCGCCGGTCGCGGCGGAGGCAATCAGATAAGACCAGCCAAAGCCGATATGTTCGGCCAGCGACAGCAGCAGCACATAGAAGAAGGTGAGTGCGAAGCCAGTGAACAGGTATTGCACCCAGTGGACGCGCTTGGCCGACTGGGTCTCGAGCAGAAACACAGCCATGAAGGCGGCGGCGAGGAAAAGCACGCTGTACTTAACGGATCGATTGACGAGATCGTAGAAATCGACGGGCTGATAGAACGACACACCGAACATATGCGGATGCAGGCGTTCAAGGCCTTGGTCGTTGAGCACCCACGCTTGCGGGACGCTGCGGGCGAGGTGGGGAATGCGCCAGGTGGCTGTGAAGCTGCGGTCGGTCACGCTGCGTTCGGCGGGGAGGAAAGCGCCAGAAAAGCTGGGGCTCGGCCAATCGGAGTTCATGGCGACGCTGGTCTCGCGGGCGGCGGGAGCAAACGACAGCTGGCCTGAGCCGGTAAAGGTGAGCGCTGTCTGGAACGTGAAGGCTTGCAGCGGCGCCTCGGTCGTTCCCGGTGCCGTGGGCGTGCGATCTATCAGTCGGGCGTGGATGCCGTTCGCTTCAACGCCAGCAATGCCGATGCTCGGTGCGAAGGCGATGTCTTGGGTCCCGTCGATCTTGACGCTTGCCGCTTCCTTCAGGCCGGAGACATCGCTCAAGCCGAGGACGAGGACCGCATCGTTCCAGCGCACGGTCTGCGGATCGGCGACCACGAGGCTGATGTCGGGTTTGCCGAAGCGCCCGCTGACCGCGACTTTGGCAGTGTAAACATTCACATCATAAAGGCCGCGATGCAGAACCTGGGACGTGCTGTCGGCTGCGATCTCGAGTTGCTCCGGTGCGAACACAGCGCGGCGCTCCACGATGGTCTCGACGCGCTTGTCGCCGTCCTTCGTCTCGACCTTGATCGTGTAGGGCACGACGAGAAACGGTCCGTTCAAGTTCTGCGGCTGGCCCCAGACGCGGGCGACCTCATCGCGCACACCACGTGCGCGGTCCTCGCGTTCCGAGACGAGCGCTCCGGCCATTGCGAGTGGCAAGAGCAGAAGCAGGATCAGAAAACCGATCAGGCAAAGTTTAAATGCGGGGCTTTGGAGCATACGCCGCGCTGCCGCAATGACTTCCAACATGTGGGTCTCAAGCTCCTCCAGCCGATCGACCATTCGGCCGGCTTGCGAGACGATTGATTGGCCGACGTGGGGCGGCCGGAATAGGGCGCTGCGTCCGTAATTTGGAGCAACTCTGCGCAACGGGAGGAGCCTTTGTGCGCAGAGCGGCAAAAAGGGGAGGAATTGGATGGGAAGCGTCACAGGGTTTGGCTTTGCGGCCGGATGCCCCCCTCGATGCGCAAGATCCTTAGGGGTCCAAGCGACCTGTCTTTCCCGTCGGTGAAAGATGGGGGCTAGGTTTGGCGCAAAGTAGCCACAGTCATGTTTAGGTTTGGGCGGTCCTGACTAAATGATATTGTGCCGGCTTGTTCGCTTCGCCTATCTCAGGTGGTTGTCACCGATGCCGTCGGGCGGGCCCCGGCAGAATGCTTGGAGACTGCGCATGTGGCGCTTTGGCGTCTTGGTGCCGGTGTTTGCCGCCGGGCTGATGATGGTTTCGGAAGCCGTGCTAGCGGACAATTGGTCCGACCGCGGCCCCGTGTTCGAAAGCGACCAGCGCCAACGTGAAGAGCAGGAGGCGGCCGAGCGCGCCGCGAACCGCAAGACCTATGAGCCCGTCGTCTATCCGAAGTACATGGAGGGGGGTGAGCGGCCGGACATCAAGCCTGCCGCGCCGCCGATCGTGTACCTCGACCGCGCGGAGGAGCCCGGCTCCATCATCATCGATACGCAGGCGCGGACACTCTATTACGCGCTCCCCGGCAAGAAAGGCCTACGCGTATCCCATCTCCGTCGGCCGGGATGGCTTCACCTGGACCGGTACGGAACGGATCAGCCGCATCGCCGCGTGGCCATCGTGGACGCCGCCGCCGGAGATGCGTGAGCGCGTGCCCGGGTTACCGGTGACCGTTTCGGGCGGGCTGAAGAACCCTCAGGGCGCGCGGGCGCTATATCTCGGCGGTACCATCTATCGCATTCACGGCACCAACAACGATCGCTCGGTCGGACGAGCCAACTCGTCGGGGTGCTTTCGCTTGACGAACGAGCATGTGGTGCATTTGGCGTCGATCGCCAAGGTCGGCGCGAAGGTGCAAGTCATGCAGTCCTACGCCGGCGGCGTGAGCCCGAACGCACCGCTCTCCTCGATATTTGGTTTCCTAAGCCCAGAGACGCCGGCGAAATCCGCCAAGCCGGAGAAGAAAAAGAAGCCGGCGGCGGCGAAGAAGCCAGCGTCACCGGCGGCCGCGACTGTTCAGGTCGGCCAGCCCGCAGCGGCGCCGGCGGCCGCCGCACCGAGCACTCAAACGCCGGCGACCGCCGCAAGCAGCGCCGCGGCCGAAGCCGTAGCCGCTGCGCAGGAAGCCAGAACCGCCGCGGCCGAAGCCGCCGCCGCTGCACGGGCCGCAGCATCGCCCAATGCGGCGAAGCAACAGATGACTGCACAGTAGCGTACATCCGGCGATCAGTTGGTCTGGCGACCAGTCATCAGGCGAGCGACGACGCCTGTGTGAGATCGTCGGCGCCGGAGCGGCAAAGACGGTCGCGGCTGAATAACAGCCTGAGCTTTTCGCGTTTCATCGCTGATCGTCTGCAATCGGGAACTCGTCTCGGGGTGCCTCGTTTCGCTTCGGCTCAGCAGGAGGAGCGCGCGATGGCGAAGGACTTGAAGACCGGCGACCGGGTTAAGTGGAACACGAGCCAGGGTGAGACGACCGGCAAGGTCGTCAAGAAACAGACGTCCCGGACGAAGATCAAAAGTCACACGGTAGCGGCGAGCAAGGAGAAGCCGCAGTACATCGTGGAGAGCGAGAAGACGGGCAAGCGCGCCGCGCACAAGGCTGGGGAGTTGCGCAAGGGGAAGTGAGCGGGGGGCGCAGCTGCTAATCAATGCTGCATGATGGTCAACCCATACGAGGGCAGCGCTTTTGCGGAAGCTTGCCGGGTCCCCGCCTTCGCGGGGATGACGTTTGGTGGGGTGGCGGGCAGCGATCCCCTCTCCCCGTTCACAGCGCACGCCATCACGTGTTGAGCGATGGGTCCCGGGCACGAGGCCCGGGATGACATTGTGGGTGGGCGAGGGCGGTGGGACTTCCTCTCCCATCCTATTTGATAGGTAGAGGAGTGGCCCGTTACGCCGCGGCTTTGACGGGCCAGCCGTTGATGGTGATGGCGCCGTCGCGGACGGAGACTTTGACGGTGTCGCCGTCCTTGACGCCGCCGGCCAGGATCTGCTCGGCGAGCGGGTCCTGGACCTGTTTCTGGATGACGCGCTTCAGGGGACGCGCACCGTAGGCCGGATCGTAGCCGCGGTTGGCGAGCCAGGTGCGGGCGGCATCGTCGAGTTCGATCGTGATGTTGCGATCGTCCACGAGCTTCTGCAGGCGGCCCATCTGGATATCGACGATCTGGCCCATATCCGACCGCTGCAGGCGGTGGAACAGGATGATCTCGTCGAGACGGTTCAGGAACTCCGGCCGGAAGCGGGCGCGGACTTCGGCCATCACTTCGTCGCGCACGGCTTCGGTATCCTCGCCTTCCTTCTGTTCGACGAGATACTGAGCGCCGATGTTCGACGTGAGAATGATGAGCGTGTTCTTGAAATCCACCGTGCGACCCTGGCCGTCCGTCAGGCGCCCGTCGTCGAGCACCTGCAGCAGGATGTTGAACACGTCCGGATGCGCCTTCTCGATTTCGTCGAAAAGGATGACCTGATAGGGCCGGCGGCGGACGGCTTCGGTGAGCGCGCCGCCTTCCTCATAGCCGACGTAACCCGGAGGCGCGCCGATGAGACGGGCGACCGAGTGCTTCTCCATGTATTCCGACATGTCGATGCGCTGCATCGCCGTGTCGTCATCGAAAAGATAGGCGGCGAGCGCCTTCGTCAGCTCGGTTTTGCCGACGCCGGTGGGGCCTAGGAACATGAACGAGCCGATGGGGCGGTTCGGGTCCTGAAGGCCCGCGCGGGCGCGGCGCACCGCCGTCGAGACGGCGATGACGGCTTCCTTCTGGCCGACGACGCGCTTGCCCAGCGCATCCTCCATCTTGAGGAGCTTGTCGCGCTCGCCTTCGAGCATCTTGTCGACGGGTACGCCGGTCCAGCGTGAGACAATGGCCGCGATCTGATCGGGGCCGACGGCTTCTTCGACCATCGCGCCTTTGCCGTCATTGGTCTCGATGGCAGCCAGCTTCCGCTCAAGATCCGGAATGACGCCATAGGTCAGCTCGCCAGCGCGCGCTAGGTTGCCCTTGCGCTGTGCCAATTCGAGTTCGTTGCGAGCGGCGTCGAGCTCTTCCTTCACCTTCTGGGCGGAGCCGAGCTTCTGCTTTTCGGCTTCCCAGCGCGCGGTCATCGCCTGCGACTGCTCTTCGAGGTTTGCGATCTCGCCTTCGAGTTTGGCCAGGCGATCCTTGGAGGCCTGGTCGGTCTCTTTGCGAAGCGCTTCGCGCTCGATCATCAACTGCATGAGATCGCGGTCGATGGCGTCGAGTTCCTCGGGCTTGGAATCCACCTGCATGCGCAGGCGCGAGGAAGCTTCGTCGACGAGGTCGATGGCCTTATCGGGGAGGAAGCGATCGGTGATGTAGCGGTTCGACAAGGTAGCCGCAGCGACGAGTGCGCTGTCGGTGATGCGAACACCGTGGTGCAGCTCATACTTCTCCTTCAAGCCGCGGAGGATCGAGATGGTGTCCTCGACCGTCGGCTCGTTGACGAAGATGGGCTGGAAGCGGCGAGCAAGCGCTGCGTCCTTCTCGATGTGCTTGCGGTACTCGTCGAGCGTGGTTGCGCCGACGCAGTGGAGTTCGCCGCGGGCGAGTGCGGGCTTCAACAGGTTGCCGGCATCCATCGCGCCTTCGGACTTGCCCGCTCCCACGATGGTGTGCAGTTCGTCGATGAAGAGAATGATGCGGCCTTCTTCGGACTGGACCTCGGACAGCACGCTCTTCAAGCGTTCCTCGAACTCGCCGCGGTATTTCGCGCCGGCGATCAGTGAGCCCATGTCGAGTGCGAGCAGCTTCTTGTCCTTCAGGCTTTCGGGGACGTCGCCCTTGACGATGCGCAGCGCGAGGCCTTCGGCGATCGCCGTCTTGCCGACGCCCGGTTCACCAATGAGGACGGGATTGTTCTTCGTGCGCCGCGAGAGGACCTGGATCGTGCGGCGGATTTCCTCGTCGCGCCCGATCACGGGATCGAGCTTGCCCGAGGCGGCCGCTTCAGTCAGGTCGCGGGCATAGCGCTTCAGGGCATCATAGGCCTGTTCGGCGGACGCGCTGTCGGCGGTGCGGCCCTTGCGAATGTCGTTGATGGCGGTGTTGAGGCCCTGCGGCGTGACGCCGGCGTCGGCGAGGATCTTCGCCGTGTCGGTGCCTTTTTCGAGCGCAAGAGCCAGCAGGAGGCGTTCGGCGGTGACGAACTTGTCGCCGGCTTTTTCAGCCACCTTCTCGGCTGCGTCGAAGACGCGGGCCAGTTCCGGCGCCATGTAAAGCTGACCGGCGCCGCCGCCCGAGACCTTTGGGCGTTTGGCGAGCGCACGCTCGACGGCTGCCAGCGCTTCGCGCGAGCGACCGCCCGACCGATCGATGAGACCGGCCGCCAGGCCTTCCTCGTCGTCGAGGAGGACTTTCAGAAGGTGATCAGGGGCGAACTGCTGGTGGCCTTCGCGGAGGGCAAGGCTCTGCGCCGACTGGACAAAACCTTTGGCGCGATCGGTGTAGCGATCGAAATTCATGGGTCAAACCTTTCTCGCGCGCCTCCCCGTCCCGAAGGCCCGTGGTCGACGCCGTTCTTATTGTATCCGCATCCAGCGCAGACCCGAAGGCTCTACGTGGCGTGCTCGTCGGATATGGGAAATATCTGTGCCGGGAAAAGGGGGCGATCGGCGCGGACGCGATGTGGAGCAGAATTTTTTCCCGCCATTGCGGCGCTGCGGTTCTGCTAGCTTAGGTGCAGAGCCACATCGCAGCGACGGAATACCTGCCTTGACCGCAACGACTTTGCCCGGCGTTTCACTGGGTGCCATCTATCGCTACCCCGTGAAGGGGCTTTCCGCACAAGCCATGGACTGCGTGGACTTGAAGCCGGGTGAGCCGCTGCCGTGGGATCGGGCCTTTGCGATCGAGAATGGGCCGGGTCGTTTTGATCCGCTGAAGCCGACGCACGTGCCCAAAATCAGCTTCCTGACGCTGATGCGGCACGCGGATCTCGCCACCGTGGCAAGCACATTCGAGCCGGAAACGCAGACGCTGACGATCAGCCGCGACGGCGGTCAAGTGGCGCGCGGGTCGCTGGCGACGCCTGCGGGCCGGGCGATCATCGCGCAGTTCTTTGCCGAGTACATGAAAGACAGTGTGAAGGGGCCGCCGAAGGTTGTGCAGGCGCAGGGGCACGTCCTGTCGGATGCGATGGAGACGTGCGTGCACATCGTCAGTCTCGCGAGCGTGGCAGACCTTGAGCGCATCGTTGCGCAGCCGCTCGATCCGATCCGGTTCCGGCCAAACCTGATCGTGACCGGTGCACCGGCTTGGTCGGAATTCGACTGGGTGGGGAAGACAGTGAAGATTGGTGAAGTCGAGTTTGACGTGATCGAGCGCACTCAACGGTGCGCGGCAACGAATGTCGATCCGTCGAGCGGCCGGCGGGATATCGACATTCCGGCGATCCTGTTGCGCAACCGGGGGCACAGCGACATGGGCGTTTATGCGCGCGTAAAAACGGCGGGTCGGCTGCGGGTAGGCGACTTCGTCAGCATCACGTAATCAATCATTGCGAAAACGCAGCGAATTGCTGGTGTTGTTCACTGGTTGCCGCTCACGTGACGCAGCATGCCATGCGGCGGGCGCGATGCCGTCAGCGTGGCGCAAGTGCCTTCATGGCGGCATCCGCGACGGCAAGAAGGTGTGCGTCGCCATCGCGGCGGCCGACGAGTTGGACGCCGAGCGGAAGGCCATCAACGGCCAGCAAGGGTACGCTGATCGCCGGCACGCCGAGATACGTCCAGAGGAAGTTGAACATCGGCGAGCCCGTGCTTGAGAGGCCGTGCGGCGCGATGCCTTGCGCGGAGGGTGTCAGAATCGCGTCGTAGGCGGCGAGGATGGGTTCGATGGCGCCGTAGAGCGGTTCGCGCGTTCGCGGGCATTTCGGTATTCAGCGTCAGTGACCAAGCGGCCTTCGGCGATCACTTCCTTTAGCTTGTCTGAAATGACATCGGCGTGTCTGGCGACGATGGGGCCGTAGTTCGCAGCAATGTCGTGGAACTGAACTGCGCGTTGCAGCCCACCGGTATCGTCGAACGCCGACGGCAGCGGGACTTCGTGAATGATCGCGCTGTTTTCTGCGGCGAGGCGCTCGAAGGCGCTGCGCATGGCTTCGTCGCCCTGGGGCCACGCCGGCGTTTTGACGAAGGCGAGGCGGAGCGGGCGATTGGGCAGCGTGGGTCGGTCGCACGGTTTGCCCGAGAGCACCGCAGTGATCAGCGCGAGATCAGCGGCGGAGCGGGCATAGCTGCCCAATGTGTCGAGCGGCGGCGATTGCGCGATGACGCCATCGAGTGGGATCGCACCGAAGGTGGGCTTGAACCCCAACACGCCGCAGTAGGAGGCGGGCCGCAGAATGGAGCCAGCGGTTTGCGAGCCGATCGCGAGGGGCACGTGGAAATCGGCGACGGCTGCGGCCGAGCCGGAGGATGATCCACCGGGCGTGCGTTGCGGGTCACGCGGATTGCGGGTTCTTCCGGGGCCGTAGAAGGCGAGTTCGGTGGTGACTGTCTTGCCGAGGATGATCGCGCCGGCGGCTTTCAGGCGCTGCACGATTTCGGCATCCACGGTTGGGCGCCGGCCGGCAAACGCCGGCGTGCCGCATTCGGTGGGAAGGCCGGCGGTGTCGATGATGTCTTTGATGCCGACGGGGATACCGTGCAGCGGACCGAGCGGTTGGCCGGCGGCGCGGGCAGAATCGGCTGCTTCGGCTTGAGCGAGCGCGAAGTCGGGCTCGATGTGAGCCCAGGCCCCGATGACGGGCTCGCGGAGCCCAATGCGGCGCAGACAGTCATTCACCAAGTCGACACTGGACAGCCGGCGGGCGATTATTTCGGCATGCATTTCACACGCGGTCAGTCGGTGAAAATCATTCATCGCAGCCCCCGATTTCCTACTTCAGTTTGCGCATTCACGCTCTGACACGCCAACTCATTCCTGTGCGGAAACTTTCGCCGGATTGACTTATCGCGTAACGCGACGTTTGGCCGACCGCGTTGGCCTATCAGTCACTTGACGGCCTTCCGTGTCACTTCCTATAGCTGCCCGACTGTTGAGCAAGAGGGATTAATCGTTCAGCGGATAGCCCGTGCCCTGCCGATCGTGCGATCGGCAGCCCGCGACGGGCGCGGCCGCCAAGACGTTTCCCGGCACCTGTTTCTAAGGACGCGCAATGTCGAAAGAGCCCCGCCGCCCCGGCCGCCATTTTCTCCAGATCCCCGGACCGACGCCGGTGCCTGAACGCGTTTTGCAGGCGATGTCGCGGCAGATCCTCGATCATCGTGGCCCCGATTTTCAACGGCTCGGCAAATCGGTGCTCGCGGGCGTGAAGGGTCTCTTCAAGACCAAGAACCCGGTCATCATCTATCCCGCGTCCGGGACGGGTGCTTGGGAAGCCGCCCTGTGCAACACGCTGTCGCCAGGCGACAAGGTGCTCATGGTCGAGACGGGCCAGTTCGCGGTGCTGTGGAAGCAGATGGCGGATCGGCTTGGGCTGGTTGCAGACGTGATCGCCACCGACTGGCGTATCGCTGTCGATGCAAACCAGATCGAAGCCAAGTTGCGCGCCGACAAGAGCCATTCGATCAAAGCGGTTTGCGTCGTTCACAACGAAACGTCTACGGGTTGCTGCACGCGCCTTGATGAAGTGCGCAAAGCGATCGACGCGGCCGGACACCCGGCGCTGTATATGGCGGACACCATCTCGGGCCTCGCTGCCGCCGACCTGCGCCACGACGAGTGGAACATCGATGTGACGGTGGCTGGTTCGCAGAAGGGACTGATGCTGCCGCCGGGTCTGTCGTTCACGGCCGTCAGCGACAAGGCGATCGCGGCGATGAAGACCGCGAAGCTGACCCGCTCGTATTTCAACTGGGACGACATGCTGGCAATGAACGAGACCGGCTTCTTCCCGTACACGCCGGCCACGAGCCTGCTTTACGGCCTGCAGGAAGCGATCGAACTGATCAACGAGGAAGGTCTGCAAAACGTCTTTGACCGGCATGAGCGTCTGGCGGAAGCTTCGCGCCGCGCGGTGCGCGCGTGGGGACTGGAACTGAACTGCCGCGAGGCGAAGTATTATTCGCCAGCGGTCACGACCGTGCTGATGCCGGAGGGCTACAACGCCGATCAGTTCCGCAAGGTCGTGCTGGATACGTTCAACATGTCGCTCGGCACGGGTCTGAACAGGCTCGCGGGCAAGGCGTTCCGCATCGGCCACCTCGGCGACACGAACGAATTGACGGTGATGGGTGCGTTGACGGGTATCGAGATGGGTCTTGAGATCGCCGGTGTGCCGCACAAGAAGGGCGGAGTCGATGCAGCGATGTCGTATCTCGCCGATGCCGTGAAGCCGGTGAAGGCTGCTGCTGCCTGACCGGCGCACTCGATCGAAACGCAAAACGCCGCCGGTTTCCCGGCGGCGTTTTTGTTTTCAGTGATGCTTCCGACTAAGCGATGTGTCTCACGGCTTTAGGCCGGCGAGCGTGATCTGCATCTGGCAGCGGCGGCCGAGATTCATGAAGTTCTGGCGCACGCAAGACTTCACTTTCGACATCGTCGGGTTTTCACGAATGCAAAGTCGGCGAACATCGGTCTCGCAAGCGGCGCGGAGAGCCGGCGTTACTTCCGGAGGCATCTGAAACTCTTCAGCGGCCACCTGACTGGCTGCACCGAGCAGCGCACCAGCGGCCATGATCATTTTAACGCTCATGTGACCAATCCAGCTTTTCGTTTTTATTTTCAGGTTCTGGAAGACCATGCGAGCACGGTTCAAAAAAGGCAAAAGCGCAGCAGGGCGACAGTTAACCGCAAGGATCAACGTCAGATGCCCCCGCGCGATCAATCGTGCTGCGACGAACGAGCGCGATGGACCGCGACTATGTGTCGGCCCATGGGGACCCACGCGCGACGATTGATGTGGCTGTCGCCGCGAGGGGTCGGTCCGCGCTATGGCTTCAAGCGATGTTGACGGCCGCGCTCCGGATGGCGCGGCGGAAAGACGAATAACTGCGGTCGATACGTGCGGCGACCGCATCGTGCGCGGCGGTGTGCGCAACGACGGCAGCGGCGATGCGCGAAACAGCGGCGGTGAATTCGGGTGTGGGGTACGTGATGACCGCACCCGTTCGTATCGCGATGGCTTGAGTGACGGCCGCGCGCGTGGCCTCAGCATCGGCGATGGACGCGCGAAATTCAGAGTGGGCAGCGGCAGCGATGGCCGTTTGCTGTGCATCCGTCAGGTCGTTCCAGACTGCGAGATCGACCTCCAGCGCGAGTGCGCCGCCGGCAGAGCCGAGCGCGCCAAACAGACCGTACGGAAAGTGCGCGGGAATATTTGACGCACTGGCATGGACGAGGCTTCCCCAAACAACGGCTGTTGTGTCGGGAGCCATCAGCGCTGCTTCGAGTGCCATTTCATCAGCTATGATGGGGATAGCACCCAGCGCGCGGACGACTTCGGCATCGAGGCCGCGGGCAACCACACGCTGTCCTGCAAGATCAACTGATTTGCTGATGGGAGAGCGCGACCAGAGCACGGGATCGGGACCGGTGTGACCAGCCAGCAGGGGCTTGAAGCCGTGCGACGCTGCGAGATCGTCCCACAGGTCCTGTCCCCCGCCGGTTGCTAGCCAGGCATCGAGTTCGCGCGGCGTGAGAACATCATCTCCGGGAAGGCCGCCAAAGACGGCGAAAGCCGGGTGAAGCAGAACATCAGACTGCACCGGTCTCATCGTGAAATCTGCACGGCCGCGTGCACCGCTTCGAAGATCGAGCGCGAGTGCACCGCCGGTCGCGGCTTCGATGCGGCGCGCCAACCGGTGTGCGTCGTCTGCGAAGCCGGCGTGATGCTCGACCCAGGGTGACGCAAAAGAGTAGGTGCGTTGTGGTCCGGGTGGAGCGTTCGTTTCGGCAGTGGCGGACGCAGCGGCGGACGCGCAGCCCGTCGCCACGGCGGCGAGGCCACCGGTCGATCTTAGGAAGTCGCGACGATCCATGGCCTGGCTCCGCAGAATGAGTGACGCCGCCGCATCAAACCCGAATGCGGGGCGGAACTCAACGGCCGGTTGCCGCACGCGGTGTCAGGGACTGCTATCGGGCAACAGCCGGCTCAGCGAATGAAAGAAGATCTCCGGCCCTACATAGCCGGCGATGCGGCCAAGTTCGCGCCCGTTTTCAACGACGAGTACGGTGGGAACGCTGTCGATGGGGGCCGTCAAGGCGAGACGGTCCACGTCGGGCGCGTTGATGTCGATGAAGCGCATGGGGACGGTCTTGGCGCGGCTTGAAACCTTGTACGTGGGGGCCACATCGCGGCGAAAGAGGCCGCAGTAGATGCAGTTGTCGATCTCTACGACGAGAATTTCGAGGCGGCTGTCCGGCAGCGCTGACGTTTCCAGATCGACCACGGCACGGACAGGCGCGGCGGCGAGTGCGCAGAGGCATAAAGCAGCAACGATGCGGACGAGACGGGACATGACGCAGCACCAAGGCGATCGAAAACGGGACATTGCCGCTTTCGATCCAAAACGCGCGCCAGTGTAGGAGAGGCTCCGCGCCGCGGCCAGTGCGTGGTTAACTCAGAACGGGGCCTGCGGCTGTAGAGAGCCGACGAAGAATACTGCGCCCATCAGCAGAACGAGGCTGGCCCCGAGTAGACCCGCGCCGTTGGACACGGCGGTCGCCCAACCGCTGCCTTCCCCGCCGAGACGCGCGGCGAGTTCGCGCGAGCCGACCGCCAATGCCGCCAGCACGGAAACGGTGAGCGCCGTGCCGATGGCCATGGCGAACGTGGCGAAGACGCCGGCCCAGAGCAGCCCCTGTGACAATGCAAAGACGAGGACCAGTATCGCTCCTGTGCACGGTCTGATCCCGACAGAGAAGGCGATTGCAAGGGCTTTGCCCCAGGTCAGATCGCCTTGCAGGTCTTTGGGATCGGGCATGTGGGCATGGCCGCAGCAGTCATCGTGGTCGTGCGCGTGTTCATGCGCATGAGAGGGCTGCGTGTGACTGTGATCATGGGCGCATCCGCAGTCGTGTGTATGGACGTGATCTTCGCGGTGAGCCGTGGCGGGAACAGAGGTGCGCGAATGCGTGTGTGTTCTGATCTTGCCCGCACCAACATTGGCTGGCGCGGCCTGACGGCGTGCGAGAATCTGACGGATCTGCCCGTACAGCAGCCATGCGCCGACGGCCGTAACGAACGCCCAACTGACAGTTTCGATCCAACCCTCCGCGACGCGCATCTCCATGCTCGTTGCATTCAGTGCGATGGCGAGGATGCCCACAAGCACGATCGCCGAGAGCGCTTGTATGAAAGCGGAGAGGAACGACAGCATAATGCCACGGCGAACCGTTTCCTGGTTTGCCAGAACGTAGGAGGAGATGATCGCTTTGCCGTGCCCTGGCCCGGCAGCGTGGAGAACGCCATAGCTGAAGCCAATGAAGCCGAGTACGAGGGCCGCGTTGATGCTGCCGGCCGCCTTCAGGTCCTTGATGGCGTTGGCCAGTTCGCGGTTGAGACGTTGCTGCTGCGTTAGGAGCCAGTTGTAGGCTTGCGCCATCACACTGGGCGGGGCGGCAGATTCAGTGCCCGCTGCAGGACGGCCTCCGGTGAGCGCGCGATCAGGTGAGAGTTGGGCAACCGCGATTTTGCCGGCGGCGTCCGGAGAGGCTGCGGCGGATTGCGCGAAGGACACGGCCATCGCAATGCAGGCGACGAACGCCGCCAGGACAGGCATCAGGCGGTGCATCATGTCTTCGCACATGAAAGGTGGATGGTCGAAGCGTAGCCCAGGCCGCTTCCTTCATTGGCGTTGCCGGCGGTGAGCTGACCACCGAAAGCATCGTTCAACTTTTGTAGATCGGCGAGATCCTTGTCCGAGTTGCCGACTGTTGCGTTGCAGCCGGCAGGCGCCCCGTCGCTCAAGCGGACTGGGTTTTCTTTCGCCAGATCGAATGCAATGAAGAAGGTTTGGTCATAGACGGCGAACTCAAAGCCCTCGGTTTCGGCGGGCACCGGCTCCGCGATCGGCAGCGTGAAGTTCAACGAGAGAACGCCGTTCTTGTGCTCGAGCCAATAGTCCTTCGGCGGGGCAAGTTTGACAGGGCTTTCCTTAATGCGCGCAAAGGTGAAGAACTCGAATTCCTTCAACCCGTCGATGTTGACCTGAGCGAGTTCGGCAAGCTCCTCGCGGGTGAAGGTGCCATCCTGATTTTTGTCGAGGCCCTGCACCGCCATGGCCGTGTACATGTCGTCGAAGGTCCACCGGTGCGTGAAGCCCGCGACCTTGCCCTGGTCATAGAGAACGGTGGTCTCGACGTTGACCCAGACGTGGGGGTGGGCGTGAGCCGGACGCGTTGATGCCACCTGGATCGAGGCGAACAGCGCCAATGCACCCGCCAACAGGCCGGCGCTGCGGTATTCACGTCGCTCAATCATCTGCGGCGTCCTTCCTGGTTCCCGTGCGGTGTTCGCATAGCGGTGCGACCTTCAGATATGGTGAGAAGTTGCAAGATACCACTGTCGACGACCCGCGTGGCATTGGTGCGGCATCCGGGTCCGCTTTCGAAATCCAGTGCTCACCCTCCGCCTTATGATTGCCTTGTGGCGCAATTTGGATGTTATAGCATCCAAATTGGTTTGGCCGCTGCTGTGGCCCGAAGGGAGACGACATGATCAGATTGCCGGCCGGGCGGCGAGAGCCCCTTGGAACCAGACGGCGGCTGTTCCGGCTATCTCGGTTGCTGGGCTCGGCGGCAGCGGCTCTCAGCCTTACCGCAGGATCGGCGTGGGCGGAGGAACTGGCGGTCGTGGCGACGATCAAGCCCGTCCATGCGCTCGTGGCGCAAGTGATGGGGGATACCGGTCAGCCGAAACTGCTCGTGGGTGGAACGGCATCGCCCCATACCTATTCGCTGAAGCCCTCGGACGCGAAGGCGCTGAACAACGCCCGGCTCATCTTTCGCGTTTCGGAAGACATCGAGCCGTTCACGCGCAAGATTGTGGCAGCCCTGCCGAAAACGGTGACTGTCATCACGCTCGCTGGGGCACCTGGGCTGACCCTGCTCGACAAGCGCTCGGGAAACACTTTCGAGGCGCATGACCATGATCACGGACATGATCAGGGGCACGGCGACCATCATGAGGCAGAAACGAAGGGTCCCGTACGCGACGCACACATCTGGCTCGATCCACGGAACGGCGTTGCCATGGTGAAGGAGATCACGCGCGCCTTGAGCGAAGCGGCACCTGACAAGGCGGCGACGTTTGAAGCGAACGCTACGGCCGCAATCGCCGACATCGAGGCGGCGGCGACGGAGATCGACGCAGAACTGGCGTCGGTGAAAGGCAAGCCCTTCGTGGTGTTCCACGATGCCTATCAGTATTTTGAAGAGCGATTCAAAGTCCCGGCGGCCGGCGCCATCACGATCTCGCCCGAGGTGCAGCCCTCAGCGAAGCGGCTCGGAGAGATCCGTCGCAAAATCAAAGACCTAGACGTGGCGTGCGTATTTGCCGAGCCGCAGTTCAAGTCGAAGCTGGTGGCGACCGTCGTCGAAGGGACCGGCGCCAAGGCGGGCACGCTCGATCCGGAGGGTGCTTCAATCGAAGCAGGTCCGGACGCCTATGTCTCGCTCCTCAAAAACCTGGCGCAGGGTTTGAAAGGCTGTCTGACGAGCTGATGCCTAGGTGGCAAAAAGCAAAACGGGCGGTCACCAAAAGTGAGCCGCCCGTTTTCTGATTTGCGGATCGCCGGATTACTCGACCGCGACGGTGCGGGTGGCCACTTCGCCCTTGCGGCCGAAGTTCACCACACGGCGCTGAGCAGGAGGTGGCGTCTCGGCATCGCTCGCCATGTCGGGCCCAGTTTTGAAACGCTCCCAGGTGACTGTCACGACGGTGCCGACGGGCACGCGCGGATAGAGGTCGAGAACGTCTTCATTGAACATGCGGATGCAGCCCTTAGACACGGCCTGACCGATGGTCCAGGGAGCGTCGGTCCCATGAATGCGGTACGTGCTCGAGCCAAGGTACAGCGCGCGCACGCCGAGCGGATTCATCGGGTGGCCGCCCGGTACCCAGGCCGGCAGCCGCGGGTTTTCGCGCAGCATTTCGGGGGTCGGCGTCCACGAGGGGTTTTCGCGCTTCTGGGTCACGTTGAGGCGACCCTGCCAGCGGCTCTGCTCGCGCGGAACTGCAATGGGATAGCTCATCGCGGTACCGGGCTTGGTGATGAGATATAGACGGCGATCGCCAAAAGAGACGATGACTTGACCAGGGCGGAACTTCGAATTGAACGCGACCGTCGAGCGCTTGCCGCCCCACTCACTGTCGCCACCCCACATGAAGTCGACTAACTGAGCGTGCGCCATGGCCGGCATCGTCGTCGCCATGACGATCGAGGTTCCGACGACAGCCAGTGCCCGGTTGATGATGGAGCGAACCCGCATTCTGCTACTCCAGATTTATGCTTAACGAAGGCTTTGCAGGAGCGGCAGCAAAGGAACACACAGCCGCTTCTGAAGTCCTATCGTTTGGATCAGTATGGTGAAGGTTTCGTATATCGCAGTCCCGGATTCGAAGTGAGGGCTTTCGGGCCACACCCGGCGCCGAAGCGTCATTCTTCGAAGTGGAAAATCTGCTTGAGTTGTCCATGGCTTGAGCATTCGTGGCCGGTTTATAGGCGATCGCGGCAACTTGACCGTGGAAGCCTCCGGCCACGCTTCCGGTTGCTATGGGAAGCAGTTCATCTTCGCTGCTCTTTATGGACGGGGTGAGGCCGCGCTCTGGTGACGGCATGACGGCCGTGTTGCCGATCGCACAACGTTTGTTCATGTCTTGTTCTGTTTCTCTTGATCTTGGCGTGCGAAGAGGCTATAGAACAAAACAAGTACGAGTGTGTGGCGTTTTGTTGTGAAACCTGTTGCGAGCGTTCTGTCCATGAACAAGGCGGCCCACCCCCTCAACACCCCCTCCGCACTGTCAGGGCTGGAGCCCAACGAGGGTTCAGATGCGTCTGTGAGTTTGTCCGGGGGGACGCGTAGCGTTGCGTTCCTGTCTTCCCGGATGCCCCCGCGCCGGAGCAGCGCCCTCTCAATGGCTGCTCCGGCGCCCCCGGCGGGACATTGCAATGACACTCTCGAAGACTTGCGCCGGCGCATTCTCGCTATCGAGCGCCCGCGCCTCGAGGCGCGGCATGGCATCGACGAGACGCACGAGGGGGTGCAGGCGGGGCCGCGAACGGCTGCTTGGTCGCTGGGCGCTCCGGAGGTAGATGCCCTGCTCGGCGCCAACGCACTCGACACGGGTGCTTGTCATGAAATCAAACCTGCTTCGAGCAAAGCCGCCTCACGCGCTGCCGCGCTGGCCTTCGCTCTTGCTCTCGCCCGCCGCAGGCTCGGCAGCGCGATCCGCAGTGGCAAAGAGTTGCCGCGCATTTTGTGGTGCAGTTCGCCGCGTACGATCCTCGACGCCGGCGGCCTCTATCCGCCGGGGCTGGTCCGCTTCGGCCTCGACGCCTCGTCCTTGCTCATGGTCGATGCGCGGCGCGACGACGAGGTGCTGTGGGTTCTCGAAGAGGGCCTGCGCTCGGGCAGTCTGGTACTGGCCATCGGTGCGCTCTCTTCGATTGATCTGACGCCGGCGCGGCGCTTGAGTCTTGCGGCGCGGGACGGGGCGACACCACTCCTCATGCTCACATCGGCGCGATCGGCCGCGAGTGGGGCGACCGCTACGCGCTGGCGGATCAATCCGGCCGCGAGCGGCGCACATCCCTTCGACACGCGTGCACCCGGCGCGGCGCGGCTTGCGGTGCAGCTCGAACGCTGCCGCTCGGCTCCGCCCGCCACCGAAGC
This sequence comes from uncultured Alphaproteobacteria bacterium, assembly GCA_963778225.1. Taxonomy (GTDB): domain Bacteria; phylum Pseudomonadota; class Alphaproteobacteria; order Rhizobiales; family Hyphomicrobiaceae; genus JAGVSR01. The sequence goes on from CAVZTR010000007.1 coordinate 28,428, forward strand.
CGCTCTGACTTTGGAATGGTCCCATGAAGCGTATCGTTTCCGTTTGGCTGCCGCAGTGGCCGATCGAGCGGCTGGCACGGCACCGGCCCGGTGCCGTGCCGGATGACAAGCCGTTCGCACTCGTCACGGGCGGGGCGCAGGGCATCCGCATCACCGCCGTCAATATCCGAGCGGCACGAGAGGGCTTGCGTGTGGGCATGAGTTTGGCGGATGCGCGGGCCGCTGTGCCTAGTCTGGTCTCGCATCCGGCCGAGGCGGAGCGGGATGCGCAGGCGCTCGAACGTCTCGCGCTCTGGCTCGGACGTTATGGGCCATCGCGCAACGTCGAAGGTTGCGACGGTGTCTGGATCGACACGACGGGGGTGGCGCATCTCTTCGGTGGCGAGGCGGCACTGCTGGAAAATTTGGTGCGGCGGCTTGCCGGCTTCGGAATCACGGCGCGCGCTGGTCTCGCCGATACGCCGGGGGCGGCTTACGCTCTCGCCCGCTTCGCGACCACGCGACGGCGCACCGTGATGGCGCCGGCGGGGGAGGCGCAGACGGCAGCGGCGTTGGCGGGACTGCCTGTTGCGGCGCTGCGTCTGTCGCAGGAGACCGTGGTGCTTTTGAAGCGGCTGGGCCTCGCCCACATCGGTCAGTTGGTGGAACTGCCGCGCACCTCGCTGGAGAGGCGGTTTTCATCGGAGGCGTCATCGCGCAGCCGGGCAGGGCAGGCCAAGACAAAAGCGCTGGCGGACGCGGTTCTCGTGCGGCTCGATCAGGCGTTGGGGCGGCAGACCGAACCGCGAGCCGCACTCGGAGACCCGCCGGTGCTGTCGGAGCGTCGCTCGTGGGGCGAACCGTTGATCTCATCGGAAGCGCTTGTTTCTGAAATTGGTGCCCTTGCCGGGGATCTTTCGCGCGCGTTGAAGGCGGCGGGCCTTGGGGCGCGGCGCATCGCGCTGCATCTTTATCGGGCCGACGGTACAATTGCGCACGCTGAGGCGGGGCTTGCCAGGGCAAGCGCGGAAGCGGCGCATTTCATGCAGCTGCTCGACAACAAGCTGGCGGCGATCGACGCGGGCTTCGGAATCGATGTGGCGGTGCTCGACGCCGTGCTGGCGGAACCGCTCGATGCCGAGCAGGCGACGCTCGGACGGGCCGGCGCAATTCCAGAGCAGGCAATTGCCGCGCTCGTCGACCGGCTTGCGAACCGGCTTGGCGCCAAGAACGTTTTTCGTCTCGCGCCGCGCGCAAGCCATCTGCCCGAGCGAGCCACCGTGCGCACCGCGCTGCTGGCGCCTGTCGCCGATCCTGCTGCGATGCCTGGTTCTCCGCCGGGAGAGCGGCCGTTTCTTCTGCTGTCGCCGCCGGAACCGATCTCGGCCATGGCCGAAGTGCCGGATGGGCCGCCCATGAGATTTACATGGCGGCGGGTCGCTTATGCGGTGGTGAAGGCCGCGGGGCCGGAGCGGATCGCGCCCGAATGGTGGCGGCACCTCGCCCATCCGGATGCGGTTGCGCCGACGCCCGCCGATGACGGGCTCGGCGGCGACACCCTCGATCCGGCCGCACGCGAGAAGACGCGCGACTACTATATCGCCGAGACGAGCGATGGGGCGCGGTTCTGGATGTATCGCGAGGGATTTTACGGCGCGGCCGATGCCGGAGGTGCTCCGCGCTGGTTTCTGCATGGTCTGTTCTAGGGCGAGTGTGTCATGCGTTACGCGGAACTCGATGTGACAACGAACTTCTCGTTCTTGCGGGGGGCCTCGCACGCGGATGAACTCGTTGCGCAAGCGAAGGCGTTAGGGCTTGAGGCGATCGCGGTGACCGACCGCAACTCGCTCGCGGGTGTCGTGCGCGCACACACAGCGGCAAAGGCCGTTGGACTGCGCTTCATTCCGGGCGCGCGGCTCGACCTGGAGGATTCGCCGAGCCTTCTCTGTCTGCCTACCGACCGGGCTGCCTACGGTCGTCTGTCGCGGCTTCTTTCGCTCGGGCAAGGCCGGGCGGAGAAAGGGCAGTGCATCCTGCGGCTTGACGATGTCGCTGTGCTCGCGGAAGGCAATATTTTCATCGTCGTGCCACCAGAGACGTTGGAGGAGAATTTCCGAGCACATCTGCAGCGCATTCGAGCGGCACTGGCTCCCGCCAAACTTTATCTGGCGGCGTCGCATGCCTATCGTGGCGATGACCAGGCGCGGATCGGAGCGCTCGCTGCGATGGCCGCCGCATGTGGCACGCCGCTCGTTGCGACAAACGCCGTGCTCTATCATGCGCCGCACCGGCGGCCATTGCAGGACGTACTGACCTGCGTACGGAAACATACGACCATCAACGAGGCCGGGTACCGGCTGCAGGCAAACGCGGAGCGGCACCTCAAGAGGCCCGAGGAGATGGCTCGTCTCTTTCGTGGATACGAGGAGGCGGTGGCGCGCACAGTCTCCATCATGGAGGCCTGCCGGTTTTCGCTCGATGAGCTTGTTTATGAATATCCGGACGAACCTGTGCCACCCGGGACGACACCGCAGGCGCATCTGGAAGCGCTCACCTGGGAGGGTGCGGCGTGGCGTTTTCCGGAGGGTATTCCGGATAAGGTTCGCGCGACGATCACGCGCGAATTGCAGCTCGTCGCGGAGCTCAGTTACGCGCCTTATTTTCTGACGGTGCACGACATTGTTTTGTTCGCCCGCTCGCGCGGCATCCTTTGCCAGGGGCGCGGATCCGCGGCGAACTCGGTCGTGTGCTATTGCCTCGGCATCACGGCGGTTAATCCGACGGAAGTGAACCTTCTGTTCGAACGGTTCGTGTCGCATGCGCGTAAGGAGCCGCCCGACATCGACGTTGATTTCGAGCATGACCGGCGCGAGGAGGTCATTCAATACATCTACGCGCGCTATGGGCGTGACCGGGCGGGGCTCGCCGCCACCGTCATTTCCTATCGTGCGCGGTCGGCGGTGCGCGATGTCGGCAAAGCGATGGGATTGTCGGAAGACACGGTCGCGGCGCTCGCCGGTATGGTATGGGGGACAAGCTCGGGGGGCGTGCTCGGCGATACGCGCGTGCGGGAGGCGGGCCTTGACGCGAGCGATCCGCTGCTTGCGACCGTGCTGGAACTCACCGAAGAGCTCATCGGCTTTCCGCGCCATCTCTCCCAGCACGTAGGCGGGTTCGTGCTGACGCGAGGGCCCCTCGTGGAAATGGTGCCGGTTGGCAATGGCGCAATGGATGATCGCACCTTCATTGAGTGGGACAAGGACGATATTGCGGCGCTCGGATTGTTGAAGGTCGATATTCTGGCGCTCGGCATGCTGTCGTGCATCCGCCGTGCCTTCGAACTCCTGGGCGCGCATCATAGACTCGACATGACGCTTGCGAAGGTGCCGCGCGAGGATCCCGAGACCTATGACATGCTTTGCCGCGCGGACAGCATCGGCGTTTTTCAGGTGGAAAGCCGCGCGCAAATGAACATGCTGCCGCGTCTCAAGCCGCGCTGTTTCTATGATCTCGTGATCGAGGTTGCAATCGTCAGGCCGGGACCGATCCAGGGCGACATGGTGCATCCGTATCTGCGGCGGCGCTCCGGGCTGGAACCGGAGACTTATCCGTCGCCATCGCCGGAACATGGGCCGGCCGACGAGCTCAAGCAGATCCTCGGCAAGACAAAGGGCGTTCCGCTGTTCCAGGAGCAGGCGATGCGGATTGCGATGGAGGCAGCAAAATTCTCGGACCAGGAGGTCAACGATTTGCGTAAGGCGATGGCCACGTTCCGCCGCCGCGGCACGATTGGATTGCTCGAAGAGAAGATGGTCGAGCGGATGACGGAGCGCGGCTATGACCGCGAATTTGCCCAGCGCTGCTTTAACCAGATCAAGGGTTTCGGCGAGTACGGGTTTCCCGAGAGCCATGCGGCGAGTTTCGCGCATCTCGTCTATGTGTCGTCGTGGCTCAAGTGCCACTTCCCGGCGGCTTTCGCGTGCGCGCTGCTCAATTCACAGCCGATGGGATTTTATGCGCCCGCGCAGATCGTGCGCGACGCGAGCGAGCATGGGGTGGAAGCACGCGCCGCCGATATTAATCTCAGCTGTTGGGATTCCACGCTGGAGGACGGAGATAGCGGCGGGCCTGCGCTGCGGCTCGGCCTGCGCCAGATCGACGGGCTGCAGGAGGAGGAAATCGGGCGCCTCGTTGCGGAGCGAGCGCAGGGTGCATTCGGTTCTGTGCACGATCTATGGCAGCGGGCGGGGCTGCGGCTGCCGACACTGGAGAAGCTTGCGGCGGCCGATGCGTTCCGGTCGATCGGGCTCGACCGACGGCAGGCGCTTTGGGAGGTGACGGCGCTCGCGAATGCGCCGCCGCTGCCGCTCTTTTCCTGGAGTGCCGCTCACGAGACGGGCGCGGAGCCGGAGGTGGCGCTGCCTTCGATGCCGCTCTCAGAGCATGTGGTGAACGACTACCAGACGCTGCGGCTGTCATTGAAGGCGCACCCGATGAGCTTTCTGCGCGAGCGTCTCCGGGCGGAACGGGTTTCGAATTGCCAGGAGTTGCGCAGCATGCGCGACGGGCAGTTCGTGAAAGTGGCGGGCGTCATTCTGGTGCGGCAACGGCCGGGATCGGCCAAGGGCGTCGTGTTCATGACGCTGGAAGATGAGACGGGGGTCGGCAATTGCGTCGTGTGGCCGAAAACACTGGAGCGATATCGCAAAACGGTGATGCAGGCGCGGCTGATGCTCGTCACCGGGCGCGTCCAGCGGCACGAGAGCATCGTCCATGTCGTGGCAACGGCATTAGAGGATCGGAGTGACTGGCTTATGCTTCTGTCGGAATGGGCAAACGAGATGCCGATTCCCATCGCAAACGCGGACGAGGTGAAAAGTCCCGGGCCCGATCCTAGGGCAGCGGGCGCGGACCAACATCCCAGATGGGCGCGACCTGAAATACCTGTGCGGCCGCGACCCATGCACCCCCGTCAGGAGCGGGTCATCCCAAAATCCCGCGACTTCCACTAATTGCCTTTGGATATTGAATCCGCTCCGAATTTCATGAGTTTCGCCAAGGTCCCTGTCACCCAATCGCAACGCCAAACTCAGGATCGCGCTCTGAAACCGGCTGCGTCCGTCACAGCACAGCCTCTTCCTGCTAGCGTCCGGCCACGATCGACACTCCAGGCAGCTCGACCCCAAGGCGGGGTGGCGTCCCCGTGCGGTGTGATCTCGTGTGTCTCGTCATTGTTTGGAGATTGATTCCATGTCCAAGTTCCGCGCCGTTGTCTGTGCGCTCACCGCCCTTCCCCTTGCCACTCTTGCCCTGGGCACAACGGCCACGACGGCCGCAGCCAAGGATCCGGAAGTGATCATCAAGATCACGCGGGTTCGCGCGCTCGATCAGGCTGATGCCTTCTCGAAGGGCGACTTTTACGCAAAGGTCAACATCGGGGGCGAGACCATCTCTACACCGCCGGTGAAGCAGGAAGCATCGATTACGCCGAACTGGGTCGTCTCCAAAAAGGTGAAGGCGGGCGACGTAAAGGTGAATATCGGTGTGTTCGACAAAGACGTGAGCGTCGATGACCCCATCGACATCAACCGTATCGACAACAAGAGAGACCTTGATTTCACGATCAACACCAAGACGTGCAAGGTCCAGGGCTTTTCCTCGACTTACAAATGTGGTGCCAAGATCAGCCGCGCCGGCAAGGAAAAGAAGGCTGCCGAGATCACATTCATCGTGACGGTCAAGAAGTAACGTTCGACCACATCTCACGTCGAAAGGGCAGGCGCCTTCGGGCCGCCTGCCTTTTTGTTTGCCAGCGAAACGACGGAACGAGGGCCTGAGGGTTGCGCGAACGGCGCATTCCGGGCATCGAAGCGACTATGAAACCGCTTGCCGTACTCTTCTCTGTTAGCCCCTGCGTGCGATCGATACGCGTGCGACGAACTGTGGGCATTGTGGTGCTTGCTGGATTGATCCTGGCGGGCAACGCGGGACCTTTACTTGCGCAGCGGCAATTGTTCGAGCCCGAAGCGACGACGGTCCGCGTCGACGGTGCTCTGGCGCGAGCCAAATCGTACATGATCACAACGTCGAGCCGTGCCGCGTCGGAGGCGGGCCGCGCAATGATGGCGGAAGGCGGCTCCGCCGTCGATGCTGCCATTGCGGCGCAACTCGTTCTCGGGCTCGTGGAGCCGCAATCGTCGGGATTGGGCGGCGGCGCGTTTTTGCTGCATTGGGATAAACAGACGTCGTCGCTCGTTTCCTACGACGGGCGGGAAACAGCGCCTGCCACGGCGAAGCCTGATCGTTTTCTTGCGGACGGCAAGCCGATGCCGTTCGAAAAGGCTGTGCAATCCGGTCTCAGCATTGGGACGCCGGGACTCGTGCGGCTGCTCAAAACGGTGCATGAAAAGCACGGCAAGCTTGCATGGGCGCGGTTGTTCGAACCTGCGATCCGGATTGCGGAAGACGGCTTCACCGTCACGCCACGGTTGTACCTGTTGCTGCGGATCACGGGCCCTGACGCCTTCGATGCTGCGGGCACGGCGGTACTTTTTTGATGAGAGCGGCGCGCCGCGGTCGGCGGGTTCTGTCATCAAGAATCCCGATTACGCAGCAACTCTGAAGACGATTGCGGAGAAGGGGCCCGACGGGTTCTACGCGGGTCGCGTGGCCGATCAGGTGTTGGGTGCGGTCGCGAACGCTCCAAACGTGGCGGGTGATCTCTCGGCTGCTGATCTTGCCGCGTACAAGGTCGAGGTGCGCGAGCCGGTCTGTGCGACCTACCGCGTTTACAAAGTTTGCGGAATGGGGCCGCCTTCGTCGGGCGGTATCGCCATTGCGCAGATCCTCACGCTGCTAGAACCATTCGATCTGGGGCGTGTCAGTGACGGACGGCTGCCGCCGGAGGGCGTGCACCTGATCCTAGAGGCCGAGAAGCTCGCCTATGCGGATCGCGGGCGCTATCTCGCCGACCCGGCGTTCGTGTCCATTCCTGCGGGATTGACCGATCCTGCGTATCTGGCGGACCGACGCAAGCTGATCGATCCTGCGAGGTCCATGGCGCCGCCGCCACCAGGAATGCCCCCGGGTGTCGCAAAGCGCGCGTACGGAGCCGATGCGACCCACGAGACGACAGGCACCAGCCATCTTTCGGTCATCGATGCGGACGGCAACGCGGTTGCGATGACGACCACGATCGAGGGCGTGTTCGGCTCCGGCGTGATGGCGGCGGGTTTTCTTCTCAACAATGAACTCACCGATTTCTCGTTTCTGCCGACGGACGCGAAGGGGCAACCGATCGCCAATCGCGTCGAAGGAGGGAAACGTCCGCGCAGTACGATGTCTCCAACGATCGTGTTCGACGAGAATGGAAATGTGTTCGCGGTCGTGGGATCGCCGGGCGGGGGGCGCATCATCATGTTCGTGACGAAAGCGCTGATTGCGCTGATGGACTGGAAACTCGATGCGTATCAGGCATCGGCGCTGATGAACTTCGGCAGCATGGGCGAGGGCGCGGACCTGGAAACGGACTGGCAATCTGTCCTTACCGGGCTGCGCCTCAAATCGTATGGGCATGCGATCCGCATCGACCTCATGAATTCAGGGCTCAATCTGCTTACCGTGCGCGATGGCGTGATCGAGGGTGGCAGCGACCCGCGCCGCGAGGGCGCGGCACTCGGAGAATGAAATGACGCGCCGACGCATTATAGTCGCCGGGGCGGGGATCATCGGGCTATGGCAGGCCCTGACACTAGCGCGCCGCGATTATCAGGTGATGCTCGTCGATTGCGAGGTGGAGCCGCTCAATGCCGGTGCCAGCCGCCACGCCGGCGCGATGCTTGCTCCATGGGTAGAAGCGGAATCGGCGCCGGACGAGGTTCGTGATTTCGGCGTCGAGGGTCTGTCGATATGGCGGGACGTTTATCCGGGCGTCGTCAACAACGGCAGTCTCGTCGTTGCCGTCGCGCGCGATCTGCCGGATCTGACGCGCTTTGCGAAGCTGACGCATGAGCATAGGACTCTCGACCGAGCGGCGATCGCCGCTCTTGAGCCCGATCTCGCCGACCGTTTTTCGACGGCGCTATTCTTTCCGGATGAGGCACACGTCGCGACGCCGCACGCGCTCGCGTTTTTGCACCAAGCCTGCCAGGATGCCGGTGTCGATTTTCATTTCGGACGCGCTCTGGAAGAGAGCGACCGTGAAACCGTGATCGTCGATTGCCGAGGATTGGGGGCGCGGCATCGGCTTGCAGACCTGCGGGGCGTTCGGGGAGAGCGGTTGCTTATCCGATCGAGCGACGTGTCGTTCGCCAGGCCCGTACGACTGCTGCATCCGCGGCACCCGCTGTATGTCGTCCCGTGGGGGGACAACCGCTATCTCGTCGGTGCAACAATGATCGAGAGCGAGGATGCGGGGCCGGTGTCGGTACGTTCGGCTCTCGAATTGCTAGGGGCGGCATATGCCCTGCATCCGGCCTTCGGGGAGGCGGAGGTATTGGAGATGAGTGCCGGTGTGCGGCCGGCGTTTCCCGATAACGTACCGCGGGCGCGCGTCGTGGATGGAGGCCGCAGCATCATGGTGAACGGGGCTTACCGGCACGGATATCTGCTGGCGCCCGTTCTCGCGGCGGCGGTGGCGGATTATCTGGACACGGGTGCGTTGCATTCGCTGCTGCAAACCTGATCCAATTTGCCGGGTAGCCGCGTGAACGCAGCCCGGGTATGTTGCCGGGCATGACCACATCTGATCCAAACGCCACCGATACCAGCACCTCGTTCGGCTTCCGCAATGTGCGCGAAGAAGAACGGCAGAGCCTCGTCAACGACGTGTTTTCGAAGGTCGCGGAGCGATACGACCTGATGAACGACCTGATGTCGGGCGGTCTGCACCGGCTGTGGAAGTCCGATTTCGTTTCGATGCTCAATCCGCCCAAGGGCGAGGCTCCGTTTCGGCTGCTCGATGTGGCGGGCGGCACCGGTGATATCGCGATGCGCGCGCTGCACGCGGGCGGGCCGCAGACGACAGCGGTGATCTGCGATATCAGTCCCGAGATGTTGGACGTCGGCCGCCGACGCGTGGCCGACGCAGGCTTATCCGACCGCATTACGCTGATCGAGGGCAATGCGGAGACGCTGCCGTTCGAGGACAAATCGTTCGATGCCTATACCATCTCGTTCGGAATCCGGAATGTGACGCACATCGACAACGCACTGGCGGAGGCCTATCGCGTGCTCAAGACCGGTGGGCATTTCCTGTGTCTGGAATTTTCCGAGGTGCAGGTGCCGATCCTCGATCGCATCTACGACTTCCACTCTTTCGAGGTGATCCCGCGCCTGGGTCAACTGACCGCCGGGGATGCGCAGCCGTATCAGTATCTCGTGGAATCGATCCGAAAGTTTCCCAAGCAAGAGCAATTCGCCGAGATGATCCGCGCGGCGGGGTTCCAGAACGTGACGTATCGTAATCTTACGGGTGGCATTGCCGCGATCCATAGCGGTTGGCGAATTTAGACAACGGCGACCATCTTCGTCATGACGACGAAGTAGATCACGATGGTCAGCACATCCTGCGCGATGGTGGCGACGGGACCGGCGCCAAATGCGGGATCGAGGCCGATGCGGCCGAGCGCCCACGGGAACATGAGCCCGATGCCGCTGGCCAGTGCGCCGGCAGCGAAGAGAGAGACGCCAACACCGGTCGCGATTGCGATGTTTCCGAAGGCGATCCAGACGCCCAGGAACGCCAGCAGACCGAGGATCGCGCCGATCACGCCGCCCACCATGATCTCGGACCCAAGCAGGCTGAGGAGCGGCTGATCACGCGTCGAGAGGCCGCGAACCGCGATCGCCTCCGTTTGCGTTCCTACGGCGTCGGCAAGATAAACAATCGCGGGGATGAAGAATGCAATCATGACGTTCGACTGCAGCGCGGCCTCGAAACTCGCCATCACGCCCGTGGCGGCCGAACTCAAGGCGAGGCCGGCCATCAACCAGGGCAGGCGTCGCGCGACGCGGCTCAGCGGCGGGTCTTCCAGTGCATGGCGCGCGCCTTCGCGCTCGCGCATGATGCCGGCTGTGAGGTGGATATCTTCGCGATGCTCGCGTCCTAGAACGTCGATCAGCGTATGCGCGGCCAAGATTCCGATGGGATGTCCGTCGACCGCCAAAACGGGAAGGACGGTGACGTTCTCACGGATGGCGATGTCTGTTGCTTTCTCCTGATCCATCGCGGCAGGAACTGACGGCCAATCTGGGCGGGCGATCGAGGCCAGCGGTGTCGCATCATCGTTCTCGACAAGGCGCCGCAATTCGACGGACGAGACGTGCCGGCCGGACGGGTCGGTCAGCAGGATGAGATCGACAGTGTCAAACTTGGCCGATCGCAGAAGGACGCGCACGCTGCCCACCGTTTCTGAGGCGGGTACGATGGGGACGCGCTTTAATGCCAGGTGGCCGGCTGTCTCGGGCGTGGTGCGAGATTGTTCCATCATGGGTTAGGGTCCTGTCTGCCGACGAGCGGTCCAGCTTAAGCGGGAACCGAAGATGTTGCAGCGTGGTTCAGCGGACGAGGAGACAAAGCCCATGACAATTGCGCCGTGCCTCTGGTTCGACGGAAAAGCCGAAGAAGCCGCGAATTTCTATGTTTCGTTGTTTCCGAATTCGCGTGTCGATCACGTGACGGCGTATCCGACAGATACTCCAAGTGGAAAGCGCGGCGAGGTGATGCTGGTGGAGTTCACGCTCGACGGGCAACCCTATCAGGGGCTCAATGGTGGGCCACGCTTCAAATTCAACGAAGCGGTATCGCTATCGGTGCCGTGCCGCGATCAGGCAGAAGTTGACCGCTTGTGGTCGGCGCTGACGGCTAACGGCGGACGGCCGGTGCAGTGCGGGTGGCTTCAGGACAAGTATGGCCTGTTCTGGCAGATCGTACCGGAGCAGTTGCAGGCCCTCGTGCGTAATCCCGACCGGGACGTTGCGCGGCGCGCTATGGAAGCGATGTTCGATATGGTGAAAATCGATATTGCGACCATCGAGGCCGCCGCGAAAGCTTGAGGGGCTTGCCCTTTGTCGCAGGGTCTCTATTCGTGTTGAGTGAAATTGCGTCAGGAGGCCCGACACGTGCCGCGCACTATTCGCATTGGAAGCTGGAGTTATGATTTGCCCGAATGGGCGCCGGCGCGCATGGCCATCGGCGTGCTGCTGATCCTGTTCGGCTTCCTCGGCTTCCTCCCCGTGCTGGGTTTCTGGATGGTGCCGCTGGGACTGGTGGTTCTCTCGTACGATGTTCCGCGCGTCCGCTTATGGCGGCAGAACTTCAAGACGTGGTGGCGCGGGGGAAAGAGCGAGCCGCCGCCGGAATTGCGCAAGCCCGATGGTAACGTGCCGCCGCAGGCGTGACGGCGATCAGCGGCCCATCAATTCGCGAAGACTACGGCGCCAGCCTTGGCCCTTTGCGGCTTCGCCCGAGCGGTCGACTGCAATCAGCAGCGACGCGGAGACCAGCCCGCCGTCTTTTTCTTCCGTCGCCAGGACGATGCCGCCGCCTTCGCGCTCTCCGGCTTTGAACAGAAAATCGCGGTCATTGGTCGTGTCGGCGACGGGCCGGGTGTTGTAGGGCGCGCGCTCGCGATAGATGCGGGCGGAAAGGTCATCGGGGAAGTAGATCTGACCCGTCAGCACTGTCAGCCGGTCGAGGAATACCTTGATATGGATGTGCGGCGTGCGGCCGGGATACCAGCCGGGATAGACCGAGCGGAACGTGACGCGGCCGTCGGCATCGGTAATCTGCGTGCCGCGTAGATGCGTCTGGCCTTTGGCGGACGCGTTGCCGTCATCGCCTTGACGATCATAGCCGGAATAGATGCCGCCGGCATCAGCGTGCCAAACATCGACGCGAGCATTGGGGATTGGTGTGCAGGGCCCGTGCTCGATGACGCGCAAGATGAGATCGAGCGGTGCGCCGGGGCGGCCTTCGGTGATATCGGCGCGGACGAGTTTGGGATCGAAGTAGAATGGGCCTTCCATTGCCTGGGGCATGAGCACACAGACGCCGGCAGGTTGGGTTGCAGGCGCTTCAGCGCGGGCGGCGGTCGCCAGCGACACGCCGGCAGTGCCAACGATGAGTTTGCGCAGGGCGTCGCGGCGGCTCAAGGATAGGGGCATCGCGGCTCCATGATCGTCAGGCATTTACCTGAGTCATGAACGCAGAAGCATATCGAGCGGATGCATTCCGTCGTGTGTGTGGTGCGGCTAGGCGGCGGCGAGGAGCTTCAGCGCTTCCGTGGGATCGATACGGCCGTCGTAGAGGGCGCGACCGGTGATGGCGCCTTCCAGGAGCCGGTATTCTGGGGTTAGCAGAGCCTTCACGTCGTCGATGGAGGCCAGGCCGCCCGAGGCGATGACCGGGATCGCCGTTGAGCGCGCGAGTTCGGCGGTCGCGGGCAGGTTCAGGCCCTTCAGGATGCCGTCACGCTCGATGTCCGTGTAGATGATGGCCGATACCCCTGCATCCTCAAAGCGGCCGGCGAGATCAACGGCGGTGAGTTCAGATGTTTCCGCCCACCCTTCGACGGCCACCCTGCCGCCCTTGGCGTCTATCCCAACAGCGATGCGGCCGGGGAACGCGCGGCACGCATCTTTCACCAGCGCGGGGTCGCGCACGGCGATGGTGCCGAGGATCACGCGTCGGATGCCCTTCGTCAGCCACATCTCGATCGTGGCAAGGTCGCGGATGCCGCCACCGAGTTGAACCGGCATCTTCACGCGGTCGAGGATGGCATCGACGGCTGCGCCATTGACGGGCTTGCCAGCAAAGGCGCCGTTCAGATCGACGACGTGCAGATAGGTGAAGCCCTGCGCTTCGAATTCGGCGGCTTGGGCGGCGGGATCGTCGTTGAACACGGTCGCCTCGTCCATTTCGCCGAGCTTCAGGCGCACGCACTGGCCGTCCTTCAGGTCGATGGCCGGGAAGAGGATCACTTTTTTCTCGCTCGCCGCGCGGGTGCGGTCATAAGATTGCTGGAGTTCAGCGCGATCAATCGCGTTCCGTTTCGTTCGTCAAGCGTTCGAGTATCCGATGTCGCTGCCGTTCCACCGTCGTTCAGAGCTTGCGCCCCCCGCGTTCAACACCGCGCGGCCGCTCACCGAGCCGGACGCCATCGACATTTGGATTGCGCGATGGTTGCGTGTGAGGCGCAAAGATCTCATCGCGCGTTACGATTGCGACCCGCGCCGAATCTATGAAATTTGGGAAGGCGTGCGCTTTCCGCGCTCGCGAGAGAAAGCACTCGCCGAGTTTTCAACACGCTATCCACAGCTCGTCGGACACGTCGATCCGAGCCATCACAAACGCCTTCCGGTGAAGACTCGCAGCGCCGACCAGCTGAACTTGTTTGGTTGATACAAGCTCACCATACAACTGAATAAGCCATTGTTTTTTCAATCTAATTTATTTCGCCGCATCGAATAAGAACAAAAGCTGAACTTCGGCTGGACGGAGCCCGCAACTCACGGCATGTTCTTCCTATGTTCACGGCCATAGAGTCCTCCCCGCGTTCCCCGTAGAATAGAACTCGACCATCTCCTCCAGCCCAAGGAGCTCCCCCGATGCGCACCTACCTCATCTCCTACGATCTCGCGAAGCCCCACGTTTCCAAGCATGTCGTCGCCCACGCCATCATGAGCCTCGGCTCAAGCTGGGCACGTCCGTTGGAGAACACGTGGTACGTGCGCTCGGACGAAAGCGAAGAAACTCTCGAAGCCTGGCTCGGCCGGTATCTCGAGTCCGATGATGGACTCCTGATCCAGCCGGTGAAGGAAGACGCGGTGATGACGAACACGTCGCTCCGCTGGTTCCGTCAGCGCCGCGCCGGCATCGATGTTTCCGAGCATACGAACATTATCGCGTTCCCCGTCGTCGCGCCTTTGGCCGGCGAGCGAGCCGATGAGCCGGAACTGCCGTTCGCCACCGCGTGCTGAGTTCGTGTCTCGAGTTCCACCCTTTCGACTGCCCAGTCGATCGCCGTCTCGCCTCTCTCTCCCGCGGGGATTGTATCTCCCCGTTCCCTGATGCGAGACAGCCCCTCCGCTTCTCCCCCGAAGCGGTCAAACGAGGCCGGACCCTCTGCCCAGAGGTCCGGCCTTTTGTTTTAGATCGTCGCTCAGCCGACGGTTTCGGGTTTTGCTCTGGTGGTGAGGCGATGGCCTTTGGGGGCGCCGCGGGCGTAGCGGGCGTCGATGTATTCTTCGACCAAGGCTTTGAACTCATCCGAGATACGGGGGCCGCGCAGGGTCGTGAACTTTTCGCCGTCGACGAAAATGGGGGCGGCCGGGGCTTCACCCGTGCCTGGAAGCGAGATGCCGATATCGGCGTGCTTGGATTCGCCAGGGCCGTTCACAATGCAGCCCATGACGGCCAGGTTCAGGTTTTCGACGCCGGGGTAACGCGCTTTCCAGTCCGGCATGCGGTCGCGGATCATGTCCTGCACGTCGCGGGCGAGTTCCTGGAAGGTCGTGGATGTGGTGCGGCCGCAGCCAGGGCAGGCGGCTACGACGGGGACGAAGGCGCGGAAGCCCATCGTCTGGAGCAATTCCTGGGCGGCGCGGACTTCGAGCGTGCGGTCGCCGCCCGGTTCGGGAGTGAGCGAGAAGCGGATCGTGTCGCCGATGCCTTTCTGGAGCAAAATGCCCATCGCGGCGGAAGAGGCGACGATGCCCTTCGACCCCATGCCGGCTTCGGTGAGGCCGAGATGGAGGGCATAGTTGCAGCGGGCGGCCAGCATCTCGTAGCAAGCGATAAGGTCCTGCACGGCGGAGACCTTGGCCGAGATGATGATCTTGTCGGCGCCGAGGCCCAGTTCTTGTGCGCGGGCGGCGGACATCAGGCCTGATTGGACCATCGCCTCGCGCATGACTTCGCGTGCGCCTTTCGGGTTCGGTGAGTTGGCGTTTTCGTCCATCAGATGAGTGAGGAGTTCCTGATCGAGCGAACCCCAGTTGACGCCGATGCGCACGGGCTTGCCGTACTGGATCGCCATTTCGACGATGGAGGAAAATTGTTTGTCGCGCTTATCCTTGAAACCAACGTTGCCGGGATTGATGCGGTACTTGGCGAGGGCTTCGGCACAGGCGGGGTTCTCGGCGAGCAGCTTGTGGCCGATGTAGTGGAAGTCGCCGACGAGGGGGACCTTCACGCCGCGCTTCAGGAGGCCGTCGCGGATGTGCGGCACGGCTTTGGCGGCTTCATCGCGATCCACCGTGATGCGAACGATTTCTGAGCCGGCACGGGCGAGGGCTGCGACCTGCTCGATGGTTCCTTTGATGTCGGCCGTGTCCGTATTGGTCATCGACTGGACGACGACCGGAGCACCGCCGCCGACGATGACACCACCGACTGAGACGGCGACCGAGGGACGCCGAGGTGCGAGGGAGAGACTGCCGTCGGAACTCATGAGCCGGGCCTTCTGGTCTTGCCGGCCTTGGATCAGCCGGGAGTTTGAACTTACCTAACCCATCGGCGCGTGAACTGCCAGTCGGCGGGATGGTCAACGGCGGGCGGAGATTGCGAGAGACAATCCGGCGATGAGCGCCATGCATAGAACAATCGAGGGCCCGCCGGGTGCATCGGCATGAGCCGACAGCGTGAGGCCCAGGGCGACGCTGGCCGCGCCGACCAAGCCCGCGGTCACGACCAGGCCTTCCGGTGTCGAGGCGAACGGCCGTGCCGCGACGATGGGAACGATCAGAAACGCGATTGCAAGCAGAACACCGACGATCTTCATGGCGATGGCAATGGTCAGCGCGAGCACGACGATGAATCCGGCGCGAACCCAGCGGCTTGGTACGCCTTCGGCGGATGCCAGTTCCTCGTGGACGGCGACGCGCAGGAGAGGCTGCCAAAGCCAGGCCATCACAGCGAGAACCACCGCGCCGCCTCCGTAGATGAGCCAGAGATCGGATTCGGTGACGGCGAAGACATCGCCGAACAGGTAGCCCATCAGATCGACAGAAGGGCCGGCGAGCAGCGTCGTGGCGATGACGCCGAGGGCCAGCGTGCCATGGTGGGTCAGGCCCAGAATGGCGTCGAGAGGCACGAGTTTCTGGCGTCCCAGGACGATGAGAAGTGCGGCCACCGCCAGCGTGGTGACGATGACGCTGACGGTGACATCGACGTTGAGCAGCAAACCCAGGGCGACACCGACGAGGCTCGCCTGGGCGACCGTCTCGCCGAAGTAGGCCATGCGGTTCCAAACGAGCACCGCGCCGAGAGGGGCTGCAATAATCGCAAGGCCGACGCCGGCCGCGAGCGCGCGCAAAAGAAACGGCTCGATCACAGCGTCTCCGCGGGCGGCGCGCCGGTGGGCACAGGAAGTTCGCGGCCGTCGAGGCCGTGGGCGTGGTCGTGATGGTGGCGGTAGACGCCGAACGCGCGGGCGGTCTCGGCACCAAAGAGGCGCATATACTCCGGATGCTGGGCGACTGTTTCGGGTACGCCTGAGCAGCAGATGTGGCGATTGAGACAGAGGACGCGATCGCTGGAGGCCATGACGACGTGCAGGTCGTGCGAGACGAGCAGCACACCGATGCCGCGCTTATCCCGCAGCTGGCCGATCAGGGCGTAGAGGTCGGCCTCGCCGGTATAGTCGACGCCGCGAACCGGCTCATCGAGGACCAGCAAGTCCGGCTTGGCGGCCAGTGCGCGGGCGAGCAGGACGCGCTGCAGTTCGCCGCCGGAGATTTCGCTCAGCTGCTGATCGAAACAGCGTTCGGCGCCGACTTCCGCGAGAAGCGCGCGCAGGGCTTCACGGGGGGCCTTATGGCCAAGCGAGAGAAAGCGGGAAACGGTCATCGGCAGCGTGCGATCGATATCGAACCGCTGCGGGACATATCCAATCCTCAGGTCCTCCATGCGGCTGATCTCGCCGCCGGTCATGTCCTGGAGGCCGAGCAGGGCCCGGACGAGCGTTGTCTTGCCGGAGCCATTTGGACCGATGAGCGTCACGATCTCGCGCGGGTGAATGTCGACGTCGACGTGGTCAAGTACGACCCGGTCGCCGCGCATCATCGTCAGACCGCGGGCACTGATCAGTGCGGAGGTGTCGAACTCTTTGGCCGGTCCGTGGTCGTGGCCACAGCCACAGGACTCGTGGTCATGCTGATGACGAGCGTGGTGGGCTTGCGCATGATCTTTGGTTTCAGCGGGCAACGCGCCGGTCATTTTTGTAGGCTCCCCAAGACCAAAGCGCTCAGCTTTCGCCGTTAGCGCAGCGCGGACACAGGCCCTGGACTTCCACGAACTTGACCCGCGGCGTGAACTTGGCGCTCTTTGCGGCCTCGCCGATCAGGTCGAAGATGTGCTGGCCATCGACCTCGCCGACGGCACCGCATTTTTCACAGGAGAGGAAAATCGGGCGTTTGCCCTTGCTCGTGTGGTCGGTGCGGCGGCAGGCAAAGAAGGCGTTTTTACTCTCCAGGCGGTGGATCACGCCCGCGTCGAGGAGAGCATCGATGGCGCGGTAGATCGAGATCGGAGCGACACGGGTGCCCTTCTCTCCCAGGCGGGCCAGGATCTCGTATGCACCGATGGACGCGTGGGTGGCGGCGATTTCCTCAAAAACCTGCTGACGCAGTTTCGTGAACCGCAAATTGCGGTCGGCAAAGACTTTTGCCGCACGCTCCACTGTTTGGGCGACTTTCTTGGCCGTTTGCTGGTCCGGATTGGGGAAGGGGGACCGCACGTTGGCGTCGGGCTTCTGAGGTGCCTGGGTTTCGCTCATGTGTTTGCCTTCTGGCCGCCAGCGCGCCCCCTCGAGAAGCAACGCGTTATAGTTATAATATAACGATCTGGCACAGGTTTGCCATAGGTCGCACTGAAGCCCTCTCCCATTGGAAAGCGACGCGTGGACGATCCCTCACCCCGGGTGAATAAACTTTAATTCACATCTGTTGTCGCGCGCCCCAATTTAGACGCCGTACGACCTTGAATTGGCACGGTGCGCGACGGATCGCAGACGCAACCCCGTTTTCAGTCGTGCGTTGGGGGCGACGCTCAGAAGTCCTCATGGCGTTGGCGTTCAGGACATGGGTTCTCGGTGGCCCTTTCGCATCGACCGGACAGCAGGGGTTCCCGACATGGCTGCAGACGCTCTCCCAACACCGCCGGCCACTTCCGTGTCCTGGCCTGACGTCTCGGCGCTTCTACAGGATCCCGCTGCGCTGCAGTCCCTGGCGGGCAAGATCTTTCTTGGCGTCGCCGTGCTGCTGGTGCTCGCCGGACTCTACCGGATCATGCCTCGCGTCTGGAAGGCGATCGAGAACGTGTTTTTCACGAACTGGCGACTGGCGGTTCTGGGCACCACCGGGATCGTGCTGTCCCTCGCATCCGGCTGGACCACGTGGGACGGCATGCGGAATTTTACCAACGAGCCGGTCCTATCGTTCATGGTGACCTTCGGCATTCAAGGCGTGATGCTGGTTGTCGCATGGCTCATCGGCGAGAGCTTTGCGACGGGCATGAGCCAGAAGGCTGCGGCGCATAACGGTTCGATGCCGCGCTCTGTGCAGGCCGTGATGGGCGGCGTCATCGGCGTCATGCTCTTCGTAGCGGTCGCCGCACTGTTCTTGTTCCGTGACCGGCTCACAGGAGTCGCGTCGGCATCGCCTGTCGAGACCGGCGACGGTCTTCTCATCATGGTGGTCGGACTGCTGGTCGCCGCACTTGTGGCGCTCAATTCGGCCAGTGACATGGTCAAGCCGTACCTCCAAACAACGCGCGTCATCGTGAAAAATGCGATGCTGTGGGTGATGTTTCTGGCCTGCATGGCCTCATCGGTCTTCTTCTCGTTCGACAGCCGGTTCAACGCGATCTTCCCCAAGGAGGAGCGTGTGCGGGCGGCCGAACTCAGAGCGCAGAACCAGGTTGCCGGGATCATCGCCGATATCGGACAGACGCTCGAGATGCGCCGCATCCAAGCGGCCGACAACCTGTTCAAATCCGACGGGTGGCTCGCGTATGAAGGCGAACTCGACAAACTGGCCACCGCATCGCGCGGAGCTGAAAAGCTGATCGAGGCTTACTACGTCGAGCAGATGGAAGAGCGCCGGCGCGGGATTGCCGAGCAGCAGGAGCGCATCGCGACCGCTGAGAGCAGCCAATCCGGGCTCGCAATGAAGAAGACTGCATTGACGGAAGAGGTGGCGCGACTGGAGGCCGAGCGGCCGGCTCTTGTTGCTGACGTGCAGACCAAGAAGAGCGACCTGGATGCGCGGGCAAAGGAAGTCGATGCCAAGCGTGTCGAAGCCATGGCCGAGGAGAAAGGCGTCGAAGGCACGCTCAAGGTCGGCCGCGGGCAGATGTACCGCCAGCGGCAGGGCGAACTCGCCAAGCTCCAAGATTACTACAAGATCGGCGAACAGCGCGTGAAGGATGCTCAAAAGCGCCTCGATGAGACCAGCGGGCGCATCGATGTCATCAAACGGGAATTGGCCGGCATCGATGGCAGTCTGGCGAAGTTGAAGGGTGAGGCGGACACCGCGCAGCAGCGGATCGCTGTGGCGACCACGCCGGAGCAGGCCTCTGCAATGCTGCCGAAAGTCGATCCAGGGCGCGTATTGCCCGAGTTCGAGGCCGCCCGGGTCAGCTTTCGCCAGAAGCCGGATGGAGCGGGACTAACGGCTGTCCGCGAGCAGTGCACGCAGCTGCTCAACGCGATGTCATCGGCGCCGACGACGAAGGAGCGTGTGGCGGGCATCGACTGCGATCCCAAGCGCGCGCAGGAGGCAGCCTCCCTTCTACTGACGCTCGACGCCGGCGCGCAGGTTTTTGCTTCCACTTGTGTGGGTGGGGAGAAGCTCAACGCTAACAAGTCCGCCGACGACTTGCTGGGCTTCTCGCGCCGCTGTCTGGCCGACAGCGGATTGCCGTCTGCCGATACCGATCAGCTGCGCACGAAGATCAGCTTTATCGAGCTCAATCGAGACGACAAGGCCCATAACTTCGTTGTTTCGATCAACGCTTTCCAGGACGGCAATCGGCTGGCCTATCTCGCGCTCGGCGTTGCGATCGCGATCGACAGCCTGATTTTCATGTCGGGCCTGTTTGGCGCCAATGCCGTGCGGTCGCCCCTGTCGGACGTTCCCTCGAGTAAAGCGCGCACAGCCGAGCAGCTCGAAGGCATTATCGAGAACGCGCTCCTGCCCGATATCTTTGAGACGGCACGCGTAACGCTTCAATCCATGCGGCCTATTACCAACGATCGCGGGTTCATGGCGGAGGTGCGGCCCAACCGGCTCGATCCACAGAGCGCGGATCGCGTGCTGGGCGTGCTCAACGCCGGTACGACCATTCATGCCGTCGAATACGATCATGAGGAGGATCGTTATCTCGTGCGGGCGGAGCTGTTCGAGTACCTGTCCGGGGTTTCGAAAAAGGCCTTCCATGCCAACACGCAGCACGCAACGCTGGCGGAACTTGGAGAAGACCGTATCGGTGGCGCTGCTGCCGGATATCGCGCGCAACATCGATATCGTCCTCAGCCATATGCACCCGATCAATGAGAAACACGGCTTCATGGCGGAGATGAAGCTCGCGGACATCCAAGACGACGGCGATAAGCGCATCACGCGCCAGGTTTTGAATGCGGGTTCTGTGCATCAGCGCGTGCAGCGGGCGGACGAAACGGGGTCGCACTACTTCATCCATCGCGATCTCTATCAGACGCTGGCGCGCCTGCGGGCGCGGACGCTGTTTACGTCCACGGCGTACCGTCTGGATACGGGGCCGCATGGCGAAACCCCCGTGTTCTCGGGATCGCTCAATCCCGAGCGGCCTGCGTTGGAGCACCGGTCACCCGACAGCGGCAGGCAGGATGCGCCCATCGCTCAAGCGGCGTCCTCGGCGCGCGCTGACGGGGATCAGAGAGCCATCCGCGACCGGCTTCTCATGGCCATGGGCATTGCGCCTTCCGCCTACCGGGATCTCGTGCGCAGCGGGGCGCTGCCCCATGCCAACGCGCTGGCACTTCAACTCGGACGACTTTGCCAACAGAAGCTTATTGGCGTGCATATCAACTCCGAATTGCAGGAGTTGTCTGAAGAATTGGAACGTGCGGCCCAGACCCTGAAGCATGACACGTCCAATGGCGACCTCGTCGACAGCACGGTATTCGAGTTGCAGGCCATCTTACCGGCACTGCTCTTGCAGCAAGGTGGCCGCTACCAGGAAACGCTGTGCAAGCTCATCGATAGTCTCGAGCGAGCGAATGGCGAGGGTCATCTCGATCATAAAGAGCAGCAGTTGCTGCAGCGGCTGAAGTTCCACGAGTTGACATTGAGCAAAATAAGTCGGAGCGAGAGCACGGATTGGCAGCGGGTTGCCCTTCTGATCGAAGATTTCGCCGACAGTGCCGATTCCGGAGACTATCGCCCCGAGCCGGACCACCGGCGGCCAAATTAGTTGGCGGCCCCGTGCAGGAATTTTCCCCCATCTGGCGATCGGCTCGTTAGGGTTATGTTTCCGTTATGCTGATCGCCGTTCTTTTTGTCCTGTTCGGGAATTAATAACCGAAGTGTTTTCAATCGTTCCAAACCCTCGCATTTAGACGACGGAAGCAATAATCTGTTTACTCGCTGATAATTAAGTTCGCGCTGGAACAATTTTTCAGCGGATTTTCCCATGTTTTTGGCGCGTCAGAAGTCGCACGAGTTCTACGCAGCACAGGGCGGTGCCATTGCGCCCCTGTTTGGTCTGCTCATGCTCGTCATGTTGTTCGCGATGGGTATCAGCATCGACGGCGCACGCGGCTTCCGCACTGCGACTGTGGCTGGAAGCGCCCTTGATGCCGCGGCTCTCGCTGCCGCAAAGGCGCTGCGGCTTGATAATCTAAGCGATGCAGAGCTCACGGCAATGGCGCGCGATTACTTCATTGCCAACCTTGCCGACCACGACACTCGGGCGGCTCTTGAGAGCATCTCCGTCGTAGTCGACCGAGTCATCAATAGTGTTCAGCTGGTGGCGGACATTAAGCTTCCTGTTACGGTGTCGGCCGTCATGGGCAAGGAGTATTTGACGGTCAAGGTCAAATCGGCGGCCGTGTTTGACGTCAAGGATGTCGAGGTGTCGATGATGCTTGACGTGAGTGGCTCCATGGATGGCAGCAAGATTGCCGATCTCAGGGCTGCGGCCACCGATCTAGTCGATATCATGCTCCCCGGGGACAAGCCCAACGACAACAAAGTCGCGATTGCTCCATTTTCGACATCAGTGAATGCGGGAAGCTTGACCAACGCAGTTTCCGTGGGCGTGGACAGTCGGGGACGCTCTCAGGCTGGACGCAACACGACATGTGTGACGGAGCGTTCGGGAGCAGAGGCCTTCACCGATGCGGCACCGGCAAGCAAAATGCTGAACCGGAAAGCGACGTTCTGCCCGACGACAGCGGTCGTTCCCCTCACCAACGATGTTGATGCCCTTCATGATGCAATAAACTCGCTTCGGGCAAACGGAATGACGGCCGGACATCTCGGCACTGCGTGGGCTTACTATCTCTTGTCGCCAAACTGGGCTTCAGTTTTTCCCGCAGACAGCGAACCCGTCGCCTACGACGAGCCGACGGTCCGTAAGGTCGCGATCCTAATGACAGACGGAATGTTCAACAGCACATATGAGAGTGCGAACGGATCCTCGGTCACGCAGGCGCGGAACATCTGCGATAAGATGAAGACCTCAGGCATCACCGTGTTTACCGTCGGGTTTCAGGTGCCAGCCGATGTTGTTCCCACCTTGCAGTACTGCGCAACCTCGCCAAAGCACTTCTACAACGCGACGGACGGCGCCGAACTTCGCAAAACATTTACCGATATCGCGAACCGGCTGAATGGTTTGCGTCTCTCCTCTTAACTCCAGAAGTCAGTGCCAAACGAAAGGCCGCCACCACTCTGAATGAGCGGGGCGGCCTATTCTTGCGAGCGGCAACTTGGGCGCAGCGATCAGCCGGTGAAGGGAACAACTGTCTGGCGCTGCGTGCCGAGCCCTTCGATGGTGAGTTCCATCACGTCGCCTGCCTTCAGATACTGCGGCGGCTTCATGCCTGAACCGACGCCCGGCGGCGTGCCGGTGGTGATCACGTCGCCCGCTTCCAGCACGCAGAACTGGGTGATGTAGGCGACGAGGTAAGGGATCGAGAAGATCATCGTCGAGGTCGAGCCCTTCTGGCGCGTCTCACCGTTGATCTTCAGTTCCATTGCAAGGTTGGCGGGGTCGACTTCGTCGGTGGTGACGAGCCATGGGCCGAGGGGACCAAAGGTTTCGGCGCACTTGCCCTTCATCCATTGGCCGTTGCGCTTCATCTGAAAGCGGCGCTCGGAGACGTCGTTGCAGATGGTGTAGCCCGCTACGTAATCCATTGCGTCCTTTTCTTCGACATAGCGGGCGCGCTTGCCGATGACGAATGCGATTTCCAGTTCCCAATCCATCCGATCAGAATTCTTGGGATAGATGACGTCGTCATTGGGACCGCAGATGGAGTTGCCCAGCTTGTTGAAGAGAATGGGTTCGGTGGGGATTTCCTGGCCGGTTTCACGGGCGTGATCGGCGTAGTTCAGGCCGACAGCGATAAAGCTCCAGGGACGTGAAACGGGAGCGCCGAGGCGGACGCCTTCCGGTGCCAGTGGCAGGCTCGCAGGATCCAGCGCGCGGAGGCGGTCGAGGGTCTCCTTGTCGAGCGTGGCGCCGCCGATGTCGGGCACGTGCGCGGAGAGATCGCGGATCTTGCCATTCGCATCGACGAGGCCCGGCTTTTCCGCACCCGCATTCCCGAACCGCACGAGCTTCATGACTGGTCGTCCCACGTTGTTGGTTGAAATCGCGGATCTCCATGCGCGAAAAGCCGGCGGGGCGCAAGCGAGCGAGGCGGGCCGGTTGGTCGCGGAGGACGGGGGAGCGGCGTCAGCGGTTGCCGAGGCTGCGAAGGGTTTCTTCGGCGGCGGTGATCCTTCGGTTTGGACCATCTGCGGCGGCGACGGGGATTTTCGCCGGAGGTACTGGCGGGGGCAGGAGTTGGGACTGAGGGTTGGACCGTGAGAGCGCCTTCAGATCGTTCAGCAGGACCTCGAGGAGGGGAGCGGCGATCTGGGATGCATGCAGGGATGTTGCCCAGGGTTCGCGGACCGAGCCGGTGCCGACGAGGACCACATAGCTGTAGGCCGCGCCGTTGGAGAATTGCAGGCCTCCGGTGGTCCAGACATCGACGGTGGCGTTGGGGTCTTCGGTGACCTGGGTGCCTGTCTTGGCGAAGTGGAAAGCGCATGTCGTTGCGGCGCGCTGCACACCAATGCGACAGCGAGCGCAGCGTGCCGGCGGGCTTCTTCCCCGTGGCGTAGCAAAGCGGCGCTTCAAGTAGCGCACGCACGAGGGGCGCGGCCTCGGGCTTGATCACGTCCGAAGGCAGCACGCCGGTGTCGAGCGGACCGGACGCGGCGGCTGCCGATCCGGCACTCGTATAGTCGTAGGAGCGCACGAGAGTCGGCAGCTTGACGGGGACCGAGCCGCGCCGAAGCAGCGAGGACAGCACGACCGATGACATCATGTGGACGCGGCGAGGGCTGCCGGAGATCTGACCTAGAACCACGGCGGTGGACGGCGGCACGCCGGAACCGAAGGCGTCAGCGGGCGGCATCGTAAAGCCCAGACGGTCGATCAGTTTCTGCACGCGCGCCTGACCGACGAGAGCGGTGCGATTGATCAACGGCGAATTCAGCGAACACGCGAAGGCGACGATCGCGCGACGGCTTTCGCGTCCGGTGCCGCCGCGTGCGCAGGTGTCCAATCCTGCGGCCGGTGCTTCGGTGTCGAGATAGGGGCTGTTGGCGGTGTCGCGCATCGTGTTGGCGATGGCTATTGCGGCGATGACCTTGCCTGTGGAGGCAACCATGCGCGGATCGTGTTCGGGCTCGTATCGTCCGGTGCTGCGGCTGCGGGCGACGGGGGCTCCGAAGTATGCAGCGATCTCCCCCGTCTCGTAATAGCGCACGATCTCGCCCTTGTGGTCGGCGGCGACCACGACGACGTTCGGTATTTTGGTTTCGTCGTTTGCGCGTGCGGGGTCGAGCGCGTAGCCGGCAGAAATCTTCGACCGCTCGTTCTGATCGATGCGGGCCAGAGCGGCCGTGATCTTAGAACCGAATTCAAGGTTTTCGATGGTGTCGAGCGTGGTGGTGACGCCGCGGACGTACGTGCGCCATGAGAAGCCGTAGGTCTGCTTCATCTCTTCGCGCATACCGAACCGGGCGGACGGCATCAGGGCGTTGGCGCGGATGACAGGATTGGCTTGAGCGCGAGCGGCTAGGGCAGGCGCGAATCTGTCGAGGGCTTCTTGCAAGCGTGGTCGCACTTTTGGATCGGGTGGACCACCAGCGAGGCCGACCAGTTCGAAAACGATCTCGGCTTTCTGCTTCTCGTCCGTGATGAGTTTCTCCGCGCAGGTGCGGGCGCGCACTTCGGTGATGTAGCGCCAGCGGTCGAGGCGGACTTCGTTCAGCTTTTCGCTGCCGGGCATCAGAATGATCGGTTTATTGACGGCGGACGCGAGCACCATCTGCTCGGCGACAGTCAATTCGCTGGCTTCTTTGCCGAACACGATACGGCTGGTCACTTCGACGCCGTGAAGCGGTGAACCGCCAGTCCGCTGCGCGAGCCAGATGTGGTTTGCGGCCCACTGCTTTAAGGGCGTGTCTCCATCGCGCGTGAGGACGCGGTAGACGACGGGTGCGAGCCACCATTCGCCGATCTTGCGTTTCAGCTTGGTCAGAGCGCCTTCGCTGGCGTCCGGCGGCGTTTTGTAGATGACGCGCACGAACTGCATCGGCAGCGTGGAGCCGCCGACACCGATGCTCGGCCGATTGGATGCAATGCTGCGCTGGATCGACGAGAGCGGGATTTTAAGGACGCCGAGCAGATCGATGCCGTAAGGGTTGAGCCACGTGCCGAGATAGCGGTCCTCGTGGAACAGCAGGCACTTCCAGTAGAATTCGGGCACGTCGCGGACGGGTATCGACTTATGGTCGGGGTTGGCAGTGTAGTCCCCGACTTCGATGGTGTGGTCGGTGTAGTTCACGTCGCGCGCGCTATCGAGGCGCGGATCGAAGGTGCCGACGAAGCTGCCGCGGCGGTCGTAAATGGCTGTCGCCACCCAGCGTTCAGCGTCGTATTTCAGCTTGTCGGCGATGGTGTAGGCACCGGTTATGCCGCGGATGGGAGCGACGACATAAACGAGACACAATGCGAATAGGACATAGGCGAGGCCAAAAAGGAACACATGCCGCAGGGGGCCAAGCCGGGGATTGAAAGCCACAGTCTCGGTGAGGAAACGCAGCAGCAGGATCGGCACCCGCATCAGGGTTTCGAGCAGAGCAGTCAGGAATTTGATGATACTTCCCATGGACCTAGCGGAGCGCGGCACCGGATGCACTGACGTCCCGGATCTGCCCTCCCAAGGCCTAGTCTCCGTTTATGGCACGGCCTCGGCCCGTTTGCGGCTTGGCCGTGTTCGCATCGCGCCGGAATGGCGCCTTCCCCTCCCGGGCAGGGGTGTGGAATATCCGGGCCAACACCTCGTTCTCATTGCGCAGCGCCGCGGAGAGGGCATTCCGTGACGGAAGAAGTAAGAGCTCGAATGATCGCGTTCCTGCCGCGTTTACGCAGGTTCGCATTCGCGCTCACGAGAAACATGGATCAGGCCGACGACCTCGTTCAGGACACGTGCGAGCGTGCGCTCTCACGTCTTGATCAATGGGAGCCGGGTACAAAGCTCGAGAGTTGGATGTACCGCATCGCGCAAAACCTCTGGCTCGACCGTAAGCGGTCCGAAAAGGTCCGTGGTCCGGCGCTCGAAATCGACGAGGCCATTGGACTCATGGGCGAAGACGGACGCACGGTAACGGAGAACCGGCTGACGCTCGCCGCGGTCAGCGAAGGAATGGACCGGTTGCCGCCGGACCAGCAGGTTCTCGTCGCCATGGTTTGTGTTGATGGGCTTTCCTACAAGGATGCGGCAACGATCCTGAATGTGCCAATCGGAACCGTCATGAGCCGACTTTCCCGAGCGCGCCAAGCGCTTTACCAGCATATCGCCGCCGACGCAGGCGTTCCCAACCCCCAGCTTCAGGAGCGCGTCCATGGTTCACGTTCCTGACGAAATCATCATGGCTTACGCCGACGGCCAGGTTTCGGCCGAGGAGAAGGCGTGGTTCGAGAGCATGCTGGCGACCGACCCTGCATTGCGGTCGCGGCTCAATCCGTTCGTTGCAACGGGGCCGGGACAGTTTTCCGCTTTCGACGCCGTCCTTTCGGCGCCTGTTCCCGACCGGCTCCTGGAGACCGTTCGCGGCATTACGCCGGCTGCCAAGAAAAAGGTCGCGCAGCCGGGGTTGTTCGAGCGGCTCTTCCCGAACGGGTTTGGGCTGATGCCGGTGGCCGGATACGCCGCCGCGCTCGTGGTGGGCATCGGGTTGGGCTCCGCGCTTCTTGGGACTTCATCTTCCGTCGAGCCCCTCGTTCGCGCCGATCGCGATGGATTCGTGGCGGCCGGGAAACTGCAAGTTGCGTTGGATACGACACCATCGAACGACAGGCGTTTGATAAGTGAAGGAGACATTCGGCCGGTGCTCACGGTCAGGGACCGTGATGGCCGCGTCTGCCGGCAATACGAAATCGTCGGGCCCGGCAAAGCTGGTCCGCAGGGCTTCGCCTGCCGCGAGAATGACGGCGATTGGCGGATCCGGGTTCTGACCGGCGGGACCGACGCGGGCGGCAGCGCCCAGACGGTGGGGCAGAACGACGAAGGTGCCGCTATCAACAGCATGGTCGGCAACATCGTGAAGAGCCTGCCGGGCCAGAGCGAACTCACGGCTGCCGAAGAACTGTTCCTGATCGAAAAGGGCTGGGACGGTGCGCCTGATACCGGCGCGAGCGGCGCAGGAAATTGATGCGCCGTCTGGAATAGACCGCAGCGGCCCACGTTGTTCTTCAGTTCACTGCTCCCTGAGACAGACCACCGCGAAACATCCGGACCGCCCCGAAGGATCAGAACCGGCGGACTGTCAAACAGGAGACTTGGTGCTCACTCCAGCCGGGGCTTTCCCGCACGGGCTTCGGCTGGAGCGACACCTAGACGGGGGTAGGCCTAACCGCCCTCCTGGCCGCTCCCCGATGCGAGGCCCGTCCCGCGCCTAACCGGAAGCCCCCGCTGCCGGCTGGATTGCGGACGGGCCTCAATTCGTTTCCGCGTGTCGTCGTCACGCGTTCTTGGAGGCGATGCCGAATTCCGTAAAGGGAATGAAATCGACGAGATCGCCGACAGCGATGTCGGTGGCGTTCTCCGGGATGTCGATCAATCCGTCCGCGACGCGCAGCCCAGAGATCAGGCCCGGAGCCGTCGCGCGCAAACTTGTCGACGGTTAAACCCTGAGACGTGTCCGTGAGGATGCCGCGCCAGAATTCGCGCCGTCCGACCTTGCGGCCTTCGAAGGCGAACGCGGCAGGCAGTCGATAGCGACGGGGGGCTGGCCACGCGGCGCCCCCAAGACGACGGAGCATGGGAAACGCGTACATCAATCCGCAAACAAACACCGCGACGGGATTACCGGGCAGGCCCACCACAATCGTGTTGCCGATTTCGCCAAACATCATCGGGCGGCCAGGCTTGATCGCGATCTGCCAGAAATGGCGCGAGCCGAGTTTGCCCAGGCTCGCCGCCATGTGATCTTCCTCGCCCTGGCTCGCGCCGCCGGAGGTGAGGACGACATCGTAGTCGCGCGCGGCCGCGGCGAGTGTGCGTTCCACGAGGACGCGGTCGTCAGCGAGGATGCCGAGGTTGGTCACGGTGGCGCCGACCAAGCCGCCGAGAGCCGCCAGCATCGGAGCGTTGGCGTCGTAGACTTCGCCAATGGCGATGGGGCCGGACCCTGGCGCTTTGATTTCATCGCCGGACGAGACGACGGCGATCCGCAGCGGCTTATAGACCGGTACATCCGCGACGCCGACCGAGGCGAGTGCCGCGAGGTCCTGAGGGCGCAGGACATGACCGGATTCGAACAGCACCGTGCCTGCGGCGACGTCTTCACCGGCTTTGCGCACGTTGGCCCCGGATTTCAACCTGGGAATGAGTACGCCCGAACCATCGGGAGTGAGCGTGCAGTCTTCCTGCATCGCGACCGTATCGGTGCCCGCGGGCATGACGGCGCCGGTGAGCGCTCTGATGACATGGCCGGCAGGACGTTCGCCGCGGAATGGGTGACCGGCAGCAGCCCGGCCTGCAATCGGCCAATGGCGTGTTGGGTCGGCCTCCACTTCGGCGGCGACGTACGCATAGCCGTCGACGGCGGAGTTCGTGTGAAGCGGAACGGGATGAGGAGCGGTGATCAGATCAGCCAGTGCGCGGCCTACAGCCGAAGCGAGCGGTACGGTTTCGTGCCCGGCTATCGGCGCAATGCGGGCCTTCAGGCGCGCAATGGCTTCATCATGCGTGATGAGCGATGCGGCGGGTTGGAAACGCGGAGAGGTCGGCGATGATGTCATGGAAGGCAATCTGCGTGACGTCGTTGCAGACTGCGGTATGCGCATTCATTGCGTGGGGCGCAAGCGTCCTGGCTGCGAACCTTGACAAGTTCTCAGAGTTTCAGCGGTCATTAGATGACGTGAAGTTGGATCAGAAGGCGTTCAGAAGAACGAAAAGGCCAACACCGACCGCTGGCCCCAACATAGACGCCAATACCAACATCAGAAAAGACTTACCTGCCATACCACGCAACCCCGCACGCTACTTACCGGTCCTCGGCCGGTTCACCGTTGTCCTCCGACGCGATCCCCTCTCGTCTCAGGACTTCTGTCTGCGACGCACCCACGCCCTGTTGCGTCTCAGATCACGCAATCTTTACATGGGAAAAAAGCCCGTGGATCACGCTTGTCTCACTAATGTCATAATGTGATCTCGCATGGGCGAACGTGATGCCGCAGTGCACAAAACGTAGCAAGTTTACTCGTAAGTCGCTGAAATATTTCAACTAAACGATGGTCATTTTGAAGGCGCTGTGGTGGAAATCAGCGCACGTCAAATAACTTGAGCTGCTTTTCGTCCTGCCCTTTGGTCTCGTGAGCCAGCTGCTCAATGCGATCGAACGGCACCTGCTCAGCCTCGATGAGGGAGCGTTGGGCCTTCATCGACCGCACATGGCCTTCCTGCACGAGGTGGAATTCACCGACGGTCTGATGCGGAAGAACCGCTGCAGGATCGAGACCGCTTTCGCTTTGGAATGCGGCCTTCAACTTGCGGAGTGCCGTATCTTCGCGCACGCGTCCGATGAACCAACTCGTGATCTGATCGCGGCTCTTGTAGTCGAGGTCGCCGGGCGACTGGGTGGCCAGCATGAGGCCGAGACCTGCCGAGCGTGCGCGCTTCAGCAAGCTCTGCAGCGGCTCTGCCGTCGCCGGCTTGGCATTGGCCGGAATGTAGAGGTCGGCCTCGTCGAACATGACGACGGCCTGCAACTCCTCGTTCGGGTTGCGCTGGCAGAACCGCAGCGCTTCGGAGAGGAACTGCGAGACCCAGAACAGGATGTTCTCGTTGTCGCCAAGGAAGCCCGTGTAGATGATTGACAGCCGTGTGCGGCCATCGCGAGCGTAGGGCCCGAGACCCAACAGGCTCTCCATGCGCAAGCTCTCGCCGCCGCCTTCGAACAAGGCCGAGTTGCGATGGCGCAAGCTGTCGAGCTGGGCGACGAGGTCACGCCGGATCTTGCCTGACGGGTCCATGCGCTGCGTCAGATCGGTGAGTTCGGGATCCTCATCTTCAAGGAGCGCGATCAGATCGGCGAGCGTCACTTCGCGACTGTAGCGCGAGCCCAGAATGCGCAGCGCGACCGAGAGCGTGCCGGACTGCTTTTGATGCGTAGCGGAATTCTTCAAGTGCAGCATCTCACCGAGTGCGGCGGATGACAGGTTGGCCAGCAGCTGCTGCTCATGCTCGGGCAATTCATTGATGCCGTTCGGCAGCAGCGTGATCGAGATAGGACGGCCCGAGGCGCGTCCGGGCGTATAGACGGCGACGTCAATCGCATCGGCGAGCTTTTCGCGGTCGCCGCGGCGTTCGCTGAACTCGTCGTCGTTGGCGCGCCACACGTCGGGGTTGGCGTAGGAGCACAAGTCGCCCTTGCGGTCGAGCAGCACGGCTGGAATGCCCTGCAAAAGAAGCTGCTCGATAAGGCAGAGGGCAAGCGTCGTCTTACCGGAGCCCGAGCCGCCGAGGACGGCTGCGTGACGTTTTAGAACGTCCTTGTTGAGCGTGATGGGTTTGGCGCGTCCGCCGCTTTCGCGGCCGGCGAGAATAGACCCGGCGCTGCCGTTCTCGTCGAGAATGACGGAGAGCGGGAGTTCATCGTCGTTCGCAGGCAACGTTTCGGGCTCACCATCGGCCCAGCCGGCTGTCCAGCCGCCGGGGGTCGCAGGTGTCGCTTCCATAACGGATTGCGGCGGCGATGCGATATCCGTTGCCGGCGCTGCGACGGACGCGACGGATTTTGCCTCGTCAGACTTGGGCGTGCGGGGAATGCTGCGGCCAAGCAAGTCAAGCCGCAGAAGCTGGATCACGACCATGATGTTGGAGAGCAGGCGCGCATCCTCGAACCAGGTCGTGAACCCGGGGTCTTGGCGGTAGTGCGCGTGGAATTCGCGCACCGTCATGATGCGCTCCCACTCCGGTATCGGCACGATGATCTGACGTCCGCCACTCTCGCGGAATTTGCGCATGGCCTGCGCGGTCTGGTTCTTGCCGTTGGGCGGGAAATCGGAGGCGCGCAGCATGAAGCACGCCTTGCCGGCCATCGATGACAGCACCTTATCGAGCTGACGCTTGAGGCCGCCGCCTTGTGTCTTTCGGTTGCAGAGGAACACGCGCGCTTCTGCGGCGTGGCCCGTCTTTTTGTGGCGGATGACGAGATCTATCGCGGGCACATCGTCCGACAAAACGAGACGGTTGGTGGCCAGCACAATGTCGCCCGCCCACTCGTCCTTGGCGAGTTGAAGACCAGCGGTGAGGATGTCGAGCAGTTCTTGATCGTCTGAGGGAATTTCCGCCTCGGACGCGTTCTGGAAGCGCTCCCACATTTCGCGATAATCGAGAGCTGATCCGGTTGCAGATCTCGTCGACGTGTCACCGTCGCCAAATATATTGCCGAGAACGGACGCGAGCGTGGAGGCCCAGCTGCCGCCGGCCTCTTCTTCGCGATCCTCGGGTTCGCCGCTGACTTTTTCGCGCAGCCGCGACTGGGCATGCTCCAGAAGGCGGCGCGTCGAGAGGCCGCCGAATTCCTCAAAGAACTGTGGTCCAAAGAACTGCGTCGGATCGGGATACGCGAGCCCTGCCGCCTTTGCCTCCGCTTCATGCTGGAGACGGCGCGCGATGATCAGGCGCGCTTCTTCCGGCGTACGGCTTTCCAGAAGTGCGACGGGACCCGACTTCTCGATGCGGTCGAGATAGGACTGGGGCAAGGCACCGCGAACCTGACCGTAAAAATCATCGAGGCATGAGATGATGACGATCGCATTGGTCAGACGGTTGGCTATCTGAATGAGGTCGCGCACCGCTTTCTGGAAGCGTTCTTCCGCGTCGTCGAAGAAACGCAAATCTTCGACCTGATCGATGGCGAAGACGAGCGCTGACTTTTCGACTGTCCAGATCAGTTTGCCGAGCGAGGTGATGATCTCGAAGGCGCGGTCCTCGCCTGTGTTGGGATCGAGGGCCGCAACGGCCTGATGCGCGAGCGGCGTCAACTGACGGCCGTTGAGATACTGCCGGATGCGCTGATCGATGCGCGGGTCCCGGCGCTCCATATAGAGCAATGCGCGGACGATGTTGATGTCGAGGTCTTCGTTGGCGAGCTTGGGCGCGGCGACGATGTCGTCGGCGAGTTTCAAGACCAGGCGGGCAAGTTCTTCCTCGTCGAGAGCTGCTTCGCGCAGGTGTTCCAGATCCTTCGCCGGAAGCACGGCGCTGTCGGAGACGAGCTTCGTCGTCAGGCGTGTCAGGCCACTCTCGCCGGGGGTGTCGGGATCATAGGATTTTTCGAGCGAATGAACGAGCCGGCGCAGGAAATAGTCGGCGTAATTGGAGATGTCCGGCGTCATCTGCGCGTAGCCGAAGTAGGCTGCGCCCGTTCGGTGGGACGACGTGCGCAGCGCGCGCAGGAGATGCGTCTTGCCGGCGCCAGACTGTCCATGGAACAGCAGAATGCGGGCCTGATTGGCGCCACCCTTGCCCGACGCGACAGACCGCAGAGTTTCGGCGAATTTCAATCGCGCCTTCGAGTGGACCTCGCCCACGTCGACAGGGTCTGCGCGCCAAATATCGTCTTCCCACGTGATCGAATGCTCGAAGGCATGGGCCAACTCATCGGCAGCCCAATCTCTCGGCTCTTCGTTCACGGTGCTTTTCGCGATCAAACCCATACGACCCATACCCTCAGCGCTCATTCATGGACAGAAGCGCTCATTCCTCAATGCGGACGTAATGCCAGACGGTATTGCGGTCAGGCGTTGCCGACCGCTCGATATCGTCGCGCAAATCTTTGCTTCTCAAGTCTGCGTTTGCGAGCGCCAGCGCCCCGCGCCGATGCGCTTCGATGAGCATGCTCTTGAACTCGATCTCGGAGAGAGCCCAAATCTCGTGCTCGACGCGAATCGCATCCCAGACCCTCGATATAAACGCTTTTGCCGGCCAACCGTGCGCAGACTTTGCAGCCGCGCGTTTGACGGCGGCCGAGAAATCCTCCAGGCCCGGACGCGGGGGCGGTCCGTTGGCTGGCTTGCGGTCGTTGGCGACCCGATCGACGAGACGCGGCGGCTGGATAGACTGCGCCGATGCGGGCCTTGTCGCGCGATTTTCGGCTTTCGGCTGCGCGTCGATCAATTGCGTCATCATGCGGCGCAGAAGCGTCAGGCGCACAATGTCGGGATCGGTTTGCGCCGCACCGATGGCATCAGCAGCAAGTTGCGCGATGAGCTTTGCGTCTGTTGCAAATTCGCGTGGCGAGGCGGCAAGCTGTCCAGCGAGCGTGCGGGCAGCTTTCGACGGCAGACCGGCGCCTTTGGCAAAGCCTGCCTTGATCTTGTTGCCGAAGGCGCGCTCGAGCGCGACCAGCGCCAATTGCGCGCGCAGCTTGGCGTCGGGAATGTTTTTCTTTCCTTTGAGACCATAGGTGGTCTGCAGGATTGCAGTGCGCAGTCCTTCCGGGCGCGCGAGCGACTTCTTGCGCGACGCCTGTTCGCGGCCGAGGCCAAGCGCCTTGGCGACGAGCGCAGTGTCACGGACCTGATCCCAGCCCGCCAGCGGCAATGATCCGGCTTCGATAAAGCTGCCTGCCACCTCCGTGCCCGCCGCGGTTGCCGAAAGCCGGCCGCGAGTCTCGATGGCAAATCCCCGCTGGGTCAGGGCCGCAACGCCAGCATCGACAGCGGCGCGCACTTCGGCGGGTGAGAGTTTGTGTTGCAGGAGTGCGCCGGCATCGCGCGCCAGGTCACTGCGCGTGGCTCCGCCTTCGCACGCGATGCGCGCGAGGAGCAACGTCTCTACAGGTCCGACAACGGCGTCGCGGGCGGAATCAATCACCGCCTCGCCGGCACGTGCAGGCATGGGTTGGGCCTCCCTCATGCTGTCTGTCCGGACGCGCGAATCACCGGCCATTGGTCGGAAACTCTGCGAGAGAAATGAAGCGGTTGGAAGGGGCGGGGGCCGCTCACGGTCGCTGGACCTACGGACCTGAGTCCCTCCGGACACGGTTTCGGGCTCAAGTTGCAGATAAATCATGGAAAATTGATCGACCGCGATCTGAA
Organism: uncultured Alphaproteobacteria bacterium; assembly: GCA_963778225.1. Classification (GTDB taxonomy): domain Bacteria; phylum Pseudomonadota; class Alphaproteobacteria; order Rhizobiales; family Hyphomicrobiaceae; genus JAGVSR01. Next base: position 63,286 of record CAVZTR010000007.1, read on the forward strand.
GTTTGCCCCGGCAGCGCCAAATTCGGGACACCATCGCGAGGCTAAAATTGCTTCCGGTGTCGAGGGCAAGGTCGCGCCAAAACGTGCGGAACGAAGACAGAAGCCGTCGTCAGGTTTTCGGCTCCGGCTTCGGGCTCTGTTTACCATTAACGGGCAGTTAACGGGTCTCTGCGATGGTTAGACGGTGTACCGCGCGTCAATTGGCGGGAGTTAGGATCATGTTACGCGTCACGATCGCGGCCGTTGCCGCCATCGGTCTAACGGCCTGCAGCCTCAACAGCGGGTCGATATCGTCTGGCTTTGCCGAGGATCAAACCGCAGCCGTCTCCAAGCGACCCACGCCGAGCGTTGCGCTTGGTGGTGAACCTGCAGCAAACCGGCCGACGCAGGTTGCGCGTCTCGACGATAAAGCCCCGCGCGGGACTTATGAGAACGCCACCAAAGGCATGCTCTCCGACCGGGACTATTCGACGACGGCGCTGGACCCGGAGAAGGCGCGCGATATCATCAATCAGTATCGCCGTGACAAGAAATTGAAGCCGCTGAAGCTCAACGCGGAGCTGACGGAAGCGGCGAAAGCGCACTCGCGGGATCTGTCCAAGTGGGATCGCATTTCACACTATGGTTCGGATGGGTCCAACCCCTGGGATCGCGTGAAGCGTACCGGCTATAAGGCTCGGCTCGCGGCCGAAAATGTCGGTACGGGGCAGATCGATTTTCAGGAAGTGATGCGCGGTTGGAAGGCCAGCCCAGGCCACAACAAGAACCTGCTGTTGGCCGATGCATCGGAGATGGGGCTGGCGCTGGTGCAGGATCCCAAAACGGAATTCAAATCGTTCTGGACGCTGGTCGTCGCGTCACCGATGTGATGCGCTCTAGACGAGCGGGTCAGGTTTCGGCGTAAACACGTTCGTGGGCAGGTTGCGCCAAATCGCGATCTCAATTTCCAGCCTGCGGCGGGCGACGATGTAATTCATCAGCGCAGCGGTGGCGAGCGATATGGACGTGGCGACCGCCGCTCCATTGAGCCCGAACGGCGGAACGAGCGCGAAGTTGAGCGCCACATTCAAGAGCGCTGACACGATCAGCACGGCGGCGCAGACCTGATGCTCGCCTAGCATCGACAGCAGCACTTCCGCCGGTCCGAACGAGGAGCGGAAGAGGAAGCCGACGACCAAGATAAACATGACCGGATAGCCCGCCTGGAATTGCGGCCCGAAGAGCCAGAGCAGCGGCTTTCCCAGCGCGAGGATGACGAGCGCGCCGGCGAGCGACGGCCAGAATGTCCAATTCACCGCGTCGCGCACGAAGGCGCGCAGCTGTTGCGTGTCGCCGCGCGCGTTGAGAGCCGCGAAGCGATTGGCGACGGCGCTGCCGACCGCATAATGCACGAACATGATGAGGCTCATGGTCTTTGCGGAGGCAAAGTAGATCGCGACGTCGGTCGGCGTCATGTACTTCGAGACGACGAGAATGTCGGTGTTCTGCAGCATCAACTCGGCGGCGGCGACGACGACCAGCGGCACGGAGACGGCGAACCAGCCGCGAAAATCGTAGGTGCGCGGGCCGACTGAGATGACGGCGTCGAGTTTCCGGTTCAGCATCAGCGTCTGGATGATGGCAGCGCCCCAGGTGGCGACGATCGCGGCGCCGACGGCGGTGGTGGCCGTCATCGGGAGTTCCGCCAGCCAAGCGGCAGTCATGGAGACCAGAACGAGAGCCGGACGCAGCACGTACGGCGGCAGGAGGCCAATCCAGATCCATGCTTGGCCGCGTCCGATGCCGTCCTGCACCTCCGTCAGCGCGAACAGCGGGACGCATATGAGTGCAAGATAGGCGGGAAGCACGTAGGCATGAGTGAGGTGATCGCCGAAGAGATAAAGTCCAGCCATGCCGGTGGCGGCGAGTAGGGTGCCGGCACCCAGCGCGAAGAGGCGACCGCCGCGCGCCAAGGCACGATAGCGGTCGAGGTGACCGTGTTCTTTGTATTCGGGAAGCAGGCGCATCATGGCGGCGTTGAGGCCAAGGTGCGTGATGCCGCCGAGAACGAGGACCCAGGTCCAGACGAAGACGTAAATGCCGTAGTCGTGGCTCCCGATCCAGCGGGCCATGACGACCTGGGTGAGATAGAGCAGGGCGGCGCTGGCGACACGCAGCCCGAAAGCTGCCGCGGCGTCGCGTTGTGTGCGGGCGCGATCGCTGTGCCCGCTGGCGAACTCCGAGAGCACTATCCGGGCTTTTGCGATCACAGCGGCGGTCCGGGTTGGAGGCGGTGCGGGCGCTCTTGCCCGGCGGCTCGCGGCTAAGGAGCGAAAGCCCGCCGATCCATGACTAGCGGAGCCGGCCTAGGATCGGATTAAGGGATTAGTTAAAAGGCTTCGGCTTGCTCGATGCGTTGGACAGCCCGCTGCCGGACGATTTCGGCGACGCCCGCCCAGGCCCAGGAACGGCCGGTGTCCCCATGCTGGCTGTGGTACGTGGCGAAGAAGTCGGCCACATCGGCGGCGAGCCAGCCGTGGCGACCCTCTAGGACGGCGGCCATAAACTCAACGTCACGTGGGGTTGGGGTGGGATCCTCTTCAGGGCGCCATCCGGTCATCATGCGGGCAGTCTTTCTTGGCTGTTTCCTTTGTGTTGGGGGACGGAGAGCAAGAAAAAAGCCAAATCAAATGGCTCTGCGCACGGGCAGACCCCTCAAGGTAAATCTCTTATTCAATCAAGGGGTTCTTCAGGGTGCTGCGGATGCGGATCCGGGCAAGGAAGGTGATTTCTTGACCGGTGCCGACGCTTCCGGTGTGCCAGCCGCGGACGGCTTTTTTGCCGCCGGTGTCCCAGATGGAGGATTGCCGACCTCTGCGCCGGGATTGGCGCCCCCCAGCGCGCTCTTCTCTGCGGCTGACTTCTTGGCCTTTTCGCGCTTGGCCTTGGCGGCCTTGATGCGCTCGCGGCGGGCTTCGACGGCGGGGTTGCGCTTGCCGTTGCCGCAATCCCACGACTGGATCGTGGAGCGGACGCTGATCGGCCCACGGGCGTCGGGCGGCACGGGCAGATTGTCGATCGTCGCCTGATTGAAGATCTGCTTCCAGCCGAGTTGCTGGAAGCCATGCTCGAGCAGGCTCGCGGCCCGGATGTTACGCTCGCCGCCGGAGGGCTCGCCCAGGACCACCGCCATCAGCCGACGGCCGTCGCGAGTGGCGCTGGCGACCACGTTGAAGCCACTGTCGCAAATGAAGCCGGTTTTCAGGCCATCGGCGCCTTCGAACGTCTTGAGAAGACCGTTGTGGGAGGACAGGCGGATTTTTCCGATCCGCATCTGCGTCATCGCCCAGTACGGCGAATACTCGGGAAACTCGGCGGATACGGCGCGGGCGAGTTTCGCCAGATCTCGGGCAGTTGTGACCTGACCGAAAGCCGGCAGCCCGTTGGCGTTGGAAAACTGCGTTCTGGTCATGCCAAGTTCGCGCGCGGTCGCGTTCATGTCGGCGACGAACTGGAGTTCGGAGCCGGAGATCTTCTCAGCCAGCATGACGGCCACGTCGTTGGCGGATTTCACGATGAGCGCCTGAAGGGCCAACTCAACCGTGAGTTCGCCGCCGATCGGGAGGCCGATTTTTGACGGAGGCTGCTGGTTGGCGAGTTGTGTGCAGATGACCTTGTCATCAAGGCGGATCTTGCCCGCTTTGATGGCCTTGAAGGCCATGTAGGCGGTCATGATCTTAGTCAGCGACGCGGGGTGCCACTGGTCGTCCATTTCCTCGGCATAGAGGATCTTGCCGTCAGAGGCATCGAACAGGAGCGCGGGGCCGGCAGCGGCGGGGCCCGCGACAGCGAGCGTCGCGAGCAGAATGGCAGCCAGAGTGGTCGATACGCGCATCAGGGCCTCCGCGGAAACCTCCGGTACCACAATCCGGGAAAGCACCGCAACGTGAGGGGTTGTCCGGAGTGGAACGAGGCGGAAAGCTGTCGCGATCGGGCCGCAGGTCTGTTGCGCCGGGAGTGTGTGGTGCCTCAGGAGGGACTCGAACCCCCACATCCTTGCAGATAGCAGATTTTGAGTTTGCCGCGTCTACCGTTCCGCCACTGAGGCTTTTCGCTGGCCCCGTTCGGGCTTGCGAGCGGCGCACTTAACCGCACAGGGTTGTGACCGTCAACGACGGCCAGGATTATTTCCAGCTGAAGGTTGTGCGGCCGGACCAGTGGACGTGCTCGATGATCGCGATGCGGGCGCCGACTTCGGGGTGGGTCGTCTTCATGGCCATGACGTGGGCGTGGCGCCCATCATCCAGCTTCACGTCGACGTTGAGGCCGTTCTGAATGGCCTGCGTTGAGCCGCCCTGGATGGGCAGCACGCTTTCCACGACGCCGGCCACTTCGCGCTTCTCGACATGGGCATCAAGATTCGTGAACCAGGCCAGCGCCGCCACGACGACGAGGCCGCCGACGGCATAAGCGCCGCGCTTGATCCACTGCTTGCGGACTTCGCGCTCGAACTTGAGGCGGGTTTCTTCGCGCATACTTCGTGCTTTCCTCACGCCGCCTTGGCGTTGGTGTCCACGAGACGGACGATATCGGCCATGATGTCGTTCAGCTGGAAGTCCTTTGGCGTGTACACAGCGGCGACGCCGAACGCCTTCAAGGTCTTCTCGTCTTCCGGCGGAATGATGCCGCCGACGATGAGCGGGACATCGGCGAGGCCGTCCTTGCGCATGCGCTCGATGACTTCCTTCACGAGCGGCACGTGGCTGCCGGACAAGATCGACAGGCCGACGACGTGGACGGCTTCGTCGCCCGCCGCGCGGACAATCTGGGCCGGCGTCAGGCGGATGCCTTCGTAAACGACTTCCATACCGACATCGCGGGCCCGGACGGCGATCTGCTCAGCACCGTTGGAGTGGCCGTCGAGGCCCGGCTTGCCGACCAGGAATTTGATCCGGCGGCCGAGTTTGGCGGACACGGCATCGACGGACGCGCGAACGGTATCGAGGCCGGCGCCGTCGCGTTGGGCTGCGGCCTGGGCGACGCCCGTGGGCGCGCGGTACTCGCCAAAGATCCGGCGCAGGGCCATGCCCCACTCGCCCGTCGTGACGCCAGCTTTCGCGGCGGCAATCGACGGTTCCATGATGTTGCGGCCTTCCTTGGCCGCGCGCTCGACTTCGGCCAGAGCGGCGGAGGCGACGGTGTTGTCGCGGTTCGCCTTCCAGGCCTTCAGTTTTTCGATCTGTTCCGCCTCAACGGCGGGATCGACGACCATGATCGAGCCTTCACCGGTGGTGAGCGGCGATGGTTCTGTTTCGAGCCATTTGTTGACGCCGACGACGATCTGCTCGCCCGTTTCGATGCCGGAGAAGCGATTGGTGCCGCTCTCGACGAGGCGGCGCTTCATGTAATCGATCGCGGAGACCGCGCCGCCCATGGCTTCGATGGTCTTGAGTTCGGACTTGGCCTGTTCCTTCAGTTCATCGACCTTGCGCTTGATCTCGGTCGAGCCATCGAAGATGTCGCCATATTCCAGAAGGTCGGTTTCGTAGGCGAGGATCTGCTGCATGCGCAGCGACCACTGCTGATCCCACGGGCGCGGCAAGCCCAGCGCTTCATTCCAGGCCGGAAGCTGCACGGCGCGGGCGCGGGCGTTCTTCGACAGCGTAACAGCCAGCATCTCAAGGAGAATGCGGTAGACGTTGTTCTCGGGCTGCGGCTCAGTGAGGCCGAGCGAGTTCACCTGCACACCGTAGCGGAAGTAGCGGTTCTTGGCGTCGGTGACACCGTAGCGTTCGCGCGTGATCTCGTCCCAAAGCTCCGTGAATGCGCGCATTTTGCACATCTCGGTGATGAAGCGCATGCCGGCATTGACGAAGAAGGAGACACGGCCGACGACGTTACCGAATTCGGCGGCCGGCACTTCGCCGGATGCTTTCACCGTGTCGAGAACGGCGAGCGCCGTGGCGAGCGCGAAGGCCAGTTCCTGGACCGGCGTCGCGCCCGCTTCCTGCAGGTGGTAGGAGCAGACGTTCGTCGGGTTCCACTTGGGGACCTCCTTGGTGGAGAAGACGATCGTGTCCTTGATTAGCCGCAGCGAGGGCTCGGGCGGGAAGACGTAGGTGCCGCGCGACAGGTATTCCTTGATGATGTCGTTCTGGATGGTGCCGGTCAGCTTCTGGCGCGAAGCGCCGGTCTCGTCGGCCACGGCAACATAGAGCGACAGGAGCCACGCAGCCGTCGCATTGATCGTCATCGACGTGTTCATCTGGTCGAGCGGGATGCCGCCGAGAAGCGTGCGCATATCGCCCAGGTGCGAGACGGGCACGCCGACCTTGCCGACTTCGCCGCGCGCCAGTTCATGATCACTGTCGTAGCCGGTCTGGGTCGGCAGGTCGAAGGCGATGGACAGGCCGGTTTGGCCTTTCGAGAGGTTTTTCTTGTAGAGTTCGTTGGACTTGGCTGCGGTCGAATGACCGGCATAGGTGCGGAAGAGCCAGGGCTTGTCGCGCCCGCCCGACTGCCCAGCCGTCTTCGTCGTGTCCTTGTCAGCCATGGTCGATCCCGCGATGTGATGTGCTGCGCGCCAGAGCGCCGTTCTTTAAACTATCCGCGGGACTTGGCAACGCAAAGCACCCTGCTGTCGCAACTCGAGAGAGCGACGCGGAGGCCGGGGCCGGGCATCCCTATCGGACCCAGGCTGGCGAGGTGGTCAGGAGCGGGTGTCCATCGTGAGCGGCCGCCGCAGGTCCTTGATCCAATGAATGGCGAGCATGACCAGAAGGGTGGCGAGAAAACCGGCGATGATGCCGATCACGCTCAGCATGATGACATTGATTTCCTTCGCCGAGGCCATCGTAAACATTGCGATGCGGGCGGCGTAGAGCGCCCCCATGCCTCCGAGGACCATTCCGGGGATGAAGAGGGCCGCAAAGGATTTGGAGTCCACGCTGATCTGCACGATCAGGGTCGCCCATCCCACCATGACCAGCAGGATCGTCCAGGATTCGGTGTCTAACCGGGTAAATTCTCGGGCAAATTCGGAGAACAGCTCGAGCATGGTTGGCCTCGGTCGTCCCATCCCACAGCGGACATTGGATAAGTCGTCGCAGGCGCTTGGGTCGGCGCATCGCTCAATGCTAGCCGAAGGCCCTTAACATGACGTTGACGGGGTGATCCGTAGGGCCAAACAAGCCCTTTATTGCGCCGCGAAAAAGTGCTTGAAACAAGCCCGTCATAAAAAGAGGCAATGGCCGGACCTCGACGGGGTCCCGGCTGGTAAAAATTCGGCGACGGTCAAGGAGAGACGGGAGCATGTCGAGCCAAAACACCGCCATCGGCAATCAGGCAGGCGGAGCCGTTGCGGCGCCGGCCGTCGTGGCGGCGAAGAAAGACCTCTACGAGATCGGCGAAATTCCGCCGCTCGGCCATGTGCCGAAGAATATGTACGCCTGGGCCATCCGCGCCGAACGCCATGGCGAGCCGGACAAGGCAATGCAGGTGGAGGTTCTGCCGACGTGGGAACTCGACAGCCATGACGTGCTCGTTCTCGTGATGGCAGCTGGCGTCAACTACAACGGCGTCTGGGCATCGCTGGGCGTACCAATCTCGCCCATCAACGACGTTCACCATCAGCCGTATCATATCTGCGGCTCTGACGCGTCGGGCATCGTGTGGGCTGTTGGCTCGAAGGTGAAGCGCTGGAAGGTCGGCGACGAGGTCGTCATCCACTGCAACCAGGACGACGGCGACGATGAAGAGTGCAACGGCGGCGATCCCATGTTTTCGCCGTCACAGCGCATCTGGGGCTACGAGACGCCGGATGGGTCATTTGCTCAGTTCTGCCGTGTGCAGGACCGGCAGCTGCTGGAGCGCCCGAAGCATCTCTCGTGGGAAGAAAGCGCCTGCTATACGCTGACGCTCGCAACCGCGTACCGCATGCTGTTCGGCCATCGTCCGCACGTGCTGCGTCCGGGCCATAACGTGCTGGTGTGGGGCGCTGCAGGCGGCCTTGGCGCGTTCGCGGTCCAGCTCTGCGCAACGTCGGGCGCCAACGCGATCGGCGTGATCTCGGACGACGACAAGCGCGATTTCGTCATGCAGCTCGGCGCCAAGGGCGTCATCAACCGCAAAAACTTCAAATGCTGGGGGCAGCTGCCGAAGGTCGGCACGCCCGAGTACAATAACTGGCTGAAGGAGATGCGCGGCTTCGGCAAGGCCATCTGGGATATCACGGGCAAGGGCGTCAACGTCGACTGCGTGTTCGAACACCCAGGCGAGACCACGATTCCGGTTTCGGTGCAGGTCGTGAAGCGCGGCGGCATGGTCGTCATCTGCGCCGGCACGACGGGCTACAATTTGACCATGGACGCCCGGTATCTCTGGATGCATCAGAAGCGCGTCCAGGGTTCGCACTTCGCCAACCTGCAGCAGGCGTCGCAGGCCAATAAGCTGGTGGTGGAACGCCGCATCGATCCGTGCATGTCGGAGGTGTTCTCATGGGAGCATATCCCGAAGGCGCACATGGTGATGATGCGCAACGAGCATAAGCCCGGCAACATGGCCGTGCTGGTGTCGGCTCCGACGACCGGTCTGAAGACGTTGGAGGATACGATCGAGGCGAGCCAGCAGCGCCGCGGCTAATCCCTTCGACGACTGGCACAGTTCAAGAGAGCGGTCCTTATCAGGGCCGCTCTTTTTTATTGGATCTGTCCACTCAGACGCCGGCTGGCTCACCGGTCTCGATCTGGTGGCCATTTCCAAGCTTCTTCAGTTCCATGATGCCGCGATTGACCTCGGCGCCGAGGATAATGATCATGGCTGTGAACTGGAAGAAAATCAGCGCGATCATGAGCTGCGAGAGGCCCGCGTAGAAGCGCGTGTAGTCGCTGAGATCGAGATAATAAGAGTAGAGCGAAGCGACCAAGATCCAGAGCACCACCGAGACGAGCACGCCCGGCCACACGTCGGCGAGACGGCGTGTTCCGGCAGCGAGCCAGAGGTGGAACGCCAGCAAGAGGGATGTGATGACGGCGATCGCCAAGGCATAGCGCTGGATCGTATCGACCCAGGTGGATTCCAGGATCTGCTTTGCCCAAGCGGGTTCGAATTCGGCGAGTTTGGCGGCGATGGCGGGGCCGAACACGACCGCCCATGTGAGCACGAGCATCGAGACGGCACTGACGAACACGAAGCACATGCTGATCAGGAGGCAGACCGGATATGGCCGCGTCTCCCGCACCCGATAGGCGCCGTTCAAGGCGGCACGCATTGTCTCGATGGCGCTCGTGGCGAAGAATAGGGCCAGGAACCCGGACACCGTCAGCAGATCGATACGGCTCGAGCCCATGATCAATTCCACCTGCGGGGCGAGGGCAGAGGCGACCGCCTGGGGCAGAATGTCGAAAAGTTGCGCCACGGCACGGGTGGCAAGTTCGCGTCCGCCGAAGATGCCCGAGAGGGCACCGACAAAAATGCAGAAGGGGAACAGCGAAACCACGAAAGAAAACGCGACGGCGCCGGCGAGTGAAAAGCCGGAATGCTCATACAGCCGGTAAATGGCGCCGAGGAGTGTGCGGTAGCGATTCATGCGGCTGTCGAGCGATCTTTGCGGAAAAGGCCAGGAGGCTAGCCCTGAGGCCGTGCCCGGTCGAGGACGGATCGGCAACGCCTCCGGCTAAAGTGCGGGCATCTTGCACGGATGTTCAACATTCTGGATGCGGCGAACCGCGCGCGGGAAAATCTAACCAACCGATGGCGGCGTTCAGTTGGCGCCAGTCTTCAGGCGGGACCATCAGCATTAACCGTGACCGTTTCTTGTCCCCAGACTGCCATGGCGCAAAAGTCGATATTGGCCGCAGCGACCGGATGGGACGGCGAGCCAATCCGCCGACAGGCCTCAGACGTATGCTTTCGGATGTATGTCGGTTGCTGCAGACAAGCGCGCGGCCGGTCGGCGGTGAGCCGACGCGGGGTGAAGCTATCTGATGGGGTGAGGGAAACTCCAAGCCGTTGGGTTTGTTTCGCTTCGGCGCTCCGCTAGGGCAATTGCGATCCGCGCTCGCGTGTCGCGCAAACTTGCGATTGCCAGTCCCGGCAGTACAGATAAATGTGACGCTCGAAATGGCCGCTGCCGTGGATGCCGCCACTGGCTTGGTGCCGAATGAATTCTGGAGGACGACGACATGACCATCGCTCAGTTGAAGCCCAAAACCGACAGCCTGACCGCCGATCCGAAACGACTGATCGAGCGGACGGCCGAAGTTGTAAGCGCGGCTGACCGTGTTCTCGCCCTCGCCAAGACCGGCGTGCGCCAGCGCATCCAGGATGCGGGCGGCATCGATGCGGCTCAGCATGCCGCGCACGGCCTCGCCTGGTTTGCCACCACGGTCGAATCGCTGCGGCAAATGAATGTGTGGGCGTCCAATCTCCAGGCTGAAGGCAAGTTCGGTGAAATCGAGCAACTGATCCTGCTGGCCGCGTTCGGTGAATACGCCGCGCAGATCTCTGGCGGTATTCCGATGAGCCAGGTGGAGATCATCCGCCCGGAGGCGCTCGGCATTCCTCGCGCCGATATTCGCAAGTACGAAGATGCCGTCGCGGATGTGGTCGCAGAGGGCACCTCCGAATATGTGAAGCAGCGGCTCGCCGACCTGATCGAGGCCGCACAGGGCGCCACGACGTACGGGGCCAGCGGGCTCGACGAGACGCATGCCGAAATCGCCGAGCAGATGAAGACGTTTTCGGACGCGGAAGTCGTGCCGCACGCTCACGAGTGGCACCTCAAGAACGAATACATCCCGCTCGAAACCTACAAGAGCCTTGCGGATCTCGGCGTATTCTCGATCTCGCTGCCGGAGGAATACGGCGGGATGGGTCTCGGCAAGCTCGCCATGTGCGTTGTCTCGGAAGAGCTGTCACGCGGCTACATCGGCGTCGGCTCGCTTGGCACGCGTGCCGAGATTGCCGGTGAACTGATCCTCCACAACGGCACGCCCGAACAGAAGGCCAAGTATCTGCCGGCCATTGCTGCCGGCGACATCCTGCCAACGGCCGTGTTTACAGAGCCGAACACTGGATCGGATCTCGCGTCGCTGAAGACGCGCGCCGTGAAGGAAGGCGACACCTGGAAAATCACCGGCCAGAAGACGTGGATCACACATCCGGTTCGCGCCGACGTGATGACGGTGCTGGCGCGTACGAACCCGAACGAGAAGGGCTACAAGGGCCTTTCGATGTTTCTTGCGGAGAAGCCGCGTGGGACAGACGAGAACCCCTTCCCCGCGAAGGGCATGACTGGCGGCGAAATCGAAGTGCTCGGCTATCGCGGCATGAAGGAATACGACATCTCCTTCGACGCATTCGAGGTGCCGGCCGAGAGCCTGCTCGGCGGTGTCGAGGGGCAGGGCTTCAAGCAGCTGATGGCGACCTTCGAAGGTGCCCGCATTCAGACCGCCGCGCGTGCCGTGGGCGTAGCGCAGTGCGCGATGGATCTGGCGCTGAAGTATGCGCTCGACCGCGTGCAGTTCGGCAGCCCGATCTACAAGTTCCCGCGCGTTTCAAACAAAGTCGTGATGATGGCGGTGGAAACGCAGATTGCCCGCCAGCTGACCTACTTCGCGGCGCGTGAGAAAGATCAGGGCCGCCGTTGTGACCTCGAGGCTGGCATGGCGAAGCTGCTCGGTGCGCGCGTCGCCTGGGCAAACGCGGACAACGCGCTGCAGATCCACGGCGGCAACGGCTTTGCGCTGGAGTACCCGGTGTCGCGCGTTCTTGTGCGATGCGCGCATTCTCAACATTTTCGAGGGCGCCGCTGAAATCCAGGCCCAGGTGATTGCGCGTCGTCTTCTTGAGGGCGCCAACTGAACGTGAACCGGCGCTATCTTTTTGTGCTGCTTGTAGCGGCGCCGCTGATCCTCAGCGGCGCCGCACCTGCTCAAGTGCATCCGCTCGAAGGCACCAGTTGGACCGTGGCGAAGGTGCAGGGCGTCGCAGTTCCCGCCGGGCTGACGTTGACGTTCGCGGCGGATCGCGTGACGGGAAGCACAGGCTGTAACGAGTTCTGGGCGCCCGTCGATTATCCCGCTCCTCCGTCGATCGACATCGGTGCGCCGCAGAGCAAACGTCTTTACTGCCTGGGCGCGATGAGCATCGAACGTGCTTATCTGGCGTCACTGGAAACGGTCGAAAGCTACGTCGTTGACGGCAGCACGCTCAAGATGCTGATGCACGATGGTGACGTATTCATTGAACTGTTTTCGGCGCGATAGCGCCGCGCGACCGGTTTTCTCCACCAGCGGCTAAGTTCCCGCTCCGATCAAACTTTTATGCACTTTGCGCGACGGAACTGGTGCTGCTGGACGTTGTTTCTCATGTGTCTGGTTCATCGAGAGCTGCACACCTCAGGGTCACGCCGGGGACTGCTGTCGAGAGTAAGAAGATCATGAGCAAGGAGAGACACGTGAAAAAATCAGCAATGACTTTGGCCGCTCTGGCGTTCGCCGGTTTGATGGGCACGCAAGCAAACGCAGCGCCCCTATCGTCCGCCGCAGCAGTCACCACCCAGGCTGCACCCTCGGCGGTTGAGCAGGTTCGCGACCGTTATGAACGCCGCGACGATCGTTGGCACCGTCGGAATGCCCGCCGCGATTGGCGTAGTGACCGCCGGTACTACCGGTATCGCAACTGGAACCGGTATAACTCGCGTCCTTACAACTACCGCTCGCGCGGCTGTGTGGCAGTAGGCCCGGTCTGGTTCTGCAACCGCTAACCCGCTTAAGTGCATTTGCGTATGTTGAGTGAACTGGCGGTGGCTGAAAAGCCGCCGCCTTTTCATTTATATGCGACCCTATAGCTGCATTGCATCTCGGGAAGTCGCCATAGTTTGGGGCGAGAAACGCTCAAACTCGCGCGAATTCTTTTAGGAGACGGCACATGCGGGCCATCATGACAATTGCGGCTTGCCTCACAATTGCGGCCGCCGGAACATCTTCAGCTGTCGCAAAGTCTTGCGGGAACGACGGTAGCGGCTTTTCGTCGTGGCTGGACGGTTTTGAAGATCGCGCACGCTCAGCCGGCATTTCGCAGGCGACGCTCTCCCGCGCTTTGTCGGGTGTCACCTACGACCGCAATGTGATCCGCCGTGACCGATCGCAGAAATCCTTCAAGCTCAGCTTCGATGAGTTCTACGCGCGCCGCGTCGGGTCGAGCCTCATCGGTAGCGCCCGCGCGAAAATGAAAGCACACGCGGGCGTGCTGGCGCGCATCGAGAAGCGGTACGGCGTGCCGAAGGAAATCCTGGTATCCATTTGGGGACTGGAGACGAATTTCGGACGCGACGGAGCGGGCAAGTATTCGATCATCCGTTCGATTGCGACACTGGCTTATGATTGCCGGCGATCTGAATTCTTCACCGGTCACCTGATGGCTGCGCTTCGCATCGTGCAGAAGGGCGACATGAGCCCGGGAGAGATGCGCGGGGGATGGGCCGGCGAGATCGGGCAGGTGCAGTTTCTTCCCGGATCGTACGACAAATACGCGGTCGACTTCGACGGCGATGGGCGTCGCGATCTCGTGCATTCGGTGCCCGACATCCTGGCGTCGACGGCAAACTTCTTGAAAGGTCACGGATGGCAACCGGGTGGCTCGTGGCAACCGGGATCCGCGAATTACGGTGTCATCAAAGACTGGAACAGAGCCGATGTTTATGCCCGGACGATCGCCGTCATGGCTGACCGGCTGCAGTGAACGAGGCGAGGCGTCTTGTGCTCGCCTGCGGCTGATGCCATGACGCTGGCATGAGCAGCGAATCTGAAACACAGCCGCGCGTCATCTCCCTGATCGCCAGCGCTACCGAAATCCTCCACGGGCTGGGTGCGGGCGACATGCAGGTGGCCCGGTCGCACGAGTGCGATTATCCGCCGGCCATTCTCGATCTGCCGCAACTGACGCGGGCCAAATTCAAGGTGCATGGCGCGACGAGTGCGGAGATCGATCGGTCGGTGAAGGGGCTCCTGGAGCAGGGGCTTGCGGTGTACGAGGTCGATGCGGACCGCATGCGCGCGCTCGAGCCGGATGTCATCCTGACACAAGACCAGTGCGAGGTATGCGCGGTGTCGCTAGCCGACGTGGAGCGGGCGCTGTGTACATGGACGGGCAGTGCGGCGCGGGTCGTGTCGTTGCGACCGCATACGCTTGCCGATGTCTATGCCGATATTCAAACCGTGGCCGATGCGATCGGACGGCCCCAAGCAGGCCGCGATCTCGTTCAGTCGATGCAAGGCCGCATGGCCGAGATTGCAGCGGCCGTCGAAGGGCGGTCGCGGCCCAAGCTGGGGTTCGTCGAGTGGATCGAGCCGCCCATGTCCGGTGGGCACTGGATGCCGGAAATCATCTCGATCGCGGGCGGGATTTCCCCGTTCGGCGTCAGCGGCCAGAACTCGCCATGGGTCAGTTGGGACGACTTGGCGGCGGCGGACCCCGACATTTTGCTCGTGGCGCCGTGCGGGTATGACATCGCCACATCGCTGCCGGAACTGGAGGGTCTGCGGTCCCATCCCGTTTTCAAGTCCCTGCGAGCGGTGCGGGAGGGACGGGTTTTCGTCGCCGATGGGAACGCGTTTTTCAATCGACCGGGGCCGCGCATCGTCGAGAGCACGGAAATCCTCGCGGAAATCATGCATCCCGATGTGTCCACCTACGGGCATCTGGGTGAGGCCTATGTTGTCTGGCCGACGTGAGCCCGGCCTATTCGGCCGAAGGCAGGAGAATTGAATGGCCTCGCGGACCATCCTCATCACTGGCTGCTCGTCTGGTATCGGGCTTGCCTCGGCGCGAATGATGAGCGCGCGGGGTTGGCACGTGATCGCCACCGCACGAAAAGACGCTGATCTGGCAATGCTGCGGGCCGATCTGAAGGTCGACGCCGTGCATTTGGAGTTGGCCGATCCGAATTCCGTTGCGGCATGCGCGGACAGAGCCCTCTCGCTCTCGGGCGGGCGGATCGATGCGCTATTCAACAATGCTGCGTATGGACAGGCCGGCGCGGTCGAGGATCTCAGCGTCGACCTGTTGCGGCGTCAGTTCGAGGTCAATCTGTTTGCACAGCATGAACTCATCCGGCGGCTCCTGCCGGGCATGCGGCGACAGGGGCATGGGCGCATCGTGCAGTGCTCGTCGGTTCTGGGACTGGTTGCAGCACCGATGCGCGGCGCCTACTGCGCTTCGAAATTCGCAATGGAAGGGCTGACCGACAGCATGCGCATTGAGCTCGCAGGTAGCGGGGTTCATATTTCATTGATTGAGCCGGGGCCGATCCGCACGCGCTTTGTCGAGAACGCGCTGTCGAACTTCCTCAAGACGATTGACATCGACGGGTCGGTTCATCGCGCCGCTTATGAAGCGCGCGTGGAGCGCATGAAGCTCGGCCGGAACGAAGTTTTCAAACTCGAGCCCGAGGCGGTGGCTGAGAAACTGGTGCACGCGGTGGAGAGCCCGCGTCCCAAGAAGCGCTACTACGTCACCAAGCCGACCTACTTCGCCGCCGTGCTGAAACGTGTTGCTCCACAGAGCACGATCGACTGGTTCGTGCAGAAGATGTGAAAAGAGCGGGGCTTTCGGCCCCGCTCTCGTAACTGTCGTCCGATCGAACACGCCTCACTTCGCGCGGATGCTGACTGCCGTTCGGCGGTTTTGGGAACGGCCTTCGTCTGTTTCGTTGTCGGCAACGGGGAACTGGTCGCCGTAGCCTTCCGCTTCGACGCGGTCAGCGCTAATGCCGGCGGCAACGATCGCCTCCATCACCTTTGTGGCCCGCTTGCCGGAAAGATCCAGGTTGTTCTGCGGATCGCCGGTGTTGTCGGTGTAGCCGCCGATCTTCATCTTCACCGCCGGATAAGCATTGAGGATGGCGACTATGTTATCGATCTGAGCTTTCGATTCAGATGTCAGCGTTGCCGAACCGGTCTCGAACGTCAGACGATCGAAGTTGAACCAGGTGGTTTTGTCGATCGTCGCGTTCGGATCATTGATGAAGTTGACGATCTTGATTTCGACGCCGTCGGCAGCCCCTTCGATCTCGGTTCCGCCCGCGAGCGCGACACGCGCCATACTCGGCGCCGCTGGTGCGGCGGCGGGTGCCGGTGCGGCCGCAGGCTCCGGTGCCGCGGCGGGGGCCGGTGCCGACTCGGCCGCCGCCGTTGGGGCCGGCGGTTCGGCTGGTGGTTCATTCATTTTCTGCCATCCCAGCCAGCCGATGAAGGCGAGGGGCAGTAGCAGCCACAGGAACGAGGTGAAGAGGCCATTGTCGCGGCCTGCGTAGGGTGCAGGTGCCGGAGCAGCGGCAGGCGCTGCCGCACGTGCGACGGACGCGGCAGCGACAGGAGCAGCGGCAGCGATGGCCGGAGCTGCGGCCTTCGCGGAAGAGGCAAGGCCGGCAACTGCCGAGCCGAGACCGCCGGCCAGCGCACCGCGTTCCTGGCCGATGAGACCTGCGAGGGCGGCGCCCGTCAATGCGCCGCCGCCGAGGCGCTTCGAAATCGCCGACAGAACGAGCGGGGCGGCGAGGTTGAACAGCGAGGACGAGGCTTCGGGCTTGATGCCGATCGCTGCGGCCACTTTATGAACGATCGATGCCTGCCAGACGCCAAACAGAGAACCCATGAGGCGGTTGCCGGAGAGCATCGCCATGGTGCTCGGAATGCCGCCGGCGAGGAGACCCTTGATATCCGTGATGCCGGAACTGTCGCGTGCGACGGCGTTTGCCATATCAGCGATGTTGGCCATTGCATCGCGGTCGCCGGATTGCTGGACGAGTGCGCCCAGGTACTGTCCGATCATGTCGTTGAGGCCTCGGCCCGCCAGTTCTCCATTCAACCCAATGACAGGTGCCACGGTATTGAGCAGGCTGGGCGTGACAAGACCCTTCAGGATCTCGATGACACTGGTCGACATGGACGTTCTCCTCAACTGACGCAACGATTGACCGACTTGGTGAGCGCTCGTTCCCACTGACGCCCGGGCTCAGTCGGAACCCCCCGGCTCCCCCGTTTCGTCTCAGGCTTCGCTTTCCGGGCCTTCGCCCGTTGGGAAAAGGCAATAGCCGGACAGCGCGGCCACGCCAAGCGACAAACGGCTTTCAGGGGCGGTGATAAGGGTGTCCGGTCAGAATCGTAGCGGCGCGATAGAGCTGCTCAGTGAGCACAACCCTCGCTAAACCATGGGGCAGCGTGAGCGGTCCCAGCGACAGTTTGAGGGCGGGGGCGGAGAGGACAAGCGGTCCGTGCCCATCTGGACCGCCAATGAGAAACGCACATGTCTTCGTGCCGGCGTCAGCAAGCGAGCGCAAATGGGCTGCGAAGGCTTCACTCGTGAGCGGCTTACCGGTCACCTCGAGCACAACCAGGGACGCGGTCGCTGCCGCTTTCAGAAGGCGAGATGCCTCTTCAGCCTTTCGGTCGGCGGAGCCCGAGGCGCGGCTTTCTGCAAAGTCCGTAATGGTCAAAGGACCCAGCCCACATGGGCGGCCGGTCTGGTCGAAGCGCTTCTGGTAGCGCGCAATGATGGCCGCTTCGGCTTCGTCCTTGAGACGGCCGATCGCCAGTATTTCGATGCGCATACCCTACCCGTGCGCGCAGCCGCGCCCTCAGCTCAACGTGATCGCGCCTGCGCCCTCATCAATGGGCCGCGTCAACCGGCCGGTCCACGGACCACATTTTCTCGAGGTTGTAGAAATCGCGTACCTCGGGCCGGAAGACGTGAATGATGATATCGCCGCTGTCGACGAGCACCCAGTCACAGGTTTCCATGCCCTCTACCCGCACGGTGGGGCATCCGCTGTCCTTGAGCTTTTTGCGGAGCTGATCGGCGATGGCACCGACGTGCCGGTCTGACCGGCCGGAGGCGATGACCATGTAGTCGCCGATAGAGGATTTACCTGCGAGATCGACGGTGACGATCTCTTCGGCCTTGGCTTCGTCGAGCCACTCGACGACGCCCTTCAGAAGCTCGGCCGAGGCGGCCGCTGCCGGGCTCTCAGGGGCCCTGGCGGCGGTAGAAGCACCCTTAGGGGCTGCTCCGGTGGATGTTGGCATGTGGGGGTCTATGGTCCTTTCCGTTGCCGTCGCGAAGGCTGCCGGCGGGCGGCTGTCTTCGGGTTGGTCCAGCACCAACATCATAGAAGATAAGGCGCGGGGGCCCACTCGGCAACCGATGCTGAGATGCAGCGTCTCCAAGGACGTGCAGCGACTTGCTATTCTTCTTTGTTATCAGCCCCTTGGCGCAATGCGGTGGACGAGTGCGGGGCGAGTTCGTTGGACAGGAAGGCCCAGGCTGGAGGGTCGAGGCTCGCCAAATGGCGCGCCTGTGCTTCGGGCACGCGGTAAGGGGCGAGCGCTTGAGCGGCCGGTGAGGACAAGGCCTTCCACCGATATCCGGGCCGGTCCACGATGGCCATGGGCATGGTTGCGGCAATGCCTCGCCAGTCCTGCCAGCGGTTGAAAGTGACGAGGTTGTCGGCTCCCATGATCCAGACAAACTGCACCCCGCTGTAGCGGCGCGCGAGAAACTGGAGCGTGACGGCGGTGAATGGCGAGCCCAAGGCCTCTTCGAAGCCTGTGACGCGCATCCGGGGGTGGCGTGCCAGCGCCCGCACCGCATCAAGGCGATCGCGCAGCGGCTTCAACGCACCGCGCGATTTGAGCGGATTGCCGGGCGTCACGATCCACCAGACTTCATCAAGGCCGAGACGTTGCAGCGCGACCTCCGCCGCCAGCCTGTGGCCATCATGCGGAGGATTGAACGATCCGCCCATGACACCGACGCGCCGTCCGCGCGGGGCGGGCGGAGTGGGGATGCCGATGGAGCCGAACGACTTCGCGGAACGGGGCAATTGCAGCCTCAAGATATCAGGTGATGAGGCAGCCCTTCCCGCGCCACCATGAGCGGGCAATGCTATAAGCCGCTTCGAACCACAACCACAAAAAGACGGGAAGGAAAACGCCATGAGCCGACTGTACGGACCCGAGCACCGCGCCCTGCAAGATCAGTTCGACAGCCGTCCGATGGCCGACCGCATTGAAGCGATCGCCATGAAAACCGAGATTACGGACATGGAGAAGGAGTTTATCGAGGCACGGGACATGTTCTTCCTGTCGTCCGTCGATGATCGCGGCCGGCCAACCGTATCCTACAAGGGCGGCACGCCGGGTTTCGTGCGTGTGCTCGATGCCCAGACGATTGCGTTCCCAAGCTACGACGGCAACGGGATGTATTTGTCGATGGGGAACATCGCGGGCAACCCAGAGGTGGGTCTGCTTTTCATCGATTTCGAGAAGCCATTCCGTTTGCGTCTGCAAGGCCGCGCCGCGCTCTCGCGCGATCCGAAGGCCTTGGCCATGTTCAGGGAAGCGGAACTTGCGGTGGTGGTGAGTGTGAGCGAACTCTGGATGAACTGCCCTCGCTACGTGCACCGATATCAGAAGGTGCAGACGTCACGGTATGCACCGGCGGAGAATGCGGAGACGCCGTTCTGCGAGTGGAAACGAATTGACGGGATACAGGACGTGCTGCGTCCGCACGAGACGGCGGTGGTCGAGAAGGTTGGGCAGATCACCATCGAGGATTGGATGGGCAAGGTGCTCACAGGCGACGAGAAGGCTTGAAGCGCACCTCACTCGCACCCCTTGCCGTCGAGGAGTTCCTGCCAGACGGCGATGGGAAGCGCGGTATTGTTGCGGCGGCCGGCGCCGACCATGACGGCGGCGATGCGCAACTGGCCGTTCTCTTCGACGAAGACAGGGCCACCGGAACTCGCCGGATGGGTGTCACAGTCGTTGAGCCAGATGGGGACTGGTCGATTGGGGCGCAACAGGCGGCAGCCGACGTGGGCGAGCAGCTGATAGCGGCGGTCTGAGGGATAGGCGGCGTGGACGAGAGACTCGCCCGGCTCGCGGGCGCGTGTGTCCGCCACCGGCGCAGGTTCAACTGCCAGCTCGGTTGTCAGAACGATGGCGGCCACATCCTGGTAAAGCGCGGTCAATGGAATTCCATTGGCGTTGCGGACCGGCACATACGCATAGCCCTTCAAAAAGCGCAGGCACTTCGCTTTCGCATGGGCGAGGTGCTTTTCTCCGCTGACGCCTGCGAGAAAATGAATGTTATGGGTTGGGTGGGGCTTCGCCTTTGCATCGTCCATCACGCAGTGAGCGGCGGTGATGACGAGATCCGGCCTGACGAGCGTGCCCGTGCATTGGCCGACTGATCGGTAGCCGCCGATGTTGACTTGGCCGACTGCATCCCAGGGCTGGCCGGTGGCGGCGACAGGCTTGCGATCGTCGTCGCCAATAAGGCCCGGCTGCTGGGTTTGCGATGCTGCAACGGCAGCAAAGGCTGTAACGGCAGCTACGGCGAGCGGGAGAGCCTTCAGCCGCCCGAACCGCACATTGTGATTCTGGTTTTTCAACATTGAGCAAAACCCTAGCCCAGCATGGCACCCGTGCGCAGCTGATTTTGATCGACGCCGGTCCCAGTTCGTCCCCACGTTTTTTGCCGGTCGCGGTAGGCAACGCCGATTGATGGAGGCAGAGTTTCCTCTGTTGATTCTATGAAACGAGGTCGGGAGGCCTGAGACATGATCAAAATCGTACGCGCTATGACGGGGGCAATCGCCGTCGCCGGCATCATGCTGGGGGCTGCAGCTTCGGCCGAGGCAAAAGAGTGTGTCCGCAAGGGCGCCGTTGGTGAAGCCGGCTCGGAAAAGGACGCCAAGTTCCAGGTGGATGAGGCTCTGTTGCAGGCGGTGGACTGGGGCGCCTGGGCTGCTTGGATGTCGAACGGCACCACGCCCGGCTACTCGTTCGGCCCGCGCAAGTACAGCTGCACCAAGGGCGGCTCGTGGGGCTGGACCTGCCGCGGTGCAGCGACGATTTGCAAGCTCTGATCGCACAAGATAGCTACGAATGAACGGCCGCCGTCTTGCCCAGACGGCGGCCGTTCTATTTGGAGGTATCTAGATGGATCAGCTTTCGGCGCGCAGTGCCGCGAGCAGTTCGGGTGTCGGATAGCTGTCAGCTGGCAGGCCGAGCTTGATCTGCATCGTCTTCACGGCTGAGCGTGTGGCAGCACCGATCTTGCCGTCTACTTCGCCGACGTCGAAGCCGCGTTTCTTCAGCTGTCGCTGGAGTTCCTTGGCGTCCTCGGGCGGAAGCACGGCGATGTCGCGCTTCGGCTTCTTCATGAGCGGCGCCCCGTCGATGCGCGTCGCCAGCCATGCAGCGGTGATCGCGTAGGTCAGTGACTGGTTCCACTGCAAATAGACGTTGAAGTTCTCATAAGCGAGGAAGGCCGGGCCGAACCGGCCCATCGGCAGCATGAGGGACGCCGGCATCGTGTCGTCCGGCAGGGCCGAGCCATCGACACGCGTGACGCCCCAGGCAGCCCATTGCGAGCGCGGCAGCTTGATCGCGAGATCCGCTTTGTCCCAGGGCAGATCGCCGGTCAGCACGACCTCTTCGAGCCAGGGCTCGTCGCGGCGCCAGCCGAGGTGGGTCATGTAGTTGGCGGTGGAGCCGATAATGTCGGTGGGGTTTGCGAACAGGTTGATGTCGCTGTCGCCGTCATAATCGATCGCGTGGGCGAGGTAGCGTGTCGGCAGGAATTGGGTCTGTCCGATTTCGCCGGCCCAGGAGCCGATCATCGTGTCCGGGGTCATATCGCCGCGATCGATGATCTCGAGTGCAGCCATCAATTCGGTGCGGAACATCTCTCCGCGGCGGCAGTCGTAAGCCAGCGTCGTCAGCGAATTCAGGATCGGCAGCTTGCCCATGCCCGCGCCGAAGTCGCTTTCGAGCGCCCAAAAGCCGGTGATTACGGAGGCCGGCACGCCATAGTCCTTGGCGGCGCGGGCGAACGCGTCGGCATTCTTCTTGATCTGGGCGCGGCCGTTGGTGACGCGATTGTTGGTGGCCAGTTTGGCTGAGAAATCAGTGAAGCTCTGGGCGAAGAAGCCCTGTTTGCGGTCGCGCGAGATGACGCCGGTGTCGAGCGTGCGGCCATTGAGAGCGAGCGAGATCGTGCGTGGGGAGATGCCCGCGGCGGCGGCATCCTTCCGGAAGCGGGCGAGCCAGGCTTCGAAACCGACCTCGTTCTTGCAGTTGGCGGGCTTGGCCTTCGGCGGCAGGCCCGACGTGGCATACTTGGCGGCGAGCGGGTTCGGCGTGCCGGGGCCGGGGACCTGGCGCGCGAGGGCGGCGTTGGTGCCGGCAGCTTTGACGGTTGGGGCCGACGCGCCGGGTTCAAGATGCTGCACCGCGGGGGACTTCGGCTTCACCGGCGCCGACTTGACAGTTGGGGGACCGAATTCGATGCCTTGGGCGAATGCCCGTTCCATGTTTGCAGCCGGGGCGACCAGCATTCCAAGGCCGGACGCGACGGCGGCGGCGAGACGTGGGAGAGACATTCGTGGTCCTCTGAATAACCGAATGCGGTCACTCATGCCGACGGGTATGGCGACGTCAAGACCGAGCTCACTTAAAAATCCTAGGCTGGCGGCGATCCAACGGGCTCCGCGGAAGGTGTGCCGTGGCGACGGTGGTACTTCTCGGCCAATTGCTGCCATTCGATCGTCAGTGTTCCGCCTGTCGATGTGTGCTGCTTCTCCCAGTTGCTGAGGAGGTCGAGGCAGGCGTGATCGATGTAGTTCAAATCACTGATGTGGACCGTGACCTGGGACGACGGGGGCAAGGCTTCGAGAGCTTGCGCCAGCTTGGGCAAGCCGAGGACCGTCGCGGTTCCGGAAAGGTGCATGTCGATGCGCTTGGTTCCTGGCACTTCTTCCGTTCTGATGTCGAGGCGGGTGAGCGCGTAGAGCACGCGGCCGAGTGAGAGGACCACGCCTGTCAGCACGCCTTTCAAGAGGTCGGTCGATACGATCATGATGATCGTGGCGGCATAAATGAAAACTTTCGCCGTGCCGTACTGCAGCAGCGTGGGCACGATCTTCGGATATGCGAGCTTGTAGCCGGTGTAGACGAGGACGGCGGCAAGGGACGACAAGGGGATGTAGCTCAGGGTCCAGGGCAGGAGGCTCGCGAACAAGAGAAGCCAAAAGCCGTGCAGGATCGCTGAAAGCCGCGTCTTCGCACCGGCTTCGACGTTCGCGCCTGATCGCACGATCACACCCGTCATCGGCAGGGCTCCAAGCGCACCGCAGATGGCATTGCCAACGCCTTGGGCTGAGAGTTCGCGGTCGTACTTGGTGCGGGCGCCCGAATGCATCTGATCGACAGCGGTGGCACAAAGAAGCGTTTCAGCCGAGGCAATGAAGGCGATGGCCACGGCGCCGATGATCAAGTGGTAATTGGTCAAGACCGCGCCGACCGTCGTGGGCGTTGGGAACACAAGCGTCGACCAGAAGTTTTCGGGCACGCTGACGAATTTGATCGAATCCAGGTTGAAGATGGCTGCGGCGGACATGCCGACGACGACGCCGACGAGCGGCGCGGGGATGACTTTCACGGATTTCGGGGCGAATGACGCCCAGGCGAAGATAGCGGCGATGGTGAGCACGCCGACTTCACCGGCGGTAAGGCGCGAGTCGCCTGCCGAGATCGCGCTGATGACGGCGCCGGGGATCCCGAGCAGGTTCTGAATGCCGGTGCCGATCGGCTTGCCGTCGAGCATCACGTGAAACTGCGCAGCAAAGATCAGAATGCCGATGCCCGCCAGCATGCCGTGGATGACGGCAGGAGAGACGGCGCGAAACCACTGGCCCAGTTTGAGCATGCCGGCGGCCAATTGTATCAAGCCTGCTAACAGCACGATCGTGCCGAGCATCTCGACGCCGTGTGACTGGACGAGTTCATAGACGAGGACGGCCAAGCCTGCGGCGGGCCCGCTGACCTGCAGCGGCGAACCGGCCAAAACTCCGACGACGATGCCGCCGATGATCCCTGTGATGATGCCGGCGGTCGGCGGCAGACCGGAGGCAAGCGCAATACCCATGCAGAGCGGCAGGGCAACGAGGAAGACAACGACGGAGGCGAGAAGGTCGGCGCCCACGGTGGACATATCCAGACGCGAAGGCACGCTCGTCCCGCTCGATTGAGACACCGTCATATCGTCCCCCGTTTGCTGCGCGCCGGGAAATCCCCAGCTAAGGGCAGCCATTTGCAGCGGACGTTAGTGCGGTTGCCTTCGGGCAGCAACAGGTGGCACGATGCAGAAATCCCGTGTCGTGCAGTCGGTTAAACGACGAAACCGGCCACTTTGAAGCGGCCGGCTTCGCAAAACTGATCCCGCGCAACAACCGTCAGCGTTTGCCGCGACCCTTGTCGTCGCCGCCCATCATGCTCGACTGCGCTTCCATCCAGGACGAGAGCGCCTGCT
This sequence comes from uncultured Alphaproteobacteria bacterium, assembly GCA_963778225.1. Taxonomy (GTDB): domain Bacteria; phylum Pseudomonadota; class Alphaproteobacteria; order Rhizobiales; family Hyphomicrobiaceae; genus JAGVSR01. Next base: position 87,643 of record CAVZTR010000007.1, read on the forward strand.
GCCAGCTCTTCTGCCACATCTCGGCTGCTTGCATCCAGAACTGCAGAGGCGCGGTGGGCAGCGTGCCAAAATCAGGCATGTTCTTCATGTCAAACATGCCGGGCATTCCTGGCATTCCTGGCATCCCGGGCATTCCTGACATTCCCGGCATTCCGGGCATGTTGCCGAAATTGGGAAACTGGAACGGTGAGCCATTGCCGCCCGGTACCATCTGCAGTCCTGCGCCGGGATTCTTCACCTGCTGCTCCCAGGCATCCATGACCTGATCGAGCACCTGGATCTGCATCTTGGACGCCTGCTGCATCTGTTGACGGGTCATGTCGACCAATTCGGCCGGCCAACCCATCGCCTTTGCGGCAGCGCCCATTCTGTCGAAAACCTTGTTGCCGTGACGCTCGGCCTGATTGGCCGCATCCTGGCGCCAGTCGCACATGGCTTCAAAGGCGGACGTTAGCGCGGACTGTACCTCTTCGCTCACTCCGGCCGCGCCCAGCGCGTCCTTGAAACCTTTGCCGCGGGAATTCGCCGATCCTGCCATGTCATTTCCTCCAGTTAAATTATTGGTTTCCAGCATTGTGGCATACACGATAGCAGGTGGCCAGTCTCGGCGGTGATCCGCCTTCTGCCCGATCCGTAGTGCGGCGGTTCGACGATGACTGGACAACGCCCCTTTTGCCGGGGAAACCCAAGTGCTATCAGCCGCGCATGACAGATATCTCATTAATCCGAAACTTCTCCATCATCGCCCACATCGATCACGGCAAGTCGACGTTGTCGGACCGGTTAATTCAGCTGTGCGGCAACGTCTCAGATCGCGAGATGAAGGCGCAGATCCTCGACAGCATGGACATCGAGCGGGAGCGCGGCATCACCATCAAAGCGCAGACCGTGCGCCTCGATTACAAGGCGAAGGACGGCAAGACCTATCAGCTCAATCTGATGGACACACCCGGCCACGTGGACTTCGCCTATGAAGTCTCGCGGTCGCTAGCTGCCTGTGAGGGTGCAATCCTGGTTGTGGATGCGAGCCAGGGCGTGGAAGCGCAGACGCTCGCCAACGTTTACCAGGCTCTCGACAATAACCTCGAGATCCTGCCGGTCCTGAACAAGATCGACTTGCCATCGGCAGATGCCGATCGCGTCAAACAGCAGATCGAGGACGTCATCGGCATCGACGCCTCGGATGCGATCGGTGTCTCGGCGAAGACGGGCCTCAACGTCGAGGCCGTGCTGGAGGCCATCGTCGATCGGCTGCCGCCGCCGAAAGGTGATCGCAACAAACCGTTGAAGGCGATGCTGATCGACAGCTGGTATGACGCCTATCTCGGGGTCGTGGTTCTAGTGCGCGTCATCGAGGGCACGCTGAAGAGGGGTCAGCGCGTCAAGATGATGTCGACAGATGGCGCGTATCCGGTCGAGCGCGTCGGCATCTTTCGGCCCAAGCAGGAGATGCTCGCCGAGCTTGGTCCCGGCGAGATCGGGTTCTTCACGGGCGCGATCAAGGAAGTGGCCGACACGCGCGTCGGAGACACCATCACAGACGAAAAGCATCCGACAGCAGAGGCGCTGCCGGGCTTCAAGCCGGCGCAGCCGGTGGTGTTCTGCGGTCTGTTTCCCGTCGATGCGGCGGACTTCGAAGATCTGCGCGAGGCGATGGGCAAGCTACGGCTCAACGATGCGAGCTTTTCGTTCGAGACCGAGAGCTCCGCGGCACTGGGGTTCGGCTTCCGCTGTGGCTTCCTCGGCCTGTTGCACCTGGAAATCATCACTGAACGGCTGGTGCGCGAATTCAATCTCGATCTCATCACGACGGCACCGTCGGTCATCTACCATCTGCACATGAAGGACGGCACGGTCATCGAGATGCATAACCCGGCGGATATGCCTGAGGTCATGAAGATCGATCACATCGAGGAGCCGTGGATCGAGGCGACGATCCTGGTGCCTGACGACTACCTGGGCGCGGTTCTCAAACTTTGCCAGGACCGTCGTGGGCGGCAGAAGACCCTCACGTATGTCGGCTCACGCGCGATGCTCGTGTACGAACTGCCGCTGAACGAAGTGGTGTTTGACTTCTACGACCGCCTGAAAAGCGTTTCCCGCGGATATGCGTCGTTCGACTATCACATCCAGGGCTACGAAGAGGGTGACCTCGTCAAGCTGTCGATCCTGGTCAACAGTGAGCCGGTGGATGCGCTGTCGATCATCGTGCACCGGGGGCGTGCGGATAGCCGCGGCCGGTCGATGTGCGAGAAGCTGAAGGATTTGATTAAGCCGCACTTGTTTCAGATCCCAATCCAAGCGGCGATCGGAGCCAAGGTGATTGCTCGCGAGACGATCAAGGCGCTGCGCAAGGACGTCATTGCGAAATGCTACGGCGGCGATATTTCGCGCAAGCGCAAGCTGCTCGACAAGCAGAAGGCCGGCAAGAAGAAGATGCGCGAATTCGGCAAGGTCGAGATCCCGCAGGAAGCCTTCATCGCCGCTCTCAAGATGGATGAGAATTGAAGACAAAAAAGGCGGCCGGTGAGGCCGCCTTTGTGCTGGAACCCCTGGCGGGATGGCTCAATCGTCGAGCGTCTTGAAAACAACCGACATGTCTTTGCCGCTGAGATAGAGGTCGTAGACCTTACCGTCGCTGTGGGTCGCGTCGTCGATTTCCCAGCGATTGTCGTCGAACTCGATTTCCTTCCAGGCGGTGAAGCCTTCCGCCTTCAGGACCTCTTCGATCTTGGTGCGCTCTTCGGCGGTCGGGGGGCGGTCGTCATCGGCCAGTGTCGGCGAAGCGATGAGGGTGCTGAGGCCGAGTGCGAGCGCGGCGAGATTCCATTTCATCGTCAGTTCTCCACTTGTTGCGATTGGAGAACGCAAGCGTGTCCGTAAGGTTGCGCCCATGTTAATCGCCACGGAATGATGCGTATGGGCCAGCACACCTAGGGAGAGACTGCGCCTCCCATCCTGCGGACCGGGCCCGCCCCCTAACTCACGTGCTCACCCCAGTCCCATGCTCGCGCGTTGGACGTAGATCGCCATCCCCAAGGCGAGGAAGGGCACGAGGACGACATGGGTGATGGTGAGCCCCAGCAGCGCCTTTGGGCGTTCCTCGAAGTAGGGATTTATGCGCAGAACCGAAATCGCGATCATGACCGTGACCGCTAGATAGGCGAACAGGAAGATGCGGTCTGAGAGCGTGGTCCCGTCGCTGTCGATTGCGGGCAAGGCGAGATAGAGCGCCACAGCGGACAAGAGCGCGGTCACCTGGATCGTGACGATCGCCTCGAAGTGGTTGAGGGGGATAAAGATCGAGAGGTAGGCGACCGCCATGATGAACAAGAGCGGCACCACGACGCGCAGGAAATAATCCGTTGTCTCGCGCGACATGATCCAGACGAATGATCCCTTGTAGAAGGGCACGATGCTCGGCTGGTGGGACTTGGCGTCGATCGTCGTCACGAAATCTTCGTCATAGCCGACAAACTGCTCCTTCGGCTCCCATCCGTCTGCATCAACGGCGGTATCGCGCAGATCCATTGGCGGTGGCTGGACGATGAAGGGTTTGTCGCCGCGCTTGGGGCGGATGTTGATCGCAAACCGCTGCGTATCGAAGGGATAGGTTTGAAGCTCGGGCTGGAACAGAAAGCGCCCGGACACATGATAGATTTTCATGCCGTCGGGGTAGGCGTCGCTCTTCTCGCCGTTGGCAAGGGTGCGCACGGTGATCTGGCGATCGTTGGTTTGCGGGTTGATCACCGCATTCGAGAACTCGACGAGATCGATCGAATTCTCCAGACCGTCGTCACGCATGGAGACATAGAACTCGGCATGGAACGTCTTTTCGTTGTCATCCACCGAGAAGACGCGGATCAGGTCGATATCAAGGTATTGCGTGCCGATTGCGCGAAGGTTCTCGTTCTTGAGGCGGGCGAATTGCATCGGGCCGAGCTGCGTGCGACCCATGCCGGGCGCCAATTGCACGAGGAACGGTGTGCGCGTTGCCGTTCGCGTGCGGGGATCGAACGACCAGTTCTCGAACTGACCCTGGAAGACCCCGCGGCCGGCGGCATAGGTCGTCTTTAGGTGTTCAATGATGTGCGAGCGTAGCTTTTTAATATCCGAATCCCGCTCTGCCGTGCGGGCCGCAGACGCGATGATCCCGAGCATGTCTGCATACTGCGTGCCGACGCCGATGGCGCGCAAGTTGTCGTCGGAGAGCGGGTTGTCTGCTGCACTTGCCGGGCGCTCTTTGCATTCGCCATTCGCCCAGCCAGGTGCGGTCGGGATTTTGTCGCCGACGAATACCCAATCTTCGGGGGGCTGGCCGGCCATGCGGCGCATCAGGCGCGCGTTGTACAAGTCGGGCAGGCGATCCCACACGAGTTCGAACAGAGCGGATGGATAGTCGCTCGCGATCTCCTTCGGCACAGAGTTGATGCGGCCGGTGAGCATAATCGCCGGCGTGACGCCTGCTTCCTTCAAAGCCTTTACGAACTCGCCGTTGCGATCCGTGCCGATGGCGAGGAACACGATGTCGGGGTTTTTCTCTTTCAGATCGGCGATGACGGCGGGGAACTCAGCGGTGTCGGCTTTATCGTCCTTCGTCGCGACGCGATGATCGGCAACCATGTAGGCGCCCATGACGCGGTTGAGGCCGTCAGCGAGGCTCGTCGAATACAGCTGGTCGCGCATGCCAACGAAAGCGGGACGCTGGAAACCGGAGCGTCGGACGAACTGCGCCAGCACGGGGAGGCGCTCGTCATCCTGGGAGGCGCGCATCGTGAAAACATTGGGATAGTCTTTGAAGATGCTGCTCACTGAGATGGCGGACAGGAATGGGATGTTCTTCTGCTTGATCTCCTTCCCGGCCGCTTCGAACACGGCTTTCGAGCGATCGGAGCTCGACATGCCGATCATCGCAACGCTGTCGGGATCGGACAGAGCTTCGCGCATGCTGGCGGTCGTGCGGTTCTGGTCGCGGTAGTCGTCGAGTATGCGCAGATCGAGCTTATGGCCGGCGATGCCACCCTGGGCGTTGATGCGGCGCTGCTCTTCGGTGGCAAAGCGCGTTATCGCGGCGACATCGCCACGGTCATAGCAAGTGTCGTTGCGGGTGGAGACAAAGATGTTCACCGTGACGGGTGGCTTGGTCGCGGCCTCGGCTGCTTCGATGGCCGACGCGGGCTCGTGGGTGAGCGCGAGACATGACATCATCGCGAAGACCAAGCGGGCGCTTCTTCGCCACAAGCCTTGAACCGCCATTCCACCCCGTCTCCCGCATGTTTCCGATCGGAACCAGATAGCAGAGGCACTCCGTGGAGTCGTGGCGAACTGATGTCGCTTTTGCGGCGCGTGCCAAGCTATGCCGCACGAAAAAAGCCACTCCCCTGAGGGAGTGGCTTTCTTTCAACTGCAGACTGCAGGAGAGGCGGCTTTAGATCGCCTCGATCCGGCCGACTGCGATCTTGCCCGACCGGCGGTCTTCTTCGGTATCGAAGTTGACCTTCTGGCCTTCAGTCAGGCCCTGCATGCCGGCGCGCTCAAGAGCGGTGGCGTGCACGAACACATCCTTGCCGCCAGCGTCCGGCGTGATGAAGCCGAAACCTTTTTGATAGTTGTAGAACTTAACAGTACCCGGTGTCATGGGTGTTTCCTTTTTCAGTCAGGCAAAACGAATCTCACGAGCTAGCAAGCACGCGTACGTACCCACTAGCTCTCATTTTCGATGATTTGGTTGGGTCTGAACGCACTTCTGGCGACGCCAGTGGCGTGGGAGAAGCTGCGGCCTGGTTGTCCGGCCAAAAGTCGATTTCAGCTATCTAGACGTCTTTTGCGAATTTTTCAAGGCAAATCGCTGATTTTGTTTTCGAGCGGAAATCGAATGTCAGGATTTCTTGGCGAGCTGGCGAATGGCGGCGATTTCGCGGGCCCATTCCTTGAACGGACGAGCCGGCGTTCCGCCCATGCGCGCGCCGGGTTCCACATCGTCTTTGACGTGCGCGCTGCCGGCGATTTGCGCGCCGGAGCCGACCTTCACGTGGCCAATGACGCCGGAGTGGGCGCCCATGATGACGAAGTCGCCGATTTCGGCAGACCCGGCGATCCCACTCTGGGCGACAATCACGCAATGCTTGCCGATGATGACGTTGTGCGCGATCTGCACGAGATTATCGATCTTCGTGCCTTCGCCGATGACGGTGTCGGCGAGCGAGCCGCGATCAATGGTGGTGTTGGCCCCGATTTCCACTTCATTGCCGATCAGCACGCGACCGATCTGCGGCACCTTGAGATGGCCTTTGGCGCTCATGGCGAAGCCGAAGCCATCCTGGCCGATGCGGGCGCCTGCGTGAATGATAACGCCATCGCCGAGGATCGCGTGCGTGACCGTAGCGCCGGGACCGATGTAGCAGTCTTTGCCGATGACCACGCGATAGCCGACGACGGCGCCGGCGGAAATCACCGAACCTTCGCCGATGACAGCTTCGCGGCCGACGACGGCGCCCGGTTCGACTGTCGCTGCGTCAGCAATCTGCGCACTGGCATGAACGAGCGCGCCGTTGCTTTCAGCGGCGGTAGCAGCGGCCTTGCTGCGCAAAGCATCAGCGTAGAACAGCGTGAGGACGCGCGCGAATGCCGTGTAGGGCGCATCACTCGTAAGAATTGATATCCCTTGCGGAGCTTTCGCAGCATCTCGCGCGGCAAGTATGCATGCACCTGCGCGGGTGGCGCCGAGCAGCATCGCATACTTACGATTTTCGAAGAATGAAACGTCGCGCTCGGAAGCAAGATGCAGCGGGCGTACGTCATCGATGGTGCGGCTGTCTTCGCCGATGACGATTGCGCCGGATGCGGCAGCAATGTCTTTCAGCGAGAACGGCCCGGCCCGATGAAAAAAACCCGGGTGCTGCATCGTGCTCTCCAATGCAGGAGGCCAATGCCCGCTGCGGCGTTAACTAAGTGTGGCGCTACGAAGCGCGGCTGCCGGTGTTGTAGTCGTTGTAGTTGTCCCAAGCAAAAGAGGCCGGAACGGGTCCATTGTACCCGATCCGGACGCGACGTGCACCGCAGGAAAACGACTGAACAGATTAGGCGTCGCGGATCAGGCGACAATCTCAAGCAACTGGGCGGCTCAAGGGGAAGCTCGCGCTGTGGTAGAGCTTTTTGATGTCGTTGCCGATAAAACGCTCTTCGCCAATCTCCATGGTGGTGCCCATGAGCATCTCAGGCGGCAACTTTTCCATTACGAACTGGATCGCTTCGGCGGCACTCTTGAAGCGATAGAAGGTCATCGGCCGCTTCGTCGCCCCGCGGCCACGGCTGGCATAGACCTCGGCGGGGACCTGATAATCGAACATGTCCATCAACCATAAATGGAGATGAGCAGGACGGATTACAAGCTTAATCGAGCGATCACGGCTGATGATGGATGTTCGGGGCGGACACGTCGCTGATCGAGTTCTGGGGTCGCTTCGCGTGCTGTTCTCATCATCAAAAAAAAGCGCCGCGGGAGACACCATTCGTGCCGCGCGGCGACTCCCCTATGGGGGAGCCGGCCGCCGCGCGGGTGATAAACGTGCCGCGCGGCGACTCCCCTATGGGGGAGCCGGCCGCCGCGCGGGTGATAAACGTGCCGCGCGGCGACTCCCTTATGGGGAGCCGGCCGCGCGCGGGATTAGAAGTCCATGCCGCCGCCGGGGGGAAGAGCCGGGGCGCTCTCCTTCTTGGGCTTCTCGGCGATCATAGCGCCGGTGGTAATGAGGAGGCCGGCGACGGAGGCGGCGTCCTGCAGGGCACAGCGCACGACCTTCGCGGGATCGATGACGCCGAAGCCGTACATGTCGCCCCACTCGCCTGACTGAGCGTTCCAGCCCCAGGCGAAGTCACCCTTCTCCATGATTTTGCCGACGATGACCGAGCCGTCTTCGCCGGCGTTGGTGGCGATCTGACGGGCCGGCGCCTGGATCGCGCGGCGCACGATCTGGATGCCGGTCTTCTGATCGTCGTTGGCAGGCGTGAGCGCTTCGAGCGCCTTCAGCGCACGCAGCAGGGCCACGCCTCCGCCAGGCAGGATGCCTTCCTCCACAGCCGCGCGGGTTGCGTGCATCGCGTCGTCAACGCGATCCTTGCGTTCCTTGACCTCGATTTCCGTCGCGCCGCCGACACGGATGACCGCGACGCCGCCGGCGAGCTTGGCGAGGCGCTCCTGGAGTTTTTCGCGATCGTAATCCGACGTGGTTTCTTCGATCTGCGCCTTGATCTGTGCGACGCGGGCGTCGATGTCTTTGCGGCTGCCGGCGCCATCGACGATCGTGGTGTTGTCCTTGTCGATGACGATCTTCTTGGCGCGGCCGAGCATGTTGATCGTGACGTTTTCCAGCTTGATGCCGAGATCTTCCGACACGGTCTGGCCGCCGGTGAGGATCGCGATATCTTCCAGCATCGCCTTGCGGCGATCACCGAAGCCCGGAGCCTTGACGGCCGCGACCTTCAAGCCGCCGCGCAGCTTGTTGACGACGAGCGTGGCCAGCGCTTCGCCTTCGACATCTTCCGCCACGATGAGAAGCGGACGGCCCGACTGGACGACGGATTCAAGCAGCGGGAGGATCGTCTGCAGACCCGACAGCTTCTTCTCGTGAATCAGGATGTAGGGGTCATCGAGCTCCACGCGCATCTTGTCGGGATTGGTGACGAAGTAGGGCGAGATGTAGCCCCGGTCGAACTGCATGCCTTCGACCACTTCGAGCTCGGTTTCCAAGCTCTTGGCTTCCTCGACCGTGATCACGCCTTCATTGCCGACCTTCTGCATGGCTTCCGCCAGCATTCGGCCGATTTCAGCGTCGCCGTTGGCAGAGATGGTGCCAACCTGGGCGATCTCGCTGGAGTTCGTGACCTTGCGGGCGTTCTTCTTCAACTCGGCGACGACAGTTTCAACAGCGGTGTCGATGCCGCGCTTCAGGTCCATCGGATTGACGCCGGCAGCGACGGCCTTCGCGCCTTCGCGGACAATGCCCTGGGCGAGAACCGTGGCCGTGGTGGTGCCGTCGCCGGCGAGGTCGTTCGTTTTCGAGGCGACTTCACGCACCATCTGCGCGCCCATGTTTTCGAACTTATCGGAAAGCTCGATCTCCTTGGCGACAGTGACGCCATCCTTGGTGATGCGTGGCGCGCCGAAAGACTTTTCGATGACGACGTTGCGTCCCTTGGGGCCGAGCGTGACCTTGACGGCATCGGCGAGGATATCGACGCCGCGCAGCATTTTTTCGCGGGCCGACTGGTCAAACAGGACTTCTTTCGCTGACATGATTTTTTCTCCAATTCAGATTTGAACTTGGAATGTGGACGGGGCCCCGATCAGGCGGCCTTCTTGACGTTCGATGCGGGCTTTTCGAGAACGCCCAGACAATCGCTTTCCTTCATGATGAGAAGGTCCTTCCCATCGATTTTTACTTCGGTGCCGGACCACTTGCCGAAGAGCACGGTGTCGCCGACCTTGACATCGAGCGGCACGATTTCCCCGCGCTCATTGCGGGCGCCGGGGCCGACGGCGACGACCTCGCCTTGCTGGGGCTTTTCCTGCGCCGTATCGGGGATGATGATGCCGCCGGCGGACTTCTCATCGGCGGTGATCCGCTTCACCACGATGCGGTCATGGAGCGGGCGAAACGACATGATGTTTCTCCTTTTTCCTGTCGACAGGTTGAATTTGTGAAACATGCCGCCGGGTGGCCGCCAATCGGCCGGCACAAGGCCCGGCTCACGTTTCGGCTGGCGATGTATGGAACAGTCCGTAGCTGTTCAAGAGGTCTGGCAGCACTTTTTTGCGGTGAGTGCTAACGCGCTGATTTTGTTTAGCTAATGCGCAAAAGTCACTTTACGGGAACGGCAACTCGCGGAAAAAATTACACTTGGGTGCCGACCCTTGATGAGGACTACACGCGCATGATCTCGAATGATTTCCAGCGCCAGATCGACGGCTTCGGATTAACGACCGCCGACATTCTTTATCGCCTGCCCGATCACCCGGCGATCCTGCAGCAATACGTCTGGCAGGAGTACGACAAGGCGCCGAGCTTTCCGGAACTGAACCGGTTTTTGATGTTTTGGCAGGCGAAGCTCGAAGGGCTGCTCTACAGGGTCACAGTTTGCCACCGGGCACTGATCGGGCCGGCAGAGTTAAAGTCAGTCGATGGCGAGTTCCGGCTGAACTGAAGACCTGAATTTGCGCAGGGCGACTCCGCTGTCGCGGAGCCGGCCGCCCTGCTGGAGTGGAGTGGCGCAGGGCGCTCCGCTATCGCGGAGCCGGCCGCCCTGCGCGGGAGTTGGGACCGCTCAGTGGCGGAGTTCTTGAGCGGCTTCCTCAAGCCCATCACGGAAGGCGGCGACGGTTTCGCCAGCACATTCACGGTTGACGCGGGAGAGGTGTTCGACTTCGTGGCGAACCTCGCGCTGCGCTGTATCGACGACATCCTGGTAGGTGATGAAAAGCTCGTTGACGTTGCGGCAGCCCATCAGGCGGCGTGTGGCCTGCAGTTCCTGTTCGACGCAACGGCTCATGAAACCGAGCCACGCCTGATTGACACGAAACGCTTGGTTGATCAGGCGGCCGTTAATCTCCGTCATCATCGAGAATACGGGACGCTGCAGGGTCATCCATGACTCGAGCGTGGCTTTGGCGCGCGCTTCGAGAGCGTCGTAATCGAGTTCAGGCTGCGTCGGCAATTTGCTGGTCATCATCGTCTCCCCAGGCTGGTTACACAAAACGCGACGCGCCTTCGGGTGGCAAACAAAGCGAGGGCAAAAGACACGCACGCGACTGCTGCTTCACGGACCAACTATGGACCGGGGCGCAGTGTGGGGCCTGCGCTCGATCAAGTCATCCCGTGACATTTGCGTGATTGAACGCTGTATGGGCGATAGTCCGTCTTGCCATGCTGTTTACGCAGAGCAACTTCAGGACTGTGCATGACGCGCGTGAATAATGTTGCAGGCTTTCACGAGGTCGGAAGGGTCATCGACATCCAACAGTTCGTTCGCGTCACTGATGCGAACGGCGATGGCCTCGCCGATGAGAGACTTCGCACCGCGCTCGCCCTTGAGAGCTGCAAGTTGAGGCATGTACGAGCGCGGCCAAAAGACGGGATTGCGTTGGGCACCATCGCGATCAGCTGCGTAGACGATGGAACTTCCGGCGTGAGCGGCGAAAGTCTGCAGAAGAGTTTGCAGCGTATGCGGCGTCAACAGCGGCATATCGCCAGGAATGATCGCAATGCCATCGATATCGGGTGCGAGCACGGCAACGCCAGCCGCGATGGAGGTGCCCATGCCCTCTCCATCATCAGCGCAGCTTACGATCTGCACGCGAAACCGCTGCAAGGCATTCGTGAGCGCGGCGTGATCTTGGCCGGTCACAACGAGCGTACGATCGAAGCCGGCGGCACTGACGGCGGCAAGCGTGTGGGCGAGGACGGGCGTGCCTTCGAGATCGGCGAGCAGCTTGTTGCCGGGACCGAAGCGGCGCGAGCGGCCGGCAGCGAGAACGAGCGCTGCGATCTGCATCAGCAGCAGGCGCCGCTGGTGCCGTTTGGATCGTCTGCGGCGGTGAACGGGATGGATGTCCCGCAGCCAGGGAAGATGCCGTAGTGCGTGTCGAAATTGCCGATAAACGTGAAGTGCTCGGCGAAGCGGGTTTCCGCCAGCATGCGCCACGTGTTGCCGCAGACGGGAAAGACGCGGCCCTTTTCGATGTGGTGATGGCCGTCGAGCACGAACATATCCGGCTCTTCGGGAAGCGTGCCCTTGTAGATCACGGCTTGACCGTAGTCCTCGCAGGCGGGCTCCAGAGCATCGAGCTTGAACAGGCGGTAGGTTGCGGAGAAGAACTTTGCGGCACCAAGCTTCTTTTGAAGGACGGCATTGTTCACGTCCATCGGGCGGCTGGTGACGAGGCGGGGATCGAGGAAGCCCGCTTCTTTTGCAAGCGAGAGAAAGTCGTTCCAGTAGAGCGCGCCGCTCAGGCATTCGCCGTAGAGTTCGGGATCGCGCACGAGGTGATCGGGGATGCGGCGGTCGGCATAGACGTCCGAGAAGTACAGTTCGCCGCCGGGTTTCAAGAGGTCGAACGCGCCTTTCAGGACGGCGGGCTTGTCGATCGAGAGATTGATAACGCAGTTCGAGACGATGACGTCAAAGGAGCCTGGCTCGAGCCCGAGTTCGTCCAAGCGTTCGATGTAGCCGTGGAGGAAGCGCGTGTTCGGCTTTGCGTAGCCGAATTTCTGGGCGTGCCATTCGACGTGGCGGCGGGCGACGGCGAGCTGTTCGTCGGTCATGTCGACGCCGACGACTTCACCGGTTTCGCCAACGAGCTGGGCCAGCATGTAAGCGTCGCGACCCGATCCGGCGCCGAGATCGAGGACGCGGCGACCTGTCATCTCCGTGGGGCACACGAGCCCGCAACCGTAGTACTTGGCCGAGACTTCGTCATGGATCTTGGCAGCGAGGGGCCTCAGATGCGCCGGCATGGCGTCGGCGGTGCAGCAGGCGGACGTCTTCAGATCATCGGAGGATTTGAGGACTTTGCCGTAGTAGAGCTTGACGCTGTCGTGATCCATCGGTGTCTCCGCAATTCCAAATCGCAAACCAGATACGTGTCCGCGGCTGCCGCGTTTCACGTTCGATCTGAGAAGATGTGACTATTGGTGGACCGGGAGCGGGGAGCGCGCAAGATCGGAGTTATTCCCAGCGTCGGGGAGGCAGCTTCGCCCAATCGGGCCAGGCAATGTCGCGGCCAGGATAGGCGACCGAGGCGAATGGCCAGCGGGTGTGGAGCCAACTGCGGATCACGCGGCCGAGGTCTTCGTCGCGGGCATCTGCATCAGTTCCGCTGCGCGCCCAGTAGAAGACTTTGGCGTCGTAGCCGCGGCGGTCGCTGGGGAAGATATACATGCAGCCAAGGCAGCGGCTCTCGTCGGACGACATGACCGTGTAGGCGAATGAGTGGCGGATGGTGAACTCGCGCTGGTGCCAGGCGAGGTCAATCAGATCTTCGTCTTTCGTTATTCCGTCAGGCCAGGAGCTGTCGGGATCGAGCAGGCCGCGCAGGCGATCGGCACTCGCGACGACGGCTTCGAAATCTTTGTCGAGGTCGGTGACCGAGAGCATGCGCAGGTGATAGCCCGGACCTTCGAGGCGATCGGGGACCTCGTAGTCTGCGGGGACGAGCTGGCGGCCGTACATGCGTGTCCTTGCGATCGGGTGATGGCTGGCAGGAGGAGCCTGCAATTTCACCCGCCCGGCGGAGGAGAGCAATGCGCCATCGTGGCGGTCAGAGCTGAGATCGCTGTCTGCGTCCCGGGGCGGTGTCCTCCCCCGTTGCGGGAGAGGACACGCATGTCAGGCTGTGGCGCGGGCGATGATGGCGGAGATCTCGTCGAGGAGGGCAAGGCGCTTCTTGCGCTCGTTTTCCATCGTCTCGTCGGAGACGGGCTCGACGTTGGTTTCCATGCGGTGCACCGCGCGATTGATCTCGTGATAATGGTCCGCCAGTTTGGCGAAATGCGAGTCAGATTGCTTCAGCTGATGGATCACTGCTTTGGCGGTCGGAAACATCTCATCGAGTTCGTTCGGCGTGTTGCGGTTGTCGAGCATTCTTGAGTGTCTCCTTGTTGCTTTGATTATTGGCAGGTCTGCTCCAGGCGCCAGCCGACGACACGGCAGCGCTCGCGTCCACGCTTGTCGGTCGAGCAGACGCGGCGCGGATAGCGCTTGTAGGAGCAGTAGTAGTCGGGGAAGAGAAAGCCTTCGTAGCCGCGTGCTCCGCGGCCAACGTCGTACTCTTCTGAGTAGTACGGCTTGACCCAGCGGCGCTGCGCGTCGGCCGGGCTTGAGAACATAAAGCCTGCTCCGGCGAGCCCCGTCGCGAAGGCGAAGGCCAAACGCGAAATGATCATCGGCAACCTCCCTCTCACAGCAGCCCAGCGCTCAACTACTGCCACGGCGCGGGGCGGACCAAATTGAGCTGGCTCAAACTTGACGGCCCGGATGGGTTCACCATTCGGGCCGTTGCTCGATTAATGTAACGCGGGAAAAGGTCATCAGTTCGTGCCGATCCTGGCTTTGTCAGATCGAGCCAGCCTGATCCGCGTTCGCTGTGGCGGACCATCGCAGATCGTGTATATGGGCCGAAACGTCATCTCTTGGAGCCCAAACCGCCCATGACCGCTCGCATCGGCATCGTCACCGTCTCGGATCGCGCCAGCAAAGGTCTCTATGAAGACAAAGGCGGTCCGGCGATCCATGACGTTTTGACGGAGATCCTGACCGCACCGTGGGAGCCTGTCGCGCGTGTGATCCCGGACGACGAGGCCGGCATTGCGGCAACGCTCACGGAGCTCGTCGACTTGGAGGGATGTTCTTTGATCCTCACGACGGGGGGCACGGGTCCGGCCCAGCGCGACGTGACGCCAGAGGCGACCGAGGCCGTGTGTCAGAAGATGATGCCCGGGTTCGGGGAGCTGATGCGCTTTGAAAGCTTGAAACAGGTGCCGACGGCTATTCTTTCGCGGCAGACGGCGGGCATTCGCGGCTCATGCCTCATCGTCAATCTGCCAGGCAAGCCGGCGTCAATCCGGCTGTGCATGATGGCCGTGTTTCCGGCGGTTCCTTACTGCATCGACCTGATCGGCGGTGCCCGCCTCGAGACCAACCCCGCCGTTTGCAAGGCTTTCCGTCCAGCGGGGGCGTAAAGCTCTTTCGCCGGGCGTGGTTTCTGGCTCCGCCACCTGCGCGAGGACAGCCAGCAGGCGCACGCAAGTCGTGTTGCTATCGTCCGCTGTTCGGATTGTTGAACGACGGGTCCCGGGCACTAGGCCCGGGATGACAGCGGAGAAGATGCGTTTGACGCTCAGCTGGCGGCGAGCTTGTGGATGGCGAGCGGAAGCGCGCGGATGCGTTGGCCGGTGAGGGCTGCGACGGCATTTGCCACGGCGGGGCCAACGGGGGGCGTTCCCGGTTCGCCGATGCCGGTTGGCGGCTCGGTCGAGGGAATGATGTGGACCTCCACCTTGGGCATCTCGTTGAAACGGAGCACTTCGTAGTCGCCAAAGTTGGCTTGATCCACGACGCCGTCGGTCAAGGTGACGTGCGAGTGTAAAACCGCGCCGAGGCCGTAGCCGATGCCGCCCTCGATTTGAGCGACGATGTTGTCGGGATTGATCGGCAGGCCGCAATCCACCGCACAGACCACCCGATCTACTTTTGCTCGACCGTCTGCAATGCGCACCTCCGCAACCTGTGCGACGAAGCTCTTGAAGCTTTCGTGCACGGCAACACCGCGAGCGATGCCATCGGCAGGTGGCGTGCCCCAGCCTGCCTTCTCGGCGGCGAGCTTCAACACGGCCGCGTGACGCGGGTGCTTCTGCAGCATGGCGAGACGGAAGGCGACGGGATCCTTACCGCTGCGCGCCGCGATCTCGTCAATCATCGTTTCCATCACGTAGGCGGTGTGCGTGTGGCCGACCGATCGCCACCACAAAGGTGGTGCACCGAACTTGGTGTTGTGCACTTCGACTTCGTAGTTCGGGATCGTGTAAGGCGTGTCGCTGACGCCTTCGACTGAGGTCGCGTCGACGCCGTTCTTGACGGAACTGGCTGCGAAGGCGGTGCCCTCCATGATGGATTGCCCGACAATGCGGTGATGCCAGCCGGCGATATCACCACTTTCGGTGAGCCCCACCTTCACTTTGTGGACGTACATGGGGCGATAGTAGCCGCCTTTGATGTCATCTTCGCGCGTCCAGACGAGCTTGATCGGCTTGTCTGTGGCGAGGGCTTTGACGATGTGTGCGACTTCGGCGACGTAGTCGGAGTTGTACACGGCGCGGCGGCCGAAGGAACCGCCGGCCCACTGGGTGTTGATGGCAACGTCTTCTGGCTTAATGCCGAGGATGGCTGCGGCAACCGACTGATCGATCGTCTGCAGTTGTGAGCCGGACCAGATGGTGGCCTTGTTGTCCTTGAAGGCGAGGATGGCGTTCAGCGGTTCCATTGGCGCGTGCGCCAGAAATGGAAAGACGAACTCCGCATCGATCACCGTCTTGGCACCGGCAATGGCTTTTTCGGCATCACCGTCCTTGCGCACGGACAGGCCGGGCTTGGCGGCGAGCGCCTTGTACTGTTCCAGCAGTTCGGCGGTGCCGCGCTTGTCTGCATCGGTCTCGTCCCATGTGACCTGCAGGGCATCGCGGCCCTTGATGGCCGCCCACGTGGAGGATGCGACGACGGCAACGCCGCCAGGAATGGTGACGACGCTGGTGACACCTTTCACGGCTTTGGCTTTGGCAGCATCGACCGAGCCGGGCTTGGCGCCGAAGCGCGGCGGCCGCGCGACGACGGCAACCAACATGTCGGGCAGGTGAATATCCTGAGTAAAGACCGGCGCGGCCGTGACCTTCGCCTTCTGATCGAGGCGCGGGAAAGACTTGCCGATGTAGATAAAGTCTTTTGGGTCCTTCAGCGTCACGGCGTCGGGTACCGGCATCTTTGCGGCGGCGGAGGCGAGTTCGCCGAAGGTGGCCGTGTTCGTGCCATCGGTGACGACGCCCTTCGAGACGGTGATCTTGGACGCGTCCGTTTTCCAGGCTTGAGCGGCGGCGGCGACGAGCATCTGTTTGGCGGCAGCACCGGCCTTGCGGTACTGCTCGAACGAATTGGCCATGGCGGTGGAGCCGCCGGTACCCTGAACGCCAAAAAACGTATTCTTGTAGAGGGCCGCGTTGGCGGGTGCGAATTCGGCAACCATCTGCGACCAGTCGGCATCGAGTTCATCTGCGACGAGGGTTGCGAGGCCCGTGGCCGTGCCCTGGCCCTTGTCGAGATGCTTCGACAAAACGATCACCTTGTTGGCGGGCGTAATGGTGACGAAGGGATTGAACACGGCGTCGGCCGTGTCGGCGGCTTGAGCCGCTGTCGCCGACTTGCACGGGAATATAGGCGCCGATCACGAGGCCGGCGCCGGTTCCGACAGACAAGCGAAGAAAGCCGCGGCGGTCGAGGGCGACCGGCTCTGCATTGGTGAGCGAGCGGACGGATGAGGCGATGTTGTCTTTGAACATGTGCGCGTTCTCCCTCAGCCCTTCAGCGTTTCGGATGCGGTCTTTATCGCCGTGCGGATGCGGCCATAGGTGGCGCAGCGGCACAGGTTGCCGTTCATGGCTTCGTCGATGTCGGTATCCGTCGGCGCGGGCTTGCCATTGAGCAGCGCGACGGCGGCCATAATCTGGCCCGGCTGGCAATAGCCGCACTGAGCGACGTCATGCTTCTCCCACGCGGAACGGACGGCTTCGGCCACCCGGCCTTCGAGGCCTTCGGGCGTGGTGATCGCTTGGCCGGCGACGCTTTCGATGGGCGTGACACAGGCGCGAATGGGTGAGCCGTCGGCGTACATGGTGCAGGCGCCGCACAGTGCCTGGCCGCAGCCGAACTTCGCCCCGGTCAGGCGCAGCTCGTCGCGCACGACCCAGAGCAGAGGCGTATCGGGATCTGCCGTGACCTCGACCTCGCGGCCGTTGATCGAGAGCTTCATCATGGCATCCTCCGAAGGGTTCTAGGCGTTCGTCTCGCGCGCAAGATTATGATGCGGATTTGTGTCAGGCACGCGGCGGGGCGGGTTAGGGCCTTGGCGTATCTGGGAGATTAGCGGCAAACTTGCAAGCGCCTCTGGTGTCGCCTCGCGAAGGCAACGCCATTCTAGAACGCAAAACGGGAGCCTGCATGGCTCCCGTGATGCCGTTTCGAAGCGACGCGTGGCTCTCAAGCGCCCTTGATCGCGATCTTGCGGACTTTTTCAGCGGCATTCGCCGATTTGGGCACCGTGATCTTCAGGACGCCCTTGTCGAATGTGGCTTCCACATTGTCGGCATCCGGTTCGAACGGCAGCGCGATGCGGCGCATGAAGGTGCCGTGCGAGCGCTCGACGAGGTGGTAGTGCTTCTTTTCGTCCTTCTCTTCCTTTTCGGCGGCGTGCTCGGCCTTCAGCGTGAGGACGCCATCCTCGAGATTCACGTCGATGTTCTTC
This sequence comes from uncultured Alphaproteobacteria bacterium, assembly GCA_963778225.1. GTDB lineage: Bacteria > Pseudomonadota > Alphaproteobacteria > Rhizobiales > Hyphomicrobiaceae > JAGVSR01. Next base: position 105,707 of record CAVZTR010000007.1, read on the forward strand.
TCGTCTATGCCGGGAAGTTCGGCCGTCACCTCGAGGCCTTTATCCGTTTCACAGACATCGACCTTGGGCGAGAGGAAGCCGTTGCCGCCCGAGAGCGCAGCGGGCAAGCCACCGAACAGGCCGCCTTGCGAGAAGCTTTCGAACAAGCGGTCCATTTCGCGGCGCATCGCATCGATCGGGTCGAAGGAGCGCGAGCTGGCGGGCGCGCGCGAGCCACCAAAGGGCGTCAGAGATTTTTGATCCATGAATAATCTCCCATGAGTTGTGCCGCCCGTATTCCTGGGGGCGGACCTTCGGCAACACTAGAGATCGGGACGTGTTCCAGCCGTGACCATAATCAAGGCCGAGGCGCGCGAGACGCGATAAGGAGACGGATTTCGCGATCGGCATCTTCCGTTGCCGGATAAGTGGGCTAAGGGTTGCAATTGGGTTGCAAGTTCCTTGATAAGCCACAGCATGACGCCTCATCTTTCCCCAAGTCACCACCCCGCTCGTTCGCTGCTGGCCGACGAAGATGTGCTCGGCGATTTGATCGCGTGGCGGGCGCAAGGGTTGCGGACGGCTCTCGTGACGCTCGTTGCGATCGACGGCAATACGCCGCGTCCACTGGGAGCGCAGATGGCTGTGGCGGAGGATCAGCGCTTCAGCGGGTATCTCTCCGGCGGATGCATCGAGCAGGCGATCGCGCTCGAAGCGTGTCAGACCATTGCGGCCGGTCAGAACCGGCTCGTGCGATACGGCAAGGGCTCGGCGTACTTTGACGTGCAGCTTCCGTGCGGGAGCGGGCTTGATCTCTATTTCGATCAGGGGCTGACGGCGGATGTGGTGGAGCGCATCGCGGAACGGCGTGCGGCGCGGCGGCCGTTCACGCTGGTTACGGATCTCGTGCGCGGGGAGAGCCGGATCGAGGACACAGTGCGCGAGACGGCCTGCGTCTTGAGCGGCGATGCGTTTCATCGTCCGCATCTGCCGCCGGTGCGTGTGTTGCTGGCGGGGGGCGGTCCGGCGCTGATCGCGGTGGCGGCGCTGTTTCAGGTGGCTGGCCTGGACATGCACATCATCACGCCGGATGACGCCGTGCGGGCGGAGCTTTCAGCGCGGGGGATCGACGCGCACGGACTGGCTGATGTAGGCGCCTTCGAGGACGATTTCGGCGATCCGTGGACGGCGGCCGTCGTTGCATTTCACGAGCATGCGTGGGAGGCGCCGGTTCTCGCACGCATTCTGACGCGGCCGTATTTCTATGTCGGCGTGATGGGCAGCCGCAAAGCGCACGAGACGCGCTTGGCGCAGCTCCGGGAGATGGGTGTGCGCGATGAGAATATCGCGCGGCTGAAGAGCCCCATCGGCATGATCGGCGGCGCCAAGAGCCGGGTCACGCTCGCGGCCGGCATTCTCGCGGACGTCTTGGCGGCGGCAAAGGCGGCGGGTCTGGTGGCGTGAGGGGGCCTTCGCGAGACGCACTCGAAATGGCTCATCACACCAAACCGAGGATGCGGCCTGCCAGGAAAACTTGACAAAGGAATCCGGCGAAGAAGGCGATCGTGCGCAGGAGCGGAATTCCGAAGGTGTAAATCAGCGCGTGCGCGACCCGTGCGAAAAAGAATATCGCAGCGGCTAAAGCGGTGCCTGCCGTGCTCGCTTGCAGCATGTGCACCATGATGGCAAGTGGTGCGAAGACGACGAGATTTTCGATCGCATTGCGGTGAGCGTGGCTCAGCCGATAGGACCAATCGGCATGCGGGCGCAGATCGGGCTCGGGGTTGCTCAGCGCCTTCCACAGACCCATCTCAAGTAACCGGTTGACGATGATCGGCACCCAGATGAGGCCTGTGAAAAGCGCGGTCAGCGTCGTGTAGTAAAGTTCGGCCGGAATGATCATCGTGTAGCCCCCTGAAATCGAGAGACGTGGCGAGGTCCTTGGACGTGCGCCACGCTTGGTGTTGATCAGATGGGATGATGATAGGCACACAGGACAATCGTCTGAATGACGGAAACGATCAATTCTATTGCTTGAACGACTGTTTTTGGTAGGCTGCTTTAATGGCATTCGGTTCGGGCAGCCCCTTCGACGATGCCCTGGAAGACCTTCGTGTTTCAGGGAGCGTCCTGCTGTTCGAGAGCTACACGCCGCCATGGGCGATCACCGTGCCGGGCGAAGGCGAGCTGAGACAGCTGCTCGGTGTCGGTCCAGAAATCCGAATTCTGCCGTTTCACTTGGTGCTCGAAGGCAGCTTCGAACTCACGCCAAGACGCTCACCGCGGGAGACGGTCTCAGCGCACGAAGTTGTCATCAGTACGGGCGGGGATGAACACCTGATGTCCTCTGGCCATGTGCGAAAGCCGACGTCGTTTGCGGCGGTCTATGCCGGCGAACGGCCGGGCGCCGGGTCACTCGCAACCGGCGCTGCTCCGACCAGACTGCTCTGCGGTGTGTTCCTGTTGAACAGCGCGCCGCTGAACCCGCTGCTGGGATCTTTGCCACCTGTCCTGAAGATCATGACGGCCGGCGTTCCCGAGAGCCCCCTGCTGATGCGCGCGGCCGACATGCTGGCTCTCGAAGTCGGCGGCGGCAACCGCAATGGGTTTACCGCCGCACGGCTGATCGAGGTGTTCTGCGCCGAGGCGATCGCATCTTATCGGCGGGGCGAGGGCGCTGAGCGGACGGGTTGGTTCAAAGCGCTCGACGATCGCAAGGTTGGCAAGGCGCTCGCGCATCTTCATCGCGATCCGGGAGCCGCCTGGACAGTCGAGATGCTCGCTGACACGATTTCGATGTCACCGTCTCGTTTTGCCGCGCGCTTTCGACAGACCACCGGCCAGAGCGTCATGTCCTACGTCGCCAACTGGCGCATGAACGTTGCTTGCCGCCTCCTGCGTGAGACCGAAGGTGGGCTTGCCGATATCGCGCAGCGCGTCGGCTACCGGGATGTTGCAGCGTTCAGCCGAGCCTTCAAGGCACTGGTCGGAGAAAGCCCGTCAAAATGGCGCGGCGTGCGACAAGCGGAATAGGCTTTCGGGGAGGGCAGGCACTCATCGCAAGTCCTAACCGGGGAGTGTTCAACGCGCGATCTGCCACGGTTCTTGCTGCAAACTGATGGCATCAGCGGCCTTGTGGTGAAGGCGATGCAGTGTGTTTTCGATTTCTCGTCTGGCGAATTCCAGATCTGCCTTGCTCGCGTTTGCGGCCACCTCAATCGGCGGCGACCAGAGGATCGCACCTCGGCCAAAAGGCAGGACAACGTGGGTTCTGTCCCAATTGCTCAGCTCGACGCGTCTGTCCGTCAGGGCGGCAAAACAGTGAATCGGTGCTCCGGATATCTGCGCCAGCTTGGCGGCGCCGATTCCAGCGATGCCTGCTCGTTTCGGAATGTCAGCCGTCATGAGGATCGCGCGATCTTGCTTTAGCTCAGCGACCATCGCCCGGAACGCTTTCGATCCTCCCTTGCGTTTGGAGTCGGCTGCGGTGGTGGCTCCAGATCCCGTAATGACCTTGTAACCCGCATGGGCCGCGGCGAGCCCTATGATCCTGCCGTCGCGATGAGATGCGGCAAGCAAGCCCGGTTTGGGATGGCTGCGTATGGCGACGTGACCAAGAAACTGCCTACCGTGCCACGTCAATGCAATCAGTCCGCGGTCAGGATCCCAGGGTGGTTCGGCACCTTCATCGATGATCCAACGGGTCTTGGTCGCGACATAGGACAGATACCACCTCAGAGACGTACTCATTAGACGCTGACTAAGGCTTGGCGAGAGTTCGCGGGCTTCGTCCACGGATTCACCCATTGCTATCGTTGGTTTCGTGTTCCCGTCGACGACGTGGCGGCAGCGCAGCACATCGAAGCGCGCGCGGGTTCTGTTTTACCACTCGACGGCGGTGGGAACGGATGGGCAGGAGAACGGCAAAAGCCTGCGCGCTGGCTCGATGGGAGCGGCGTCAGAACCGGGTTATGAGCCCGAACTTTATCAGGTCCATTTGCGCACTTACGTCACCGGCCGATGCCGGTAATGAAGCGAAGCTTTCTTCGCCGAATTCAACGCGGACGTATTCGACACGCGCTGTCAGCATCTTGTTCCATTTGTACTCGACGCCGCCACCAGCAGCCCATCCGTTGAGCTTCTGGCTGTCGCTGACACCGGTGGTCCGATCGCTGATTTCGAGATCGGCAAACGCCCATCCGCCGGTGGCGTAAGCCATGTACCGCCCGGATGTGTAGCCAAGCCTGGCGCGGAGCGTACCGTAGTACTGGAGGTCAGCGGCGTAGCTGGTGGTCTCGCTATCGAGCCAAGAGTAGAAGCCATCGGCAGCAAACCCTACGACGATGCCGCCGATCTGATAGTCGTAGCCCAGTTCCAGGCCTGCACGCCAACCCTCGGCGTCTTTGACGGCGGCGCCACCGTTCGCTTTCAGGCTCAACGTGTCATAGCCGACGTCGGGATTGAAGATGAAGCCGGTCCAGGACAATGGTCCGATTGAAGCGTCGTCATCCCAAGCCAAGAAACTGAGGTCCGTTGCAGCGGCTGGCGCCGTCAAGGTCAGCGCACACAGCGCGGCTGCAAGGCCGGCTTTGCCGCGAGTTCGTGCCGGTGCTGATTTCATGGTCATTTGCGATCCATTCTCAAAGCTGCAATGGCCATCGTTGTGGGGCTTGCCCATTGCAGAACTCTGACGCGTCAGGTGGCCGCCTCCGATAAGCGAAATCGCAGCAGGAATGTAGCGCCGCCGCCACAGGTCTCCTCTATCGAAACGTCCCCGCCGTGCCGGATCATGACTTCCCGGACGATCGCCAGCCCAAGACCGGTCCCAGGCGGCAACTCATCCTTGCGCCAGAACGGCTCGAAAATGACGTCGCGATCCTCGGGATTTATGCCGGGACCGTGGTCTGAAACCTCCACGATCCCGCCCGAAAGAACGCTGACGTCGACCGTGCCGCCGACCGGCTCGGCCCTGATGGCGTTATCGATGAGATTGGCGACCGCACTCTCGATAGATTGTGCGTTACCGATGATCCGCTCGTTGTCTGTGAGATTGCGAAATTCGATCGCCTTGTTTGCACGCAGGACGAGAGGGGCCCTGTCTGCAACGACGCCCCGCACAAGCGCAACGAGGTCCACGCGCTCATCGAGGTTCACCTCTCGCTGTCCGAGCCGGGAGATCGTCAACATTTGCTCGACAAGAGTACCGACACGCATCGTGTCCCGCTGCAACTCGACCTTCAAAATCGTTTCCGGCAACGTGTCCAAGCGGGCGCGCAAGATTGCCAGGGGCGTTCGCATCTCATGGGCAGAATTTGCAGCGTACAGCTTCTGGCGGGCGAAACCTCGATCGAGCCGATCAAGAGCGCCGTTGATGGCTTTGATCAGCGGCAGGAATGCAACTTCGAGATCACGCTCCGGCAGTCGCTCGCTCGTTCGTGACACATCGATAAGACTTGCCCTTTGCGCCAAAGCATCGAGCGGAGCAAGAATACGACGAACGAAAATCGGAATGGCAAACAGTGCGCCGATGACGATCGGGGCATACATTGGAATGACGGCGGGCGCGAAGACCTTAAAGTAGCTTGCTGCATCTTCGGAGCCAAAAGCATTTCCGGTCGTCAACACCAGAAATCGGCCTACGGGCGTGGACTGCATCGTGACGACCAGAGTGTCACCTGGTCGGTCAGAAAGATCTGACGCAAGCGTGCCTTCCTCGCGCGGTGGATATTGACTTAAGGTCAAGGCAGCTTGGCGTAGCTTTTCGCTCGAACTTGCAACAATGCGCGATTTATCGAGATCGAAGAGCGCAAACTCAAGTGAAGGACGACTGTCCTTGTAGGACAGCCAGTTCTCGCTTGGCTCGAATGAGATTTGCCCATTGTCACCGCGCCTCAGCGAAGCAAGTAAGTTGTGGCGCGCCGTGTACTCTGCAATCTCACTGTAGGTGGTGTAAGGGGCCAGAAGCGGGAACAGCAGCATGGCAATGATCACGAGAATGATCTGAGCGCCAACAAGCCAGATGAGTAGACGCGTTGATAGTGAGCGGATCATTCTGTGCTGGAACCCAAGTCCAGCAGATAGCCGACGCCTCTAACAGGATGAATGACGACACCAGCATTTGCTGACTTCAACCGACCACGAAGCCGCGAGACGTGCGCATCGAGCGTATTCGACTGAATATCGTCCGCATAACCAAACATCTCGTTCAAGAGAACCTCGCGTTGAACAACGCGTCGGGCCCGCAAGATGAGGGCCTCGAGAAGCGCCAACTCCCGTCGCGGCACAACCATCGTGTCTTCACCGACCATCACCGTGCGCGTCTCGGGTGAGAAGCTCAAGCGGCCCACGACGACCGGTGGAGACCCTGATTTGCTTGGACGGCGGAGAACGGCTCTCATGCGAGCCAATAATTCATCGCTATCGAACGGCTTCGACAAATAATCGTCTGCGCCCGAGTTGAGCCCAGCGACTTTCGCACTCACGCTATCGAGAGCCGTCAGCATGATGACAGGGGTTTCAGACTGGATCTGGCGGATGCGGGGAACCAGTTGAAGACCGTCTCCGTCGGGTAATCGCCGGTCAAGAATAATGAGTGTGTATGCCGCGCACGTCACGGCGGCTTCAGCCTCGCCGACACTGCCCACGACATCGACGATGTAGCCCTGCTGCTGGAGCTTCGCGCGAACGATAGAGGCGATATCGTCTTCGTCTTCAACGACGAGAATGCGCATCGGCCTGCTTGTCCCAAGGTCTCGCAACGGTACCTACAGGTTGAACATTGCCATAACCTGACGGATAGCGCGTCAGAAACCAACAACGCCCAAGACCTGCTTAGGCGCTTGGCTTTGCTTGCCCGGATAACCCGGTCGCTGCTGCTTTATCTCGATCGTTTTCGCCAGCTACAGGCGCGGCCGCAGTTCAGCATCGGCTGTAGGTTTTGAGAGGATTAGCATGGCACCGGCTGGCGCCCATGTGGGAGGTCGAAGGCCCGCGTGATGCGATATTCTGCGGGGTAGTTCCAAAGTGAGGGCGTGACGCCCGATGGGTTCGAGGTGGCGCAAGTGCGATCGCCTCGACACAACATCGTGGAGTCCCGTGTCCGCCGGTCGGCAGGCTCCATTTTTAACTTGGAGCCTCCCATGTCTGACCTTGTCATCACCTATCAGTCGCCGGCTGTTTTGAAGCCGCGCAAGTCCAACCCCCGCACCCATTCGAAGACGCAGCTGCGCCAGATTGCGGAGTTGATCCGGACCTTCGGCTTCACCAATCCGATCCTGATCGACCAGGCGAACACCATCCTCGCCGGGCACGGCCGCGTCGAGGCGTCGATAGACCTCGGCATTGCGCGTGTGCCAAGTCTGCCTTCGGAACACATGAGCGAGGCGGAGAAACGCGCCTATGTCATTGCCGACAACAAGCTCGCACTCAACGCCGGTTGGGACGAGGAGATGCTGGCGGAGGAACTGAAGGGGTTGCTCGCCACCGAGGGCATCGGCTTCGAGATCGGCGTGATCGGCTTTGACGTCGCCGAGATCGACAGCCTGGTCGAGGGGCTCGACGCCCCCGGAGGAGCCAGGTGATCCGGACGAGGCCGTGCCAGAGGCGCCGGGTCCTGCGGTAACCCGCCGGCGACGTCTGGCAGATCGGGCCGCATCGGCTGATCTGCGGCGACGCACGAATCCTTGAGACCATCGTCATCGACGGCGAACAAGCCCGGATGGTCTTTGGATCCGCCCTACAACGTGCAGATCGACGGACATGTCGCGGATCCGGCAAGGTCAAGCATCGCGAGTTCGCCATGGCTTCGGGCGAGATGACGGTGCCGAGTTCACGACCTTCGCGGTCGTGTTCACCCATTTCGCCAAGGCCTCGGTCGATGGCTCGATCAACTTCGTCGCATGGACTGGCGTCACATGGGCGAGATGCTGGCGGCCGGCGAGGCGTCTATGACGAGCTCAAGAACCTCATCGTCTGGTCCAAGGACAATGGCGGCATGGGCACGTTCTACCGCTCGCGCCACGAGCTGATCTTCGTCTTCAAGAAGGGCACCGCCCCGCATGTCAACAACGTCGAGCTGGGCCAGCACGGGCGCTACCGCACGAATGTGTGGTTTTATCCTGGCGCCAACACCTTCGGCGCAACGTGCCACGCCGACCTCGCCATGCATCCGACGGTGAAGCCGGTCGCCCTCGTTGCCGACGCCATTCTCGACTGCTCGCATCGCGCCGCCATCGTTCTCGATGCCTTTGCGGGGTCGGGCACGACATTGGTTGCCGCGTACAAGACCGGGCGCCGAGGTTACGGAATTGAACTCGATCCACTCTACTGTGACGTCATCGTCCGCCGCATGGCGAAGGTTGCCAAGCTGGATGCCGTCCTCGCCGAGACCGGCCAGACCTTCGACGTGGTGGCTGCCGAGCGCGCAAATGCGACCGAGGCGGAAACAGATGATCCTGCAGTCGCAGGGCCGGCGAGCCAGGAGGCCGCGGAATGACGAACGAATTTGATCCCGATGTTGTTGCAGCGCTCACTTCTGAGACACCCTCGAAGAAGAAAACGCGACGACGCAAGCGCAAGCCGAGCCGTCAGGCGGTCGCCCGGAAAAACGGGTCAGATTGATCTTGGCGCCCTACTCCGGGAACCACTCCGGGTCCTTAAGGACGGTAAGCCCGCCAAGATGGATCCGGTCGAGGCCGCGATTCGCAAGCAGGTCGCGAAGGCCTTGAAGGACGAAATCTGCCCGCCATCAAGGCGGTGATCGATCTCGCCATCCAGCACGGCCTGGTGACTACGCGGGCAACAGGTTCGGGGCGGGGTGCTCGTCATTCCGAAGACCGTCAGCGAAGCGGATCAGAAGAAGATCTTTTCGTATCCCGGGCCGTCCGCAGCCCAGATCATGAAGTTTTTGGAGCATCACTATGACCAACTCGAACCGACACGATGACGGCCGCGTCGGCTACGGCCGGCCACCCGTCGCGACGCGCTTCAGGCCCGGCCGCTCGGGCAACCCACGGGGTCGGCCGAAAGGCGCCAAGGGGACCAAGGCGACGGTGAAACGCGTTCTGATGGAAAAGCATCGAGCCGATCCTGACGGCCGCGGTCGGGCGCGCGCGTACACCGCACTCGAGTTGACGGTCATGCTTCTGAAGCAGCTTGCGGCGTCCGGCGACCAGCGCGCCTACCGCGCGTTGATGGCTCTCGATCACCGCCATGGCCCACCAGACAGCGACGAGGCGATTGGGTTCCTCATCGTCCCGAGGGCTCACACAGGAGGAGTGGACGGCGCGCTTCACACAAAGGAGCGGGCCGCCACCATTTTATGATGACGTTGAGGATCAGTAAGACCTCAATCAGGTTCTCCCCGCGCCATTCAATTCACGAAAATGTCCTGTTCAAACCACGCCACCTTTCGAGAAGCAGG
>CAVZTR010000008.1:2500-156506 GCA_963778225.1 uncultured Alphaproteobacteria bacterium
AAAATCGAAGCGCTCATCGCGAGACCGTCCGAAGATACGCTCGCTGCCGCCCGCGCCGCATGGATTTCCGCGCGGGAACCCTACATGCAGACCGAAGTTTTTCGCTTCGGCAACAAGCTCGTCGACGATTGGGAAGGCAAAGTGAACGCTTGGCCGCTCGATGAAGGCCTGATCGATTACGTTTCCCGCGCCTACTCGGAAGCCGACACGCAGGAAAATGAAGCGTACGCCATCAACGTGATCGCCAACAAAACTCTGAAGATCGCCGGCGAAACCATCGACGCCTCGAAGATCACGCCGCAACTCCTCGTTCGCAGCCTCCACGAAGCCGGCGGCGTCGAAGCCAATGTGGCCACCGGCTACCACGCGATTGAGTTTTTACTCTGGGGGCAGGATCTGAATGGTACCGGAAAAGGTGCCGGCACGCGCCCCGCCACCGATTTCGATCAGAAGAATTGTACCGGCGGCAATTGCGATCGCCGGGCGGAATACCTTCGAGTCGCGACAAATCTTCTCGTCGATCAACTCAAGCTCATGGCCGGCCACTGGTCAGCGGCCGGCGTCGCGCGCCGCGACGTTTCTGAAAGACGGCGGCAACGCTGGTCTCGTTGCGGTCTTCACCGGCCTCGGCAGCCTCACCTACGGTGAACTCGCCGGCGAACGCATGAAACTCGGCCTCATGATCCACGACCCCGAGGAAGAGCACGACTGCTTCTCCGACAACACGCATAACTCTCACTTCTTCAACGCTGTCGGCATCCGCAACATCTACCTTGGAAGCTATACCCGGCTCGACGGCAGCAAGGTCTCAGGTCCCAGTGTGTCGGACCTCGTGCGCGCGAAATCCCCCGAACTGGATACCAGGATCCGCGCCGCGATCGACGAAACGATGCGGCGCATGCACGTCATGGTCGAACGCGCCCGCACTGTCGAGGCCTACGATCAGATGATTGGCGAGGACAATGCGGAAGGAAACGCCGTCGTCCAGGCGGTGATCGATCAGCTCGCTGTTCAGGCCCGAGCTTTCGAGGAGGCGATATCCGTCCTCGGCATCCAAGGCGTTGCTATCATGGGGTCCGACAGTCTTGATTCGCCCGCCAAGGTCCTTGACGGGCAGAAGGGCTAGCCGTGTGAAGACAGCGAACACGTCATCGCCTCGGCTTCGACGGGCGGCACTCGCGGCTGCCGGTCTCGCCGTTGCGGCCGATATGCTTGCAGCCACTGCTTTCGCAGCGCGCGCTGACGATGCTCCCAGCGGTATTCCCGAAACTTCGATCGCAACCAGCCTCCCACCCGCTCTCGCCGATCCCGGAGCAATTCGCAAAGACCTGGCAAGCCGCGGCATCATCGTCGGCGCCAACTACATCGGTGAAGTCTTCAGTGTCGCCGCCGGCGGCCTCAACCGCGACACCCACTATGACGGCCGCCTCGAACTCTGGCTCGACGCGGACTTGGGCCAGCTCGCCGGCTGGAAGGGGCTCAGCTTCCATGCCAACGCCTTCCAGCTGCATGGACCGAGCATCACCGTCGAGAGTGTCGGCTCGCTCATGCCCGTCAGCTCCATCGAAGCAACCCCTGCGACTCGCCTGTTCGAAGTGTGGCTGGAGCAGAACTTCCTCGACGGTGCAGTGACGATCCGCGTCGGTCAACTCGCCACCGATACCGAATTCATGATCTCCGACGGCGCGGGTGCCTTCTCAACGCCACATGGGGTTGGCCCTCGATCGCAGCCGCGGATCTTCCGAGCGGTGGTCCGGCGTATCCTATGTCTGCTCCCGCGGCTCGCATCGCCATCACCCCGCACGAGACCTATGGTGTGATGGCCGCCGTCTTCAACGGCGATGTCGTTGACGACTGTCCACCCGGCGACGATCCGCAGCGATGCAATCCTCACGGGCTCGATTTTCCCTTCGGTGATGACGCGCTCTATATGGCTGAAGGATTCTACAAGTACGATGCGCGTGATCTTCCTGGGCGCATCAAATTCGGTGGCTGGCTGCACACCGGAGACTTCGAGAAGATCGCTGATCCGTCGATCGTTGAGAGCGGCAACTTTGGCCTTTATGCACTCTGGGATCAGCAAATCATCAAACTCGACAGTGACGGACGCAACATCGCGGTCTTCGCGCGTATCATGGGTGCCCCTTCTGACCGCAACATCGTCGATGTCTACGCGGAGGGGGGCGTCACAGTCACCGGACCGTTCGCGACACGCCCCAAAGATCTTCTAGGCATTGGCTTCGCGTATACCGGTATCTCTCATTCGGCCCAGATCGCTGATCGCGAAGCGGGCCAGTCCATTGTCCGCGATTACGAAGCTCTTCTCGAGGTTAGCTATACCGCGCACCTCGTGTCGGGCTTTTCAATTCAGCCGGACATTCAATATTTCTGGAATCCCGGCGGACGCGTTCCCGACGCAAGTGGCACGCGCCCTGTTGAAAACGCGTTAGTCCTCGGTCTCCGCTCAACGATCAATTACTGAAGATGATCCAAAAACGTGCGGCACTCACCGTTGTCATTGCAGCCCTGGCGCCGATCGCCACCGGTGCAGCCTTGGCAATCACCGCGGACCCCGGCGCCCTGTCCGATCAGCTCATCGTAGAAGAGCCGAGCGCCCACATCTTGGCGCTCGCCGCGACCGCGACACTCGAACCTGGTGAAGAAAACCCCGGCGGCGGTGCCACTACGCGTCGAAGCCGCGTCAACCGCGATGTCTTCTCGCAGCCGTCACAAGGCATCAGCTTCGAAAACGAAGGCCGCTTCCGGATCGGCAATTCCATTTTCCGCAAACTTTGGGTCACGCCGCCCGCCTCCACCGACAGCAGCGATGGCCTCGGCCCGCTGTACAACGCGAGAGGCTGCCAGAACTGCCACTTGAAAGACGGTCGCGGAAGCCCGCCGTCTGCCAATTTCCCCGAAGATACAGCCGTGTCGATGTTTCTGCGCCTCTCGATCCCGCCCGAGACCGACGAGCAGAAGCGCTTGCTTGCCGAGCGCCGCGTCAATGTGATTCCGGAGCCGACCTACGGTGGGCAACTCCAGAACTTCGCTGTGCAGGGCGTGCCGATAGAAGGTCACATGCGCATCGATTACGCAGACAAACCGATCAAACTCGGCGATGGAACCCGCATCATCCTGCGCGAACCGACCTATACCGTCACCGAACCCGGCTACGGCCCCCTCCACCCTAAAACGATGCTGTCGCCGCGCGTCGCGCCGCAAATGATCGGCCTCGGCCTTTTGGAAGCGATCCCCGAAGATCGCATCCGCGCCTTGGCCGATCCCGATGACAAGAACAGTGATGGCATCTCCGGCCGCAGCAACGAAGTCTGGTCCATCGCACACAACAAGCCCATGCTCGGCCGATTTGGCTGGAAGGCCGGCAATCCGAGCATCGAGCAACAAAGCGCAGAAGCCTTCGCCGGCGACGTCGGCATCTCCAATCCGATTGTCACCGCCTCTTACGGCGATTGCACAAGCGCGCAGACCATCTGCATCGGAGCGCCCCACGGCGACAGTCCCCGCCAGAACGGACACGAGGTCGGGCGCGAGTTGTTCGATCTGGTCGTGTTCTATTCACAAAATCTCGCAGTTCCACCCCGCCGCCGCACGAGCGATCCTCAAACACTCGCCGGCAAATCGCTCTTCAACAGCGCCGGATGTGCGGGGTGTCACACGCCAACACACACGACCGGCGATGTGCCAGGCCAGCCGCATCTCTCCAATCAAAAGATTTGGCCCTACACCGATCTGCTGCTGCACGACATGGGCGAAGGTCTTGCAGACAATCGCCCCGAGGGAGAAGCCGACGGCCGCGAATGGCGCACCCCACCGCTTTGGGGGATTGGTCTCACGGGCGCTGTCAGCCGCCATACGAACTTTCTGCACGATGGCCGCGCGCGCACGATCGAAGAAGCCATTCTCTGGCATGGCGGCGAAGCGCAGCGCGCGCGCGATGCCTATGCCGATCTTTCCCGAGAAGAGCGGGATGCGCTGGTTGCCTTCGTCAAGTCGCTCTGAATAGCTGACGAATGCGTTGCAGATATGCAGCAGGCGACGACCATTCGTATGCTGTGGTTTGCGCAGTTTCACGCGAATCCTGCGATATTCATGACTGTCCGCGTCCAGTTTAAAACCGTTGCAAACTAATGCCTTTGACAGGTGCGTTGCGAGCCGCTTCAACGACAGGTGCCGCCAGTGCGGCAACGTCTCGCCAAAAGCGGGCGCCTGATCTCGAGACCTTGAATCTCGGCCATTGGGGGGAACCAATGATACGCACCAGCCGCGGCAGAATTCCGTTCTGCGTCACGTCTTCGACTATCGCCGCCCGTTCAATCCTCGCCCTGTCGGCATCAGCCATGGCGCTGACGATGTGCGGCGCGCTCGCGGGGGCACAAGACGCCGCTCCAACCGAACCATCGCTACCTGAAGTCGAAGTGATCACGCCTGCAGAAGAGCCGGCTCAGTCGGCTCCCAAACCAGCAGCGCCAAAGCCGGTCGCTCAACAGTCAAAGACCAAGCCCAAAGTCGCTGCAAAGAAGCCGGCGCCCGCCCCTGCGCTGCCCGACGTCGTGCCACCCGAAGGCGCCGGTCCCGTCGCGGCTGCTGAAGGCGCACCTGTGGGCCCTGGCTCGGACGCACCCGGCGTCCCGGGAACCGGCACCACGGGCATCGACGGCTACATCGCCACCGGCACCTCCACCGCCACCAAGACGAACACACCCCTCATCGACATTCCGCAGTCGATCACTGTGATCACCAAGCAGCAGGCCGAAGACCGCGGCAGCTTCACCGTTGGAGAGGCCCTGCGATACGTACCCGGCATCGCCGTGGCCCAGGGCGAAGGCCATCGCGATCAGATCTCGATTCGCGGTCAGGTCACCACCGCCGACTTCTTCGTCGACGGCGTGCGCGACGACATCGAATACTTTCGCGATCTCTACAATGTCGAAACGATCGAAGTGCTGAAGGGCCCAGCAGCCATGATCTTCGGTCGCGGCGGTGGCGGCGGCGTTGTCAACCGCGTGACCAAGAAAGCCAATGGCGAGCGCATCCGCGAAGTGACCGCGACAGCTGGTTCGTTCGAGCGCGCCCGCACCACGATCGATGTCGGTGACAAGATTTCGCCCGATGCCGCGTTCCGCCTCAACGCGATGTACGAGAACTCGGAGAACTTCCGCGACTTCTTCGAACTCGAACGCTACGGGATCAACCCGACACTAGCGTTCCGCGTCAGCGACCAGACCAAAATCTCGATGAGCTACGAATACTTCAATGATGGCCGCACCATCGATCGCGGCGTGCCGTCCTTGAATGGTCGTCCGTTCCGCGGACCCATCGAATCCTTCTACGGCAATCCGGACGAAAGCCAGTCAGAGTTCGCAGGCCATACCGCAACCGCCACGATCGAGCACCGAACCGACTTCGGTCTCAACCTCCGCAATCATTCGTTCTACGCGAATTACGAGAAGTTCTATTCCAACGTCTTCGCTGCGCGCTGTGATACCAACGGAAGTCCGTTCAATCCCAGCGTGCCTGCGGTCACCTGGCACATTACCTCGGAGTGCGTCACGCTCGACGGCTACTCAACGGGGACGGACCGCGAGACAGCTTCGTCAACCAGACCGACGCCACCTATCGCTGGGATATGGGCAACGGCATCCGCCACACACTGCTGGCTGGCACGGAATTCTCGCATCAAGAGACACGACCCTTCCGCGAGATCAGGATCCAGCGTTGCTGGCCGTTGCG
The DNA here is from genome assembly GCA_963778225.1 of uncultured Alphaproteobacteria bacterium. Lineage (GTDB taxonomy): Bacteria > Pseudomonadota > Alphaproteobacteria > Rhizobiales > Hyphomicrobiaceae > JAGVSR01. Next base: position 8,252 of record CAVZTR010000008.1, read on the forward strand.
AGCAATGTCGTGCCGTCCTTGAGCAATCCAGCGATCGTCTTGTAGTCCCTGTGACAGACTTCACTACGCTGACATTCTCGAACGTCCAGCGCCGTTGGACACACGGAAGTTGAAGACCTACAGCGGCTACATCCAAGACCAACTCGAAATCACGAAGTATTTTGAGCTGATCGGTGGACTGCGCTTCGATCGCTTCGATGTGTTCGACTGGAATTCGACTAGCTGGCGTGAACAGCAATCAACCGCAGAGCCTCTCGCGTGTCGATGATGTCTGGTCGCATCGCGTTGGCGCCGTATTCAAGCCGACGGAAACTGCCTCGGTTTACATTGCGACCTCGAACTCCTTCCTTCCGGGCGTTGGCGACCAGTTTGGCAATCTGACGATCTAGTAAGTCGGCAATACGCTGGAGCCCGAAGAATTTCAGAACGACGAAATCGGCTTTAAGTGGGAAGTGGCCCCGCGCCTCTTCTTCACCGGCGCCATCTTCGAGCTCGAGCGATCCAATCAGATCGGTCACGACGGGAGCGTCAATCCGGCGAGCAGGTCGGTCTGACGCGCACAAGGGGTGGCGAACTCTCTCTGACCGGCTACGTTACGGACGAATGGCAAATCTCGGCCGGCTGGGGGCATCAGATTGCACGCATTGTCGACGCCGGGACGTCATCGAACGAAGGAAACGAAGTGCCCTTCGTCCCGAACAACATCTACTCGCTCTGGAATCGCTACCAGTTCACGCCGCTGTTCGGCGCAGGCCTGGGCATCATCCACCAGGACTCGAGTTTCGCCGAGGCCAACAACGCCGTCGAAATCCCCTCCTTCACCCGCGTCGATGCCGCGTTCTACTTCGACTTCAACGAGAACTGGCAGGCGCAGGTGAACGTCGAGAACATCTTCGACGAAGAATATTTCGCTTCCGCGCACAACAATAACAACATCTCGCCAGGCGCCCCGCGCCAAGCCTTCGTCACCGTGCGCGCAAGGTTCTGATCCGAGCGTGGAACCAAAGCAAAAAAGGCCGGGCTCATCGCCCGGCCTTTTTTGCATGTCTTCCGCGCATCCGGCCGGCTCCCCGCCAGGGGAGTCGGATGCGCAAGACACAACTCGCAAACCTAAAGCTCGCCAGTCAGAAACTGCGCGCGGCCCATGCCAAACGACCAGTCTTCATCCGTGCACGTGACCATGTTGATCATCACGTCCGAAGGCGCGATGCCACAGGACTTTTCGAGTTCCTCGACCGCAAGCCGATAAAACGTCTCCTTCATCTCGCGCGATCGCGGCCGCGTTGTCACCTGCACGAAGACGAAGCTCGCCGTCCGCGGAATATCGAGACCTGTATCCTCCATGATCATCCGCGACGGCTTGTGTTCGTGGACGATCTGATAGCGATCGCGCGCTGGAACGTTGAACGCCGCAAGCATCGCCCGGTGCAAGTGCATCGAGCACGCCCTGCAACTGCTCATCCGAGCGCCCCTCATAAACATCGACCCGCAACAACGGCATGCAACCCCCTAATTATTTTGAGAACTAAGCCTTCGTGCCGGACTCCTGGGGAGCAAAGCGGCCCGCGCTCGGCACCAGCAAAAGCGGAGCACCCACAAGGCGTGCTGCCTTAGGGCCAAAGGCCCAGGGAGCAAGGCGACCCGCCGCAAGCGGCGCCCCTGCGGAGCGCCGACTAGGCGCGTGAGCAAATTGAAAATGGTGGAGCCAAGCGGGATCGAACCGCTGACCTCTTGCATGCCATGCAAGCGCTCTCCCAGCTGAGCTATGGCCCCGATGTTCGGGTCTGTTGGACCTGGGTTGCGCCGGCGGATGTTCGGAAACTCCACCGTCGCGAGAACCGCTCTCTATTCGCTACCGCCTCAAACTGCAAGTGCCAAGTCGACGCCGCGCGGGGAAAAAGGCCCCGCGCTGAAAACCGCTCAGACCTCTTCCTCGCCCTCGGCGACTGGCCCGCCGATGATGTTCGTGACGTCGCCGCCTTCCTCCTCTTCTTCTTCCAGGAAGGTCTCGTCGTCGTCAGCCGGAATATCCTCCGCCTCTTCGATATCCGCCAGCGCCTCGTCGCCCTCGATCTCAGCGGCGGCCTCGGGTGCCAATTCCTTATCGGCAACGAGATCCTTCTTCGGCTTGCGCGGCTTTTCTTCGGGTAGGATCGTCACTGGCCCCGTCGCATGCGCAATCTGGTAGATCGTGCCGCAAATCGGGCAGGCGATGGGATCGCGATTGAGGTCGTAGAAGCGGGCGCCGCACTCATTGCTCTGGCAGGTGCGCTTGGTCCCGCGCGCAGCTTTGGTCGACATGAATAACCCCGGGGAATGAATTGGAAGGATGGGGGGATGCCACAGCCACAGGCGGCTGTCAAAACTAAATCCCGCCGCATGCAACTTGAGGGTTGGGCCCGCGGCCCGGGCAGCACCGCTCGACGTCTCCCTGCCCGTTGACAACCAAGGCCCGAGCCGCTCTATCCGCCCGTGAGAAAGCGGGAGCCGATGGGCCGTCATCGGCCTTTCCTACGGCCACAGAGGGCGTCACGTGTCGAAATTGAACGCGCATGAGGGGCAGCCACAACCTTTGATAGCTCCAAAGGCGACCCGAAGCCTCACGGGCAAAGTCCGCGTTCCAGGCGACAAGTCGATTTCTCACCGCGCTCTCATGTTTGGTGCGCTGGCCACCGGTAAGACCACCATCACGGGTCTCCTCGAAGCCGAGGATGTGCTCAACACCGCCAAAGCCGTGACCGCACTCGGAGCAATCGCGACGAAAGCCGGCGACACTTGGACCGTGCTCGGCCGCGGCACTGGCGGCCTCAAGCAGCCGGATGCACCCATAGACTTCGGCAACTCCGGCACCGGCACGCGCCTAATGATGGGTGTCGTTGCCGGCCATGACATCACCGTCACCATGACGGGCGATGCGTCACTCTCACGCCGTCCAATGGGCCGCGTTTTGAAGCCGCTGCGCCAGATGGGCCTGCTGACCCATGAAAGCCGCGACACACTCCCGCTGACCGTACAAGGTTCAGCCCATTTGGTGCCGATCGAATACGTGCTCCCTGTCCCATCGGCCCAGGTCAAAAGCGCAATCCTCATCGCGGGACTGATGGCGGCCGGCGAAACCACGGTGGTTGAGAAAGAACCGACGCGCGATCACACGGAGCGCATGCTGCGCTACTTCGGAGCGAACGTCGAAACCGAGGTGAAGAACGGGCTGACCCGCATCACCGTGCATGGCGATGCCGAGTTGGAAGGCCGCGATGTCGTGGTACCCGGCGATCCGTCCTCGGCGGCATTCCTAATCTGCGCGGCGCTGTTGGTGCCAGGGTCGGACGTCACCGTCGAAGGCGTTCTCGTCAACGAAACCCGCACCGGCCTCTATGCGACGCTCCGGGAAATGGGTGCTGACATTACGTTCGAGAACCAGCGCGAGGAGGGCGGTGAACCCATTGCCGATCTGCGCGCCCGTCATTCGAAACTCAAGGGTGTCCATGTGCCAGCCGCACGCGCGCCTTCAATGATCGACGAGTACCCCGTGCTTGCCGCCGTTGCCGGTTTCGCGGAAGGCGACACCCGGATGGACGGTCTCGCTGAACTGAAGGTGAAGGAAAGCGATCGTCTTGCTGCCACCGCCGCGGGGCTCGAAGCGAATGGTGTCAGTGCGACCGTCATCGGCGACAGCCTCATCGTTCATGGCACTGGGTCAGTCCGCGGCGGCGGCACCGTCGCCACGCATCTCGATCACCGTATCGCCATGGCATTTCTGACAATGGGCCTTGCCAGCGAAAAGCCCGTGATGGTCGACGACACCGCGATGATCGCCACGAGCTTCCCCTCGTTCCGGGGTCTCATGGAGCGCCTTGGCGCGACCTACGCGGAAGCGTAATCCAATGAGCGCCTCGGCGCGACCTCCGTGATCAAAGCATCAGCCTGTCTGATCAGCTTGGATGCTCCAGGATCTGTTTATCTTCGGAACTTGCTCCCTCCCGCTACGTTGCAGCCGCGCCGGTGCGTCGTTCAAGCGAGGAGACATGAGATGTTGAAAGCAAGTGTGGTCGCGGTTTGCGCGGCACTGATTACCCTGACAGGACCCGCGGACGCGTGCGGCTGGAAACGCGATGGAATGGGATGGCGGTCGGCAGGTGTCGGCTACGGCTACCGCGATGGCTGGGGCTATCGTTCGTATCGGCCTTGGGTCGGCGCCGGCTACGGATGGCGCGGCAATCGGTACGGCTGGGGTGGTCGCCGCTATGGTTACGGTTCCGGCGTCACCGTCGGCCTCGGCTTTCGCGACGGATGGCGCGGTCGCCGCTGGCGCGGAGACGGCTATGGCTACCGCTCAGGTGTAGCAGTCGGCGTGCGCAGCGGAGATCGCTGGGATCGCGGCCGTCGCTGGCGCGGCGACGGGTACGGGTGGCGCGCGGATCGTTCAGAGCGTCGCGGTCTCTTCCGCGACCGGCGTGTGGAAGCTGACGTGGTCGCCAAGTAGGCGAAACCTAAGCGAAACGACGAAGCACAACGCGGTGCGAGGTTGGCGTCCTCGCACCGTTACTCCGTGGTATTAGCTTCGCGCGTTTTCTCCCGGGCAGTCTGTTCGGCACTCGAGGCGTCCGATGACGACCACGATGACGTCTTGGCCTCCGCGGTCGCAGCCGGACGCGTGCTGGCGACCTGTGTTCCTGCGTAGCATCGCCTGATGTTGGCGCACCGGGTCTTGCCCGACGGATGCGTTTCGGTCGCCGGTCCCGCGAAAGACCGGCAGACAGCATCGATGTCACCAACCTTCAGCCATCCCTCTCGCGCCCCAGCTTTAGCCGCCATGCAATCCGCCCCGAGTTCGTCAGGACCGGTCGTTTCATGCGCGCACTCATGCTTGAAGATGAACAGCCGCACGGTTATCGGCAGTCGCTTCAAGAGAAAAGGGTTGAGGTAGAGCGCTTCTCCCGGCACCGACAAACCCTCGGACGGAATCTCGTTATCCATCACGATCGGTGTTTGGCCGCAACGCATGCTGCGGCCTGCAATTTTTACAGACATCCCGTCCTGCGCCACGGTCTGCGCGACCGCAGCCGGGCTCGCGGGTATCGCCTGATAAGAAAACACCGAAATCAAGGCCATGCATCGAAGCAAAATTTCCCAACGTGCCACGGACCACCCTCCCCGAATTGGCTAGGTCCCTTAGAGTGCCGCGCATTGTGCGCACGATGTGGCGACGAGCGGGCCACTTGAAGGAGATTGCAGCCAAGTTCGAGCTTCCCGTTGACGCACAGCCGCCCGAGGGAAAGGATCGGCCGCTTGCGCGTTGCGAGACAAACCGCTGCAAAGAGAGAGCTGTGCAATGGAACAAGCAACCGGCAATGCAAAGGACATCGAGGACATCGAGCGCCTCGTCTTGGACTGGTCGCGCGCCGTAGAATCCAAGGATGCCGAGAAGATCGTGGCGAACTACGGACCCGATACGGTCCTGTTCGATGCCATTCCGCCGGCGCGGACGATTGGCGCGCGTGAGATCGGGAAAATATGGGCGCAGTGCCTACCTTACTTCCCGGAAAAGTTTAGATCCGAACATAAAGATCTAACAATCCATGCCGACGGCGACCTCGCCATTGTGCATGGCCTCCACCACTTCGTGCCCGAACCCGCCGATCATCCCAGCGGTGCAACTTGGATGCGCATAACAGTTGTTCTGCGCCGGCAGGTGAGTGGTTGGCAGGTTGTCCATGAACACGTGTCTATCCCGTTCGATCCAATGACGAATAAAGCCGTCTATCTCGACGAAAATGCGAACGCGATTGTCGCCCCGGAACCAGGCGACGGCAGCGGATCAACCCAAGTGGCTGGCACACGTTTAATGCCGCATCTCACCTGCAAAGGTGCGGCCGAAGCGATCGAGTTCTACAAGTCCGCTTTCGGTGCTGAGGAAATGATGCGTTTGCCCATGCCGGACGGTCGCTTGCTGCACGCAGCGATTTCCATTGGCGGCAATATCGTCATGCTGGTTGATGAATTTAGCGACGCAGGCCCGAACGCCACCTCGGCACCATCCTCCTCGGGCGCGACGGCCGTCACACTTCACCTACAGGTTCCCGATGTCGATGCGCAGTTCGACCGGGCCGTCGCTGCAGGTGCAAAGCCGGTTATGCCGCCTGCCGATGCCTTCTGGGGCGATCGTTACGGTGTTATCGAAGACCCGTTCGGCCACCGCTGGTCGCTGGCGACGACGAAGAGATCCATGACTCAAGAGGAACTGCAAGCCGCCGCTCAAGAGGCGATGAAGGGTCCCGGCTGCAGGGAGTGAGCCACACAAAAATCCGGCCGGTGAAAACCGGCCGGATCGACTGACTAGAGATTGTCGCGGCGAAGGTTCGTGTTCGTATCGGTATGTGACTTGCCAAGGCCACTCAGGATGATCACGCCGACGATGGGCGCGATGAGAAGCCAGGCCACGAGATAGATGCCAGGATTGTCCATGTGTCGTCCTCCAGTTCGAAGCTCCCGGACAGCACATCCAGGACTCCTGAAGGCAACGCCTCGTGTTCGAGGATGTTCCGACAAATCGTGACCGCAGGGCCTGATATGCAGCGACCGTTACGCTGCCGCGCGCTTGGCTTCCGTCAGTTCCGTCACGACCTGAAATGACGTCAACGTATGAGTGCCGAATGTGCGCAGCATGGGAATGTCGGCAGCATCGCGGCCTATAGCGATTGGCATGCGTCCAATCCGGCGGCGGTTATGCCGCGCATCGAATGTGTACCAGCCGCCCTCCATATAGACGTCGAACCACGCGTTGAAATCCATTGGAGCCGGATCCGCGGGCACGCCGATGTCGCCCATGTAGCCATTGACGTATCGCGCCGGAATATTGAGTGCACGGCACAGCGCGATCGCCAAATGCGCGAAGTCGCGGCACACACCAACCTGCTCTGCGTGAGCCTCACTGGCTGTTCGCGTCGCACGGGCGTGCGCGTAATCGAACTTCAGCCGGCCGTGCGCATACGTGCAGATGGCCTCCACCAGCGCGGTGTCGCGCGGAAGGTGACCAAACAATTGCCACGCCAGCGTTCCGAGCAAATCGCTTTCGCAAAAACGGCTCGGAGCTAGATACCCGAGGCACTCCGCCGGCAGCTGATCGACCGGCAACACCTTCGCCGACGGATCGCGTCGGTCAAGCGCATCGTCGGCCCGATAAACGCCTTCCAGCTTCAAGCGCAACGGCCCCGCTGGTGCAGTGAAGCGCCGCCCGATGTTGCCGAAGTCGTCGACGAACGCGTGATGGGTCAGCCGCGGCGATGTTTCGAAGTTCAGCGAAGCCGGCAGCACGTTGCGAGCATGGCTTGTGTGAACGTCGATGAGGCAAACGGCCGGCGTATCCTGATCGAACATCAAATCGAATTGGCACCCGTAGGCGATCAGCATGGCAACACTCTCACAAACCAAAAGATGTGCTTGGGGATCAACGTGTCCCGGTCAACTCGGCGATGATGCCGGCGGGCACAGGCTTCGAAACGAAAGAATGCGGGATGCGGCCGAGTTCTGGATGAATCAGCGTCGACCCGCTGACGACAATCACCTTGCAGCCTAATGCGGCGAGATGTGTCGCAAGCGAAAGACCGCTATCGCCATCCGCGAGCTGCAGATCCACGATCGCGATGTCGGGCCGCAGAATGGCTGCCGCGTCCCACGCGTCAAAGCTCGAATAAAAGGTTCCAACTACCTGTGATCCTGCTTCCTCGACCTCATGTGCCAGGTCCATGGCGAGCAGGAGATCATCTTCGCAGATCATGACGCGCTTCATGCGAGGTCTCTCCACTCGTGTTGCACACGGAGGGTTAACCCGCTTTGTCAGGTAAAGTTCCCGCTTGTCTGAGGGTTGCGGATTGCCGCAGCCTCAGATTGCTCTCATGGCGCGATGGCGACGACGCGGCAATCGAAGCCGTGCGGCCGAAGGATATTGCAAAGGCGGCCTGGCTCCATCGACGAAGCATAAGGGCCGACACTGACGCGGTACGCAGCGCCCATGCTGCCGAAGAGCACGCCGCCCGTTGCTGGTTCCTCGATCACGGGTTCCAGGCCTCGCAAGCTTGGCTTATGCGCGGATATCAAACGCGAGAGGGTTTGTTCCGCATCCGCACGTGAGTTCTCGGCCGCGATATGCAGCCGATAGGGCCCCGGCAAAACGGCAGCAGGAGGCGGCGCGTTCTCCGACGCAACCGGCTCGGCTGCCGCAACTTTGACTTCCGGCACTTTGACGGGCTGCACATCAACGACGGGTGCCGCCTTCGTCTCGATGGGCCAAACCACCGGAGCAGGCTCTGCGGACTTGGGCGTCTCAGGCAGTGCTGCCGTTTCGATTTTCGACGCGGCAGGCGGCGCGGGTTCGTTCGCAGGAAGCGGAGATGCGCCGGGTTCAGCAGCGGTGGACCCACCGCTAAACAGGTTGCCGAAAAACGCGCCCGCGGCTTTGCCCGCGTCTGCAAGCGCGGCCGGAGCACCCGTCACGGCGCTCGGAGCTTCGGCGGGCTTCGACGCGTCGGGTGCAAATGCTGTTGTCACGGATGCGGTGGGAGCAGGAGGCGGTTCTGACGCAACCGCTGCAACAGGAACTGACGGCGACGGCGGCACCGCTGCTGAAGCGCTCCACGGCAGCGCCGCAGGAGCAGGCGCGCTGGGCGCGTCGCCCTGCGGAGCGCTTGATGCCATCTGCCAAGGCAGCGGCTTCTCGGGCGGCGCAGCCTCAGCCTGAACGGTCGCGATCGTGTCACGTTCCACCGGCGCAACAGTGGCCACCGGTTCCGTGATCGTATCGGCATCCTGAGACGGCGTGGAAGCCACAGCAACGCTGGCGGTGCGATTCTCATCAATGCTGAGAGGTGCAGGCGCTGCCTCTGGCATGACCGGAGGCGATGGTGGCGGCGCTGCAGCCGCCTCGACCACCTTCGGTGCCTCAACAACAGCGACGACGGGCGCGGCGGGCGGCGTCACTTCAGCCGTTGCCCATGGCATCGCTGGGGCCTGAGGCTCCGCCGCGGGCGCTGTTGCAGGCGGCGTCGGAACCAAGGCCGCAGGCGCGGAAGCGGTCTCTAACGGCGCGGCAACTGCAACGCCATTGAGCGCCGCCACCTCGCGCAGAAGAGCCTGACGGTGATCCTCTGCAACCGCTTTGTCCGTGGCCGATAACCCGTCACGCAGCCACACCGCCGCATTGAGATCGGAGAGCGCCGCCGCGGGCATCTTCTGCTTGCGATAGGCAACGCCACGATAAAACATCGCCTTGGCGAGATCGGGATTATTCAATCCGCCCATCGTGATCGCGGTCGAAAGCGCCGCCACTGCCGCATCCGTTTTACCGCTCTCGAAAGCCTTTGTGCCGGCGGCAAAGGCCTTCGCAGCCTCGGCAGCCTTGGAATCAGCGGCCTTTTCCGCAACGGCGGGTTTTGCCACCGTTTGCGCGACGGCGGGACTGGCCATGCTGAGCGCAGCCAAAACCAGCGCTGTGGAGATAGGGAAACGGTCGGCGGCCATACGCGGAGGAACCTTTTTCCAAGTTAGCTTTGGAACGCTCACGCCATGCTGCGACTCGAAACAAGCCGATGGTCTTGCACTGCGCCGTCGATCGCAACCCGGCTCACTCACCTGCCCCCAAGCGACGATCTCAATCCCGGCGTTTTCAACTGAAATCCGGCCTGATCCTGCCGCGCCCCCGGCGATCCGCGCCGAACGGTCCCTTGACCCGACCGTCGCCGTCAGGCACGCGGGAGCCCCACACCCGCCTGCGGAGTGTGGGCCGCATAAGAACACCCCACACCCGCCTGCGGAGGGTGGGCGAGAAGGACGCGCGCATGATCATCGCCATCGACGGACCGGCAGCGTCGGGCAAGGGCACACTGGCCAAGCGAATCGCGGCCCATCTCGGCTACCACGTGCTCGATACCGGTCTTCTCTACCGCGCCGTCGCCCGCGACATTGAACGCGCCAGTTTTCGGCTAAATGACCACTGGGCCGCGCTCTCCGCCGCCCGAAACCTCGACCCCGCCACGCTCGACGACCCGGCGCTGCGCGGCGTCCCGGCCGGCGACAAAGCCTCCGTCATCGCCAAGATTCCCGAAGTTCGCTCTGCCCTTCTGCATTATCAGCGCGACTTCGCCCGCCGCCCGCCCGGCGCCGTCCTCGACGGCCGCGACATCGGAACCGTCGTCTGCCCTGATGCGGACATCAAAATTTACGTCACGGCCACCCCTGAGGAACGCGCCCGCCGCCGCCACCTCGAACACCAGGCGCGCGGTGAGAGCCGCCACCTTTGACGAGCTCCTGGCCGACATCCGTTCCCGCGACGCCCGCGACAGCGGCCGTGCCATCGCGCCCCTGGCCGCCGCCCCTGACGCCATCCAGCTCGACACCACGACGATGGACGCGGATGCCGTCTTCAAGGCCGCGTTGAGAATTGTTGAGGGTCATGCCCGTCAGACTTGATCGCAGCGCACTTGCTCTCCGGGGCTGCTTCCGCTAGAACGCCCCGATCTGACGCCACTGTCGGATCGGCCGAGAGGTAAGGCCGGGCTAACGGAGCCGCTCCAACGCGGGCTGCTCCAAACGTGTTGGCAGGGCAACTGATAGCCCATCACGGTGGCTTCGACCCAGCAGCAATATCACCGCCGGCAGTCCTGCCTCTGGTCGCGCATCTGTGCGTTCCGGGCAGCGCCGGCTTTAAAACATAAACCCCTTGCCGCCGTGGGCCATAAAGCGCCCGCGCCGGCAGCAACCAAGACCGTTTCCAGGAGCCTAAATGTCAGCCGAAGTGTCGAAAGAATTCAACCCCTCGCGTGATGAGTTTGCAGCCCTGCTCGCCGAGAGCCTCGCCAAGGACGACGTCTTCGAAGGACAGGTCGTCAAGGGCAAGGTCGTCGGCATCGAGAAGGACCTCGCCATCATTGACGTGGGCCTCAAGATGGAAGGCCGCGTGGCCTTGAAGGAATTCGGTCTCGGCGGCAAGCCGGGCGACATCAAGATCGGCGACACCGTCGAAGTTTACCTGGAGCGCGTTGAGAATGCGCTCGGTGAAGCTGTCCTGTCCCGCGACAAGGCTCGCCGCGAGGAAAGCTGGACCCGCCTCGAGCGCCTGCACGAGAAGGGCGAGAAGGTCACGGGCGTTATCTTCAACAAGGTCAAGGGTGGCTTCACCGTCGATCTCGACGGCGCCGTCGCGTTCCTGCCGGGTTCTCAGGTCGACATCCGCCCCGTGCGCGACGTCGGCCCGCTGATGCACCAGCAGCTTCCCTTCCAGATCCTCAAGATGGATCGCCGCCGCGGCAACATCGTCGTTTCGCGCCGCTCGGTCCTCGAGGAAACCCGCGCCGAACAGCGCGCCGATATCGTCTCGCGCCTCGCCGAAGGTCAGGTCATCGACGGTCTCGTCAAGAACATCACCGATTACGGCGCCTTTATCGACTTGGGCGGCATCGACGGCCTGCTCCACGTGACCGACATGGCTTGGCGCCGCGTCAATCACCCTTCCGAGATCCTCAACGTCGGCGACACGGTGAAGGTGCAGATCATCCGCATCAATCCGGAAACGCAGCGTATTTCGCTCGGCATGAAGCAGCTCCAGTCCGATCCCTGGTCGGCCATCGAAGCCAAGTACCCGGTCGGTGCCAAGCTGAAGGGCACCGTTACCAACATTGCCGATTATGGCGCATTTGTTGAACTCGAGCCCGGCGTCGAGGGCTTGATCCACGTCTCGGAAATGAGCTGGACCAAGAAGAACGTCCACCCTGGCAAGATCGTTTCGACCAGCCAGCAGGTCGACGTTCAGGTTCTCGAAGTCGATCCCACCAAGCGTCGTATTTCGCTCGGCCTCAAGCAGACCCAGGACAACCCGTGGGATGCCTTCCTCGCAGCTCACCCGAAGGGCACGATCGTCGAAGGTCCGATCCGCAACATCACGGAATTCGGCCTCTTCATCGGTCTCGACAACGGCATCGACGGCATGGTCCACCTCTCGGACCTCGACTGGTCGAAGCCCGGCGACGAGCTGATCAAGGAATACAAGAAGGGCGACAACGTGAAGGCCATGGTGCTCGATGTTGACAGCTCCAAGGAGCGCATCTCGCTCGGCGTCAAGCAGCTCGCCGGCGATCCGGCCGACACGCTCTCGCGCTACAAGAAGGGCGACACCGTCACCTGTGAAGTCGTCGCGGTGCAAGAGAACGGCATCGAAGTGAAGATCGCCGACAGCGACATCACGTCGTTCGTCAAGCGCTCGGATCTTTCGCGCGATCGCTCCGAGCAGCGCCCCGAGCGTTTCACGGTCGGCCAGAAGGTCGATGCAGCGGTTCTCTCGTCCGACAAGGCAGCCCGCCGCATCACGGTCTCGATCAAGGCGCTTGAGATTGCCGAAGAGAAGCAGGCCGTCGCGCAATACGGTTCGTCGGACTCGGGTGCTTCGCTCGGCGACATCTTCAAGGCCGCTATCAAGAAGCGGAACGCCGACACGGACGAGGAAGAGGCCGAATAATACCGCGCGCGGCGGCCGGCTCATCGGAGCAAAGCAGCTGCGCGCGAGTTAAAGACTGTACCGGAACGAAACAAAAAGAAGCGCGGCGCCATTGTGGTACCGCGCTTCTTCATTACATGTGATCTCCAACGCGTCCCGCGCGACACTTCTGAGCGCTTCTGCCTACGTTTTCTTAGCGTATTGAATTGATAACGGTCGTTCGGATGCGCGGACCAACGGCCGCAAACCTGTAGGGAGTTTGACAGCAATGTCGCTGGAAACCGAGATCGTCCTTGATCGCCGGCAGTTGCGCCGCCGCCTGAGCCTCTGGCGCGGGCTGGCCATCACCGGCCTCGTGATAGCGCTGGGCGGCTACTTGCTGTCCGCCGACGAGACCAGCGGAGTGTTTGCCAAGAAGCACGTGGCGCGCATCTCCTTTACCGGCACCATCACGGAAAGCCGCGCGGAACTCCAAATGCTGCGCAAGATCCGCGACGCGAAAAACGTCGCTGGCGTGATCGTCTTCGTCAACAGCCCCGGCGGCACGACGACCGGCGGCGAAGCGATCTACGAAGAGTTGCGCAAAATTGCCGAAAAGAAACCCGTCGTCGCGCAGTTCGGAACCGTGGCCGCTTCCGCCGGCTATATTGTCGGCCTCGCCGCGGACCACATTGTCTCTCGCGGCAATACCATCACCGGCTCGGTTGGCGTACTGATGCAGTGGCCGGAAGTCGGCGACCTCCTCAGCAAGGTCGGCGTCAAGATGAACGAGGTCAAGAGCGGCGAACTCAAAGCCGCCCCGTCCATTTTCGCCCCGGCCGATCAGCCGTCTCTCGGTGTTGTCCGTGAGATGATCGACGACGGCTTCCGCTGGTTTGCCTCGCTCGTCGAAACACGCCGCGGAATCAAGATCGCCGACGTCCCCGGCCTGGAGCAGGGCCGCATCTTCTCTGGCCGCGAAGCCGTCGCCAAAAAGCTGGTCGACGAAATCGGCGGCGAGCCCGAAGCGCAGCGCTGGCTGGAAGAAAAGCGCGGCGTCGACAAGGATTTGAGCATCATCGACTGGCAGCCGGCGTCCGCGGAGACGTGGGGCCTGTCCGCGTCGGTATCCACCATGTTCGGTAACCTTTTTGGCGCCGAAGGCCGGCAAATTGCCGAAATCGTGTCGCGAACGCGCGCCATGGGCACTCTTGGTCTTGACGGCATGCTGTCGGTTTGGCAACCTCCCGAAAACTAAGGAAAAACAAACCTTTCGGGGGAGCCCGTGATCAAGTCGGAACTGATCCAGAAGATCGCGAGTGCGAACCCGCATCTCTATCACCGCGACGTTGAGCGCATCGTCAACGTCATCTTCGACGAGATTGTCGATGCTCTGGCGCGTGGTGACCGGGTCGAACTGCGTGGCTTCGGTGCCTTTACAGTGAAACATCGCGCCGCTCGCCAAGGGCGAAACCCGCGCACTGGATCGCCGGTGCCGGTTGAAGAAAAGTTCGTGCCGTTCTTCAAGACCGGCAAGGAACTGCGCGATCGCCTCAACGGCGACGACGAACCCGCAGCCAACTAAGCGTCACCTCGCCGTGACGGCGACGGGGAGCGAACGCCTTCGAGGCCGAACGTGCTGAAACGCATTCTGACCATCCTGATCGCGTTTCCGGCCGCTGCCGTTCTCATCACGCTCGCGATCGCGAACCGTCATGCGGTCACGCTCGTGTTGGACCCCTTCAATCCCACAGCGCCACTCGTCTCGCTGTCTCTGCCATTCTATGTCTATGTCTTCGGCGCACTCATTCTGGGCGTCGTGATGGGCGGGCTCGCCACCTGGGCCAACCAGGCGCGATGGCGGCGTCAGGCCCGCGTGCAAACTGTCGAAGCGAGGCGATGGCAATCTGAAGCCGATCGGCTCGCCCGCGAACGCGATCTCGGCGTTGCACAGCGCGGACGCGAATTGCCGAGCCCCGCCACGGAACGCACGGCGGCCTAGAGCCTCTGCGATCGTGCCTATTCAGATCATGCCGAACGCTGTCTCCTCAGCGCGCGATCAACCGATGAGCCGTCATCCATGACCACCGCTGTCAAAATCTGCGGCATGACCGACGAGGCTTCGCTCGATGCGGCACTTGCCTGCGGCGTCGACTACATTGGCCTCGTTTTCTTTCCCAAAAGCCCACGCCACCTTGATCTTGCCCGCGCCAAGGCCCTTCGCGCCATGGTGCCGATGAGCGGAACCTGCAAAGCCGTCGCTCTCGTCGTTGACCCCTCGGATGAACAACTGGCGGAGATCATCAGCGTCGTCGCCCCCGACGTCATCCAATTGCACGGCCACGAAACCGTCGAGCGTGTGGCCGAGATCCGTGCAAAATTTGGGAAGCCGATCTGGAAAGCTGTCGCCGTGGCCAGCGCTGCGGATGTCGAAGCGGCACGCGCGCATCTCGCCCCCGGTCGCCTCGCTGATATCCTTCTGTTCGATGCCAAGCCTGATCCAAAAGCACCGCTTCCTGGAGGCAACGGCCTCGCCTTCGATTGGCATATCCTTCAGGGTCTGAAAGTCCGTCCTGCGTTCGCGCTGGCGGGTGGTCTCACGCCTGAAAACGTTGCCGAGGCCATCGAACGCACCGGGGCGACGATCGTTGACGTGTCCTCAGGCGTAGAAAGCGCACCCGGCCACAAAGACCCTGAGCTTATCCGGCGCTTCCTTCGTAACGCGAAGGCAGCTAAGCAGTCGTAACGAATTCCGGCGTCTGACCGCGAGAGATCAACATGGCAACGAACACTGCGAAAAATCAGGATGCGAAGCTCAACAGCTACCGCACGGGTCCGGACGATAGAGGCTTCTTCGGCTTGTTCGGTGGCCGCTTCGTCGCGGAAACGCTGATGCCGCTGATCCTCGATCTCGAGCGCGCCTATGAAGATGCGAAAGCCGATCCCACATTCCAGGCTGAAATTGATTTCCTCAACCTTCACTACGCCGGTCGCCCAAGCCCGCTCTATTTCGCTGAGCGCATGACGAACGAACTCGGCGGCGCCAAAATCTACTTCAAGCGCGACGAACTCAATCACACCGGCTCGCACAAGATCAACAACTGCCTCGGCCAGATCCTGCTCGCGCGCCGCATGGGGAAGAAGCGCATCATCGCTGAGACCGGCGCCGGTCAGCACGGCGTCGCCGTGGCCACCGTCTGCGCCAAGTATGGTCTGCCGTGCGAGATCTACATGGGCGCCACCGACGTCGAACGTCAGGCGCCCAATGTCGCGCGCATGATGCTGCTTGGCGCCAAGCTCAATCCGGTCACCGCCGGTGCCGGCACGCTGAAAGATGCGATGAATGAGGCGTTGCGCGACTGGGTCACCAACGTCACCGATACCTACTATCTCATCGGCACCGCAGCCGGCCCCCATCCCTATCCTGCGATGGTTCGCGACTTCCAGTCGATCATCGGCAAGGAAACGCGCGAGCAGATGATCGCCGCCGAAGGCCGCCTTCCCGACACACTCGTCGCGTGCATCGGCGGCGGCTCCAATGCCATCGGCCTCTTCCATCCCTTCCTCGACGACAAGCACACCGCCATCTACGGCGTTGAAGCCGGCGGCCACGGCCTCGATGTCGAGAACGGACACGCCGCGTCAATGAACGGCGGATCGCCGGGCGTTCTGCACGGCAATCGCACGTATCTTTTGCAGGACGACGACGGCCAAATTCTCGAAGGCCACTCGATCTCCGCCGGTCTGGATTATCCCGGCGTTGGCCCCGAGCACGCTTGGTTGAAAGACACCGGCCGCGTCACCTACGTCTCCATCACGGACAAGGAAGCACTCGAGGCGCTCCAGTTCTGCACGCGCATGGAAGGTATAATTCCTGCCCTGGAACCAAGCCACGCACTCGCCCAAGTCATGAAGCTCGCGCCCACGCTGCCGAAGGACAACCTGCTCGTGATGAACCTTTGCGGCCGCGGCGACAAAGACCTCTTCACCGTCGCCAAAGCGCTGGGCATGAAGATCTAGCGATAGCGCGGCCGTTTGGCGCGAAATCCGGAACCTGTCGCTGGCAGCGACGTTGCGGCGGTCTCATGGATCGCAAAGCAACGGAGCCAACGATGCAGGAACGAAAAGCGACGTCACAGTCCGGAGAGAACGGACGACAGGACCGGGGCAAGGATCCCGATAGCGAACGCCAGCAGCAGACAAGGGGCCAATATCAGGTTCGGCAGGTGACGAATTACCAAGCGTCGTGGGCCGAGACGGAGCCGGGCGAAGAAGGCAAATTCACGCTGCAGCTCATCCTGGATAACGGGGTCGAGGAATACATCCTCGATACGGATTCCGATGACCTCGAAGTCATGCTGAAGCTCTTGAGAAAGAGCAGCTACACGACCTTCGACCTCAAGCGTAAGGTCCTGATGTTCTCCAACATTGACGCGAAATAGGACGGCAATTCGCACCTTGAGAAATCGACCGGCCGCCAGTCGGCCGGCGATGGGCCCTTCTGCCACTTGTCCAATCGCGGCGCGGTAGGCTAGACCCGTCCGGATGCGGGCTTCCGCCCGCACTCACGAGATGAAGGGTCACATGTCACGTCCTGCCACGCGCATCGAGCGCCGCTTCGCGATGTTGAAAGCCGAGGGCCGAACGGCTCTCGTCACATTCGTCACCGCCGGTGATCCCGATTACGACACGTCCCTGAAAATCATCTCGGGCCTTCCCGGTGCCGGCGCCGATGTCATCGAGATCGGCATGCCGTTTTCAGATCCGATGGCCGACGGCCCTCCGATCCAGGCCTCCGGTCTGCGCGCGCTCAAGGGCGGCCAGAACATGAAGAAGACGCTGCAGCTCGTCCGCGACTTCCGAAAAACAGACGGCGATACGCCCATCGTTCTCATGGGCTACTACAATCCGATCTACGTTTACGGCAACGAGCGCTTCCTCGATGATGCCGTTGCCGCAGGCGTCGATGGCCTGATCGTCGTCGATGTCCCTCCCGAGGCCGACGATGAACTGTGCGTGCCGGCCATCGCCCGCGGCCTGAATTTCATCCGCCTCGCAACACCCACGACCGACGACCGGCGCTTGCCCGCCGTCCTCACCAACACATCCGGCTTCGTCTATTATGTCTCGATCACTGGTATCACCGGCGCCGGTTCGGCAGTGGCGACCGACGTCGGCCGCCAAGTCGCCCGCATCAAAAAGTCGACGGACTTGCCCATCGCCATCGGCTTCGGCGTCAAAACGCCTGCGCAAGCCAAGGAACTCGCCAGCCACGGCGACGGCGTCGTCGTCGGTTCGGCTCTCGTCAACAAAATTGCCGAGAGCCTGGATAACGAGGGAAAAGCCACTGGCGCAACGGTTTCCGGGGTTCTACAACTCGTCGAAGGCTTAAGCGGCGCGCTGAAACCCGCCTGACCGCCGCCCCAAGGGATCAGAAAAGTTAGGGGTCGTCCTAACCATCGGCAAAACTCCCCACAGAATGCGACGCCCGGGCCCTGAAACAAACACGCCTAGCGTGCTATGGTCCCTTTACCGATCAATGTCTCGACACTCCTGAGGAGCGAGAACAGCGTGAACTGGATCAACAACGTCGTCCGGCCCAAGATCCGCAGCTTCCTAACGACGAAGCGCGAAGTGCCCGACAATCTCTGGGTCAAGTGCCCGGAGAGCGGCCAGATGGTCTTCTACAAAGACCTGGAGTCGAACCAATTCGTCGTGCCCGGTTCGGGCTATCACATGCGCATGGGCGCCAAGGCCCGGCTCGTCGCTTTGTTCGATGGCGCAGCCTTCGAAAACGTGCCCGTTCCGACCGTACCGCAGGACCCGCTGAAGTTCCGCGACGGCCGCAAGTACACGGAGCGCCTCAAGGACGCCAAAGCCAAGACCAGCCTCGAAGACGCGGTTCTCATCGGAGAAGGCAAGCTTGACGGTCAACCCGTGGTCGCAGCCGCCCAGGACTTCGACTTCATGGGCGGCTCACTCGGCATGGCCGCGGGCGAAGCGGTGATCACCGGCCTCACGCGCGCGTTGGAAAAAGGCACGCCTTTCATCCTGTTCGCGGCCTCCGGCGGTGCGCGGATGCAGGAAGGCATTCTATCCCTCATGCAGATGCCGCGGACCACGATTGCCGTCCAGCGCCTGCGCGAGGCAGGGCTCCCCTACATCGTCGTACTCACTGATCCGACAACTGGCGGCGTCACGGCGTCCTACGCCATGCTCGGCGACATCCACATTGCCGAGCCGGGCGCGCTCATCTGCTTCGCCGGCCCACGCGTCATCCAGCAGACGATCCGCGAGCAGTTGCCTGAGGGGTTCCAGCGCTCCGAGTATCTGCTCGACCACGGCATGATCGACATGGTCGTCCATCGTCACAAGATGCGCGAGACGCTGTCCCGTGTCTGCCGCGTGCTCATGAACGGTGGCAACAAGGCCAAGCGCGCCAATGGGCGTCTCCCCGTCAATGGCCGCGTCATCGAGAACGCTGCGCGCGCGACCGGCGGAGGTGTCGTTGAGGTCCGGCCGATGGAGACGGCGACGGCGCCGATGCCGGCCGATACCAAGGACGTGACCCGCGAGGCGAAAACAAACGGGTCCGGCAAGGATTCGCCGACCTCCACCTGATGCAGCGGTTCCCGTCGTGCTGCGGCTGACGATCCGTCGCAGGGTTCTCACCGGTTGTTGACCCCGGCTCTCGGTCCACCCGCCGCTCGCATCACGTAGAACAGCGCATTGCAGACGCCCCATCTTAGATGCGGGCCACGATCGAAGAGCCCGCGATGCAGACGAGCGACAAGCTCCTGGCCGACTTGAAGCTTCTCCACCCGAAGCTCATCGACCTTTCTCTCGGACGCATCGAGCGCTTGCTGGAAAAGCTTGGCCGCCCGCACGAAAAGCTGCCCCCCGTCGTGCATATTGCGGGCACCAACGGCAAGGGCTCCACGACGGCATTTCTCAAGGCCATGTTATCGGCGGCCGGTCTGCGCGTGCACGTCTATACCTCGCCCCATCTGGTCCGGTTCCATGAGCGCATCGAACTCGCCGGCAACGACTGCGTTTCTCGTCCCATCGGCGAAGACCAACTCGTCGATGTCCTGACGCGCACGCAAGCTGTGAACGACGGCGACGACATCACCCAATTCGAGATCACGACGGCGGCAGCATTCCTCGCTTACGCCGAAACCCCCGCGGACGTTCTACTTCTCGAAGTCGGCCTGGGCGGTCGCCTGGATGCAACGAACGTCGTCAAGCGCCCCGCACTCACCGTCATCACGCCCGTGTCGATGGATCATGCCGAGAAGCTCGGCTCCACCATCGCCAAGATCGCCGGTGAGAAAGCCGGCATCCTCAAGCGCGGCGTCACCTGCATCGTCGCGCAGCAAGCCGATGAAGCAATGGACGTCATTCGCGAGACCGCCGATCGTGTCGGCGCCAAGCTGATCGTCTGGGGCCAGGACTTCGACGCCTTCGAACAGAACGGCCGCCTCGTCGTCCAAACCGAAACGCATGTGCTCGATCTGCCGCTCCCCGCACTCGTCGGCCGCCACCAGATCGTCAACGCCGGCACGGCCGTCGCGGCAGCCCTGCAACTGGGCGAGTTACGCCAGAATGAAGTGGCCATCGAGCGCGGCCTCGTCACAGCCAAATGGCCGGCGCGGATGCAGCGTCTCGACTCAGGTCCCCTGCCGGAACTTCTCGGCCGCAACAGCGAACTGTGGCTCGACGGCGGTCACAATCCCTCCGCCGGCATCGCCCTGGCGCAAACGCTCGCTGATCTGGATGATCGTTCCCCCAAGCCGGTCTACCTCATCTGCGGCATGATGGGCCTGAAAGACGCAGCGGGCTTCCTCTCACCCTTCCGCGGCCTCGTCCGGCATATCGTAACCGTGCCGATACCCGGCGCTCACGAAGCGCCGTTCACGCCGGACGCTTTGGCTGAAGTCGCGCATCGCGCCGATCTCTCGGCTGACAGTGCAGTTGATGTCGAAAACGCTCTGAAGCGCATTGAAGTCCTGGACGTCTCGCCCAAGCGCGTCCTCATCTGCGGCTCCCTTTATCTCGCAGGCCATGTGCTCGCCCGACAGGAAGGCGTCGAAGTCCAAGGCAATTGACGCTGGGCAATAGAAAGGCCGCGCGGTTTTCACCGCGCGGCCCTACGTGTCCTTGATCAACGAGCTTAAACGACGAGCGCGCCGTTGATGAAGTCCTCGAGGCGCTTCTTCTGCACCATCGCGCCCGACTGACGAGCCTTCACTTCACCGCCGTGGAAAACGATCAGCGTGGGCATCGCCTGGATGGCATATTTCGTCGTGATGCCCGGGCTCTTATCGACATCGACCTTTACGACCTTGACCTTGCCCTTCATATCGGCCGCGACCGCATCGAGCGTCGGCGCCATGGCTTTGCACGGTCCGCACCACTCAGCATAGAAGTCCACGACGACCGGTTCGGTCGACTTCAGCACGACTTCATCGAAGGTGCTGTCGGAAACGACGGGGGTTTCGGTGCCCATGTGGATCTCACTGTTTTCCGCCGACGCACAGGGAATGCCGCCGGCTCTGATCGGACGAAAGACTTAAGAACGCCCGCCCGCCGCGTCAAGGCTGGCCGCATCCAGCCGCCACAGACCGGCGGCGTATGTATCCAGAATTGCTTGAGGAATTTCCATAATCTGCGGCACTTCGGTCCAGAGCAGTGCGGCCCGGACGGGCATACCTGGATAGATTTCCTGGAGCGCCAGTCGGTAGGCCGCGAGCTGGTAGAGATAAACCGGCGCCACATCCTCCACCTTGGAGGGCGCCGCGCGGTTGGTCTTGTAGTCGATGATCAGCACAGCCTCGCGGGTCACCGCCAGCCGGTCGATCTGCCCGGTCAGCTTCAGCGCCGGTCCGCGTCCCGAGGGCTGAGGGATCTCCGCCACGATCGGCACTTCCGCACGGCTCCCCGCCGCAAACAGTGCGCCGAACGCAGGATCGTTCACGATCGCCAGAACCTCTTTGGCAATGCTCCGCCGCGTCCGCTCCGGAAGATGCCCCGCTCGCGCTTCGAGATAAGCTGCCGCCGCCGTCGCGCGACGGGACGGATCGATACCCGGCAGATGTTCCAACAGCGCGTGACTGAGCGTACCGCGCAAGAAGCGATCGCCGTCGAGCCCCGCGCCGTCCGATATCCCGCGCACCGGGGACGGAGCGGCAGGCTCACCCAACGGATCAGCAGCAGGCGTCGCGGCAACGGGCTCACCCGCATCGTCCGTGTCGTACGGCGCCAGCCGCGACGGGGCGAGCGGAATACTGAGGGATTTCTCCCGCGGCGCAGGCGTCTCCGCCCATGACGGCCGCGCCTGGGCGACCACGTCCTGCATCGCGTCTGACGTCTTGGCGTCTGGCGCCACGCCCTCCGCCTGCGGTTCGTCGGCTCGGTAGAGGATCGGCTCGTGCCCCGGTGCATCGGGCGCCACACCGAGCGCCTCGCAGACAATGTCGAACCAGCACCCGCGGCCCCGTCCGTTCTTGCCCTCGAAGCCGGCGACGATCAGCCGATCGCGCGGTCGTGTCATGGCGACATAGAGCAGCCGGTTGCGCTCCTCCAATTCGCGTTGCTGCCCCACGGCGCGCGCAGTCTGCACCGCCGGCAGGATCTTTGATCCGCTGACCGGCCATACGAAAGGCGCCGCCTCTTCCGGATTGCGCCTGAGAGCTTCCAGCACGAGAGGTTTGCCGCCGCCACTGCCGCTGGCCCCCGTCGCGCACGTGTCGGGCAGAAACACGATCGGTGCCTCCAGGCCCTTCGCCCCGTGAATGGTCATCACGCGAACTTCGTCGCGAGCATGTTCCGTGTCGCGCTTGATCTCACGCTCTTCTTCGGTGAGCGCGTGCAGGAAGCCCGTCAGCGACGCCGGCGCGCTGTCGTCGTAAGTCAGCGCAACATTGAGAAACTCATCCACGGGATCGGCCGCATCCGGTCCCAATCGTCCGATAAGCTTCGCCCGCACGCCGTCACGATCGAGCAGGCTCGCCCAGAACTCATACGGCGGTGTGAAGTCAGCCGCCTTGCGCCATCGCTTCAGCGTCTCCGCAGCGGCTGCGTACCTGATATCGCTGGCCGCTGTGTCGAGCAGCGACTTCCACAGCGTACCTTTGCGTCCGTGCGCCAGACGCAACAGATCCTCGTCGTCGAAATCGAAGATCGGACTTTTCAGAACTTCCGCAAGCGCCAGGTCGTCTTCCGGCAGCGTGAGAAAACCGCCCAGTGAGATCAGATCCTGCACGGCAATATGCTGCGTCAGCGCCAGACGATCGGCACCGGCAACCGGCACGCCGGCTGCTTTCAGCGCCGTCACCATTGGCCCCGCGAATGGCCGCCGCTTACGCACCAGAATGAGAATGTCGCCCGCGCGCACGTTGCGCCCTTCGGACGCAAGCATCTCGCCGGTGTCCAGCCAGTCCTTTGATGGTCGCAGCAATGCGATTTGCAAGTCTCAGCGCCGGCGCCATCGTCGACGTTTCATCGAGTGGCGACCACGGGTCTGCGAGATCGCCCGCAGTCCAAACCTCCGGCCGCCAGACCTCGACTGAGCCGGCCTGCCCTAGCCGCTTCGCGATGTGGCGGATGCCGGAAGGCCCGGCGGGTACGCCCGGTGTGCGCGCGCCATCCGCGAATACGGTATCGACGGTCGCAAGCACCGGCGCAGTCGTGCGAAACGAAACGTTCAGATCCACGCGATGGAACGGTGCTTGAACATCGCGTGCAAGGTCCTCGAACCGCCCGCCCATCTGGGCGAACTTCTCCGGTGCAGCGCCTTGAAACGAATAGATCGACTGCTTCTCGTCGCCCACGGCGAAGATCGTGCGCGGCTCTTCGCGTGCCCCGCCACCTGCGAAGAATTCCTCCGCCAGCCGCGACACCACCTGCCACTGTTCCGGGCTCGTATCCTGGCTCTCGTCCACGAGCAGATGATCAAGCCCGTTGTCGAGTTTGTAGAGCACCCATTCCGCCGAACTGCGCGTCGCCAGCAGGGTCTTTGTGCGCTGGATCAGATCTTCGAAATCCAGCGCCGCCCGGCGCGCTTTCGCCTCGTCATACTTTTGCAGAACGGCGTCCGCCAGTCGATACAGCGCGACCGTCGCCTCGACGACTTCGCAGCCCTTCAACTCCTGCCAAAGAGGAATGAATTGCCCCTGCGCCCGCGAAAGCATGAGTTCGGTTTCGGGATAGGCAGCCGCCGTCTTCTTCGTTGCAAACGACTCGCGTGGCTCGTCTTTGCTATTGAAGAACAAGTCGCACAGCAGTTGCGCCCGCGACCGTGCCGATGTCGCCGATGCGATCTCGCGAAGGCAAGCCGCCCGCTTCTGATCGTTGGCGCTTCCGCGCTGAAACATTTCCGCCAGTTGCAAGCAATCGGCGTCCGTCAACAACCCCAAAATGTCCGATAGCAGCGTCTCACTCGAAACCCCGCGCCGCACAGTGAAGTGCGTCCGCAGCAGAAGCTCTGTCCGCTCCAGTCCTTCCTTCGACGACGGCATCCGAACCGCATCTTCGATCCATCTCTTGTGCGTCAACGCTCCTGCCAGAACATCGTCGAACCGCTCGTCGGCCGCGTGCGCTACTGCGCAGTCGAGCGCCCGCGCCAGAGGCGACCCGGGCGACCGGCACGCCTCAGCCAGCACATCGTCGATCGCCTGCCGCCGAAGATCGCGCGCCTCCAATTCATCGAGGATCGCAAACCCCGGCGTCACGCCCGCTTCCAGCGGAAAGCGCTGTAGCAGCCGCTCCGCGAAGGCGTGGATCGTCTGAACCTTGAAGCCGCCCGGCGTTTCGATCGAAGCCGTAAAGAGCGTCCGCGCCCGAGCGACCTCGTCCACCGTCGGCGCGCGCGACAGCAGCTTGAACAAATCTTCTTGCAGTGCCGCCTCGCTCAGCGTCACCCACCGCGCGAGATCATCGAAGACGCGCTTCGACATCTCCGATGCCGCTGCCTTTGTGTACGTGAGACATAGGATCTTCTGCGGCGCCACACCCGACAACAACAGCCTCAGCACGCGCATTTTCAGTACGTGCGTCTTGCCCGTGCCGGCATTCGCGCTCACCCACACGGAAGCGGCCGGATCGGAAGCCTGCAACTGCACACGGCTGGTGCGATCGAGTTCGTCAGCGATGCTCGCCATCAGCGCGTTCATGCCTCGCCCTCCTCTGCGCCGTCGCCCTCGTTCGACGACCACTCCGCAACCCGGGCCAGATGTGCAAATTCGTCGAAGTCATACGAGAACCCCTGCCGCCGCACGGGCCGGTAGGGGGTCGATGGATCGTCAAAACGGGCGATGTGCGACTTCAGGCCGTTCAGGGTATCAGTCGCGAGCGCCGCGATATCCGCGCACTTGATGTCGATCTCCTCACCTGGCGGCTCACCGCCCGACGCACGGATGTAACGCAACGCCCGAATGGTCCCGGGCGGCACGTGCGCAAAGCCTGCCTCCAGCGCGATGGCCGCCTCCAGCGGCAACTGCGGTGAAAGTCCGCTGGTCACCTTTTTCGTGTTTGGCGGCGTGCCCGTCTTGTAGTCCGTGATCACGAGACCCATCGGACCCACATCGATCCTGTCCGCGCGCGCCGTCAGCGTAAATGGCCCGCCCGGCGCATCGAACACCAGTTTGCCGCTGGTCTCTGACACCACGAGATCGACCCCTTTGCGTCGCTCCGGTTCCGTCTCCGCGAACCACTGCGCAAAGCGCAGGAATCGCGGCACCCAGAATGCGGCGATGCGCGGATGCGTGCGGTAATCATCGAGAATGCTCTGCGCCATGCCCGCGAGCGTCTGCTGAATATCGTTCGGTAGCGAAGACGGATGCGCCTTTGCGAAGTTCGACAACGCCTCGTGGATGATGCTGCCGCGCAGCGATGCACCCGGTTGCGTCCCGAGCGGGTCGAGCGGTTCCAGGCCTAAGATCTCGCGCGCGAAGATCGCATAGGGATTGCCGATGAATTTCTCGATCCGCGAAACGGAGAGCTTGCGCGGTCTGACCTCAAGCGGCGGTCGTGGCTCGGGACATTTCACGCTCGGCCGTCGCGTGATCACGTCCCGCTGCCGCGCCCAGGCCAGCCATGGCATCGCCGGCCGCAAGGCCTCTCGTGCGCCTGCGCCATTGAGTAAAGCCTGCAACCGCAACAGCCAGCGCGAGGGGACCGCCGGCACCCCGTCCACCTTCTGCGCCCGCGTCAGGATCACCTCGCGCGCGCCGAGCAGCGTCACGAAATCATGTGCCGCCTGACCGATCTTCTCTTCCGGCGAGGGTAACTTGAGATCACCCCGCATGGGCCGGTTGAGCCACGGTCCCGGATCCGCCGATTCAGGCCACGTGCCGTCGTTCAGCGATCCCAGAATGACGACATCGGTCTGCTGCAACCGCGCCTCGAACGGTCCCCAGATGAACAGCCGCGGATGCACCGGCACGCGCGGCCGAACGTTGATGCCGGAAATCAGGCTGCGATAAAGATCGGGATAATCACGCGCCGGAACGTGCACCTTGGGCAAATTCTCGTCGAGCAGATCGGTAAAGAACCGCTGTGCGGCATCGCCGGCTTCCCCCACCCAAAGTGGCGAAGGTGCAGCGTCACCATCGGGAAGCCGCGCCAGATTTTCTGCAACCGCCACATGGGCGCGTGCCAGATCGGCGATGGCCTGTGCGTCGGCCGACGCCGTCACGCTCGCCAGCGGCTGGAATGCAACCTTCAGCGACTGCACGAGATCGCGCGCTGCATTCCAGTCCTCGACCCACAGCCGCCGCACGGCGCGGCTGCGCCGCTCGCCGGAAACCGTCTCGTGCTGCGCCTGCTCGATCGCTGCTTCAACGCCGTCGAGGCCTTGCCCGAAGAATGGCGTGCGAAACGCCGCGATCTCGAGCGCCCGCGCCGCACGGCGAATGGCGAATGGGTCCAGCCCAAGGCGCGTCAGCGGATGCTTCAACAGCGCCATCAGCGTCGCGGGTGCATAGCCGTCCGCATGGGCCGCCACCACGAGTTCTAGAAACGCACCCGGAACCGTTTTCGCAAATGGCCGGCCGGCGGAATCATCGACACGAATACCCCAGCTCTCCAGCCGGATCGCCACGCGCCGCGCAAGCAATCGGTCAGGCGAGACGAGCGCCGCCGTCCGGCCGGGAATCTCCGCCGCGTGCCGCAGGATCAGCGCGATCGCCTCCGCCTCGTCCTGCGCGGTCGGCGCCTCGATCAGGCTGAGCCCATCGAGCGCCGCCGCCCGCTTTATCTCGTCACCGAGCTTTGCAACGTATCCGTGCCACCGCCCCGTCGTGCGCGATGGTCGCAGCGCTTCCGAGATCAGTTCCTCCCGCGCCGCCTGCCGTTCGTCCACCGCCGCGCCCGGCAGCACACGCACGTCGGCCCGTCTTAGACCGAGTTCTTTGAGCAGTTTGGCGAGCCCGTGCTGCGGATGCTCGGCGTGAGCCTCCTCCGCTTTGTCCGAGAGGATCACGTCCCAGCTCTCGTCGTCGAGCGTCAGATCGAGCGCCGGCAGGACGATCGCGCCGTTCGGCAGTGCCGCCACCGCCTGCATCAACTCCACCGTCGCCGGCACCGAACCCGTGACACCAGCCACGATGACCGGCCCCTTTGGCGGTGACGCCGCCAGCCTCTTTGCATCCGACCGGATAACGGCGTTACGCCGCGCTGCGGGCGACAAGAGACCGTGCGCCTCGAGATAACTTGGCCAGTTGGAGGTGACGATCTCGAGGAACCGCAGCGTCTTCTGCCAGTGCTCCGAATAACTCTCCGGCACCAGCGTCTGCAGTCCGTCGAGGGAAACGCCTTCGGTCTCGACCATATCCATCAGCCGCGCCAACTCCGCGGCGAGCGTCACGGCCTGCGCGGGCGTTGCCGCTCCCGCCGCAACGATCTCGATGCCATTGTCGTCGCGTCCTCGCATGGCCTCAGACCAGCGCATAACAAGTTGAGTGAGAGCCAAACGCCGGTGCATCTCGCTGATGGCCGGGCCAATGGCGGCCCCGCGCTCGCCCCGCGCCGCGTCCATGATCAACGACAGATCTTCGTCGCCCTCTGAAATCGGCAGGATCGTCGGCAGCAGCATCGCGCGCCCGCCGCCCGCGGCAAGGAATGCGTCCTGCAACGCGCGCGTGGCGCGCCGCGTCGGCAGATAAAGTGTGAGTTCCGTGAGATCGACTGGGCTCGGCTTGGCTCCGCCGGACGTGGGCAGATCGCCGTTGAGGATCGCCGTCGCCAGCGCACGCAGGAACGGCTGCCCGGCAGGCACTGTGTAGATGCGGCGCTCTGCGGACACGAGATCAGCGCACATGTTCGAGCTTCAGACGCTGTTCGGCCTCAGCCAGTGCGTCCGGCGTACCGACGTGCATCCAGACGCCATCGAGACGTGATCCATACAAGCGCCGCGCCGCGATGGATCGGTCCCACACCTTGTTCAGCGAGAACGCACCCTTCGGCGCACCCTTGAACATGCGCGGATGCGCAATCGACACGCCTGCAAAAACGAAGGGCGCCTCCTGACGCTCGCTCCGCCGCGTCAGAATGCCGGATGAATCCATGTTGAAATCGCCGTGGCCGTCATAGCCGATGCTCGTCGCCGCCAGCGCCAGCAGCATCAAGCCATCCATCCGCTCACCGTCCCATGCTGCGATCAGCCGTGACAGCGATCCCCCGATGCCCTCGATCCACGCCGTATCCGCGTTATGAATGAGAAACGGCCGGTCGCCGATAAGCGGCAGCGCGTTCACCACGCCGCCGCCGGTATCGAGCAGTTTGCCGCGCTCGTCCGAGATGAGGATCTGCGGGCTCTTGCGGCCCTTCAGGTGCGCTTCGAGCTGATCGGCGAGATAGTGCACATTGACCACCACGCGTGTGATCCCCGCTTCCTCCAGGCGATCCAGCGCATGGTCGATCAGCGCGCGCCCACCGAGCCGCACGAGCGGCTTGGGCACCATGTCGGTCAAGGGCCGCATGCGGGTCCCGAGACCGGCGCCGAGGATCATCGCGGTATCGATCACAAAGACCTCCGGGTGTGCCGCAACTGCGGATCAGGGCAAGGGCGCCTTCGCGCGGATCTCTCCGGTAAAGTGCCGATCGTACCACCGCGCCAGACCGGCCAGATCCGGATGCGCGAGGTCCCGCTCCAGATAGCGCCATATGCGCGGAATGTGGCGCAGATAATGGGGTTTCCCATCGCGTTTCCACAGGCGCGCAAAAATCCCCAGGATCTTCGTGTTCCGCTGTGCGCCGAGTGCGGCATACGCATACCGGAACGCGGCCTCGTCGAAGCCCGCATCCCGCGCCCGCACCGCCGTCATATACCGGTCATAGAGGCGATCCTCGATGT
The DNA here is from genome assembly GCA_963778225.1 of uncultured Alphaproteobacteria bacterium. GTDB lineage: Bacteria > Pseudomonadota > Alphaproteobacteria > Rhizobiales > Hyphomicrobiaceae > JAGVSR01. Next base: position 37,069 of record CAVZTR010000008.1, read on the forward strand.
CCGGCGCAACATCGAGCCGCGCGTCCTGCAAAAGCGACACCAGATCGAATGCCGGATGTCCGATCAAGGCATCCTGAAAATCAATGATCCCAACCGTGTTGTGCGCGGCACCGTTGCGCTCAGGCATGTAGAGCAGGTTCGGCGAGTGATAATCGCGCAAGACGATCGTCTGATTGGGATCGGCCATGAGCCTGTCCAGAACCGGCGCCCACGCATCATCGAACGCCCGCCGCACGTCGTCCGCGATCGGCGCACCGAACACCAGCGGCCAATACCAGTCCGGCAGCAGCGTCGTCTCGATCTCGTACGCCCCGCGATCGTAAGTCTGGACCGGCGACGCCTGCCCCTCACCCGCATTCCAGTCGCGGATGCGCCTTGCATCGATAGCGCGCATCTCGACAAGCGTATCTGTCGCCGCCGCCCACATCGTCTCGAGATCGGTTCCTTTTCCGACCTCGACGCCGAACACGCGATCACCAAGATCGCCGATCAGCATCAACCCACGCGCATGATCGGCCGCATGAATAGTGGGTGTCACCAGCCCGGCGGACGCAAGCAGCCGCCCCACGCTCTCGAATGCGGTCGTGCCCTCTGCCAAATGCGCGATGCGGCTGTACGGCAGCCCGCCTTTGATCGGCGGTCCATCCGGCTGCGGCGGCCAGTCCATGAGAATGACGGGCTCCTCATCGCGAACTGTTCGCGCATAGGCCCGGGGCGACGCATCGCCCTGCAGATAAGACACCGTCGCCGTCTCCGGCACGCCATGAGCGCTGAGAAATTCAGAAATGTCCCGCAAGCGAGCGAGGCGCGGTTCCCACGTTCCGCGCGCTTCGACCGCGACATCGCGCAGGTCACCGCCGCCGCTCTCCGTCAGGGTAATGTCGAGGCGATCCCCGCCCAGCAGCGATGGCGCCCGCTCCGGCCACTCGATGAGCACGGCACCGTTTTCTGCGAGATCGGAGATCCCAAGTTCCAGAGCCTCGTTCTCGTCCGACAAACGATAGAGGTCGATGTGCGCGAGCCCCAGCCGCGGCGTATCGTAGGTCTGCACGAGCGCAAATGTCGGGCTCGGCACCTCCGCCTCGTCGTCGCCGAGCATCGCCCGGATCAGGGCGCGCGCGAACGTCGTCTTGCCGGCGCCCAGATCGCCATGCAGCGCCAGCGTGTCACCAACTCGGATCTTTAGAGCAACGAGTTGAGCAAGACGGCGGACAGCCGGTTCGTCAGCCTCAGGAAGCGTCCAATTGTTCGGCATAGGCGGGCGCGCGCTCGTCCGGCTCATCGATCTGTTGCGACCCGGCGGGCCGCGCCGGCAACCGTACCGTGACGCGGGTGCCAACGCCAGGGTTGCTGTCGAGGGTCACGCGGCCCTTGTGCAACTCGACGATGCTCTTGACGATGGAAAGACCAAGACCGGGCCCGCGGTGCTCGGATCCCTGACTGCGGCTCTCAAACCGCTCAAAAACCCGCGCCTGTTGTTCCAGCGGAATACCGACCCCGTTGTCTTCCACCGCAAACAGGATCTCTTTGTCTTCACGCCAGCATTCGAGCTTCACGACGCCGCCCGGACGCGAAAACCCGATCGCGTTCGACATGAGATTGTAAAGGATCTGCCGCAGGCGCGCTTCGTCCGCCACGAACGTACCGACACCGTCTTCCACGGCCACATCGATCATCAGGTTCGAGCCCACGGCACGCTCGCGCAACGCCAAAATCGTCGCGTCGATGACGTCGCGCGCATTGACCTCGCCGAGCCGGAGTTCCAGTGCTCCTGCATCGATGGTGGCCAAATCCAGAATTCCATCGATGATCGACAGCAGCGAAGTGGATGACTGCGAGATGTGGTCGAGATACTCGCGCTGCTTGGCGCTGAGCGCCCCCATATGCGGACTGGCGAGCAGTTCGCTGAAGCCGATGATGTTGGTCAACGGCGTGCGCAATTCGTACGAGACGTGTCCGATGAACCGGTTCTTCAGATTGTCGGCCGCGACCAGCGCTTCATTGCGCTCGCGCAGCGTCCGCTCGAATGCCTTCGCATCTGTCACGTCGGCAAACGTCAGCAGCATGCCGCCGTCGGGCAGCGGCGTGGCGGCATAATCGACGACGCTGCCGTCCGGGCGCACCATTTGCCCCTCGAGCTGCGATCGTGCAGCCGTAAACGACGTCACCGCTTTCACGATCTTGGGCCATGTATGACCGTCGTCGAACAGAACTTTTGCGGACGCGACGAACTCGTCGATGTGCGGCGTGCTCGCCAGCACGCGCTGTGACATGCGCCAGATCTTTGCGAACGCGCTGTTGAACAGCTTCAGACGTCCGTCGGTGCCGAACACGGCAACGCCTTCCTTCAGGCTGTTGAGCGTCTCGCCCTGCACACGCGTCAGCGCCACATAGCGCCGTTCCAGTGCCAAAGCTTCGGTCTTGTCGTCATAGAAATAGGTGACGCCGCCGTCGGGGCGGCGCTCTGCGGCGACATGCACGACGCGCCCGCTCTTCAAGTGCCACCAGTCCTCGACCTCGGTCAGCTCCATGTAGCAGGCGAGCAACCGCGACTTCCATTCGCGGTAGTTCGCAACGTCCGGCAGATGCCCATCTTCGCGCAGCCGGTCGAGGATCGCCCCATCCTGCGGCCCCGATTTCAGCCACGCCTCGTCGAGTTGCCAGAGATTGCGGTAGGCCTCGTTGTGGAATGTGAGGCGCCGGTCGGCACTGAAGATCGCAACAGCCGTCGTCACACGATCGAGCGTCCTGTCGTAAGCCGCAATCTGCCGGTCGAGCGCCGTCTGCGCCCGCTCCACAGCAGCGACGTCGATGGCGACACCGGCGCTGGCATCCGCCAGCGGGATCACCACCACCTGATGCGGCTTCTGATCACCGCCGACGATCAGGCTGAGCCGCTCGTCATAGGGCTTGCCCGTCTTGTGCTTGCGCTCGATGGTCCGCCGCTGCCGGGATTCCAGCAACTCGATCTGCGACGCGATCACCTCCGCCTCGCTCTCGGCTTCCACCGCCGTCACGTAGGCCTTGTTGACCCACGTGAGACGCCCGTTGCCATCCCGCAGCCAGGCAGGGCTCGGCAGCGCGTTGAGCAGCGCACGGCTCGATCGCACATCGCGCGCGATCTTCTTCTGGTGGTCGAGGATCAAACCAAGGTCACGCTTGTACCCCGCCACATCCCGCATGCGCAGAATAGCCCGGCTGCCTGCAGCGCGCCCGTCCGCTTCCAGATGACCGCCTGCCGCTGTGCGCAGGATCATGTTGAAGGCCCGGCCCTCGGCGAACAGCGCATCCAGCGCCGACTTCAGGTCCGTCGCCGACTTCTGCTCGAGCCACATGCCAAACCGGAGCAACTCCTGGTGGCTGGCGGGCAGTCCGGGAATGCCGGTCAGCGACTGCGCGACGATTTCGAGCCCGCGACCCTGCTCCCAGTGCACCAGCACCTGCGGTTCGGCTTTGATCAGCGCTTCCGAAGACGCCAGCCGGCGCCGCAGTTCATGAACCTCGTTGTTGCGCTGCGCGGCCGTCCGCCGCGACGCTGCATAGGCCGAGAGAATGGTGGCCACGGCTGCGAAGATGGCCGCCGCCGCCAGCGCGATAAGGATGAGTGCATTGAGACCGGCCGTGTCGGCTGAGGTGGTGGCCCGCTCGTCGTTGACGTTGATCGCCAGCACCAGCACGCACGCCACGCTGGCGACGAGGAGCATGGCGAGTTCCAGCCGCGGATTTCCGATCTTGGCGCGGTAGTTGTGACGCATGGGGTCGGTGGGCCCGCCGGTCGCTTTTGTTGAACGGAAAAGTCGCGCCTGGAGGCGGCTGCAACTCTCGGTAAATTCAGGGAAAAACGATCGGCAGCCGAATCGGTACATGGCCCTGCGAATCGCTTCGACGATTATGCGGACCTAAACAGCGGCTGACCAGTGCAGCCGCCCCACAGCGATCTTCCATCGCAATGAAAACGGCGCCACCCCGAGGGGCAGCGCCGCTTCAAAACACGTCAAACGTCAGGTGCCGAACTTAGTACCGGTAATGTTCGGGCTTGAACGGGCCCTGCTCCGGCACACCGATGTAGTCGGCCTGATCCTTGGACATCTTGGTCAGCTTCACGCCCAGCTTGGCCAGGTGCAGCGCGGCGACCTTCTCGTCCAGGAGCTTCGGCAACGTGTACACCTGCTTCTCGTACTTGCCGTCGTCGCGATGCTGCCACAGCTCGATCTGCGCCAGCGTCTGGTTGGAGAACGACGACGACATCACGAACGAAGGATGCCCCATCGCGTTGCCGAGGTTCACGAGACGGCCTTCCGACAGCAGGATGATGCGATTGCCCTTCGGGAATTCGATCTCATCCACCTGCGGCTTGATGTTGGTCCACTTGAAGTTCTTCAGACCCGCCACCTGGATCTCGTTATCGAAGTGCCCGATGTTGCAGACGATGGCGCGATCCTTCATCTGCCGCATGTGCTCAATCGTGATGATGTCGCGGTTGCCCGTCGCCGTCACGAAGATGTCAGCACGCGGCAGCGCATCCTCGATCGTGGCGACTTCGTAGCCTTCCATCGCGGCCTGCAGCGCGCAGATCGGGTCAACCTCAGAAACGATCACGCGAGCGCCGGCCTGACGCAGCGATGCAGCCGATCCCTTGCCCACGTCGCCGAAACCAGCGACGAATGCGACCTTTCCAGCCATCATCACGTCGGTGCCGCGGCGCAGCGCGTCGACGAGCGATTCACGGCAGCCATAGAGGTTGTCGAACTTCGACTTGGTCACCGAGTCGTTCACGTTGATCGCGGGGAACAGCAGCTTGCCGGCTTCCGCGAGCTTGTAGAGACGGTGCACGCCGGTCGTCGTCTCTTCCGAAACGCCCCTGATGTTCTTCGCCACGTCTGCGAACCAGCCCTTCGGCTTTTCTTTCAAAAGGCGCTTGATGAGGGCGAAGAAGATCTCCTCTTCTTCCGACTCAGGCTTGTCGAGAAATGCCGTGTCGCCGTTCTCGGCGCGCAGACCGTGGTGGACGAGCATGGTCGCATCGCCGCCGTCGTCGAGGATCATGTTCGGCGTGCCGCCGCCATGCCAGTCGAACAGCTTCGCCGTGTAATCCCAGTATTCGACCAGCGTCTCGCCTTTGTAGGCAAACACCGGGATGCCCGCGGCGGCGATGGCAGCCGCGGCGTGATCCTGCGTCGAGAAAATGTTGCACGACACCCAGCGGACGTCGGCCCCGAGCGCTTTCAGCGTCTCGATGAGCACGGCGGTCTGAATGGTCATGTGCAGGGAGCCAGCAATCCGCGCGCCCTTGAGGGGCTGCTTGGGACCATATTCTTCCCGGATCGCCATCAAGCCCGGCATTTCCGTCTCGGCCAGTTCGATTTCCTTCCGGCCGAACGGCGCGAGGCTCATATCCTTGACGATGTAATCCGGCATAACGGTCATTCAGGGCTCCTGATCGATAATGGGTAGCTAGGCAACTTACGGGACGTCGCGCCGACGTACCCATTTCGGCACCCCTATACCCCGGCCCCCGCCCCCAGGCAACAACATATAAACAAGTCTTTATGTCCCAGCTGAGCGCGTCGGAGCAATGGGGCAGGGCCGGAGCGGGTACGGACCTGCGGTCGGCTAGCCCTCTTCCGCCAGTTCCTCGCCAAAGCCCATCTCGACCAGTGCCACGAGGGCTTCCAGGGCCTCCGGACCCTCGGGCCCCGAGCAGCGGATATGCAACTGCGAACCAGGGCCCGCCGCCAGCATCATGAGCCCCATGATCGACGACCCACCCACCGATTGCCCGTCCCGCGTCACCGTCACCAGGGCATTGAAGCTCTCGGCCATCTTCACGAACTTGGCCGACGCCCGCGCATGCAGCCCCTTGCGGTTCACGACCGTGACGAGGGCTTCGGGTTGCGGACTATTCTGGATTTCGGGCATCGCGCGCCGCTCGCTACTCAACTTTCGCCGGACAATTCCTGGCTTGCGACCTTGATGTATTTGCGGCCCGCATCCCGCGCCCGCGCCACGGCTTCCGCCATCGGCAATTCCCGCCGCAGGGAGGCAAGTTTCACGAGAATCGGCAGGTTGATGCCAGCAATCACTTCTACCGACGCTTCATCCATCACAGAAATGGCGAGGTTTGATGGCGTGCCACCGAACATGTCGGTCAGCACGATCACACCCTCTCCCGTATCGGCGCGCTTCACCGCGTCGAGGATATCGCCCCGGCGCTGGGCCATATCATCCTCGGGACCGATCGCCACCGTTTCCAGTTGGCTTTGCGGTCCGACGATGTGTTCGAGGGCGGCACGGAACTCGGTCGCGAGACCTCCGTGCGTGACGATGACTAGTCCGATCATCCGGTCTTCCTTGACCCACGGGGCCGATAAGGCGGGGCATTGATGCCTCGGTACCCATCGCGGCGCGCAGACTTACAACTGTTCGGTGCCTTGCAAAAGCCCCTCCAGACAAAGGTCTTGCGGACTTATACTTAAGCCCCGTGCCCGCGCCACGGCTCGCGCATGAGGGCCAGAGCCAGCTTCAGAGGCGCGGATACTTCAAAAGGCGCCAGCCGCAGCACCGGGAGGCTCACTCCAAGCAGGACGTCCGTCGGCCAGGGATCGGGCAGCCGTTCCACTTGGTGCGGGCCAACCAGGTCCACCAGCAGCGACAAGCGGGCTTCCGAGCGATGCGGGACCGTCACGATCCCCAATCCGCGAACCTCGATCAGCCCCTGCAGTCGATCGGGCGGCAAGACCGTCAGCCCATCCTCCGTTGCCCGGATAACGACCTGATCGTCGGCAACGAGCTCAAACGATGCCTCCACAAGAGAACTTGCCGGAGCGGCCAACGCTCTCAGCGCAAGATCGGACTTGCCGCTGCCCGAGGCCCCACGCAGCAGCGCCGCCCGCCCCCCGAGTGCGATGGCCGTACCATGCACCACGATCTCAGTAGCGGCGGCTGCCACCTGAGCCTCCGCGTGAGGTCGTGACCAGACGCGGCAGCCGGACGGTGAACCGCGCACCGACGGGGCGGCTGTCCGGCGCCGACCCGGCCGCCCGCCGGTTCTCAGCCCAGATCTCTCCCCCATGCGCGATCATGATCTCGCGCGAAATCGAAAGCCCCAGTCCCGAATTCTTGCCGCGCAGCGCCTCCGACTGCGGCCGGTCCGTATAGAACCGGTCGAAGATGATGGCGAGACGATCCTCCGGAATGCCGGGCCCCTCGTCGTCGATCACGATGTCCACATGCTGCGGCGTCTGCTTCACGGTGATCACCACCACGCCGTCCGCAGGCGAAAACGACACCGCGTTGTCCACCAGATTCGTAATGACTTGCCCCATCCGCCCTTCGTGGCCGGTCACTTTCAGCGACTGCCGATCGACACCTTGGTCGAGCACCACCCGCACGCTGCGGCCATCCTCTGAGAGAATATCGCGGAATATCTTGGCGACGTTGTCCACCACATCGGTAACGAGCGTCGGCACCATCGCCTGCCGCGCCAATTCCGCATCGAGCCGCGAGGCATTGGAGACATCGGTGATGAGGCGGTTGAGCCGCTTCAGTTCATTTTGAATTTGACGAACCAATTCGTCCCGCTGTTCCGGCGTCTTCGCATAAACAAGGCTCTCCGCCGTGGACCGCGCCGCCGTCAGTGGATTTTTGAGTTCGTGCGCCACGTCGGCTGCAAAACTCTCGCTCGATTCGATCCGCCGGTAGAGCGCCGCCGTCATCGACCGGAATGCGCGAGACAGCTGACCGACCTCATCATTGCGTTCCGCAAAGTCCGGCAGATGCGCGCGAGCATTGATGTTGCGGCTCACCTCTTCGGCCGCTTCCGAAAGCCGGCGGATCGGTTCGGCCACCGTCCGCGCGAGCAACAGCGACGAGACCAGTGTTGCCACCAGCGCGATCACGGCAAGCAGTGCAATGCGCCAACGCTCCTGGCTCAGCGACTTCTCGATATCGCCCGGCCGCGTCGAAAGCAGCAGCGCCCCGAGCACTGCATTCGCACGCCGGATCGGCACCGCCATCGAAACGATTTGCTCTCCGTCCTTGTCGAGGAGAAGAAGCGGCGTCGCAGTTCCGTCGAGCGCCGCGCGCACTTCCGGATACGCTGTGCCCTTCGCGTTGCCGATCTCCTTGTACACAGGCAGGTGCTTGTCGATCAGCACCGACGTCAGCCGTGTCCAGAAATTCTTCGGCTTGACGACCGGCTCCTGATCCGCCGCCGGACGCGTCAGCTGACCTTTGGTCAAGAGGGTCGCCGTATCGACGATCAGTGTTCCGTCACGGCCATAGATACGCGCCCGATTCTTCGTATGCTGGATCAGCCGCCGCAAAATCGGCGTCGCACGCTCAGGCCGGATCGACAGCTGCAGCGAAGAAAATCCATCGTCACGGTAAGGCACGCGCGATTTGTCCGGCCGGTTGGCCTGTTCGAGATTGATCTCGATGTTGCCCTGCTCGATGCGCGCGTCGCTTGCGATCGCCGCTGCAATGAGCTCGCCCTGCGTTCGCAGCGACTCCTTCTTCGCCTCCACGAGCCAGGTTTGATAATGGCTGAGATAGTAGATCCCGCCGATCATGACGAGCAAACCGACCATGTTCGCGATCAAGATACGGCGGGTCAGGCTTGCCGATGCGGAACGGAAGGGACGGCCACGCCGGACGCGACGCAACAAGCGGGCGCCGCGCCGGCCGAGCCCGCGCAGCGGATCCGTCAGCACGTTGGTCGCTGGAACTCCCTGCGTATCGAGCGCCACTTAGCCTCTCCGCTTGGGCCCTGTTGCAATCACGAGCAAAAAACGAACGGGGCCGCCTTCGTCGTCAAGGCAGCCCCGGCGAACTCCTGTTCTTCGTGCCGATCAGGCTTCCTTGAACCGGTAGCCGACGCCGTACAGCGTCTCGATCACGTCGAAATCGTCGTCGACTTGCTTGAACTTCTTGCGCAAGCGTTTGATGTGGCTGTCGATGGTGCGATCGTCAACATAAACCTGATCGTCGTACGCCGCGTCCATGAGGGCATCGCGCGTCTTAACCACGCCGGGCCGGTGTGCCAGCGCCTGCAGGATCAGGAATTCCGTCACGGTCAGCGTGACCGGCTTGTTGTCCCAGTGGCAGGTGTGTCGTTCCGGATCGAGCTTCAGCTTGCCGCGTTCCAGCGTATGCGAAACAGTCGGCGTCGGCGCGCTTCCGTCCTTGGGAGCAAAGCGGCGCAGGATGGCCCGCACGCGCTCGATGATGAGCCGCTGGGAGAATGGCTTAGTGATGTAGTCGTCCGCACCCATCTTGAGGCCGAAGAGCTGGTCGATTTCCTCGTCCTTGGACGTGAGGAAGATCACCGGCATGTCCGACTGCTGGCGCACGCGCCGCAACAGCTCCATGCCGTCCATGCGTGGCATCTTGATATCGAAGATCCCGAGATCCGCCGGATCCTCGGTCAGCGCTTCGAGGGCCGCGGCGCCGTCGTTATAGGTCCGCACCTTGTAGCCTTCGGCTTCGAGCGCCATTCCGAGTGAGGTCAGGATGTTGCGCTCGTCATCGACCAACGCGATGGTGGTCTTTTCCTTCATGGTCCCTATATCCTCTTGGGCGCCTTCTTGTGCTCACAGCGCACTATGGCCCCAACTGGAGTCGAATTGTGGCAAAGCCCTCGGGAGGCGCGTTGTCCAGTTCAACCATTGTGGCGGGACCGTTATCTGATTGTTGGGCTGAACCGTAGCTGAACGAAGACGGAAGAGCAAAGCCGACGGGCCGCGGTAATCGGGACAAAATGACAGATCTCTCAGATAAATCAGGGCTGAACGCATCTCCGGCAGCGGCCGTCAAAAACCTGATCCGGCGGTCGTTGAAGGCCTCTCTCGCGACGCTCGACCGCCAAAACAGCGGCCCTTACGCCTCGCTCGTGACGCTGGCCACTGCCGCTGACGGCGCCCCGCTAATGCTCATTTCACGCCTCGCCATCCACACCCAGAACATATTGGCCGATCCCCGCGCCGGCCTTTTGATCGACGGGACCAGCGCCGAGGGAGATCCGCTTGCAGGTGGCCGCGTCAGCCTCATGGGCCGCGTGGCGGTGACGGAGCACGCCAGTGAAAAGCGTCGCTTCCTCGCCCGTCACCCGGAAGCAGAAATGTATGCCGCCTTCACCGATTTCGCGTTCTACCGATTCGAGATCGAGCGCGCGCACTATGTCGGCGGCTTCGGCCGCATCGTTGACCTGAAGCCGGCCGATATTCTGATCGACATCAGTTCCGCGTCCGCTCTCATCGATTCGGAGCCGGATATCCTCGCGCACATGAATGAGGATCACACGGACGCCCTCGCGCTTTACGCGGCTTGGTCAACCGGTGAGCACCAGGAGCCCGCTGCCTGGAAAATGACCGGCATCGATCCGGAAGGCCTTGACATTGTAGGCCCTGCCGGCCCGCTGAGGATCAATTTCCCAGCCCCGATCGCCACGCCCGGAGATGCGCGCAAAGCCCTGGCCGCACTGGCTGCCACAGCACGCACAACATATTCACCTCGCGCGTGACATTTGGTTTTTCTATTGCCCGATAGGACTATACTTTCGAACGGGTTGAGTTCGGATCCCGGCAGGCCTAACCAAGCCTCCCCGATTAAGGAACTCATCCGTGCATCCTCGCTTAGATGGGGCGGCACCATAAGCGTCCGGCAGTGAACGACCGGACGAAGACTGGTCCCTGGGAATGCGTCCGTTTCCTTCCACTGCCCGCGCCCAGACGGACGCGCGGCTCAATTTCAAAGATGTGAGCCCGGTTGCCGATGTCGACTGAAATCTTCCCGCTGAACGCCTGCCGCAAACTGTCCATCAACAATTCGACCCCAGAACTCGTCGAAACCGCGATCCGCCGCAACGAAGGCCACCTTGCGGCCTCCGGCTCGTTCGTTGTGGAAACCGGTCAGCACACCGGCCGCAGCGTCAACGACAAGTTCATCGTCCGCGATGCCGATACCGAACCCGCCATCTGGTGGGACAACAACAAGTCGATGACCGAAGAGCAGTTCGACCGCCTGCTCCACGATTTCCTCGCCTTCGCAAAACTGAAAGAACTCTACGTCCAGGATCTCTTCGCCGGTGCTGATCCCGTCCATCGCCTGCCGACGCGCGTTTTCTGTGAATACGCCTGGCACGCACTCTTCATTCGCAATCTGCTGCGCCGTCCCGGTGCCGGTGACCTCGAAAGCTTCGAGCCCGGCCTGACGATCGTCGCGCTGCCCTCGTTCCGCGCCGCGCCCGACTACCACGGCACGCGCTCCGAAACCGTGATCGCCGTCAACCTCACGCGCCGCATCGTCCTCATCGGCGGCACGTCCTACGCCGGCGAAATCAAGAAGAGCGTTTTCACCTATCTGAACTATCGCCTGCCGCAGAAAAACGTCATGCCGATGCACTGCTCGGCCAACGTCGGCGCGAACGGCGACAGCGCCGTGTTCTTTGGCCTCTCGGGCACCGGCAAAACCACGCTTTCCGCCGATCCCAACCGCACGCTTCTCGGCGACGACGAGCACGGCTGGTCCGAAAACGGCATCTTCAACTTCGAAGGCGGCTGCTACGCCAAAACGATCCGCCTCTCGAAGGAAGCCGAGCCCGAAATCTTTGCCGCCTCCAATCGCTTCGGCACCGTTCTGGAAAACGTGGCCCTCGATGCCGCCACCGGAGCCACCGACTTCGACGATGGCCGGCTGACGGAAAATACCCGCGCTGCCTATCCGCTCGACGCCATTTCGAATGCCAGCGCCACCGGCGTCGCCGGTCATCCCAAGAATATCGTCATGCTGACGGCGGACGCTTTCGGCGTTCTCCCGCCCATCGCGAAACTCACGCCTGCGCAGGCCGTCTATCATTTCCTCTCCGGCTACACGGCCAAAGTGGCCGGCACCGAGAAAGGCATGGGCGCCGAGCCGCAGGCCACCTTCTCCACCTGCTTCGGCGCTCCGTTCATGCCGCGCCACCCGGCGGTTTACGGCACGCTGCTGCGCCGCCTCATCGCCGAGCATGGCGTCGACTGCTGGTTGGTCAACACGGGCTGGACCGGCGGCAAATACGGCACGGGCAGCCGCATGCCGATCAAGGTCACGCGCGGCCTGCTTGACGCGGCCCTTTCCGGCGCACTCAAGGCAACACCGATGCGCACCGATCCGCTGTTCGGCTTCCAGGTCCCGCTGTCGCTTGCCGGCGTGGATACAAAGCTTCTGACCCCGCGCGATACGTGGACCGACCCGAAGGCCTACGATGTCACCGCCGAGGCCCTCGTCGGCATGTTCGAGAAAAACTTCGCCAAGTACGAATCCCTGGTCGATGCCGAAGTCCGCAACGCCCGCCCCGGCCTCAAATCCGCAGCAGCCGCCTAGCGCCCGTCGGCCTGTCCGCCGTCATGTCAACGCTCGGGGTAATGTCCGGGCGTTTTCATTGCGTAACTTTATCAGCAAACGCCGGCTCGCCCGGAGTGCTCACCTCGGTGGTCGTTCCAAGGCCTAAATCGCCACGCCGCTCAACCCGTGTTGAGCATGTTCCGATGCGACGCGTGCGCCCATTTCCATCCATCGCTTAAAAGCCGTAACGTCATACGCCAGCCGTTGAGGTATGGCACGGAATGCCACGCGAGGATCGTCACGTGCTCGATTGGCTGCGCCGGATATTCACGATTGATACGTCGCAGCGGCCGGTTCCAACACCCGAGCCGCAAGGCATTCACGTGCGCCACGACGCCGAACTGATCACGATCAAACTTCCGGGCGCACCAGACCACTCCATCGCTTGGGACAATCTGGAATCTGTCGCCATCGTTTCGGGTGATGCGACGGCCGATCCCCCAGAATTGTTCTGGCTTCTGCTCGGCGGCGATCGTCGCCGTCCGCTTCTCGTGCCCATGGGCGTCCCTGGCGAGCACGATCTCGTGCAAGCCATGCAGGCCCGCCTTGACGGCTTCGACAACATGGCCGTCGTCGAAGCCATGAGCGCGAAGGGCCGCGTTGGATTCAAGGTTTGGAACCTGGACAGTCAAGGCGGCACCAACAATTCCTGATTTCAGCGACCGCGTGCCTTGCAATTCGTTGCTGATTGCAGATTGTGCGTGGCTCTATGCAGGCTGACCCAGACTGCGCCGGTAGGCGCGGAGAATTAAATGACCCACGACACCATTGGCCGGCCCGGGCGCGCCCACAGGACGCGCTTCCTGCTGCATGAGAATCCGATTGCAGGCGTAGCTCGGCGCACGCTGACCAGTGACGTCGTCAAGGAACTCCAGCGCCGCGGATGCACCATCACGCGCCTGCAAACGGATATCGACCTGTCCCGTCTCGAGTGGGGCCGCCTTGCCGCGGAGAACGATGCCGTCATCTCGGCAGGCGGCGACGGCACACTGCGCATGGTCGCAGCAAACATGCCGGTCGGTCTCCTTCCCATTGGCCTCATCCCGCGCGGCACCGGCAATGTTCTTGCCGAAGAAATCGGCCTGACACGATCTCCCGCGCGCATTGCCGAGGCCTTGATGCACGGCCCCGCGATGACGTTCACGGGCGCGCGCGCCAACGGCGCCCCGTTCTACCTTATGGCCGGCATCGGCTTCGATGCGGAAACCGTGCGCCGCCTCGATCTCTCAGCCAAGCGAACCTGGGGTAAGCCCGCCTACACGCGCCCCGTCCTGGCCGCTCTGGCCGATGCCGAACCCCGTCTCCACGTCGTCGCCGATGGTGGCCGCGAAGCCGAAGCCGGGTGGGTTCTGGTTGCCAACGCCCGGCGCTACGGCGGATCGTTCAAGCTGTCAGAACAGGCCGGCCTGCACCGTCCGGGGCTGTTCGTCTATGTGGTGCCCCGCGGCGGCCTCGCGCGCCGCCTTGCGCATCTGAGCGCCCTGGGGCTCGGTGCCCTCGAACGCATGCCGGGGGTCGCCGTGTGGACCGCCAATCACCTGACAGTGACGTCGGATGCCCCGGCGGCCGTGCAGGTCGATGGCGATGTTTTCGGAACCGTGCCGCTGGAAATAAAATGGGGCGAGCCGAAGCTCGCCCTCATCGTGCCGGAAGCCTACGCGGCCAAAATCGCAGCAATGCGCTGATCGCCTAGCGCGGTCAGCCGCCGACTTCAGCGAATGTCACGAGCTTGCGGTTGGCCGAATCCCACAGTTTGAGCTTCGCGCACTGGAAGCTCTCCCGCAGCGTAATCCGGTTCATCATCTGCAATTCCGGACTGCCGTTGATGCAGTCCTTCAGGCGATAGTTCGGGATCATGCTGTTCAGGTGATGGATGTGGTGCAGCCCGATAGATCCCGTGAACCAGTTCAGCACCGGATGCAGCGCGTAGTACGAGCTGCCGTAGAGCGCTGCGACTTGAAACGTCCAGTCGTCGCTCGACTCCCATACCGTTTCTTCAAACTGATGCTGGATGAAGAACAGCCAGCCGCCGACGGCCGCGGCCACGTGCACGAGCGGCCATACGACGAAGAACAGGTTGGAGTATCCAGTGAAATAGCCGAGCCCGCCGTACATGACGGCGAGTCCCACATTCAAGCCCAGCACGCTCTTCCACGTATCGCGCGCGGGATAGGGATGAAACCACGGAAAGCGCTGGATGATCATGAAGTAGAAAGGCACACCGACGCCGAACAGGAAGATCGGATTGCGGTAGAGGCGATAACGAAGCTTGCCCAGTGACGACAGCGCATTCCACTCGTCCACGGTCAGAGTGTCGATGTCGCCCACGCCACGCTTCTCCAGATGTCCTGAAGTCGCGTGATGCTGCGCATGCTCCCGCCGCCACAACGCGTAGGGCGTCACGGTGAGCAGGCTCATCGCTCGGCCCATCCAGGTGTTGGCCGAATTCGTGGAGAAGAAGGACCCATGACCGCAGTCATGCTGGATGATGAAGAACCGCACGACCAACAGGCCGCCCGGGATCGCCAGCAGCAGCGTGGCCCAGTAGTGGTTCTGAACCGTCATGAACATCGCCGTCACGATCGCCACGAACGGCACGATCGTCGTGATCAGCTGAAGGACCGCCCGCCGGTTGTCCGCGCCACGGAACTTCGCGCAATGCTGCGCAAGCTTCATGGCCGACGCCTTCAGAGCAGCGCGCTGATCGGGTGCGGATGGGACGATCGATGTTTCGGGAATGCGATGGCGGGGCGCAGCCTGCGCAAGGGCATTGGCTTGAGGCATCTAATCCGGATGATCTTCTTTGTTGACGTTCGCCGATGTGATGGCGCGTAGCATATTCGTCCTACGCGAGCGAGAGTTCTTGAATGTGTCACACAGGTTCAAAGCGACATTCCGGCGCTGCTGTGCGCAGACTGCCGCAGGTCTGCGGCATTTGTTGCGCTGCGGTGCCCCCGGACCATCGTGATTTAGATCAATTCCAAAGCTGAGAGCACTCGTCACGGCAAGATAAAAAGATGAGAAGGGCCGCTGAATGAGCGGCCCTCCAGATTATTGACTAGTGCTGGCCCCAGACCTCGACCACGGCCGGCGTGCCTTCAAACAGGTTCTTCAAGCCCTTCGCCAGATCGAAGCGCGACCGATACTTCGCCTGGATCTCTTTGATGGCCGACCGCGCCTTGAACTCCAGCGGCCCATATGGATTGCCAGGATCGACCCGTTCGCGCATCGTGAAAACCTCGTCCGGCCCGTCCAAGAACACCACCCGGACCTCCTTCAAGGTAATTGCGCGATCCTTCGCCACGACGCGCAGCTTGATGAAGCCACCCTCGTTCTTGCCGACCGTGATCGTATCCTTGTCGAAACCCGTGAAGCCGGCGGTTTGTGCCCCGAGCAGAACCCAGCCAGCGTTGTACTTCTTGCCCTCGCCGTTCGGCCCCAGCCAGTCGTTGGCATATTGGCCCGTCACCTCGATGCGCGCCTGTCCTTTGAAATTCGGCTTCGAGCGATAGCTCATCTGGATTTCGCGAATGAACTTGTCGCCCTGGACTTCGAGCCACGACGTCCGCGTGTTGGCGCGAATGTCGGCATCCACCGCCAGATCCTGTTCCGTGCCGTCCATGTAGACGACCTTCAGCGTGTTGAGGTGCACATCGTTGCCGAGCACCCGCAGGCGCAGGCGATCGAATTTGCCGATCTCGCCGCCGACCTTGATCACGTCACGGTCGATGCCGAAACCGACGTTCTGATAGCCGAACATGACATCATTGCCGTCGGTGATCGGCCCCTTGCCGTTGGTCGCGACGGGCGTGCCTGGATCCGGCTCGGCAGAAAGATCGCCGGTCGCCGGCCCCTTCGGCCGTTCCAGTCTGCGGCCTTCGCGGGTCTGCAAGCCAAGCACCTGCAGCGTGCCTGTGCCCTGTGACGCCTTCCAGGTGACGTTCACTTTGTCGATGAACTTATCGGCGCCGCTTGTTGCGATTTCGCGGCTGCGCTCGCCCTTGCGCATGTCGATCTGGCGGTCTTCGTTGTGCACCGATCCATCGGAGAAGATGACTTGAACGCGCTGCAGATCGATTGGCGTGCTGCCCTTGTTCTTCACGCGAATAGCGCGAAACCCGCCGGGCGCTTTGCTGACGTCGATCGTCGCCGTCCCGTCTTTGCTGGTATCGATGGACTCGCTCGCGATGCCAACGAGATCTTGCGCCTGCGCGACGCTGAGGATGCCGGCCGCCATCATGGCGAGCCCGGCCAGTAGGATCCTGCGGAACATGAAAACTCCCCCCTGGTCGTTTCTGAAGCCCCCGGCTTCAATTGGGGTATTATCTGAAACGCGGCCCCTGCGGAAGGCAAGGCAACTGCCCGATCCCCAGCGTAAGTCTGACCAGAGTGATGCCGCTTTCCCACGCAATCGCGCGCAAGTTGTGCGCTGAACGGCGACCATCAGTACGCGGACGCCTCAATTCCCCTAATTTGTCTTTTACCGCCAATCAGGATTAGCTGGCCGACGCTTCCTGACGACTAAACACCGGCAACATGATCAATGACGGCATTCTTCCCGCGCCCGCCAAACGAGATGGCGATCAAATCAGCCATTTCTGACTTGTCGCGGATTTTGCCCGGCCGGTGCAGCGCGAACACGGCGACACTCGCTCAGCACGCAAGCACGTTGACCGGCCTTCCGCATCAGCCGCCCGATGCGGTTGTTTTTCCTCAGACCATTGAAGAGGTGCAGGCCATCGTTGCGATCGCGCGTAAGTACCGGCTTGCGCTGATCCCATTCGGCTCCGGAACGTCCCTCGAAGGTCAGGTGAATGCGCCAGCCGGCGGTATCTGCATCGATCTCTCACGGATGAATAGCATCCTGCGAGTTGGAACCGACGACCTCGATGTCACCGTTGAGCCAGGCGTCACACTCGACCAGCTGAATGTTGCACTGCGCGATACCGGCCTCTTTTTTCCCGTCGATCCCGGTGCCGGCAACGCCACGCTCGGCGGTATGGCCTCGACCCGAGCATCAGGCACGACCACCGTGCGCTACGGCGCCATGCGCGAGAATGTCCTCGCCATGAAAGTCGTTCTCGCCGACGGCACGCTCATCTCCACCGGAACCCGCGCCCGCAAGTCCGCAGCCGGCTACGATCTCACGCGTCTCTTCATCGGCGCTGAAGGAACGCTCGGGATCATCGTCGAACTGACACTGCGTCTTCGGGCGCGCCCCGAGTCTGTGCTCGCAGGGATCGCGACATTCACCGACGTCGCATCCGCCGCGCGCGCCACCATCTCCGCTGTGCAATCGGGCTTGGCCATGCAGCGCATCGAACTGCTCGATGCCGCCATGCTGAAAATCGTTAACACGCACAGCGGAACCGCGATACCCGACGGTGGTCCCGCTCTCTTCGTGGAAATTGTAGGAACTCCGGCCGCGGCTGCCGAACATCTCGCGCTGTTCACCGATATCGTCGCAGCTGAGAACGGCCACTGGATCAGCGAGCAGGCGTCTGATCATGACCGCCGCACATTGTGGAAAGCACGGCACGAGGCGTTCTGGTCAGTGCGCTCGGCATTTCCAGGCATGTCGTTCCACGTCACCGACGTCTGCGTGCCGGTCTCCCGTCTCGCGGATTGCCTGGACGAAACCGTCGCAGATCTCGCGGCCAGCGGGCTCACTGCACCGATTGTCGGCCATGTCGGCGATGGCAACTTCCACACCATCCTGGCCTTCGACGGGAGCGATGCAGCGGCCTGCTCCGCCGCGACCGCTTATCTCGACCGCCTCGCCGCCCGCGCCATCGCCATGGAGGGCACCTGCACCGGCGAGCACGGCATCGGCCAAGGCAAAGCCAAATACCTCGCGGCTGAAGCGGGCACGGCTCTGGACGTGATGCGGCGCGTAAAGGCGAGCCTCGACCCGTCAGGACTGATGAACCCCGGCAAGATCTTCTAGACGGCGCCCCACGAGCCGATACGTCGGGGCATCGCTTAGTGAAAGGGGTGAATAATCTCTTACACGGCAACCGCCTTTTTCTCGCGATTACGCCGCGATCGTCGGCCTCAGAACAAATGTGGGTGCGTTGCTGGCAGTCATCGTTCGCATCTGCTTGCCGCGCGTTTCGGAATGGTACGAAAAAATCTTCAGATGAATACAAATTGATGCAATCCCTGCACGTGATTGCAAACTATTCCGTTCAACCTGCTCCCAGACATACCTCAAATCGTGTGGGAGCGATCTGTGGCCACAATAACTGGAACTGCGGCCAACGATGTTTTGGTTGGCACGACATTAGCTGACCGCATCGAAGGCGGAGCCGGCAACGACCGTATCAACGGTGGGGCCGGCGACGACGATCTTTTCGGTGGCATCGGTGCTGACACGCTGACGGGTGATGCGGGCAACGATCGCATTTTCGGCGAAGACGGCAACGATGGTGTTTTTGGCGGCGGCGGCAACGATTACATCGATGGCGGCATCGGCGACGACGTTCTGTTCGGCGACGGCGGAAACGATACAATGCTCGGCGGATCGGGCAACGATCGCCTCATCGGCGGCGACGGCCAGGACGTGATCGAAGGCGGCACAGGCAACGACACCCTGGACGGCGGCACGGGCAACGACATCTTCATCTGGCGTCCGGGTGACGGCACGGACACGATCATCGGCGGCAGCGGCAACGATCGCCTCGAACTGCATTTGGAAGCAGCCGACGTGACGCCGGCTTTACGCGCCGATCTCGCCGCCTATAAGGCGTGGGCCGCCGCACAGGCAGCCTCCGCCGGCACAGCCGCCAACCTCAACGCCCAGACCTCAGGCGCAACCTTTACGTTCGCCTCCCTCGGCATCACGATTTCGGTGCTTGAATCCGTCGCCGTTAAAATCGGTGGCCAGGATGTCGCTTTCGACACCCTCCTCAATACCGCGCCCGTGGCGGCCAGCGAAATCAATCTCGCCGCGACCGAAGACACATCGGTGCAGGGCGTCATTGCTGCGACCGATGAGCAAGGCGATCAACTGACCTTCGGCGTCGAGACCGGACCCTCGCAAGGCGCCATCACGCTTGATCCCGCCACCGGCGTCTTCGTCTACACGCCAGCCGCCGACTACAGCGGCGCTGACAGCTTCGTCGTCCGCATCACCGACGCCAACGGCGCCAGCGTCGTCCAGACCATCAACGTCGGCGTAGAACAGAAAGCCGATGCGCCTGTTCTGGTCGCAAATGACGTGGCCGTGTCCGTGGCCCGCGTGAGCACGATCAAAGGCACGACTGGCAACGACGTCGTGCGCGGCGACCAATACGTCGCCAACAGCACGTTCGCGCTCGCCATCGCCGCCGCACTCACCGACACAGACGGGTCCGAACAGCTCTCCATTCGCGTCAGCGGCCTGCCATCCGGCGCGACGCTGTCGGCCGGGACGCTCCAGAGCGACGGGTCGTACGTGCTCCAGCAGACCGATCTCGCCGGCTTGACGATGACGGCGTCGACGGCCCGCGATTTCACCCTGCAAATCACCGCGATGGCTCAGGACGGCAACTCAGTGGCCGAAACCTCTGATAGCGTGACCGTCACGTTCCAGCGTGGCCAAGCCGACATGAATGACAGGATCGTCGCCACCACCGGCAACGACACCTACGACGGCGGCCTCGGCAGCGATACTGTCGACTACTCGGCTGTCACGACAGCCGTCAGCGTCGACTTGAGCAGCGGCCGCGCGTTCGGCCCTGGCACGCAGAGCCTGACTTCCATCGAAAACATCGTAGGCACCAGCCAAGGCGACGTGATCACGGGCAATTCCAGCGACAATGTCATCGATGCCGGCTCCGGCAACGATCGTGTCAACGGCGGCGGCGGCAACGACACCTTCATCGGCGGCCTCGGCGATGATCGCTACGACGGCGGCACCGGCACCGACGTCCTCGACTATTCGTCGGCAACGCGCGCGATTGCGGTCGACGACGGTGACGTAACCGGCATGGGAAGCGATCGCTACTCCAACGTCGAGAAAATCGTCGGATCGAAATTCGCGGATACCTTCCAAGGCGGCAAGAATGTCGACGCCTTCGACGGTGGCGCGGGTAACGATTGGTTCCGCGGCTACGAAGGTTCCGACATCTTCAGCGGCGGCGCCGGTAGCGATACCTTCGTCTGGGACGAGAAAGACGTCGTCTCCGGCAAGAAATCCCAAGGGGTCGACACCATCACGGATTTCGGCGCCGGAGATCGGCTGGACCTGAGCGACATGATAGACGGTGTCCTGGGCCTGGTGA
Organism: uncultured Alphaproteobacteria bacterium; assembly: GCA_963778225.1. Taxonomy (GTDB): domain Bacteria; phylum Pseudomonadota; class Alphaproteobacteria; order Rhizobiales; family Hyphomicrobiaceae; genus JAGVSR01. The sequence goes on from CAVZTR010000008.1 coordinate 57,714, forward strand.
AGGTGACGGACACGGCCGCTGGATCGATGGTGTCCGTCAAGGTCGGCTCTTCCTTCTATGACGTCGTCTTGCTCGAGAGCGTGCACGGCATCACGACCACCTCTCTACTCGCCGACGGACAGTTGATCGCGTGAGGTGAACCTGGGCGGCCGCGGCGGCTCAGGCACCGCAGATCGAAAAAGGGGGTCACTGGGGCAGCCGGCTGGCATTCGACACAACGGCTTCGCGTGAGAATTGAGGTTCTCATCCGATGACAGGGCAGCGCAAGCTCCTCGATCAATTGATGGAGTTCGTTGTCCGCAGTACGGACCGCACCTTTCGCGGGCAGAAAACGACCAAAGGAAACGCAGCATGGCCCAGCAGGCGAACGTGATCGTGAACAGTGTTGGCGCGATCTCCGCGCTCATTGTCGTGTGCTGGATCGGCTATTCGGCGTTGCATAAAGAAGAAATGGCTGTCTGCGAAGGCCGCTATCCAACCTCGACGCGCTTCTCGCTGGCATCCTCTTCGGGCGAGAGCGTAACCCTCAGCGAACTTCAGGCACGCATTGGTTTGACCGAGTGGGGCATTTTGCAGAACGCCCGCGTCCTCACGCCGGAAGCGGGCACCAACACGCCTGTTCTGGGCGTGACGCTCGGCCAAGGAACGAGCGGCGGCTACCGGGCCGACCAGACGAGGGGCGGGATCGGATTTACTTGGACGCCCTCCGATATGGCCGACGCCAATCCCACAGCGGCGTGTTTGTCCTACCGCGTGTTCCTGCCGGCCAATTTCCAGTTTTCGCTAGGCGGCACGCTTCCGGGCCTGATGATTGGATCGGGTTTCGATCCGCGGGGTGAGCCCATCGTGGGCGACGGCGCAGCCGTTCGGCCGGGCTGGAGCGTCGATGGCCGCATCGGCGTCAACGTGCAGTACGCCACCCGCGAAGGCTGGAAAAACCCCTCAGCCCTGAATGCGAAGACAACTTGGCCTTCCGGCCGCTGGATCAACGTTGAACAGGAAGTCATTCTCAACGACGCTGGCAAGAAGAATGGGATTATCAGGCTGTGGCTAGACGGCGAACTTGCCGGCGAGAATACGGCGCTCGCCCTGCGCGGAGACGACACTTTGGCCATGGCCGGCGTCATCGCTGATGTTCACTACGGCGGCGTCCTCAATAACGCCACCGCTCCTGAGGATACCGAGGTCCGCGTGTCACCTTTCGTCGTCAGGTGGCAGTAGCCCGCCACACGCGACGCTGAGCAAGATTGAATGGAATTGACGCGTCGGCAATTCGCACGTCTGGTCGCCCTACTTTATGTCGTCGGCGGCCTCCTGCTGTTGGGCGACTACAGCTCAGCTCCCGAAGGGGTCGGCGCACATCTGCCGCTCGCCTGGCACGTTCTTCCGCTGTCGGTCGCCGCCTCAGTGTTCGCTTTTCTCATGGACCGATCCGCGCCGCTCGATCCCACGTGGCACGTTCCCGTTGCAGTGGTGAAAGGCGCATTTCTTTTCAGCTTGCTGGTCTGCAGTGCAGCGCTGACGCGAATAATTTCCGGCCGCGCCAACGCTTCTGCTCACAAATCTGGCGCTCGGGATCATGTGCCTGAAAATGAGAATGACTGAGCGACCCGAAAAACAAAACGCGTGTTAAATAACGTTCAATTCAGATTAATGGGTTCAGTTTACGCATTATTGAGGAACGCGAAAAAATTATTCTGTGGATCTTGCGAAATGAGCGGGAAAGGTGTTTCTAGAACATACGCGTGGCGCCGTCCCCCCCATCCCCCCAAAGGTGCCATGTTGTTGAGCCCGCGGTCTCCCCCCGACCGCGGGCTTTCTCTTTTTGAAGCGCGTCTATCGCTTCGCGTCGCGAGCTTGAAAACCAGCCGCCTCTGCCTCTTCCGCTGAACAAAACCAGCGATCGCCGCGCTCCTCGCGAATGGAAATGCGCGGGTAATCGGCGCTATGCGGCAGCAGATAGGTGCGCCGCCCCGATTGAATTCGACCCTTTATGGGACACCCCCCCGGCGCGCCTGCCGCCGCATCGGCAAATAATCGGTCGCGCCATGCGTCCGGCCGTTCAGGTTCTCCCGCCCAAAGCCCAGCCTTGGCTTCTTGCGCTTCTGATTGCTGCGCCGAATAACTCGACCATAGCGATCCCTCGGCAAACGCGAAGCCTTGGCGGACAAGTTCGGCAGCGAGATCTTTGCCGTCCAATTCACAGGTCCCATTGCGAATACCGTCAGCTTCGCCGGTAATCTCGCAACGAAGTTGCCGGCGGCTGCGAATGAGTTTGTCGAAACTCTTTTCGGCGGCAGCCCCGCAGGTCCACGTGCTCCCATCCGCGCGGCGGCACACCTGGGAGAAATCCAGCATCGTAACGCCGTTCAATCGAACGGAATTGCTGCCGATGCGCACGAGGCCAGGTCCCGCCACCCGCCCCGTTCCCTGGATGACATCGTCGCGTGCAGCCGGCGCCTTGGCCGCGGGGGATGGGCCGGGCGACGGTCCTGCCGTCTCGAACCAGCGACCGGCCGCCGGCACCGCGAACCAGAGTGCCACTGCCGCAAAAGCCGCCGCGGCACCGACCGGGAGCAGCGACCCGGCCCGATCGACGGCGACCACCACCCGCTCCGTGCGAACAGCCCATTCGTCTTCGGCTTCCGACGAATTCGAAAACACCCGCGGCCAAAGCCAAGCCAAGCCGGCCACCAGTGCCGCCGCCCCAAGCATGACCGCATCCGCGTCCGTCCCGAATTGCCAGGCCCGCACTGCGAAACCCGCGCTCCCCAAGGCAGCTATCGCAGCCAGGATGAGCGACACGCGCCGCGTCGAGAGCCGGGCATTCACAGGCGCCGACACAGAAGCGATCCGCGAGCGAGCCGCCGCCGCAGCCCGCACCAGCAGGGCCAGACCCTTTTCCGCACCCTCCGCAGTGCCCTCCGCCGCCGACTTGGCGATCTTGACGGCAGCCTGACCCGCCGCCTCCGCTCCGGCCGCGCTCGCAGCCAGCCCCTTGCGCCCGGCCTCCTTGACGCCTTCCACGGCCGCAACCTTGGCCGCCTCGATCTTGTCGCGCCGGTGCTGCCGCCGAACGAGCACCGTCGTCCGCACGTAGTCTTTCCATTCAAAGCCGTCGTTTCGCCGCCACCAGCGCAATGCGAAATCCCCCGCCAACCATGGTTCTGTCCGGACTTATCGCGCAACTTCAGGCCGCAACGTGGCGGAGCCGGCCCCTCTCGCGTCCAATTTAGATCTGCATGTCGACTGATCGCCTTCCGCCATTCCAGCGTTTAGCGTGTATCGATCCGTCCAGGCCCGGTTGAGGGCTGTCCGGGTGCAACTGTGGAGAACCGCACGATGATCGCTCTTCGCTCCGCCATGGCCGTGGCCTGCCTCGGCCTTGGTCTCGCCCTTGCCGCGACCGGCCCAGCCGCCGCCGACTTCGACCCGCCCGTGAAGAAGAAGGTCGATTGTTCCAAGCCCGAGAACAAGAATAAGGCCGCCTGCAAGCCGAGCCACGGCGAAGCCAACGACGACGAAATCTACAACGCCGGCTACTGGATGGCCCGCCAGGGCCAATACGCCGAAGCCCTCGCCGTGTTCCGCACCGCCCAGGACCAGAACGATCCCCGCATCCTCACCGGCATCGGGTTCACCACGCGCAAACTGGGCGACGTCGACGCCGCCTTCGCCTACTACGATCGTGCGCTTGCCCGTGCTCCCGACATGGTGCTGACCCGCGCCTATCTCGGCGAAGCCTTCATCATGAAGGGCAACGTCACTGCCGCCGAAAGCCAGCTCGGCGAAATCGCCCGCCGCTGCGGCACCTCCTGCGAGGCCTACGCCCAGCTCTCGAACACGATCGCCACCTACAAGTCGACCGCTGGCATCAAGAGCTGAGACCACCCCCCGCGCCGCTCTTCTCTTGCGGCAAACGACCTCTTGGCTCAGCCCAATCCCTGAGGCACATTCGGCCCCGGATTAAGACCCGGGGCCGATTGGCCTGTCCCGGGCCATGGGAGACGCCTTGATGCTTTCTACGATTCTGGTTCGGAGCCTGGTCGCCGCCGTTCTTGCCATCTCGCTCGCGACGAGATGCGTCGGCCGAAGGCCAAACCTTCTCCAAGGACGTCGGACCCGCACACACCAGCTGCGATACGCAAGCCAAGGGCTCCGCCGGCTGGAGCGCTTGCGTCGGTGCCGCCCGCGCGTCCATGTCGGACGATGAACTCTTCTACGCCGGCTACTGGCTCGCCAAAAACGGCCGCTACGCCGACGCACTCACCTACCTGAACCTCGCCCGCACGAAAGATGCTCGCGTCCTCACCTACATCGGGTTCGCCACGCGCAAGCAGGGTGACGTGGATGCAGCCCTCCCGCTTTACGCCGCTGCCCTTGCCAAGGATCCGAACTTTGTCGTCGCCCGCGCTTATCTTGGCGAAGCGTACCTGACCAAGAATGAACCCGCCCGCGCCAAGGCCGAACTTGCTGAGATCGCCACCCGCTGCGGCACCACCTGCGCGGCATACGTCGATCTCGACCGTCACATCAGCGACTATGAGACGGCCAAAGGCTGACGCGTGAGCCCCACAGCCACCGCAGAACAGGAGAACACCCTGGGGCCGATGATCACCATCGGCCTTCTCTTTTTCATCTTCGGCTTCGTCACGTGGCTCAACGGCCCGCTGATCACCTTCGTCAAGCTCGCCTTCGATCTCGACGACGTGAACGCCTTTCTCGTGCCGATGGCATTCTACCTGTCGTACTTCTTCCTCGCCCTTCCCGCCTCCGCCGTCCTGCGCGCTACCGGCATGAAACGCGGCATGGCGCTGGGCTTGGCCGTGATGGCCATCGGCGCGGTTCTGTTCGGCCACTTCACCACCGCCCGCATCTATGGCGGCGCACTCACCGGCCTCTTCGTCATCGGCACCGGCCTCGCGTTGCTGCAAACGGCCGCAAATCCCTACGTCGCGATCCTCGGCCCCATCGCGAGTGCCGCCCGCCGCATCGCTTTCATGGGCATCTGCAATAAGTTCGCAGGCCTTCTCGCTCCGCTCATCTTCGGCGCCCTCGTCCTTCACGGCCTCGACGACTTTGCCGAACGCGTAAAATCGGCACCGACGCCCGAAGCCCGCGCAAGCCTGCTAGACGCTTTCGCGGCGCAGGTTTACGCGCCCTACATGATTATGGCCGCGCTGCTCGCTCTGCTCGGGGTATTCATCCTGCGCTCCCGCCTGCCTGATCTCCAGCCCGAAACGGTCAACGCCCACGACGAGCCTGGCTCGAAAGCTAAGACGATCTTCGCCTTCCCGCATCTCTGGCTGGGCGTCGTCGGCATCTTCACCTACGTCGGCGTGGAGGTCATGGCTGCCGATGCGATCGGCGTCTACGGCGAAGGCTTCGGCCTTCCGCTCGACGACACGCGGCTCTTTACCTCATACACGCTCGCCGCCATGCTCGTTGGCTACATTGCCGGCCTCGCGCTCATCCCGCGCATCGTCTCACAAGAACGCTACCTTGCGATCTCCGCCGCGCTCGGCATCCTTCTCTGCCTCGGCGCCACCACCACAAGCGGCGCCATCTCCGTCGCCTTCATCGCCGCACTCGGCTTCGCCAATGCGATGATGTGGCCCGCCATCTTCCCTCTCGCCATCCGCGACCTCGGCCGCCACACTGAAACCGGCTCCGCCCTTCTCATCATGGCCGTCGCCGGCGGCGCCATCATGCCCTGGCTGTTCGCACTCCTGAAAACCCACGTCGATTTCCAGATCGCCTACGCCGCCCTCGCGATCCCCAGCTACGCCTTCCTTCTCTACTTCGGCCTTCGCGGTCACCGCACCACCTGAAACCCCGCACGCGTCCGCAAACCGTCGTTCCCCTCCCCCTCGCGGGGAGGGGAAGGGGTGGGGGGCTGCCTGCGGCGCACTCGCAATACAGCGCACCACGTGCGCCCGCCGGCCAACTGAGCTAAAAGCCGCCCATGATCCGGAACCGAACATGAGCTGGGGCAAGGGCGACGACACGAGCGCCAAGCGTGGCTACCATCACGGCAACCTGCGGGAAGCCCTGATCAAGGCCGCGCTCGATCTCATTTCGCAAAAAGGCCCCGCCGGTTTCACGTTCGCGGAAGCCGCCCGCGTTGCTGGCGTCTCTCCCGCAGCGCCCTACCGTCATTTCCGCGACCGCGACGCGCTGATCGCCGATGTTGCCCGCCAAGGGTTCCAAGCCTTCGCCCGCGCACTCGAAAGCGCCTGGGGCGCCGGTCAGCCGAACCCCCGCTCAGCCTTCGAACGCGTCGGCCGCGCCTACCTCCACTTTGCGCGCACCGAACCCGCCTATTTCGCGGCCATGTTTGAAAGCGGCCTCGCAGGCGCTGACTATCCGGAGATGGCCGTCGAAGGCGACCGCGCGTTCGCCATCCTGCGCACCGCGTGCGAAGCGCTCCTCGAGACCATGCCGAAAGAGAAGCGCCCTCCCGCCATGATGATGGCCCTCCACATCTGGTCGCTGTCGCACGGCATCGCGTCGCTCTTTGCTCGCGGCGATCGCGCCCGCCGCCCCATCCCCATGACGCCCGAAGATCTGCTCGAAGCCGCCACCCTCATTTACCTCGACGGCCTGGGCGTCCCTTCGAAGTAGCCAACACTGCAATAAGAGAGCGTTGCGCGCTAAGCATAGCCATCAGCGTCGCCGCATCTCATCACGACGCATCGGCATCGCATCGATCGTCGCAAACAGTTTTTCAGCTGCGAGCGGTTTGGAACTCGACAGTTTTTCCCCGCCATCCTTGCCCACTAAAACAGCGCGAAACTCTCCGTCCGCAACATTATAGCGGGCTCTGAGTGAGGTCGCGTTGCTGCTGGGTGGTGGGCCAAGTTCGGTCGACAAGCTGCTGCCAATAACCCAGACAACGACCACATCGCGCTTATTCAGATCCGAGCGGTTGCGCGAAACGATCTGCCGCTGTTCCGCCAGCAACGGACTGCCGTCGCTCTCCGCGAACACAACCAGCGGCCGCTTCTTCCATCTATAATTCGCCATCGACTGCGCCGCCGTGGCGAAGACCGCAAGCGTGGCCAAAGCTGCCGCGAGACGAACGACCATGCGCATCATCTAATACAACCCCGCCCATCAATTGGCTGCGACATCACCTCGCCCGTCGCCACGGACTCGCAGGCATCAAACAAACCGCACAGTGACCCAACGTGGCTCAACATGCGCAGTTCCACGCCCAACAGCCCGGCGCGCGTTTCACCCCACAGGTGTTATCCCGCCCTCTATTGTCGGGACCCATTCGTCGGCTCGTTGTGGCGGTAGGTGTTTGCGGCGGCAGTTCGAAATACTGGGTGACGCCAGAACGCAATGCCTGAAGTGTCTCGGGCACCCTGGACTTCGCCGGGGCAGGCTTGCCCGGGATGGCAGGTGCTTTTTCGCGCGCACCGCTCTGATCCCTCAGTGGTCGTGATCACCCCACACCTTCCACTCCCCGCAAGGGGGCGGGGAAGGTGCTCGCGTCCCTTCCGTCCTTGCGCGCGGACGCTGTCCGAAAAAGTTCTTTGCGCCCACTTATCCCCGCCTCTCACCACTCCCCTACACTGCCCTCATCTCCGTCCTGGAGAAGGGGGCGTCGCTTAAGAGGCGTCTTGTGACGTGGGACGGGGTGCAGTGTCGCTGACGGAGGGTCGCATCCTCTCTCGGTGAGGCTCGGATCGGCCGCCTGCTGGAACGCAGGACGCGAAGAACGCGCTGAAACGTCGATCGTATGCCGGAAATCCTGCGCGGGGCGGTCCACGGGCCGCACCTTACTACCCACCTAGCGGCTCATGCGCCGCCCCGCCCCCTTCGCCCAAAAGTGCGAAGGCAATAAAACCGCTCATTGCCTCCACGACCGCGCACGCGCCGGACAATGTAGATACACTAACTGCAGCAAGTTGGCCGTTGCCCGGCCCTCTAAAATTCTTAACGCCTCCTCTTGACGAGTTGCCCTCCGCGATCCACATATGTGAATGTAATAAACATTCACATAGGCTTCCATCCACAAGGAGTGAGGGTGAAATGAACGAACTGGTCATGAAACTCGACGAATTGGGCCGCCCCGCGTGGATCGGCCTGATGGTCGTCAGTTTCATCCTGGTCTGGCCCGTCGGGCTGGCAATTCTGGCTTTTCTTCTCTGGAGTGGACGAATGGGATGCGGATCTCGCATGAACAAGGGTCGCTGGCCCTCGCGTTTCGCCGATAAAATGGAGCGGACCGCCTCCGCATGGAGCAACGAAGTCCGCACCGGCTTCGGCGGTTCGAGTGGCAACCGCGCCTTCGACGAATACCGCGAAGCCACATTGAAGCGCCTGGAAGAGGAACAGCGCGAATTCCGCGACTTCCTCGACAATCTCCGTCACGCCAAGGACCGTGCCGAGTTCGACCAGTTCATGTCGAGCCGCAAGAACGGTACCGGCGGACCTGATACCGGCGGCACCCCGCAACCCGTCTAACTTTATGCCCGGCGACTTTGCGAATCAAAGTCGCCGGGCACTCTCGAATGTAAAAGGCCCGCGTTCGCGCGGGCCTTTTTGTCATGCGCGCCGCCGTGTCACTGACACCCGTCATGCAAAACCGCTATGCTCGCCTCGACATGACGGACGAAGCAAAAACCACCTCTCATCGCGATAATCCTGACCTGCGCCACGTCACAGGATCGTTCGATATCATCGGCGACGTGCACGGCTGCGCAGACGAATTACAGGAACTCCTGCACAAGCTCGGCTACGAGGCTCGCCTCTATGGCACCGGCGAGGGTCGCCGCGCCCATGTCAAATCCCCGCCCGGCCGCCGCGCCGTTTTTGTCGGCGACCTCGTCGATCGCGGCCCATCCGCGCCCGATGTGCTCCGCCTCGTGCTCGCTCTCGTCGCGGAAGGCCACGCACTCTGTGTTCCTGGAAATCACGATGTAAAGTTCGTCCGCTGGCTCGCCGGCCGCAACGTCAAACTTACGCACGGCCTCGACAAGACAGCCGAGCAGTTCGAAGCGGAATCGCTCGCGTTCCGCACTCACGTCGGCAGCTTCCTGGAAAAACTTCCCATCCACGTCTGGCTCGACGGCGGTAAACTGGCCGTCGCACACGCAGGATTGAAGGAAGACATGCTGGGCCGCGACACCGACAAGATCCGCTCGTTCTGCCTCTACGGCGAAACCTCCGGCGAGCAGGACGAATTCGGCCTCCCGGTCCGCTATCACTGGGCCGCCGAATACCGCGGCAGCACGGCCGTCATCTATGGCCACACGCCCGTCCCTGAACCCGGCTGGGTCAACAACACGCTTTGCGTCGATACCGGCTGCTGCTTTGGAGGCAAACTTTCGGCCTTGCGCTGGCCTGAACGCGAAATCGTGTCCATTCCCGCGCGCAAGGTCCACGCGGAAACCCGCCGTCCCTTTGGACATCCGCCGGTCCGCCCCGGAGTCGATTTCCCCGGCTCCGGCTGATCTCCGTGAATTCGGCCATGCCCTGCCGCGCTCCGAAGCGAGGCCCCATAACTTTTCTAGAGTTCGTACACGATCGCGCCGCCCGTCAGGCCGGCACCGGCTGCAGCAAACAGCAGCTTGTCACCGGCTCGAAGATCAGCCTCGGCGGCCCGAAGCGACAGCGTGAACGGGATGGTCGCCGCGGAACTGTTGCCATATTCCGCCACGCTCGAAAGCAGCCGCTCATCGGCCAGCCCGAGCTTTTTCTGCACCGCGCCGATGATCCGCGCATTTGCCTGGTGCGGAATGCAATACCGAACATCGCCGAGACCAAGCCCCGCGTTCGCCAGTGCCCGCTCGGACGTCGCCGCCATCATCTCGACGGCCTTGACGAACACGGCCCTTCCATCCCGGATCTGCATCAGCGTCTCAGACGGATCCGCCACCATGCTGAATGGACGACGGCTCCCGCCGGCCGGAATCTGAATAAGGTCGTAGCTTGCTCCGTCCGTCGCGAGTTCGATGCCGCGTATGCCGGCGTTCGGCCGCTCATCGGGCGCCACAAGCACGGCCCCCGCCGCATCCGCAAACAGGATCACGCTCGCCCGCTCTTCCGGGTTCGTTCGCCGTGAGAGAATGTTCGCCGCGACAACGAGCACTGGCTTGCCATGCAGCCGCGCGAAGCCGTCTGCATAAGCCAGCGCGTGCAGGAAGCCTCCGCACGCCCCCGCCATGTCGATCCCGCCCGCGCGGTTTAAGCCCAGGCGGTGAGCCACCAGCGGCGCGCTGGGTGGCAACAGGTGATCCGGCGTTGAAGTCGCCAGCACCAACAGCCCAATGCGCGAGCGATCGAACCCGATCCGCTCCAGCGCCATCTCGCCGGCCTTCACCGCCATGTCCGACAGCGCTTCGTCCGCCGCCGCATAGCGCCGCTCAGCGATACCGGTGCGCCTCAGAATCCATCCGTCCTCCAGGCCCAGACGCGCCTCGATCTCCGCATTGCCGACACGGCGTACGGGCGCGTAGTGGCCGGTTGAGAGGATCGTGGAACCCATTTCGAACTTTCGCGGGTTGGATCAGGCCACCGCGTCGGCCGCGCTGGCGATAGCGGCATAGACCTGGTCGAGATCGGTGGCGGTCGTGCAGTAGGGCGGCATCACATAAACGGTATTGCCGAGCGGGCGCAGCAGAACGCCTGCCGCGATGAAGTGTTCGTAGAGCTTCGGCCCGACGCCCGCAAGATAACCGGCATCGCCAACCTGCACATCGAGCGCCGTAATCGTCCCGGTCTGCCGCAAATTGGTAAACCGCGCATCGCTGGCCAGCGCCTTCAGCCGCTCACTCTGCAAGCCTGGCGAGCGTATCGATACGCGCCATCACCGGCTCGTTGAGCCAGATATCGAGATTGGCCGAGGCCGCTGCGCACGCGATTGGATTGGCCGTGTAGCTCGACGAATGAAAGAACGTCTTCGTCCGATCTGTCGAATAGTGGGCGTCGAAGATTGCCCGCGTCGCCAGCGTCGCTGCCAGCGGAATGACGCCGCCCGTCAGGCCCTTCGCAACGCACAGGATATCGGGAGTGACGCACGCCTGCTCACAGGCGAACGCCGTGCCGGTCCGTCCAAACCCCGTCATCACCTCGTCGGCGATGAACAATGCCCCATGCATTTTCGTGATTTCAAGGATCCGCCGCAGCACTTGCGCCGGATACATCAGCATCCCACCCGCACCGAGGATCAGCGGCTCCACGATTACGGCTGCCGTTGGCTCTTCGCTCAACAGGGCTTCAAGCGCCGCAAACGTCTCCTCCTCGCGCCCCGCTTCCGGAAACGGCACCCGCGCCACATCGAAAAGCATCGGCTCATACGGCGCATTAAAAATGCCCCGGGCCCCCGCCGACATCGTCCCGATCGTATCGCCGTGATACGCATGCTCGAACGCGATGATGCGCGTGCGCGTCTCTCCCGTGTTTCGCCAGTATCCGAGCGCCATCTTCAGCGCCACTTCCACCGCCGTCGACCCGCTGTCGGAATAGAAAACGTGCGCGAGATCGCTGGTCCCGAGGCTGCGCCTGACAAGAGCCAGCAGTTTCTCAGCCGTCTCTTCGGCCGGCGCGTGCGTAAAACCGGCGAAGATCACCTGATCGAGTGCATCCGCCTGTCGCTTGATCGCCTCCACGATGGGCGCATGCCGGTGCCCATGCGTCACCACCCACCACGACGAGATGCCGTCGAAAATCCGCCGTCCATCTTCCGCCGTCAGATACGCGCCCGCTGCCGACGCCACCTTGATCGGCAGCGGTGCAACGGCGTGCTGCGTGAACGGATGCCAGACCGTGGACCGGCTCAACGGAAATCCTCCTCGCGGAAATGCGTCATGAACGCATCCCGCAGCGTATGGGCATTGAGTTGCGGCAGATGCGGCAGCCGCCCCAGAACACGCACGTCCCCCATCTCGCCGATCGTGCGAATATTGTCGGAGTTATCCTCGCCCACGAACGCTATGCCATGAATGGGGATGCCACGCGATCGCATGGCGGCAATCGAGAGCAGGGTATGATTGATCGTCCCGAGCGTGGTCCGCGTGACCAAGATGACCGGCAGGTGCCACTTCTGGTACAAATCGATTTGCAGGAAGGCGCGCGTGATCGGCACCATCAGACCGCCCGCACCCTCGATCACGAGCGGTCCAAGACCATCCGGTGGCACCAGCATCGCGGGTTGAATGACGATCCCGTCCAATTCCGCCGATCGGTGCGGCGACAGCGGCGCGTTCAGGCGATACCGCTCCGGCAGAATGTGATCGGCTGGCAATCCCGACAGCCGCATCACCGTCTCTTTATCGCCTTCGGGCGCAACCCCGCTTTGAATTGGCTTCCAGTAAAAGGCGCCGAGCGCCCCGGCGAGGCCGGCGGAAAAAACGGTCTTGCCGACATTGGTGTCGGTTCCGCTGACGACGAAGCGGCGTGTCATGGCTGTCTCTCGAGTTCACGGGCAATGGAGATTGCGAGCGAGGTCGTATCCTCGGCACTCGCGTTCAAGGTCAAAGAAACACGCAGCCGCGCGGTTCCTTCCGGCACGGTCGGCGGGCGAACCGCGCGAACGTCGAAGCCCTGCTCTTGCAACGCAGCCGCAATGCTCACCGCCCGCGTATCACTCTTCACGATGACGGGCTGGATCTGCGTGCCCGAAGGCGCAATCCCGCAAAGGCGCTGCAACTCATGTCCGAAAATCGCGATCCGCTCTTGCAGCATATCCCGCCGCTCTGGACCGGCAGCCGACAAACGAAGCGCCGCCCGCACGCCCGCTGCCATCAGCGGAGACGGTCCCGTCGCATAAATGAAGGGCCGGGCCCGGTTGACGAGAAAATCCCGCAGCGTCTTCGGCGCCAGCACAAGCGCACCCATCACGCCGAGCGCTTTACCGCACGTATGCAGCGAAACCACATTCGGCCGTCCTTCCAGCGCATGAGCGAGCCCGCGGCCCTGAGGTCCAAAAATCCCCGTCGCATGCGCCTCGTCGATAATGAGCATCGCGTCCGTTTCACGCGCCAGCGTGTCGAAATCATCGATCGGCGCAACATCGCCTTCCATCGAGTAAAGGCTCTCGATGGCAATCCAAACGCGGCCGGTGCCGCCGTTCGCCCGCCACGCCGCAATGCGCTCGCGAAATTCCTCGACGTTGTTATGCGCCGCGCTCACCGTTGCCGCTTTGCTCATGCGCATGCCGTCGTGCGCGCTGGCGTGGATCAGGTCGTCATGAACGATAAGATCGCCCCGCTGCGGCAGCGTTGCGAAGATCGCCGTGTTCGCTGCGAACCCGCCGCCCATGTAAAGCGCCGTCTCGGCACCGAAGAACCGCGCCGCCTCGTCCTCCAGCGCCTCGTGTTCCGGATCGTTCCCGCGCAGCAGCCGCGAACCACCGGCGCCGACAGGCACACCCCGCGCGAGCGCTTCGGAGATCGCCGCCGCAAGCTCCGGCGACGATCCAAGCCCCAGATAGTCGTTGGATGAAAAATCGATCCCCCGCCGGGGCGCGAGCGCGCGCAGGCGTCCCCGCGCGGCCAGCGCCTTCAGTGCGCGCTCGTGGTCTTCGTGCATGCCGGCCGCTCAGGGCTCGGAACCGCGCCCGAGGTTTCGCTTGAATCGAGTTCCATCGGCTTCATGCCGAGCTTGGCGAAGAGCACCGCGTCCTTGTCTTCGCCGGGATTGTCGGCGGTCAGAAGCACATCGCCGCAGAAGATCGAATTCGCGCCGGCGAAGAAGCACATCGCCTGCATTTCGTCGCTCATCTCCGTGCGCCCCGCCGAGAGCCGCACCATCGATTTCGGCATCATGATCCGCGCCGTCGCGATCACGCGCACAAACGCAATGGGATCAATCTTCTGGGTGCCTTCCAGCGGCGTGCCCGGAATGGCGATCAGCATGTTGATCGGAACGCTCTCGGGATGCTCCGACAGGTTCGCCAGCGTGACGAGCATATCGACGCGATCCGCGGTTTCCTCGCCCATGCCCATAATGCCACCGGAGCAGACCTTCATGCCCGCCGCTCGCACCCGCTCCAGCGTATCCAGCCGGTCCGCGTAGGTCCGAGTCTTGATGATTTCCGGGTAGAAGCGCTCGGACGTGTCCACGTTATGGTTGTAATAATCGAGACCCGCATCCCGCAGCCGCACGACCTGATCGTCGGAAAGCATGCCCAGCGTCATGCACGTTTCCATGCCCATCGCCTTCACGCCCTCCACCATCGCGAGGATCGTGTCCATGTCCCGTTCCTTGGGCTCGCGCCACGCAGCACCCATGCAGTATCGGGTCGCACCCGTTTCCTTCGCCTTGCGGGCCTCGGCGAGCACGCGCTCAACTTCCATCAGCTTGGACGCCTTGAGCCCCGACTCATGGTGCGCCGACTGGCTGCAGTACCCGCAATCCTCCGCGCAACCGCCCGTCTTGATCGACAACAGCCGGCTCATCTGCACCCGGTTGGCGTCGAAGTGCCGACGGTGCACCGTCTGCGCCCGAAACAGCAGGTCCATCAAGGGCATGTCATGAATGGTGAGCGCCTCCGCCCGGGTCCAGTCATGGCGGACCTCGGCGTCTTCACGTTTGAAGGCCGTCTCCGGCTTGGCGTGCACGTTCATGGGGTGGGCTCTCCAGGTCGCTGGCCGCGCGCGACGGCGGCTGACGGAGCCCTGGTTGTAGCCGGGTTCGGCCGCCGGGCAAGACCCCAGCCTCTCAAAAGGACAACTCGTCCCAACCCGATGATGGCCCAGGTCGTCCCCGCATCCCGCCTTGGGTCGATCTTTTGGGGATGGTCTAATCGGCGGCTCGCCTGTTACGTAGGGGCATAAGTGAGTGTCCGTGGGGTGGGTCATGCGTCTGAAAAGACGGATCAGGCGGCTTGGCGCCGGTTTCCTCCTGGTGGGGTCTGCGGCCATGGCAGCCCAGCCCTCCGACGTCTCCGACCTTGTCGGCATCAAGGGGCGCGATGGTGAATCCGAACTCCAGACCCGCGGCTACGAGTTCCACCACGGTGCCGAAGCCAAGGACGGCAAGCTAACCTTCTGGAAAAACGCAGCCACCAAAACCTGCATCCAGGTGCTGACCCAAGACGGCCGCTATGCGGTCATCGAAACCGCCCCCGCCGAAGCGTGCCAGTCAGAGCCGCAATAATCGAAGGCTGAACATGAGCAAGGTCGCCCCGACCCTCCTCTCCACGTTTCTCATGCTGGCCGCGCTGCCGTGTGCCGCCGCCGCATCGGGCTACAATGAAACACTCACCTTGCAAGGCATCAGCTTCGAAGTATCCGCAGCCGAAAATGGCGCCACGTCCAAGCTCACGATCAAGCCGTCCGGTCTTAAAGCCGTGAACGATCCCGTGACGCACGACATCGCCGGCCGCGTGCTGCGCGCCGAAGTCGCCGACATCGACTCCAACGGCGATCCCGAAATCTACGTCTTCACCGCCTCGAACGGCGATCCGAAACGCGGCGGCATCATTGCTTACGCCGTGAATAAGAAGAGGAGCATCTCGCAGATTTATGTGCCCGATTTCACCGAGGATCCGAAGCTCGCTGCTGGCTACGCGGGCGGCGATGAAAGTGCGGTCGTCGAGACGTCTCTCGTCACCCGCTTCAAAATCGGCAACGACGGCAAATGGCGCCAGCTTCAATACAAGCTCAAGCCCGGCGAGGCCGGTTGGAAACTCGTGCTCGACAAAGTCGTGGAATTTTAAGCCGGCAAACGGGGGAATGTATGCGCGTTATTGATCGTCGCGGCGTGTTGTCGGGTCTTGCGGCCGGCGTGGGCTTGTTCGGCCTCGGCACCGGAATTTCCGCCGACCCTGTCTATAAAAAGATCGAGGACCTCAAGCCCGGCGAGTTCACCTGGCACCCGGAACGCTCTCCCGAAGGGCCAGTCGCCATCATCGTCTCGATCCCGGAACAGCGTGTCTTTGTCTATCGCAATGGCATCCGCATCGGCGTGTCCACCTGCTCCACCGGAAAGCCGGGCCATGAAACACCCACGGGTGTCTTCACCATCCTGGAGAAGGACAAGAACCACCACTCGTCCACCTACAACGATGCGCCCATGCCGAACATGAATCGCCTGACCTGGAATGGCGTCGCGCTGCACGCCGGCAATCTGCCGGGCTACCCAGCGTCCCATGGCTGCGTGCGCCTTCCGGTAAAATTCTCCGAAGTCCTGTTCGGCGTCACCCACGTTGGAACGCCGGTCATCCTTGCCGGCAGCCACACCGATCCCAAGGAAGTCACCCATCCCGGCCTCGTCCTCAGCGACTACGCCGAATCCGAGTTCATATCCGTCCAGTCGAATCTCAAAGGCGAAAAGCTTCCCTGGCAAACCGAAGTCGTCAAAGGTGAAACCTCCACATCGATCATCGTCAGTCACGGCGACATGACCATCACCGTGCTTGAGAATGGCAAGACGGTCGCCAGCGGACCAGCCACCATCACCAACCCGTCAACGCCACTCGGCCGCCATGTCTTCATGCTGATCGGCGCCCACGAAGGCCGCCAGGGTCTGACGTGGCACGCCATCACTCACCACGACCAAACCGGTATCCCGCTCGGCCAGCCGGACGAAGCCGTTCTCCAGCGCATCAAAGCCGACGATCAGGTGCGCACGGCCATCGCCGACCGCATGCATCCGGGCATGGTTCTGATCACCACCGAGCTGCCGTCTCACCCCGACACCCGCAGCGGCGAAGATTTCGTTTTGATGGATAGCGGCCAGTCGAGCTGATCACTGTCAAGCCGATCGCTGTCGAACTGACCGCTGTTCGCTAGACGCCGATCTTGCCGCCGCCCTTGCGCGTGATGGCGACGACGCTAGGCCGTGGCGGCATACCGTCCTTGAAGTCAGGCCAGCGCGTAGTCGGCGTCTCGGCTGTCGCCGGCACGTTATCGTCTTCGCTTTCGCCCGGATGCTGGACCGAAACGAACAGCGTCTCTAGATCGGGCGTAAAGCAAGGCCCGCAGAGCTCCGCGCCCGTTGGGCAGCGGAAAAACAGCCGCGACGTTCCCCGCAGGTCGCCCTCAGTCTCCATCGCGAAAAGCCCATCGATGCGCCCGGTCACCTCGACGCTGTTGCCGTCGGTCGCCACCCACAGCCGCCCATCGGCATCGATGGCGCAGTTGTCCGGCATCCCGAACCACCCCTCCTTCGACGTCGCCGAATTGAACGTCGCACCAACCTCTGCGATCGTTGGATCTCCGCACTTGACGAGGATCTCCCATGCGAAGCCCGTCGCGGCGTGATCGCCGCCGTCCGGCGTGATCTCGATGATGTGCCCGAACCGGTTCTCCGCCCGTGGGTTCGCCGCATCCACGTCCTGTGGCTTGCGCTTGTTGTTGTTGGTCAGCATCACGTAGACCTTGCCGGTCTTCGGATTGGCTTCCACGTCCTCTGGTCTATCCATCTTGGTCGCGCCGAGCGCGTCAGCCGCAAGCCGTGCGTGGATCAGGATCGCCCCCTGATCTTTGAAGCCGCTAAGCTTCGGATGCCCCACGACGAGAGGCAGCCACTCGCCGCGCCCATCGGGATCGAACCGGGCCACATACAGCGTGCCACTATCGAGCAGATCGCGATTGGCCTCCCGGTTGCCGAAATCGACCTTGTCGGCAGTCACGAACTTGTAGACGTAATCAAACCGCTGATCGTCGCCCTGATAGACGACGAACCGGCCATCCCCGTTGACGATATTCCCCGCCCCCTCGTGCTTGAACCGGCCGAGCGCCGTCCGCTTCTTCGGCGTCGAAATTGGATTGAGCGGATCGATCTCCACCACCCACCCGAAGCGATGGCACTCGTTGGGCTCTCGGCCCACATCGAAGCGACCGTCGATGCGATCCCAGGGATAGTAGCCCTCCGACACACCATAGCGCGCGTAGGCCGCTGCAAGGGGTGAGATCTCCGCTACATCCTTGCCCGAGAAGTAGTGGTTGAAGTTCTCCTCGCACGTCAGCCACGTGCCCCACGGCGTCACGCCGCCGGCACAGTTGTTGAGCATGCCGAGCACGCGGGTCCCTGAAGGATCCGCGTGCGTCTTCATGAGATCGTGACCCGCAGCAGGCCCCCTGATCTCCATTACAGTCGATGCCGTGATCCGCCGCGCAAACTTCGACCCCGGAACCACGCGCCATGCGCCCTGGATGCGTTCAACCTCGATCACGCTGCCGCCGTGTGCTGCCATCGAAGCGCGGATCTGCGCGTCGGAAAGCCCCGCCACCATGGCCTTCCGGCTCGAGCCGGTGAGCCCGAAGTACATGAGTTCATCATTCGTGTACTCGTGGTTGATCACGAGCAGCCCACGATCACTCCGGCCTTCGAGCGCAATGAACCCGATGAAGTCGTTGTTGTAGCCGAATTGCGTCTCCTGGCTCGCAGCCGAGGGATTGGCCGGATCGAACTGAGGTGCTCCCGGCAACACCGCATCGCCCCAGCGAATGAGGACGTCAGCGTCATAGCCGGCAGCAACGTGGTGGGTCTGGTCGGATCCGGCGGCAACTTCAGCGAAGGAGAAGCTGGATTTCGGCGCCGGCTGAGCGTGCACCGGGCGCGTCGCCTGTGCCATCGCCAGAGGCACCACCGTCGTGCTCACGACCGAAACGGCGAGAGCCCCGCGCATGAGATCGCGCCTGGTCAAGCGCTCCGCCAGGACATCTCCCATCGTCGCATTCGCCGACGGATTGGACGGAACATCCTCCCGTACGTCAAACGGCGCGTTCGGCAGATCGGGCGATGAGGTCATGTCGATTCCAGAATTCCAGCGCAAGGCTGCGCAGCCCCGGCAACGGCTATCTTGCGGCTGTGAAGCAATTATGAAGCCGATCGCGCGCGATCAATTGCGCTCTTCTGGCAGCACCGGCAGCGCGAAGACCTGAATGCCTTCCGCGTCAAGTTCGGCGACCTGATCGGATGTCGCCTCGCCGTAGATCCCCCGCTCCGGGCTTTCTGCGTAATGGATCTTGCGTGCTTCTTCGGCGAAGTCAGGACCGACGTAATCGGCCCGCTTCTCGATCTCGGTGCGGATCTTGCGCACGATGTCCTGGATCGAAGGCGGAACATACGCGTGTGTCGTTGTCCCGGCGCCAGGCGTCGGGTGGTTTTGCACCGGCGTGGTCTCTTTCGCCCCTGTCGCCACGGCAGGCGCCATCAGCGCTTTCTGCACCTCGTGCGTCCCGCACGACGGGCAGCTGATCAAGCTGTTGGCGCTCTGCACATCGAAGGCGCCACTGTTCTGGAACCAGCCTTCGAATTCGTGTCCTGTCTCGCAGATCAGACTGTATTTGATCATGGTCCGCTCCGGCTTTCGACGGTGAAGGGGCGGTCGTGTCCTAGAGAAGGTACGCGCTTGCGGGCGTCCTCGATCGCTTGCAACTCTATATCGGCGAAGATGACCCCAGGCTGAACGCCGCCCTCGGCCAGTATCTGCCCCCACGGCGAGATGATCAGGCTGTGGCCATAGGTGTCCCGGCCGTGCTCGTGCCGGCCGCCTTGCGCTGCGGCAAAGACAAAGCACTGACATTCGATGGCGCGAGCGCGCAGCAGCGTGTGCCAGTGGGCTTCCCCGGTGACTTTCGTGAACGCGGCCGGAACCGCGAGGAACTGGGCCCCGGATTTCGCGAGCGCACGGTAGAGATGCGGGAAGCGCAAGTCGTAGCAGATCGAAAGACCGAGCCCACCCCACGGCAGCGCTGCCACCACGGCACGGTCGCCTGCTCTGTAGTTCTTGCTTTCGCGGTAGCTCTCCCCGCCCGGCAAATCCACATCAAACATGTGGATCTTGTCGTACGTCGCCGCAACTGATCCTTCAGGCGTCAGCACATACGCCCGGTTCGCAATCTTGTCAGGCGCCACCTTCACCGGCATCGAACCGATGTGCAGCCAAATCTTGAGTTCTGCCGCCAGATCGCGAAAGCGCTGCAGGGCGGTGTTGCCCTCCTCCGGCTCCACCGCTGCGAACAGCTTCGCCGTCTCCAGTTCCATCAAGGTCGTGACTTCCGGCGTCTGCACGTACTGCGCGCCGCCGGCCGCCGCCTCACGAATAAGCGCCAGCGCATCATCGACATTCTTGTCGACGCTGCGGCCGGAACAGAGCTGCACGAGAGCGGCGCGGAACCCCCGCCCTGAAGAAAAGTCTGACATGGTTGCCTTGTTATTGGTCCTGGGTGGCGAGCAGTTCAGAAGGCGTCAGGCCGCCAGCATCCCGTCGAGCTTGCCGCTACGGTCGAGGGCCTGAAGGTCGTCACAACCGCCGACATGCGTTTCCCCGATCCAGATCTGTGGCACGGTCGAGCGGCCAGCTTTTTCGGCCATCTGGGAGCGCAGCTGCGCGTTGCCTGTCACGTCGATCTCCTCGAATGTTGCGCCCTTGGTGCGCAGCAGTTCTTTGGCGAGATGGCAGTACGGGCAATAGGATGCCGTGTAGATGATCACCGTGTTCATCGCGCGCGGCCCTCCTGATCTTCCGCTAACGGGATTTCATACTACGTGCCAGAGCCCCTCGGATGAAAGGCCAGGGATGCCGCATGGGGCGTTTACCCCCGCTTTCCAGCCTCGGTCGGCATCAATCCGAAAGCCCTTCGCCGGTTGCCATGGCGAGAGCCAGGACGGAAACGCTGCCCGCCCCCGCCCGCCGTAAAGCCCGGGTCGCTGCCGCGACCGTGGCTCCCGTGGTGATAACGTCGTCCACCAGCACGATCCGTCGCCCGTCGATCCGGTCGCGCCGCTCCTCGCGCACGGCAAAAGCACCGCGCACATTCTCCTCTCGCTCCGCCCGGGTCAGTCCCACCTGCGAAGCCGTGGCTCGCACCCGAACCAGCGACAGCGCGTCCATGGCAATGCCCGTCCGCCGGCCGATTTCTCCGCCGAGCCGGGCCGCCTGATTGAACCGTCGCCTGAGCAGTCGCGATCGGCTGAGCGGTACGGGCACGATGAGATCGGCCTCGCGCAAGAGTTCGCTTCCAGCTTCGGTCAGCCACGCCCCCAGCAGAGCCGTCAGATCGTCCCGGTCATGGAATTTCAGGTCATGGATCAGCCGCCGCATCAGTCCCGAATAATGCGCCGCCACCCGCGCCCGGTCGTAAACCGGCGGATTGGCCATCGCGGCAGCCGATAAGGAAACCTCGCCGGTCGCGAAGGGCAACGGCATGCCGAGCCGGTCACAAACTGGCGGTCGAATGAAGTCGATCCGGCACCAGCATGCGGCACACAGCGTATTGTGCGCCGTCATCGGTTCCCGGCAGCTGAGACACACCGGCGGCAGGATGAGATCGGACAAACCCGACCACGCGCGCCGCAAACGGGCTCGAAAGCGCGGACGGAAAGAAGACGCGACGGCATCCGCGGTTTTGAGGTCACGGGTCGACATGACGTATGATAATCCGAACAGGCCGCCGAAGCGAGGGGTCAAGGACCAACGATTTTAAATGAGTGATCTTCTGAAAATTTTCGATCGCGCGCTTTTACGCCGCCGCCGATCCCGCGTCGCGGCGGCGATGGCCGGCCACGCCTTCCTCCTCGAAAGATTTCGCGATGACGTCGAGGAACGCCTCGCCTTCATTCAGCGTGACTTCACGGCCGCCCTTGTGCTCGGCGCCCATGGTGGCGCGATCGGACGCTTGCTCGCCGGTCGCGGCGTCCACTCGGTCGTGGAAACGGAAACGATCGCCGAACTTCTCCCAAAGGAAGCCTCGCTCGCGGTGCTCGCCGACGAGGAGGCTCTCCCCTTCGCCGATGAAAGCTTCGATCTGATCGTCGCCCCTTTGACGCTCCAATTCGTCAACGACCTGCCCGGCGCGCTTGTCCAGATCCGCCGCTGCCTCAAACCTGACGGTCTCTTTATTGGCGGCATGCTTGGCGGCGCAACCCTGCAGGAACTGCGGCGCGCATGGCTCGAGGCAGAGGCCGAGATTACCGGCGGCGCATCCCCGCGAGTCGCGCCCTTCGCCGATGTCCGCGACCTTGGCGGGCTGCTCCAGCGCGCCGGCTTCGCACTTCCCGTCGTCGATGCCGATGTCGTCCGCGTTCGATACCCGTCGCCGCTCGCCCTCATGCACGAACTGCGGGCGATGGGCGCCGGCAATGTGCTGGACGATCGCCGCCGTGTCCCCGTCGGCCGCCGTCTTCTCATGCGCGCCAGCGAAATCTACGCCGAAAACTTCGCCGATCCCGACGGCCGCATGCCGGCCACGTTCGAATTGCTCACCATGACCGCGTGGGCCCCACACGAAAGCCAGCAAAAGCCCCTGCAACCCGGCACCGCGAAAACGCGTCTGGCCGATGCGCTCGGCACCACGGAGGGTCGCCTTCCTCGCGATCCGTTGAAGCGCTGAAGGGATGGCGCAGCCTCCGCAATCGGGTACGCTCCCACCGAACGAAACACTCTGAAAAGGACCCGCCTGTGAGCGAGACGAGAGCCCCGCAACGCCCCTTCGACGCTCTGATGCTGAGCGTCGGCGATGGGCACTGGCTCTACGTTGAAGAGTGCGGCCACCGCGACGGCATCCCCGTCGTCTTCCTCCACGGCGGACCGGGGAGCGGCTCACAGCACGCCCATCGCGAACTTTTCGATCCCGGCCGTTTCCACTCCATCCTCTTCGACCAACGTGGCGCCGGCCGCAGCCACCCATACCTGTCGCGCGAAGCCAATACGACCGCCCACCAGATCGCCGACATCGAACGCATCCGCGCCTACTTTGGCATCGAGCGCTGGCTCGTCGTCGGCGGCTCGTGGGGCTCGACGCTCGGGCTCGCCTACGCGCAGGCCCATCCGGAACGCGTTGCAGGTCTCGTTCTGCGCGCGATCTTCCTCGGCACTGACGAAGAGATACAGTGGGCCTTCATCGATGGTCCAAAGCGCTTCCGCCCCGAACTCTATAAAGCCTTCGTCCACGAGTTGCCCGTCGCTGAGCGCGCTGATCCTCTAGCGGCCTATGTGGCCCGCCTTTGCGATCCCGATCCCGGTGTTTACGGCCCCGCTGCCCAAGTCTGGAATGCCTACGAGCGCGCCCTGTCCGAAATCGCGCCCGCGTCTCCCGTTCTGCCGGATCGCGCGTCAGCCAAGGGCGCCCGCACGCCACCTACGCCGATCATGGAAGCCCACTACATCGCCAGCAGCTTCTTTCTCCGCCCCGGCCAATTGCTTGATGAAACCTGGCGCTTGAGCGGCATCCCCGGCGTGCTTGTTCAGGGCCGGTACGACCTTCTCTGCCCGCCCGTGGCCGCCGAAGCGATCGCCGCCGCTTGGGGCTCCCAGTGCCGCCTGCGCTACATTGAACGCGCCGGCCACGCGATGACGGAACCCGGCGTCTTCGAAGCCCTGCGCGAAGGCATCGCGGCCGTCGCCGATCAGACCTTCGGCCGCTGACATCACCGCTTAGCCAGCGGATGATGCTCGAACACAATCTTCTTCAACCGCTCTTCGAGTACATGCGTGTAGATCTCGGTCGTCGAAATGTCGGCATGGCCGAGCAACTGCTGAACCGTCCGCAAATCCGCGCCGCGATCCAGGAGATGACTGGCAAACGCATGCCGCAGAACATGCGGCGACACCCGCTCCGGATCGAGCCCCGCCGCCTCCGCGCACGCCTTCAACTCCTGCGCAAAGGCCTGCCGCGTCACGTGCCCCTCCACGCCGCGCGACGGAAACAGCCACTTCGTCACCAGCATGGGCGCCAACGCATCCGCAGGATCGGTGCCGAGCGCCAGATATCGGTCGAGCGCTTTGCGCGCGGAGGGATTGAGCGGAACCAGCCGTTCACGCCCACCCTTGCCCTTGATCGTCAGAACGCGCGGATCGCCCGCCAGAACGTTGCGCGGCAGCGACACCAGTTCCGACACGCGCATACCCGTCGCGTATAGCATTTCGAGAAGCGCATGAAATCGCACCGCCCGCGCCAATTCGCGCCCGTT
Source organism: uncultured Alphaproteobacteria bacterium (assembly GCA_963778225.1). Lineage (GTDB taxonomy): Bacteria > Pseudomonadota > Alphaproteobacteria > Rhizobiales > Hyphomicrobiaceae > JAGVSR01. The sequence continues at coordinate 81,591 of CAVZTR010000008.1, forward strand.
CTTGCCCGCGATGCTGCTGGCTGCCGCTTCCATCAGCCGGTCGACTTCGGCCACCGACAGCGTCTTCGGCAACGGGCGCCCGAGTTTCGGCGCCTTCGCCCCGGCAGCCGGACTGTCGCCGACGATCCCTTCCGCTTCGAGAAACTTGTAAAGCTGCCGCACCGCCGAAAGCCGCCGCGCGCGCGACGCCGGCGACAAGCCGTCCCGCCCGAGATTCTCCATGTAGGCCGCGATGTCGTCTCGCCGGGCTCTGCGGAAATCGATGCCGCGTCCGCTCAGGAATCCCTCGAAGTCCTGCAAATCACGTCGATACGCTTCGAGCGTATTCTGGGAGGCTCCCCGTTCCGATGCGAGCATCTCCAAATAAGAGCTGATGTACGTCTGGTCGCCGCTCGCCATGGCTCAGCCCGCCGCCCGGGGCCAGCCCATGAACAGTGCCTCCAGCGCCAGCTTGCGCGCGTCCGCATCGAGACCCGCGCTGCGCAACGCGCGAATGCTGTCACCGAGCGAAATGATATGCGCGCCCTCGGCCCCGTTTGGCCCCAGCGACTGCATCGCGAGCAGCACCGTGTGGCCGAACTCCTTCTTCTTCGCAGCCTCCGCCAGCGCACTCAGCACGCCAGTCTCGGGCAGAAAGCCCGTATTCGGCTGCGGTGTCCGGCTGGCGAGATCCCACAGCGGGATCGGCACCTGGATCTGCAGCGCATCGAGCACCGTCGCGAGCCGGTGCAGCTGTTCCGGCGTGAAACGTCCCCGCGCCGCCATGTCCTCCAGCGCCGCCAGATGGCGAGAGCGCCCTTCGCTGAGTGCCGGATCGGCAAGGTCGGCGAGTGCCAGCCAATGAACGAAGCCATTTCCTGAGTTGCCCGGCCCATCGAGCGTGCCGCCAAATTCGGCCCAGGACCGGGCTCCGGTGAAATCTCCCGTCGCCACCGCCGTCTCGATCGCCGTTTCCGCAAACCATCCGATCTCCGGCACGCGCGGGAGCGTTGCCGCCGCCGGCGCGATCATCTGCAGCGCCGGCCAATAAATCCCCGCCCGACGAGCCTCATCCAAAAACGATCGGATCAGCCGCGCCTTCTTGAGCGGCGTCTTTTCGTCCTCGGCCGATTGAAACAGCGCCGCATGCTGCACGGCGGCCTGTGCCGGTCCCTCTGCGCCGGCCTCACCACCCGCAAACGTGCGGTAGCCCTGCGCGAGATCGGCGGGCGAAATGGCATTCAGTTGAGCCGCTCGTTCCGCTGCCGCCAATCGCGTCGCGGGCTCCGTCGCCGTGTCGCGCGAAATGATGGCGAGCACGCCCGGTCCAGCCGTCTCCACGAGCGCCCGTGCATCCACCGCCCCGCCAAGTTCGAGAATGCGCCAATCCAGTGGCCCGACCTTCTGACCCTTGCCGATCACCGGCTTGCCGCCCGACGCAATCGCGTCGATCGCATCGAGACCGGCGCTCTCCTCCACGCCCTCGTCACGCGCCAGCGCGACTTGCAGCTGTGCCGATTCCCGCTTGCCCCCCACAGCGGCGCAATAGGCCCGCACGAGAATCGACTGCCCCTTAAGCGAACGAGGCAGCGACGCCGCCCCTGCGTTCATCGCTTCTACGTTGCGGCAACCCCCGTCTCGGTCCCCCCGCGCAATGGCCGTCCGCGCCGTCAGCAGAGCCAGCACCGGATCGCCCTCGGCCCCGCCATCCTTCGCCAGCAGCGCCGACGCTTCGTCGATCAGTCCCGAACGATCTAAGGCTTCCACGCGCACCGCCGTAAACCGCGGGTCCCTCGCGCCCCCACGCGGGGGAGGCACATCTGATGTGATGAGCCGCCGGAAGAGAGCATGCAGCGCCGGCGAACGCGGCGGGATTTCGAGCGTTGCAATCGCCTTCTCGATCGTCTCGAGCGTCATGCCTTGCCAGAGTTCGTAGGGCAGCCCCGATCCGTCACCTGCCATCACCGGCGAGAGGTCGTCGCGCATCACCGTGCGTTCGCCTTCACCAAGCCCAGGCTGCTGCTGCGGCAACGGCTCAGCCATTCCCTCGTCTAGCGCACCCCGCGGCGACGCAGTCCATCCCGGCGGCTGTTCACTGCGACCGATCGTTGCCGGCAGAGCCGGATTGACGGGTGCCGCCCCGGACGGGCCGTTTCCGGTCGGTGCTCCCGCTGCAGGTGCCGCATCGAGCGGAGCCAGTGATTCGCGTTCAATAGCGCCCGTCGATGCCTTCTCCCCGGCCGACAATTCAGCCGGCGTGAAGATGTCGTCTCCTGGAGGCGGCGCCGGTGGAACGGGTTTCCCTGCCTTTGGCCGCGTCGTCTCGGGCTCTGCGAACGGGCTGGGAATGCCCCCGGCCCACGTGTCCGGAACAGCAACGATCGCGCACACGGCGATGGCGGAGAGCAAGCGGAGGGGGGAGCGCATGGCCCGTCAGGCTCACTCTTTCCGGATTTTGACGCCGGGGACGACCTTAACCTCTTCCCGTTGAACGGGCTCGTACTTCGTCGCCAGCACCCACATTCCAGCCGTGAACAGACCGGCCAGCGCACCGACGATGAACAGAAAACGGATGAGGCTCGGCATATCGTTCGTCCGTTCCTTGAGAGCGGTTCTGTCCGTGTAAGTTGGCGCCAATATGTTCGGTCCCGCAGGGAACGGTAAACAGTGCTACGGCGCCGGCACAACTGGTGCCGTTCCCTAAGTGACATTTGAAATCCCGGCCCCGATGAGCAATACACGGGGGCGAAGGCATGCGAACGGCAATTCCCCGAAATGTTTGCACGATTCGGGGACAGGTGAGGCTGTCGGCACAACATGGATCAGCCGAGAGACATGAATAGCATCGAAGCGCTGCTCGCCCGCCTGGGCGAACGGTCGATCGTGCTTGTCGGTCTCATGGGCTGTGGAAAGTCCTCGGTTGGCCGCCGCCTCGCATCCCGCTTAGGTCTCGGCTTCGTCGATGCCGACGAGGAAATTGAGCGCGTCGCCGCCAAGTCGATCGTCGAGATCTTCGCCGATCATGGTGAGGCCTATTTCCGTGACGGCGAGCGCCGTGTCATCGCCCGCCTTCTCTCCAGCGGCCCGCAAGTGCTCGCCACCGGCGGTGGGGCCTTCATCAATCCCGAAACACGCGCCAACATCCGCGAGCGCGGCGTCTCGATCTGGCTGCGTGCGGACCTGCCCGTCCTGATGCGCCGCGTCTCCAAACGCGATACCCGCCCCCTCCTCAAGAGCGGCGATCCGGAAGCGACCATGCGTGACCTCATGGCCAAGCGCTATCCGATCTACGCCGACGCCGACATTATCATTGAGAGCCGCGACGTGCCCCACGACGTCATCGTCAATGAGGTCATCGCCGCACTCAAAGCCAAACTCGCACTGGTTCCGGCTACCTGAGCCGCAGATCGTTAAAGACGGGACGCCACCCCTGATGCCCACGCTTGCCCATTCCATGACCGGCCTCACACGCGCGGAAAAGACAGTTCCCGTTTCGCTCGGAAGCCGCAGTTACAATGTTCTGATCGGCCCCGGCCTTCTGCCGGAAACGGGGCGCCTCATCGCCACGCGCATTGGCAAAGGAAAGTGCGGCATCGTCACGGACGAGAATGTCGCCCGGCATCATCTCGCGACCGTCGAAGCGTCTCTGAAGGCGGAAAACCGCTTCGCCGGGTCGATCGTGCTGCCGCCGGGCGAGTCGACGAAGTGCTTCGCTCAACTGACAAAGCTTAGCGAAGGCCTGCTTGAAATGGGTCTCGAGCGAGGCGATTTCGTCGTCGCATTCGGGGGCGGCGTCATCGGAGACCTTGCGGGTTTCGCTGCCGGCATTCTCCGTCGCGGCATCCGCTTCGTACAGATCCCGACCTCGCTTCTCGCCCAGGTCGACAGTTCCGTCGGCGGCAAAACCGGCATCAACACACCCCAGGGCAAGAACCTGATCGGCGTGTTCCACCAGCCGAGCCTCGTCATCGCCGATACCGAAGTTCTGGCCACGTTGCCCGAACGCGAGATGCGTGCCGGTTATGCCGAAGTCGTCAAATACGGCCTTCTCGGTGACGCCGCTTTCTTCGAGTGGTTGGAGAGCCAGTGGAACGGCGTCTTCGGCAACTCCGGTCCCGATCTCAGCCGCGCCATCGAGACAAGCGTCAAAGCCAAAGCGGATATCGTCGCCCGCGACGAATTCGAAACCGGTGATCGCGCGCTGCTCAACCTCGGTCACACTTTCGGCCACGCGCTGGAAGCCTGGACCGGCTATTCCAGCCGGCTCTTGCACGGTGAAGGTGTTGCCATCGGAATGGCGCAGGCATTTCGCTTCTCGGAAAGCGAAGGCTTGTGCCCTCCCGGCACCGCCGCGCGCGTTGCCGCTCATCTCTCAGCCGTCGGTCTTCCGACGCGCCTCGCGGACATTCCAGGCGACAAGGCGGATGCCGATACACTTCTTCGTCTGATGGGCCAGGACAAAAAAGTCCGCGATGGCAAACTGACCTTCATTCTGGTGCGTGATATTGGCCAAGCCTTTGTCGCCCGCGATGTCGATCCTGCCAAGGTCCGCGCGTTCCTCGAACGCGAGATTGCCGGCTGAGCCGTGCATGGTGGCCTGTGGTAACGTGACGGCAACGCGCGCAACTGCGTCACCACGCACTGCGCTCTTCATTTCCCCCGTTGGCTGATCGAAGCACCTCATGTCTCTAGAAATCGCAATCACCCTGGCCGTCGTCGTCTTCCTCCTGCTGCTGTCGGCTTTCTTCTCCGGCTCCGAAACGGCGCTGACGGCAGCATCGCGCGCGCGCATGCATGCACTCGAATCCGACGGCGACGAAAACGCCGCACGCGTGAACAAGCTGCTAGAGCGTCCTGAACGTCTCATTTCCACGATCTTGCTCGGCAACAACCTCGTGAACATCATGGCGTCCGCTGTGACGACCAGCCTCCTCATCAAGCTGTTCGGCGAATTTGGCGTCTTCTACGCGACCATCCTGATGACCATCGTCGTCGTCGTGTTTTCCGAGGTGCTGCCGAAGACCTACGCCATTGCCTATCCCGACCGGATCGCGCTGCTCGTCGCCCCGGTCATGCGCGTCATCATCCTCGTCCTGCGTCCGGCCGTGTTTTTGATCGAAGCAATCGTCACACTGATCCTGAAACTGACGCCCACGACCAAGGACGACGCCGCCAACATCCTGGCCGCTCATGATGAGATCCGCGGCACCATCGATCTTCAGGCGAAAGAAGGCACCGTTCTGAAGCACGATGCGGAGATGCTCGGTGGCGTGCTCGATTTGCGTGATCTCCAGGTCGCAGACATCATGATCCATCGCACCAAGATGGAAACGCTCGACGTCGACAGCGACCCGCAAGATATCCTCGACGAGATTCTAAGTTCACAATATACGCGCATGCCGCTCTGGAAGGACGAACCGGAAAACATCGTCGCCGTCCTGCACACCAAGGACCTGCTGACCGCACTCGGCCGCGTCGGCTGGGATGTCGCCAAGCTCGACATCATGAGTTTCGCGCAGGAACCCTGGTTCGTCCCCGACACCACGAGCCTGAAAACACAGCTCAACCAGTTTCTGAAAAAGAAAGCGCAGATGGCGCTTGTCGTCGATGAGTACGGCGAGGTGCAGGGCCTCATCACCCTGGAAGATATTCTGGAGGAGATCGTCGGTCAGATCGCCGACGAGCACGACACGCATGAGATGTCGATCCGTCCGCAAGCCGACGGCACCGTCAACGTCGATGGCACGGTGGCTATTCGCGACCTCAACCGGCACATGGATTGGAACCTGCCCGAAGAGGAAGCAACGACCCTCGCAGGCCTCGTCATCCACGAAGCCCAGGCGATCCCCGAGCCCGGCCAGGTCTTCACGTTCTACGGCTACCGCTTCGAGATCTTGCGCAAGACGCGCAACAAGATTGCCGCCCTGCGCATCCAGCGCCTGAACCCCCGCGACGAAGACGACAGCGGCTGACACTGCCCGCTACCTGCAAGTTTAATTCAAACTGCGGCCACGCGGAGGGCGCCCACCGAGGCTCTTCTCCACCTTGCCCGGCTCCTCGAACAACTCCACCAGCTTGTCCGTCATCGCGCCCGCAAGCTCGCTCGCATCCGTGATCGTCACCGCGCGGCGATAGTACCGCGTCACGTCGTGTCCGATGCCGATTGCGATCAGCTCCACCGGCGAACGCGTTTCGATCTCGTGGATCACCTGCCGCAGATGATGCTCCAGATAACTGCCCGTATTCACCGACAGCGTGGAATCATCCACCGGCGCGCCATCCGAAATCATCATCAGGATGCGCCGCTGTTCCGGCCGCGCCAGCAGTCTCTGATGCGCCCACGCCAGCGCCTCGCCGTCGATGTTTTCCTTTAGCAGACCTTCGCGCATCATCAACGCGAGTGACCGCTTCGCCCGCCGCCACGGAGCATCGGCCGTTTTGTAGATGATGTGGCGCAGATCATTGAGCCGGCCCGGATTCGGCGGTTTGCCGGCTGCAAGCCACTTCTCGCGCGCCTCTCCGCCCTTCCACGCCTTCGTGGTGAACCCCAGGATCTCCACCTTCACGCCGCACCGTTCGAGCGTGCGAGCCAGAATATCAGCGCAGCATGCCGCCACCATGATCGGCCGCCCGCGCATAGAACCGGAATTGTCGATCAGCAACGTCACGATCGTGTCCCGGAAATCCGTGTCGCGCTCGCGCATGAACGACAGCGCGTGCATCGGATCGATAATGATCCGCGTCAGCCGCGCCGCATCGAGTGCGCCTTCCTCAAGATCGAAATCCCACGCGCGGTTCTGCTTAGCGAGCAGCCGCCGCTGCAAGCGGTTCGCCAACCGCGAAACCGTGGAGGCCAGCACCCGCAATTCCTTATCGAGGAACGCCCTCAGCCGGTCGAGTTCCTCCGGCGTGGAGAGCTTCTCCGCTTCCACGACTTCATCGTTGTTATTGGAGAAAACCTTGTAGCCGAAGTTCTCCGGCGCATCGAGCACCGACTGGTTCGGACGCCACGGCTCCGCGGTATCACTCTCCGCTTCGCCTTCCGCCTCGATCTCGATGTCCTGCATCTCACCGGCATCGGCCGCTTCCGCCGTATCGCCGCTCTCGCCTTCGCTCTCCTGCTCTTCGCCGGAGCTCTCTTGACCCTCGTTGGTCTCTTCCTCGCCCTCTGTCTCCTGCTCGCCGCCCTCAGGCTGCTGCTCTTGTTCCTCTTCGCTCTCTTCCTGCTCGCCCTCGTTCGGCTGCTCGGCCATCTCAAGCGTGCGCAGAAGATCGCGCACCAGCCGACCGAACGCTTCCTGATCGCCCGTCTTGGCCGCAAGCTGCTTCAGCGTCTTGCCGCAACGCTTCTCCAGAATAGGCTTCCAAACGTCGGCCAACGCCTTCGCAGTTGCCGGTGGCGGCAACCCGGTCAGCTTCTCACGCACGATCAAAGCCAATGCTTCGTCGAGCGGCGCATCCTCGCGCGACGACACGTTGGCAAAACGCCCGTGCGCAAAATAGTCCTCGCACTTGGCCGCGAGATTGCCCGCCATGCCATCCATGCGATTGGCGCCGATCGCTTCCACGCGCGCCCGCTCGACCGCCTCGAACACGGCCCGCGCGTCACCCGATTGCGGCGCCAGCTTGCGATGCAGCTTCGCGTCGTGACAGGCGAGCGTCAGCGCAAGACTATCCGCCCAGCCGCGCACCACAGCTATTTCGCGCTTTGAAGGCACGCGCGCCGGCTCCGGCAGCTGCACATGATGCCCGTCGATGCCGGGCTTGCCCGGCGAGAAGTCGACATGCACCTTCTCGTCACCCGCCACCGCGCGCACAGTTAACCCGACCACGCGCTTGAGCGGCTCGGCCGGTGCTTCCTTACGCTTCGTTGGCGGTGTGTTGGCCATCAGCGATCGTTCAGCTCAACGCCACGTTGGCGGCACTCTCCGGCAGTTCCTCACCGAATGCGCGCTGATAGAACTCCGCCACCAGCGGACGCTCCAGTTCATCGCACTTGTTGAGGAACGTGACGCGGAACGCAAAGCCGATATCGCCGAAAATGTCGGCGTTCTCCGCCCACGTGATCACCGTGCGCGGGCTCATGACGGTCGAGAGATCGCCGTTGATGAAGGCCGACCGCGTCAGGTCCGCCACCCGCACCATCGCGCCAACCTGCTTGCGCTTCACATCCGTCTTGGCGAACGACTTCACCTTTGCGAGGATAATCTTCACCTCGTCGTCATGCGGCAGGTAGTTGAGGGTCGTCACCAGCGACCAGCGGTCCATCTGACCCTGGTTGATCTGCTGCGTGCCATGGTAGAGCCCGGACGTGTCGCCGAGCCCGATCGTGTTCGTTGTTGCAAACAGCCGGAACGCCGGATGCGGCTTGATCACCTTCGACTGGTCGAGCAGCGTCAGCTTGCCTGACACTTCGAGCACGCGCTGGATCACGAACATCACGTCCGGCCGCCCCGCATCGTACTCGTCGAACACAAGCGCCGTATTCGAACGCAGGCAGTAGGGCAGAATACCTTCGCGGAATTCCGTCACCTGCTTGCCGTCCTTCAGCACGATCGCGTCTTTACCGACGAGATCGATGCGCGAAACATGGCTGTCGAGGTTGACGCGAATACACGGCCAGTTGAGCCGCGCCGCAACCTGCTCGATGTGCGTCGACTTGCCCGTACCGTGATAGCCCTGCACCATCACGCGCCGGTTGTGCTTGAACCCGGCCAGGATCGCGAGCGTAACGTCTCTATTGAACAGATAATCCGGATCCAAATCCGGTACGTGCTCCTCTGACTTCGAGTACGCGGGCACTTCCATGTCCGTCTCGATGCCGAAAACCTGCCGCACCGAAACCTTGAGGTCGGGCAAGCCGGCGATATCCTTGGTGGCAGCGGTGGCAGGCGCGCGCATGGGAAGTCCTTCGTAAGGTGGAGCGCGGTGGCGCACTCATCGGGATGCGCAACCGGAGGAATAGGGCTGGGAGCAACGCCGCCCGATGGGGGAAGTTCACGAGAACGCGGCGACCCGAAAGGTTACGTCGCCGCCGTCAAACGAGACCAGCCTGCTTCAAATAATTATAGGCTTGAATGATCTCACGCAACTTCTCCTCCGAGCGAGTGTCGCCGCCGTTGGCATCCGGATGGTGAAGCTTGACCAGTTCCTTGAACCGGCCCTTGATCTCATCCTTCGTCGCCCCCTGCTTCAGACCCAGCGTGGTCATCGCCTTTTTCTCGAGCGGGCGCAGTTGTCGACGGTTTTCCACGGGCGTCGAGCGCGACTGACGGGCCCGCCATGCGAAAAATGCGCTGGGATCGTTGGGCGGCGGATCATCCCCTGCAGCCGCCGGATCGGCCGTGTCTGGGGTCTCGCGCGGCGCTCCGGTCCGGCCCTCGCGCATGCCCGGAGCCCACGAGTTGGCCGCCATCTTCCACGTTGGGCGGTGTCCGGTCAGTGCATCTTTCTGAAAGTCCGCGACTTCGCGGTCCGACATTCCGTCGAAATAGTTATACGTTGCATTGTACTCGCGCACGTGATCGACGCAGAAAGCGAAGTATTCACCATCTCGCCCGCGTCCTTTCGGCGCACGATGGGTCGCCGGCTGATCGCACCCTTTGCGCTGGCAGCGAGGACCGCCCGTGCGCGCTTCTTCCTCACGAGCACGCTTGGTGCCGAGGCGGATGGAGTTGAAATACTTCGAGTTGAGCTTCATGTGTCGAGTATGCTGAGAGCCGCTGGCGGAAACAAGCCGAGCACCTTATCACATGCGGATGCGTTGCGTCGCGGCCATAGCGAAAATCCAGCACTGGATTTTTTAGGCAGTTGCAGCGCCTCACTTCGCCAACCGTCCGGCTCCGCGACAGCGAAATCGGATGGCACCCTCAAGGGACACGCACGATGTCGATTGAATCTGCTTTACGTGAAAAGCTCATGGTCGGACTTGAACCCGTGCGGCTCGATGTCATAAACGAGAGCGAGATGCACGCAGGCCATCGGTCTTCGCCGGGTACGGGCGAAAGTCATTTTCGCGTGCTCGTTGTGTCGGACAAATTCACAGGTCAGTCACGAGTGGCTCGCCACCGGATGGTCAATCAACTCATCGCCGAGGAACTTGCGGGCGGCCTTCACGCCCTCGCCCTGGCAACCTACGCGCCCGGGGAAAAAATCTAAGTCACCATCTTCCCCGCCATCCGGCCGGCTCGCACAGCGGAGTCGGATGGCGCAACAATGTCTTCGCCATCCGGCCGGCTCCGCACAGCGGAGTCGGATGGCGCAAAAAAAGCCCGGCTCCACGAAGGAACCGGGCTCTCTCTGGTATCACTCACATCTTAGCGCCAGCGCGGGTGGCAGACGCGTTCCATGTGGCAGCGCTTCACGCCCCAGCGGTTGCGGAAGCAGACGCGTTCCCAGCCGCAGTGGCGGCGTGCGTGCCGGTGACGCCAACCATGACGATATCCCACTTCGTCGAACCCGCGTGCGCCGCCATCGCGAAAGCCGCCATCGCGATGAATCTCTCCGCGGCCATGGCCGGGTTCGGCGGATGCGGGCGCGGCCCCGGCTGCGAAAAGAATGCCGCTCGACAGCAGGGCGGCGGTCAAAATGCGCTTCATGTCAGTCTCCTCGTTGTCTTCGTCCGGTGCAGGTCGGCGCGTCAGCGCCATCGATCCGGCGTAACGAGATAAAGCCACTTTCCGCATGAACCGGCTCTGAACGCCCCGTTCAGCAACCGTTGCCCTCATCCTGCCCGTTTGTGTGCGGATATGTGCTCTCGTTTGTCCCAGTTTGAGAGTGCGTGGCAGTCATGCCCGATCGGCACCTATCCAGTGATGATGTCGAAAACGTCATTGCGCGCGTTCGCGAAGAGTTGGCGCGGCGCCGCATCTCGCGCCAGCGATTGGCCGACGACGCTCGCATCAGTGTCTCGACGCTTGAAAAAGTTCTTTCCGGCCGCCGCACCTTCACGCTGGCGACGTTGGTCCGCTTGGAGGAAGCGCTCGGCGTCGCGTTGCGGCCTTCGCGTCTCAACGGCGCCAGACGTTCCGGTGACCGCCCGATCATTGCCGCCGATGATCTTGGCAACTACGCACGCGCCCAGGTCACATGGCTGGAAGGCTCCTACCTCACGCTGGTCCCAAGCTTCGGCGAACGGTCCTCCATTTCCGCCTACCGTACCGAATTCCGCTGGGACGACCAGCGCGGCTGCCTCACCTTTCACGAAACCGAGCGCGCTGACGGCGCATTTGCGCAGCATGGTTTGATTGCGATGCCCAATCAGACCGGCCACATCTACCTTGTCACCAATCGACACGGACAGCACAGGCTCGCGATCCTGTCGCGTCCGACGAGCCAAGGCAGCATGCACGGCATTCTCGCCACGCTCCTCTCTGGCCGTGGCGCACAGTTATCGCCCGTGGCTGCGCCCATCGCGCTCACACCAATCGAAGCCTCGTCAAAGTATGTTTTTGGCCGTATCTCGCAAGGCCAGCCCGACTTCGCCCGTTACCGCACGCTGCTCCGTCGCACGCTTGATGACGGTTTTGCCGTGCTTATGCCGGCATAACTTGTATTTTTCCGCGCCCCGAAAGAAATCCTGAAGGCTTTGATGCGATTGCAACGGCGTTGCCTTGATCTGCTCATCGGTCCAATTGGTGTTGTGATGCCGCTCCGTCGCACATCCGCCGCGCATGCCGTCGCCACCGCACTCGCCACTGCCTGCTTCATAATGGGCGCGCTCACCTTCACGGCCGGTGCAAAGCCGCTCCTGGCACTATCGAAGCCTGTGCCCATCACGATCACGGCGCAACCAATCACCACGTTCTCACGATCGGGCGAGCCCGGCAGCACGTCTGGAAAGTTGATCTGGCGCGGCGGGCTGGTGCTCTCCACGGACAGCGAAAAATTCGGCGGCTATTCCGGTCTCGTCCTCTCCGCCGACGGGCAGGACCTCATGGCGATCTCCGATGCCGGCGGCTGGTTGAAAGCGCGCCTGCAGTATTCCGGCACTCGCCCCGTCGGCCTTGCCGATGCGATGATCGGCTCCCTTATGGGCAGCGACGGTAAACCGCTGCGCCGCCAGCGCGATCTCGATGCTGAGGAACTGGCCTTGCTGAGCGGAACACTTTCCGGCGGCGAAGCGCTCGTCTCCTTTGAAAACTTCAACCGCATCGTCCGCTACGCCGTCACCGACGCCAGCCTCGGACGACCGCTTGAAGTTCTCCAGCCTCCGCCGGGCCTGCGCCGCTTCTCCAAAGACGGCATGGAAGCCATGACCGTGCTGAAAGGCGGTCCCAACAAAGGACGCCTGGTGGCGTTCTCCGAAAATGCGCGCGATGACGGCCGTCACACCGGTTGGATCTGGGTCCGTGGCAGCGCAAAGCCACTGCAAGTCGTCTCGCACGACGGCTTCTCGTTGACCGCCGCCGCATCATTGGACGACGGGACGCTGATCCTGCTCGAACGCCGCTTCACCTTTCTCGATGGTGTCCGCATGCGCCTGCGCCGCATTGAAGCCGCAGATGTAAAGCCCGGTGCCATCCTCGACGGCGAAGTGCTGATCCAAGCCGACCTATCCGATGAGATCGACAACATGGAAGGTCTCGCCGTCCACCCTGCACCGAACGGCGATACCGTCCTGACCCTCATCTCGGATGACAACTTCAACACCGTCATCCAGCGCACGCTTCTGTTGCAGTTTACCCTCCGCGAACGCGCGCAATCTTGAAGCGCGCACGAAAAAGGCGCGGGAGCCGACAGCTCCCGCGCCTTGCAATTTCGTCAGCCGAACCGCTTAAGCGGCAGCCGCGGCCTTCGACTTCACGAGGTCCCGCTTCAGCTTCTGCAGCTGCGGCGAAAGCTGCTCGGTGCTCGCCTTCAACAGGTAGGCATCGAGACCGCCGTTGTGCTCCACCGAACGCAGGCCATGTGCGCTCACGCGAACCTTCACCGAACGGTCCAGCGCCTCGCTCAGCAGCGTGACGTTGACGAGGTTCGGGCGGAATGTTCGCTTGGTCTTGTTTTCGGCGTGGCTGCGGAGCTGTCCGGCCATCGGCAGCTTGCCGGTCAATTCGCACCGACGGGTCATGGGTCGCATCTCCTAGATGATCGCGCGGTGCCCATCCCGGGTCGCGCGGGCCCGTCACGGGCATCCGTCCAAAAATGAAGGGCCCCGCCGGTCATCCCAGCGGGGCAGTGGCGGTTCTATACTGAGACCACCCAAAAGCGTCAAGCGCCGGCTGCCTGATACCCCCCTGACACCCTCCGCAAACCCCAATGTCCCGAATGAGGCCGAGAAGAAGCGAAGTCTTTACGATTTTGGTCCACGTTGGGACATCGGAACGCCGGGTTCTGCCCGGAAATGTAGCGTGTTCAAAGGCGGCCGCTCCCCAAGTCGCGGCGCCGTGTACCAGTGGTGTAATCATGTCAGTGACGTGCGTTCGCGGCCGCAAATGGGCCAGTGCCAGCTTCGCCATCCTCGCGGCGGTCGGGGTCGAATTCATACTGGGGAACCCAACCCCGGCACTCGCCGACCCCTCGCCCGAACCTCCGATCGAGATATCCGGCCAATACTCCATATATTTCAACGGTTTCGACATTGGCACCGTGCGCATCGACCAGCGCACCGCCGGCCGCACCTATTCCGCGAGTTCGCACGTTGAAATCTCAGCCCTGCTGGGCGCATTCCGCTGGAAGGGTGTCACCCGCTCAGCCGGCACGATCTCCGCCAATTCAATGGAACCGAGCGGCTACGATTTTCAGTTTGAAGGCACCTCGAAATCCGGCGCGGTCCGCATGGGCTTCACCAAGGGCACCGTCACCTCATTGACCGCCCTTCCCGAAACCATCGACCCGCCCGACCTCGTCCCCCTGCGCGCCGCTCACGTCAAATCCGTCATCGATCCCTTGAGCGCCGTCGTCGCCGTGAGCCGCCCCGCCGCCCAGCCATGTGGCCGCAAACTTGCCGTCTTCGACGGTAAACAGCGTTTCGATGTTGCCCTGATCCAGTCCCGCCGCGAAGCCGTCCCTGCCGGCCGCAATGGCGCCACCGTCCAAGGCATCGTCTGCCGGGTGAAATACACGCCCATCGCCGGTTACCGCGCCAACGCCGACACGCAAGCCCTCGCCGAGAGCACCGGGATAGAAGTCACGTTCCGCCCCATTCCCGAGGCCGGGATTTGGGCGCCCTACCGCGTTGCCATACCGACCATCGCCGGAAGCGTTTCCCTCGAGGCGACCCGTTACGACATCGACGCCCCCGGCTTGGCCCAGATCGCTCTGGTCGACTGACGCCGTCCTGGTGCGGACACGAGAACGGGCGGACCCTCAGGTCCGCCCATTTTCTTTGGCAGGTCCGGGTGGCCCTGATGGCTTTTTGTCTCGTGCCTATGGCCAGCAAGAAAGCCTTGATCTCCCTTCCCGGCGGTGCAATGCCAAGGTCACCCCGCCAGCCGGGGCCGCCACGCCAGAGGGCCATTGATGGGCATCGACCTCGAATCTCGCATCCGCAACGTCACCGCGGTGCTGGGACCGACGAACACCGGAAAAACCCACCTCGCCATCGAACGCATGTTGGGCCACGAAAGCGGCATGATCGGCCTGCCGCTGCGTCTGCTCGCGCGCGAGGTCTATGACAAGATCGTCGCCCGCGTCGGCGCCGACAAAGTCGCTCTCGTCACCGGCGAAGAAAAGATCAAGCCCGAGCGCGCCCGCTACTGGGTGGCGACCGTCGAGGCCATGCCGCGCGATGTCGATGTCGACTTCCTCGCCATCGACGAGGTCCAGCTCTGTGCCGATCCCGAGCGCGGTCACGTCTTCACCGATCGCCTGCTGCATGCGCGCGGACGCTCCGAAACACTCCTCCTCGGCGCGCAGACCATGAGCGGCGCCATCGGCGACTTGATCCCCGGTGCCAACTTCATCGCGCGCACGCGTTTTTCCAAGCTCACCTATGCGGGTGAGAAAAAGATCACGCGCCTGCCGCAGCGCTCCGCCGTCGTCGCCTTCTCGGCCACCGACGTGTACGCCATCGCTGAGCTGATCCGGCGCCAGCGCGGCGGCACCGCAGTTGTCCTCGGCGCATTGTCTCCCCGCACCCGTAATGCCCAGGTCGCACTCTACCAGTCCGGCGATGTCGATTTTCTCGTCGCCACAGACGCCATCGGCATGGGCCTCAATCTCGACGTCGATCACGTCGCCTTCTCCGCCACCCGCAAGTTCGACGGCCAGAACTTCCGCAATCTCACGCCGTCGGAACTCGCCCAGATCGCCGGCCGCGCCGGCCGTCACATGAACGACGGCACCTTCGGCGTGACAGGATCCTGCGACGCTCTTGATCCGGAAGTCGTCGAACGCATCGAGCAGCACACTTTCGATCCGGTGCGGGTTCTCCAGTGGCGCAACCGCGAACTCGACTTCCGCACACTCAATCGCCTGCGCGAGAGCCTGAAGACGCTCCCCAACGAGCAGCGCCTCATCCGCGCCCGCATGACGGACGACGTCATCGCCCTCGAAACGGTCGCCGACGACGACGACATCGCCCGTCTCGCCACCTCTCCGGCAGCCGTTCAGCGGCTCTGGGAAGTTTGTCAGATCCCCGACTACCGGAAAATTTCATCCGCCAACCATGCCGAACTCATCGCCACGCTCTATAAAGACCTGATGGGGCCGACGGGCCGCATCGCAGAGGATTGGTTCGCCCGCCAGGTGGCGATGGCCGACCGCACCGACGGCGACATCGATACCCTCGCCACGCGGCTCGCGCACATCCGGACTTGGACGTTCGTATCCAACCGGGCCGATTGGTTGAAAGATCCGGCCCACTGGCAGGGCCGCACGCGCGCCATCGAAGATGCCCTCTCCGATGCGCTGCACGAATGCTTGACGCAGCGGTTTGTCGATCGCAGAACCAGCGCACTCATGAAGGGCATGCGGGATAAAGAAGAGTTGAACGCAGAAATCAAAGACGATGGCTCCATCAATGTGGAGCAGCATTTTGTCGGCCGCTTGCGTGGCTTCCGCTTCACACCGGATGCTCAGGCTGAGGGTGTGCACGGCAAAGCTGCGCGCAGCGCCGCGGCCCATGTGCTCTCCGGTGAATTGTCGATGCGCGCCCGGCGCGTCGCGGCGGCCCAGGCCGATGCCTTCAAGATCGATCGCAAAGGCCAGATCCTGTGGCGCGGTGAAGAGATCGCAAAACTCCACGCAGGCGAAGATCCGCTGAAGCCGTCCATCGAACTCCTCGTCGATGAGTATCTGTCCGCCCCCGATCGCGACAAGATCGAGGCGCGCCTTGAAAGCTGGGTGACAGAAACCATCGCCGATAAACTGAAGCCGCTTGTCGAACTCTCGAAAGCCGAGGATGTCACAGGCCTCGCACGTGGCATCGCTTTTCAGCTGAAGGAAAACTTCGGCGTCCTCAAACGCGAAGCGATCGCCGACGATTTGAAGAGCCTGGATCAGACGGCCCGTGCGCAGTTGCGCAGATATGGCGTTCGGTTCGGAGCCTTCAACATTCATTTCCCGCTTCTGTTGAAGCCTGGTCCTGCGGAATTGACACTGGCGCTCTGGTCGCTGAAGCACGCGGCCGCCGCCGGTCTTGACCCCGATAAGCTGCCCGAACCGCCGCGTGCAGGCCTGACCTCAGCGCCGGCGAATGCGGAACTCCCGGAAGCGTTCTACCGCGCCTTCGGCTACCATGTGTGTGGCCCGCGCGTGATCCGCTTCGATATGCTCGAACGCCTCGCCGACATGATCCGGCCGCTGCTCGCTTGGCGCTCCAACCGCGATCCGGAAGCCAAGCCGCCAAAGGGCTCGACGGGCGATGGCGGCTTCACCGCGACACCCGAGATGATGTCGATCCTCGGCTGTTCGCCCGAAGAACTGGGCAAAGTTCTAAAGGCTTTGGGCTTCAGGCTGGATCGCCGCCCGATCAAGGTGCCGGCAACCCAGCCCATCGCAGCAGCGTCATCGACAGAACAGGTCAGCGAAGACACCAGCGCGGACGTCACGGTCACTGCGGAAGCACCGGCCGAAACAGCTTCGGTGGTGGAACCGGTTGCCGAAGCAGCATCCGGTGAAACCGCATCCGCTGCCGAACCTGTCGTATCGGCGGAACCATCTGCAGCGCCCGCCGAAGTGCAGTACGAAGAAATCTGGCGACCGCGCCGCCACCATCGCGAAAGCCACGACCACCGCGGCGAAGGCCGCCAACGACAATCGCGGCGAAAATCGCGGCGCAGGTCGCAACGACAATCGCCGCCGCGAGCGCCGGCCGGGCCATCCTCATCAGAACCCTGCAACGTCCGCCCCGGCTGCCGCAGGTGACGCTGCACCATCCGCCGTTGCCGCCGAAGGCCAGAGCGGCGCACCCGCCAACGAGCAGCAGCCCCGCGCGGATCGCGAACGCAATCGCCGGAGCGACAATCGCGGCAACCGCGATCCGGGCCAGCGCAACGATAGACCTGGCGGCGATCGCGCTCCGCACAAGGGGCAGCAGCGCAACGATGGCCGGCCAGATCGTGGAGATCGTGGAAATCGCGGCGATCGCGGTGACCGCCGCCGCAACGACGAGCGCAATCAGCCGCGCGCCATCTCCGCCGCGCCCCCGCGCAACAAGGCGAGTGCGGAGGCGGATTCGCCCTTCGCATCTCTGCTCGCCCTGCGCTCACAACTCGAACAGGCGCGTCGCGACAAGAGCTGAGAATGGGTAACGACGCCGAGAGCGCTGAAACGCCCGGTGGCTCCGTTGCCACCTCGCAGCGGCTCGATAAGTGGCTGTGGTGCGCGCGCGTCGTCAAAACGCGCACTCAAGCAGCAGCGCTCGTCTCAAGCGGCAAGATCCGCATCAACCGGGTCAAAACAGATAAGCCGGCCCACGCCGTGAAAGTCGGCGACGTGATCACAGCGTCCGTCGGCCCCCGCGTTCGTATTCTCGCGGTGAAAGCGATTGGCGACCGCCGCGGCTCGGCCGAAATCGCGCGCCACCTGTTCGATGATCTGTCGGCGCCCGCGACTCCCGTGGGCGCGAACGCGGACGGCACCCCCGAGTCCCAAGCCAATGGACCATCCGGTCACCGTGACAGCGGAAGCGGACGTCCGACCAAGCGCGACCGTCGTTTGATCGATCGCCTGAAGGGAGAATTCTGATGCATCTCACTCCGGCACAGGGTCCCCATGCCGCAAGGTTGATCATCACCTTTTTTCGCATTGTGCCGCCCTGGCGACGCCGCTAAGAGACCTAACCGCCACACTCAGCGCGGCGCCGGCATCGGTTCGGAACGGGACGGGAACTAATGACTTACGTCGTCAATGATAAGTGCATCAAGTGCAAGTACACCGATTGTGTCGAGGTGTGCCCGGTCGACTGCTTCTACGAAGGCGAGAACATGCTCGTCATCCACCCGGACGAATGCATTGATTGCGGCGTCTGCGAGCCTGAGTGCCCGGTCGATGCCATCAAGCCCGACACGGAGCCGGGCCTGGAGAAGTGGCTTGAGCTAAACCGTGAGTATGCGGATAAATGGCCGAACCTGACGGCCAAGCGCTCTGCTCTTCCCGACGCAGATACTCACAAAGACGAGGCCGGCAAGTTCGAGAAGTATTTCACTCCCAACCCCGGCGAGGGCGACTGACCACAGCTACAAGGCTGTTATGTCAAGAGCTTAGTATTTTTCTGGCTGGGGGAAGACGCCGTTTGGCGTCGGCAGGGAAACCCGGCCTGGGGTACCGCGCTTAAGGTCGTATAAAGCGCCGCGCGGCGCCGCCCTTCATTTTCCACGAAGTTTGTGCTATGGTTTTGAAGATTGGTGGATACACCAGAACCGAGTGCGAACAAATGCGGGTGAAAACATCCACATAGGCCGCTCGGTGGTTTGACGCGCTTCGAGGTTCGCTCTGCGGTTAGGCAGCTCGCGACGCCATCGACAACAAGGATGGGGATGAAGGCGCGTCCAAGACGCCAAAAAGAGGGAACAATGAGCGGTTAGGGGACCCTTAGCCGTGTTTAACCGCCTGCGGCCCTGATCCAGGCGGCGGTTTCTCTGAAATCGGACGACGGGCACTTGTATCTGGCGGTTCGAAGTAGACCTTTGAGAGTGAGCGACGCGCATGACCCAGAAGAAAAAGACTGTGGTGAAAGCTAAGACAGCGAAAGTCGTCGCTCAACCTAAAAAGTCGGGATCCGGGACTACAGCCGCTCGCACTGTGGCATCGAACACACGCCCTGTGGCCGCTGCGGCACGCAAGCCCGCAGCGAAGGCTCCCGTAAAGGACGCAAAGAAGCCCGCTGCAGCGCCCAAGGCCGCCGCTCCCAAGTCGGCGGCGACAACAACGACAACTACGAAGCCTGCCGCTGCAAAGCCGCAGCAAAAAGTAGTTGTCGGCAAAGTTACCGCTCCTGCGAAGCCTGCTGCCGCTGTAAAGCCCGCCGCTCCCGTGAAGGCTGCCGCCGCACCAGCTGCACCGGCCAAGAAGCCGGCTGTGGCATCGCAGCCGCGCATGGAAGCAGCAAAGGCCGCTCAGGCGTTCGCGGCTCATCGCGCCCAGGCTGCCCAGGCCACGGTTCATGCCGCGCCTCCAGCGCGCGCCGTGCCCGCTTCCGTGTCAAAAGCTCCGGCCAGCAGCAAGATCACTGCACCGGCTCAGGCTCCGGCTCCAACTCCCGCGCCGGCGGCCGCTGCTCCAGCTTCGCCCAAAGCCATAGCCGAGAAGGCTGCAGCTGCGCGCCAGGCGCAGGCCGTCGAGAAGAAGCCGGTCAATTCGCGTCATGGATTTAAGACGAACGAGTTCGTCGTCTATCCGGCGCACGGCGTCGGCCGCATCATCGGTATTGAAGAGCAGGAAATCGCCGGCATGGCGCTCGAACTGTTCGTCATCAACTTCGAGAAGGAGAAGCTGACGCTGCGCGTGCCCACGGGCAAGCTGCAGAGCGTCGGCATGCGCAAGCTCGCCGATGACGATATCGTCAAGCGCGCCATGGAAATCCTCAAGGGCCGCGCACGCATCAAGCGCACCATGTGGAGCCGTCGCGCTCAGGAGTACGTTGCAAAGATCAACTCCGGCGACCTCATCTCCATCGCTGAAGTCGTGCGCGACCTCTATCGCTCCGAAGCGCAGCCCGAGCAGTCTTACTCTGAGCGCCAGCTTTACGAGGACGCCCTCGATCGCATGGCCCGTGAAATCGCAGCTGTCGAAAAGCTCGATGATCGCGGCGCCGTTCAGCGCATCACGGAAGTCCTGTCCAAGAGCGCCAAGGGCCGCCGCATGGCCGAAGAGGGCAACGGTGGTGGTGAGCCTGAAGAAGTCCAGGCCGCCTGACTACCCCGAGAGACCGAATAGAGAATGCCCGGTGCCGCAGGTGCCGGGCATTTTTTCTGGTTCATCGCCCACCCGCAGATCCTTCCGGCAGTTCTTCGATCGCCTCCGCCGTCGCAAGCGAGATGAAGGGTCCATTTCGCCGTTCGATAAAGCCGCGCACACGCACCAGCCGGCCCTTCAAGTTCTTGAGCCGCGCGACGAGACCCTCCCGATCATCACTGCGCTTCAGATCGACCGCTGCCGTGAAATCCCACCTCCAATCGCGGCCAAAATTCAAGAACACCTCGTTGCGGCTCATGCCCACCGCTGCCACCCAACCCTCAATGATCTGAAAGGTCCCGCCGAGCTTCTCGAGCCCTCGCGTCTCTCGCGCGGATCGCACGGCGTAAGCAGGGTTCGCCCACAGTCCCGCTCGCTTCGCGCGCGCAACGGCCTCTCGCGCAAAGAGCTCTCGAAGGCACATCGTCTCGCCAGGCAACGGTGCAACCCGCGCATGTCCATCATCGATGATGGCCGACTGCAGCCAAAATCGACCCGCATCACGACCTGCTCCGTAGACGTGCGCAACCCGGCGGCCGTACCGGTCGCGAAAGGCTCCTGACGCTACGATCTCGATACGCCGATCCCGCACGAGCGCGTCTACAGCCGCGCGCGCATTGACCTCTGGCGCCCACTCGCCAACGGAAGCCGCCACATCACGCGCGCTGGGAACGGACAGCGACATCAATTTCAAACTTGAACCGTCATCGAGAGTAAAGGCTGCCGCGCTCTCAACCCGCGTAACGGCTCGACTTTCCAGCTGCCCCTCAAGACAGTCCTCGCCGCGCACCGGAAGTGCCAGCCAGAGTGTAGCAATTGCCGCGATTGCTGTGCGTCGCAGGTCGCCGCGCTTAAAGCTTACTCCCACCGGTCCCGCCTCTTGCATCCCAAACCGTTTGCGAGATTTGCATGCGCAGGCGGGTCCAGAAAAGCCTTGTCAGACGGCGAAGTCGTCCGGCTGCAGCAGAGACTTTGCGACATTCAGAAGCGTAATGGAGGAGTCTGTATCCGTGTCTCGGATCACGCTGTTCTGCCCGACCTGTTGAGTGTTTGCGAGAATGTCGAAGAAGGACTGAAAACCCAGATCGCTCACATCGATCACATCACCATTTCTCCGCGGCCCAAGGAGCAACTGGAAGTCTTCGATGGTGTCGTGTCCAAACTGACCCCGGAAAACAAACACGTCCTGCCCAGGGCCGCCGGAAAGAATCTCATTGGCCGCGGTTCCGATGATGCGGTCATTTCCGGCGCCGGTTTCGATGCGTTCCAGTCCGCTGACGGCGATCGCCGACAGATCGACGATGTCCGCGCCGCCGCCCGTCCGCAGGATATCGACGCCGCCTCCAAGGTCGATGGCCTCGATTGAGATCAGATCGTCGGTGCCCCGGCTAAGCAGCAGAATGTCGGCTCCCGCCGACCCCCTTATGGTGTCGAAGCCGGCTCCGCCGTCAAAGCTATCGCTGCCCTGCCGTCCCGAAAACACAAACGTATCGTTGCCAAGCCCGCCAGCGAGAACGTCATTTCCTGCACCACCCACGATCACATCATGGCCGGCGGATCCTGTGATGCGATCCCCGCCGCCGCCGGCTTCGATCTGCTCGACACTGGTCAACGTGACGTCAGAAAGGTTGAGCACGTTTGCGGAGCCATCAAGCCTCAGGATGTCGAAGCCATCGCCGCCATCGATAGCTTCAATCCCTATCAGAAGACTGGTGCCGCCGCGGAGTCCGATGATGTCATCGCCGCTGCTGCCCCGAATGGTATCGAATCCATCGCCTCCATTGTAGGTGTCCGATCCTGCATTCCCGCTGACGAAGAACACATCATCGCCGCCGAGCCCGGAGAGAACATCGCTGCCCCGCCCGCCGGTGATGCTGTCATTGCCCGCGCCACCTGTCAGAACATCGCGACCGGCCGTGCCGACGAGCGTGAGGCCCGGCGTGTTCCCGGCGACGGAAACAACGAAAAACGTACTGGTTGACGCGATGCTATCGCTGGCCGTCACTCGGATTTCGATGTTGCCGCTGAAGCCGGGAGGCGGCGTTCCCTGAAACTGCCGCGTAGCAGCGTTGAACGTGAGCCACGAAGGAAGTGCGCTGCCATCTGCACGATCGGCGGAGTAGAACAGCGGATGCCCATCGGCATCGCTGAACGTGTCGATGGGGATGGTGTAAGCGAAATCTTCACCTGCATTGATCTGCTGGTTGGCAAGTGCCGCGCCAGTGAGCGCAGGCTCCGCGTTCGGCACGATGGTGACGTTGGCCGCCGCTGTCGTCTGTCCACCGCGCCCGTCGGACACCGTGTATGTGAACGTGACGAGACCGGTATATCCTTGGGCAGCCACAACACTGACATCGCCGTTGGGTGTAACCGAAACAACGGCGCCGGACGTGGTCGATGAGGCGGCAACGATGGTGAGCGGATCTCCGTCGAAATCCCGATCGTTGGCGAGCAGCTGTGAACCGGGGATCACGACATCCCGCGTATAGCTGAAAAACCCGTCGTTGGCGCCTGCGATCGGTGCGTCATTGATCAGGGGGCCGGACTGCAGCGCCACGACGGTTAGAAACGCTGAATCCCAGATCGCCTCATCGTCAAATGCCACTGCATCGATTGAACCGCCGGCGAAGAAGTTATCCAGGATCACGCGCCCGCCGTCTGCCAGTCTGAGCACGACATCCGAGAGATCGCTCGATTGGAATATGCCAACGTCTGCCGAGCCAAACCCGACGAAGCGCAAGACGTCCCAATCTGTGGCATCTTGCGAAGCAAGAATAACGTCGATGCCTTCACCAGCCTGATAAACGTATGTGTCGCTGCCGAGGCCCCCATCGAGCACGTCGTCTCCGCCAGCGCCCACCAGCGTGTCGTTGCCGCCCAGTCCGTTGAGAACATCTGCATTGTCAGAGCCAATCAGCCGATTGCCGGCCGCATTGCCCTGACCGAACGCGGCCCCACCGGTAAGGCTGAGGTGTTCGACATGATCTGGTAGCGCGTAGCCGACGGAGGAGATGACCGTATCGATACCGGAGTTTCGCAATTCGATGACGAAATCACCGGCAGTGTCGACGATATACCGATCATTGCCGCCACCACCCGCCATGATGTCGTCGCCGGCACCACCGTCGAGTATGTCTCGGCCGCGGCCGCCCGTTAGGTCGTCATTGCCTCCAAAGCCGAACAGGTTGGCTCCGCTTGAGAACGCAGTTCGTGCAGCCGCAGTTGCCACCGTCAGAACATCATTGTCCTCGGTCCCTGAAATGATATCCCGCGTGTCGGTTTCGCCCTCCGGGGGACGATCGAAGATGGGCGTCTCCGGCTCGGCCTCCAAAGCGTCCTTGAGGAAGGTCCCGCCCGCTTGCTCGAACTCTGCCGTATTCCAGAGTTTCGATGCATCGGGAGTGCCGGACCCAGCCGGGAACGGAAACGGCAACTCGTCTCCAAGCTCATAGAAACTGATTCCCAGCATG
The DNA here is from genome assembly GCA_963778225.1 of uncultured Alphaproteobacteria bacterium. GTDB lineage: Bacteria > Pseudomonadota > Alphaproteobacteria > Rhizobiales > Hyphomicrobiaceae > JAGVSR01. The sequence continues at coordinate 105,377 of CAVZTR010000008.1, forward strand.
CCTTCCTGGAAATTGACAATGCGAACCACAGCCTCTGTGGCGAACTCGAAATTGTATTCCTGGTAAGTGAAATCCTGCCCCTCAAGCGTCAGGAACATGGGATCGAAAGCGTAACTCCCGCTGTAGATATGGATCAGCAGATCAGCGCCGTCGCGATTGAACAGGATTTGATTGGTGATGTTGGGCACGGACCCAGTCGCCTCAGCGACCAAATCGTCGAGCGGCACTTGCCCAATGAGATAGAAGTACCCTGCCGCCGCCGTACCATTGAATGCACCTGGACCGCCGTTCTGCGGCAGCATGTCGAATGAAGCGCCGCCGATGATTGGGGTAACAGCGCCGAGAACTGGAAGGAGGAGCGATCCCTCGAATGTTCCAAGCTCAGGCGTGAGAAAGTTATACGGGACGAAGAAGCGGTCAGAAGCGTCGGCATTTGCGATGACAAATTCGAGGCTTCTGTCTGGCCCCGACGATGCAGCCAGAATGAATGTATCCGCGCCCGCACCACCTGAGGCGAGCGACCGCCCGCTCCCCGACACGATGGTGTCGTTGCCGTCCCCGCCGGACATTTCAATGTCGAATCCCAGGGGACTGGCACCCGACAGCGGTGTAGCAAAGCGTCCGCTGATCAGGTCATCGCCGGCGCTCCCCTCCACCGATGTCATCGTCGAGCTGGCGTAAATGCGATCATCTCCGGCCGATCCGATCAATCGTTCCAGCGAGCTGACCCAGATCCGGTCTCCGTCTGTGAATGTGCCTTCTTCGGTTTCGGATCCGACGAGAACCACATCCGCTCGGTCCGATGGTGCGAGCATGAGGCTCGATGTTCGAGCGGAGAAATCAAGCGTATCGCCGCTGCTTTCCCGATCCTGGCCTTTCAAATCGAAGAATGGCTGCGTCTCTTCAAAGCGCACGCCTTCACCCACAATCAGAGTGTCGCTGCGATCGTCCCATCGGATGTCTTCGATAGAGAAGAGCTTATCGGTACCGGTCGCATGGATGGCAATGAACTGCGGGCGCAAATGAGGAACAGGCGAGTCGACACCCTCGAAGGTAACGACACCGACGCCGGTGTAATCGACCGCGTCCGTACCATCGTCGGCATAATCCAATCCGGGTTGGCCGCCGTGGTAAACGTGACTGCCAGCGGTCCAAAGAAAAACGTCGTCTCCTCGTCCGCCGTAAAACTTCTCGGTCTGAGACGTGCTCTGCGTCCCCTCGAGTGTGTCGTCCCCGTCGCCCGAAAGAATGGTATTGAATGAGAACGCCAGCGTCAGTTGATCATCATCCGACGTGCCAAAGAGCGTTCGTGTCCCGACGGTGAACGAGAGGAACGTGAACGGCAGGTTTTCCGCAATATCGACGCCGATGTAAAAGAGGAGGGATGCAACAATCGAGGACGAGTTCGCGATCGGCAACGGGCTGAATTCTAGATTAAAGGCGAAGTAGGGAAACCCCTGGCTTTCGATGTCGCGCGCCACCGCGGCCATCAACCCCCACTCGGAAAGAGGATTCGTGCTCTGGATGATCCGCGATCCGCGCCACCACGGATACTGGATGGCATCCAGCAACTCTTGCGGGGAAAGTCCGCCATTGGCGGCCGATAGCGTCGTAACGCCATCGGCGCCTTCGACGCCGACGGTGACAGTGCCATCGGGATTGGAGTCCCGCGTGCCTTCCATCACCCACCAGCGGTCTTGGAACTCGCCGTAGTCGAGAGGGTCCTGCTGGTACACGAGCATCAGGTGATCCGCCCGGATCCGCCAGAGACCCATCTCTTGAATGGGCACACGTTCAATGCGGATGTTACCCATGGAGGACCTCCGGAGGTGCGATCAGATTTGCTTGATGAGAATGGCGGCTTCGCTGGGCGCCGCAGCGCAGTCGGGCGGCATGGGCAGCGAGGCGTAAGCGCTGACGGGCGTCGGCGAGCACCGACTTCACAACGACGACTGGCGGATCAACGCACATGAACAAGGTGCCCTCAGCATCGTTTGGATACGGCTGCCCACGGCGCTCCGAAACACAATCAAAAATTGTGTTGGACCGCGATCTGCCCGCCGGCTTTTAGGGTTAACAGTGTTCTAATGATATTGGGACGACATCAATGCAAGAGTCAATGCTCTGTACCAAAATTAATAAAAGCGAGCATTTTCAATAGAAACTGGTGCGTGGTCGCCGGTGGGAGTGCGGCGCGTCGGTAAAGTGCGGCTGCTGCGGAGCTGGGAGAAACTCAAGCGCCAACAGAAGATGACAAGACGTGCTGCAATCTAGAATTGCTATTGACGTGGCCCGGAGAGCTCCGGCCGGACGCGGAAATTCGCGCTGGTCTGGCCGGTCACGAAAGCACCGATGGCGGACCGCCGTCACTCTTGATCCGCGCCGCGAGAGCCGCGCCGAAACCTGCCGCGAGATGTTCGGCAACTGTTGCGGCAACGCGGGCGTCACGCATGTAAGCGTTGTGATAAAGCGCATCACTCAAGCGCTTCCACATGACGTCCGGATCGCCGATGCCGGCTTCGGTTTCGTCGATCGCGACGATGCCATCGTAGAGTTTGTGGGCAGCGGTGAAGATCGCCTTATCGTCGATACCTCCCAGGTCAATCGCATCCACGCGCATCTGTTTTGCTCCCGGAACAACGGGTGGCGATCGCGATACCCCGACGAGATGGAAAGCGGCATCGCCGCCATACGCCGCTCCGACGATCCCACCGTGAATGAGCAGATTGAGGATACGCGCGTAAAGCCACGCTCCGCCGAACCGCGCCAACAGCCGAATGGCCCCCGCGATAGCCCCAAACACGATCGGAACGAGCAAGAGGAAGCTGAAATCGACGGCGGTGCCAAAGGTGAACTGACCGGCCTGCACTTTTGCGATGACGGGATCGAGAAAGTACCGCCAACTCCAGGCAAACAACGCAATTGTCCCCACGACGCCGGCCAGCGCCGCGAACGCGTCGAGCGAGCGCCGTGCGCCTTCGACAGTTACGTATCGCGGTCTCAGCGTCGCGGCCGCTTCGAGAATTCGCATCGCTTCGTCGCGCAGGCTGTGAATCGAAAGCCAGTGCTCCGGATCGACATATCTGCGGGCAGTCCAGAGCGCGAACTGCCGATGAAAGACTTTGCGCAATCCGGCGCGCAGGCTCCAAAGTGCGGCAGCACCCAACATCGCGAAGAACAGCGCTGCTTCGATCCGCGGCCCTGAGTCGGCCTGAAGCACGACGTAAATGTAGCCGGCCATGATTGGCGTCATCACGAGCCCGAGAACAATTTGGAAGGTCGCAACCAGCCAGGGAACGAGCTTCAGCTGCCGATGGAAGAAGGGCGTGCCGAAGGTGGCGATGCGCTCGACATTGCGAGCCGCCGATCCGCTGCTCAGGGCCTCCATAACGATGTTCCCGCCGTGGCTATGCGCGAGAACCGCTAAGGGCCGCCCTTGTTTTGCAGCTGCCTTGATGCGTCCGACCAAGGCTTTTGCCGCAGCGAGGCGGTCCGCGTCGGAATTGGCCCCGCTCCAGTGATGCGGTGCAATCTCGACATCGGACCATCCCCGCGCCGCCAGCTCTCGAGCGAGGATCTCCGCGAACGGCGAACCGATCTGCCACCACTGCCCGCCACGGCTATCCGGCAGCGCGTCGTTGGTCCCATGCACTGTGATGATGAGAGGCGACGGCAAACTCGTGCCGTCGCGTCCCCGCAGCAATTGTCCAGCCCGCATGCCTGCCCCCGGTCCCGTTCGGAACCGAGAGTGGACACTCCCAGCCGCAGCCGTCAACGCTTGCTCGCAGTCATTCCGTGGCTTTGACGAACGCGAGCAACGACGCACCTTCGACAATCAAGTTGACGCCGACGAGAACGCCAAGCGCCCAGGCGGCCGAGAACGGGAAGTTCGTGTAGAGCATGCCCGCGATCAGGATCGACAAAATTCCACTCAGAACGAGAAACCAGCGGCCCTCATTGACCTTGAAGGCCCAGAAGATCTTCGCGATGCCAGCGACAAACAAGGCGACGATGGCGAACAGCGTCAGCGTCGTGAGCCCGAGCAGCGGATGAGCAAAGATGACGAGACCGGCGACGATGCTGATCACCGCGAGGAGCATCAGACCGATCGTTCCGGACCATCGCTCGCTTTTGAAGGCTGCGAACGCCTCAAGCACGCCGCTGATGAGGAAGTTTGCCCCAAGCACGAGCGTAACGACGAGCCCGGCGATGAGGGGCGAAAACAAGGCGAGAATGCCGAGCGCTATGGCGATGAATGCAGCAAGCTTGAGCGGCCAGCGAGTGTCCTCTGTCAAGGTCGTGCGATCTATCATGGTCATGAAAATGCCTCCTATTCCAAACCCCTAATGTGACCAGCATATCACGGCCGGAGCCGGAAACTGAAACTCGCCCACCGGCGCTTCACTCGAAAGATTAACGGCGGAGGACGATCGCCCGCATTTGTTGCCGAGCTGGGAATAACGAGAGGGCCGCAGCCGTTGAATACCCGTGCGCACCGGCCCCGCGCCAAGTTGGCCGAAATGTCGAGAGGGAGTTCAACGCTATGGCGAATCCGCAGCCCGCACAAAATTCGGGAATGCTGTCGATGGGGATGGGGCTTCGAACGACGCCGCCTCCGACACCGGGCTCGCCTTTTGCGACGTCAGCGAACCAGAGTTCGGGCCTGTCAGTGATAGGTACCGACCTCACGATACTTGGCCAGAACATTGCGATCATCTCGCAGAACAAGCTGCAGATCGACGGCGATGTCCGCGGTGATGTGGTGGGCAAGCAGGTCACGATCAGCAGCGAGGGCTCCGTGGTCGGCACCGTGTCGGCGGAAAAAATCGAGGTGCATGGCGGCATCCGCGGCGCCATCCGCGCCGCCGTCGTTATTGTGCATCCGACAGCCCAGGTCGATGCCGATATCCTGCATCAATCGCTGTCGGTGGCGGAAGGCGCTCTGCTCGAAGGTAGCCTCAAGAAGTCGAAAGATCCGGGCGAGCTCGTGCCCAATCTGGATCCGTCAACCTACGCCTCCAAAGGCGGAGCATTCGTATAACGGGGGGCAGCCGCGCGGTCACTCAGGCCGCGCGGCTGACGAGAACTTTGTCGATGCGACGGCCATCAAGATCGACCACCTCGAACCGCCAGCGACCGTGCTCGAACGTCTCGCCGACATCGGGCAAGCGGTGCAGCGCATTGAGCACAAATCCGGCCACCGTTTCGTAATCGGCATTCGGATCCAGCGGGATCGCGATCTTTTCCGCGAATTCGTCGACAGGCATCCAGCCCGCGACGAGAAATGATCCGTCATGCCGCACGACGAAGGCCGGCTCATCCTCGCCTTCTTCCTGGAATGCGCCGGTGATGGCCTCCAGCACGTCATTTGCGGTGATGATGCCTTCAAAATGGCCATACTCATCAAAGACCAGGGCCATGTGCACCGTTGACGCGCGGATGGCCTTCACAACGTCCAATGCGCGTGTGTTGTCACTCACGATGGGCGCCGTTTGAATGTCGGCGATGGCGCGAATGTCGTCCGGAAATCCAGCCGCCGCGTGCGCCGCCATCCGGTCGTAAAGAACCTTCACCGTCACGACGCCGACGATCGTATCAGCTTCTCCATCTTGCACCGGCAGCCGCGAACGCTTCGTTGCGCGCAGCTTGGCGAGGATCTCTTCCGGCTCATCCGTGAGATCGAGGATCTCCACATCGCGTCGCGGCGTCATCAGTCCGGTCGCCGTGCGATCCGCGAGCCGCATGACGCCCGAGATCATGTCCTTCTCTTCCGATTCCAGCACGCCGGCACTTTCCGCTTCGGCAATGATGGTTTTGACTTCATCTTCCGTCATGCGCTGCTCGGCCTCGCCGTGCTGACCCAGGACGCGCAGCAGCACTTTGCCTGAGGCATCGAGCAGCCACACGAGCGGAGCCGACAGCCGCGACAGTAGTGACATCGCCGGCGCCACGCGCACGGCCACCCGCTCCGGATCGCGCAGCGCGATCTGCTTTGGCACCAACTCCCCGACGATCAAAGAGAGATAGGTGATGATGATCACCACACTCATGACGCCGATCGTGTCGCCTGCGCGGTCTGACAACCCAAGCGTCTTCAGCCATTCACCGAGGCGAGCGCCGAGCGTCGCGCCGGAAATCGCGCCCGAGAGCACGCCAACAAGTGTGATGCCGATTTGCACTGTGGAGAGGAACCGGCCGGGATCTTCGGCGAGGCGCAGCGCGGTTGCGGCACCCGCCGAACCCTGAGCACGCATCACCGAAAGGCGTGCGGGCCGCGATGACACCACGGCCAGCTCGGACATGGCGAGCAAGCCGTTCAAGATGATCAGAACGGCGACGACGGCAATTTCAGTAAACACGAAGATCCAACAAAATACCGGACTGCAACAGAATGGCAGGCGGCTTCGCGTAACATTATACCAACTGAACGCGAAGGTGCCATCGATGATATGGAGGTGGTGTAGTCGTAGGTGTCGTCGGCTCTGTGATTGGCCATGCAATTCAAGATCCCCCGCGACGGCGAACCGGTCCCTCAGGACTATGCGCGCCTCCTGAACGACGTGGACAAGTTGGCCGAAAACCTCGACCGGCGGTTCCGCGTCCCCTTAACCAACATCCGCTTCGGCTGGGACCCTGTGGTGGGCTTCGTACCCGTCGCCGGCGATCTCGTTACCGCGGCCCTCGCCGTCCGCATCATCATGACTGCCCGCCGCCTCGGCGCGGATCGGGTGCTGCTGCGTCGGATGGCTGGCAACGCAGCCCTCGACATCGGCATCGGTCTCGTGCCCATCGTCGGCGCGGTGTTCGACGTGTTCTATCGATCGAACGTCCGCAATGTCGAATTGCTGATGGCCGAGATCAGCCGACAACGCACGCCGGAAACGGGCGATAAACGCTACGGATGAACGCTATGTCGGCGCCCAGACTTTGCCCGTGCGCGGCGTGTCGATCTGATAATCGCTCACATGCCGCGTGAAAAAAGTCTCGCCAAAGCGCCGCGCTGCCCCGACAGGATCATTCGGATCGCGCACCACATCCCCACGCGCGTTCCCGATACCGTGCACGACGCCCGCGAATGACCCACGCGTGTAGCGGGCGTATTCCTGGATCTGCGACACGATCCCGCCCGACACCATGGGGAACGTCTCTTCGGACGACAGGAGGAGCCCGATGCGTTTTCCCTTCATCCCCTCGATGACTTCGGCCGCCCGCGGGTACGACGCCGCATAGTAGCAGAACGAGCGATCGAAGAACGCCTTCAGCTGCGCCGAGACCCCATACCAGTAGATCGGCGTCGCTGCGATAAACCCGTCGGCCGGCAGATACTTTTCAAAAAATACCGCACGGAAATTGTCCTCGATCGAGCACTCTCCGTTCGCTGTCCGGCATTGACGACAATCGCGCAGGAACGCAGCCACCATGTCATCGGCATAGACGAAGTCGACGGTATGTCCGGCGGCCAAAAGCCCGTCGCGCACGGCCTCTGCAAGCATCGCGGAGTTTCCGTTCCGCCGCGGACTTGAAGAGAGGATGAAGGCTTTCATGATGTGAGGATCCAGCGTTGGGGCTCTGAAAGGCGGCAGACCTAACCACGCTGCACAGGCACGCGGAAGACCCATTCAAGGGCCCGCCCGTGGCCCGCAGAAAGCATTCGAAGACAATATGTTCCGCAGGGGGATCAAATCAGGGTAACATGCGGCGACCGGCGGCTTGTTCGCCGGTTGGTCGCTGTTGGGCGGCCCGTTTAACTTTGGGGAAGACAGGGCGACGCCGGCCACCGGCCCCCTCGGGAGATTTACAACATGGATTTGACAAGCATTCTCATTCAGGCCGCAAGCGGCGCGCTGGGCGGCAACGCGGCCGGCGCAGCAGCCAAGAACGTGAGCCTCGGCCCGGTCGGCAACACCCTTACGGGCGCATTGGGCGGCGGACTGCTCGGGCCTCTGTTGGCCTCTGTGCTCGGCATGGGGGGCACGGCAGCTGCGAGCGGCCTCGACGTTAATGCCATCGTCCAGGGCTTCGCCTCAGGCGGTGTGAGCGGAGCTCTGACGGCGCTCGCGCTCGGATTCCTCAAGTCGAAGTTTGCTTGAGCGCCATCCGGTTTGCAGCAGAAACGATGCGGCGGAGCGCAAGCCCCGCCGCTTTTTTGTGGCTTGGCGCTGTCGAGCCCGCTGCTCCCGTAATGCTCCCGTCCCCACGGCGCAAATTGTGCTGATGGCGTGCAACTGACCGGCCGCATCCGCGTTGGCGGCGGGCGAGCAGGTGCTCGCGCAGGACGTGGGAGCACCCTCGATGGCTGATATCGTGATCGTCAATCCTCGCTTCGGCGTGTCCTTCTGGGGCATGGAGCGGTGCATGGGGCTGCTCGGCAAGCGAGCAAATCTTCCCGTCTCCTGCCTCGCGCTCTTGGCCGCTCTTGTGCCGAAGGAGCACGACGTCACCGTCATCGACGAGAACGTCGAGGAGATCGATTTCGACCGTCTGGAACGCGCGGATATGATCTGCCTCACCGGCATGAACGTGCAAGGCCAGCGGATGCGCGAAATCCTCGAACGCGTCCGGAATATGAAAGCGCTGAAGGTTGTTGGCGGTCCTCTCGCAACCGTCGAACCGGAGGAAATCGAAGACCTGGCCGATGTGATTTTCATCGGCGAAGCGGACCTCACCTGGCCCGAGTTCCTAAGGGAATTCACGGAGGGCCGGCACAAGCGCCGCTACGAGCAGCGCGAAAAGACGGACATGTCGACCCTTCCGCTGCCGCGCCTCGATCTCTTGAAGACGCAGCACTACATGTTCGGAAGCATGCAGATCTCGCGCGGTTGCCCTTTCACCTGCGAGTTCTGCGATATCATCGTTACGTTCGGACGCAAACCGCGCCTCAAGACGAGCGCGCAGGTGATCGCGGAATTCGAAGCCTACGTGAGCGCGGGCTTCAAAATCCTGTTCGTCGTCGACGACAACCTGATCGGCAACAAGAAGGCGATCAAGCCGATCCTGCGCGACATCGAGGCATGGCAGAAACGGCGCGGATACCCGCTGGTGCTTTTCACTGAAGCGTCGCTCGATCTCGCCGACGATCCAGAGCTCATGGAACTGATGGGCCGTGCCAACTTCCAAAGCGTGTTCATCGGCATCGAGAGTCCGAACGAGGAGTCGCTGAAGGAGACCAAGAAGCTCCAGAACGTGCGCGCACGAGAAGGCACCATGCTCGAACGCGTGCATCGCATCCAACAGAACGGCCTCGACGTTTGGTGTGGCATGATCGTCGGTTTCGACAACGACGACGCATCAGCCTTTGCACTCATTCCGGATTTTCTTGAAGAGGCGCGCATCGGCAATGCCATGATCGGCCTTTTGCACGCCATCCCGACCACGCCATTGCACGACCGGTTGAAGCGCGACGGCCGCCTCAGCAGTGCAGAAGATGCCGACCTATTCGGGACCAATGTGGTGCCTGCGAAGATGACGCCGGAGGACCTGCGCGACGGCTACAGGAACGTAACCCGGACGGTCTATGGGGCGCAGTCCTATTTCGAACGGATCGACAGGCTCTATATCGACAACCGATTCAAATACGCCGCCCATCACCTGCCGTATTGGCGCGAGAACCGTTGGCGTTACATGCAGAAAATGGCGCGGAACTATGTCGCGTTTTCTATCCTGGCTGCGCGACTGATGCGCCAGGTCGAACATCCTGAATTGCGGCAGCGCTACCAGCGACAGCTGATGCGCATTCTGCGCGCGCGGCCACTGGAGCCGGCGATCCTGTTCAACTACGCGATAAAGGTGGCACTTCATTACCATTACGCGTCGATCGTTCACGCAATGGAAGCCTGCGAAGGCGTGCCGACCGCCGCGCGTTCGTTCTCGCGCATGCGGCGGCCGGAAAGTTCAGCTGCGTAGCGGGGCGCGTGCGTCTGAGAGGACATCAATGCGACGTGGGCTACTCGGCCACGTGCAGATAAAGCGGATCGAACCCTGCGACCCGGACAAGCCCGGGCCAATCATGCATCGTCAAAGTTCCCTGCCGAAACTCGCACAGCTTCAGTTTTCGCAGCCGTTGCAGCGCCCGGTTGACCGAAATGTGCGACATGCCGAGCGCTTGCCCCAACTGCGATTGATTGACGGGAAAGTAGCAGCCATTGGCCGTCGTTAGGCCGTTCTCCCGCGCTCGAAAATATTGTTCGCAGAAAAGATGCGCCAGACGGGCGATGTGGCTGCGCGAATTGTTGGTGATCGCCTGACGAAAGATCGCTGCGTCGGTCAATGTCAAACGCCAGAGCGCGAAGCAGATGCTCGGCCGCCGATGAAGCAGCTTGTGGAGCGGTTCATGGGGAAACAGCGCAAGTGTGGATTGGCTGAGCCCGCACAGCGAATGATCCATCACCTTGAGAAACAGCGATTGAACATCAGGCAGATCGCCCGCGATATGAAATGAGAGGTACTGCCGATCTCCGCTCGGTAACGTGTGGTAGCGCGCGAGCATGCCGTTCATGACGAACACCGAAACATTGGGATGATCGCCTTGGCGAACGACATCCTGCCCCTGGTTGATCGTCTTGAGCCGGAATGGAAGAGATCGAATAGCGGTTTTGTCTGCAGCGGTCAGAGCACCGTTGCAGCAGGCTCTCGCAACCAACAGCTCCGAAACATCCAAATTACCCAGTTCGGTATTGTCCATCGGACCGAAACGGCAGAGCCCACAAAAGGTTCTGCCCTTTTTATCATTTGATAACGCAGAGGCCGGTGTTGCCTTCTTATAACTCCGGATGAACCCGGAGAGCCGATCAGCGGTGGCCCTCCCCAGGCATGGCAACAGAGGGGGGTGATGATGGATGTAACTGGAAACCTGCACGGCGCAGCGGAGGTCGAACCAGCAGCAGCCAGAGCGTGGCCGTCGGCAGTGAAGCCATATGCCACTGCGACGGGGCTCGTGGCAGCCGCAGCAATCGCCCGGTTTCTTGTTGGGGCTTATCGACGACGGTGTTTTGTTTTTCGCTATCTTTTTTCCGGCAATCCTCTTCACCGCGTTGTGGTGTGGCAGGGCTCCCGCCATCTTCGCGACGGCGCTGTCGCTCGCAGTGGTTTGGTACGCATTCATCCCGCCGCAGTTCGAAATCGCCTGGAAGGCACGCGCGACGGGGCTCAACCTCGGTCTCTTCTGCCTGAGTTCCGGACTTGTCATCTGGATCGCCGATTGCCACCGCAAGTTGATAGCCGCGATCGAGGACTCGGAGCGCCGCCGCCAACTGCTCGTCGAAGAAATGAAGCACCGCGGCAGGAACAGCATCGCTGTGGCAAGCACGATTGTCTCACGCACGCTCCAACATGACACGGCGACCGCCAATCAGCTCATCGATCGCCTGCGCATCGTATTCGCTTCCCCCGACTTTTATGCAGACAGCGCCGAAGTCGAGTGTCTGTTGCACCGCATACTGCTAACGGAACTGAAGCCCTATGGCACCGAACGCTTCGCACTCAGCGGCGAACCTTTGCAGATGAGCCAGCGGCAGGCGCGAAATCTTGCGCTCGTTGTTCACGAACTGGCGACCAATTCGGCCAAGTACGGCGGCCTTTCTGTCGGCGACGGCTTTCTGGTCGTGACGTGGCGCATGCAAAGCGATGAGATTGTCATCGATTGGAAGGAGCAGGGTCGCAATTCGGGAGCCGCTCCCGGAAACCTGAAAGGATTTGGAACGCGGCTGATCGAAACCATGGTCCGCGACTTGAAAGGCCGCATCGAACGCTTCGCCAGCGAGTCAGGTTACGCGTGCCGCATCCATCTCCCGATCGATCACAATGTGTTGCGAGACGAAAAGTCCCGGGCGCAGCAACAGCAAGAGCAGAATTCAATCTTGCGGTCCCACCGGCACCCCTGACGGTGAGAACATCCGCCACTGCCTCTGCGGGACGGCGACTACGGATACACGAAAATCTGAAGCGTCATTCGACGAGCTTTCGGTCCGCGAAGCACAGGTAATTGACGTCCGTGTCATCGGAGAGCGACCAGGTGTCCTTCAGCGGATCGTACACGATGCCCTTGAACGTGGGCGAGCCCATGCCCGCCGCCGTGACGAAGCGGGCGAGTTCCTCCGGCGTCACGAAGCGGTCCCACTGATGCGTTCCGCGCGGTAGCCAGCCGAGCACATATTCCGCCGCGACGATCGCGAGCGCGTAGGATTTGAGATTGCGGTTGATGGTCGAGAGCACGAGCGCGCCCCCTGGCCGCACGAGGCTGGCGCACGTCTTCACGAATGCACCCACGTCCGGCACGTGCTCGACGACCTCGAGTGACACGACCGCATCGAACTGAAGACCCTCGGCGGCCAACTCTTCGACCATCCCGACGCGATAGGTGAGATCAAGCCCGCCGCTCCCGGTCTGCCCCTCCACATGCGCCCGCGCGGCTTCCACATTTTCCCGCCCGGGATCGAGGCCGACGACACGCGCGCCCATCCGCGCCAGCGGTTCGGATACGAGACCCCCGCCGCAGCCCACATCGAGCACACGCAAACCCTTGAGCGGTTTCAGTCCGGGGTTCGTCAGCCCGAAGTGCCGCACCAACTCGTCACGCACGAACGTCAGCCGCGCGGGAGCCAGCTGATGCAGCGGCCGGAACTTGCCCTTGGCGTCCCACCATTCCGACGCAATGCGCCGGAAACGCTCCACCTCGGCATCGTCGAGGTTGCGAGCGGGGGACGGGGCGTCGGGCGGCATGGAATGAGAGGCTGTCATGGCCCCGATGAGGGCCCTGCGCGCAGTCGCTTGTCAATGCGGCAGTGCATGGTTGCCGTCCGCGACCGTTGACGTTAAGAGAACCCCGAACCGAACATTTGAGATCGGCGTGGCTCCTTGACAAAACAGGGGCTTGGCTGGTCGCGGCCGTTCGGGGGGCACTTCCCTGAGAGGTGATCAATCAAGGACCCGCGGGCGCAACGAACGAGCGCCGGGCTGGAGACGCTATGGCTTTAGTGGTGATGAAGTTCGGCGGCACCTCGGTCGCCAACGTGGAGCGCATCCGTAACGTGGCCGCCCACGTCAAGCGAGAGGTCGACGCCGGCAACAAGGTCGCCGTCGTGGTCTCGGCCATGGCCGGCGCGACGAACCAGCTCGTCGCCTGGGTCAACGAAGCCTCACCCCTCCATGACAAGCGCGAATACGATGCCGTCGTCGCCTCCGGCGAACAGGTCACCGCCGGCCTCACCGCCATCGTTCTACAGTCGATGGGACTGAAGGCACGTTCGTGGTCCGGATGGCAGATCCCGATCGAGACCAGTGACGCACACGGCGCCGCCCGCATCCTGAACGTTCCAGCCGACAAGCTGCGCGCCTCGATCGACGCCGGCGAAGTCGCGGTCATCACCGGCTTCCAAGGCATTGATCCAGAGACGGAGCGCGTCTCTACGCTCGGGCGCGGTGGATCGGACACCAGCGCCGTCGCCGTCGCCGTGGCGCTCAAGGCCGACGTTTGCGACATCTACACCGACGTGGACGGCGTTTACACGACCGACCCCCGCATCGTTGCCAAGGCCCGCCGGTTGCCGAAAGTCTCCTACGAGGAGATGCTTGAAATGGCGTCGTCGGGCTCAAAAGTTTTGCAGACGCGCTCGGTTGAATTGGCCATGGTGCACGGCATGCGCACCCGCGTTCTGTCGAGCTTCGTGCCGCCGGATCAAATGCAGCCCGTGCGGCTCGACAATTTAGATGCTATCGGCACCACCGTTTGCAGCGAGGACGAGATCGTGGAACAGCAGGTCGTGAGCGGCATCGCCTACGCGAAGGACGAGGCGAAGGTGACGCTTTTGAAGGTCGAGGATAAGCCCGGGATCGCCGCCCGCATCTTCGGACCGCTCGCCGACGCGTCGATCAACGTTGACATGATCGTCCAGAACGTTGCCGCCGACGGCAGAGCGACGGATATGACCTTCACGGTTCAGGCCGCTGAATTGACCCGTGCGCTCGCCGTTCTCGATGCCGCCAAGTCCGATATCGGCCATTTCGATGTCAAAGCGTCTGACGGGATCGCCAAAATCTCTGTTATCGGCGTCGGCATGCGCAGTCATGCCGGAGTGGCTGCCCGCATGTTCAGCGCGCTTGCGGAAAAAGGCATCAATATTCTTGCGATCTCCACGTCGGAGATCAAAATCAGCGTCTTGATCGATGCGGCCTACGCCGAACTTGCGGTCCGGACCTTGCATAGTCTTTATGGTTTAGACGCGGATTAGACGACGAGCACCCGGCGCGGCGGGAAACAGTCCCCCGCGCGGCCCCGGCGGAGAGTGGGCACGGTCATGGTCACCAAGAGAGGCGAAGAGCCCCGCGTGATACCGTCTGAACCGGCGTTGCGCATCATTATGCGCCGGTTGCGGGACATCATGGCCGAACCGGGCGACGGCCAGTCGCGCCTCGACAAAATCGTGCGCCAGATTGCCGGCGTCATGGTGGCCGACGTGTGCTCGCTCTACCTGAAGCGCCAGGATGGTACGCTCGAACTCTTTGCCACAGAAGGTCTGCTCCCCACCGCGGTGCACGCCACCCGCCTGAAGCGTGGCGAAGGCCTTGTCGGCCGCTGCGCCGAGTTGAACATCACGATTAACGAACCCGATGCGCCCAAGCATCCTGCGTTCTCCTACCGCCCGGAGACCGGCGAGGAATTGTACCACTCGATGCTGGGTGTCCCGATTCAGCGCTCGGGGCAGACACTCGGCGTGCTTGTCGTGCAGAACAGGACGACGAAGGAATACTCCGACGAAGATGTCGAGGTGCTGGAATCGACGGCCATGGTCGTTGCAGAGCAGCTTGTCTCGGGTGCCGTCGCCGGCACCACCGCCGCGCTGGAGATCTCCAGTTCGCTGGCCGCCGTCATCAAGGGCCAGTCGATCTCCGATGGTCTGGCGCTCGGCCACGTCGTGCTGCACGAAAGCCGCATCGTCGTGACGAAGCTGATGGCCGATGATCCGGTGCACGAACTGCGCCGCCTCGAAAACGGCCTCACCGATCTGCGCATCTCGCTCGACGAAATGCTGGCCCACGAACAACTCTCCGCGGCCGGCGAGCATCGCGACGTGCTCGATGCCTATCGGATGTTCGCCCACGACAAGGGCTGGGAGCGCCGCCTGCGTGAAGCGGTCCAGGGCGGCCTGACGGCCGATGCCGCGGTCGAGCGCGTGTTGAACAACACCCGCTCGCGCCTGATGCATCAGCCGGACCCCTTCTGGCGCGAACGCCAGCGCGACCTCGACGATCTGTCCGACCGCCTGCTGCGCATCCTGGCCGGCCGTCCGGGCGGCCCGATCGAGCCTGCCGAGATGCCGCCGGACACGATCCTTGTCGCTCGTACGATGGGACCGGCCGAACTTCTGGATTATGACCGCACCAAGCTGCGCGGTCTCGTCGTCGAAGATGGCTCGCCACAAAGCCACGTCGCGATCGTCGCCAAGGCGCTCGGCCTCGCAGCGGTGGCCCGCGCGACCGGCATCGTGGAGCGGGCGAGTGCGGGTGACGCCATCATCGTCGACGGCGTGACGGGGCAGGTGCATCTGCGTCCGCAGCCGGAGGTGGTGTCCGCCTACAGCGACAAGGCCCGCTTCCGCGCCAAGCGCCAGAAGCAATACGAGGCCCTGCGCGAAAAGCCGGCGATCACGCGCGACGGTGTCCGGATCAACCTGCAGATGAATGCCGGCCTCATCGTGGATATGCCGCATCTGGAGGAATCCGGCGCTGACGGCATCGGTCTCTTCCGCACCGAACTGCAGTTCATGCTCTCGCGCACGTTCCCGCGTCATGAGAAGCAGCTCAAAACCTACAAGACCGTCCTCGATGAAGCGAACGGCAAGCCGGTGGTCTTTCGCGCCCTGGACATTGGCGGCGACAAGGTGCTGCCCTACCTGCGCCAGCAGAAGGAAGAAAACCCCGCCATCGGCTGGCGTGCGATCCGCATGTCGCTCGACCGCCCGGCCCTGCTGCGCACGCAGGTGCGTGCGTTCCTGCACGCCGCATCCGAGCGCGAGTTGCGACTGATGATCCCGATGGTCTCCGAAGCCGCCGAGATCGATCTCGTGCGCGCCCAGGTGGACAAGGAAATCGGCATCATGCTGCGCAAGGGCGTTCCGCCGCCCAAATCGCTGAAGCTCGGCGCCATGATCGAAGTGCCGAGCCTGCTGTTCGAACTCGACGGCTTGTTGCCCAAGGTCGACTTCGTCTCGATCGGCTCCAACGACCTGATGCAGTTCCTGTTCGCCGCCGATCGCACGAATGCTCTGGTCGGCAGCCGCTACGACAGTTTGACGGTTGCTCCCTTGCGCGTATTCGCCGAACTCGTGAAGGCCTGCGCGCGCCACAAGACACCGTTGACGCTGTGCGGAGAGATGGCCGGCCGCCCGCTCGAAGCCATGGCCCTCATCGGCCTCGGCTACCGCACGTTGTCGATGGCGCCGGCGTCCGTTGGACCGGTGAAAACGATGATCCTGGGCTTGCACGTCGGCGCCGTGCAGCAACTCGTCGAACGCTTCGTGCGTGACGGCAAAGGCTCACTGCGCACAGAATTGATGCGCTTTGCCGAGCAGAACGGCATCGAGATTTGAGTTCGTCTGCGGCACGTTCGCAACACGAAGACTTATGCCGATTTTTGACTTTGACTCCGCCCGCCGTTTGACGATCTTTGTGCATGTTGAAGCTTCGGCTTGGACTGCAGCATACGCGTGGTGAGAGTTTGTTGATGCGTTCGACTTATGCGCCCACCGCACATTTGAATTTCGCGCCCGGCACAGGCCACACGCGCACCGGGAGGTCCTCCCGCGTACGATCCTGAAATCGCCAACCTGTTCGGCGAACTCAGGCGATATATTGGTCTGCCGATCCCACAGATCGCACACCACATCGCAAGCCATCCGAACGTGATCGCAGCGCTGGAAGCGGGCCGCATCGATCTGCTTCCGCCATGGAGCGAAACCGCCCGCGTCGTCACGGCCTATATCGGTATCGCACGACTGGATCCGCGCCCCGCATTGGAGCGCCTGGCCTTGCTCATGGGCGTCGCAAGGCATGCGGCACCGGTCGCACCCGTTGCCGCGGCGTATGCGTCGCCTCCCGATGAAGCGGCATCACCCGTGGCCCGCATCCTGGGCCGCTTTGCCGATGCCGCTGCCCGCGCGAGAAGCGAGGCTGCCGAGCCCGGCCTCCTCGCCGAATGGGCTGCACATCTCAAAGAAACAGCGAACTGCCTGAAGGCATCCCTCTGGAAAGCCCGCGCGCCGGTGCGGTGGGTCATCGCGGGTGCGCTGGTTCTGATCGTCATTGGCTCGGCCGCGCCGTCCGGCGTCCTGCAAGCCTCCGTCGGCGGCATATCTCAGCCGATCTCCGGCCTCTGGCGCAAAATCAGCGGCCAGACGCAGAACGTCCGGATCATCGTCCGCGACGGCCTGAAGTGGATCGAAGCCGACGATCCGCGCGAGCGCCGCTCGGATAAATTGCCCTCGCGGCGCTCTTGAGCTTATAAGACGGCCCGAAACATGGCGGCGCCCTGCCGAGGGTGGCCGCCTTTCGCCGTTGATCGCCTAAAGGCGACAATCCACACGCGCCCTGCGCCATCAACCACAGTATCTCATGACCGCCCTGCCCGAAGAAAAGCTGGAAAAGCTGCTGGAACGCTGGGAATCCATCCAGGCGGAACTCAACCAGGGTGCGAGCCCGGCCGTCTATGCCAAGCTGACCAAGGAATTTGCCGATATCAGTCCCGTCGTGGGTGCCATCCGCCGCCTGCGCGCAACCCGTGATGAAGCAGCCGACCTCGAGGCCATGCTGCGCGATCCTTCGGCCGACAAGGACATGGTCGCGCTGGCCCGGGAAGAACTGGAAACGCTGCAGCCGCGCATCGCCGACCAGGAGCAGGATCTGAAGATCCTGCTGCTGCCCAAGGATGCCGCCGATGAGCGCAGCGCCATTATCGAAGTGCGCGCCGGAACCGGCGGTGACGAAGCAGCCCTTTTCGCAGCCGACTTGTTCCGCATGTACCAGCGCTACGCCGACCTCAACGGCTGGACGTGCGAAATCATATCGATGTCCGAGAATGACCTCGGCGGCTACCGCGAGATCATCGCCTCGATCACCGGTCGTGGTGTGTTCTCCAAGCTCAAGTACGAAAGTGGCGCGCACCGCGTGCAGCGCGTTCCAGCCACCGAAAACCAGGGCCGCATCCACACATCGGCCGCGACCGTCGCGGTTCTGCCCGAAGCCGAGGATGTCGATATCGACATCCGTCCCGAAGACATTCGCATCGATACGATGCGCGCCTCCGGCGCCGGCGGCCAGCACGTCAACAAGACGGACAGCGCCGTCCGCATCACCCATCTCCCGACCGGCATCATCGTCGTGTCGGCCGAAAAATCGCAGCACCAGAACCGCAAGCTTGCGATGCAGGTCCTGCGCTCGCGCCTCTATGAGGTCGAGCGCGAAAAGGTCGATAGCGCCCGCAGCGAAGCGCGCAAATCACAAGTCGGCTCCGGCGACCGCTCACAACGCATCCGGACCTACAACTTTCCGCAAGGCCGCGTCACCGATCACCGGATCAATCTCACCGTGCACAACATCGAGCGTGTGATGGAGGGTACGGGCCTCGGCGAAATCATCGATGCGCTCGTCACGCAGCGGCAGGCCGAACTGTTGTCGGACTTCGAGAACAATGCCTGAGGCAATCTCCGGCTTCGAAGGCAAGCCGCTATCGGTCGTACGCCGCACGGTACGAACGATGCTGTCGGAGGCGGGTTTCAGTGAAGCCGAACGCGAGGCGCGCCTACTGGTGCAACACGCAACGGCGTTGATGCCGGAACAAGTGTTGCTCAGTGACGCGCGCCTGCTGACTGCCGGCGAAGCAAAAAGCCTTGCCGAAGCTCTGACACGCCGCCTTGCCCATGAGCCGTTGTCACGCATCCGTGGCGAACGCGACTTCTATGGCCGCACATTCGCGATCACGCCGGCCGTGCTGGATCCGAGGCCGGAAACCGAGACATTGATCGATCTCGTCCTGCAATGGGCGGACGAAACCGGCGGCCGCGACCGGCCACTCGATATCATCGACATCGGCACAGGGTCCGGCGCGATCCTCATCACGCTCCTCGCCGAACTGCCGCGCGCAACAGGTCTTGGCACGGACGTGTCGCCGGATGCGTTGCTGGTTGCGAGAAGCAATGCCGTCCGCAATGCCGTCGCTGGCCGCGCACGGTTCGAACTGGCGCACGCGCTCGACGGCATCGACGGCCCGTTCGACATTCTCGTCTCCAACCCACCCTACATTCCAAGTGCCGACGTACTGAGACTCGAGGCGGCCGTGCGCGATTACGATCCGGCGCTGGCCCTCGATGGCGGTCCCGACGGCTTGCGCATTTACAGGCAAATTGCCGCCCGGGCCGGAGCCGTGGTCCCATCTGGGCTCATTGCCCTAGAAGTTGGGGCTGGGCAGGCGGCAGACGTCTCCCGCATCCTGACGGAAAATGTGGAAAACCGGAGGGGCACCCCGTGGACCCGGGCAGATCTGGGCGGACACGACCGTACTGTGGCGCTGCTGACACAACGCTAACCCTCCGCGCGAAAAGTATTGGAATCGTGAGGCAAGCGGGGTAGTGTTCTCCCAACAGCAATACACCTCCGGCAGACGAACGAGCAACTTGCCGTCTGGGGGCCCGGGGTGTCAGATGCCATGATGGGGCTTACGGTCGGCAAGGGTCCGACTGCTCCCGGCGAGCGCCGCTCCGGCAGGCGCAGTAGCCATCGAGCCAATTCCGACACGATGAAGCAGCTGTCCAGTTGATCACAGTCGTGCGTTCACTCTCCGCTTCGTTTCCGGCGACGGGTCTTGATCCGCAGCGTCCGGCGAAATGGGAAGGTCTGGGTCTGAGACCGCTTTTCTGGTCATGAGGCCCCGGAAACCAGGTCGAAACCAGGTCGCCGGTGATGGCCCTGGAACGAACTGCGCTACGCGCAAAACCCGTTTGGGACGCGCCGTGCAGCCGCCTTAGCCAAACGAAAAGACGTATCCGATAACCAGTGACATAGGTTGAGATTGGAGCCCATGAGGCAGGGACAGCAGAACCGCAGAGGCCGCGGCCGCAACAACAATAATCAGAACAATAATCAGCAGCGCAAAGGCCAGAACCCGCTGACGCGGAGCTTCGAAAGCAATGGTCCCGATGTGAAGTTGCGCGGCACGCCCGCCCACATCGCCGAAAAATACATGTCGCTGGCCCGCGATGCTCAGTCGTCCGGCGATCCGGTTTTGGCTGAGAATTATCTCCAGCACGCCGAACACTATAATCGCATCATCATGGCCTACCGCGAACAGCAGGTGAGCCAGGGCGGCGCCGATCCCGGCTACAACGGCAACTTTACGCCCCAGAACCGCGGCGATGGCTACGGCAGCGAGGATGGCGACGAGGGCTTCGACGGCCAGACGGACGCCCCGGTGGTCGCCCGTCAATTCGGCAACGAGCAGCCGCGCATCCCGGAAGGCGGCGGCGAACGCCGCTATGAGGATCGCCCGCAGCGCTCGCACGAACATCGCCCCCAGCACCAGAGCCGCGACCGCGATCGCGATCGTGGCTACCAGGGTGATCGCGGCGGCTACCGCGACCGTCACGACCGCGTCGATCGCCCCGACCGGCAGTTCGACCGCAACGACCGCCCAGAACGAACGGACCGCCCCGAGCGATTTGATCGTCAGGATCGTCCCGATCGTCCGGACCGAGGCGAACCGCGCTTGGATCGCGATCGGCCAGAGCGTTCAGACCGACCAGAGCGTTCGGATCGTCCGGAGCGTTCAGACCGGCCGGAGAGGACGGATCGGCCTGAGCGGACGGATCGTCCAGAGCGTTTTGAGCGTCCGCCGCAGCCGCAGGTGGCAGCCGACGTACAACCGCGCACCGAACCCAGCATCCCGCCGCGCCGCCGCGAGCGTCCTGCCGGTGATCGCTTGCCGGCGGAGGCGCACGAGCAGCCCGAGTTCCTGCGCCGTCCGGTCCGCCGTCCCCGTCGCGAAGACAACGATGAGCCGGTCGTAAGCGCACCAGCGCCAGCGGTCGCCGCGTCGGAAGAGAGCGAGTAGGCTTCGCCCGCCGGACGTGTTGACGAACCTATCCATCGCCGCCCCACGGGGCGGCGATGTCGTTTTTGGAGTGCCATTCACGTTCGGCAACGAACGGCGTTTCGCCAAGGCCCGGTACGCTCTAGCATGTGATGATGGACACCCTTGAACTCTTCCAGCGCCTGGGCGTGGCGCTCGCCATTGGATTTCTCATCGGCCTCGAACGCGGCTGGAAAGCGCGCAACGAACCTGAAGGCGGCCGATCCGCAGGACTGAGAACGCACGCGCTCGGCGGATTGCTCGGTGGCGTCTGGGGCGCGTTGGCGCTGACGCGCGAGAACGACGGTCTCATCGCCATTGCTCTCGCTTTTGCGGTCTACAGCGGCGCCATTCTCCTCTTTCGCTACCGTGAATCCATCGACGAAAAAACCTTCGGCGTGACCACGGTCGTCGCGGCGATGCTGACGTTTGCGCTCGGCGCGCTTGCCGTCATGGGCGATATGGCGGTCGCCGGCGGCATGGGAGTGGCGGCCGCTGCACTGCTCGCCTTCAAGGATGTGCTGCACGGCTGGGTCGGCCGCATCTCCTGGCTCGAGTTGCGCTCCGGTCTGCTGTTGGCCGCGATGACATTCATCCTGCTGCCGATGCTGCCGGACCGCACGATCGATCCCTGGAATACGATCAATCCATTCGAGATGTGGCTGCTGACGGTGATGATCGCCGCGATATCATTTGCAGGCTACATCGCAATCAAGGCCGTCGGCGATGAAGCCGGCATCGTCATGACCGGCGTTGCGGGCGGCCTCGCATCCTCCACCGCCGTTACGGTCACACTCGCGGAAATGGCGAAGGAGCATCCCGAAAAAGTGGCGCCATTGACGTCCGGCGCGCTATTCGCCTCCGCCACCATGGCAGCACGCGTGCTGGCGGTCGTGGCCGCCGTTGGCACCAGTATCTTGCCAAAGATTGCCTTGCCGATCGGCGTGGGCGGTGTGGCACTCCTCGGCATCGCGTTCTACTTCTTGAAGCAGAACACAAACGGCGTCGGGGGCGGCCGCTTGAAGCTGACCAACCCGTTCGAACTGAAGACGGTGCTGAAGTTCGGGCTCCTTTTGACGGCCATTACCGCCGCCACCAAGCTGCTGACCCGCATCGGCACGGGCCAAGGAGTCTATGTCCTGGCGCTTTTTTCCGGCATTGCCGACGTCGATGCCATGACGCTCTCCATGTCGCGTCAGGCGGCCGATCCCGCGAGCGTCACGCTCGCGGCCAATGCTATCCTGATCGTTGTCGCCGTGAACACGGTGGCTAAAGCGGTGATCGGCTGGATGACCGGTGGTGCGGAATTCGGTAAGCGCATGATGGCTGCGGCCGTTGTCGCGATCGCGGCAGGAGGCGCCACGCTTCTCCTTCCCTCCCTGTCGTGACCCAGACAATGATGCAATCCAAACCGCACGAAGCGATCATCGAGGTCCGAATCTCGCGCATCGAGCAGCTCTTCAATTCGTTCGATCCTTCGCCGTTCGACGATCGTGATCTCGATGACGATGCCGAAGCCCACATCGCCGGTTGGGCGCGGGAGTTGCCGAAGGATGCTGCTCTTCGGATCATCCTTCATATGCCACCTGACGAAATCCGCCGGGCCCAAGACCGTGACCTGGGGGCGGCGCTGACCCACTATTTCGCGGTGCGCGCGCAATGGTTCGACCGCGACCGAAGAGAACTCTACCGCCTGGGCTGGCGATATTTTGCAGTCGGATTGCTGGTTCTATCGCTCTGCTTGCTGACGAGCCAAGTTCTCCCGAGCCTGATCGGGACTGGACCGGCCACGCGCATTGTGCAGGAAGGTCTCATCATCTTGGGCTGGGTCGCAAACTGGAAGCCGATGGAAACATTCCTTTATGATTGGTGGCCTTTGAAGCGTGGCGCCGATCTCTATCGCCGGATCGCCTCGGCCGAGGTTGAAATCGTCGCGACCTGAGTAGCGTCACGCCAGAGGCACCACGACGCGCCGGTAGAGATGCCACGTCGCATGCCCGAGCACCGGCAGTGCGACGAGCAGTCCGAGAAAACCGGTGAGCGCCGATAGAAGCAGCATCGCGGCGATGACGGCCGCGAACACCGCCATCGGTACGGGATTGGCGGCGACCGCCTTCACGCTCGTGATCATCGCCGTGACGAAGTCCACATCGCGGTCGAGCACGAGCGGAAATGCCACGACGGAAATCGAGAACAGGATCGTCGACAATATCGCGCCGACGACGTTCCCAACGGCAAGGAATGTCAGACCTTCCGTCGTCGTGAGCACCACGCGCAAAAACTCACCCAGCGTCGCCATCATCCCGCTGTACCCGAGGAAGAGCGCCATCAGGAAACGCACCTGATACATCCACATGATGAGAATGAAGACGGTCGCAAAACCCATCCACCGGATTTCGCTGCGCCCCTTGACCTTCGCCCAGATTTCGGAAGCAGCGAGCGATTGTCCGGTCTCCAGTCGCCGGCTCACTTCATAGAGCCCCGCGGCAAGAAAGGGGCAGACGAGCGCAAATCCCGCACCGAGGGGATAGGCGAGATACGGCAGCCCCAGCACGTACAGCAGGGCGAGGATGGCGATGCCGATGGCCGCGCAGATAGCGCCCAGCACGAGACCGTGGCGCGGCGCGCGCCGGAAATCGGCGATGCCGTCTCTGAGCGCGGCTTGTACGTCGGCGACATTGATGACCCGGACGACCGGATCGGTCTTGCCCGACAATGAAGCGGTTGCCATGCGGTCTGTCCCCAATCGCCCGTTTGACAGTCTATTACGCGGCACCATGCCACGCCCTAAGCCGCAACGGAACGCACCATCGCCAGGGAAGGCTGAGATCGCCCGCAACGAGCGAGAAGTTGCCGAGCCACAGGCGAGCGGCCTCGTCAGATCCGGGGGTGCCGGATCGTCTGCAGATCGCTATGCTCATCCTGGATACTGAATCGCGCCGGGGGGCCGGGCGGGCATAAGGGGCGGAACAATGAACCGGGTCGCGCGGGTCTTTTTGGCAGGCATTCTGGCGCTTCTTCCGCTGGTCCTGACCGTGGCGGTCACCAGCTGGGTGGTGTCGATCCTTAATCAGTACGTTGGCCCGAGCAGCTGGTTTGGCCAGATCCTGGTCTCGCTCGGGATCGGAGTGGGAGCGCAATCATTTGCACCGTACGTCATCGGCCTGCTGGCGTTGCTCGTTGCAGTCTACATTCTCGGACTGGTGTTCGAGACACGTATTGGCGATTTCGTTTCCGACATCATGGACCGGGCGCTTACCCGAATTCCCATCATCGGCAGCGTCTATGATCTCTCAAAGCGTTTTACCTCGATCGTCGACACCAAGAACGGCGGTGATCTGAAGAGCATGAAGCCGGTCTGGTGCTTCTTCGGCGGCGAACCGGGCGCTGCGGTGCTCGCTTTGTTGCCGTCTGCCAAGCCCGTCGCCATCGGCACACAGGACTACGTTGGAATTCTGGTCCCGTCCGCTCCCGTACCCGTAGGTGGCGCGTTGATCTACGTCCCTCAATCCTGGATTCGTCCCGCCGAAGGTGGCGTCGAAGAACTCATGAGTGTTTATGTTTCGATGGGTGTGACGGCGCCGACCCCCTCGCCCGCGCTGGCTGCAAGGCCCACGGCCTGAGGCTGCTGAGGTTGACCTGTCGCTGATCCATCAAATCGGCTCGATCGTTTACACTACGCAACAACGCGAGCCGCGAATTGAAATGACACAAATACCATCGCCGGCATTTTGGCTGGGTTGGGCGGGCGTTCTTCCGTTCGCGGCCCTCTCCGCGCTGACGCTCATGGATACCAGGGCAACCACGGGGATCGAGCAGGGCGACATCCTCCAGGCGCTCATCGCATACGGCATGATCATTCTAAGCTTCATGGGCGGCGTGCAATGGGGCCTCGAAATGACCAGAGGCGACGGCAACAGTTCCGATGCGTTGGGCTTCGCTGCAAGTGTGGTTCCGGCCCTGGTTGCTTTCGGGACCTCCTTCGTCAATCCGCTGGCGGCGCTCGTCATCCTCGCCGTCGGCTTCGTCCTGCTTCTGACCTATGATCTGCGACGCATCCGCGCCGGCATCGGTCCTGGCTGGTACGCCGGATTGCGCTTCCAGCTGAGCACGGCCGTCGTGCTCTGCCTCGGTGCTGCGATGGCCTCTCGCTTGCCGGCCTTCACCTGAAAGGCATGGGTCGATCCCGAAAACCGCTCGACGTCGTGTGGTTCAAGCGAGACTTGAGGGTCGCCGATCACGCGCCGCTGGCCGAGGCTGCTCGCTCTGGCCTCGTCCTCCCACTCTACATCGTCGAGCCCGACCTGTGGCGGCAGCCCGATGTCTCCCACCGACACTTCGCCTTCCTGAGCGACTGCCTTCGGGATGTGTCGGATGAACTGAGCAAACTCGGCCAGCCACTCGTCATCCGCATCGGGAACGCCGTCGATATCTTGCGGGAGGTTCACGCGACGCATGGGATATCCGCGCTCTGGTCCCACGAAGAGACAGGCAACGGCTGGACCTTCGCGCGCGATAAGGCCGTCGCTGCCTGGGCGCGCGAGAACGGGATCCCCTGGCACGAGCGCCGCCAGCATGGCGTCGAGCGCCGCATGACCACGCGTGACGGATGGGCGAAGCGTTGGGACAGCCTGATGTCGGCCCCGCAAGCCGAGCCGCCGCGCGCGCTGACCTCCTTGCCGAACATCGCGAGCGATGCGCTGCCCTCTGCGGCTGAACTCGGATTGGCGCCAGATGGCCTGAGCGCCGGTCAGCCAGGCGGCCGATCTCATGCGCTCGATCTGTTGTATTCATTTCTGGAGGGTCGCGGCCGCACGTATCGGCGCGCCATGTCGAACCCGCTTGAAGGCGCGGAAGTCTGTTCGCGATTGTCACCGCATCTCGCTTTCGGAACGCTCTCGATGCGAGAAGCGGCGCAAGCGACGTGGATGCGGCAGCGCGAACTGAGGGCGGAGGGCGGCCGAGACGTCGCCGCGTTGCGCGAGTCGCTCGTCTCCTTCTCGGGTCGTCTGCACTGGCATTGCCATTTCATTCAGAAGCTGGAGAGCGAACCGGCGATCGAGTTTCGCGAATTCCATCCCTCGCTGCGGGGACTGCGTCCTCACGATCCTGATCCCGCGTTGCTGCAGGCCTGGGCCGATGGCGAGACAGGCTATCCCTTCCTCGACGCCTGCATGCGCTCACTTCGCGCCACCGGCTGGCTCAACTTCCGCATGCGCGCGATGGTGATGTCATTTGCCTCCTACAATCTCTGGCTTCCGTGGCGCGCAACGGGCCTCCACCTCGCCCGCATGTTCACCGATTATGAACCTGGCATCCATTGGAGCCAGGTGCAGATGCAGTCGGGCACGACCGGCATCAACACGATCCGCATCTACAATGTCGTGAAACAAGGCTACGACCAGGACCCGGAGGGCATCTTCGTCCGTCGCTGGGTGCCGGAGCTTGCCGCCGTACCGGATGGCTTCATCCATGAGCCGTGGCGCTGGGACGAAGCCGACAGCGTTCTCGGCCAGAGCTATCCCGCGCCTGTCGTGGATCTGAAGGCGAGCACGCAATCCGCGAAGGATCGGATCTACGGCGCACGCAAGGGCCAGCGCTTTCACGCAGCCGCCGATGCCGTTCAGGAGAAGCATGGCAGTCGCAAGAGCGGCATTCCCATGACCGGCCAGAAGAAGAGCCGCAAGAAGTCGCCGCCGAAGCAGCTCGACTTTGATCTCTAGCGACTGCTGGCCGGTTGCGGCGTCTCAGTAGGCGCCGGTGTCATGCGCGGCACGAAATACGGCACGTTGCGTGCGTAACGGTCGAACCGCTCACCATGAAGCCGCCGGTAGCGCGCCTCCTTCAGGACCGGGCCCAAGACGCAATAGGCCGTGAGACCGATCGCGACGAGAAGCTGATCCGGTGTCCAGATCGGCACGGTCCATGTCGTCAGCGCGAAGCTCACGTAGATCGGATTGCGCGTGAAGCGGAACAGCCCCGTCGTCGGCATGTCGGGATAGCGCACACGCCGGCCCCTGAAGACGGCCGACCAGCCGTTGAACCCGCTCTGCAGTTCGAGCCCGGCGTTGAGGGTTGAGAGGCCGAGCAGTCCCCAGCTTGCGAGAAAGAGCGCGACGAAGACATAAAAGAGCGCGCCCTCCGCTTGCCACCACACGGTGCCGGAAGGAGTCCACAGCGCAAACAGCAGCCCAACCTGGATCGCAGCGATGATGACGTACACCGTCGGCGCCATGTCGCTCGCGATCGCCTTCGGCGCGAACCATTTCAACACGCGCCGGCCGCGATCCGAAAGAAAGAACGAGTGGCCGAGCGGCAGTTGCAGAAGCAGCGCGACGTTCGCGATCCAGCTCCAAGGCTCCGGCACGCGCCCGAACCCCAGCGTCATGCCCGAACCCATGATGATCACCATCGTCAACGCCGCAACGCCGAATATGGCATGACAGACGAGCCCGTAGCTTAGGGCCAAGGCTTTGCGAAGGAGCGGAGAGATCGGATCTGGCGACATGCTTCATCAACGGGCGCGAGGGCCGTGCGGATCGGCCGCTTGATCACATACATACAAATCCGAAAACAAAACGCCCCGGGATTTCTCCCGGGGCGTTTCCGTAATCAGTGCGGTGACGTGACAGCTTACATCATGCCGTCCATGCCGCCCATTCCGCCCATGCCGCCCGGCATGCCGCCGCCCGAGTCCTTCTTCGGACGCTCGGCGATACCGGCTTCGGTGGTGATGAGCAGGCCGGCGATCGATGCCGCGTCCTGAAGAGCGGTGCGCACGACCTTCGCGGGGTCGATGATGCCCTTCTCGATCATGTCGACGTACTCGTCGTTCTGCGCGTCGTAGCCGAAGTTGGCGCTCTTGGATTCGAGCACCTTGCCGACGACGATCGAGCCTTCGACGCCTGCGTTCTCGGCGATCTGGCGGATCGGAGACTGGAGCGCGCGGCGGATGATCTGGATGCCGGCTTCCTGGTCTTCGTTGTCACCCTTAACGGTGATCGCAGCCGAGGCCTTGAGCAGCATGACGCCGCCGCCCGGAACCACGCCCTCTTCGACGGCAGCGCGCGTTGCGTTCAGCGCGTCGTCCACGCGATCCTTGCGCTCCTTAACTTCCACTTCCGTGGCGCCGCCAACCTTGATGACGGCAACGCCGCCGGCGAGCTTGGCAAGACGCTCTTGCAGCTTCTCACGGTCGTAGTCCGAGGTCGTTTCCTCGATCTGCGCCTTGATCTGCGAGACGCGGGCTTCGATGTCCTTCTTCTTGCCGTTGCCGTCGACGACCGTCGTGTCGTCCTTCGTGATCGTCACGCGCTTGGCGCGGCCGAGCATCTGGAGCGTCACGTTCTCGAGCTTGATGCCGAGATCTTCCGAGATCGTCTGGCCGCCGGTGAGGACAGCGATGTCCTCCAGCATGGCCTTGCGGCGATCGCCGAAGCCCGGAGCCTTGACGGCAGCAACCTTGAGGCCGCCGCGCAGCTTGTTCACGACGAGCGTGGCAAGAGCTTCGCCTTCGACTTCTTCAGCGATGATGAGGAGCGGCTTGCCGGTCTGCACCACGGCTTCGAGAACCGGGAGCAGCTGCTGGAGGCCCGAGAGCTTCTTTTCATGAATAAGGATGTAGGGGTCGTCGAGTTCGGCGACCATCTTGTCGGCGTTGGTGATGAAGTAGGGCGAGAGATAGCCGCGGTCGAACTGCATGCCTTCGACAACGTCAAGTTCGCTCTCGAGGCTCTTGGCTTCTTCGACGGTGATGACGCCTTCGTTGCCGACCTTCTGCATCGCCTTGGCGATCATTTCGCCAATCGACTTCTCGCCGTTTGCCGAGATGGTGCCGACCTGAGCGATCTCGGCCGAATCCTTGACCTTCTTGGCCTTCTTGCCGATTTCGGCGATGACCTGGATCACGGCCTTGTCGATGCCGCGCTTCAGATCCATCGGGTTCATGCCGGCTGCAACCGACTTCAGACCTTCGCGAACGATGGACTGAGCGAGAACGGTGGCCGTCGTCGTGCCGTCACCGGCGACGTCGTTGGTCTTCGAGGCCACTTCGCGCACCATCTGTGCGCCCATGTTCTCGAACTTGTCTTCCAGTTCGATTTCCTTGGCGACGGTGACGCCGTCCTTCGTCGTGCGCGGCGCGCCGAACGACTTCTCGATGATCACGTTACGGCCCTTGGGACCGAGGGTAACCTTCACGGCGTTGGCGAGGATATCGACGCCGCGCAGCATGCGCTCGCGGGCGTCGGCGGCAAATTTCACGTCTTTGGCAGCCATCGGGCTGAACTCCTGTGAATGGTGGGGGAGAAAAGGGAGGGTAGGACGATCGGCGGCGACCCGCTTACTTGTCCAGAACGCCCATGATGTCGCTTTCCTTCATGATCAGGAGGTCCTGACCATCGATCTTGACTTCAGTGCCGGACCACTTGCCGAACAGCACCTTGTCGCCCGTCTTGACATCGAGGGGGACGATCTTGCCGGTTTCGTCGCGGGCGCCGGGGCCGGCGGCGACGATTTCGCCCTGCTGCGGCTTCTCACCTGCCGTGTCGGGAATGATGATGCCACCTGCGGACTTCGTCTCGGCATCGGCGCGCTTGACGACCACGCGGTCGTGGAGGGGACGGAACTTCATAGTTGGGATTGCTCCAAGTGGGAGGAAACGGTCTACCTGTCGACCTTGAAATACGGTCGGCAAGGTCTGTTAGCAGCCAAGGATGTAGAGTGCTAACGAGCCGGAGATACGGTGCAGACGCCCCGCTGTCAAGTTCCGCACCAGCCAAACAACGCTATTGGTACGGACAGATGATCTGGTGGTTCGCTTCCAGAGCGAATAGATGCTTGAGAGTATACTTAAAGTTGTGTTAACGGAGTAATCCGATAGGCAGGCAGCGGATGATGACAATGGGTGAAGCTGGAAAACACCGGACTATGTTCGCGCCAGATGAGCCAGTTACAGACGCGCCAAACGAGCCCGACCTGCCTGTAGCGAGCACGCGAATGGCCTATATGGCCGACCTTCTGCTCGAGCTACAGGATATGGCGGCCACTGAAGGACATGCAACCCTCGCCGGCTTGTTGTCGCTGGCTCATAGCGAAGCTTTGAATAAAAGCCGCTAAGCCGAGCGCCGTCAGGTGCGGACGATGAGCACCGGAATATGGGCGTGCGTCACCGTCCTCGTCGCGACGCTCCCAAGCATCAAACCGGCCAGCCCGTGCCGGCCGTGCGAGCCCATGACGATAAGATCACAGCCCTTCTCTTTCGCCGTCTCGACGATCGCCTTGTGAGCCTGCGGATCAGTGTTGTGAACGGTCTCGACATCGATGCCGGCCGCCTTGAAAACCTCGGCAGATTTCGCCAGCAACTTCTGCGCTGATTTTTCCATCGTTTGCTCGTAGTCGGCGGGCGGATACATGACGACGGCATCCCCCACGACAAGGCTCGACCAAGGCGGCGTCACATGGACGACGACGACACGCGAGCCAAAGGCCTTAGCCAGCGCGAGTCCATGGTTCTGCGCCAGTTCCGACAGTTCCGAACCGTCAATCGCAATCAGGACAGTCTTGTACATCGGAAAAACTTTCGTTGCAGGAAGCAATGAGGAATGGCCTATCGTCTGGTTTCGCACTCAATCGAGTTCGACAACAGAGACAACGCGGAACGTCTTCAAGTCGCCATCCGGCTCCTTGATCGAAACATACTCGCCCGGCACGAACCGATGCGAGTTGAGCCGGAACCCCGTCTCGTCGTGCGCCGGATCACCGTGGATATCATAGTGAAAGGCCCACGCGCCGCCACGCTTGCGTACCACGTGTCCGACTTCATCTGGTTCATGTTCGTCGAAATGGCGCACGCGGCACCGTTCCTTGAGCTCATGATAAGCGTCGACCAGTATATGACCGGCATCGTCGATGGGAGCGATAAACTCATAGCCCGTCCTGCGGCTGCCCTGCGGATGCCCCGGCTCCCGCGCCAGTTCGAGGCGAACGCGCCGCAACAGTGTGACGGGCGAAGTGGAATGAGCGGCGGTCATGTCGTTCCCCAGGGTTTTTGTTCAGGTGTTCGTTGCCCTCCATTAACGCGACGCAGCGTAGGACAACCTTGATCTCCGTCAAGGTTGTCCGCCCACGCTTCGCGTCATGGTTGACGCGAAATCGAGACGTGTCGAGGAGACGACAAATGAAGCGAATGTTTGCGGCCCTGCTGGCGCTGGGGTGTGTGTCGGCCGTGCCGTTCTTGGCCATCGGCGAGGAGACGCCCGACATCCAGCCCCCGGCTGACTCCCGTTGGAAAGCGGTCCTCAAAGACCAGGTCAAAGCCGACAAGAACTGCGATCTTGCCGAGGTTCTCACCTACAGCGAGTTGAAGATCGGCGATGACGTCGCGATTTCCGGCAAGATCTCCTGCGTTGACGGCCGCGAATATGACTACAGCCGGCCGCGCCCACATCAGAAGTTCGATTTCCGGCTCTGCGAACCCAGCGTCTGCTGATCGAGGAGCTAAACGGCCGCTTCGGGTCTGAGCGATACGAGGCCTTGCCCGTGCCGCTCGATGCGTCCGGCAAGATCGAGTTCCATCAGGATCACCCGCAGTTCGCGCGCTCCCAGGTCCGTCGCCCGCGCCAGATCGTCGATCGGGATCGGCTGCGGACCCATGGCCACCACGACGCGATCCCGGTCTGACGTGCCGATGAGCGGCGGCGGCCGCAGCGGCGCGGGCGGCACGTCTTCGAAGGCGGCATGCGGCTCCATCATCAGCGACGAACCCGCGAGAGCCGGTGCCAGAGCATCCAGTACATCGTCCGCCGATGTCACCAGCGTCGCCCCGGACTTCAGAAGATGGTTCGTGCCCTCGGCGCGCGGATCGAGCGGATGCCCGGGCACAGCGAACACCTCGCGTCCTTGCTCGCCCGCCATACGCGCCGTCGAGAGTGTCCCCGATCGCCGCGCCGCTTCGATCACGACCACACCGTGCGCCATGCCCGACACCAGCCGGTTCCGGCGCGGAAAGTCCTTCGCGCGCGGCTCGAACCCGGGCGGCATCTCCGTGACGAGACACCCCGTCTCCGCGATGGCCGCCTGCAGCCGCGCGTTTTCCGGCGGGTAGATGTAATCGATGCCACCGGCGAGAACGGCAATCGTGCCGGTCGAAAGGCTCGCTTCGTGCACCGCCGCATCGATGCCGCGCGCCAGCCCCGAGACGATCACCAGCCCCCGCCGCCCCAGATCCGATCCGAAACGTCGTGCGAGCGTAATGCCCGCAGCCGACGCCTGCCGCGATCCGACGACGGCCACAGCGGGCCTCTGCAGCAGCCCCGCATCGCCTTTGATGTAAACGGCGGGCGGTGGCGCATCCACGTGAGCGAGCAGCGCTGGATAGCCAGGCTCTATGGTGAAGATGATGCGCGCGCCGATGCGTTCGGCCGCTGCCAACTCGCGCTCGGCCCGGTCCTGCGGACAAATGCGCAGCGTACGACCGCCGCGCTTGGCGAGTTCCGGCAATGCGTCCAACGCTTGCACGGCTCCGCCGTAGTGATTGATGAGTTCGCGAAACGTGACCGGCCCGACGTTGTCGGAGCGGATCAGACGGAGACAGGCGAGCCGCTGCTCTGGATCGAGCTTCGCCACAGGCAGCGGCGCCGGTGTGAAGAGGTCATCTTGGTCACGCTTTGGCACCGATGCGCGGCTCCTCGCCCGCGAGCAACCGTTTGATGTTGGCGGAATGCTTCCACAACAAAATTGGCGTCATGATCGCCGCGAGAACGGCTTCCGGAACACGCCCGGTAATGAACAGGTAAATCGGAACGACAACGCTGGCGACCAGCCCTGACAGGGAAGAGTAGCGTGTCACAACAGCAAGAGTGAGCCACACGCCACAAAAGACCAGCGCCGCCGGCCATGCCGCCCCGAACAGCACGCCGATGTAGGTGGCAACACCCTTACCGCCTTTGAACCCCAACCAGACGGGATACACGTGCCCAACGAAGGCACCGAGACCGGCGAGCAGTCCCGCCAGGATAGCGATGCCATTGAGACCGCCGTAGTAATGCCCGATCAGCACCGCCGCGGTGCCCTTCAGCGCATCGAGAACCAGCGTCGCCGCTGCAAGTTTTTTGTTGCCGGTTCGAAGAACATTCGTTGCCCCGATGTTTCCCGACCCGATCGAGCGGACGTCGCCATGCCCCGCTGCCCGCGTGAGGATCAGCCCGAACGGAATCGAGCCCAGCAGATAGCCGAGGCCGAGCGCCACCAGAGCCGGAAATGAGATCAAGGGATCCATCGACGCGAGGCTCCAGTGCTTGGCATCATGGCGATGGCAGCCGCGCGAGGATCAGGTCCAACTTGGTGCCGAGATCGTCGCCGAGTTGATCGACCTTCGCCTCCAGCCGGTCCATCCGTCCTTCGAGCCCGTCCATCCGGATCTCCAGCGCGTCGATTTTGCGTTCCAGCGTCGAGAACCTCTGCGTGTGCAAAAGCTGCGTCTCGCGGATCGTCGCAATCTTCACATCGACGCCGGCAAAGCGCGCGTTTAGGTCATCCGGCAGATGCGCGATAATGTATTCGATATCGGTCATGCGCTTTTCGAGCGATTGAGCCATTACACCCCTCCATTGTGGCTGCCCTTTCCCCGTCGGGCAAGTCCCGCAAGGGGCTCTTCCCGTCCGTCAAGGAGGTGAACGGACGAGACACCACGTTCCGTCGCTCAAAAAGAGCCGCGAAGTCGCGACTACCGCCCCGGTGCAAATTCGAACACGGTCTCGCCATCGACAAGCGTGCGCAGCACCCGGCCTTGCATTTTGGCTTCGTCGAACGGGGAGTTCTTCGATCGCGAGCGCAGGAGATCCTTGTTCACGACCCACGGCTCGTCGAGATCGACGAGGATGATGTCGGCCGGCGCGCCCTTTTGCAGCCGCCCGCCGGGCAAGCCGAACAGCTTCGCCGGACTGACGGTGAGCGGACGCAGCAGCGTCGGCAAGGCAACCTCGCCCGAATGGTAGAGCCGTAGCGCCGCCGCCAGCAGCGTTTCGAGACCCACGGCTCCGTCGGCCGCCTCGGCGAAGGGCCGCCGCTTCACGTCCGCGTCCTGCGGATCGTGGCTGGACACGATGGTATCGATCTCGCCATTGGCGACCGCGTTGACCATCGCCGCACGATCATCCTCTTTCCTGAGCGGCGGCCGCACTTTTAAGAACGTGCGGTAGGACCCGATGTCATTCTCGTTCAGCGTGAGGTGATTGATTGACACGCCGCACGTCACGTGAAGCCCGCGCGCCTTCGCCTGCCGGATGATGGCGAGGCTCTCCGGGCATGAGATCGTCGCCGCATGATACCGCCCGCCGGTCATCTCCACGAGGCGAACATCGCGCTCGATCATGATGATTTCCGCAACCTTCGAAATGCCGGGCAGACCCAGTCGCGTGGCCACCTCGCCTGAATTCATCGCCCCGCTGCCGGCGAGATAGGGATCCTCGGTGTGATGGACGATCAGCGCGCCGAAATCGCGACCGTACAGCAGCGCGTTCTTCATCACGCGCGTATTGGCGACGCTGGTCTTGCCGTTTGAGAACGCCACCGCACCGGCCCGCTTGAGCAGGCCGATCTCGGTCATCTCCTCGCCCTTGAGGCCCTTGGTGACGGCCGCCATCGTGTGAATGTGCACGATCGCGTTGTCGCGCGCGCGGCGCTGAATGAAATCAACCAGCGACACCTGATCGATGACGGGATCGGTATCGGGCATCACGATCATTGTCGTCACGCCGCCCGCCGCCGCCGAATGGCTTGCGGTCTTCAGGGTTTCGCGGTGCTCGTAACCCGGCTCACCCGTAAACACCTGCGCATCGACGAGGCCCGGACACAGCACACGTCCCTTGCAATCGACGACGGTCGCGCCTTCCGGCGCATTGCGGCGCAGATGCGCACCAAGATCCGCGATCACCCCATCGACGACATAGAGCCCGCCCGGTTCGTCACGGTTTGTTTCCGGATCAATGAGCCGCGCGTTGATGAACGCGGTCGGTCCGGTCGGTTTGCGGGCGGTTGCGGCGGGATTGGCGCTCATGGAGGGTTTGCCGCTCACGATTTATTCGTTTCGGGTCGGGGCAGGTTCATCGCGAGCGCTTCGAGCACGGCCATGCGCACGGCAACGCCCATCTCTACCTGCTCGCGAATGACGCTGCGCGGATCATCCGCAATCGTCGAGGCGATCTCCACGCCGCGGTTCATCGGCCCTGGATGCATCACGAGCGCATCGGGCTTGGCCCGCGCCAGCTTCTCGTGATCGAGGCCGAAGAAGTGGAAGTACTCGCGCACCGACGGAACGTAGGAACTTTCCATCCGCTCCCGCTGCAGTCGCAGCATCATCACGACATCGACGCCTTCGATGCCCTTCCACATATCGGTGAACACCTCGACACCAAGTCGCTCGGGTCGCGCCGGCAGCAGCGTGGACGGCGCGATGAGCCGAACCCGCGCGCCCATCGTGTTCAAAACGTCGATGTTCGAACGCGCCACGCGCGAGTGAAGAATGTCGCCACAGATTGCGACGGAGAGACCCGCGATGCGCCCCTTCGCGCGCCGGATCGTCAGCGCATCGAGCAGCGCCTGCGTCGGATGCTGGTGCGCGCCGTCGCCGGCGTTGATAACCGAACAATCGACCTTCTGCGACAGAAGCTCGACCGCGCCGGCCGCATGATGCCGGACGACGATGATGTCCGGCCGCATGGCGTTCAGAGTAATCGCCGTATCGACGAGCGTCTCACCCTTCGTCACCGAAGACGTGGCGACGTTCATGTTCATGACGTCGGCACCGAGCCGCTTGGCGGCCAGTTCGAACGACGCCTGGGTGCGCGTCGAACTCTCGAAGAACAGATTGATATGCGTTCGCCCGCGCAGAACCTGCCGCTTCTTCTCCGCTTGGGGAGGCGAATCGGCGTTCTTGTCGGCGAGGTCGAGAAGGAATTCGATTTCGGGCACCGTCAGCTTCTCCGTCGAGAGAAGGTGGCGATGCGAGAAGCTCTTGGCTTGCTTCTGTGCGGATGTGGCCATTAAAGCGGTGTCTATACGCGCTCGATCGGAGGTGGGCAAGCGGCCTTCCACAGGTCTGCCCAATTGGCGCGACTTCAAGGTTGCAATGTGCTTAAAACTTGAGGCCCAGGAGACCTTTGGAGCATGAGCGACCGCTTTGCGACCCATAACGTGACGAACCAAGTTCCGCCGCTCACGGACGTCAACCTCTTCGCCTCCGACACGGCCTTGAACGATGCGGTCACGCGCGAGGGGGCCGCAGCGTCCGCCCGCACGCTGAACGCCTTCGGATTGACCGCCGGTTCGCAGGAGTCACGCGAGTTGGCCATCCTGGCCAACCGGCATACGCCCGAACTGAGCACGCACGACCGCTATGGCCGCCGCCTCGACGTCGTCACCTACCATCCCGCCTACCATGACCTGATGCGCCGGTCCTGTGCGGAAGGCCTGACCAACTCTGTTTGGGCGCACCTGGGTCCGGCCGGCGGGACGCCGGAGAAATCGCCCCACGTCGTGCGCGCGGCCGCGCTGTTTCTCGCCGCCCAAATGGAGCCCGGCCACTGCTGCCCGCTGACCATGACGAACGCCGCGGTGCCGGTCCTCCTGAAGAACGAGACCTTAGCGCGTGATTGGCTGCCTCTCGTTCTGTCACGCACCTATGACGAGCGCTTCGAACCCGCCGTCGACAAGGCCGGCGTGACCATCGGCATGGGAATGACCGAGAAACAAGGCGGCACTGATGTCCGCGCCAACACGACACAAGCCGTGCGCAACGCCGAGGGCCTCTACACGATCGCTGGGCACAAGTGGTTCATGTCCGCACCGATGTCGGACGCCTTCCTGATACTGGCCCAGGCGCCGGGCGGCCTGTCGCTCTTTCTGATGCCGCGTTTCCTGCCAGATGGCACCGTCAATGCGCTCCACTTCCAGCGCCTCAAGGACAAGCTCGGCAACCGTTCGAATGCCTCGTCCGAGGTCGAGTTCCACGACGCAACGGGCTGGCTCATCGGCGAGGAAGGCCGTGGCGTGCCCGCCATCGTGGATATGCTCACCTACTGCCGGCTCGACTGCGCGGTGTCATCCGCCGCGCTCATGCGCTCGGCCATCGCCAACGCAGTGCATCACGCCGAGCACCGCCACTCCGGCGGACGCGCACTCATCAATGAACCGCTGATGCAGCAGGTCCTGGCCGATCTGTCGCTCGACGTGGAAGCGGCCATCGCGCTGTCGTTCCGCCTCGCCCGTTCCTTCGATCGCGCCCGCGATCCCCGTGCCGCCGCCTGGCGCCGGCTGATGACACCCGTGACGAAATATTGGGTGACGAAAATCGCAAGCCCGCTGATTGCGGAAGCGATGGAGTGCCTCGGCGGCAATGGCTACGTGGAGGAGTGGCCGCTCGCAGCGCTCTACCGCGAAGCACCGGTCAACGCGATTTGGGAGGGCTCAGGCAATGTCATGTCGCTCGACGTCCTTCGCGTCCTGCAGAAAGAACCGGAGGTCGCCGAATTCGTGACCGAAGAACTGCGCGGTGCCTGCGCGGGCGACGCGGCGCTCACCGCTGCCTTTGAACGATTGCAGGCGGTGCTGTACGAGCCGCGCCTTCTCGATGTGAGGGCGCGGCAACTCGTGGAGAGCCTTGCCAAGCTCGCCGCCGCCGCGATCCTGCGTTCGCAGGGAAACGCCGCTGTCGCAGACGCCTTTATTGCGACCCGGATCGACGGTGCCGCCCGCTCCACCTATGGCCAGGGGCTGGAGGCATTCGACCTGAAGGCCATCCTCGCCCGCACCACCCCGAACCGGACCTCGTAGCCCGCCCGATCGCCTTCAACCGCTGTCCACAAACGAGGTTGCGGGCTCGGACGGCCTGGGCTACACGATCGGCCACGAAGCCGGCTATGCCGTTGTTCGACGAGCGATAAGCTTTCGAACCTTTGGCCATCGCCACGTCCCGTGTTCGGGCCTTCAGTCCGAGCGGGAATTGAGCCTTTTTAGTGCGTTAGCTGCCGTAGCTCAGTGGTAGAGCACTCCCTTGGTAAGGGAGAGGTCGAGAGTTCAATCCCCTCCGGCAGCACCAGAGTATTTCCAAATCAAATCAATGACTTAGGACGCATTTTGCGGCTTGCGCTCGTGTGCGCCGAAAGCGCTCGGGGTAGCGCTCTGGGTAGCGGAAAACGATTGAGCGCTGTTCGCTGCCCGAATCTGCGCCTTGGCCTTCGCTGATCGAAAGTTGAACGACCGCCTCTTGGGTCTGCGTTGATCGTTATGCCGGCG
The DNA here is from genome assembly GCA_963778225.1 of uncultured Alphaproteobacteria bacterium. Taxonomy (GTDB): domain Bacteria; phylum Pseudomonadota; class Alphaproteobacteria; order Rhizobiales; family Hyphomicrobiaceae; genus JAGVSR01. The sequence goes on from CAVZTR010000008.1 coordinate 143,781, forward strand.
TTGGAAGGTCCACCTGACCTGATCGCTGAATGCCAAACCAGAAATTGGGGACACTCTCTGGCGCGCCTCAACGCGACACGATCGGCGCAATTCGATGGGGACGACGAAGCGATTTATGGGGAAGGAACCCGCTTCATTCACCCCAAACTCCGCGACTCGACATTGTCTGGGGCTGTCGTGGACACCTCGGACAGGAGCAGGTCGTGGCAAATGTCATCCCGTTGAGACAGCCATCGTCGAAGGCTGACCCATTTGAATCGATGCGCGATCTCCAGGCGTTGTACGCCAGGCTTATTGAGATCAACGACGCGACAAACTCCATGGCTCAGCGAATGGCTACAGCACAACCCGAAAGCAACGCCGCCGCTTCTGTAACCAGGGCCGGCGAAGATCTAAAGGCTGCCGCAGATCAAATCCTGGACGCCATCGCCTGCGCAATCGTGTACCAGACAGCAAAACTGGTCGTCCCAGCGGCGCCCAATCCCGACATGCCGGACGAAGCCGACACGCAGTGATAGGTCTCCGCCGGGACGGGCAAGTTCTTTTTAGGCAGCGATGCCGAGCGCCTTCGAGATGTCGCTCAGCGTGGCCTTTTCTTTGTCGCTGACTTTTGTTCCGCCAATTCCCGCGAAGCCGCCTTCGGAGGCGGCTTCGGCCACTCGGCTGCTGATCGCTCGCAACCACGTCTTAAAGGCGGCTGCATCATTCGGTGCCTTGGAATCGAGGATGCCGGATACCTGCCTCAAACTTTCCAGGCAACGGTTAGCCACGTCGCTCTGCTTGGACCCCGCGAGCGTTTTCTTCAAAAACTCGCGGATCTTGCTGCGACCCTCGCTTGATTCAAAGTCGGCCACGACGGCTTTGACCAGTTCATTGGCGCCCGGGTCCTGCTTGGCGGAAACGAGGGCACTCGCGCTTGCAAAAAATTCCTTGAACATTCCAAGTAGTCCGCTTGGGTCCGCAGCGGTGACAGCCACGCCGGAAAGAGCGACGCTTTCCAGGATCTTGTTCCACTCGTCGGCAGTAAAGCTCTGTTTGTTCGCCATACCAAACTCCTCTGGCGTTGACCAAACCCGCCCGTTCGGAGACTTGCTGCAGCATGCGAAGTTGGGAACTCTGAAAAAAATTGAGCCCCCATAGATGAATTGCGCGGCGGGCAGTTGATATTATGCTCTTACTGCAGTCCCGGCTGATACTCAGCGCAGATAACTTAACTACGGCTTGTGCTCGCAGCAAGCCGTTTGGCTGAACGGGTGATCCCCGAAATGGAGAGGTGTTCGACCAGGTTACCGATCGCTATCGTCACTTTGCGTGGAAATCGGGTGCAAAGGAGGGTGCACGAACCGAGGTTTGTGGTTCGCATCTACGGGCAAGCTAGCTTCTTGGCGCCTTCATCCTTTCGCCAGTTTCCGCTTTGGGAGCAAAACTTATCGCTGTCCATCTATGCGTTTTGGGCCAAAGGCTCTGGCTGCGATGCAACGCCTGCGGTCATGACCTGATCGTGCCGGCCATCGAATGGTGCACGTCGAGGAACGTCACAGTCGACACGCCGTTGCTGCTCATCCCACAGCGCCTAAGGTGCGAGCGGTGCGGCGAGCGTAAGGCGCACTGCTGGCCCGAGCATCACGATAGCTTGCAAGCGCGCAGGTGATAGGCCACGACTGACGCCATGTGCAACCTCTACTGATGACGGCCGCACGACAGGCGATCCAAAAGGCTTTCAAAATCTCTTCGCCCTCCGCGCTCAAGGAGGCGGTCTTTCCCGGCCTACGATGCGGCTGTGGTGATACCGGCCAGGACAGGCAAACGGCGGATAGCAAAGTCAAAGCGGATCTCCGACACGCTCCCCGGCCTCAATTGCGGCAACCAGTGCCTCACCCTCCGCCTGTTCTAAGGCGACATGCTCATCCGCGCAGGCTGTTAGTTCTGGATCCAGCACTTCGATCAATCTGAAGTGCTCACACCAAAGCATCATGTCCTGTGCAAATTGGCCCTCGCTCCGGAAGAAATCTTCATGAACCGAGCGCCAGAACGTCAGGCTTCGATCGCCCTCACCTTCCTCTCGGGCGAATGCTTCGTCTATGGAGTTAAATCGGCGCTGCTCGACGCTGATCGTCTCAATCACTGCAACGGGCTTGTCCACGACGGTGACAATCCATTGCATGCCTGATGATGTTTCACAGCCCTGCAACGCGTTCCAGACTGAGGCGCGCTTTCGTCCTGCAATGATCAACGCAGCGAGCCGCTTTTCTGTACGGTCTGATCCAAATCGAGTGCGCGGCAAATCCCTCCACCAAGGAGTATCTTCTGTCATTTCCAGAATCCCACAAACTGCTTCGGCACCAATTCAAGCCCCTTGGAACAAGCAAACCTGAGATGCTGTCAAGCAGTGACGAAAACCGTTCAGCGTATGGTGTAGACGTTCAACTCCTCCTGGCTGCGGACCTCACGAGGGAGAGAGGCGACGCCTCGCTGCAAAGGTGGTATCCGCTAAATCCGCATAGTGTACCAATACAGTATCCAGTGATGACCTGGCACACGATCCCTTGGCGCCTTGTTACCCCGCAGTCGGTCGAGGCGCTGGGCCATAGGCTCTGGTTGCGGTGCAACGCGTGCGGTCACGACCTGATCGTGCCGGCCGTTGAGTGGTGCATGGGCGAGTGCCCATAGCAGCCGGTTTGGACTCGGAATTCATGCTCGTTCGTTCCGATCGCGGCGCTGTTGGGTTGAACCCGCAGGTCCTGATGCCCTCTCCCGCCGCAGCCAAGGAGATGCGCAGCCGATCGCCAGGCGTGATGCGTAATCCGTTCCAACCTCCTCACGGCGTCGATCCGCGCCAGTGCTTCCGCGGCTGTCAACTGCCCCGGCGCGACGGACGCGAGGACGGCGGCGCGGTGATCCCGCTGCAGGGCGGCGAATTCGCGAACGGCGCCCTCCGCCTCGGCCAGCGCCGCGCTGACCTCGGTCGAAATGCTCCAGCCGATGGGCCCGGCCCGCTCGCTGAGGGCGGATTCCTCTGTGATCGAGTAGCCAATCTTCTGCGAGGCCTGCATGGCCTTTTGGCAGAGCGCAACGGCGTGTAGATCGTGCGCGGCACCAGCGGCGGGGTCGGCCAATTCGTTGCCCGTCAGGACTTCAGCAAGCCGCATCGTATGATCCAGCGCGTGCAGCGTGCTCGTCATGCGAAGCCGCTCGACTTCCGTTCCAGGCAATTCCTGAAGTTCGAACAGGAAAGACTCCTCCACTTTTCCAAGCGTGGTGGCGGCTGTCGCAGTTTCCCGCGTCATGCTGCGGGATCCACCCGAAAGCGCGACGGAAGCCACGCCGGCGGTTGTCTTGAGCACATCTGCTACGACGCGCCGGGCGGCTTCGACGGCAATCACTGGATTGCTGAGTGCGCTTGGATCGAGTGCACGTTCAAGCGCCGTTTCCTTTGAAGGCAAGAGCCGCTCGACGGTTCGGGTGAACCACTGCGTCGCTGGGAGGAGTACCGCAACGCCGATGACGTTGTACGCCGTATGGTAGGCAGCTAGGAGCGTCGTGCCGTCGAGCGACGAGGTGAGATCCCTCATCAGCGCTGCCGTGAACGGGAAGGTAACGATCGCAATGATCGCCGCGATGATCTTGAAGAGAATATAGGCGAGTGCGAGACGTTTGGCCGTGGTGCTCGCGCCGATCGCTGCCAGCGCCGAACTCGTCGCCGTCCCGATATTCTGTCCGATAATCAAAGCGGCGCCCTGCTCCAAACTCACCGCTCCAGCGTACAAAGCCGAGATCGTGACGGCGATAGCAGCCGTGGAGGATTGCATGACTGCGGTCATGGCTAGTCCGACCACGATACGGTCAGAAGGCCGAGCGATCCGGCCGCCCAGCCGACCCCCGGCGCGCCAAGCACCGCAGGCAAGTCAGATCGGGTGCAAGCTCTCCGCAAGGCCTCCCATGCCCTGCTGAAGGGTGGTGAGCCCATAGAGCACAAGCGCAAAACCTGCGAGCGCTCCGCCCGCCGCCGCGATCCGCCCGCTAGCCAGCAGCTTGACTAATGCGCCAACGAAGATCATCGGCAGCGCGTAAGTCGAAAGCGAGACGCGCACGCCGATGAGCGCCACCAGCCAGCCCGTGCCTGTAGTTCCCACGTTCGCGCCGAATACGAGGCCGAGCCCTTGACCGGGGAAGCACGGTCAAGAGCCCAGGCACTGACGAGGCCTATCGTCGTCATCGTCACTGCGCTAGACGACTGCACGAGCAGTGTAACAATCGCGCCCCCAGAAGGCACCAGAAAGCGGCGTGGCAGCCGCCTTGCCGAGCACAGTACGCAGCGAGGATCCGGCCAGTGCCTTTAATCCGTCGGTCATGATTGTCATGCCGAGCAGGAACAGCCCGACACCGCCGAAGTGGCGATTGCGGTCGACATAGACCTAACCCTCGCTCACTTTTGTTGTTCAAGCTCCGCCCGCGCCGCTGCGAGATCCTTGATCTGATCTTGCGTAAGCTTGGGATATTCGAGATCGAGATGGTTCTACGGCCTCAACAATGGCCGCCGCGACAACGAGGCGTGTGAACCATTTGTTGTCAGCAGGCACGACGAACCATGGCGCGGCCTTTGCGGCGGTGGCACGAATTGCTTCGTCATAGGCCTCCATGTAATCGTTCCAATATTGGCGCTCGCGAATATCGGACGCGGAAAACTTCCAGTTCTTGTCGGGCTTATCGAGGCGTTTGAGGAACCGCTTCTTCTGCTCTGCGTACGACAAGTTCGCGGATCAAGAACTTGAGGATGACCACGCCCTGGCGCGTGAGATAGTCTTCAAAGCGGGCGATATCGGCGAGGCGCTCCTCCCAAATGCTTTTCCCGACAGCTGCCGGGGGCATCATCTGCGCCTTCGCAGCTCCTGGTGGACCCGCACAATAAGCACTTCTTCATAATACGAGCGGTTGAAAATGCCGATGCGTCCTCGCTGGGGTACCTTCGTCACGTAGCGATGCAGGAAATCACGCGAAAGCTCCTCATCGGAGGGTTGCTTAATGAAAATACATCGCAACCCTGAGGATTGAGCGCCCGACATGACGTGCTTAATCGTTCCATCCTTTCCCGCCGCGTCCATCGCCTGGAATACCAGCAGCACGGACCAGGAGAATACCTGTGCGTATAGAATGTCCTGCTCCATCGCGAGGTACTGCGAGCCTCGCCGGAGTAGCTCCGCCGCTTCCTATCTTCGTCCATTTCTGAGTCCCAGCGTATCGCCGGGATCGAAGTCCTTCAGCCGAAATCCCTTGCCCTTTGTCACACGGAACGGGTCTGTAAATTTCCTCATGTCATCTATTATTTCTTTGCGGGGCATTGACCCACTCCTCCAGGGCAATCGAAGACTCTTCTCCAAGGTCATCCGGGAAATGCTTAGTAGGCACGCTGGCAACTATGCCGCCTGCAGCGCTGTAGAGTAAAGACAATTCACTGCTTTCAAGCTCGATGATGGTCGCGGCCGGGATGCCGTCGGCTTGGCCCCGCACCGAGATAAGCGCGAGAGGTTAGACTTCGGGGTAAACGCTCAGTAGGCCTGCAACGACTGAGCAGACTGACCGAACTCGAGCGCGCGCCTTGGCGCAGGGGGCGGCCGTCACGCTTCCCGTCGCTCGCGTATTCGGGCCTCCTGCTTCCACCGAGGTGACGGTTTGCTTCAGACTGGGGGATCATGCTAATGACGAGCTTCTCCGCCTCGACGATCAGGAAGAACACGAAGCCTCCGGCGATTCGCCACGGCCACACGTACAGCGGCACGGCCTCGGTGTCGAACATCCGTTGAAGCGGCGTGAAGTCGGTGAAGAGGAGCTGTAGCACTACCACCGCACCGATGCCCATCGGAAGGTATTTGTTGCCGAAGTGCGCACTGATGGACAGCGAGTTGTCGATCAGGTAGCGGCTGTTCAGCAGGTAGAAGCACTGGCCGATGGTGATGGCATTCACCGCAACCGTTCTCGCCAGCGCGTCGGATGCGCCTGGCCCTTCATCCAGAAAAATGCCCAGAGCGTACCGAACCAGCGCCGCGCCGACAAAAACCACCCGCCAGATGCCGAAGCCATTCGAGGATCGGGCGTTCGACCGCGCGCGGCGCGCGCGACATCACGTCGGTCTCGTGCGGCTCGAAGCAGATCGCCAGCCCGAAGCGACCGAGGTCACCATGTTCACCCACAACACCTGTGGCGCGGTGATGGGTAGGGTGAAGCCCAGGAAGATCGCGACTGCGATACCACTAGGGCCTGTGCGAAGTTGGTGGGGAACAGGAACAGGATCGCCTTCTCAATGTTGTTGTACACCGTGCGGCCTTCTTCGACCGCAGCGGCGATAGAGGCGAAGTTGTCGTCGGCGAGGATCATTTCCGCCGCCTCCTTGGTCACCTCGGTCCCCTTAATGCCCATCGCCACGCCGATGTCGGCCTTCTTGAGCGAGGGCGCGTCGTTGACACCGTCGCCCGTCATGGCGCGGAATTGCCCGTTAGCCTGGATGGCCTTCACTAGACGCAGCTTGTGCTCGGGGCTCGCACGCGCGAACACATCGCATTCGCCCACGGTCTCGCGCAGCGCCGCTTCGTTCATCTCCTCGATCTCGGCGCCGGTGACGGCCTTCTTGCCGTCACCGAGGCCGAGCATCTTGGCAATCGCAGCGGCCGTGATGGGATGGTCGCCGGTGATCATCGTAACGCGGATGCCCCCGCCGTGGCATTCCTCGATCACTTCGACCGCCTCCTTGCGCGGCGGATCGAGCAAACCGATGAGGCCGATGAGCACCAGATTCCTTGGCAGGTCCGCAGGCGTGAGGCCGCCCTTCTCGAGCCCCGGGCTTTCGAGCCGAGCGCGTGCGAGCACGCGTTCGCCCTGGCCAGCGAGCTTGTCTGCGATATTCGCGAAGCGCTGGCGATCGATCGGCGCGTAGCTGCCATCGGCGAGCTGCTGCCGGTCGCAAGCCTCCATGACGACCTCCGGTGCCCCCTTCACGAACAAGAGCTCTTTTCCGCCTGGGCCCTGATGCAGCGTCGCCATGAACTTGTGCTCGGACTCGAAAGGAATTGCGTCGATGCGCGGATAGGCCGCCCGCTCGTCGTCGCGCTGGACCCCGAGCTTGTTCGCAAAAGGATACAGCGCGGCTTCGGTCGGATCGCCCTCAACCTTCCACGTACCGTCCTGCTGGAAGATCTCAGCGTCGTTGCACAGCATCGAGTTGCGCGCGAAGAGCTCCAGCAGCAGGCTGGATTCGGCCTTCTTGTCACTCTCCTTGACCTCACCCTCGGGCGCGTAGCCATTCCCGGTCACATGGTACTCGCGCTCGGCCGTTGCTGCCGAGACCACCATCATCTCCATCAAGGTGAGGGTGCCGGTCTTGTCGGAGCAAATTCTCGATACCGAGCCTAGCGTCTCGACCGCCGGCAGCCGGCGGATGATGGCATTGCGGCTCGCCATGCGCTGCACGCCGATCGCGAGCGTGATGGTGATGAGCGCGGGCAGGCCCTCCGGAATCGACGACACCGCGATTCCGGTGATCACCTGGAACAACTCGACGAAATCCATGCCAGCGACCCAGCGACCATAGGCGAACACCAACACGCTCACCACGGCGACCACTGCGGTGATGCCATACCCGAGCTGCTTGATCTGCCGCAGGAGCGGCGTCTCGGTGTGCTCACTCCGGCGAGCAGCTGGTTGTCTTCCGAGTTCGTACTCTAGGCACCCGTCGCCACGACGAGGCCGGTGGCGCGCCCCGAGACAACCAGTCGTGCCGGAAAACGTCATGCTCTCGCGGTCGCCGACGGTGGACTTCTCGGCAACGGGATCGGCCGTCTTATCGGCCGGCACCAATTCACCGGTGAGGGCGGCCTCTTCCGTGCGCAGGTTCTTCACGTCCACTAGCCGGAGATCCGCGGGCACCTTCTCGCCGGACTCGAGCAGGACGACATCGCCGGGCACGAGATCGTCGGCTGGGATCATGCGCGTCTCGCCGCCGCGCATGGTGCGCGCGTCCGCCGACAGCATGTTGCGGATGGAGTCGAGCGCCTTCTCGGCGCGGCCTTCCTGGATGAAGCCCAGCAATGCGTTCAGCAGCACCACGCCAAGGATGATCCCCGCGTCCAGCCAGAGGCCCAGCATCAGCTTGGTGAAGCCGGCAGCGAGCAGCACGTACACCAGGATGTTGTTGAGCTGCGTGACGAAGCGCGCCGGGGCACCGGGCCGCGCTTCTTGCCTTCAGGCAGGCGGTTCGGGCCATACTCGGCGAGGCGGTCCGCCGCCTCGGCGGGGTTCAGTCCCTTCGCAGGGTCTGTGTCGAGCAGCTTGGCGGTCTCCGCGATCGAGAGGGCATGCCAGAGTGTTTCCGTGCCGGACGAAACCTTCATCGCTGCATTCATGCACCTATCCTCCGTGCCATGGCGCGAACACGCCCTCATGAAATCCGGCCACCGCGCGGGCATCCAACCTAGAAGACCCGCGAGACCTGGGGCGCTCGTAAAGATGCCGCTGAAGAATAGCACCAGCAATCAGGCTCGCTTGCACACTGCCATGATTGCGTCGAAAACCTCACTCAAAAAACAAGAGCGGCCAGCGGCTTGACACTACTATGCGAGCCCAAGCACTGCCTTATTATGTAGAAGGCATCAATTATCGGATGGCATATTGTGCACCGCAATGTCGATGAGGGCGTCGCCAATGGGAAATGGTAGCCCATATTAAGAACACACCCGCATCAATCTGTGAGGGCTTCGCCAACCAGTAGGGCCTATCTATTGGAACGCTAGTTGGGAAGCAGCACGAAGATGTAAGCGACATAACCCATCAACAGTATGGCGCCTTCGATGCGGCTGGAGAATTCGATAGCCCCGCCAGGCGAACGCGAGCATGGCGACGCTTGCAGCGACCATGACCAGGTTGTCGAAGCTTACGATCTCGGGCGGAACGGCAGTTGGCTGGATTAGACCCGTGACGCCGCCAATGCCGAGGATATTATAGATGTTTGAGCCCATGATATTCCCGAGTGCGACATCGCTGTGCTTGCGGATCGCGGCCTGACCGACGTAACGAACTCGGGCATTGAAGTTCCGACGGCAACAATCGTGAGACCGATGACGGTTTCCGTCATGTCGTAGGACCGGGCAATTCCGATGGCGCCGTCGACGAGCAGTTTGCCGCCGACAACGACAACTGCGAGGCCTCCAACTGCCATCAGGAGCGGAATCACAATTGCGGTCTTTTCCGCCCTCGTCTCGGCGTCGCCCCCGCGACCGACGACACGGTCATGCAATTCGCCAAAAGCCTCTGCCTTCTCGAATGCCGACGTGTGGCCGTCCGCTGCGGCTGCTGGCACCGTCTCCTGGCGGTAGGCATAGATAAGATAAGCTGCGAGCAAAATGACGAATATCGAACCCGTGATGCGGTCGAGGTTGCCAAAATAAGAGATCATAGCAAAAAGCAGTGCGCTAACAACGACAGCCACACCGTCGCGGCGTAGCGCCTTGGATTGCACGGCCATCGGCGTAATGAGTGCTGAGAGGCCAAGGATGCGCAGAATATTGGAGATGCTTGAGCCGACGATGTTGCCGATGGCAATACCAGGAGAGCCAGCGAGTGCCGCCTGTACACTAGTCACGAGTTCCGGTGCCGACGTTCCCAGGCCGACAAGAGTCAGGCCGATCAGACGGGGTGACATCCCCAAATTTTCGGCGACGGCGACTGCTCCTCGCACAAGCATTTCGCCACCGATGACCAGTGACACCAAACCGCCAAGCAGTAGAGCCGCATCCCCCACGTCCGTCCCCCATGAATGACATCACCGAACAGATGACCAACGTCGAGGGCCAGCGCTTCGCCCCCGTTTGGTGGACCGCCTCGATGCAAGTGCGCGTTACCCGTCCAGCGACTTATCGGATACCACAGAAGGACGATGTGCAACCTCTACTGGCGGAGATTAAGTCACGCGGCGGTTGTGGTTCATTGCTAATGTTACATTGCGGCGGAGGATAATTTATGGACGTTCCGACAGATCAAAACCCAAAGCAAATCGTCAGCCGCCTCATCCATCATGCCGAGAATGCTTTCCTGCTGGTCATCGCGCTCTTCACCGTGGTGGCGATGTTGCAGGAAATCCTGATCATGATTGAAGCCCGGTCCGTCGAATTGAAGGACCTGCTTCTCATGTTCATTTATGTCGAAGTCCTGGGCATGGTCGGCGTCTACTATGACAGCAAGAAAATTCCTATCACGCTGCCTTTGTTCATCGCGATCACCGCGCTTGCGCGGCTCGTCATCCTGCAAGGCAAGGATCAGCCGCCGGTGAACCTGCTTTATGAAAGCGGCGCGGTGCTACTGCTCGCCATCGCGTGCGTGGTAATTACCTACAAGCCCGGCAAGAAGGGTGACGACACATAGACGCCGGTTTGGTCCCTCTCTTACTAAGTGCATTACGCTGCTTCTGATGGTTGAGCGGACATCATTTCATAACTGCTAGACAATCAACCGGTCGAGCTGTCCGATGTCCGCTATCTCTGCAAAGCTGCCCGAGCGATCAACTCACGATGACCTGGCACACACTCCCCAAGGACGACGCTTGGCGACGCGTCACCCCGCTATCCGTCAGGCGGCCGGGCCAAGGCTTTGGCTGCGGTGCAACGCGTGCGGTCACGACTTGGTCTGTGCCGGCCGTCGAGTGGTGTGAGTTGAAAAGCGTCCGGTCTGACACACCGCTGCTGCTCATCGCACGGCGCCTGAAGTGCGAACGTTGCGGCGAACGCAAGGCCCATTGCTGGCCGGACCCGCATGACAGCTTGCAAGCGCGGGAGTGACGGGACAAAGCGGACAACGATGTCGTCTAAAAAAGTGCATCACTACACTTTGACCCACTCCACATCGCGCTCCACTCAAGAGAATGCTCTGACAAAAATAGAGTAAGCAGATCAGCTAGATGTTTGCTTGTGGGGTAGCTCTGGGTAGCGCTGGGGTAGCATCCTCACTCGATGCTGTTCTGTTCACGAAAATCAGTAACGGCCCCTGTGCCGACCCGCTGCCGTTGGAAGTATGGTGGTCATGAGGATTAACTCGCAGGGGCAGACGAGTATGACTTGGCAGACAATCCCCAACGACGAAGTTGTCTGTTACCCCGCTGTCGGTCGAGGCGCTGGGCCACAGGCTCTGGTTGCGGTGCAACGCGTGCGGTCACGACCTGATCGTGCCGGCCGTCGAATGGTGCAAGTCGAGAGACGTTCGGCCGACACGCCGTTGTTGCTCATCGCACGACGCCTGAGGTGCGAGCGGTGCGGCGAGCGCAAGGCCCACTGTTGGCCAGAACCTCACGACAGATTGCTAGCGAGACGATGATGGGTAGCAACGGAAAGCGATGTCGCCCAATCTCAAGTATGTCATATGATTACCCAGTTCACACATACGCTCCGGTCCAAGCTCATATTGGAGTGCGATTGAATGGCGCTGAAACACGCAAAGTCTGGAGAGGTCGTCGATCTGCGGCCGCTTGGCGACAAGCTTAACGGTGCTAAGACGAGCGCCATCATCAAATCTGAGCATTTCGAGGCGATCAGGTTGATCGTCGTTGCAGGATCGACGATCCCGACGCACGAGGTCGCAGGCAATGTCATGCTTCACTGTCTGGAGGGGCACGTGCGGCTCGGCCTGAGCGATGGCGATATCGATCTCAAGACAGGCGAGTGGGTCTTCCTCGATCGCTTTGAAGATTATTCGATCTCAGGCGTCGAGAACTCAAGCGTGCTTATGACCATTCTCTTTCCGCATAGGTCGCGCCGAGCACCAGGGCTGTGATTACGCGCTACGGCCACCGTTGGCCAGTGACGCACGACAGCTTGCAAGCGCGCAAGTGATGGGTCACGACTGAGCACCATGTGCAACCTCTACTCGATGACGGCCGCGCATGGAGGCGATGCTCCGATCGCCTCCAGATGCCCGAGGCGCAATAAGCCAAACCAATCGACCTTCTAAAGCGTCAGCGCGAGGATACTTCGCTCCTGATGGGCTTAGCGTCGACCATGAAGGTAATCTCCGCCGCCTTCGCTTCCTTGCCCACCCGATTGATAGGCGATTTGCAGGTATAGTCGGAAGCAAAGCCCTCGATCCGGCACCGACGGGTGTCGATCGTGAACTCTAAGACGCGTCGGCTGGGCAGCCTATTGATGTCGATCACGTCGTCCTGGGACAAGTCCTGTCGATCAATTCGACTTTGACCGGATGCAGCGGCAGGCCCAACGTTCTGGATGATTTGCCAATCCGGTTTGAGTACTTGGCCGACTGCCGCGGTTTGCTTCAGGATCGGTGTGGACTGCGTTGTTCCGGCGATCGCGACTCTGGCGTAGATGTCACCGAGTGAGAGTTCGTCATATTTGTCGAGCGCCTTAACCTCTTGCACATTGAGTACAATCTGATGTGTCGGGGAACACGCCCAGGCGGGTGTGCCAAGCGCTAGCCCGACAGCTAGGGGCGCGCATCCAATCGCAAGCAGCCTGCTCGCATTGGCCTTTAACAAATTGTTGGTCCAGCCATTGTTCATAGCGAGCTCCTTTGATCGGTTGCAAACTATTAATACGCAAATCAACGGTACTGCTTCTGAAAACGGCGAGACAGTGTTGAGGCTCAATCAGGTGTGGATTTGGTGACGATAGGTAACGAGGCTTGGCGGTGGCGCCGGAACAACGGACTGATCGAGAAGGACGGTCCATCGGCGGA
>CAVZTR010000009.1:0-161672 GCA_963778225.1 uncultured Alphaproteobacteria bacterium
GGGAACCGCCGCGGCAATGGCTGCGGGGAGTGAATGGACCACGCCATTCCTCTATCTGGCGCCGGGCATCGCACTCGATCTCGGGGTCATGCTGTTTGCGGGATGGCGAACGCAATTTATCATGCTGCCGCTCGTCACTGCATTTGCCTTCGCGACGAAGCCCCTGATCCGCCTCGGATTGATGGAATTCTTCGGAATGCAGTTCGGCTCGTTCCGCGCCGGCGTTCTGTACCCGATCTCGACCCACATCGCTTTCGGCTTCATGGGCGCGCTGATGACCGCCATTGCTTGGCGCGTGGCGCAAAAGCGGTTCGGCCCACCTGTAGGCAACCCCTGAGCTCTACTCGTCGAGTCCTTCCGTAGGATTATGCCGCGCGGCCGGCCACCAAAGTTGGTGCTCTACGCCCTGAGAGCGATAGCTCGCGATCCGCGCCTGCGCCCGCGAACTCAACAAGTAATCGACGAACTTCACGGCGCGCTCGGCCTGAGCCCCCTGCACTTTGGTCGGCTGCACCACGATCGCTGCCATGATGCGCTGGAATAGCGGATCGCCTGTCACGAGCAATTCTAGTGTCGAAGCATGTTTCTCTTTGAAGCGCAGAAACGGTATTGCACCCCACATCGTGTAGGCGCCCTTTTCCTCCGCAAACTTCATCGCCTGCCCCTTCGCAACGCCTGGATCGAGCACCCATTCGCCCTTCTCCGGTGAGCCAGCCTGAAGCCAGAGAATGTCGGTGAGATAGGTAATGCCGGGCAACGCATTGACGGCAAACGGCGCCTTTGCAGCGGCGATCTTCTTAATTGCTTCCGCGCCGCTCGACAGTCCACGGATACTCGCCGGGTCTGACTTCGGCCCGATGATCGCCATTTGATTGGAGAACACCATGCGCGGCCAGGCGCCATATCCATCAAGCACGAAACGTTCGACGTCCGCCTTGCCATAGTGCGAGATCACGAGATCGGCCTCACCTGCGCGCGCTTTCTCGAACACATCGCTGCCGCCATAGACGGACACATCACCGCCGCCGGAAGCTTTGTAGTCAGCGACGAGATCGTCGATGAGCCCGGAGATTTTCGGCGTGTTGACGATCGCAAGCCGCAGCGGCCCGTCAGCATATGCCAGCGAATGCCCCAGCGACGAAACGAGAAGCGCGAAGACGAGGCCGAGAACACGTAAGCGCATGGAGTTCCTTTGTCGATTGCCTGAGACCGACAAGACCCTCGCACGCCACAGCAGCCGAACTCAACCCGGTCCGAGCTTCGCACGCAATCCAATGAAGAACACGCGGCCGGCTTCCGGAAAGCCAAAGGACGACTCGTAGTTCTCATCCAGCACGTTCTCGACGCGGCCATAAAGCTGGTAGGCCCCACCAACGTCTTGGGTCACACCAAGGTTCAAGAGGTGGTAGTCAGCAAGTTCCAAAGTATCGATTTGATTGCGAGCTACCGCGAAGCTGTCGGCCACGTACTGGTAATCGGCCAGCAACGTAGCTCCACCACCGATCGCATAACTCACCGCCGCCATGAACTTGTGCTCGGGCTCGTTATCGATGGTGGACGTGCCAGGCACAAGGATGACTGGGTTGCCGGGGACCGGGTCGAACAGTCCGGGCTCTTCGTTGGAGGCATCCAAATAAGTGTATCCAATCTGAGCGTTGAATCCAGCGAACGGACTGAAAGCGAGATTTGTCTCGACGCCTTGGAATCGCAGTTTATCGAAGTTACAGAATGGCTCAAATGTAAAGGTAACTCCGCCGCAAGTGTCCGAGTTTGGCTTTCGAATGAAGTTCTCCGCATCGATGCGGAACAAGGTGATACTAAACAAGCCGTTGATGAGCGGCAGTCGCTGGTCTAGACCCACTTCGTAGTTCTGGGTGACCTCTGTTTCGAGGTTTTCATTGCCCTCTTGCGTACCATACAAATTTCGCAAAGTAGGAAAACGAATTTTGCGGGCGACGTTGCCGCGCAGGACGGTATCCCCCGTGAAGGCGTACCGAAGACCCGCCAGATAAGTGTAGTCACCGTCGTTGGAATTTTCCCGGTGCTGCTCCGCCCACCCAGCGCCGACTACGCCCGACAGTTGGCTAGTAAGCTTCACTTCGTATTCGGCGGCTGCAGAGAAGACGTCCAGGTCTTCATCGCGGTTGGACGCAAAGTTCGCCCCAGTGCAACTGCGACTTGCTAGTTGCTCCATTGTCAAAGAACTGAGGCTGCGACTTACGTCCCTCCTCGGCCGCATTCGGGGAAGCTGGCACTGATTTGCAATCGCCTGACGCAGGCATTGCCGTGGCACTGACCAGGACTGGTGAGCGTGCGGCTGAATACGCGGATGCTTCTTGTGAACCCATTGGCCTCCCAGGAACTCGCGATGGGCATCCAATGCAATAGTCACCAGATTTCTATCGTCCGGCCGAAATGCGATCTGTCCGCCGCCGCCATAGATCGCGGTTGAAGCATCCTCACTGAACGCGTTGCTACCAGTCTGAAGTCGAAGCCATCGTCGTCGTAGCGGTTAGTCAGCTCATCGTTGGCATTGTAGTAGGCCATGGGTCGAACCGTCAGGCCGCCTCCGAGGTCGATTAGGCCAGAGGATTGCAGGCTCAATGTACTGTAGTCATCGACACGCTCAAACCGCAGCCCAGAAGCGAACGGGCTGCAGGTATCCGGCGCTGCAACGTTACACCCTCCAGAGTTGGTGGTCGGGAATTCGGTGCTCGGCGGCTTGCCGTACTCACCTTCGCGATAGTTGATCGAGAAGCCCCACTGGATATCCTCGTTCACCTTGATCTGCGTGTTGCCGTAGATCGCGCGGTCCTCGCGGTCGGAGTTCACACGCGCGTCGTTCGGTTGCAGCGTCGTGAATGCAAAATCGTCCGACAGGTGAAACTGATCCTGCTCGTAGATTGACGCGCTGATGAAGGTCGAAACAGCATCGCCACCGTAGCTTGCCGTGACGCGCGCATCTTTCTGCTGACCGAAGCCCACCATGGTGTCGCCTGTCGCGCGCAGACCGGGTCCCGCAGCTTTGGTGATGATGTCGATCACCGCCGCATTGCCGCCCGGCCCGTAGAGCACCGAGGAACCGCCGCGCGTGACCTTGATGCGTGCGATATTCTCGACCGGGATCGCACGCGGGTCGAACTGGCCGTCGAACGTGCCGTTTTGCGGCACACCATCGACAAGGATGGTGATGTTGCGCGTGCGCATGCCCCGGATATCGATGCGCGGCACACCGTCACCGCCATTGCGAACATGAACGCCGGGCATCAGACGGATCGCTTCATCCAGCGTTCGCGCGCCGACGCGCTCGATCTGTTCGGCAGTGACTTCTTCGACCGTGCCGACCTGCTCGACGATGCGGCCGGACGTGAAGCCGGCACTGGAAACAGCTGGCGCGTTACCGACCGAAGCGCCCCCGCCATCCGAGAAGCTCGCTGAAGGAGTGTCGCCGGGAGCCGCGCCGGCCGCATCGGCGGCGATGGGCTCCGGCTCACCGCTGGCCGAACTTTGACCGCTCGCCGGATCCGAATCTCCGCCTGACGGTTGCGGCTTCGGCTTCCTTTATTGGGCGCTGCTTGTTTCGGAGCGTCGACGATGACCTCCGGGAGTTCGTAGGCCTCCGTCCCCGAAGACTCGGGACTTTGCTGCGCGGACGCTGTGGTCGCAAGGCAGCCGGCCGCAAACAAGACCGTAACAATCTTCAACACGAGAACCCGCACGCCCTGCACTCCAACAGCTTTCACGCATCTGACGTCAAAGCTGTATCTGTATCAACTAGGCTATACTGAATACAGATGCGGTGAGGATCGTTTGTTGCAGAAAGGCAACGCGCTCCATGGCCGACTTTTTTCGTCCGGGCTATCGAGCACCGCGGTCGTCCGCTTCGCGCCATGGAACAAGCCGCTCTCGCGGGAGAGCGCTTCGAGAAGGGTGTAACTCAAGGTCAGACCGTGTTCGGCTCCGTGTACGGCCGGGCGTCGTCGCGCAGGACGATGTAGATCGCGGGAATGACGAGGACTGTGAGGATCGTGGACGACATCAAGCCGAACAATAGGGAGATGGCCAAGCCCTGGAATATCGGGTCGAACAGTATCACGGCGGCGCCGATCATCGCAGCCACTGCCGTTAAAAGGATCGGCTTAAAACGCACGGACCCCGCCTCGATGAGAACGTCGCGCAGCGGCTTCCCATCGTTCTGTGCGTGGCGAATGAAGTCCACGAGCAGGATCGAGTTGCGGACGATGATACCGGCCAGAGCAATGAAGCCGATCATCGACGTCGCGCTGAACGGGGCTGCAAACAGCCAATGACCAATCATGATCCCGATAAGGGTGAGGGGAACGGGGGTGAGAATGACGAGCGGCAGCTTCAGCGATCCGAACTGGGCCACAACGAGAATGTAGATTGCGAGCAAGGCTACGGCGAAGGCAGCACCCATGTCGCGGAAGGTCACGTACGTTACCTCCCACTCGCCATCCCACAAGACCGTCGCCTGTGTCTCGTCTTGCGGCTGTCCATGGAACTGGACGACGGGCTTGGAGAGATCACCCCAATCGTGAGATTCGATTTTCTCATTGACGGCGAGCATACCGTAGATTGGCGCTTCATACTGGCCGGCCAATTCCGCAAGCACCATTTCCGCAGCGCGACCGTTGTGCCGGAAGATCGGGAACGATGCTTTGCCATCTTCGATGCGAACGACATCACCTAATTCGACAATGGACCGCTCTCCCGGCATTGCGTTTGCCGGAACAGGTGTTGCGAGCGTTCGTTGGGTGAGAGTGAGGTCACTCTTGGGAAGCTGAACCGCGATTTCGACGGGGTGGCGACCGCCCCCGCGATGTGAATAGCCGACGGGAACGCCACCCAGATACGCTTGCACGGTGTCGTAAACATCGCGCTCATCGACTTTGTAGAATTCGAGTTGATCCTGCTGAAGAACGATACGCTGACGAATTCCCTGAACGCCAAAGCTGTCGCTGTCGTCGACAATGTACGGGACCGATCTGAAAATGGTCCGCAACTGAGTAGCGACAGCCCTGCGCGTCTCAGCATCAGGCCCATAAACCTCCGCAAGCAATGTCGCCAGAACCGGCGGACCGGGCGGGACCTCGACAACCTTGAGCGTGCTGCCTTCGGGAAGCTGCAATCCGCTCAGCCGTCTGCGGACGTCAAGGGCCACATCATGGCTCGTCCGCGAGCGTTCACCTTTCGGCGTGAGATTGAGCTGCAAATCTCCCTGCTCGGGTTCGCTGCGCAAATAGTAATGCCGCACCAGTCCGTTGAAATTGAACGGCGACGCGGTGCCGGCGTAAGCCTGAACAGACGACAGCTCCGGCAGGCTGCCAAGCAACTTGGCGGCATCTGCAAGGACGCGGTCCGTTTGCTCCAACGACGACCCGCGCGGCAGATCGATGACGACCTGCAATTCGGACTTGTTGTCGAAAGGAAGTAACTTCACGGTCACCAGCTTGGCACCGACCATCGCCATCGACAGCAAAGTGGCAAGTCCTACGAAGCCGAGAAACAGCCAAGACCGAAATCGTGTGGCAAGGATCGGCGCCGCGACGGCTGCATAGATTGCGCCGAGCTTGGAAGGGGCGTCGCTATGCTGCGCGTTGTGGTCCTCGGCCTTGCCGCCGAAGCGAAGCATCAGCCAAGGCGTGACGATCACAGCAACGAAGAACGACAAGATCATTGCAGACGATGCATTTGCTGGGATGGGGCTCATATAGGGGCCCATCAATCCCGAAACGAACAACATCGGCAGCAACGCGGCAACGACAGTCAGGGTCGCCACGATTGTCGGATTGCCGACCTCCGCGACCGCCTCGATCGCCGCTTGCGTGCGGCTGCGTCCGTCACGCATGGCCCAATGGCGGGCAATGTTCTCGATCACCACAATGGCATCGTCGACAAGGATGCCGATGGAGAAAATCAGCGCGAACAGGCTGACGCGATTGATGGTGTAGCCCATCATCCAGGACGCAAAGAGCGTGAGGAGGATGGTCACTGGGATGACGACGGCGACGACCATGGCTTCGCGCCATCCGATCGCCAACCCGACGAGAACCACAATGGATACCGTGGCGAGACCCAGATGATAGAGAAGCTCGTCCGCCTTTTCGTTCGCGGTCGCGCCGTAATCCCGTGTGACGATCACGTCGACATCGGCAGGGACGAGTGTACCCTTAAGTTCGTCAAGCCGCTTCCTGACTCTTTCTGAAATAACGACGGCATTTGCCCCTGCTCGTTTGGCGAGTGCCACCGTTACCGCTGGAACGCGATCGAGAGAACCGTCGGCCGCTTTGTGAAACTGCCACGCACGCCGCTCCAGCGGCTTGGCGCCAACGACGACGTTTGCCACATCGCGCACATACACCGGGCGGCCGTCGCGTGTCCCGATGACCAAGAGGCCTATGTCAGGCACGCCGGAAAGCGTTTGCCCGGCAGAGACGGCAACGCTGCGGCCCTGGTCGCGAACGTGCCCTGCCAAGAATGATCGGTTGGCCTGCTGCACTTTGCCGACGAGTTGCTGCAGTGTGACGCCAAAGAGAGACAACTTTTCCGGATCGGGCTCGACGCGGATTTGATCAGGCCGACCGCCGACGATGAAGCTGAGACCGATGTCATCGAGCTTGGCGAGTTCGATCTGAAGGTTTTCAGCAATGTGGTAGAGCGCGTTGTCTTCATAGTGTGAAGCCGCATCTGCGCGCGGAGCCAGCGTCAGCGTAAGAATCGCGACATCATCAATGCCGCGCCCAACAATCAGGGGTTCTGGAATGCCGACCGGGATGCGGTCGAGATTGGCGCGGATCTTTTCATGCACGCGCAGGATGGCCTCGTCCGCCTTCGTCCCAACGAGAAAGCGTGCGGTCACAACAACGCGGTCGTCGGTCGTATTGGAATAGACATGCTCGATACCGTTGATCGCCTTAACGATCGTTTCAAGCGGCTCGGTAACGAGACGAACGGCATCCTCTGCCTTGAGCCCGTCCGCACGAACCATGATGTCGACCATCGGTACGGAGATCTGCGGTTCCTCCTCGCGTGGCAGCGAGACGAGAGCCAACAGCCCAAGCGCCAGCGCCGCCAGCAGAAAGAGGGGCGTAAGGGTCGACGTGATGAACGCCTTTGTTAGGCTTCCAGAAATCCCCAGATCAGGCTCGCCCGGCGGATTCGATTGATCTTGTGTCATGATTTTATGAGTTGATCACCGGGAGCGAGACCGGCCAACACTTCAATGTCGAACGTGCCATCCTCACGCGGTATAGGCTGGCCAAGCTGAACGACCACTTCGATGGGTCGACCGTCAATTCCCCGAAGCCGGACATAATCTATTCCGAAGCGCGTGAATGTAAGAGCCTTTGGGATCTTGATGGTCTTGCGTGGCCCTGCTGATATCCAAACGAGCGTGCGTTCTCCGACGTAATAATCGCCGAGCCCAGGGACTTCCGCATCGGCAATGACTCGGCCGGCCTGGATTTCGGGATAGACGAGTGCAATTCGCCCCGTCGTGATGCCGGAACCATCAGTGTTGAGCCCCCGCCGGCCGACCTTCAGGGTGTCGCCGGCACGCAAATGCTGTGCATAGCGTTCTGGAACTTCCAAACGAAGGAGGTATTCGTTAGCAGCGATCGTCGCGATACTCTCGCCGGCCATCACGACGCTGCCATCGGTCACCGGGACGCGTAGAACGCGGCCGCTCGCCGGTGCGAGCACTTCGCCTTCTTCAGCTTGCTTCAAGATGACATCTCGCTCGGAACGCGCGGCGGCAAGATCGTTGGTCGCGACATCGAATGCCGTTTGTGCCTGATCGAGCCGAGCCTGCGGTGTGACACCGCGCTTGGCCAGCTCCACCGCCCGGTCCAGTTCCGATTTGGCGGTCGCAAGACGGGAGGAGATCGCAACGATTTGGGATTCCGAAGCCTTGAGACGAAGCGCAATCTTAGGATCGACGACTGTTCCGAGAACCTGGCCGGCTTGAACGTATGCTCCCTCGGTCACGGCGATCGTGGCGACCGTACCGGGCGTACGAACCCGCGCTTCGATGACCTTCTTGCTGCGAACGGTCGCAATCACCGCCTTCAGGTCGTCGATCTGCTCCTGCTGCACAGTATAGGCAGCACTCTCCAAACCTGTAGAAGGGCCTGCCTCTTCACTCGAGACCTGGAATGGGCTCGTGATGAGGAGCAGTGAAAGCCAAATCTTCGGAAGTACTGAGGGGTTCGGCGACATCGATGAATCTCCGAGTGAAGGATAGGTCATCCGCGCGGAGCTGCCCTTGCTGCCGTCGAGTTTCGAAAGGTTGACATGCACCGGAGGGTTGCGCGACTGACCGACCACGGCAAGTGCCCGGCACCTTAAATGTCGGGCGTCCAATCAATCGCGCTACCGATAGGCACTAGGACGGCTTGCGAGAACAGGTATTCATCCCGAAGAGGCTATAGGCTGGGCAAACCCCCATGAGCCCAGTGAGCAAGGGCACAAGCCCGATGAGGCCCCACGGCGTTTGAGGACCGACGAAAACGAGGCTCAGGAGCCCCAATCCGACGAGAATCCGCAGCGTCCGATCCATAGATCCAACATTTGTCGACATCTCCAGCCTCCATTGTCTGATGTATGTCGTCGATAACACCCGTGGCTCCCAGCGTCGGTAACTGGAGTCACAGTTCCCATCAAGGTAGGGAAACCAATCGCTTAAGTTGATCGGCATCGACGATGTCGATCGCCCCACGCGACGTGGAAATCGCCCCGCGGCGCTGGAACTCATTTAGCTGCCGACTTATCACTTCGCGCGCAGTGCCCAACTCTGCTGCAAGTTGTTGGTGGGTGAGATCGACATGTCCCCGCGCGCCACCGAGTTCGAGCAACCGCTGAGCGAGCCGAATTTCAATTCTTGAAAACGCGACATCCTCGATCACCCGCAGCAAGTTCGTGATGCGCACGCTGAACGCGGTGAACACAAAACGGCGGAAGGCTTCCGACCGAGCAATCAGGTCGTCGAACGTCCGGCGAGGAATGGCGACGGCCCGGGCGTTGGTTTCGGCAATTCCCTCAGCATGGTACTCCTCATAGCCCATGAGGCAGGCCGTCGTCAGAGCGCAGCTTTCTCCGGCCGATACCCGGTAAAGCACGATTTCTCGCCCTGAATCTGAAATCTGTTGGACCCGCACCACGCCGTCAAGCAACAGGAGATAAGCTTCCGGAACTTTGCCGGCTCCGAAAATCTGTGTTCCCGCTGGAAGGCTGACGACTTCGGCCGTGTCCGTGAGTGACTTGAGAAGTTCGGGGCTGAGCGTCTGCAGTCCAGGAAATGCGGCGATCCAGTTGGTTGTTTTCATTTGCGTCCAAGTCGACTTTGGCAGTGACAAGACAACAGTCACTCCGCGTGCGCAAGTGCAGACTTTGGACTTAGATCGGGACGCGTGAGCGCGCGTTGGAACAAGCGCCTAAATCGTTTCCTGAACGGCGAGGACGCCACCGGACAACGTCTTGGCAGAAAAACCGTTCTGCAAGAGGATTCGCGTGGCGAGGTATGCTCGCTGGCCCGAACGGCAGATGACGGCGATCTCGCGGTCCCGCGGCAACTCGGACAAGCGCGCACGGAGTTGTCTTAGAGGAATGTGGATTGCATCGGATACGGCGTATGTTGCGATCTCTGCCGGTTCGCGAACGTCGAGAAGCAGGCTTTCATTATCTGTGCTCCAATGCGCGACGGGCATGTCCTTGCGCAGCACATTGGCAGCGATCATGCCAGCAAAGTTAGCCGCATCCTTTGCGCTGCCATATTGCGGCGCGTAGCACAGTTCAGCTTCTTCAAGATCATAAACCGTGCCGCCCTTTTGGATGAGGGTTGCGATGACGTCGATGCGCCGGTCGACACCCTCCTCACCGTAGGCCTGAGCGCCAAGTATCCGGCCGTCGGCCTTGGCGAAGATAAGTTTTATCGCGATGGTCTTGGCGCCAGGATAATAGCGGGCGTGATGATTAGGGTAGAGGTAGATTTTCTCGAAGTCGTCTCGGCCGAGGCGGCGCAGCGTTTTCTCGCTGGCACCCGTCCAGGCGACCGTTGTGCCGAAGAGGCCTATGATTGCGGTGCCTTGCACACCGCGAAAGCGAGACGAGCGGCCCTTCATCGCGTCAGCCGCGATCCGGCCCTGGCGATTGGCGGGACCGGCGAGCGCCAACAGTGTATCCGCGCCGGTGACCACGTCGTGAACTTCGACTGCGTCGCCGACGGCGTAGATATCGGGATCGCTTGTACGCATGTGCTCATCGACCTTTATGCCGCCACGCTCACCCAATTGGAGGCCGGCGGACTTTGCCAGCGCGGTATCGGGGCGAACACCCAGCGCAAGGATCACGATATTGGCCGGATAGGTCGTGCCAGCCTTCGTTTGCACCGCTATCTCGCCGGAAGCCTGTTGGACAAAGCCGGTAACGGCCTCCCCGAGCGCCAAGGTGACGCCGTGACGACGCAGAACGTCCTCCACCGCGCGGGACTGCTCGACATCGAGCGGCGCCAGGATTTGATCTGCGAGTTCCAGCAACGTGACTTTGAACCCTTGATGGACCAGGTTTTCAACCATCTCCAGGCCAATAAACCCGCCGCCAATCACGACGGCGCGCTTGCCAATCGGATTGGAGGTCATCCAAGTGCGGATCGCACGGGCATCGGGGACAGTGCGAACATGGAAGATGCCCGGTTGATCGATGCCCGGAAGCGGCGGCTTGATGGAAACCGCACCGGGAGAAAGCACGAGCTTATCGTAGCTCTCCAGCTTGATCGTTCCTGTCGCGACATCACGCAGGGCTACCGTCTTCGCTTTCGCATCGATACTGACGGCCTCAGTGTTCGTTCGCACCTCGATGGCGAACTGGTCACGGAAAAGCTGCGGGCTGGCAATCAGCAAGCTCGCTTCGTCAACGATGACACCCCCGACGTGGTATGGTAGGCCGCAATTCGCGTACGACACATACGGTCCGCGCTCGACCATGACGATTTCGGCGTTCTCGTCGAGCCGGCGCAGCCGGGCAGCGCAGGAGGCTCCACCTGCGACGCCGCCAATGATCACGACTTTCATCCCAGCAATCCTAGTTGTTCGTCCTCGGATTTGCTTATGCGATCAAATCGCCGAACTTTCAGGAACTAACGTCACAGACTTTGGCCGGGCTCGTGCGGCAGCGCCAGGATGCCAGTTGCCCGCCGAGTCGATCCGAGTTGGCAACGCCTGATGAGTGGCGGTCTATTGCAGCCGGTTCAAGCCGTCTCTGGCTTTCCAGTAAGCAGGCTACTCGCTTGATTTCTTTGCTTTCATAGCAGCTGCCAGACGCTGCTCATCCTCAGGCGACAGTTTCGGACGATCGATTTTCAACTTGATCGCCCCGATCGTGCCTGTGAACGCCGAAGGTACCTGATAGTCCGCATCGTCGACGGGCGTGCCCGTATCAGCGCCCACGTCGAGGTTTTCATCCCACTGGAGGATGAAAGGCAACGAGCGAGGCATCGTCTCCGTGGCCACCACCTGGCCATCGACCTTCAACACACCCGTCCCGCCACGACCGATGCCACTGACATCGCCGAACGCCAGAGTTCCCATTCCCAAGCCGTCATACTTGAAGTCAAATTCCAGCGTGTGCTTGCCGGGTGTGAGCGCGGCTGGCCCCTGCCATTTGATCCGCTTCAGGTCCACGAGATTCCACGTGAAGGTTGGCTTGCCCTTGACGATATAGAACCCGTAACCCCCAAAGCGGCCACCTTGCGTGATGAGGACGCCGTCACCGCCACCTTCGGAGACTTCGATGTCCGCAGTGAATGTATACGAGGAATTGAGGATACTCGGCGCGCTGCCGTTTGGTGTTCCGGTCAGCGGCCGGTTCCATGTGAACTCTGTACGCCCAGCGGTAGAACTCGGTCGCGGCGTAATAAGCCGTGTGAGCAACGTTGAATCAAGCGGCTGCACCTGGAATTTGCTGGCCTCAACGAGGAAGACTGATTTTAACTCCTCGAGTTTGTCCGGATGCTTGTCAGCAACGTTCTCCGACTGAGTCCAGTCGCTTGTCAGATCGTAGAGCTCCCACGGATAGTCGAGCACGCTCTCCTTCGGCTGTGCCTGAACCCACGGCGGGCGCATGACCTTCGTGCTGGCCAGCCAGCCCTCGTGGTACAAGGCGCGATCGCCGAACATCTCGAAGTATTGCGTTTTGTGGGTCGAAGCAGCCGCCGCGTTCGCTTTATCGAACGTGTAGGCCATGCTCACGCCTTCGATCGGGCTCTGCTTGATACCATCCACCACGTCAGGCTGCTGGATGCCGCTCGCCTCCAGGATCGTCGGCACGATGTCGATGACATGGTGGAACTGATTTCGAACGCCGCCCTTGTCGGCTATCCTGTTCGGCCATGAGATAGCCATGCCCTGGCGGACGCCACCCAGGTGCGACACGATCTGCTTTGTCCAGGAGAAAGGCGTGTCGAAGGCCCAGGCCCAGCCAACGGCCATGTGGTTGTAAGTCTTGTCCGACCCCCACACGTCATAGAAGTTCTTTAATTGGGCCTCGACTGGCACCTCAACGCCGTTGAACATGGCCACTTCGTTGGGCGTACCGACCAGCGTACCTTCCGAACTCGTGCCGTTGTCGCCATTGATGTAGATGACGATCGTATTGTCCATCTTGCCGAGATCTTCGACAGTCTTTACGACCCGGCCGATTTCGTGATCGGTGTAGGCGACGTAGGCCGCAAAAACTTCCACCTGCTTCTTGAACAACTTCTTTTCGTCGTCCGTAAGCTGTTCCCACTTCTTCAGAAGGTCATCCGGCCAAGGGGTCAGCTTGGCATCCGCAGGAAGAACGCCGAGTTTCTTCTGATTGGCGAAAATCGTATCCCGTAGCTTGTTCCAGCCGTCGTCGAATAGCTTCATGTCCTCGATCTTCTTGACCCACTCCGGCGTGGGATGATGCGGCGCATGCACGCCGCCCGGCGCGTAGTAGAGGAAGAAAGGACGATCGGGCGCCAGCGAATCCATCTTGTGCAGATAGTCGATCGCCTCATCCGCCATCGCGGTTGTCAGATTGAAGTTCGGATTGTTGAGGAACGGATAAATGTAGGTGTTATTGCGAGCCAGGTTCGCAGGCTGCCACTGGTTCGTGTCCCCTCCCATGAAGCCATAAAAATAATCAAAGCCCATGCCGGTCGGCCACTGATGGAATGGACCTGCTTCGGACGCCGTATACGATGGCGTGTTGTGGTTCTTGCCGAACCATGATGTGAGATAGCCATGCTCCTTTAGGATCCGGCCGATGGTCGTCTTGTCCTTAGTGATGACGCTGTCGTAGCCAGGATAGCCGGTGGCCTGCTCCGAAATGACCCCAAAACCGACAGAGTGATGGTTGCGACCGGTGATCAGTGCCGCGCGCGTCGGCGAGCACAGAGCCGTTGAATGGAAGTTGGTGTACCGGAGACCATTCGAGGCGATCTTGTCCAGCGTTGGCGTCGGGATGACGCCACCAAACGTACTTGGTACGCCGTAACCCGAGTCATCAGTCATGATGAGAAGCACGTTGGGCGCTCCCTTCGGCGGCACGACACGCGGCTGCCAGAATGGCTTTGAGTCCTGAGCGGTTTCGTTGATGACGCCGCCAAAGGGCACGTCCGGAGCCGGAAGCTGTTTCCCGTCAATCGTCCGGGTCGCGGCCGGTGAGCCGAGGGGAGGCGCGTACTGCGCATAGCCTGCTGGCGCGGAAAAACCATAAGCCAAGGAGGCTATCAGAACCGCGGGAAGCAGAGGCAGGGACCACTTCATTGCACACTCACAAAGTTAGGTATTGCCGCCGGCGTCAGGGCCGGAATTGTAACAAGCGTTCTCGCAATCGTCCTCAAGCTTCTCACACCGGTCAGGCGGCTCGCCATCGGGTCGCTGCCCCAGGCAGATTTCAAGCTTGAGCTTGCATTCGTTGACACATCCGCCGACACCGTCGTCATTGTCGTCGAATTGAACGCTCCGCAGATGAGGCGTCGTCCCGCTGGGACCATGAGATCTAGACGTGGTCTTGTAAATGTCGCTCGCTGAAAGCGTGCCCGTTGCAACAGCCAACAGGGCGACGGAGCAGGCCAACACGACCGCGCGAAATTTCATGAGCAATACTCATCCTAGAACATGGCTTATCTTATAGAGATTAACCCCTTGTCGCAGCGCACAGCGAGTTCTCCGCCCGACGCCGGCCTTAAATCCATCTCAAAATCTGCCAAGCATCAGCTGGCCTGCAAAAGGATGTCCAGCCATTCATTGCCGATACCGCGCAAAACGGCAATCCAAAACAACGACGCGACGGCGGCTCCGATGAGAAACCAAGTCAGGCGATGGTGCATGGCGTAAACGTCTCCGACAGCTGCCCCAAGATTTCCGGCTCGTCCTAGTCATAGCGGAATTGGTAAATTGGTCCCCCTGCAGGCGGCCCACCATTGAGCATCAAAATGCATTTGGCATACTAAGCCAGAGTTCCATTTGCAGGGCGCGCATTGGCGGCATCGCTTGTCTCCAGAAGCGATTCGAATTCGCTCAACTGTAGCTCGCAAAAAGGAAATTGAAGCACACTAATGCAACATCAAACGAACTACAGTGATGTGCGGGCGAGATTGCTCTCGTTATCTCTGATCATGCAGTCCAATTGACCGGTACGTCCAACAATCGATCGCTGATAATGACTTTGGTCCCAAACCGCGACGGGTAGGCCGTTGCTGCCGCGCGGGATTATGTGATAGCCTGATGGAAGATCCAGTTTTTTGTGCTTGCTCAAGTGCATAGGGGGGTGCCGTGTATTTGTTTTGCGGAAGAAAAAGCGCGATGAATCGTGCGGCCGGCAGTCGGCCGTCCATGAGAATTGGTGCTCTATTTTCGATAGCGACATTTGGGTTGTTCGCGGCTGCATGTGACCGCAAGGAAGAGCAGGCCGAGGCTCCCGTCCGGCCGGTGCGGGTCATCACGGTCACAGAGCAACAAGCCGGTGAAACGGTGTCTCTTTCAGGCGTTGTCGAGGCCAAGACGGAAGTCGACTTGGCGTTCCGCATCGGGGGGCGAATGGTCCAGCGCTTCGTCAACGTGGGCGATAGAGTCGAAGCGGGTAAACTGATCGCACAACTCGATTCACAGGATGAAGAAAACGCCGTTCGAGCGGCAACTGCCAGCCTGTCAGCAGCCGAAGGAAAGTTTCTCGAGGCAGAGCAGAATTATGATCGGCAGCGTCAGCTTCTAAGTCGTGGACACACCACCCGTCAGCGCTACGACGCCGCTGTCCAGACGCTGAATACATTGCGCGGACAGGCCGACGTCGCCAGGGCGCAACTCGCAACCGCGAAAACGCGCCTCAACGACACGCACCTTTATGCCGATGCGCCCGGTGAGGTCACCGTGCGCGGGGTCAATAGCGGAGAAGTCGTGCAAGCCGGTCAGATGATCGTGAGAATTGCTCGCAAGGAAGGTCGCGACGCCGTCTTCGATGCACCTCCCAGTCTGATTGCGCGCGTAGCCAGCGATGCCGATATCGGTGTGGCGCTATCTATTGATCCAGCCGTTGTGGCATCGGGTCGGGTGCGGGAGGTGGCGCCGCAAGCGGATCCCCAGACAGGAACGTTCAGGGTCCGCGTCGGCCTGACCAATCCGCCGAGCGAGATGCGATTGGGGTCATCGATCGTCGGTCGTGCGACGCTTCAAGGACAAGCCGGCATGGCAATTCCGGCGAGCGCGTTGTCACGAGCGAACGGTACGCCGTCCGTTTGGGTCGTGGACACCGCCTCCGAAACCGTCTCGTCGAAGCCTGTTGAGGTCGCAGCCTTCCGGGCGAGCGAGGTCATCGTTTCCGGAGGACTTGCGCCGGGAGACGTGGTCGTCACCGCTGGTATTCAAAGCTTGCGACCCGGCCAGCGCGTCCGGCTTCTCGGGCAGCCCTCATGATCGGTCCAAACCTTTCAGCTT
The DNA here is from genome assembly GCA_963778225.1 of uncultured Alphaproteobacteria bacterium. Taxonomy (GTDB): domain Bacteria; phylum Pseudomonadota; class Alphaproteobacteria; order Rhizobiales; family Hyphomicrobiaceae; genus JAGVSR01. The sequence continues at coordinate 15,975 of CAVZTR010000009.1, forward strand.
GGGCAACGTCTCGGCGATCGCTGATCATATATTTCATGCTGGTCTCGCTGATCGGCGGCATCGCCAGCTTTATCAAACTCGGACGTGCGGAAGATCCCGTTTTCACGATCCGCACGATGCTCGTCCGTGCGATCTGGCCGGGGGCCACTCTACCCGACATGCTCGATCAGGTGACCGAGCGCATCGAAAGAAAACTTCAGGAAGTCAGCAAAGTTGACGTGGTTCGAAGTTCGACACGCGGAGGTGACACGACGATCTTCATCGACCTCAAAGGCGGCGTGACCTCGAATGAAATTCCGGCGATTTGGCAGGAGGTCCGCAACAAGGTCGGTGATATCAGGCACACGCTTCCGCAGGGCGTCTTGGGGCCCTTCTTCAATGATGACTTTGGTGACACCTTCGGCTTCATTTATGGCTTCACGGCAGATGGGTTCACACATCGCGAACTGCGCGATTATGTCGAAGACATTCGGTCCAAGCTTCTGACCGTTCCCGACGTTTCGAAGATCGAACTCATCGGGGCCCAGAATGAAGAAGTCACTATAGAATTCCGCCACGATCGCGTTGCGGCGCTCGGCATCGATTACCCAACACTATTCGCGGCCATCGCTGCTCAAAACGTGGTACGGCCATCCGGCGTCATACGAACAGGCGCCGAAAACGTCTTGATCCAGGTGTCGGGTTCCTATCAGTCAGAAGCCGATATTCTGGAAGTGAGCGTGAACATCGGCGATCGGGTTGTTCGGCTCGGCGACATCGCTGAAGTTGTCCGCGGCTACTCCGATCCGCCAAGTCCCATTTTCCACGTCAACGGCAAGCCGGCTATCGGCCTGGCGATAGCGATGCAGGACGCGGGCGACATTCTGGCGTTGGGCAAGAACGTCAAGACCATGATGACGGCCCTCACTGCAGATTTGCCGGCTGGCATCGAACCGGTCCTGGTCTCGGATCAGGCTGTGACGGTCGACGAGGCGATCGGTGAGTTCACGGCGTCGCTTTGGCAGGCGATAGCGATCATTTTGGGGATCAGCATCCTCATGCTTGGCGCGCGCCCCGGTGCAGTGGTCGCCGTGTCGATCCCTCTGACACTCGCCATTGTCATGATCATCATGGACGTTCTGAACATCGATTTGCACCGGATTTCTCTTGGCGCGTTGATTATCGCTTTGTGTCTTCTGGTGGACGACGCAATGACCACCGTGGACGCGATGCTGCGACGGCTGGCATCGGGCGACACTGCGGCGGCAGCCGCAAGTTACGCTTACGCGAATTTGGCAGCGCCCATGTTGATCGGCACGCTTGTGACAATTGCGGGATTCGTGCCGATTGGGTTCGCGCAGAGTTCGGCCGGCGAGTACACGTTTTCCATCTTTGCAGTGGTTGCTATCGCTCTTCTGGTTTCATGGCTTGTTGCAGTGCTTTTTGCACCGGTGGTTGGCGCGGCCATTCTGAGGCCACCGGCGAAGCAAACCAACGACGAGCAGCCGGGCGGTGTCTTGCGAACCTACCGCAAGCTTCTCGATTGGGCCTTCGCCAACAGTTGGATCACCATCATCGGGACGGTGGCACTGTTCCTGCTGGCGATATGGGGGCTGCGGTTCGTTCCCCAGCAGTTCTTCCCTGCGTCCGATCGAACGGAATTGCTCGTTGATCTCACGCTGCAGCAGAACTCTTCAATCCGGGCCAGTGAAGACGTTGCAAGGAAGCTCGACGAGGTGCTTGCCAATGATGCGGATGTCAGCCGCTGGAGCACATACATTGGCCGCGGCGCTATTCGCTTCTACCTTCCGCTCAATGTGCAGCTACCAAATGACTTTTTTGCGCAGCAAGTCATCGTGGCGAAGGACGTCGCAGGACGCCAGCGTCTGCAGGGCAAACTTGAGAAACTTCTTGCCGAAGAGTTTCCTAACGTAGTCACGCGCGTGTATCCGTTGGAACTTGGGCCACCCGTCGGCTGGCCGGTTCAGTACAGAATTGTTGGTCCCGATGTGGACCGGCTGCGAGATCTATCAAAAGGTGTCGCCGATCTGATCGCCGGACATCCAGACACGCGCCGTGTCAGCTTCGATTGGATCGAACCCGCCCGCCGGGTGCGAATCCAGATCGATCAGGATCAGGCGCGTCGGATCGGCTACACGAGCGAAGCGCTGGCGTCCGTTCTCAATACGGCGATCAGCGGAACCCGTGTCACGCAGTTGCGTGATGGGATCTACCTCGTCGATGTGGTGGCGCGGGCGCGCCAAGAGGATCGCATTGCGCTGGAAAATCTGCAGACACTTCAGGTGCCACTCAGAAATGGCCGGACGGTTCCGCTCAGCCAATTCGCAACCTTCGAGACGGAACAAGAGCAGCCGCTCGTCTGGCGGCGCGACCGTATTCCCACTCTCACCGTTCAGGCTGACGTGGCCGAAGGCGCGCTTGCCGAAGGCATCGTTTCAGAACTCACGCCTGGCATTGCAGAGCTGAACGCGCAAATGCCCACAGGCTATCGCATCGAGCTTGGTGGCGTTGCGGAGGAAAGCGCTGACAGCCGCGCGTCCGTCATTGCCGTTGTCCCTCTGATGATTTTCCTGATGCTTACGCTTCTGATGCTGCAACTGCAGAGTTTTCCAAGTCTCGCGATGGTCTCTCTGGTGATGCCGCTCGGGTTGATCGGTGTGGTCGCCGCGCTGTTCCTTGTGCAGAAGCCGCTCGGCTTTGTTGCCGTTCTCGGCGTTCTTGCCTTGCTCGGCATGATTGCCAAGAACGCGGTCATCTTGATTTCACAGATCGAAGATGAGCGAAGCCGCGGTGCGCCGGTCCGTCAGGCCGCCGTCGACGCCGCGATGTCGCGCTTCCGGCCTCTTATGTTGACCACCCTGTCTACCGTATTGGGGCTTGCTCCCATTGCGCCGACAGTGTTCTGGGGGCCGATGGCATTCGCGGTCATGGGAGGACTTCTTGTTGCGACCGTTTTGACGCTGGTGTTTCTGCCGGTTCTGTATGTGGCGTGGTTCTCAGGGACCGCCAGCGAAGACGCCAAGACGAGTGCTGCGATCTCGGCTCAGTGACTTCTGTGTTCTTGTGTCCCGTATGGATGGCATTGGCCGCGATTGCAGAGAGCTTGGATTTCACCGCAATTACCGTAAGTCGCGTGTGATGTTGTCAGCCGGGGGTAATCGACCTACTGGTGCCCAAATATCTGGGCCTGCGACTATTGGAGCGAGAGTTTTGTATGTCTGCTGAAGTCGTGGCGTCCAAAGGGCCGCTTGCCGCCAGTGAGCGCAAGTCACGTTCGTCAAAGGAACCGCTGCTGGTCGACTTGGCACTTCAGGGAGGCGGATCACATGGCGCCTTTACGTGGGGTGTTCTCGATCGCCTGCTGGAAGAGGAGGGGGTCACTCTCGAGGCCATCTCCGGCACCTCTGCGGGCGCGATGAATGCCGCCGTGCTCGCGTTTGGCCTGTTGGTCGGCGGTCGTGAAGGTGCTCGTAATGCGCTTCACAACTTCTGGAAACGGGTCGCGGACGCGGCAACGTTCAGCCCATTCCAGCGCAGCCCTGTCGATCGTATGATGGGCCGGTGGTCGTTGGATTATTCTCCGACATACATTGCTACCGATCTGATCGCGCGGCTCGTTTCTCCATATACGTTTGGCGCGAGTGGATCGAACCCCCTGCGGGATATCTTGACGGACCTCGTCGATTTCGAACGCCTCGCATCAGGACGCATTAAGCTCTTCATCACATGTACCAACGTGCGGACGGGGCGTGGCCGCGTCTTTCGCAATCCGGAAATTACCGCTGACGTCCTGCTCGCCTCGGCTTGCCTGCCGACGATGTTTCAAGCTGTCTACATTGATGGCGAGCCGTATTGGGATGGCGGATATTCGGGCAATCCTACGATCGCGCCTCTCGTGCGTGAGTGCGACTCGCACGACACATTTCTCGTTCAGATCAATCCGATTTTCCGGGCCGAGGCTCCAACCACCGCTCAGGAAATCAACAATCGCCTGAATGAAGTGTCGTTCAATGCGACGCTACTAAAAGAACTCAAGATGATCGCGCTGTTGCGCAAGGTGGCGGACCAGGCCGACGGCGAGGGCAGGCAATGGGGGCAGATGCGCGTGCATCTCATCCGGAGTGACCTGCTCGGCACGTTGGGTGCGACGTCGAAGTTGAATGCCGAATGGGAGTTTCTCACCCTGCTGCGCGACGAAGGCCGTCGTGCAGCGGACGAATTCATAACGGCACATCGGGACGACATCGGCGTCCGCTCCACGTTTGACATCGATAGCCTGCTGGAAGGGAGTTGAACCGTGGGTCTCTTGGGTATTCTGGCAGGCCTCGCCTTTCTGATGGTCTGGGCGTTCCGCGGCTGGACCATCCTGCTTCTCGCACCCGGAGCGGCTTTGATCGCGGCCGCCTTCTCCGGTGAGCCACTTCTCGCGCACTGGACACAAACCTTCATGAGTGCGGCCGCGGGATTCGTGGCTCAGTTCTTTCCGATTTTCTTGCTCGGCGCCCTGTTCGGCAAACTCATGGATGACAGCGGTTCTGTCAGGACCATTGCCGATTTCATGACGCAGAAGCTTGGCCCCAGTCGCGCTGCGCTCGCAGTTGTGCTCGCCGGTGCCTTGGTGACTTACGGCGGTGTCAGTCTTTTCGTCGCCTTCTTTGTCTTGGCACCGATGGGTCTTGCGCTGTTCAAGGCCGGCAACGTTCCGCGGCGCCTGCTACCCGCAGCGATCGCACTGGGAACGTCAACCTTCACGATGTCCGCACTGCCGGGCACGCCGGCCATACAGAACGCGATCCCGATGCCGTTCTTTGGAACAACGCCGTTTGCAGCGCCTGGGCTGGGGATCATCGCGGCAATCGTCATGATGGCTTTTGGGATGTGGTGGCTGGGCGTGGCTCAGGGGCGGGCACGCCGCGCAGGGGAAGGTTTCGAGCCAGCATCCCATCATGCCGGAGATGCTCTCCCAATGGCGTCGGATGACCTGACCGTTCGTGAGTTGGCAACGACAGCACGAGAGTTTGACCCTGCAGAGATTGATCACGGCAGTCGGGCCGTCGAAGGCCCACCGATCGCGATTGCCGTACTTCCGCTCGCAGTCGTCGTCTGCGCCAACTTCCTGATGACGCAGTTTGTGCTCCCCAACATGGACACGTCCTTCCTCTCGCTGCCGCGTTGGGGTCAGACGAGCCTCTCCTCTGTCGGCGGGATCTGGTCGGTCTCCGTCGCGCTATTCCTCGCGATTGTCGTTCTCGTGGCTCTCAACTACAAACGTCTTCCCGCAATCCGCGATACTGTTGACGCGGGGGCCAACGCATCGGTCCTGCCGGTGTTGAGCGTTGCAAGTCTCGTCGGCTTCGGAGCCGTTGTGGCGGCGTTGCCTGCTTTCGAAATGGTAAGGGATTGGGTCCTTGGTGTAGGCGGTGGTCCGCTGGTTTCGCTCGCCGTCGCGACGAACATTCTCGCGGCACTGACGGGTTCAGCCTCAGGCGGCATGACGATCGCTCTCGACGCCTTGGGGCCCACGTTCATGCAGATTTCTCAGGACACAGGGCTGAGCCCCTCGCTCATGCATCGCGTCGCTGTGATTTCCTCGGGCACTCTTGACAGTCTGCCGCACAATGGAGCGGTGGTCACGATGCTTGCGGTCTGCGGCTGCACTCACAAGGACAGTTACCTTGATCTTGTGATCGTGGCTGTCGTCGGTGCGATGATCGCACTTGTGACGGTCATCGTGCTCGGGACGATGTTCGGTTCATTCTAAGTTCTGCGATGTGTGGGGGACATTTTGGTGGCGGCCGCTGCGAAGGAGAACTCAGTCCAAGTCGCCGTGATTGTCACCGCGAGCATCATCACGTGTGCGGCGCTGTCGGCGGCGAGTTCTGTTTTTGCACCGTTGGCACTCGCGCTGCTGATCATTGCGCTTATTTGGCCACTACAGAAATGGCTGCAATCGGTCTTTCCGAAGCTACTCGCGCTCGCTGCCACGATCGTGGTGTTGGCTGTCGTCGTCACCGCGTTTGGATCGCTGTTCGTTTGGAGTTTCAGCCGCGTGGGGCAAGCCATCGCTAATGATGCCGCTCGCTTCCAAGCTGCCTATGACTTGCTGACAGTGTGGCTTGAGGGGCATGGCATCGCCATTGCAGGCTTTTGGGCAGAACACATCAACATTGGCTGGTACATCCGGCTCGTCCAGACGGTAATTGCAAGGCTGAACAGCACGACAAGCTTCTGGCTCGTGGTTTTGGTTTACGTGTCGCTTGGTCTCCTAGAGGTCGACGACTTCGCCAGGAACATCAAAAAACTTCGCAACGCCGACGTGTCCCAGGCCCTCGTCAACGGCAGCATCGCAACCGCGAAAAAGATGCGCGCCTATTACATTGTTCGCACGCAGATGAGCATACTCACTGGCTTGCTTGTCTTTGGCGTGACGTACGCAGTCGGGCTGCCGCTCGCCAAAGAGTGGGGCGTGCTGGCCTTCGCCTTGAACTATATTCCCTTTCTTGGCCCGCTGATTGCAACGCTGTTCGCCACAGTTTACGCCATCGCCGAGTTCCAATCCTGGGAGACCGCCCTCCTGATCTTCATTCTTTTGAATGTGACACAGGTAGCGATAGGAAGTTACGTCGAACCACGAGTCTCTGGCACGGCGCTGTCAATGTCCCCGACGCTCGTCTTGTTTTCGGTTTTCTTCTGGGCCTACCTTTGGGGTGTGTTCGGCGCCTTCATCGGGGTGCCGATCACCATCGCCATTCTAACCTTTTGTGAGCAGGGTCAATCGACGCGATGGCTCGCTGACGTGTTCGCGGGCGATGGCACGTCTCGGTCCGATGAAAATGGGCAAGCTGCAATAGTGAGAGAATAGCGTGCAACCGAAGCGGTCGGCTGATGAAGCACCCATTATTGATCCGCGAAGAGGTGATGCAGAAGATGATGCATCCAGCACGAAAAGCCGAACACTGAGTGCGATAGCCGGCAGCATGCTGGCCGAGATCAGCCTGCCGAAGTTCATCATGGCGTCGCTGCTGCTGATTGGCCTTCCAGGCATTCTCCTTGGGTCCGCTCCCCTCGTTTTTTCGGCGTGGCTCACCAAGTTCTCAGATCGAGTTGCGGCGCTCTCCGGAATTGGATCGATCATTGTCCTCTCGACACTTGCGGCGGTCGGATGGTATGGCGCTCGGCCGGTCCTTCGCATTGTAGAGAGCAACTTCTGGGCCCTGCATGCTCTCGCTATTCAGCCCCTCTATGCGCTTTGCAGGGAAGCTCTAAGCCAAGTCGCAGAAAGTTTCCTGGACATTAACGCTGACGAGCAACGTCGGTCTCAGTGGCGTGCGGCAATGGCCGCGTTGGGAGGTCTTCTGGCATCCAGCCTCGCTGTCGCGCTGGTCTGCATCGTCTGGCCCTATACCCGCTGGTCAGCATCGCTGGCAGATCTGGCGACCCCCGCTTCACTCCTCCTGCCTGCCCTTGCCAACGCCACCGTGATCGTTGGTATCTACTCGGCGGCGGCATCTTTGATCTGGGGCATGGGTGATGCGCTGATGGATCAACCGCAGAAACTCACCACCTTCAATCAATTTCCAGCAAGTGCACGAACATGGCGCGTAGCACATCTTTCGGATCTGCACGGTGTCGCTGAACGCTACGGTTATCGCATCGAAAGCGGACGCTCAGGTCCGCAAGGCAACGCGGCCTTCGTGCAGATCTTCGATCAACTCGAAGCAATGCATGCGTCGAACCCGCTGGATGTCGTTCTCATCACGGGCGACATGACCGACGCCGGCCGTTCGGCCGAGTGGGCGGTCTTTCTTGACCAGATAGCCGCATATCCCGCCCTTGCAGAGCGAACACTCATTCTTCCGGGCAACCATGACCTTAACGTCGTTGACCGCGCCAACCCGGCTCGACTCGAACTGCCGATTAGCCCTGGTAAGCCGCTACGGCAAATGCGCACCTTGTCCGCCATGGAGTTCATTCAAGGTCGAAGAGCTCACGTCTTCGACCGCGAAAAGCGGTGTGTCGGCCGCACGCTGACGGAAGTGCTTGAACCTCATCGCGATCTGATTTTGGAATTCTCAGACCAACCGAGCCTCCGACACACGCGCGAACTTGCGCGACTGTGGATCGAATGCTTTCCGCTCATCGTTCCGCCCGCTGCCTCCGGCGGTATCGGCTGCGTGATCCTCAATTCCAATGCGACAACGAACTTCTCGTTCACGAACGCCCTCGGCCTTGTTCCTGCCGACGACGTTCGGGCTTTGCATCACGTCGTCGGCGCATATCCGGGTAGCGGCTGGATCGTTGCCCTCCATCATCATCTGATGGAGTACCCCATGCCGGTGAAGGCTTTTTCCGAGCGGATCGGTACCGCACTCATCAACGGAAGTTGGTTCGTTCGCAACGTGAAGTCGATTGCCAATCAGATCGTCGTGATGCATGGGCACCGCCACATCGATTGGATCGGCAGAATTGGTGGATTGAAAGTGGTGTCCGCGCCATCGCCGGTCATGGCGTCAACTGGCGACGAGCCGCCCTACTTCTACGTCCACACCTTGAGCGTGGGACAGGCTGGCAGCCTTGATCTAATGCCGCCGGAACGCGTTGAAATTCGCGAACGACACACTGGTAATTGAATGCATGCGTTCGGCTAGCCGCCGAATTGCAGCACGGCGCTAAAGGCTATGGCTAGCGTCAGCAGGACGACGCTGGCCACCGGCCAGCGCCGAAGCACCTCGTCGCTCCGATCAATCGTGGCGCCAAAGCGCGCGACGAGAGGCGCCAACTTCTCCACGAGAACGATCACGTCGCCCTCGGGAACCTTTGGAACCCGTGAGATGAAACGCGTAATGATCAGTGCCAGCATCGCACCGACCATGATGGGCCAAGACGCTCCCCATAAGGCCTGAATGCCGATGGCATCCGTTAGCGAGTAGTCTGAAATACTCGCAAAAAGTGCCCAAGGTACAATGAAAGAAGCTCCGGCAACGAGAGCCCAAACGAACAATAGCGAGCGCTGCGGAAATGCCTCTTGATCTACGTTCGTCAGCAATTGGAGGCGGCCAAGGAAATGTAGCATCAGCATGGTGCTACCTGCGGCCGACAGGCTGGCAAGCAGCGCGGATGAACCATCGCCAAACAGCGGCTTGGTTGCGAATTTGGCCAAGGCGCCGCTGGTGAAGGGAAGCCCTGCGAGGCTTAGCGCCAGGAGCGCCATCGGAATGATCACGAATGATAGACGGTGGCGCTTGCCAGTCGCCCCAGCAATGCCGACACCCAAGAACAGAGCACCTTTCACCAGCAGATGATGCAGCGCATAGAATGCCGCGAGTGCAGCCGTATGCGGCGCCCCAGTCGTCATTCCAGCGCCAATGATGGCGGCAACCACACCCATCTGACTGACGGTCGAATAAGCCAATATGGTCTTTGCGTGAGGCTGCGTGAGGCCGACGAGGACGCCGTAAAATGCCGTGAGCAGTCCTAGACCAACCAGCGCCATTCCCCAGTCGGGCGACGGGACCTCCAGCGGCAGAAAGCGGATGAGACCGATCACTCCGGCCTTGACGATGACGCCGCTCAGCACGGCCGACGCGGGTATCGGCGCCACGGGATGCGCAAGGGGCATCCACACATGCAAAGGAACGAGCCCCATCTTGAGGCCGAAGCCCAAGATCAAAAGGAGCACTGCGGGATTTTCCAGCGGTGAACCCGGCAGCATCGCGACGGCATCACGGATCAGCGGATTGCCGCCGGGCGTCGCTGTCACCAGCATGACAAAACCCAGCAGGATGAGTGCCTCGCCCACGAGTGCAAGCACCATATAGACGAGACCCGCATGCTGGGCGCGCGCTGTGCCTTCGAAAGAGACGAGCCCGTAGGCGGCGAGACTGGCGAGCGAGAAGACAAGATAGAAGCTCGTCATGTCGGCCACGATGAAGACGCCCAGGCTTCCGGTCAGCGTGAGAAGCCACCAAATCGCAAACCGGCCAACGCCAGGTCGTCCGCGCATGGAAATCGAAGCATAGAAGCCCGCAGCGCCCCACAAGAGTGATGCGCCTCCCAGCAACATCGCGCCGACGTCATCGAGGGCCAGGCTCAATCGTAGCGGCGCCGGTGCGATGACGATGCTGTCGCCGCGCTCGAGAAGAGCTGCCAGCAAGCCAGGAACCGCCGCCAACGGCAGCCACGTTAATATGCGCTCGTAAAACGCGGGGTGGAGACAGGCCACCACCATGGCAAGGGGAACCGCCATCGTCGCGACGAGTAGGAGACCGGAGTCCATCATGGCAAGCCCACACGACCGATGCCGAGAAAGGCGAACGGCTGAAGCGGCACGAATCCGAGCCCCACAGCGCATATCGCGAGGCCGAGCACGGCTAGCTCACGATACAGCGGGATGTGAGCAATCGCTTTGAAGCCGATTTCCGGCGCGGCCATCGCCCGGCCCAGAACGCGAAACACATAGCTCGCCGCCAGGATGCCGCCGACGAGGATCGCTGCAACGATCCACCAGTTGGCGGTTTCAGTTGCAGCCGTCAGCAGCATCAGTTTGGCGACAAAGCCGCCACTCGGCGGCAGCCCCATCAAAGATAGTCCCGCCAAACCGAATGCCGCGACACTGATGGGTACAGCCGTCACCGCGCCGTTCAGATTGTCGATCCGATCGTGGCCGAGTGCTTCTGCTATCAGGCCGGCCGCGAGAAACATCGAGGCCTTGGCAAGCGCGTGGGAGACGAGTTGGAGCACACCCCCAGTCCACCCAATCGATTGCCACGCGCTCGGCGCATCGCTCGCCATCACGAGCGGGAACACGAGGAAAAGGTAGCCGACCTGCGCCACAGTCGAATATGCGATCATTAGCTTGAGACGCACCTGCCGGAGCGCCATGATGCTGCAGAAAATGATACTGGAAATGCCAAGCCAGGCAAGCATCTGGGCGGCTATTTGATTGCCGGGCTGCGGCGCCACGTCAAACCAGAGGCGAAGGATCAGAAAGAACGGCGCTTTCACGACCAATGCCGAGAGAACCGCGCTCGCCGCTGCCGGAGCGCCGGCGTGGGCCGGAGGTAGCCACAAATGCAGCGGGAACAACGCGGCCTTCGCCATGAGCCCGACGATCATCAGACCGAGCGCGACCGACGTCGCCGGATCATCGCGAGCCACCAGCCGCAGCCCCGCGATATCTAGCGTGCCATAGGCTCCGTAGAGGAGTGCTGCACCCATGAGGTAGAAAACGGATCCGATCAGCGCAAACAAGAGATAACGCAGCGCCGCCTGGACGGTCTCGCGTCGTCCGTCGAGGCACACGAGCGGCACTGCACTAAACGTCAGTAGCTCCAACGCGACGAACAGGTTGAATAGGTCCTGCCCCAGAAACACGGTGTTGAGCGCACTCCAGAGCCCGAGCATCAATGTCCAGAACACCATCGGACGTCGGGCTTCTGACGTGCCCGGCGGCGTGCTGAACGTTCCTTGGGCGAAAAGTCCTACCGCGCACAGCACCAGCGCAGTCAACACCATGAGGGTCGCCGACAGTCCATCGGCCCGCAGGGCAATGCCGAGCGGCGGTTGCCAGCCGCCCAACACGTATGTAACAGCCGCGCCGGTCCGCGCGACTTCAGCCGCGATAGCAAGCGCAATCAAAAGTCCGGCGGGTAAGATGATGTAGGCAATTCTCTCGGCCCGCCGCAGGCCTAGCGCAAAAACCGCGAGCATCCCAACGACCGGCAGCATGACGGCTATGATGAGCAGCGCGCCACCCTCGGACGTCACGTAAGCAGCAGGCATCATGATGCGCCGTTGTCCTGCTGCTCGGCTGACGTCGGCTCCATCGATGATGCACCTGTCTCCTGCAGCCGCAACAGCAGAGCCACGGCCAAGGCGGTCGACGCGAAGGCGACAACGATGCCGGTTATCACCATGGCTTGCGGTACGGGATCAGCGAGAAATCCGGCGGCCTCTCCGCGCCGCGCAGCGATGCCGAACAGAAGGAAGGTCCCGCTTCCCAGGAGGTTGAATGCAATGACCTTGCGCAGCGGTGTGGGGTGAAGCACGAGGCCGTACAGCCCGATCGCGACCAAACCCGCGGCGCAAAGACCATACAGAGTGGCGGTGCTGATCATCTCGGAGCCCTCGCCGCAGGACCAGCCACCAACATCCCCAGAATGACCGCGATCGAAAGCGCGAGCGCCGCCTCGACGATGACGATGATCGGCTTGGCGAATGCGGGCGGATAAGACAGGAACCCATTCGCGATCCAGAACCCCGCGAACCCTGCGAGAAGAAACACGACGGGCCCCAGGACCACGAGCAACCGCAACGTGCGCAGGCGAATCTCTGGTGGCTCGCGCAGATCAGCCATCATCACCAGCAGCCACATCGCCGCCAGAACCGTACCGCCCTGAAATGTCCCGCCGGGATGGTCCGCGCCGTTCCAAATGAGATAGACGCCGATGACGACGCCAATCGGCGGCAGCACTTGCGCCAGTAGTGTAAGTGCCCCGCTGGATTGCTGCGCGCGCAGCGAAGCCGGCGCACCGCCCCAGAACTCATCGGGCGTCAGCGTCCAAACGCCGATGAGTGCCAACACGAGCACGACCTTTTCCAAGAGCGTATCGAGGGCCCGGTAAGCCAGCAGCACGACGGTAATGGGATTGCCGAGACCGACTTCACCCATGCTGGCTGCTGCCTCTGGTGCCAATGTTGCTGGCGGTTCAACCGGCATCAGAACGATCGCTGCCAAGCCAGCTGCAATCACCGAGCAAAGCAGACCCGTTAAGAGCCGCATTGATAGCTGCGGCAGCACACTTTCCGCCTGAGTCGGCACCAGCCGCGCACATGCGCGCAACAACAACAGACCCGTCGCGCCACCTCCGATCGCCGCCTCGGTCAGCGCCACGTCGACAGCATTGAGGCGCATCCAGGCAAGTGACAAAAAAAGACCAACAACGATGAAACCGATGACCGCATCTCGCCTGTCGCGTACAGCGACCGTCCAAACGGCTGCGGTCAGGATGAGTAGCACCAGCGCGAGATCAGGCAGTAGGTTCATGCCGATGCTCCGACCTTACGAACTGCGCGATCAGTTGACTGGCCGTTGCCGCGGCAAGCTGCACCAGCAGCCAAACGACGACGAGCTTCAGTCCGGTCAACACGTCCGGACTCTGCGGCAGGAGACCGAGGACGATAAAGCCGAAGCCCAGATTGTCCGCCTTGGTCAAGGCGTGCAGCCGAGTGAGCGTGTCTGGGAAGCGAAGAAGCCCGACAGTTCCAGCCAGGAAGAAGAACAGCCCCGCGCCCACGGCGGCCATCGTAAAAATGTCGACCACGAGGCTCATGGATTGGCTTGCCCGTCCGGCTGTTTCGTACCTGGTTCGCCAAGGGTAAGTGCAACGGCTGCAAACGCTGCAAGCAACGCCAGAACGAGCGCGATATCGATGATGGCGGTGATGCCGCTGGCGGTTGCGATCAGGAGCGCAATGGCACCGCCGCCCGTGCCCAGCAGCTGCGCGGCCATCATCCGGTCAGCGGGTGCCGGACCCCACATCATCCGCGCGAGACCAAGACCGGTGAGCAGCAGCAGTAGGGCGGCAGCCACGTATAAGAACTCAATCATTGCGAGCCGGGCGTGTCCGCCCACCTCCGGCTATCCGCGCGAACATCGCTTCTTCCGCTGCAAGATTGGCTGCAACCGGTTGGCTCGTATCAAGGCAATGGATCAGCAGAGCGTGGGAATTGTCAACTCCTACTGGCAAAGTTCCGGGCTGCAAACTCATCAAAGCTCGAAAGGCATCACGGCCTGGGCCTCTCTCCAGTCGGGTGGCATAGGTGATGAAACCCGGCTGAAGCGGCATTCGCGGGTCGAGCGCCCGGCGCGCGACATCCGTCCCTGCCACCAGTGATTGCCACGGGAGGCGGATGGCAAAACGCACGAGAGCCGCAGGCGAGACTTGTCGGTCACTGATCGGCAAGAGACGTACACTTATCCATGTTGCCCAAGCGGCCGCCAACAGCCCCACCGCAAAATTGGTCGCGCTGAATTCAATCAAAACAATCCAGAGCGCTAGGTAAGCCCCAAACCGAGGCAATGTCCCCTGATTGAAAATAGAATGCATTGATGTGGCCAGTGTCGACATGAGGCTCCCCCAATGCCTATGATGCACAATACCCTCGGCAGCGCATCATTCAAGCGTACTCTCCTTTTGTTTCCTGCTGAAACGCCAATCTGAGGCGGGCCGCGACTGATCTGATTTGGTTCCAGTTGCGGCTCCTCCAATCAAAGATTACCATTCATCCCGTGGCCAAATGGAGTAAAAACTCATGAGTCGAATGCACAGGGGCGTTCTCGCCATCGTCGTAGGCTTAAGCATGTGGTCGGTTAGCGCAGCCCAGGCTGCCCCGTTGGGTCCGGTCGCAGCCGTGAACCCGTCTGTCGGGTCAATGGCGACCAATGTCCATTGCAGGGCGTATCGGCATTGCCACCGCCGCTGTTGGTGGAGAAACGGCGTTCGTCGTTGCGGCCGTTATTGCCATCGGTGCGGTTGAACACTTGAATAATGACTGTGACGAGATCGAGCGACGGCTTTGTCTAGAAGCCGTCGCAACTCACTTTATGATCTAGTGCCGGAGGCGACTCTGAGATCAAGCAGCAAGCGGCCTCCAACCATTTTCAGACGGTTCACTTTCAGTCTGAAATTTCTATTCTGGCTGTTACTCATCGTGTGGGGCAGCCTCGCCATTTACTATTCAAATCTGCCTTGGGCAGAGTTGCGATTGGTGCTTGCGACTTTATTCGCCGGTTTCTCTGTTTGGGTCCTGTGGCTGTCGCGCCTAAAGCGCGCCACTGCCGTCTTCATGACAGCTTTCGCGGCAGTATGTGTTTGGTGGATCCTCATCCCGGCATCGCATGTTCGTCCCTGGCGGCCGGAAGTTGCCGTGATGCCCCGCGCCACCATCGACGGCGACCGAGTACGCATCTCGGATGTTCGAAATTTTACCTATCGAAGCCGCAACGATTTCACCCCACGTTATGAGGAACGCGAAGTTCAGCTGTCCCATCTGACGGCGTTGGACTTCTACGTCTCTTACTGGCGAGAAGGTTGGGTTGGACACACCTTCGTAAGCTTCATCTTTGACAATGCGCCACCGCTGACCATCTCCATAGAGACAAGGCCAGAGGTCGGCGAGGGCTTTGACCCTATTGCATCCATGTTCAAGCAATTCGAGTTGATCTACGTTGTCGGTGACGAACGTGATCTCGTGGGTGTCCGGGCGAACCATCGCGGCGAAACCGTCTACCTCTACCGTCTCAATACCTCGCCCGAGGACGCTCGAACTTTGCTGCGGGTGTACCTCGCCCGAATAAATGAGCTGGCCGACCGGCCAGAGTTTTATCATCTCCTCACCAATAGCTGCACGATCAACATCATCCGCTACGCAAACGCCGCCGGTCGTGCCGGACGCTTTGACATCCGCCATCTTCTGAATGGGCTGATCGATAGCTACCTGTATCACTCAGGCCGCGTGAACACGACTTTGCCGTTCGATGAACTGCGCCGGCGATCGTTGATCAACGATGCCGCACGAGATGCCGAGAGCGACCCCGCCTTCTCAGAAAAAATTCGCGCAACTCTGCCAACAATCCGCCACCAGCGAAGCACCTGAGCGTTCAGCGCAAGGCACCCCGTGACCTTGGCGGACCGCGACCCTCCGCCGGATATCAGTTGGTCTCGTTGAGCTTGTTGAGAATGTCGGCCCACGAAACGTATTTGAAGTTCTGAGCCGCGCCGGGATTCTCATCATCCTGGACGACGAGCAACCCGGACGGATACTGGTCACCAAAGTTTCCGACCGTCAGAGCGATACCATCTGTGCCGGTCACCTCATCGATGTTTTTGTCGGCGTTGGCGACGATACGGAAGCGCGCAACAAGCTTCGTATCCGGGAGCGAGAAGAGTGCAAAAGTGCTGTTGCCCTGGACCGATGCGATAAGGTACCCGCCGTCCTTTCCGTCGGGCGCGAGCGTCAATCCCTCGATGTCTGCAACAAGATCCTTACCGTCGACGGCGGCAACGAGTTCACGTTGCTCGCCGGCATCGGGCTCAGCGCCGAGCTTCCAGATGCCGCGCAACTCGTCCCCAACGTAGAGGATGCCCGTACGGTCATCGGCCACGCAACCCTCAGCAATAGACCCGAAGGCAAACTTTCGAACGAGCTCCCCCTTGATCCCTTGATCGGAATGCGTAAGCCCGAACTGACGCAATTCACCATCCTTGCCGATTACGATTGCGAACAAAGCTCCGGTCTTCGCGCTGCGATACATGCAGAAGCCATAGGGGTCGGTGAGGTCTGTCGCGATAAACGACCCATCGTCTTGAGTGACTTTGAGTGTCGCGGGATCGAGGAGAAAAAAGCTGATGCCAAGCTTGGTTCGATTGCTTGCTCCGACGAGCACGCGCGGGCCAGAAACTGTCTCGAAGTCCGAGCGCAGATCTACATTATTGACGCGCCCCACAGGGAAGAAGTCGACCTTAGCCCCGTCTAGTCCGAAGACGAACAGACCACTCTTTTTATCGGTCCCGAAAATCAGGCTTTTGTCTGCCGCTTTCGGGTTCAGCCAAACTTCCGCGTCATCGGCTGCATCTTCCATCGACTTCGCTGGCTCAGTCTCCATTCGCGGCTCAACATCAAAAAGCTTGATCTCACTGGCGAGCGCTCCCGCCTGAACATGCGCGATGCAAGCAATGAGCGCCACCGCAGCGAACTTTCCGGTCTTGAGCATAGTCGAATTCCTTCAGGCGTTTTTTCAGCGAAAGATCATAAGGTCAAAACCTCGACCATAAAATCCGTGGCAGCGGCGAATGACAGTCACGTGACGCTGGTATGAGGCAGATTACCTACGGATGCGCTGCCAGCACGGTGGAGATCGCATCAACGAACTGTCATCGAAATGTAGTCAGTCCGTTACAGCGCATTGCAACAGTCGCCTCGGTCCAGCGCAGTAAGACCGTCTCGCATGAGCATTCGGCACTCGCAGCGCTTGTTCGTAAAAAGCATGGGGCGGGTATGACTAAGGGTCGAGTATCAAAGGGGACGGCATATCTGCTCGCCTCCGTATCTGTAGCTGCGATGTTCTCGTCCAGCACATCTGCGGTCCAAGCGCAGGCAGTCCAAACGACCGACGAACTCATCGTCTATGGAACCGTCGTCACGCGAAATAGAAGCGATACCGTCGCGCCCGTTCTCTCGTACGATCTGGAATATTTCCAGCGCTTCGAACCGATCTCCGCCGGCGACGCCTTGAAACGTGCTCCTGGCGTCAGCTTCAGCAGCGACGTTCTAGAATACGACAGGATGCAGTTGCGCGGATTGCCCGCGATCTACGCCCAGGTCCAGATCAACGGCCAAGCCATGACGGGCGGTGGTAACGACCGCGTCTTCGCTGTCGACCGCATCCCAGCCGAACTCATCGACAGCGTTGAAATTATTCGCAGTCCTTCGGCGGACGTTTCGTCCGAACAGATCGCCGGTGCGGCTAACATCAACCTCAAGAAGGCAGGCAGCATCCAGGGAGGCTGGGTGCGCGGCAGCGGTTTCGGAGTTGAGGGCGATGAACTACGCGGCGCCGGCTCAATCGGCTACGGAGACACCGTCGGCGACACGTCCTATCTCTTCTCGCTCGACGTCCAGCAACGCCGAAATCCAAAGGTGAAGTCGGCCAAGGTCTTCGAACTCAATCCAGGCGTCGATCCTGAAGCAGTCGTCGACCAGAACGACACACGTGATGGCACGGACTACTCCTTCAACGGCGAAGTTGCCCAAAAGCTTGGCGATGGTTTGCTCCGGCTCTACGGCTTCTATGTTTTCACCGATCGTCAAGAGACGGAATTCACGGAAACGTTCGGCGCCGACGCCTTTTTCAACCGGGATGGCCTCGAACAGGTCGAAAACCAGACCGAGGATATCCAGCAGCAAAACTTGAGCATCGTTGGTGACTACCGGTTGCCGGTCGGCAAGGACGAGGCGCAAGTCCTCTTCGGCTACAACCTTTTCCGTGACGACCTGGATACCAATGAGGACTCAACCGAGATTGGTGACCCAACTGAGATTCAGCAGGAATTCATCGATACAAAAGACCAGGATTGGTTCGGGACGCTCGCCTACACCGCAAACCTCAGCAGTTTGGTTTCGGTCAAGTTTGGTGTCGATGGCCGCATCAAGACTCGTGACTTCAGCGAAACGATACTCGTAGCTGAAGTTCCCGATCCGCTCGAAGTAATTCCAGGTCTCGGCGCATTTGATCTCGAGGAGCGACGCGTCGATCCCTACATCAAGGCAAATTGGAACCTTCTCCCGAACCTCACCGTCGAGACGGGCGTTCGCTACGAACTCACGGATCGGGAAATTACTGGACCCGGATTCGCCACCAGCAGCGCAGACTTTTCGGAGCTCAATCCATCGGCGCACATCCGCTATGGGCTGACCGAGACGACGTTGTTGCGCTTCTCGGTGGCTCGTACGGTTCTGCGTCCGGCCTTTGACCAATTGACGCCGGCGGTTCTACTCGAGGAGCCGACAGACCGCTTTGCAACTGAAGGCAATCCCGATCTCGCCCAAGAGACGGCTTGGGGTATCGACGTTGGCTTTGATCAGAAATTTGGCGATCGCGGAATCTTCGGATTCAACTTCTTCAACCGCAATATCAAAGACAAGATTGAACTGGCCGGAACCGGACGCACGACTAATTTTCCAGCCGGCGACGAGCCTTGCGAAGATTTGAACGGCGACGACGCGCAGTGCGAAATTGTGACGTTCCAAAATCTGGGCGACGCCCGGGCATATGGCATCGAGGTCGATGTCGACGCACCGCTGACGTTGCTGGGCCTGCCGGACACGACGATCTTTGCCAATTACACATGGCTGCAGACAGAAGTCGTCGACCCTGTCACCGGCAAGAAGCGAGCCTTCAATGACCAGCCGGATTACATCCTGAATGTCGGCTTCATCCACAGCCTGACGCAGTGGAATTCGGCATTCGGCGCGAGCTATCAACAGCGCGGAGATAGCGTCGAATTCCTTTTCGATGAAGTCACTGAACTCTCCTACGAAGGCAATCTGGAAGCTTTCTGGGAAACCCGATTTGGAAAGTCGACCGTCTTGCGCTTTACAGCCGCGAACCTGCTGGATGCGGAAAAGGTCGAGGATGTAAGGGTCTTCAATCCAGATCTCACAGGTGTGGCTGAGGAAGGTGAAGTCGAGACAGAGCGGAGCGGCCGCCTATTCCTGATGACGTTGCGGCAAGCCTTCTGAGCGCAACTTGTCGAGTGCGTAGCTGACCCCGGCTCAACGCCGGGGTCTTGCCGTTAGAACAATACCCACGGAGACAGAGCCATGAGAGGCCGAAATAACTGCAGCATGCGACTTCCTGCATCTCGGAGTTTGGCCAGTTCATTTGCGTTAATGGTGGTGGTGTCGATTTTCTGCGGCAACGCCACCGCTCAGACGCTAGAACCCAATCCACAGGCTGCCGAGCGCGCACAGTATCCTGCGCCTCAATCCCTCGAACCCTCTCCGCCTTCTGCTCAAACTCCTGTGCAATCTCCCGTGCCGGCCGTGACTATGCCGGATGCCACTTCACCGTCGCCTGCCGCGCCGGAACCGCTCAGCGCATCGCCTCCCGCGGGACAGGTGCCAAATGCTACGACGCTGCCCGGGCCGACAGCAGATCCAGAGCCGACGGCACCCGCTCCGACCGCGCCGTCTGCATTGCCCTCTCCTGCCGCGCCCCCGGCTCAAGTCCTCCCGCATGATCTGTCGCCGTGGGGCATGTTCATGGCGGCTGATATCGTCGTGAAGGCGGTGATGATCGGGCTCGCGTTGGCGTCCCTGCTGACATGGACTGTTTGGGTTGCGAAGTCGCTGGAGCTCGCTGCCGCGCGCCGCAGTCTCCGAAAAGCGCTCGGCACATTGACGCGATCAACCAGCCTCGCAGATGCGGCACAAAAGATCGGGACGAGCGATCGCCACGCCCGTGCATTGATCGAACAGGCCGAGCTTGAATTGCGGCTTTCCTCTGATGTCCTGGCCGAACCGGGTGCACGGGATCGCATCGGCACACGCCTTCAGCAAGTCGTCGCCTCGGCCGGCCGCACGATGAACCGCGGCACCGGTGTTCTCGCCACTGTCGGTTCGACAGCACCTTTCATCGGCCTCTTCGGAACGGTGTGGGGGATCATGAACAGCTTCATCGGAATATCGAAATCCCAAACCACAAACCTGGCGATCGTTGCGCCCGGGATTGCCGAGGCACTACTGGCCACCGCGATCGGCCTCGTCGCTGCCATTCCCGCCGTCATTATCTACAATAACTTCTCGCGCTCGATCTCATCCTACAAAGCATTGCTGGTGGATGCTGCATCCGAAGTCATGCGGCACGTATCGCGCGATCTCGACCGTGGCTTGAAAGTCCAGCCTGTCAGAGCAGCAGCGGAGTAATCTGAGCATGTCCGTCAAGCTGCACGACGACTCGGATGAGTTGACTGAGAGCCACGAAATTAACGTAACACCGTTCATCGACGTGATGCTGGTGCTGCTGATCATCTTCATGGTCGCAGCGCCGCTGTCGACGGTCGACGTTGCAGTCGACCTCCCGGTTGCCAAAGCCAATCCTCAGCCGCGACCCGACAAGCCGATCTATTTGAGCGTGAAATCGGATCTCAGCTTGAGCCTTGGAAACGATACCGTTCCCGAAAGCGCACTGGGTGCCACCCTAGTTCGCATCACGAACTCAGACCGCGAGCAACGGATCTTTCTGCGAGCGGACAAAGCGGTTCCATATGGGGAACTCATGCGGGTCATGAACCTCTTGCGCGCCGAGGGCTATCTCAAGATCGCTCTTGTCGGGCTCGAAGACACGGCGTCAGACAGACCAGCAGGATCGACTCCGATACGTCCATGACAACGGCATTTGCAGCACCGCTCGAAGGATATCCCCGCAGGATCGTACGCTGGAGCGGCGCGTTCCTATGCGCGCTGTCGTTCCATGGCTTGATCATTGCGGGAGCCTTGCTGGCCATCAGCCAGCAGGAGCAGGAGGACGGTGGTCTCATCATGCTCGATCTGCCGCCGCTGGCCGTCGAGAGCACATCGACGGAGCCAGACAATTCCGAGGATGCCCAGGACACCACCACGGCTCCGCCACCGTCCGACGCAGAAGATGACGCCCCGCAGCCAGATGAGGCCGAGCCACAGCCCGCAATCGAAAATGAGCTACCAACGCCTGAAAAGGTGATCGAAAAGGCCGAGGTGCCCGAGCCCGTTGCTCCGCCAGTTGAAGAGATCGTACCAGAAGCGCCCAGCGCACCGGAGCCGGAAGTCGTTTTGCCAAAGGTCGTGGAGCAACCCACCCCGGTCAAGGTGCCCGAGAGAGTTCAGCCCGAAGCCAAAAAGCCCGTGGTGAAAAAGGCGGTGGACCGCAAGCCTGTGACGGACAGCGACGGCAAAAAGGCTGGACCGAAATCCAACAGCAAGGCCGCGAGTGCCGCAGCCGCAAGCGGCGGCAAATTCAGTCCAAACGCAATTTCCCGACCGCATCCCCCGTATCCGTCTTCAGCACGCGCTTCGCGTGTCGAAGGCACGGTTGTCGTGCGCTACACGGTATCACCATCAGGATCCGTCACAGGAGTATCGGTGCTCAGCGCCAGCCCACCCGGTGTTTTCAACTCCGTGACAGTTTCCGCCGTCCGGAACTGGCGCTTCCGTCCTTCCGCCAGCGGCGGGTCTGGCACGACCACCATACGCTTTAAGCTACGCTGACCTTAATTTGAGCTTTTCCGGAGATCAGAAAAAAGGGCAGTCTGTTGACTGCCCTTGAATTGGATCCGCCTCCGGCGGATGTGTGCTGATTACTGCGAAGAGGAGCCGCCTGTAGAACCGCTACCTGACGACGAGCCACTTGAAGAGCCGCTACCCGACGAGCCGCTCGACGAGCCGCTGGCTGAAGAACTCCTGACAAGTCCCTTATTGCAAGCTGCCATCCACTCATTCTGGTCGATCGTAGTATCACCGTCCGGATTAGCGGCCTTGAAGTCGCTGACGAAGGGAGCAGCTTGCGTCTGCGTCAGACCAGCACCACCCGACTTGTTGGCCTGCTGCCAAAGATTGGTGCATTCACTCTGGCTGAGCTTGGTGCCGCCGGCAGCCGACGATGGATTTGCGGGATTTGCAGTCTGTGCAAGAGCACCCGTCGTTCCGAGGCAGAATGCAGCAGCGGCTGCTAGCATGACGTGTTTCATGGGGATCCTCCGAATAGAAACTTTGTTTTTCGATTATGCTCAGTTGGGGTGTGCTTGAGTTGCCAGCACACAAGAGAGAACGCGTCCACGGCATCTCCGTTCCGGTTTTTTCGTTTGAACGCCGATGCAGATAAGGCAATCTCAAGCGCACGACATGGGACGTTCGGGGGACGCATGACTACTGACGGGCACGTGGGGGTGCGGGCGGGCATTGGCAACGTGGCATGGGCACGGAGGTCAATCGCTGCACTGATCGTAAGCATCAGTCTTTCTGGATCTGCACTAGCATCTTCGGACACGCTGGGTCCTTACGGTCCCGAAGGACCGCGCATGCGGGAACAGCTGTGGCTTGTTCCGAGCGGCGATCCGACGATGCAACTTCGAGCAACTGTTTTTCGTCCTGAGGAAAGTTCAGCCGGCCTGCCTCAGCAACGACCTCTTGTTGTTATCAATCACGGCACCGACGAGTTAACGCGCCTCTCCGTTTCTATGCCTGTGTACTATTGGCTTTCACGCTGGTTTGTCGATCGTGGGTATGTCGTGGTGATCCCTCAGCGGCGCGGCCACGGAGCAACAGCCGGCGAACTCGTAGAGTCTGTTGGAACATGTGAGAACGCTGACCACTACATGTCTGGTCAGATTGCAGCGGACGATATTGCTGCCACGATCGACTACATGATCGGGCAAGACTTCGTGGAACCGCGAAACGTTGTTGTCGTCGGCATTTCAACAGGCGGCTGGGCATCGCTCGCGCTTGCATCCCGCAACATCCCGTCCGTTGCATCAATTGTAAACTTTGCCGGCGGCCGGGGCGGGCATGCTTACGGACAGCCAAATGCTATTTGCAATTACGACGGTTTGCTTTCTACAGCTAACCTGTACGGCCAGACGGCGCGACAGCCGAGCATCTGGTTGTATTCAGAGAATGACAGCTATTTCTCCCCCGAGGTTGCTCTGGCACTTGCGCACCAATGGCAACTTGGAGGTGGCAAAGCGCAGACGCACATCTTTAGTGCGCAAAACAATGATGGACATGCGATCGCCGATGATCGCGCCGATTGGGATCTGTGGGGCGATGTGCTGGATGAATTCATGGGTCGTCATCGCAACGACCTGACGGCATCGGCAGAGTCGAAAGACGTACCGCTCAAGGAAACATCGACAAACCAGTCCCGGCCGAACAATCAACTATCACTACAAACTGGATCGGTTGATCACGGCCGGTAAACGTCGCGTGCGGCTTTAACGTGAATGCGATCAGGGCATCGGTATCTTCAACTGCACCCGCGCGGTATTCGGCACGCGGTCCTCACCAGTTTCAAATCCCTCAATCGACGTCGAAAGACTAAGCGAGTATTGGGTCGGCTCCTGGATCACGACACCGGCCGCCGCCGAAGGCGAAAACATACCCTCATCCAGGGCTCCGGGATTGAACTGCCCCCGCATCACGACGAATGGTTCGATGTGTTGGCCACCTTCCAACGCGAACTTATGGGCCACCCGCGGACTGATGGCGACACCCGTGCTTTCGTCGTCAGTGGCTGGTGGCGCGTCAGTGGGAACGGGTGTCGCCGACCAAGTTCCCTTGGCCTCGATGCTCAGCACAGGCGAAAGCGTGAATTTGGCGTAGGCCGCCAGCCGATCCTGCGTGACCGGAGCGAGCGCCGGTCCAGCATCTTCGGCGGGGCCGGCCACCAAGCCCGAGATGCCGGTTACGACAACCGGGGAGATTCGGTAGTCAACGCCGGCAGCAACGTGAGCGGCCTGCTGTGTGTTCAATCCGGCAGCAGCGACATTGACCCGCGTCCAGACGTCTATGGGCAACGACACCTGAGGCGGTCGCGGCATCGCCATGAGAGCGGGCAACTGAATGCCTTCCATTTTCTTGGCGAGTTGACGCGAATTGTAGTCTCGCCATGACGCGAGACTGGTCACGGTGGCGACACCGTGGTCCGTAGGCGTGATCAAAACCGGGGGACTAACCGTGATACCCACCGGCTCACTCAGCTGAGGGCCCAGTTCGGATGCCAGACACGAATGACCACAGCTGCTTTCCACGCCAACTGAAGGGCGCGAACTGGCGGCCAAGCCCGCCATCATCATTACAAATGCAATACAACGCGACATGAGAAGACGGTGATGCGGAAATGGGACGACCATGAGGCGCGCCACATGAAAACAATTGCTCCTGCGCCCGGAGACGCTTCAACCGACCACTGTCAATCGGACCGCTGGAAGGGTATTAAAAGTCGCTCGCCGGAACTCGAGGCAGAGTGATGAAGCTTAGCAGGACCCGTGAATACCCCATCATCCAACAGCTATGACGCCATCATACTCGGAGCCGGCGCCGCAGGCATGATGTGTGCCTTCACGGCGGGTCAGCGCGGACGCAAGGTTCTCCTGATTGACCACGCCGACGAGCCTGGAAAAAAGATTCTCATCTCGGGCGGTGGCCGGTGCAATTTCACCAATCTTCACACCCCGCCCGAGCGGTATCTCTCCGCCAATCCTCACTTCGCCAAATCGGCGCTGCGCCGCTTCCCTCCCGAAGACTTCATCGCCCTGGTCGATCGCCATCGCATCTCCTGGCATGAGAAGGGACTCGGGCAGCTCTTTTGTGATGGATCGGCCCGGCAGATCGTCACCATGCTTCTCGCTGAGTGCGCCAAAGGACACGTCGAGACGAGGTTCGGTCACAGCATACGCGAGGTGGAACACGCGGATGGAATGTACCGCGTCAGCTGCGGTGATGAGATCGTGACTGCGCCTGCGCTCGTGATCGCGACGGGTGGACTTTCCATACCCAAAATGGGAGCGACCGGCTTCGCCTACGATTTGGCCCGCAAATTCGGCCTCGCTGTTCTCGCGCCCCGACCAGCACTCGTGCCGCTGACACTTGGCAAAGACGAGATGCTGTTTCAGTCTTTGTCGGGTGTTTCAGCGGACGTTGTCGCCCGAGTTGGCGCCGTTAAATTTCGCGAGGCAGCGCTCTTTACACACAAGGGTCTGTCGGGTCCGGCAGTGCTGCAGATTTCGTCGTACTGGACGCCCGGCGAGGAGATCGGGATCGATTTTCTGCCGCAGAGCGGATCGGCCTGGCTCATCGAGGCTAAGCGCAAGCAGCCCCGTTCCCAGCTTCGATCCGTTCTTGCGCATGCATTGCCTGCGCGTCTTGCAGAGGCTCTGGCTGAGCGTACAGGGGTCCGGGGAGAACTCGCCAACACTCCCGACCGAATGCTTGATCATGCTCAGCGGCTACTTTCTGACTGGCGCTTTCGTCCCACCGGCACTGAAGGCTTCGCCAAAGCGGAAGTCACTGCCGGCGGCATCAGCACCGACGAGCTGTCCTCTCAGACCATGCAAGCACGAAAAGTCAGCGGACTTTATGCGATAGGCGAAGCGGTGGATGTGACGGGTTGGCTCGGTGGCTATAACTTCCAATGGGCTTGGGCAAGCGGCTGGGCGGCCGGTCACGCTCTATAGCTTGCCGGCATCAGTCGATATGCCCTCACACGAAGTGCTGCGATCTCGCGATTAGGAACGCTCTAGCGGCGGCGGAAGGAGGCGTGTTGCGGCCGTCGCGATCATCGCCTGCACGTCGAGACCGGGCGCGACGTTCTCATAGTCTTCATCAATGAGAAGACATGCAGCACCATGTACGAACGTCCACAGCCCAAGCGCGATTTGCATCGCGTCGCCTTCGGCATTGTTCCGCGCGCAATAAATCGCGACTTGCTCGATGACATTGTGGAAACAAGCACGGCCCGTCTTCTCAACCTCTGCGGCGCGCTTGATCGCGCGATTGTGCCCGAACATCAGTCGGAACACCGCGGTCTCCTCGAGAGCAAAGGCGAGATAGGCCTGTCCCATCGCGATCATACCGTCGATCGTGCCTTCGCCTTTCGAGCGCACCGCGGAGATCGAACGCTCCGCCAAACGGCCAAAACCCTGCTCGACGATGGCTTCAAGTATCTCGAGCTTGTCGCGAAAATGCTTGTAGGGAGCGGCCGTAGAAACACCCGCAACTCGGCACGCATCCGCCAGCGAAAAATTTTCGGCGCCCTTCTCGACGAGCAACTGATGCGACGCATCGATCAGCGCCTGGCGTAGGTCGCCGTGATGATAGCGCGGCTTGCGCACGGCTGCGTCGGTGGGAGGTGATGTCGACATGACCTCATCATCTGCGATTTGGTGGAAGCGTCAAAGTTAATCAAACTAACACTTGCCAAGTGAGTGCCGCTAACATAAGTTAGCCGGACTTACTTCTCAAGTGGTTTCGTCGCTGCCGTACGAAATATGAGGTGAAAACAATGGCTTCGAACACCCATCCCCACCTTCGCGTCCTCGCCACTGCCTTTATCGGTACGGCGGCGCTGGCTGGCTGCAAAGCCGAAGCGACCTCCCCGCGGAGGCGCGACCTCAGACGGTCGAGACGGTCACCGTAAAATTCGAACCGGCGGTTCAGACCTGGAGCTACGTCGGTACGGTGAAGCCCCGATACCAATCTGATCTTGGCTTCCGAGTTGCGGGAAAAATCACCGCGCGTCTGGTTGAGGTGGGCAGCGGGGTGAAAAAGGGTGATGTGATCGCCCGGCTTGATCCGACCGACTTTGAGCTCACGCTGGCGGCCCAAGAAGCAGAGGCAGCCGCTGCCAAGACCAACCGCGATGAAGCGATCGCTGCGCTTGAACGGTTTCGGCAGCTTTTCAATGACGGGCACATCGCTCAAGCGGCTCTCGATCAGCGCGTCTCTGCAGCCGCAGAAGCCAAATCGCGTGTCGAACGTGCCGAGCGCAATGTTGATCTTGCACGCAACCAGCTCACCTACACGAACCTTGTCTCGGATAGCGACGGCGTCGTCACGGCCATACCTGTCGAAGAAGGCCAGGTCGTTACGCCCGGCCAGCTTGTCGCCCGCGTCGCCAGGCGCGATGCCCTCGAGGTCGAGGTCGCGCTGCCCGAGCAGGATGTCGAAGCGGCGAGAACTGCAATCGGCGAGGTCGATGTTTGGGGCGGGGGCGCATCCCGCTTTCCTGTCACGTTGAGGGAAGTGGCGCCCGATACCGATCCGGTGTCGCGCACGTTTCGGGCCCGCTTTTCGTTGCATGTTGCCGGGGGCGCTCTCGATCTCGGCCGCACCGCTACCGTTCATCTTCAGGCGCGCACACAAGATACCGTCGCCGCTTTGCCTCTCGCGGCCATTTCCAACGACGGTCCCTCTCCCGTTGCATGGGTTGTCTCCGAGGACGGCACCCGCGCAACCCCTCGTCCGGTGACCATCAAGGCTTTGGAGAAAGACCGTGCACTGGTGTCATCGGGCCTTCGCGCAGGTGATCGCGTGGTCGCCTTTGGCGTTCACATGCTCGACCCACAAAAGGCGATCCGGCCAGTGGAACCGCGCGCGCTCTACAGCCAGAAATAACGGAGACTAACCATGTCCAAAGGTCTCGTCGTCGTCACCGGCGCCTCCGGATTTATCGCGAAGCACATTGTGTTGCAGCTTCTCAACCAGGGATATTCGGTGCGTGCCACCGTGCGCTCGCCATCACGTGAGGCCGAGCTTCGTGCGGCGATGTCCCAGCATGTGGATGACGGGACGAGTGTCGAGAGGCTTCTTTCATTTGCGCGTCTCGATCTGGAGCAAGACCAAGGGTGGGATGCGGCGCTAGCCGGTGCCGACGCTCTCATCCACACCGCGTCACCATTCCCGCTGGTTCAGCCCAAGAACGAAGACGACGTGGTTCGGCCAGCGGTCGATGGAACACTGCGTGCGCTCCGGTCTGCAAAACGAGCGAACGTGTCCCGCGTGGTGCTCACCTCGTCCGGCCTCGCGGTTCTCCTCGCCCAGCCAAACGGAAAGTCGCGTCTCGACGAAAGCGATTGGAGTTCGCCCGACGACCCACGCGCAACGCCCTATGCGAAATCCAAAATTCTGGCCGAAAGGGCTGCCTGGACGTTCGTTGAAGCAGAACCAGCGATTGATCTCACTGTCATTAATCCAGGCTTTGTCATCGGCGCGCCACTCGATCGTTCCTCTGGGACCTCGCTGCGAGTGATCCAGCGGCTCCTTGAATCCAAGGACCCGATGTTGCCTAAATTCGGCTTCCCCGTTGTCGACGTGCGGGACGTCGCGCAGATGCATGTTGCATCTCTCGCTAAGCCCGAAAGTATCGGGAAACGCTACCTCGGCGGAGATGAGTTTCTTTGGTTTCCGGAAATGGCGGAAATCCTCCAGTCGGCATTTGCAAACCGCCGCATCGTCACCCGCCAGGCGCCGAATTTCGTCATCCGACTTCTGGCGTTATTTGATTCCGAAATTCGCACGATCGTCCCGAATCTCGACCAGCGCACCGAGGTCACAGCCGAGCGAGCCCGCCGCGAACTCGGCATGAGCTTTCGACCCGCGGCAGAGGCTGTCGTTTCTGCAGGCCGCTTCCTGATCGACAACAAACTCGTCTAATCCGCCTGGGGAGGCCCGAAATGCGCTTCAATCTCTCCGAGATCGCTGTCCGCAATCCTGC
This sequence comes from uncultured Alphaproteobacteria bacterium, assembly GCA_963778225.1. Taxonomy (GTDB): domain Bacteria; phylum Pseudomonadota; class Alphaproteobacteria; order Rhizobiales; family Hyphomicrobiaceae; genus JAGVSR01. The sequence continues at coordinate 44,782 of CAVZTR010000009.1, forward strand.
GGTTGTGCTTTTTCTGATCATCGCCACGGGCCTCAGTGGCATCTGGGCCTACCTCAACCTTGGCCGGGCCGAAGATCCGAATTTTACTGTCAAAACAATGGTGGTGCAGGCCCTTTGGCCGGGGGCCACATCCGACGAGGTGCAGCGCCTCGTTGCGGAGCCGCTGGAGAAGCGGCTCCAGGAAATGCCGGAACTCGACTACGTGCGCACATATTCGCGTCCTGGACAGGTCGTTCTGCAAGTACAGCTGAAGGACAGCATACGCGGCCACGCGGCGATGGAGGCCTGGTATCAGGTCCGAAAGAAACTTGGCGACAGCCGCATCGAGTTGCCTCAAGGCGTTATCGGGCCATTCTTCAACGACGAATACGGTGACGTTTTTTCGGCCGTCTACATGCTGACTGGCGACGGCGCGACGCGGGCTGATCTCAAACGGCAGGCGGAAACGCTGCGCCGTTCGCTTCTGCGCGTACCTGACGTGGCGAAGGTCGTGTTGGTCGGCGACGTGCCCGAGCGCATCTTCGTTGAAATCAGCTATCGCAAGCTTGCAACCCTCGGCATCCCGGCCGAGACGATCTTCAACGCCATCGGCGAACAGAATGTAATGACATCGGCAGGCGCAATCGATACCGATGCCGATCGTATCGAAGTCCGCGTCAGCGGCGCCTTCACAGGTGAAGAAGCCATTCGCGCCGTGCCGGTCGAAGCCGACGGCAAGACCTTTCGCCTGGGCGATATCGCCGAGATAAGGCGTGGCTATGAGGACCCTCCTGCATTTCTTGTCACGCATCGTAGCAAAGCCGCCGTAGGCGTGGCTGTCGCCATGGCCGAAAATGCAAATGTACTGGAACTCGGACGCAACCTTCAAAAAGCTATCGCCGAGATCCAGCCGGACATTCCGCTTGGCATCCAGATAGAGCAGATTGCCGACCAGCCGCGCGTGGTCGAGGAGTTTGTTGGTGAATTCCTCACATCGTTCGGAGAAGCGCTGGCAATCGTTCTTATCGTCAGCTTTTTCTCCCTCGGCTTTCGTGCCGGTATTGTGGTGGCGCTTTCGGTTCCGCTCGTTCTTGCGATCGTTTTTGTCGTCATGTTCGCGAACGGGATGAACCTCGATCGGATCACTTTGGGCGCCCTCATTATTGCGCTCGGGCTCCTGGTCGATGACGCTATCATCGCCGTCGAGATGATGGTCGTGAAGATCGAAGAGGGTTTCGACCGATTACGCGCTGCCGCATTCGCCTGGGAATCGACGGCATTTCCCATGCTGACCGGCACGCTTGTTACGGCCGCTGGCTTTCTACCCGTCGGCTTCGCCAAATCCACAGCCGGAGAGTACGCCGGCAACATCTTCTGGATCGTCGGACTGGCACTGATTGTTTCCTGGATCGTGGCCGTCGTCTTCACCCCGTACCTTGGCACGAAAATCCTGGTCCAAAAGCAGGGTCATGCTCACAGCGCTCACGCATATGACAGTCGCAGCTACCGCGCACTCCGATCGGCGGTCAACTGGTCCCTCAAGCGGCGCTGGTTCGTGATCTTCGCCACTGTTCTATCATTCGTTGCTTCAGTCGCAGGTATGGCGCTGGTGGAGCAGCAGTTCTTTCCGACGTCTTCACGCCCGGAGCTTTTCATCGAAGTGCGAATGCCGGAGGGGACATCAATTGAAGCGACCGCCAAAGCAGCGGCCGAGGCCGAAAAGCTCCTCGCTGGCGATCCCGATGCCGTCATGTACACGACTTACATCGGACAAGGATCGCCCCGCTTTTTCTTGGCGCTGAACCCTGTTTTGCCAAACCCCAGCTTCGCCCTCACCGTTATCCTCACCAAGGACGCAGGCGCCCGCGAGCGGCTGAAAGAAAAGCTTGAGAAAGCAGTTGCCGATGGCGCGGTGCCTCAAGCACGCCTTCGCATCGACCGATTGAATTTCGGCCCACCCGTCGGCTTCCCCGTACAGTTTCGCGTCGTAGGCGAGGACCCGCAAACGGTGCGCGAGATCGCGCACAAGGTCCTCGCGATCATGCGCACGGATCCGCGCGCGGTTGATCCGCAGCTCGAATGGAACGAGCAGGTGAAGAACATTACACTGGAAGTCGATCAAGATCGCGCACGCGCCTTCGGTCTTAACACGGCGCAGGTATCCGGAACGCTGCAAACGCTGCTCTCCGGAAGGACGGTCTCCGAATATCGCGAGGGAATTGAAATCCTCGACGTCGTCGTCCGAGCGGTGCCCGGCGAACGTCTCGATCCCGCACACATCGGCGACTTGACTATCCTGGCGCGCAATGGCCAGGCCATTCCGCTGCGTCAGGTCGCAACGATACGCTACGGCTTCGAAGAACCCATTCTGTGGCGGCGAAACCGCGATCTCAATCTCACCGTAAGATCGGACGTGGCGCCCGGCGTGCAGGCACCGACTGTGACAGCATCGCTCGCACCCAAGATAGCGCAACTTTCAGCAACTCTCCCGTCAGGGTATCGCATCGATGTTGGCGGCGCCGTCGAGGAAACCGAAAAGGCAAATGTTGCCCTCTTCAAGATCTTCCCTGTGATGTTTGCAGCCATGCTGACGATCCTGATGTTACAGCTCAGAAGCTTTGCAAAGCTGTTCCTGGTGTTTTTGACCGCGCCCCTGGGTCTCATCGGCGCGGTCGCAGCACTTCTCGTCTTCGATGCGCCGTTCGGGTTTGTCGCGTTGCTCGGCGTCATTGCGCTGGCCGGCATGATCATGCGCAATTCCGTGATACTGATCGACCAAATCGATCACGATCTGGCTGCAGGCCTTCAACCCTGGAACGCTATCGTGGAAAGCACGGTCCGCCGCGCCCGCCCTGTGGTTCTGACCGCGCTAGCGGCCATACTGGCCATGATCCCTCTGGCGCGCAGCGTGTTCTGGGGGCCGATGGCGGTGAGCATGATGGGCGGCTTGCTCGTCGCTACCATCCTGACGCTCTTGTTTCTGCCGGCCTTGTATGCGGCCTGGTTCCGTGTGCCGCGCTCCGCCATCGAGCAGGCCTCGCCCACCGCCGGGTTTCGCGAGCTGGAACTGCAAGCAACCCATTAAGCTCGCATGGCGCAAAGCCAATTCCGCCCTCACCGTCGCCCTCTGCCGGCCTAAGCCGATCGTCTATTTCATAGAACTCAGAGCCTGTTCCAAGAACTTGTCGAAATACGAGACGGTGATGAGACCTTGGCGCGGAAATTCAATATCCGTAATGATATAAAGTGCGATCGACACCGAGGCTGCAAAAGTCACCATATGAACGAAGCTGCGCCGCTTAGCAGCTCCCATACCAAATCCACCCAGCAAAGAACCTCCTAGGCCGAGCGCAAACAGCATCACGTAAATGATGCGCGGTGGGTGCCGATCGTTGGCACCGGCTCGCTCTTGAGCCGCATGAAATGCCTCGTTCAGTGCAGGCAGAATGAGCGTGCAGGGCGCCGTCGTGGGCATCCGCGCGCAAGCCTCGGCGGCTCCATCCCAAACTTGGGTTTTCACCTCTGCAATCTTCCTTTTTTGATCACCGTCGTAAATCGAGGCGTCTTCGAGGATCGAAAACCCAATCGGGAGCTTGTAGAGATTCAAGCGTTCTGAAAGATACACCTTGAGCTTCGACCTCAAGTCGCTCTTCGCCGGCTCATCCAACATGCCCAGCCGGTCATAGGCGGTGCTGATATCGTTCGCCTCATGCAGGATAAGTGTTCGCCGTTCGTCAAATCGCTGGAGCGCACCCGAAAGCGTAAAAGCAAGCAGCAAACCCATAAGAGCGAAGACAGCACCTTCAACAGCATTGAGGCCAGCCATTGCAGCGTTGCCCTCCTCTGCCAAGCGCCTGAGGCCCATGCGTCGTCCATACTCCATCAGCGCCAGCGACCCGGCAAACATCGCTAGCGCCACCCCGACCGCGAAAAACAAGAAGAACATGCGAAAAACCTCGGCACTCATGATTGCAACCCACTATGATTACTTATTCGAAGCTAATCGTACGGGCTATGCCATTTCCGCCAAGTCATGTCACTGACGATGGTCGCCGCTTCAGACAGCAGCCGCAATTTCCACAAATTGGATTTCATCCACTCCGCCGCTGACTCCGCCTGGCACCACATCTACTTTACCGTGTTTGCGAACAGCTATTTGACCTTGCATCCAACGCGATAACGTGACGCCGCTCTAGCAACTCGGAATGATCTACCAATGACCGGATCGACCAAAGCGGCTTCGGAAATCCACGCGCCGGCCAACGATGTTCCGATGGTCATTGGCTCGACAGCGTCCGCTATTGGCTGTTTGGCATTAACAGGGACTGCGATTGTCCAGGGATACGTTGAGGGGGAAATCAGAGCCGACACTGTCTTGATTACGACAGGTGGCACAGTCGTGGGAACTGTCGTTGCGGCCGAAGTGATCGTCGAGGGAGCAGCCGTTGATGCATTGATCTTTGGCGACCGAATCGTGCTTCGCGATGGGTCTCAGGTCACCGGCGAGATTTGGCATAAAGAACTCATACTCGAAGCTGGCCACATGTTCGAAGGTAAGAGCCGCCGCCACGAAGCCCCCAGAAGCTTGGCTCCCGCCGACCCACAGCATCTGGAGGATGAATTCGAGTGAGCACCGCCTTCGCGCCTCAAGGCTTGAAGGGCGCATTGAGGGCTTTGATGAGCCGCGCATCCCGACCGTAAATGTCGCGATGAAACGAAGCGCCGCCGACCGGCGAGGGATCAACTGTCCAGTAGAGGATCAGGACCGGCAGCGGATTGGGGAGCTTGATCCATTGCTGTTTGCCAGTGGCTACCGCCGCATCGATCTTCGCTCTCGTCCAGCCGAGCCGGTCACCGAGAATGATCTCGGCGAGCTTCAGTGGATCTTCGACGCGAATGCAACCGTGACTGAAAGTGCGCCCCGACTTGTCGAACAACTGACGGCTCGGCGTATCATGCAAATAAACAGAGTACTTGTTCGGAAATAGAAACTTGACCAGCCCCAGCGCATTTTTTGGGCCCGGCTTCTGCACAACGCGATAGGGAAAGCTTGCCGCCGTGTAGGCTGCGAAATCAACATCGCCTACAGCCTTTCCGGAACCATCGGCGAGATAATAGTTTCCAGCCGCCAGGTACCCCGGATTAGCCGAAGCTTTTGGAAATACCTCATTGCGGACGATGCTCTGGGGCACCGTCCAATCGGGATTGAGGACCACCGTTTTCATGGCCTCAGTGAAGATGGGCGTTTTTGTATACGACTGTCCGACGATGACGCGCGTGGTCCAGACCTTCTCACCTTTGAGAAAGACGTGCAGGTAGAAACCCGCGACGTTCACGATGACGGCCTCAGGAGCCATCGTCCGTAAAATCCAGCGACCGCGCTCAAGGTTGGCACGAATTTGTTCGACACGCTCTGATGCGGTTACATTGAGCGCCTCGAGCGTTACGGATCCGAGAACACCATCCGGATCAAGTCCCTGCGAGGCCTGGAACGTTTCGACTGCATCGGCCAGCGACTGATCATAGATTTCCGGAGCAGCGACCCCGGTCGCTTCCCATTCGCCTGTAATCTTCAAGCGGTTCCGCAAAATCGCCACGCGTGCATCGCTCTGCCCTGGCTTGAGCGGCGGACCATCGGGTATCTTGGGCCAGCCACCCGAGACGTCATGCTGGGTGTATTGCTGCAGCAGCGCCTTGAGTTCCGTGTAGAGCGGATGCTTCAGGCTCACTTTGTCAACGAGGTCCGAAACGTCGCCGGCCTTCAACGCGGCCGCGATCGTTTGTGCCGGATCACTCTCGAGGACAGGACGCTCGAAGTTCCAATTGGGATCAAGCCCGTTCGGCGCGACTTTGCCAAAGTAGAGTTGATAGAGCAGTCGCACGAGCGCATCACTCAAGATGATCTCACGCTCGGCCACGTTTTGCGGCTGCGACGCGACAGCCGCCCTGACGTAATCGGCATGGAAGTCAGCGGGAACCAAGCCATCTTCCCAACTGCGCGCGATCGCTTTCGATAATGCGTCGATGCTCGCCGCCTTCGTCCAGACGGGCTGATAATCGAGCGCTGCATAGAGCTTGGGAAGAAAGGCGTGACCCGCGATCGGGATGCCCGCGACTGTGCGCCCCGAAGGTTGCAGCAGTGCATCAACCCGAACTTTGAGATCCTCTTCGGCCGGCTGCGCATGGAGCGCTACCGGATTGCCGAGCACTGCGATCATCACACCAATAGCCAATGCAATGACGAGAAGGGGACGCAGACGAAAGCGACTGGAGAACATTGTTGCTAATCCAGATAAGAAGCGAACGACCGCTTCCGATAATGTAGTCGGAAAAACAGGCTAATCGTTCGAGCGGCGAGGTCGCCGTCAGAGTGTCCGGTCATGCCTACTTCGGCATCGGCAAACGCAACCGCAGATTTTCTTCCGCGTCAGGCAGCGACCCATCACCGGCCAGAGAAGGGTCCTTGGTTCCGCGAGTACCTGAGTCAAGTTGCCAATTACCGGCTGGCCCGACAGGCACAGAGTTGTAGGCCGGTTTTTGAACCTGTGTGGAACTCCCCATCGACGCGTCGGGCTTTGCCAGCTTCTGATCAGTTTTGAGGTTCAAGGGCGACGAAAGAGAACCGTCTTTGCCCGTGATCGGCGAGTTTGTGACAGGCGTGATCTCCACCGACGGCACCGGCAGCCCCTGCGCCCGGTAAAACTCTAACGCGGCCGGATGCAGAGGCGCTATCAATCCTTGCGTGCTCATTTCGGCCGGGATGAAACCAGCGAATGCGGGAGATGCGTCTCGAACGATTTGCAGATTGCCGAACACGGAGGTCACGACATCACGCACGACGTGATCCGCAACATCGGCTCGAGTGACGAGCACCGCACGCAAGCCCACTGTTGAAATTGGGCCATCGTTGCCTTTGTAAACGCCACCAGAAACGGTCGCAGGGCGGTAGTAAAGCAGCTTGCTCGCAAGTCCATCGACGGCCCCTTTCGGCACCGGCAGGAGTTTCGCCGCACAAGCCTCTGTCGCCGCGGAGACGATCGGCGACGGGTGACCTATGAGGTACGCAATGGCTTCCACTTCGCCCGCGCATAGAGCCGCGGATTGGTCACCGATTGCAATGTCGGCGAGGCCTTTGCGGTCTGCGGGTGTCCAACCCAAGACGTCGAAAAGGGCTTCAGCGGTCTCGCGCGTCCCTGTTCCTATGCGCCCCGCACTGAATTTGCGTGCTTTCAAATCGTCAATGCTGGAGATGCCGCTATCGGCTCGAACCAAAATGGTGAATGCCTCTCCGTGGAGAGAAAACACTGACCGCAGGTCACGATCCGCACCAACCGTTCCGAACAAACCACCGCCGGTGACCGCGTTGTATTCAATATCAGACTGGACAATAGCAAAGGGCATCTTCACCGGATCAAGGGCGAGGATGTTGGCCATCGATCCGCGGCTCGCAACGACGGAGCAGGGCGGCGGCGCTCGGTCCGTTCTTGCAGCGATGGTTTTGCAGATGGCCTCACCTGCGACGTAGTAGAGCCCGCCAGCGTTGCCGGTAGTTATCGTAACAGGATCAGCGGCTCGAGCAGGACCACTCGCGACCGCTTCTGCGAAAAAAAGAGCGGCCGTTACTGCAAACCAGCGCTTCATATGGTGCCTTCAATACGGTTGAGCATGACGATGTGGTCGAGGCACGTAAAATGACACAGTCCAACGGCAATGACCATCCAGGCAGTCGCTCCCATGACGCAAAGCCGTGGAAGCCTTCAATCGAAAAATTATAAACCTAGAGAATGATTGCTGAATCTAAATTCATTGCCGATCGGGTCTGACGGAAATCAGCCGAACGTGCATACACGCGACTACTCAATATCCCGATCGCGCCGACCGCGACCCTTCTTTTCGGCTCTAAACGCAGCCGATGTTTTTTCGCTCCGGGGCCGCGCGCCCTCTTCGTCGAACTTGCCGACTTCGCCGATCCAGCTTTCAACCGCGCGCATACCGGGCGTATCGATGATGCATCCTCCGCCCGGACGCGCGAATAGTTGACGATGCGTTGTGGTGTGGCGGCCCCGGCTGTCATGTAGGCGTACGGGCTGAGTGGCCTGGGCATCCCGGCCCAGCAGCATGTTCGTCAAAGTCGATTTCCCGACGCCGGACGAGCCGACGAGGCCGACGGTCTGGTTGCCCTCAAAATAGCGCTCGACATCGCCGATGCTTTCCCGCGCCCGCGCACTGATGACGTGTAACGGAACACCGTGTGCAACACTTGTAATCTGCTCCGTGAACACCTGCTCATCATTCGTAAGGTCCACTTTGTTGAGAATGATGACAGGAGCGGCACCGCTGTCCCGGACCAGCGTCAGCAAGCGTTCGATCCGCGCTTGATTGAAATCGCCGTCAGGCGCGGTTACGATAAAAACGACATCGACATTGGCAGCCAACAGCTGCGGTCGGTTTTCGCCGGACGCCTTTCGGATCAGAGCAGACGTTCGCGGCAGCACAGCTTCTATCCTGGCTGGGCCTTCTCCCGTGGCCAAGCGCAACGCAATGAAGTCGCCAACGCCGGGAAGATCGAATTTTTGCACGGCCTCGTTACGAAGTCGGCCGGATACTTCGGCCGAAAGCTCGGCGGCGGCTGTGATGACTTGAAGGTGGCTGCGGTGCTCGCTCACCACGCGGCCCGGCACAAACCCATCTTCAGCATGTGCGGCAAAGGCGTCGGCCCGCACTGTGTTCCAGCCGAATAACTCAAGTGGCATGATTTAGGGACCTCTGGCAGCTGTTCGGACAGCCAAACCATCAATAGCACTATGAAATTACAAGTGCTAAGGTAACTCCTCTCGTCCGTAGGGGCATCGCTCAACACACCGAAACCGACACCGCCGATTTTTGGACCGCCACCTTGGCCCTGGCAACGTCGGCCCCACGATAATGCTACACCATCGGGCTCCTAGAGCCATTTCTCGACGAGCCAAGGAGAGCCCGCTAGTCGGGTCTTCTCGCTCACAATCTCGTGCCGGCAATCAAGCCTGCGTGTGTCTCAAAGAAAGCTTTTCCATGTACCCAATTCGAAAGCCGACAATGCCGGTTCTCCAACCGGAGCCGATCATTCCCGTCGGAGAGAGAAAGACGATGGAGACGCTGATGGCGCAGGATTGCCGTTGGCCAATTGGCGATCCGCAGGGCCAGGATTTTCATTTTTGTGGCAAGCAGAAAGTCGACGGTCATCCCTACTGTGAATTCCACGTTCGCCGCGCAAACCAGCCGACACGACCACGAACAGTGTCTTATCCGCACTTCGGCAGCTAGCAGAGATCGGGGGGGCTAGCGCCCCCCGCCACGACCAGGAGCCATCGAGCAGCATGATTGAACCCAGCGAGATTTCGCGTGAACTCGATCGCTTGATCACGCTTGGTCACCAAGACGCTAGCCTGTTGACGGCACTTCAGCGGAAGTTCCCCGATCTGACGGAGTCCGAAATCGAGGATGGCTTTGCGCGGGTGAAAGCAAGCCGCAGCATGAAAACCAATCTCGTCGGCAAGGACCTTTAACGCGTTGAACGAAAGTCGGACCCCATGAAGTTACAAGTGGGCTACGAAATGGACTACGAGTTTCCCCAGCCCACACCCGTCATTCTGATGCTGAATGTGCACTATTCGCGGGCATCGGATCTGCAGTTCCCCGACCACGCGATCTTGACACCATCCGTGTCCATCGACGGCTATCGCGACGGCTTCGGAAATTGGTGCAGCCGTCTGGTTGCCCCACCGGGTACCATGCGCATCACCTCGAGTGCCGTGGTGAACGACAGCGGAAAGCCAGATCCGCAGGTGCCGGATGCCACCCAATTGCCGGTCGAGAAGCTGCCCGAGGAAGCGCTCGTTTTTCTCCTTGCGAGCCGCTTCTGCGACAGCGATCGGATGCTGGACCTCGCGTGGAAGCATTTCGGCGGCGGCGCGACCGGTTGGGCACGCGTCCAGGCGATCTGCGACTTCGTGCACGAGCACATCACGTTCGGATACGAACATGCGCGCGTAACGCGAACGGCCTCGGAAGCTTATGAGGAGCGCAAAGGCGTCTGCCGGGATTACGCCCATCTGGCAATTGCGTTCTGCCGCGCCCTCAACATTCCGGCCCGCTATTGCACGGGCTATCTGGGGGACATTGGCACCGCTCCGCCTTATCCACCGGGAGACTTTGCAGCCTGGTTTGAAGCGTATCTCGGCGGCCAGTGGTACACGTTCGATCCGAGAAACAACACGCCCCGCATCGGGCGCGTTCTGATCGCGCGGGGTCGCGATGCGGCGGATGTCGCCATTACCACCACATTCGGCCCGAACACCCTCAAGTCGTTTCGCGTTTGGACGGACGAGATCACTGCCTCCTGACAGATGACACCAAAAATTCAAATCTACGTTGATGCCGATGCTTGTCCTGTAAAGGCTGAGGCTGTCCGCGTTGCAGACCGGCATGGGTTGACACTTTTCATGGTGTCCAACAGCTGGATGCGACTTGAGGAAAACCCGCTGATACAGCGCGTTGTTGTCTCTCAAGGAGCAGACGCCGCAGACGATTGGATTGCCGAGCGAGTCGGGGCCTTCGACATTGTCATCACCGCAGACATCCTGCTCGCTGCACGATGTTTGAAGGCAGGAGCGCAATGCATCGGACCAACGGGCAAACCCTACACCGATGCAAACATAGGTACGGCGGTGGCGATGCGCGACCTGCAGAGACATCTGCGCGAGACCGGGGAAAGCCGAGGCCTCAACGCTGCGTTCACAGCACGCGATAGGTCCCGTTTTCTCGAACAGCTGGAGAATGCGGTTCAACTGGCAAAGCGCGCCAACCGCTAGCCCATCAGTCGCGCTCAACCAGTCAAAATCATCCGAAGTCGCTCGCGCTACCGCATCCATGCGGCATCGTCAGAACCGCTGTTGCTCAGTCGGACAGGGAAGACTTTAGAACGGCTACGCGCGTGTGCTTCCTGCAAAGCCTTCAGCATGGGCCAGCAGACAGCGCGATCTTGTCCCTGCGCTTCGCATGCCGGCTCCCATAGCCCCATGGGAAGCCATACCTCCGGATTATGCCACTCCGGCATGCTTTGAATCGGATAGAGACAGATGCCGCTGAGTGGAATGCCTTCCGCAGCCAAGACATTCGCGCAGGCCTCAAGCTCGCGCACCCACGGTCCTCGCCGATCACCAATGTGCGCCGTCTCCGATATCATGACCTCGGATCCGTATCGGCGCCATACGATCCGCACAAGCTCCTCCAGTGATACGCGTCGCGGATCCTCTTCTCCAAGAGGCGGCACAATGCCATCCGCATTTGCAGGCGCTCCCCACTCCCATTGGTTCGTCCAGTAGTAGTTCATGCCGACGATATCGAGATGCTTCGGACTACCACCGAGTTCAGGAAGAAGCCGTCCGCAAAGCATGTCCCAGGCCTGAAACACGAGTCGCTCGTTGAAATCTTCAACGTCCTCTTCAAGATCAGTGCGGCCGGCCGGGGCCACAACGCGACACATCGGATCGACATTGACGATGCGCGCTTCGGGATCGACGGCACGAATGGCATCGATACCCGCTATTGCTGCCTCTGCGAGAGTGACCTTTAGATCAAAGCCCCGTCCCGTGAGCCACGGTGCAAACAGGCCAACCTCGCCACCCGCGTACGCCATGAATGAGGGCTCATTGATCGGCGTGAACCACAGAGAACCGTCCACGCGACTTCGCAGATAATGGGCCACCGCATGGCAGTAGTCAGCGAAGCGTCTCGCAAAACTTGGACTCAACAAGTTCAGGTTTTTGGGGAAACCGTAATGGAAAAGATCCCAAATAACGCAGATCTGATGGTCCTCGGCGGCCCGAACAAAAGCGTCGACGGTCGAAAAATCATACCTGCCGTATCCCAAGTCGACCAAAGGCCATCGAATCGTATCGCGAACGCTCTTGATCCCGATCTGTGATAACTGCTGATAGTCCTGTTCAACCGTCCGGTCGTGACCGGTTGCAACAACGTGATCGAACCATTGACCGTGCTTGTTGTATCCTGTGGACCCGTCAAACCCTGCCAGAAACAATTTTTTCTGCATCCATCCTCCACACAAGGGGACGCCGCCCGGCCGGTGAGCGTCGTGGAAACCTCCAACCGGAACCGCACCCAGAAGTTCCCAAGGCGGATGGCCTGGGGACCTGTGGCACACCCATGATGCCATTGGTTTAGAAGCGAGCATGGTCGGCCAACAGATTTCCTGCCCGGCCTGCGGAACGTTAAGGCAGCTGTCGCATTTCATGCCGGTACTCAACAGCGCATAGGTGTTGGTTGAGCCAGCAGCCAGATCGGCTTCCATGGCCGTGTTGGCGGATCGTAGCCAGCCGCGGTGATTTCGAGATGACTTGCGCCGCGTCAAAAAACGCTAAGGTATCCAGGGCATGCCCCGGATCTCCAAAAACCCGCGGAGACCACGATGAAGATACGGTGTAGTCAGCGTTCCCCCAATCACAGCGGTCGCCGTCAGTCTTTCTGACACAGCACTTTCACAACAATCTGCAAATGCACTGATCGGCTACGGGGCCGGCGGAGGGTCAAACATGTCTTGCTCTTACGTGATCGAAGTCGGCGATGATCAGGTCGGCCTTGTCGTGCGTGATGCCGGCGATCGGGAATTCCAGTTTCACGCTGCTCATGCAGCCTACCAACCGCTCGATGGACAGCGCTTTGCAAGTGCCGCCCATGCCGAAAACGCAGCGCGGGCCCATCAGGCACACGTTTTGGCGCGGCCAAACCGTCGTCGCGTAGAACTCTAGCGTCGCAAGCAGGCGCTCTACTCGCGCATGGCTCGATTGAGATGATCGATGAGCGGCTTCATCAGGAAGCTCGCCATCGTCCGCTCTCCCGTACGCACGTAAGCCTCAACGGGCATCCCCGGGATGAGACGAACACCCTGCAGCCGTCCCAACTCCTCTGGCGCGACCGAAAGGATGACCCGATAGAATGAAAGGCCCGTCCTTTCATCGATCACGCTGGACGGCGATATTCGCTCCACCGCGCTCATGATTTCAGGCGTGGTCGATTGGTTGAACGCCGGAAAGCGCAACGCGGCTCCCTGACCGAGCGCGACTTGATCAATCGTATTGGGATCGATGCTCACCTCCACATCGACCCCTTCGTCACTGGCGATGATCTGCATCAATGTCCCATTGGGTGACACCGTGCCTCCAACTGTATTGACGCTGAGCTCATGGACAATCCCGCTCGCGGGCGCACGAATCTCTACACGTTCCAGCTGCTTCCTGGTCGCGGATATCTGCTGAGTGAGATCCTCCGCTTGTGTTGCCGTCTCCGACAGCTCCGACAGAACTTTTTCCTTAAATGCGCGGTCGATTTGTATGATGCTGACTTCCGTCTCGCGAATGGCATTGCTGATGCGTGCAAGCTCGGCAATATGCTCAACGATCTGCCCGATCAGATCGGATTTCATGCGCTCCTGATTATAGACGCGGGTCTTGGTCGCGATGCCTTTCTCCAAAAGCTCGTTGAGGCTATCGAGCTCAAGTTTGATCGTATTCAGCTGTTCTGTTTTCGCGCCGATCAGGCCCTCAAGACCATCGGTCTGGTTTTCAAACTGCCCGATCTTCTCCCTCAGCTTTTCAACTTCCCCGGCACGGCTCGCCTTGCGCGCCCGAAAAATACTCTCCTGGCGCTGCATGTGAACGGTCACATCGCCAAGATCGAACGACTGGAAGGCGTCAAGATCGAACGCGATACGTTCGAGGTCGTCGCGCTCCGCCTCAAGCCGTGCGCGTTTGGTAAGCGCCTCTCGCAGACGATTGAGATAAATGTCGAGATTGGCTTTCAGCGTCGCTTCATCCAACCGCACCAGAACGTCGCCCTTACGGACCTCATCCCCATTGCGCACTTCGATCGCTTTTACAATGCCGCCATCCAGATGTTGAACCAGCTGAGGCTTTCCCCGAACGACGACGTAACCAGACGCGATAACCGCTGCCGACAGCGGGACGGTCAGCATCCAGCTGAGCAGACCGCCAGCGAGAATGATGAACATCAGAAACGCTGACCTGAGAGGCTGCTTAATGTCCACGTTGACCGGTCGCCGCGGCTTAGACCCCGCCGACGCCGTGGGCGGTAGGGATGTCATCCTCCAACTCCTACCGGCACTGCGCGTGTCACCTTGCGTAACACATCGTCCTTCGCACCGAACTCCATGACCGCCCCGTTGACGAGCATGAGAAGCTTGTTCACCGCCGCAATGGCACTCGGTCTGTGCGCCATCACGATAACGACGGAGTTTGCTTGTCGCAGCCGTTCGATTGCTGTCGCTAAGGCGGCATCGCCCTCTGAATCGAGATTGGAGTTCGGCTCGTCGAGAACCACGAGCCGAGGCAGTCGAAAGAGTGCCCTTGCCAACCCGATGCGCTGAACCTGACCGCCGGAGAGGATGGTTGAGCCAGGTCCCGTTTGTGTCTCGTAACCGTCCGGCAAGTTGAGGATCATCGCGTGCACACCGGCCATTTTCGCAGCCGCGATGATCTCCTCATCATCCGCATCGGGATCGAAGCGGGCAATGTTCTGCTGCACGGTACCGGCAAGCAGTTCCACGTTCTGCGGTAAGTAGCCGATGTAACGCCCGAGCGCGTCGCGGTCCCAATAGTCGAACAAAGCCCCGTCTAAACGCACTTCGCCGCGGTCGGCGGGCCAAGCTCCAATGAGAATGCGAGCGAGCGTTGTTTTGCCCGAAGCGCTAGGACCAATGATGCCAAGGGCGTCCCCGGGCTCCAAGTTGAAGCTGATGTCTTTCAAGATGGCGTGCTGAGAGTTGCTTCCGCGTCCGGCGCGCTCCGGTGCCAGTTTCGTAACATGACGAACGCTCAGCGATCCCTCCGGGGCGGGAAGTTGAAGCGGCGGAGCTGGGTCAGATCCGCCCGGAAGTTCTGCATTCAAGCGTCGATAAGCCTGCCTAGCCCGCACGACCGTACGCCAGTGACCGATCACCTGATCAATCGGCGCAAGAGCTCGTCCGGATATGATCGACACAGCGACGATCATCCCTGGAGAAATGTCCTGACGAATGGCCAAATAGGCTCCAAGCCCCAAGACCGCTGACTGCAAGATCATGCGAGCGGCACGCGACAACGCAGAAAAAACTTCACCCCGCTCGGTCGCCTGTTGCGCCAGATTTGCGCTCTCACCGTGCAGCCGCTCCCAATGCTCACCGATGTTGCCCGCCATTCCCATGGGCAAAATACTTTCGGCATTGCGGTGAGCCTGTTCCAGGAATTCGCTTTCGGCCTGCTCCAAGGAAGTGGCTTGTCCAAGCGGCCGACGGGTTGCGCGTTCATTGATGAATGCGAGAACCGTCACGAGGAGCGCGCCGCCGAGCGTCAACCACCCAAGCCAGGGATGAACAACAAAAACGAAGCCCAGATAGATTGGGATCCAGGGAACATCGAAAAGCCCGCTCAAAGCGGGGCTCGAAAGGAACTGACGAACAGTCCCGATGTCGGTCATGGGTCTGCTATCGTGTGCCCCAAGAGACGAACGTCTGAGCCAGGATTTGAATGTCGCCGGACCAAGACGCTGGTCGAACCAGAAGGAGGCACGAGACAGCGTGCGGGACCTGAAAAATTCAAACAGGCCCCAAAAAACATAAAGCGCGCCCGCAAGGATCGAGAGAGCCGCGAGTGTCGGAATCGAGCGGCTTGCCAGCACGCGGTCGTAGACCTGCAACATGAACACGGGCCCCGTGAGCATGAGCAGGTTGAGGACACAGCTGATCAGGCCGACACTCCAAAACACAGAACGGAGGGAGCCTATCGCCTCCTTGGCAATTCCGTTTCCCTCAGCATCACGCGTTCGCATTCAGTGATGTCTCACGATGGGTTCCGCCGGAGGCGGAAGAACGACGTGAGCGCAATCCGCGTCCACGCGAGTCAGCAGACCAAATAAGCTGAATCTTCCGTGTACGTCATCAGGTGCTTTGGGTGGCCGTTCTGGCCCAGCGCATCATGGAGTGATCAAGCCGGGTCGCTGCCGAGGATGCCCCGGGAACTCGTGATCGGGTCCTGCTGCAGGCTAATTGGTGACGTCCTGGTCCTCGCCTGTTCCGCCCGGAGCGTTGTCGCGGCCAAGCGAATAGATGTCGGGCTGTCCGCCGCGCCCGATTCGGCGATAGCGATACGGTTGACCCCATGGATCAACTATCCCCGATGCCCGCTTGATATACGGCCCCTTCCAGCGTGCATTGCCTTCCGGCGCAGAAACGAGCCCGCGCAGCCCGACCTGTTCGGAAGGAAAACCTCCATTATCGAGCGCATAGAGTTCCAGCGCCGTCGAAAGCGCACTGATCTGCGCCTTCGCGGTTTCCGTGCGCGCGCCGCCCAGATAGCGCAGCACTTGCGGTGCCGCGATCGTGGCGATGAGAACGATGATGCCGAGCACCACCAATAACTCCAGCAGCGTGAAGCCGTCTTCACGCCCACCAGACTTGCGCCGCTTTGCTTCTTTCGAGGAAGTTGGAAACCAATCGATATCAATGCGCGGCATAAGGGCCCTCGATGCGGACGACACGAGCGCCAGCGTAGCGGCCTGGCGCGACAGCAACAAGCCGCCCATACGTCAGCGCCCGATGCTCAAATCGGCGGCCCATAGAGCCAGACCAGCCAGATGCCTGCAGCGAGAAACGGACCGAAGGGTAAAGCCACGCGAGCGCTGACCTGCCGCCCGGTCATCGCCAGCCCGCCGACACACATCAACGCCAGAATGCATCCGCTCAGCAAAACCCCTGCGAGCCCCTCCAATCCCGTCCAAGCCCCCGCGGCCGCAAACAGCTTTGCATCACCGAGCCCCAAGCCGTGCCGACCGCGTACGCGGTAGTAAACGCCTCGCGCCACAAACAGCAGCAGGAATCCCACAGCAGCGGCGAACGCCCTGTCTGCCCAGGATGCCCAGCCCAGGCCGTGTGCCAAACCAATCCCAATCGCGGTGAGCGGCAAAGTCAATGCATCCGGTAGCCGGAACGATCGGATATCGATCACCGTCAAAGCAATGAGCACGGATGCCAACAATGCGCCGGCGGCGACATCGGATCCAGACAACGCCGGCCAATACAAAATCGCTGGCATAGCCGCCGCGCCATACGCTCCAACCGCTGCCGCAGCCAACCGGCCGGCCGACCAGGGTAGGGTCAGCGAGGGGACCTCCGCCGTCATGGTGACATTCGCTTTCATACCCCGCACTCCCGCCGACGCGGCACTCGAACATCCGCGAATCGCGCTAGTGCTTGTGTCGCAACGTCAGCCGAACGCCCAGGAATTTCTGCCATGGCGGTGAAAATTCGTCGACACGGACAGTCAGGCGCAAGCGGACCGCTCGCGGCGGCTTTTGTGATGATCACGTCACTGGTGTTCTGTTGCGAGGCACACGCCCAGGTCGCTGAAGTGCAGTATCGGCGGGCCCCAGCGCATGTCATCGAACTGCCGCCGCCCGAGGCGCGGGGTTGCTATTACTATCGCGGCCGTCGCCACTGCGGCGCCTATTGCTATTGGGAAGTCAATGGTAAGCGCTACTGCCAGCGCCGCGAACGCGACGCCCATTCCCAAGCCCCTATCGTCGAGGACGACAGCTACGGACTGGTCCTGAAGTAGCGCGTTCAGCACTCCGGTGCCGCATCCGCCTCTTGGAGACGGACCTCATCGTCCCGGGTCACCTCGCCCTGATGCCAGCTGAGCATCCGCACCGGCTCACCCGGTGTGGGAGGTCGCGCAACAATGGCCTCCCGCACGAAACGCGCCTGAGGCGTCACACCGATAGCTCGCACCTTATAGACGTTTCGCGATGACACGGCGGACAGCGACGCCGGCAGCTGACGTCGCTCGCCGAAAGCCGCGGAGCGACCACTGGCACCCTGCGAGAGAAGTTGGATGAGAGCTTGCGGCGCCACCTCACTATCCACGCCCCGCGCCGAGGTCGAAGCCGTCAGAAATGGCTTGGCCTGCGATCGTATGGCAGCGGGAATTCCCAAAACACGATCCAACTCGGCAACGATGTCGAAGTTGGCGTTTCTCGGACCACCAGCCATTCCCGCGGCCCTATAGGCATCGGCCTCAGCACCGTCGGGACGTTCGTTGCTGTCGGCGTCCCGGTAATCGGCAATCACTGCCGCGTAACGCTCGGCCTCCTCTTGAGATGCCCCTAGCCCGGCAAAAAGCGCCGAAAGCAGCGCCTGATTGTCACCATTGAGGGAAACCTTGCCGGCTTCGTCTTCAATCGTCAGCGCGATCAGTCCTGCGCCCGTTACTACGCAAATCCTATCTGCCGGCCCGCCGCCCGACTGCAACATAGCGCCAGCGAACGCAACGCCGCCATCGGCGAGCGACCGCGCCTTGGCGATTTCGACGACTGTGCTGGTTGAACGAAGTGCTGCCTGAACAGACCGCCCCATCGTCGCGCCGACGAGCGCCAACAACAGACACACGCCGATGGCGAAAATCAAAATGAACCCGCACTGCCTGTCAGACACAAGGGGCGCACGGCTCATGACGCGTAATCCAAACGGCGGTACGGTTACCGCGCCAGCCGGTCGAACTGCTCCCTGTGATCGGGCAGCGTCTCCCGCTGAGGGCGCGTATTGAAGTTGAGCCGATCGCGGAACTCCGCCGCAATCGCCCCTGTCTGCCGCTCATCGTTCACGATGTGCGGCGTGATGGCAATCATGAGTTCGGTCCGCGCGATTTCATCGTCTTTGTTCTTGAAAAGGTTACCGACCAGCGGAATGTCGCCGGCTAGCGGGACCTGTTGCCGCTTCCGCGTCGCCCGGTCCTGCATG
Organism: uncultured Alphaproteobacteria bacterium; assembly: GCA_963778225.1. GTDB lineage: Bacteria > Pseudomonadota > Alphaproteobacteria > Rhizobiales > Hyphomicrobiaceae > JAGVSR01. The sequence continues at coordinate 63,605 of CAVZTR010000009.1, forward strand.
AGACCGGCAAGAACCACGCTACCCCCATTGCCGACGGTCACGGTCGTCTTGATCCGCCGCTGGGCAATTGTTGGTGAATTGATGTCCGAAGTTGTCGTCTCCTTGGCGTCGCTCACCTCCTGCTCAATATCCAGCAAGATCCGCCCGTCGTCCGCAACGCGCGGGATGATCGACAGCAGAACGCCGGTTTCTCGGAACGAGATCGCATTCACGATCGGCGCCAGAACTTGGTCGGACGCAACCGCCTGCTGCGTCGCAATCGGCACCTGATCACCGATCTGCAGCACGGCCTTCTTGTTATTCAGAACCATCAGCGACGGCGACGAGACGATGTTCACGTTGGTGATATCGGCGAGAGCGTTCAGCGCAACTTTCGCGTTTGTGGTGTTGAGAAAATAGGAAAAGCCCGCGAACTGCGGTGCGATCGGTCCAAGCGCTGCCCCTGCCAAGGTATCAGTAAGGCGGAACTCGTTGCCCCCCTTCTCGAAAAACCAACGCAATCCAAACTTCAGATCATCCGTGAGCGTAACCTCGGCAATCGTCGCCTCGATCAACACCTGCGGCGGCATCACATCCACCTCAGAGAGCACTTGCCGGATCCGACGCCACTCACCTGGAGTGGCCGAGACGACGATGGCATTGTTCCCTTCGTCGGTCACAAATGAAATGCCGCCATCCCGATCATCCGGCACGGCCTGCGAAACACTTCCCGTAACGACGCCGCCCCCTGCCTCGCCCTCGAGTGACTCTGCCGCCAAGGCAGGAGGCGCCAAGCCCGGTTCATTGGCCACGGGCGCTTCTGAAGAGGCACCAAGTGTCACAACCTCGTTCGGTGCGTCGAGCGGAGGTGCCACGCCACCGCCGGCGCGGACAGGTAGCGTGATCGATCCAGTTGGCGTGGATGAGGAGCCCTCAAGATCGCTGACCGCCGCAGCAGCAACACCTGCCGCCACTGGAGACGCCCGGCGGGTCGCCTGCCCGGGGTAAAGGCGCTGCAAGATCGTCACGAGTTCCTGCACTGGCCGGTACTGCACCTGATACACGTAGGCGCGCCGCTGCGTTGCCTCGGCTGCCAAGTCGATGCGCTGCAGCCAGACCTCGGTTTTCCTGAGGTATTCGGGCCGAGACGTGATCACCAGAATTGCTTTCAACCGCTTGTTCGGCACAAATCGAACGAGGCCCTTGGACGGGCTGTCGCTGTCGTTGGCAAAAATCGTGTCGAGTTCCTTGGCAATCGACTCCACGTCGGATGTCTCGATGGGGAAAATCCCGAACGACATGCCTCGCATCCAATCGACATCGAAGACGCGAACAGTCTCCGCCATCGATTCCAGCTCCGACCGCGTGCCAGTCAAAATGAGGAGGTTGCGGGCAGAATCCGCCCGCGCGATCATTCCTTTAGGAGCCACCGACTTTAGAATGCGTTCCATCTCGGCGGCAGAAACATAACGCAGGGGTACCACCTCCGTGCCCACACCTGGCCCACGCAGTTGGCCAACGATTCTGGGCTTTGCGGGTTGCCCCGACGCCAAGGCTTCATCTCGAGTGACGATCCGATAGACGCCATTGTCGACGATGAGCGCGGCGTCGTTCGTTGCCAGGACGGATTCAAACAACTCCAGAAGCGCATTTCGGCTCACGGGTTTGACTGTCTGGAGCGTCACGGTCCCTTTCACGCGGTCGCTGACGGTATAGGGTACCCGCATGAGATCATTGAGAATAGTGGCTGCCGCTTCTGGGATTGTCGCCCCGGCCAGATCGAGGCTGACGCCGTCGGCCGTCTCGACTCCAACAGACCGTCCCCCGTTTGCCGACGGGGCCTTCGCAGCGCCGGCAACGGGTGCGGGTGCAGCGTTGGCGTCGGCCGCGGACGGCTCGGCGGTGTCACCCGGACGCAGATAGTTCGCACTGCCGGGATAGATTTGAGGCTGGCCCGCGCCTGGCGTACCGGGCGGCCCCAGCGGTGTACCACCCGGACGGCCGATCGACCCCGTCGCCTGGGCGCCTCCGATCGGCTGAGGCAGGCTCAACTGTTCGGTCGGCAAACTGCAACCGGCCAGCAGCACCACGAGCGCGACGGCAGGAACGCGCGCAGCAGCCTTGCGCCGCGTCAGCGTATCGACAGGGACCGTTGAGACCCGCGTGGGCATGCACATTTTGACCGGTGAACAGGTAAAAGTCAGAACCCTGACTCGGCCTCGATTCGGGCGTCTGAGTCGAGGATGAGACGTGGCCCCGCTGCACCAGAACGCTGGTTGTGCACATCAACGACTGGGGTCGAATACGTAGGCGCTCGTTGACCTTACACAGCTTTTTGACCTTTGGTCCCTACCGGCCATCGGACCTTGGTCCGTAGCGGACCATTAACAGAAGGTTAATTCTCCTCGGCAGGGTGAAAGGGATAACGCGACCACGATCCTGTTCCGCGGCCCCTCAAGATCAGGCTGTAGATTGATCGACCCGCGCCGTCCCCCGTCCCCGTCAGGAGGGCAGGATGTACATCGACGACAAGGAATCAAGCCGGCGGCAGCGTGAGGCGGAGAAGGCCCGTGACAACCGAGGCGAGATCGTCAAAGCCTTGTCGCTCGGCGAAGTCACCCGCCGCGAGCTTTTTCGCTGGGGCATCCTGACAGGCAGCGGCTGGCTCGCTGCCAAGAACGGCCTCAACCCCTTTGTGAAAAGCGCCTACGCGCAAGTTCCCACAGGTGTGCCGCGCAGCCCCGTGCGGGGAATTGCGAAATTCTCCCAGCCATTGCCGCGGCTCGAAGTGCAGACACCGCACACGCTCCAGCCTGAGAATGGTCACGCAGCTTGGCCGTCCGATTTGAATGAGCATGCTGCCCGGCGCTTGTCGTACCACACTGACTTCACGGCGTTGGCCAAGCAGGGAATCAAAGATCCCTTGCTCACCAATCCGCTGACTGGGAAAGGTCCCATCGAAGGCCGCCCGCCGGGAGAGTTTTTCGCCCATCAGCGCTGGAACGACTACTTCCCGCAGAAAGGGTACATTCTCAATAAGCGGCCATGCGCGAACGGAACACGCTTCCATCCTCTATTGCCGGAACAACAACCCAATAGCGTCTGGAACTACGGCTCTGGCCGAAATGGGGCGAGCGGCGGCATCCCACTGCTCAAGGTTCGCTACGGCGAGCCCATTCTGATGCGGATCTATAACAACCTCCCCCGCAACAAGAGCGACAACAACGGTTTCGGCATCAACCAAATGTCGACCCATTTCCATAACGCACACAACGGTGCTGAAAGCGATGGAGCGTGCAACGCCTATCACTACCCTGGCACATTCTACGACTACCGCTGGGGCCTCACCTTGGCTCGGTCTGACCGGCCGGAAAACAAGCTCGAAAACAACAAAGAGGGCTTGCTCCGCAGAGCGTCCGGCCCTGACGGCAACAAAGGGTTGATCCCGGTCGCCGGAGACTTCCGCGAATTGCAGGGATCACTCTGGTTCCACGACCACCGGTTCTTTTATACCGCCGAGAACGTCTACAAGGGCGACTTTGGCGCCATCAACGTCTACTCCGGCCCGGACCGCGGCAACGAACGCGAATCCGATGGTGTGAACCATTGCCTGCCCAGCGGCTGGGTTCACGACTATGGCAATCTCGATTTCGACGTGAACTTGATCGTTCACGATATGGCCTTCCGCCAGGATGGCCAGCTGTACTTCGATATCTTCAACACCGACGGCTTCCTTGGCGACGTCATGTGCGTGAACATGGCATACGCGCCGGTCATGAAGGTGCTGCCGCGGAAATACCGATTCCGTCTCCTCAACGCCTGCATGTCTCGCTTCGTGCAGCTCGTGCTCGTCGATCCGAATCGCAATGCGTTGCCGTTGAAGTTCATCGCCAACGACGGCAATTTCGTCGTCAATCCGATCGATATCAAGATACTCGACGAGCAAGGCACCGGCGAGCGGTACGACGTTGTCGTCGACTTTTCCAACTTCAAGAAGGGCCAGGTCATCCAGCTGGTGAACCTGTTGAAGCACAAGAATGGCCGCAAGCCCGACAAGCGATTGACGATCGGAGAAGCTCTCAAAGGCGACAGCGAAGACCCGGCCGTTGGTGCGATCATGCGCTTCATCGTGAGTGATCAGGTCGAGAGCGTCGATGCTCCTGGAACCATCATTCGATCAACCGAGCCGGATCGCAGCCGCGTCCCGACGATCCTGACTGAGCAGATCCCCATCGTCACCCCGGATCGCGTGCGCACGATCGAATTCAAGCACGACGAACTCAATCAAGCGAAAGATTGCCTGCCCAGCTGTGAAGACAAGGATCTCCTGCCTTGGGTCATCCGTGTCGACGGCGAATCCACGCATTCGCTCAACGCCAACCGCATTTCACTGCTCATCCCGAAGCCCGGCGAAGTCGAGCATTGGGTCGTCTCGACCGGCGGCGGCTGGGATCACCCGATCCATCTGCATTTTGAGGAAGGCGTCACCATCAACCGAGGCGGAGACGGCATCCCCGCTACCGAAAAACTGGTGCGCAAAGATGTCTGGCGGCTGCGCCCGGGTGGCACCGTCCGCTTCCAGGTGACCTTCGGCGAGTTCGGCGGATCCTATGTCAACCACTGCCACAACACAGTGCATGAGGATTTCGCCATGCTCATGCGCTATCAGGTGCTAACCGGCGACGACCGTCCGCAGTTGAACATCATTCCCACACCAGTTCCCTCGGAAGACGGCGTCGAATATCTGACACCGGAAGTCCTGCCGGAAGCCTACGCAAGAAAGCGGAGCACGTGACGGGAGCCGGTAACGTGTGGAAGGTCGCACTCACCTTTGTACTCGCCGCAGTCATGGGTTGTGGCGCTGCCTTCCTCTTGACTGACAGGGCCGCAATCCTGCCGAGCCACGCCAATGCCGCTGCCAACTTGATTGAAGACAGCAAGCCCTCTTCACGCTCGCCTTGGGATAACCAGTTCTTTCCCAACGATCCCGTCGTCACTCATGAAGGCCGAACCCTGCGCTTCTACGAAGACCTGATCAAAGACAAGATCGTCGTCGTAAACTTCATCTACACGAGTTGCTCCAACATTTGTCCGCTCGTCACGGCTCGCCTATCGCAGGTCAAGGATCTGCTCGGCGACCGTGTCGGACGCGACATCTTCTTCGTGTCGATCACCATCGATCCCATCACGGATGGGCCGGAGATGCTGAAGACATACGCTGAGACCTATAACGCCGGCCCAGGATGGATGTTCATCACAGGTCAACCCGAGAACATCGATCGCATCCGCTTCAAACTCGGCCAGCGCAGCAACGTGAAAGCCGAGCACCGTAACGACCTCATGATCGGCAATGATCGGACCGGAACCTGGGGCCGCGATAGCGCCTTCTCCGACCTGAACGTGCTCGCCGACACGATCCAGAGCTTCGATCCGGACTGGCGTAAACCTGCACACCTGACGAGCCTGACGGCGACCGTCGGCGAAACCAAGTACGAACTCCACAACAAGCCCGGAACCATCCTGTTCGCCAAAGCTTGCGCCGGCTGCCACAGCATCGGCTACGGCGACGTGGTCGGCCCCGACCTAGCCGGCGTGCTCCTGCGCCGCGACCACAACTGGCTCCGGCGCTTTCTTCGCGAACCCGATACACTCCGCCAGGAGAAAGATCCGCTGGCCACGGTTCTCGACGCGCAATATCCCGGCGCCCGCATGCCGAATCTCGGACTGTCGGATAACGACATCGACGACCTGTTCGCCTACTTCAGAACCCACAAGTCGAACGACGTGACGGAAACAAGCACGCTCAGTGAACCGGCCCAAACGGCACATCCGCCTTGAGAGCGCCGGCGCGATGTTCTGTTATTCCAAAGCTGTTCGCGTCGGCCGCAGCTTGAGATCGAGCCGCCTGCCGTCACGTTCCAGACTGATGCCGTCGAGTGCGATCTCCCGCACGACATAGCCGCTGATCTCACCACCTCGACCAACCCAAGTGGCGGAACTCCCGCCGTCCACGCGGATCAGCGCACGTCCATCGCGCCCCGCCGGACGCATGAGCCCGATAAGTGTGAGCCCGCGCACGTCGTCGGCTTGCGACGCCACCTCGGTCTCATCGGCCGGCCGCCGCGTCACAACGAACAGTGGCCGCTCCCGCGTCTCATTCATTTGGTCCAACGGCGGCACGACGAACTGGGGTTTGGCCGCGACCGGGCCTGGGCTCGTCGCATCGCTCGGCGACACCGGCGACACGTCGACGACATCGAGAGCCGATTTCACCGCGGCTCCAGCGAGGAGCACGACGCCGGCAGCCAAAACAATCCGAATGACCTTCATCATTGCTGCACCGGAGTGGTCGACATTACGGCGCCCATGATGCTGATCCGCAAATCCAGTACGCCGTTGACCTCCGGGCCGCGCGCCGTCGGAGCCATGTCAAGAGACTGAATGATCAATGCCGGACGGCCATGTTCAATCGCGTGAAAAAATCGCTGCACATCTTCGATCGATCCTGATGCAATCGCTCGCAACCCAATGAGGCGAAGGCGCCCCTGAGACCGCTCGGCCGTCGGCTGCACACTGCTGAGGAGCACGCCAGCGCTCGCGGCAACGGTTTCGACCCGCGACTGAAGCGCAGCAATCATTTCCGCCTCGGTGTCCCCTGGCAGGAGCGCCGGCTCGCCCGATGCGTCTGCCGCCGGTCGCGCCGAAAGCCCTCTCGCCTCCGTCAGAAGACGACCCAGAAGCTGGCGCTCTTGTGCAATTTGATCTTGTGCATCCGACAACCGCGTGGTCAGCGGCTCCACGAGGATGGCACCGATGAACCAGATGACACCGAGCAGCAAACCGACCGCAGCGGCCTTGCTCACACCGCGCTCGATCGCAATGAATGCGCTCATGGCCCCACGTCCCCCGACGCCGTCGTCCACCCAGGATTTAAGCGCAGCTGCAGGCTGAAGCGCTCCTTCTGCCGCTCATCGTCTGTCACGATCGGCGCCGTAATCGATGCACTCGAGATGTAGGGCGACTGCTCGAGTTCGACGGCAAGGCCACGAACCGGACGTCCAAAGCCGACGAGGTCCACCGCGCCATCTGCGAACCGAAACTCGGTCAGATAGGCCGTATCGGGCATGCGACGCGTCACATCTTCGATGACCGCCACCACGGGTGGGTACTCCGCCTTCAGTGCAGCCAGCGCCTCGGCCACAGCTCCATCGCCCGTGTCCTGCTGCGCCCGGGTATCGGCCAAGCGGGAACGAACCGCTGCAGTCTGTTCTCTCAAATCGGCCAGCGCCGATTCATGCTGGTAAGTGGTGATCGCAAGCGCCGCTAAAGCCAGTGTTCCGCACGCCGCCGCGAGCACACCCGCGGATGGCAAAATCCCACCTCGCGCCGCCGGATCCGCTGTCCGTTCAGCGAGAAAATCGATCGGGACAGGCGTGGCCGGATCATCCCGGAAGCCGTCGGCTCCAACGACCTCGGCCCCCACGGCCTCGAGTTGGTCCTGCAAGGCCTTGAGCCGGCTCCGTTTCATGACGATCTGCTCGCCCGAAATCGTCGCGCTGCCCTTTACCGGCGAGTTGAGGATGACCGCCGCATACACATCGGTCATTCGGAACGGCGTCGCCCGCTCCAATTCAAGGGCCATGATCCGGTCGATATCTTTGACCGCCGCCTTGGGTAAGGTGATCGGGCGCACGAGGCACTCAGCCAGTGGCACGCGCACTTTCACCCTGACCGGTCCTTGCCGGGCCCGCTGACTGATTTTGTCGAGAATGTCCGCCTCGCCACCCGATACGTCCTTGAGCGGCGGGATGGTGGTCACGAGAGTGCCACCGTTAACGACAGCAACCAGATCAGCTTTCGCCCGCCGCTCGCCTGAAGCAATCCCAGCCGGCAACAAGCTCTTCAACTCGCCGGTCCACCAAGAGAGACCGCGCGACAACGTCTCCGAAAGATCAATCGCAAATCTACGCATTTACAATCCAGCCCGGCACCGGCGAAGATCGCCTGAAACGTTTTGAATGCAGGGACCATCTTCACCTTTAAGTTAAACGATCCGCCGGCGATCCGCACGCGCGAAAGCGCGCTATGGTAAGGTTGCGATCACGGCTCGAACTCGGTAAACCGCGCGTAGGATCATGACGAATGCCCCTCGACAGCAACCCTACCGCCCGCGCCCTTCCCGATCCACGAGGCGAAGAGTTTACTTCCGTGCTCCGCCAGCGACTGGTTGCTAACGGCCAGCTGGACGAACTTGCGGCCCGCCGTGCCGAGCGGGCCTGCCAGCAATCTAACGAACGCTTTGATGTCGTGCTGGCGCGCCTCGGTCTCGTGGGTGAAGCCGCGTTGTGCGAAGCTATTGCCGGTATCCTTAATCTCCCGACCGTAGCACCCGATGCATGGCCGCTACGCGCCGTGTTGGCCGATACTGTGCCGGAGAACTTTCTGGCGGCGAACCGCATCGTGATTTTGGATGACACCATTGATGCTGTACGGATTGCAATAGCCGACCCGTTCAATTCGGATGCACTCGCAGCACTCGCATTCCAGCTTGAACGACCGCTCACGCTGCATGTGGCGCCGCCCGCAGCGATTGAGCGTTGTATCGAGCGCCTGCATGGTCGCGCCACTCCTGCCACCGAAAGCGATGCGACCGCCGCCGTTGAACTCACCGACGATGCAGGCGCCGACGACATCCGGCGCCTCGAAGATCTGGCGAGCGAAGCGCCCATCATCCGATTGGTTCACGACATCATCCAACGCGCCGTTGAAAGTCGCGCGTCCGATATTCACGTCGAACCGCGCGAAGACAGCGTTTGCGTGCGCTACCGCATCGACGGCGCTCTTCAAACCGCCGAAACGTTACCTGTCACCGTCAAAGCCGCTCTCACTTCACGCATCAAGATCATGGCAAGGCTCAACATCGCCGAACGGCGCCTGCCTCAGGACGGGCGCGTCAAGTTCACCGCCCGCGGTCGCGAAATCGATCTCCGTGTTTCGACGATGCCGACGATGGCGGGTGAAAGCATTGTTCTGCGAATTCTCGATCGCGAAAGCATCCCGCTGGAATTCGCGCAGCTGGGCTTCACTGGAGCCGAGCGCGAAGGCTTCGAACGCCTGCTCGCCGAGCCCAACGGCATCATCCTTGTCACCGGCCCGACCGGAAGCGGGAAATCGACGACGCTTTACACCGCTCTCAAATCTCTCAACCGCCCCGATCGCAAACTCTTCACTGTCGAAGATCCGATTGAATATCGCCTGACCGGGGTGAACCAGATCGCGGTCAGCCCCAAGATCGGTCTGACTTTCGCTTCCGCCCTACGCTCGATCCTTCGCCAAGACCCGGACATCATTATGGTCGGCGAAATTCGCGATCTCGAAACAGCTGAGATGGCCATTCGCGCATCGCTCACAGGCCACCTCGTTCTCTCGACCATTCACACCAACAGCGCTGCGGCGACGATCACCCGTTTGCTCGACATGGGCGTCGAAGACTATCTGCTTGCGTCGAGCCTCAAAGGTGTTCTGGCGCAACGCCTCGTGCGCACGTTGTGTCCCTCCTGTGCAACGAAGGCCAACGTCTCTGATGTCGAAGCCGACCGTCTGCTGCGTCTCGCAGGACCCGCCGGAGACAAAGCCAGTATGAATGTTCACGCACCACACGGCTGCGAGTCCTGCCAGGGCACCGGCTACCGCGGGCGCACGGCAATTTATGAACTTCTGACCGTCACACCCGCCCTGCGCGACACGATCGCGGCAGGCGCGCAAGAGAGCAGTATCGAAGCGGCCGCCGTGTCCTCCGGGATGACGACCTTGATGCAAAACGGCATGGCAAAGGTCATCTCGGGCGAAACGACCATGCATGAGGTTTTGCGCGTCACGAGGGCAGCAGATGCCGCGCTTTCGCTATAGGGCTTATAGCGCCACGGGCGCAGTGACGACCGGCGAGGTGATGGTCGAAAGCCGTCAGATCGCCTTACAGACGCTTGCCCGCAAGGCCGAAGTGGTCATCGAATTGGAAGAAGCCGCGACAGTCAGCCACCTGCCGTGGTGGCAGCGTGAGATCGGATTGTCACGCGCACTCGGAACCCGCGCGCTCTCGGATTTTCTTCGCGAGCTTTCCGGCCTCATCAGCGCCAATCTGCCCATCGACGAAGCCCTGCGCATCATCGCAATCCAGCCCGCAATCAAGCCGTCGCTGCGGGCTCTCGTCGCCGATATCCTGGAGCGCGTAACCTCCGGCGCATCGCTATCGGCCGCCATGGCCGCACGCGAAGGTACCTTTCCTCCCTTCGTCGTTCGCCTCATCGGTGCAGGCGAAGCCTCGAGCAGCCTCGATACCGTCCTGGCCGATCTCTCGCGTTACCTTGAACAAGCGAGCGAACGCTCAGCCAAGTTGACGTCCCAATTGCTCTATCCCGCCGTACTTGTCGCCGCAGCGATCATCGCGCTCACCGTCATCACCACCGTCCTGGTGCCGGCAGTGAAGCCATTGTTCGAAGACGCCGGAGCAACACCTCCGACCATCATTGCCGTTCTCTCGTGGATCGCCGACGCAGTGTTGGGCTACGGAATGCTGATCGCAATCGCTATCACCGCAAGCATCATCGGCCTCATCATCCTTTGGCGCAGCCCCAACGGACGTCTTGCGTTGGATCGCGCCATCCTCGACTCTCCCTTTTTTGGTGATCTCGTCCGCCAGACCGAGACGGCACGCCTGTCGCGTACGCTTTCGGCACTGATCCGGAATGGCGTGCCCCTGACGGAAGCCTTGCGGATTGGCGCCGGAGTTCTTGCGAACCGCGCGCTTGGCACGACTGTCGAGGAGATTCTGCGCGGCGTGGAACAGGGCCGCTCTCTGTCGGGCGAACTCCAGCGCTCGGCCGCCTTTCCGGATTTGCTTCCGCGCCTCGCGCGCATCGGCGAAGAAACAGGCCAGCTGGAATCCATGCTGATGAAGGTGGCGGAAGCCTACGAACGCACCGTCGAGAGCCGCCTCGAACGCTTCATGACGTTGCTCACGCCGGTTCTCACAATCATCATTGGCGGCTTCGTCGGCTTCCTTGTCATCTCGGTCATGAACGCCATCCTCTCCGCGAATGCACTGGTGCTCCAATGACCGAAAAAGCAGAGACATCCGCTGCCGGATTCACGCTCCTTGAGGTGCTCGCCGCACTTCTGATTGCCAGCATCGGGCTTTGGATTGCGTTGCCCATGCTGACCGGCTCCAGTAAAGCCCGCGTGCTGCAGGATGCCACCTCCGCCTTCGTTACAAAGCTGGATCAGACACGCTCCCGCGCCATGACGACCGGCAAGCCGGCAAGCTTCCTGATCGATCCGGCCTCGCGCTCCTACCGAACCGAAGACGGCGCCGCGACAACCCTGCCGCGAGGAATGGTCATCGAAGCCTCGGGCGGCTCCTCTCTCATCGTATTCCGCCCCGACGGCACCGCGACCGAAGCGAACTTCGACCTCCGCAACGGCCGCGCCGAAGCACGCATCGGCATCGACTGGCTCACCGGCCGCGCCACCGTAACCTTCGACAGGTGAGTTCGATGCCCATTCGCGACGGCGGGTTCACTCTGATGGAAGCCCTCGTGGCGCTGGTGCTCTTGGCACTCGCGGCCGGAGCCTTCTATCAAGGGATCGAACTGGGCGCCCGCGGAGCCCGCATCGCACAACGCGATGCAGCCGCCATTGCCGTTGCGCAAAGCCGCCTCGAGGAAGCCGTCGCCATCGGCCAGCGTTCCGATGCCCCGTGGTCCGGCGAAACGGACGACGGAATCGCCTGGCAAACCACATTTACACCTCACGCGGCCACTCCGCCGGACGGCGCCCAAGAACCCCTATCGTTGACGCGCATTGATGTCCGCGTCACGTGGCGCGATGTTCCCGGTCGTCCGGTCCGGGACATGACGCTGACGACATTCGCGCCAGCGAAGTCGCCATGAAAGCGCCAGCCGAAAATCCCCCCGATGCCGGCTTTACGCTCATCGAAGCCCTCGTCGTCTTGACGATCACCGCCTTGGCCATCGCGCTCGTGCCGGCAACCGTGAGCCTGGGTCAGCGCGCACTGCAGGTCGCAGCGAACCTCGAATACACGACATCCGATCACCGCGCACAAGGAGCCCTCACAGCCCGCATCGAAGCAGCCCGGCCGATCTTTCAAACCGATGCCGCTGGCCTATCGACCCTCGTTTTTGAAGGTCGTCCCAATCGCATGAGGTTCGTCACCGAGTTTTCGGATGGACCGGCAGGCGGTGGTCTCTACGTCGCGGACCTCGCGCTCGATGCGTCGAACGCCACCCTGGTGCTCTCACTGACGCCCTATCCCACCCGTGCCAATGCCATGCCGTCCACGCAGACCCGATTGCAGCCGGCTGCCTTGCTCTCTCTGCGCTACTTTGGACTTGATGCCGAAACTGGAAACCGCATCTGGCAATCGTCTTGGACGGCCAAAAATAAACTTCCAGATATGATCGAACTTTCGATCCGCAGAACAGCTGACGACGCCAATCCGACGCTCAGCATTATTGCTCTTCGTCTCGCGCAAAACTGATGTCCCGCGCGCGGTTACGCAATCAACTGACGGGCTTGACGACATCCACTTTATCGCCCGCCTTGAGCAACGCATTCGGCGAGACGATCACGCGGTCCGACAAAGTCAAACCTGCGCAGACTTCTGCTTCGACCCCAAGGTCCCGGCTGATCTGCACCGGCCGGAATACGATCTTGTCTTGCGCGTCTGCAATTGCCGCAAACTGCTGCCCCTGACGCACCACCAGCGCATTGCCCGGCACCAGCACGCACGGCGAATCCCGCTCGATGTCGAGCAGTACTTGCCCCGTCAAACCAGCCGGCAGCGTCAGCTCTGGATTGTCCATCACGAGTTCCGCCCGCATCGTACCCGACGTCTGATTGATCGCCTGCGATGTCCGCACCACCTTGGCGTCGAACTGCTGTCCCGGCATCTCTGCGAACGTCATCTTCGCCGGCGTCCCGGGCCTGACCTTAAGCGCAACCGACTGCGGCACGTCGATTTCGATCCGCAGCTGTTCGAGGCGTGCAACATTATAAAAGTAGGAACCCGCTGCACCGAAGTCCCCGTTGACACGGTCACCGCGCTCCACTTGCCGCTCGATGATGACCCCGTCGAATGGCGCGCGAATCGTCTGGAAACCTTGCACTTCCTCCAGCCGACGGACTTCGGCGACGGCTGCATCGAGGTCGGCCTTCGCGATTGAAACATTGGCTTCCCGATCATCCCGCGCCTGCTCGGGCAAAAACTTCTTCGGCACGAGTTCCTGGGCGCGCCCGTAGGTCACTTCGGCAAGCGACAGCCGCGCCTTCACCTGCTCAACGGCTGCTTTCGCGCGATCGAGTTGCTGTCTGATCTCCGGCGCGTCGATGACCACGAGAACATCTCCGGCCTTCACGCGATCTCCAATTTCACCGCGCCGTTCAGATACGATTCCGTTGGCCCGGCCGGAAAGTCGCGCTTGTTCGATGGGCACCGTTCGCCCGGGTAGCGTGAGGCCGAACCGCCCCGCAGCGGCCTTGGGCTCGATGACCCGCACGCTGCGCAATGGCGCGGCTGCAGGCTTATCTGTGTTTGCCGTCGCCCTTGCACCTGGCAACACGGAACCAGCCAACGTTTGGACCTTCAAAGCGAGGTCGAATTGCCGATCCGCCACGATGGCACCCACCGCGAGTGCAGCCAGTCCGAGCCCTTTCAACATTGTCTTCGGCATGGTCATGTTGATCCTGCAGTCTCTTGAGCATGTGTCGCGGTTGGGGCGGAATACACGTGTAGATCGTGCGACGGCGGCACTACCTTTCTCTTCACGAGAAGTGCGAAGAGAACCGGCACGAACGTCAGCGTCGCAGCCGTCCCGAACACGAGACCGCCCACGACCGCACGGCCCAGCGGCGCGTTCTGCTCGCCGCCATCGCCAAGGCCCAGCGCCAGCGGAATGATGCCGACGATCATGGCGATTGCCGTCATCATTACGGGCCGCAGCCGTGTCTCGGCCGCTTCGATCGCAGCCGTCACCGGATCAACTCCGGCCTTGAACCGGTCGCGCGCAAAGCTCGTCACCAGAACGCTGTTCGCCGACGCCACGCCGATCACCATGATAATTCCGGTCAACGCCGGTACCGAGAGCGGCGTACCCGTCACCCAGAGCGCAAACAGCGCCCCTGAAACAGCGACCGGCTGCGTCCCCATGGCAATCAGCGGCATCAGCCACGACTGGAAGTTGACGACCATGATGAGATAAACGAGCACGGCTGCAAGTGCGATCCCGCCAAACATTTCTGCGTAGGCCTGCGTCATCGATTGCGCTTGCCCGGCGACTTCGATGCGATTGCCGGGCTTCAGCCGCGGCTTAACCTTCGCAATCGCCTTTTCAACTTCGCTATAGACGCTGCCGATATCGCGTCCTGACGCGTTGGCGAGTATGGTCGTCGTCGGCTGCAGCATATAGCGGTCTATATTGGCAGGCAGTTGCCGGATTTGCAGAGATGCAATCGACCGAAGCGGCAGTGTCGGACCTCCTGCCGCCGGTTGCACGGGGATATTCAACAGCTGATCAGTTGTCGTGAGCCGCGCAGGCGGTGCCACGATTTGAACCGTATAGGATGCAGAGATTGCGGGATCCGCCCAGAAGTTTGGCGATACCGTACCGGCGGCTCCCAGCGTCGACAGAACAGCGTTCGCCGCATCTTGCGGCGTCACGCCCAGCTGCAATGCGCGCACGCGGTTGATCTCGAGGTTATAGGCTGGCAGATTTCGTACCTGCCGCGTGACCACGTCGGATGCGCCGGGAATCTGCTTGATCGCATCCGAGAGATCGCGCGCGATCTCTGCATTGCCGCCCGCATCGCGCCCGATGAGCCTCACCTCGAAATCAGCTTGCGCGCTGCCCGCCAGGGTTTGCGCCGTGGCATCCGCTGGCACAAAATAAAAAGTCAGTTTGGGGAAGCGCGCCTGCAGCATGCGCCGGATAGCCTCGGCATGTTCCGCTGTCCGCCCAAGCCCTCCTCTGAGCTGAATGAGCATCTCGCCGTCGAACGACCCGATCACGCCACTCTGCACCCAGGCAAGATTGATCGACTCGGGCGCACCGATATTCTCGGTGATGAACGCCACCTCGGTTTCTGGAATGATCTCGCGCACGGCGCGCTGCACATCCGCGAAGACCGCTGCCGTTTCCTCGAGCCGAGAGCCAGGTTCTGCCCGCAGATAGACCCGGATCATGCCGGCATCCGCCTGCGGAAAGAACTCGCGTCCCATGTTTACGGCCGCGAACGCTCCCAGCGACAACGCAGCAGCAAGGCCGGCAACTGGCAGCACTTTAAAGCGGATAAACATCTTCAGGATCGAAACGAGGAGCCGCTCGACAGCTCCAAGCCCCCGGCCCACCACACGCGAGAGGCGCACAAGACCTCCCTGCTCCGGATGAGCTGGATCGTGCTCCTTCAACATCAGAAACGCCAGCGAAGGCACGAGTGTTCGCGACAAGACATAGGAGGCGATCATCGCGAACACGACTGCCAGCCCCAGCGGAATGAAGATAAAAGCGGCCGTCCCCGTCAGAAGGAACAGCGGCGAGAACACGATGCAGATCGCCAGCGTCGAGACGAATTCAGGAAAGGCGACCTCCTGCGCACTCTTCAAAATCGCATCATTGAGCCGCATTCCATTTTCGAGATTGCGATTGATGTTTTCGATCTCGACTAGGGCGTTGTCGACCAGAATGCCGATAGCGAGCATCAGCCCGCCAAGCGTCATGAGGTTGAACGTCTGCCCCGTCAGCGCCAGGCCGGCGACAGACGCCAGCAGCGCCAGCGGGATCGACGTCAATACGATCAGCGACGATCGCCAGCTCCCAAGAAAAATCAGCACCACGAACGCCACAAGGGCGGCGACGACGATCGCCTCCTTCAGCACATTGTCGACGGCGTTCTCCACGAACACCGACTGATCGAAGACGGGTTGGATGGTGATCCCCGGCGGTGCGGAAGCGCGCAGCTCCGGTAACTTCTCTTTCACCTGCCGGACGATATCCACCGTTGAGGCGTCACCCAGCTTCAGGATCGCGACGATCACGGCATTCTGCCCATCGAGACGCGCGATATTGGTCTGAATTGCTGCCCCGTCCCGGATCGACGCCACGTCGCCCACGCGCACCACCCGCCCGTCGATCGATCGTAACGGCAAGTCCGCGAATTCCGCCACTGTCTCCGGGCTGGCATTCGTCGTCACGACGATTTCCCGGCTCTCGACGCGCAGAACTCCTGTCGGCAGGGTCAAGTTCTGCGTGTTGATCGCGCGCGCCACCTCGTTGGGAGAGACGCCGTACGCCTGCAAAGCCTCCGGCTTCAGGTCGATCATGACCTGGCGCGACGCGCCGCCATAGGGAAGCGTCAACCGCAATCCAGGAATGGACTGGATCTGAGATCGAAGCTGCAGCCGGCCGTAGTCGAACAACGCACTGGAATTGAGCGTGTCCGACGCCAGCACGAGTTGCAGCACCGGCACGCTCGACGGCACGAACGGAACGATAAGCGGCGGCGAAGTCCCCGGCGGCATGCGGCGCAGGATCGTCTGGCTGACGGATGTGATCTGGGCGAACGCGGCCGTCACATCGGTGCCCGGCTGAAACGTGACGCGAATGATTGCAACGCCTGTTAGTGTCTCCGAACGCACATCGCGAATATTGTCGACGTTGTTGAGAATGGCGATTTCGCCGAACGTCGAAATCTTGGATGCCATTTCAGGCGCGTTGAGGCCGGGATACGTCCAGATGAGATTGATCGCGGGGATCTTTACCGCCGGCAAGATGTCGGTCGACATGCGCTGCGCCGACAATGCCCCCGTCAGAAGCAGCAGGATGGCGAGCACCCCGATGCTGTGCCGGTGCGCAAGCGCATAGCGTACGATCCACAAGAGAGATCCTCCCCACGTCCCTGCGGCAGGCAAACCTATCCGGGTCGACTGTCGCCAATGCCGCCGCCACGGCTAAAGCAATCTGAAGTTGGGCCTCATGGCCGAGGCGGCTAGCCCGGTGAATACCGGATCACGGACCAGGCAGCTGCAAAATTCCTATGACGTTACCGTGATTTAGTGGTTGCAGGATCACAAGCTGCGGCGTCCCGCCGCGAGACGGATAACGCTGCAGACGATACCGCCTTGCACTATAGAGCCTGCTCGGCGAACGGCCTACAGTTCGGTATCCGAAGCGTGAACAGTCATCGGGCGCGCCTAACGCCCGCGCATGAATTGACCTGCCGTCGCGGCGCACCTACGTTGCGCGGCCGGTTTCGGAGGCGGACCTCCGTGGTGGTCCGCGCACAGCACATATCAAACGGAGAACCGGCTAATCGCCGGAAGCGCATCGCTCATGTCCATGCATGCTTCGCCTGCCCAACTCCAGGTCGTCGACGAGGCCCGTGCCTGGCCGTTCGAGGAGGCCCGCCGCATTGTAGATCGCCTGAAAAAGGTGAAGGGCGGCATGGAAAAGACGGTTCTCTTTGAGACCGGCTATGGCCCGTCAGGCCTTCCCCACATCGGCACGTTCGGCGAAGTCGCACGCACCAGCATGGTCCGGCGCGCGTTCGAGGCCCTGACCGAGGGTAAGGTCAAGACGCGCCTGCTTTGCTTTTCCGACGATATGGACGGCATGCGCAAGGTGCCGGAAAATGTACCCAACCAGGAGATGCTTCGCGAAAATCTGCACCGCCCGCTGACGAGAGTGCCGGATCCGTTCGGCCAGTACGAAAGCTTCGGCCACCATAACAACGCCATGCTGCGCCGTTTTCTCGATACCTTCGGGTTCGAGTACGAATTCGCCAGCGCCACCGACTATTACACGTCAGGCAAGTTCGACGAGATCCTTCTTCTCGCCGCCGAGCGCTACCAGAAGATCATGGACATCATGCTGCCGAGCCTCGGCGAGGAGCGTCAGGCGACCTATAGCTGCTTCCTGCCGATCTCTCCAAAAACCGGCCGTGTCCTTTACGTGCCGATGAAGGACGTCAACGCCAAGGCCGGGACCATCACCTATACGGACGAAGACGGCGACGACGTCACGCTTCCCGTCACCGGCGGCAACGTCAAACTCCAGTGGAAGCCGGATTTCGGCGCACGCTGGGCAGCCCTCGGTGTCGACTTCGAGATGTACGGCAAAGATCACATGTCCAACACCGTCATCTACGACGGCATCTGCAAAGTCCTCGGTGGCGCCCCGCCAGAGCATTTCGTCTACGAACTGTTTCTCGACGAAAAGGGGGAAAAGATTTCGAAGTCGAAGGGCAACGGTCTCACGATCGACGAGTGGCTCACCTACGCCACGCCGGAAAGCCTCGCGCTGTTCATGTTCCAAAAACCCAAGTCCGCCAAGAAGTTGCACTTCGACGTCATCCCGCGCGCTGTCGATGAGTATCTGCAATTCCTCGGCGCCTACCCCAACCAGGAACCAAAAGCACAACTCGACAACCCCGTCTGGCACATCCACGCCGGCACCCCACCCCCGCAATCAAGTCCGATTTCGTTTGCGCTTTTGCGCAATCTCGTTGCCGCATCGAACGCCGAGAGCAAAGAAGTGCTGTGGGGCTACATCCGCCGCCACATGGAGGATGCGACGCCGCAGAAATATCCGCTTCTCGATACCCTCGCCGGCTATGCCGTGCGCTATTACCGCGACTTCGAGTTGGCCAAGAAGTCGTACCGCGCTCCGGACGATGTCGAACGTGCCGCTCTCACTGCCTTGTCCGAAACACTGGGTCGCGCGCCCGCCGATGCGACTGCAGAGCAATTGCAGGGCATCGTCTACGACATCGGCCGTTCAGTGCCTCGATACCAGGACCTGAAAGCAAAAGGAGCCACTCCCGAACGGCCAGGCGTTTCGAATGCATGGTTTGCAGCGATTTATGAAGTGCTGCTCGGCGAAAGCAAAGGACCACGCTTCGGCTCGTTTATCGCGCTCTATGGAATCGAAGAAACGCGTGCTCTCATCGCCAAGGCTCTTGCGGGCGAAACCGGCAAGGCCGCATGAGCCCAAAACTCCCAATGCCATCACTCGCCTTTAACGAGCAGCGGCATCTGAAAACTCGAAAGAAGAACATTGATCAGATGCTCCGTCCGCCGCGCGATCGTCTGAGCCGTCCAGACGGTCTCCTTCGCCGCGTCCTGAGCGAGCACAAACGGCGACTGCAATAGAATCTGCCGCTTCTCGTCCCAAGACAGCGTACCCGCCTTCTGGTTGTCGCGACCTGACAGCAGCACGACATTGCCGAGCTTCTGGTGATGCACGCGACAGCCTTCTGGATTTCGGAAGGCTGTGAGCCAAGCCTTGCACCCTTGCGGATTGCGCGGAAGAATGTGCTCGATCGTCACTTCGTCGCGCAGGATCGGACCGGAATCACACCCCAACGACGCGCTGAGCCGCCGCAACAGAACACCGGCATAGTGCTTGGCTGCGAAGTTCGCGCTACGCAGATTGTAAATCGCATCGGACCGCACCTTCGCCTCGATGAAGAGCCGGTTCATCGACTCCGGCGGCGTTCCTGCAGCAATCTCGTCCAACAGACGATGCAGCCGCGTTTCCTGCACACCAGGATCGACGCCGGCGATCTTCGACATCCACACGAGACGATCGAGCCGGCGCAAGAAATCCAATGTTCCCGCCGCGCCTGCACCGTGGGTCTTCATCCACAACAGCATCGCTGGCATCCAACTGTGCGCGTCGATCCAGGTCATGAATTCGATCGACTGCGCAGCCACGTCCCGCTCAACCGCAGTATGGCCCACCTGACCTCGGCGCACATCCTTGAGGATGTTGGCGTAGGGGACCAGATGATCGGCCATAAACGACATGCCATTGGTAGACACGCCGAAGCGCTCCACAATTTCTATCTCGACCGGTCTCACGGATTGATACTTGCCGCGCCACGTCATCGCGCGGATGTGGCAGAGCAAGCGGAACATGTCCTCAGGCGCAAGGATGCTTTCGCAGCTCTCCCACAAATGCGCTGCCGACACATGGTTTGCCGCCGGCATGGCCGACAGAATAAGCGACTTCGCCTCGTCAGCATGGCTGAAAGCAAGCCGCGTATTCTGCTCGGTATTGAGCATGTCCCAGGCATCGTCTGCATTATCGACCACAACGGTCACGAGCCGGCAATGATCGAGAACGTAATCTGCCAGCGCGCGCCTCACGTCATCCGTCATGCCGGGGGCGAGAAGTTCTGAGCGGATGCAGTCTCGATTGTCGACGATGTTGCGTTCCGTTTCGGACAGCGCTTCGCGCGGCCAATCAGGTTCGAGTTCAGTCGAACCGCGTTTTTGCACGGCCTCCGCGAACAGCCGAGCTGGGATCGCCTGTATCGTGAGAAGCGAGCGGCGCGGGTCATGCTCCGGCCAGGCATCGTCAATTATCAATCGATGGAGGCGCGCCGAGCGTTCAGGATCCGTTTCGAGATCGCGCAACACTGCGAACAGCATCGTCAAAGTCACCATGCGCTGGTGCCCATCAACGATTTCAACGTCAGAAGATCCCGGCACCTGCGCCAACATGAGCCGGCCTAGCGGATAGAATCTTTTGCGCTTCTCCTGCTGCATCGCCCATCTGAGGTCTGTGAGAAGCCGCGCCACATTCTCCGGCCGCCAAGCGTAGGCGCGCTGGAAACATGCAAGCCGGAAGCGATAGCGGCCGTCGAGAAGCCGTCCGACGCTCAGCACATCGGACGTCATGGGTTCGTTGCTTCGAAGGAGCATGCGAGGCCGTGCGGCCTGAGCAGATGCCGGTGCGGTACCGGGAATTTGTTCGACTTGGTGTTGATCGAGTCCAGGCGCGGCACGTGCAACGAGTGAAGCTCTGGCCCAGAAACCCCCGCGGGTTTCCTGTGTCGGTCGCTGTGCCAAAAAACGCCCCCTGAAACGCGGTACGAAGTACTGTTCTTATTGGAGCCGGATGCCGCAGAGGTGTCCGGCGAATTTGCAATTGCCTGGCTCATCGGCCCTGCGACGAGCAGCGAGAGGCGATGGAGTATTCCTCACTGCAAACACCTCCGCAAGCGGGAGTGTTCGAGAATGTGCCAGTTCCTGATCGACAGTGCCGTCACGTGATGCAAATGCTGCTGAGACCAAATGAAACAAGACCGCCGCTCACTCTTGCCGCACTCATCCAAGTCGCCTATTCATCGGGCAAAAAAGCGAGGCGGACGCAGGTGTCGAACATCGTCTACAAGATCGTCGATGAAGCCGACTGGCGTGCAGCACAGCGTTCAGGCTCCTATCATGGCTCCGCTGACGATCAGCGCGACGGCTACATTCATCTCTCCTTTGCCGAGCAGGTCGAAGGCACGGCGGCGCGCCACTTCAAAAATCGGAGCGGGCTGCTGCTGCTTGCTTTCGTTGCCGAAAAACTGGGCGATGCACTGCGCCTCGAGCAATCGCGCGGAGGCGCGCTGTTTCCGCATCTCTATGCGGAGCTTGCAACCGCAAATGCTTTGTGGGAACACCGCATGATTGTGGGAGAAGACGGCGTCCCGCGGGCACCGGGAGTCGACCTGTAATGCTTACAAGCCTTTACGGTTTGGCCCGAGGTGCGCTCTTCGCGATGGAGCCCGAAGATGCGCACGAGTTTTCGCTGCGCATGCTGGAGCGTGGACTTTATCCGCGCGACGCGTCTGCCGACACGTCGGAGCTGGCAACAGAACTGTTCGGACTTCGCTTTCCCAATCCCATCGGCATCGCGGCCGGCTACGATAAGGACGCCCGCGTTCCAGACGCCGTCCTCGGGCTCGGTTGCGGATTTGCGGAAGTCGGAACAATCACGCCGCTGCCCCAATCTGGCAATCCGCGACCGCGCGTGTTCCGCCTCGTCGGTGACCACGGACTGATCAATCGCCTCGGCTTCAACAACGGTGGCCACGCCGCAGCGCTCGCTCGCCTCCAAGCCAGCCGCCCGGCCGGGATCGTTTGTGTCAACGTTGGCGCCAATAAAGATTCGACAGACCGCGCCCAGGATTACGTGCGCGGCATCGAAATTTTTTATGATGTCGCCACGATGTTCACGGTGAACATCTCCTCACCGAATACCCCAGGCCTGCGCGATTTGCAGGCGCCCGCAGCATTGGATGACTTGATTGGCCGCGTGATGGTCGCTCGCTCGTCGAAGATTGCAGAGGGCAAGCCCAAGCGTCCGATCGTCGTGAAGATCGCACCGGATATCGCCGAGGACGACATCGCGCCCATTACCGAGCGGCTACTTGCGCATTCAGTTGACGGGATCGCCGTTTCCAACACCACGCTTTCGCGTCACGGCGCTCGCGATATGAAAAAAAGTGAGGCTGGCGGATTATCCGGGCGCCCGCTCTTTCATCGCGCAACGGTGATGCTCGCCAGAGTGCACGAGGTGACCGGCGGCAAAATTCCTCTGATCGGCATCGGTGGGATAGATAGTCCCGAAACGGCACTGGCCAAGATTGAAGCCGGCGCGTCACTTCTTCAACTCTACACCGGCCTGATTTACGAAGGCCCCGGCCTCATCAGCGAAATCAAAAAAGGCCTGACCTCTGCCGTGCGCTATGCTGGAGCAAAGAACATCGGTGAATTGCGCGGCCGGCGCGCCGCCGAATGGGCTGCAAAACCTCTCGAACGCTGATTACTGCGGCTTCTTCAGAATGGCTGCGACCCGCGCAATGGCCCAAATCGGCACCACGACGATGGCCCCAAGGAGCAGATACTGCAAAACCCAATCGACCGCGCCGAATCCGAGGTCGTAGATTGCCCGCAAAAGCTCGTTGATGCGGTCAAAGAAGTTGCGAAGATTGATGCCGAGTGCGCTCAGGACGACCCCAACCACGATCGAGATCAATGCCAGCCGGATGAGGACGGCAAACGGGCTGCCACCGAAGATCGTATCACGGTCCATAGCGAAGCTGCTCCTGTTCGTCTCAGAACCGCCTGATAGCACAGGGTCTTTAGAAGAGCGACCCATCCCGTCAGCCGCTGCGTAACAGAACCGATGTCC
Source organism: uncultured Alphaproteobacteria bacterium (assembly GCA_963778225.1). Lineage (GTDB taxonomy): Bacteria > Pseudomonadota > Alphaproteobacteria > Rhizobiales > Hyphomicrobiaceae > JAGVSR01. Next base: position 86,620 of record CAVZTR010000009.1, read on the forward strand.
CGATCAGCCGAAGCGCTCCGCAAGAAAAAACCGCGTGGCGATGCGCCTCAGCGACCAACTTCGGCCGCCAAGCGCTCGCCCGCCGCGCAATCCGCCAGCCAATCATTGCCTGCGCCCTTCGCTGGCTGGTTTGCCGCCAAGGGCTGGCAACCGCGTCTCCATCAGCTGGCGCTCATTGAGAAAGCAGCAGCGCGGCGTTCCACCCTGCTGATTGCTCCCACCGGGGCCGGCAAGACGCTCTCCGGCTTCCTCCCGAGCCTGATTTCACTCACAGCCCGCCGCACCCGCGCCAACGCCCCGGGCCGCCGGCTGCACACTCTTTACATCTCACCCTTGAAAGCCCTGGCCGTTGACGTCGCCCGCAACCTCATGGCGCCCATCGCCGACATGGGGCTGCCGATCAAGTGCGAGACCCGCTCCGGCGACACGTCCGCCGCCAGACGCCAGCGACAGCGTCAGTCCCCACCCGACATCCTGATGACGACGCCCGAGCAACTCGCCCTGCTCCTCAGCCACGAAGATGCGCCCCACCTGTTTGGCGCACTCGATACCGTCATCCTCGATGAACTGCACACCCTTGCCACCTCCAAGCGCGGCGATCTCCTGGCGCTTGACCTCGCCCGTCTCCGCCGGCTTGCACCAAACCTCATGATGATCGGCCTCTCCGCCACGGTCGCCCGCCCCGCCGAACTGCGCGCCTACCTCGCGGACCAGATCACACCCGACGAAGCCACTCGCCTCGCCGATGTGGTGATCACGCCACCCGGCGTCGCCCCCGATATCACGATCCTTGAACAGGACGACCCTGTGCCATGGGGCGGCCACTCCGCCCGTTACGCACTCGGCACCGTCTACGAAGCAATCAAGGCTCACCGGCTATCGCTTGTCTTCGTCAATACGCGCATGCAGGCCGAACTGGTCTTTCAAGAACTCTGGCGCATCAACGACGACGCCTTGCCGATCGCGTTGCACCACGGCTCCCTCTCGGCCGAACAGCGCCGCAAGGTCGAAGCAGCCATGTCTGCCGGTGCGATCAAGGCCGTCGTTGCGACCTCGACGCTCGATCTTGGCATCGACTGGGGAGATGTCGACCTCGTCGTCAACATCGGGGCACCGAAGGGCGCGAGCCGTCTCATCCAGCGCGTTGGTCGCGCCAACCATCGCCTCGACGAGCCATCGAAGGCCTTGCTCGTCCCCGCAAACCGTTTCGAAGTCTTGGAATGCCGGGCCGCGCTGGAAGCTGCCGCGGCCGGCGAACAAGATGCCATCGTCGATCGAAACGGCGCCCTCGACGTGCTGGCCCAGCATGTCATGGGCATGGCCTGCTCGGCCCCCTTCGACGCTGACGACCTCTTCGCCGAAGTCCGATCCGCTCTTCCCTATGCCCGCCTGGATCGCGAAACCTTCGATCGCATTCTCGATTTCGTTGCAACCGGCGGCTACGCGCTCCGCGCCTACGAACGCTTCGCCCGCCTACGCCCCACCGACGATGGCAAGCTGCGCCTTGCTCATCCAAGCCTCGCAAACCAGTACCGCCTCAACGTCGGCACCATCGTTGAAAGCCCGATGATCAAGCTTCGCCTCACGCGCGCGCGTTCCAAAGCGACTGGCCAGCCGTCAGGTTTCGCCGGTGGCCGTGTGCTCGGCGAAGTCGAGGAATACTTCGTCGAACAGCTCTCGCCGGGGGACACCTTTGTGTTTGCCGGCGAGATCCTCCGTTTCGAGGGGATGCAGGAAACCGAGGCTTACTGCTCGCGCTCAAATTCCCCCGACGCCATGATCCCCAGCTACAACGGCGGCAAGTTCCCACTCTCCACCCACCTCGCCCAACGCGTGCGCGCCATGATTGCCGATCCACAATCCTGGTCGAACCTGCCGCTGCCCGTCGCGGAGTGGCTGGCTCTGCAGCAGGATAAATCCGCAATCCCGGAGTTTGACGAAGTTCTGATCGAAACCTTTCCCCGCGGCTCGCGCCACCACATGGTGATCTACCCCTTCGAAGGCCGGCTCGCGCATCAAACCCTCGGCATGCTCGTCACCCGTCGCCTCGACCGCTGGGGCGCCAAACCACTCGGCTTCGTCGCCAACGACTACGGTCTCTCCGTGTGGGCCGCTTGCGACCTCTCCACCATGGTCGCCGAGGGCAAGCTCGACCTCGATAGGTTGCTCGAAGAAGACATTCTGGGCGACGACCTCGACGCGTGGCTCGCGGAGAGCCTGCTCATGAAAAGGACCTTCCGCTACTGCGCCGTCATCGCCGGGTTGATCGAACGCCGCCATCCCGGCCGCGAGAAAACCGGCCGCCAGGTCACGATGTCCACAGATCTCGTGTACGACGTCTTGAGAAAACACGAGCCCGGGCACATCCTGCTCGAAGCAGCCTGGAACGACGCAGCAGCGGGCCTACTCGACATCCGCCGCCTGGGTCAGTTCCTCAGCCGCATCAAAGGCCGAATCAGGCATCAAGCATTGGACCGTGTGTCGCCACTGTCCGTCCCGATCCTTCTGGAGATCGGAAAAGAACCGGTGGCCCGTTTCGCGCGCGAAGACTTGTTGCGCGAAGCGGCAGAAGATCTCATTCGCGCCGCAACGTCCGGCGATACGCCTGAAGAGCCTGCTCCACTGAAGACGACGACGGGGGAACACAAATCCAATGGCGATCCTCGCCCTAAAGCCCGAGCGCCTCGACGCCGGCGAATTCAATGACCAGCCTGTCTCGATCTGCGGCAAGTCTTTCCGCGCAGATTATTCCGGCGCGCTCTACTGGCCGGCCGAAGACGCGCTCATCGTCGCCGATCTTCATCTTGAGAAGGGGTCTTCATTTGCCCGCAAGGGCATCATGCTTCCGCCCTACGACACCCGCGAAACCCTGACCCGGCTCGCCGAAGCGATCGACCGGTATCAGGCGCAGACCATCATCGCCCTCGGCGACAGCCTCCACGATGAAGCCGGCGCATCGCGGCTTTCGGAAGAAGACCGCGACAGCCTGCGCATCCTGCAGGAAGATCGCGAATGGATCTGGATCACGGGCAACCATGACCCGAAAATCTCCCGCGACCTCGGAGGCCACGTGCGTGACGAACTCGTCGTCGAAGGCCTCACCTTCCGCCACGAACCCTCGAATGGCCGCGTCACGCACGAGATCGCCGCGCACCTGCATCCTGCAGCAAAACTTTCGCTGCATGGCTACAGTTTCCGCCGCCCCTGCTTCGTCGCCAACGGTCTTCGCCTCGTGATGCCCGCTTTCGGCACCTACGCTGGCGGCCTCAACATCCTGGATGACGCCTTCGAACCCCTCTTCGGATCCGACGGAATGGCCGTCTGGATGCTCGGTCAGGAAGGCCTCTATCCGGTAGCGCCCCGTCTGCTTCGCCCGGATTGACGTTGCAGCTTATGCGATGCGGCGGCGGAAGACGGCCGAAGCCAGCAGTCCCGTCGCAAGCGCCAACAGCACCGCCACGAGGCCGTAGAGAAACGGCCGCTCGAATGCAAATGCATAGAGCCACCGCTCAATGCCCTCGCGCTCCAGAACCACGCGTGACTGATACCGGCTCAGCAGTTTGCCTTCGTGAAACAGAAATACGCGGGCCGTCAGCGGGCCAACGGGCACCGTTGCAGGTAGCCCGATCGTCGACCGGAATAGACTGCGCCCCGTGAAGACGACGCCATAGTCATCACGCTTGAATAGGCTCGCCGATTGCTTCAATCGCGTCACCGCCGACTTGTAGGCAATGAGGTCCTCGCTCGACACCCTGACCGCGGAATCGGCTGCGGCCGCCATCCGCACGGCATCGAGCCCGATCCCGTTCTCATCGAGTATCGTCGCATCCGCAAATTCCTCGAGGGGCCGCGTAGACGCGACCGCGTAGTAGCTCGGCACGGCGTTGAAGTTGAACGTCGACGTATTGACCCATAAGCCCGCGACGCGGCCCTTCTTGCGCACCATCAACGCTTCCGGCGCACCCTCCACCACCACCACGACGTCGTAGAAGCCCGACTCCGCACTCGGCTGCCTGCTGTTCTCGATCGTTCCAAAAACCAGGATCTCGGCCCCGGAGTAACCCGAGGTCACCGCAATGGTGCGCGTCGAAACATCGGCCTCCACAGTCTCCGGCGGCAGACTGGGTAGAGCAACAGTTGGTGATGGTACTTTCTTCTTGGCTTTGGACGGTGGTGCTTGCGCGAAAGCCGGACGATCGTGGAACACAGGCACGACAAAGCCCGCGGCTGATGCCCCGAGAACGAGCATAAGGATCATGACCACGCGTTTCATGACCCACCTGCCGACGGTGCCAGCGAATAGATCTCGGCCGGCGTGACCACGAGATCCCAGCCAATTCGCAGGCAAACGAGCAGAACGATGCCCGCAAGCAGCAATCTCAATTGCTCGCCCTTGAGTTGACTGCCGGCCGACGCCCCGAATTGCGCACCGATGACTCCACCGATCATCAGGATCGTCGCCAGCACCAGATCGACGGATAGAAGCGTGCCGGCGTGGAGAATGGTGGCAGCAGCCGCAACGAAAACGGTCTGGAACAACGATGTCCCCACGACGACGTTCGTGGGCACGCGGAGCAAGTAGATCAGCGCGGGGACCATTACGAAGCCGCCACCGACGCCCATGATCGCGGCCAAAAACCCAACGAATGCCCCGATCAAGAACGGCGGAATGGCACTGATGTAGAGCTTGGACCGTTGGAACCGCATCTTCAGCGGCAGGCCATGCACCCAGCTATGTTCGCCGGGCCGCCGCATCGACGGCGTCACACCGGCGCGTGCCTTCCAAACCGTTTGCAGGCTCTCGATCATCATGAGCGTGCCGATGACGCCCAGGAACAACACGTAGCAAAGCGCGATGAAGAGATCGAATTGCCCTGCCTGACGAAGAATTCGCACCACTTCGACGCCGATCACCGTCCCGAGGAACCCGCCACCCAGCAGCACGAAACCAAGTTTGATATCGACGTTGTTCCGATTGTACTGCGCGACCGCCCCGGATACCGACGAGGCCACGAGTTGCGCCGTGGACGTCCCCACCGCAACGGGAGCGGGCACGCCGGTAAAGATCAGAAGCGGCGTAATCAGGAACCCACCACCGACCCCAAACAGCCCCGAAATAAACCCAACCGCCGCACCCATGCCGAGCAGAACGAGGATGCTCTCGGACATTTCCGCAATGGGTAGATAAATGTTCATGAGATGTGGGGCGCTCATGCGAGGACGCTGCGGTCATTCTGGCCACAGCAAAGTGCGTACCTCAACGTAAAGGAGCCGGACGGCTGATGCCACCGGCTCCCTTGGGTAACGTGACCGGCAGCGCTCCAGCGTGGCGCGAATGCCGCTTTTTCTCAAGCCGTATCAGCTGGCTTGACGCTTCTTCCAATCTTCGCCGGCCACTCGAGCGTCATTGACGATCGGCACGCTCCGCTTCGGCACGAACGACGCCACCTCATTCTCGGCCTGCAACCGCTGGTCAGCCGTCAATTGAGCCTTGAGAGCATCACGCCGACGCGCGGCCTCTCCATCCCCTGCATGCGCGGCCAGCGCATACCATTTGAAGGCCTGGACCGGATCCTTAGCCACCCCCAGTCCATTTTCGTGCAAAACGGCCAGATTGTATTGGCTGTCGGAGAGGCCATACTCTGCAGCACTTTCAAACCAACGCGCCCCGGTGATGTAATCAGGAGAGCCGGTGCTCCGTCCCGCACTCAGCACCGCGAGATTGTGCATTGCCTTGATGTGACCCTGTTCGGCGGCCCGCTCATACCAGCTCTGAGCCCGCGCAACATCGGCCTTCACGCCGAGACCACGTTCATACAGCGTACCCAAGCGATATTGCGCCTGCGCGAACCCCTGCGCCGCCGATTTCTGATACCAGGTTATGGCCTCCGCGAAGTTCTGGCTCGTTCCCTTGCCTTCTGCAAGCCGGGCACCAACCTCGAATGCCGCCGACGGATCGCCATTCGCCGCTGCAAGCCTCAGAGAAAGCGGCCCAACCGTGGCGGGCGGCAGCGACACCTGGCTAGGCATCTTCGAGCCACTCGACACGGGGACATCGACGTTCTCGCCGGGAAGCGCCGCAACCGATAGCGACGCTGGCTGGACCTGGAACTGCTCCAGGTCACCGGCTGAGGCGGCAATCGGCGCCACAGAATACTTTGCAACTTCTTCCGGCATCAGGTCGGCCGGGGAAAGGCGCGAAGCATTGTCCCCGAGCCGCGAAGACAGCGCGGCCACATTCTGCTGCGACTGCAGATGCACGATTTCCGGAGCCGTCGGCTTGCGCGCCCCATCCTGTAGAATAATTCCTTGCGGGGCCGGTCGCTGCTCGTCGGGAGCTTGTTCCAAGCGATTTTGCTGCACGTCACCTGCGGCCGGCGCTTCTCCGCTTGTTTGAGGCGCGGCGGCTTCAGGCATGGGAGCTGGAACCGTTTCCGTCGGTTCAGCGGGAACTTCAAAGCCAGCGCCCTCCCCGGGCGCAGGTGCCGGAGCTTCAGCTGCGGGGACGTCGATGGATCCGCCGGCGCCGTCAGCCGCCACACCGGGCTCGGTCGGAGCCGCTGTGGCCGGCATCGTTTCCGTCACGGCTGCGGGTTCAACCGGTGCAGGCGTCTTTGACCGCTTCGAGAGCAACGCAGCACCGCTGACCGCGATGACGAGGCACAACGCTAGAGCTGTGAGCCGCTGCTTGCGCGACGACCCGCTAGCCGCACTGACATCCGGATTGGCATCCGGCGGTTGCGCCTGAACCCGAGTCTGGCCGCGCATCGCGCGTGCTGACGGTGCGCCCGCCGGAGGTGCAGCCGCTTCTGCAACGCTGTCGGCGGCGGCTGCAGCGCGCATCTTGGCCCGCTGCGCATCCGCGATAAAATCCTGACGCAGCTTATCGACGGGCGACGCTTCGGCGCTTGGGACCTGTGCAGCGGCGATAAAGGGCTGAGCCGCGGCGACAGACGGCTTAGCATAGCCCAGTGTCAGTGAAGATTCGCTATGCTCCGGCGCGCCGAAATCATGGACGACATCGGCTGCCGCTGCGGATGGTTGCGGCATCATAGGAACAGGATGTGCGGCCGCGGACATGCGCGACGGGTGCGCATGGACTTGCGACATCTCCAACGCATCGATCCTGTCGAGAAGACGGATCATCGCCTGCTGCACCGTATCGAGCATGGTGTAGGTCTGCTCATCCGACTGGCGGCGGTCATGGATCATGCTGCGCAAGAGTGAGCCAAGCTCGTCGATACGGCCGTCGTCCGGCGCCGCGCCCATCGAGGATGCGAAGCGCTGCGCCACCTCATCCGCGGTGGCACTTGCCAGCGACTTCAGATCCGGCGCGATGGCGTTTGCAGCTTCCCCACCTGCTGCGAAATCTGCCGAAAGATGATCGATGACCGCCTGAAGCTGCTCTTCGATCCCGTCCAAACGTCCGAGCTGTCGCTCCGTCTGCTCCAGATGCAAAGCAAGCTCTTGGATTTGACTTTCAAGCAGACGCAGGCTCTCGACGTCCGTTCGCGTCGCGACATCCCCCAGCACGGACCCCATCCGCTCCTCGAAGGCGTCAAAGCGCACGCCGAGGCTGTCCACACTGAAGTCGGGCCGCATGTCCGCCAGCGACTGTTCGATCCGCGCCGCAATGTCCGACAGACGCTGATCGAGCCACGCCCGATCATCGAGAAGCGCCCCGGCGCCATGAGCTACCGGCTCAGCGGCATAAGCCTGCATCAATGCGTGTCCTGCCGATGGGGACGCCGTGTCGGGGGCATCTGCGGGATCACGCGAGGGAGTCTCGGAGCGTGGAGAGGTCCGGACAAGCGCTGCGTCGCTTTCCTCGTAGATGCGCGTCAGGGCTTCGGCATCCGAAGCATCCCACGGCGCCCCATCACCATCATCGTCGCCGACCACGTCGAAAGGATCGATCGCCGCCGGCCCGGCGGTCACGCGCTCGTCCATAGCGGCTGAGCCGACGGCCGACCGGAGGGCAGCGGGTGCCGCATACGCGGGCGATGCTGGTTCGACGCTCTCGTCCATCGCGTCGATCCGCTGCGCGAGTTCGGCAAGACCGTTTTCGATCCGATCGTAAACGGGCGCGGCGCTTGCGGGCACGGACGCCCGGGCATCTTCCGCCTCAAGGCTCAGTACGGCCAAGCGATCACGTAAATCCTGCAGCAGACCGGTGTGGCGCTGATCAGCCTCGTCGATCTGGTTCGAAATGGTTTTCAGGAGCGACCAGAGTTCCGTGGGAAGCCCGGGCTCGCGCGCGTCCGCCGCAGCAGCTTGAAAATCCTGGTAACCCGGTTCCGTTCTCGACATTTCACGTGTCCTTCGGGTCGCGCGCGGCGACGGCTGGGCCCGAGCAGTCAAGATCGATCGGATTGACGGTGGTCCGGTGATCGCGTGCGCGGGGCAGATGGCAACAGCGGTCTTCACGCGGAACGGGAGAATGACCCCTTGCGACGAAGGTCTCAGCCCGTAGTAAACGGGCGGTTAAGCCCTGCCCCAGAATTCGAAAATCCCCGTTTTACGGGGCTTTGATCGCGCAGATGCGATCGCGGCCCGGCCCCACCGGCCGGGCAAAACTCAAAATGGCGTCAGTGATTCGCTTTAATTCAGCCGGCTGGCGTTCGCAAAACCGGCAATCCGGCAAGCAATCGCTCCCGGATCAGATCCCCTTCAGGCCACTCGTTGGTGGAATCCTCGGGGTCCTCAAAGACCTCGGCAACGAGAAGCTCGCGCATATTGCCGAGATCGTCGCTGGCGATCGTCGCGGTCACGTCGCCGACCACCAAAATCTCATGGTCGCAATCGATCAGCGCTTCACCACTCAGATTGCCGCCAACAAGGAACACCCCGTTGTCGCCGTCACAGACAACCAGCCGATCGACGGTGACGGACCCCAGCACCACCACCGCCGAGGCCGCCTTGATGATATCGCCTGCCTTCAGGCTGCCGGCGACCAGCAAGGAAGGTCCACTTTCGACATCTGAGTTGAAGATTCGGCCGGTCACGATGAGGTCACCGAGCGCCACGATGCAGCTAAAACCCTCGGTAAAGGGCTCCGCGTCCGTTTCCAGAACGAGATCTTCCTCGATCAGCGCGCCCGGATCGAACACGAGCGCCTTCTTTTCCGGATGATCGACGAGGATCTGCTCAACCCAATCGCGGAAGGGGCCGCACCCTTCGAGGTCCGCCGCGGACACCCGTTCGGCAAATAGCCGGGCAACCTCATCCAGCGCCACGGGTCGTCCAAATTCTTCGAGCCGTTTCATGCGCTAAGCCACCGTCTGCCGGAAAATGAACGCCAATTCGGCGATAGCCTACCAAACGGGATCGACAGGATCGAGACGCCAGGAAGTACATTCGAGCAGGCCCCAAAACAGTAACGGCGGCCCGTGAGGGCCGCCGCACCAAAAAAACCGCTTAAGCGAGACGACGTTAGATAACGTCGATCTCGGCCGGCAGGTACGACGTCACTTCGAGGCCGACTTCCTGCTCGCGAACGGCGGGCTTGGTCCAGGTCTTCATGATCTTTTCCTCCAATTGCCCCACTGAAACTCCCTCAGTGGGGTGCCTCACATATAAGCAACGCGCTTCATAACTACAAATCGCAATCGCGTGAGAGTCTTATCAGAGTGCCTTATGGACTACCGACGCAATACTGATCGAAGTCAAGCTACCGCTTAGGGGTGCGGGAACAGGGTCCACGCTCGACAAAATGAGAAACGCGGCGGCTGCATCTCGCAACCACCGCGTTTCCGAATTCTACAAGTGAAACCGACGTTTAGATGACGTCGATTTCTGCCGGCAGGTACGACGTCACTTCGAGGCCGACTTCCTGCTCACGAACGGCGGGCTTGGTCCAGGTCTTCATGATGGTTCCTCCAAATTGGGGCCGATCTCCCTGGCCCGATGAGGAAAACATACTCCCAAGCAGCGATAACCTCAAATCGCAAGTACGTGATGTCTTAATCAGAGTTCCTGATCAATTCGCCTACCCCGACTGATGGGCGATCTGAATCACCAGGCGCAACAAAACGAAAAACGCGGCGGTTGCGCTCGCAACCACCGCGTTTGAATTCGATAACCGAACCGACGTTTAGATAACGTCGATTTCTGCCGGCAGGTACGACGTCACTTCGAGGCCGACTTCCTGTTCGCGAACGGCGGGCTTGGTCCAGGTCTTCATGGTGTATCTCCTCCAAATTTCGATGCCGGGATCTCCGACCGGCTTCAGTGACTGTGGTGTACCGATTGCCGTGCACACGTTCAAATCGCAAGTTCGTGAGAATCCGATCAGATTTTCTTTGGAGCGCCGCGAGTTAACCTTATCGACGGCCGCCGGGCGCTTCTTAATGAGCTGCTTCCCAGTTTCCGGCAGCCTTGGCATCGACATGGATCGGAACCGACAGCCGCACCGCGGGCTCGGCCGCGCGCTCCATCACAGACCTCGCCGTCTCGATGAGCGCATCGGCTTTCCCGACAGGCACTTCGAAAACGAGCTCGTCGTGCACCTGGAGCAGCATACGCGCCTCTGACAGGCCTGCGTCCGCCAGTGCCTCCGGAACACGGATCATGGCCCGCCGAATGATATCTGCCGCCGACCCTTGGATTGGCGCGTTGATCGCAGCGCGCTCCAGAAAACCCCGCATCGACGGGTTCTTAGTATTGATCTCCGGATAATGAATGCGCCGGCCGAAGATCGTCTCCACATATCCGGTCGCATGCGCGAACGTCTTTGTTCCCTCCATGTAGTCGCGAATGCCGGGAAACCTTTCGAAGTATGTCTTGATGTAGGCACCTGCTTCTTCGCGGCTGATCCCAAGTTGGTTGGCAAGCCCGAATGCAGAAATGCCGTAGATGATGCCGAAGTTGATCGCCTTCGCGCGCCGCCGAACCTCGCCCGTCATCTCCGACAGCGGCACGCCGAACATCTCGCTCGCCGTCATCGCATGAATGTCGAGACCCTCGGCAAACGCCGTCTTCAACTGCGGGATGTTGGCAATGTGCGCAAGCACGCGCAGCTCGATCTGCGAATAGTCCGCAGAGACCAGGCAGCACCCCGCGTCGGCAATGAAGGCCGTGCGGATTTCGCGTCCTTCCTTCGTGCGAATTGGAATGTTCTGCAAGTTGGGATCGGACGACGAGAGCCGTCCCGTTGTTGTTGCCGCCAGCGCGTAGCGCGTATGAATGCGCCCCGTCGTTGCCTGCACAAAATCCGGCAAGGCGTCGGTGTAGGTTGATCGCAGCTTCGTCAATTGACGCCACTGAAGCATCGTATCGATGAGGCGTCGTGCATCAGGCGGCAACTCTTCATTCTGCGCCAGATCATCGAGCAGGCCTGCCCGTGTCTCCCACTGGCCGGTCTTGGTCTTTTTGCCGCCCGGAAGCTTCAATGTATCGAACAGAAACTCACCCAGCTGCTTTGGCGAACCTAGATTGAATTTGTGGCCTGCAAGATCATAGATCAGCGCCTCGTGCTCGGCAGCCCGCTGCGCGAACGCTCCCGAAAGCCGAGACAAGATCTCGCGGTCGACTTTGATTCCGTCCCGCTCCATCGCCGCTATCACCGGAATGAGTGGACGCTCCAGTGTCTCGTATACCGTCGCCACCCGTTCCGCCGCCAGCCGTGGCTTCAGCAAACTCCACAAACGCAGCGTCACGTCGGCACCTTCCGCCGCATACTCCGTTGCCTTGTCGATCGGCACACCGGCAAACGTCTTCGCGGACTTCTTCGCGCCCGCCGAATGCGCGAGCACGTCGTCCATCGAAAGACATAAATGTCCGAGATGCCTCTCCGCCAACTCGCTGAGGCCATGCCCGCCGCGGCCCGCGTCGAGCGCATACGACATCAGCATCGTATCGTCGAATGGCGCGATCGTTATTCCATGCTGCGCCATGACCAGCGCGTCGAACTTCAAGTCGTGACCGATCTTCAGAGTGAACGGATCATTGAGCAGCGGCTTCAGCCGTTCCAGCGCATCCCGCAGCGCGATTTGACCCGGAAGCTGCGCTGACTCACCAAAAAGATCTGCGCCTATCTTGCCATGCGCGATTGGCACGTAACACGCAACTCCGGCCGCGACAGCCATCGATACGCCGACCACCTCAGCCTGCATCGCATCAAGGCTCGTCGTCACCGCATCGAAGGCCACGCGACCGGCCGACCGCGCCATCGCGACCCACGCCTCCAAGTCTTCCACCGTGGTGACTGTCTTGTACGCTGCCCGGTCGAACGCAATACCCCTGGCCGCGGTCCGCCCTGCCTCCACCCCACTTCGCGGTGTGCCAAGGCCCTCCGGCGGAGTAGCGGTCCCCATCGGCGACGGCGGCGCATGAGGCGCCTCGCCCGTTCCCTTCGGCTTCGCTTTTGCTATTGATGATCCAACGGAGGCTTCGAGCGGCGCCGGCGCCTCGACACCCAGCTTTTCCGCAATGCGGCGGGTCAGCGTGTTGAACTCCATCACGCGCAAGAACCCGATGAGCGCGTCGGCGTTCACATCGCGAACGCCAAAACTCTCGACCGGAACTGCGTCGGGGACATTATTCATGAGCGTGACGAGCTCACGTGATATGCGCGCCTGCTCCGCGAACTCGATCAACTTCTCTCGCCGTTTGGGCTGCTTGATCTCACCCGCTCTCGCCAGCAGGGTATCCAAATCACCGTACTCGTTGATCAACTCCGCCGCGGTCTTCACTCCGATCCCGGGCACGCCGGGCACGTTGTCTGTCGAATCGCCCGCGAGCGACTGCACATCGACAACCTTTTCCGGCGGGACGCCAAACTTCTCCAGGACCTCGTCGCGCCCGATTTTCTTCGCCTTCATGCCGTCCAGCATCACCACGCCGGGACGAATGAGCTGCATCAGATCCTTATCCGACGAGACGATTGTCACATCGCCGCCGCGATTAACGACATCCCGTGCGTAAGTCGCGATCAGATCGTCGGCCTCGTACCCATCAAGCTCGATGCACGGCACGTTGAACGCCCGCACTGCGTCTCGGATCAGCGCAAATTGCGGCACGAGTTCATCAGGCGGCGGCGGCCGGTTCGCCTTGTACTTGTCGTAGATCTTGTTGCGAAACGTCTCGCGCCCAGCGTCGAAAATCACCGCAAGATGTGTCGGCGCCTCCGAAACCTTGCTCTCCTGAAGCAGCTTCCACAGCATCGTACAGAAGCCGTGTACCGCCCCGACAGGTAACCCGTCCGACGGGCGCGTGAGAGGCGGGAGCGCATGGAACGCGCGGAAAATAAAGCCCGACCCGTCGATCAGGTAGACATGGCTTCCTTTGACGATCGGGACAGGCTCGTTAGAGCCATCGGCGGTCGCAGGCGGGGCAGATCGGGGAAATGGCTGGGACGTGCTCATCAAGCGCGGACTATAGGCAGAACGCCCTCCAGCGCTAGCCCTACCTTACCGCCGCTCGGCCCAAGCGCTCCAAAGCAGTATGGGCACCGCCGGGTCTCTCCAGCGGTGCCCATAAATCAGCAGCCGACCTTGGTTTTTAGGTCCTCAACTCGCTTTCAGCGCTTCTATCCCGCCCAGCTTCCCTCGGCCCCTGCCGGGATACAACCTTCTGGAGATACGTGCTGAACTCTTCCCGCTGTTCCGGACTGAGCGACTCCACGAGCGACTCATCGACTTTGGCAGCGATGGGCAGAGCGCGCTGAAGCACTTCCTTGCCTTCCGGCGTGATCCGGACGGCATACATGCGAGCATCCTGCCGTGTCCGGCGACGCGACAGCAGTCCACGCGAGACCAGCCGGCGAACGATGTCCGCCAGGGTGGATCGATCAATCCCCGAAATTTCACACAGCGCCGTCTGGCTCGGATCTTCCAGGCCATCGACAACCGAAAGCACGACAAACTGGCGCGCGGTAATTCCTATTTCGCCGATCGAGCGGGCAAACAAATCTTCAGCCAACTGACCAGCGCGATGTAACAGGTGAGTTGTGCTCGTTGACACGAGATTGACAGGAGCGTTCATTTGAAACCTTTCCTCATAATCGCACTGTTTTTCAGCGAGTGGTTTTCTCCCAATGACTGCCGAGAATGTTCACTCGTTGCCGTGTGTGAGATTAGGACTTTGGATCATGAGCCGATTGACCCAGTGTTCTGCTTTTTGACCGGATGGTCAGAAGTGGGTGCATTATAAAAGCGCCAAGCCGGCAATTAGTTCCGCACCGAGTGTCTGAGAGCGGCAAAATGTTAAGCAAGGGACCATACGTGAACCCCGCGATTTTGCATGGAATGGATACATTCCTGCAAAAACAGGGGGTTCTGTACACTGACGTTCTAAAAGCAGCGCACGTGAGCCCCGAGACGCTTCTGAGTGAACACTCGGAAGTCCCGCTCGAAAAGATCGTCGCGATTTTCGATGCCGCCGCGTTGGCGACGAACTCACCATGTTTTGGAGCCCATTGGGCGGAAGCCTTCAACCCCGGCGAAACTGGTGCATACGGATATCTTCTGCGGAATGCAGCGTCCGTCCGGGATGCCCTTAATGTCATCGTGCGCTACCTATCGCTCGTCATTCACCCGGTTACGATCGCGGTAAAAAACGATGGCGCGGTCACGACGCTGACTTGGCGCCTTGTGCCTCGGGTGCAGAGTCGCGCAATGCAATATCTTCTCTTCGCAACCGGTGCGACCGTCGCTCGTCTGCGCACCGCCGCCGGTGGCAGTTGGGACCCGGTCCACGTTGAATTGGCTTGCCCGGAACTTCCTTGCAAAGCTCTGTTGCATCGTGTGCTCGGTCCTTCGATTTCGTTTGCAGCGAAAGAAACCCGTCTCTTTATCGCTACGAACACGCTCGATCATCGCAACGCGACGGCCGATCCAAGGTTGTTCAGCCTTCTGCAGGACCTCGGCGAGCGAATGCTCCGTGAACGATGCACCGAGCAAGGATACCCGCACGTCATCAAGAAGATCATCTCTCGGCGGTTGGGCCACGGCGACGTGACGCTCGAAACCATCGCCCTTGAGGACGGAACCTCCCCGCGGGCTCTGCAAGCGCGGCTAGCCGCGGAGGGAACCTCCTTTGAAGACTTGCTCCAGACTACCCGCCGGCAACTGGCCGAAGACTATCTCCGTGACACGGATCTGCCTCTGAGCGAGATCGCTCTGTTGCTCGGCTTTTCGGAGCTGTCGGCTTTTTCCCGCGCCTGCCACCGCTGGTTCGAAGAACCGCCAAGCATACGGCGGCGGCACCTCCAGCAAACCCACCGCGACTTGACCGGCAGGTCCGCGCTGGCGACGCCGAAAGCGTAATCAGGGCCGCCGCGCGTCAGGCACGCTGTCGGTCGAGGCAAAGTACGGCTTGATGTCGATCAGCGGCGTCCCGTCCACGCAATCGATGTTGCGGATGGTCAATGATGTTCTCGCCACGGAGACGAGTTCCACAACAGACAAGCCGATCGGGTTGGGCCTCACCGGCGAGCGCAGCGCGAACACCCCGCGCGGACGAGGCGCATGGCTCGGCGCCTGGACGATCAGGTTTCGCGCCGACAGATCCAGCCAATAGAGCAGGATCAGGTGCGACATGAGTTCGATGCCCTCAAGCCCTTCGGCAAAGCGGGGGTCGAGGTCCACGGTCGCCAGCACGTCCCGCCGCGCCGCGCTGTTCTTGGGACAGGCGCCGGTCGTCTTCCACGGCGTATGGATACGCCCGATGAAGTAGAGGGAGGCATCGAACCCTCCCGGGAGATCGATCGACCGTTCCCCAGGCCGGGGAGGACGCATGTCAGGCATTTTGGCTCCACAGTGGTTCGACACCGGCCTCCCGTCACGCCGCAAGTTCGGGCATTTGCGGGCGGCACCCGAATGAGCTATCTAGCAGGTCCCGGCCGCCTCGGCGGCCGAATGCACCCGTAGCTCAGTTGGATAGAGTGTTGGATTCCGAATCCAAAGGTCGCAGGTTCGAATCCTGCCGGGTGCGCCATTTTTCATGACATCAGCCGCCGGGCTTTCGCAAAGTCAACGCCGATTCCTATTCGGGATGCGCCGCGAGTCACTTATGCATTTGAGGCGCGATTCGCCGAGGCAGCCATTCGGCTGTAGCTGCGCGTCGCGCTCCCAACCTGACGTGGAGACCCTTCGATGCCCATGATCGAATTGAGCGATTCCGAGGTCGAAACGCTGATCTACGCCCTCGGCGTAGCGGCGGCGGATCTCAAGGAATCCATCGCCGATGCGACCCAGACGGCGGAAGACAAGCAGGAGTGGACCGAATACGTGGCCGAGATCGAGGAAGTGAGCGGCAAGCTCACCGTCCTCAGCGAAGCGGCCTAGTACGAGCGGCGACTTCCATCCAGGACCGCCCACCGTCCGGCGCGCGTCTGAAATTAAGAACCGGCGAATGCAATGACTGCATTTCGCTGGTTCTTTTTTATTCGGCGCCGAAGTGGGCTATCAGCTCGCAGGCCCGATCGGGAACGTGCGAGAGAACACGGCGCCGCTCGTATCGCGCGCCGTCACCGTCATCTCTGTTGCGCCGTTGGTCGTGAAATCAAAGGCAAACTTGGGATTCTGCTTCATCGTGATGCTGCCGGACATGGTCAGCACTACGTCATCACCCTGTTTGACTTCGATCTGCTCCACCATCAGCAGAGGAACATAAAACAGCGTGATCTGGTCCAGCACCATCCCGGTGTGATTGGGATGGTTCAGTTCGAATTCAGCACGCTGGACCGCTTTGGACGACACGGCCTGCGGTCCTTGCAGCGCAAGCGTCATCTTGCCCATATTCGCTGCGATCTCCTCCGGCGAACCCTGCGGAGGCGCCGAACACGAAGCTTGTCCGCCGGCAAACTTCACAAGCTGTTCCACCATGAAGAGTTCGCCCGAAGCCGACTCGACGACGACGCGGACGTCGGACTGCTGGTTGAGACG
The DNA here is from genome assembly GCA_963778225.1 of uncultured Alphaproteobacteria bacterium. Lineage (GTDB taxonomy): Bacteria > Pseudomonadota > Alphaproteobacteria > Rhizobiales > Hyphomicrobiaceae > JAGVSR01. The sequence continues at coordinate 103,506 of CAVZTR010000009.1, forward strand.
AATGTACGTCGTAAGCGCCACGTGATCTCGCGCACCTCCGACCTGAAAGACGGCTGCAACCGGCGAAGGGTTCTCATCCACGATGAATGAGACGGACTTGATCGCCTGCCCCTTCGGCAGATGCACGTCCGCTGCAAGAGGGACCGCCATCACATCATCCGGCCGGTACGGTGCGCTGAACTTGATTACCGCCGACCCGTCAAGGAGCGCCCGCGATCCGTAGACCTCCGCTTTGATCCCATCCCACGCCGGACCAGCGAAGGCTGCGCTCGATCCCAGGACCCCCGCTGTAAACGCGGCAAGCGCAGCGGCGGCATGGCATGCACTGACGACCCGTGCGCTCAGGCGCATATTGTCCTCGCGGAATTTGGATGAGCAGAATTCTTCCTGGCAGAATCCCTCGCGCCGCGCCGTCTGTCAACGCGGAGCCGGCAGCATATTCAACCGATCAACGAAGCCCTGCCGAGCGCCACCCAGCATTTTGAGCTTCCGCTTCACTGCAAAACCAGCGCTCGCCCCGCTCGGGGTCCACCTTGACCCGCCCATACCAGGGGCTCCAGGGCATGTGATAGATCTGGCCATTTTCCGTAATGTTGCCCTTGATGGCGCAGCCCTGAGGCGCATCTCCCTCCGCGACTTTCCAGCGATTTTGCCTGTAAATCCAAGCCGGTTCAGCTTCGCCCTGCCAAATGCCGGCAGCGGCCGCCTTGGCCTCGGCTTCCTGCTTCACATACCGTTCCGAATACTTGACGAACGCCCACGCGTACCCGCGCCGTACGAGTTCGGCATTGATTTCCACGCCTTCAACCGAGCAGACGCCGAGAACACGGTCATATTTATCCGTGCCCTCGTCGCGACACGTGACCCGGCGCGTGCCGACCAATTGAGCAAGTGCATCCGCCGCCGCCCGTCCGCAGGACCATTCCCCGCCATTTGCGCGGCGGCACACCTGCGCCGTTTCCGGAGCGTCGATTCCCTCGAGGCGAACGCGTTTTCCATCGATATCGATGGTGTCACCGTCGATCACGGACGCGGTGCCGGCGAGTTCGGACTGGCCGAACCAGGTGAGAGCGTCGGCATGCGACGCCAGAGCCAAGGAAACAGCAACGCCACCCAGCGCAAACGCCACCGGCCGACGAAGAGACAATCGATAACTAGATTCATCCATAGGTTGAATCTAGGAGATTCGATCGCCGATTTCAGGGCCCCCGAATGGCGCGATTGTGGATGACTTTGCTTTACCGCGCTGACTCCACGAGACGAATCCCGTCCCACCCCGCTCCATCCCAACCTCAGCTTCCGGTTGCATATGAATCTTGCCAGTCAGGTGGGCGGGCGGGACGCGCGAACACATTCGTGCCCGCTGCCGACTTTAGGCTCATGACCGGAGCAAAGGGGTGCATGCGCGTTGCCCGCGGCGCTAAATCTCTTGCTCCAAGAAACTCATAGCCCCAAGTCTGGCAGCAACGATGCTTTCGAATTTTGATCGCGCCGCACCACCGCGCGTCCGTCGAGGCCCTCATGACGTCGAATAAACCTCCGCGACGGCCCGCCCAACCGCCGAGCCTCGGCGCCTATCGTCCTAGCGCGGAAGTCGATCCTCGCGCCGCGCGGCCGGGACAGGACTTCGGGCCCCCGCCGAGCCATGGCCAGCAGCCCAATTATCGTCCCGCTCCGCCACCGCCCGGCTACAGACCGCCGCCCGGTGGACGCATGCCGCCTCCGCCTCCGGCGGCCCGCTATCGTTCCGGTCCACCGGATGACGACGGCGGCTCAGGCATCCTGAAGATCCTGGCCGTCATTCTGCTGGTGGTGGTGGGGCTTGCCGGCGCCGGAGCCGCCGCCCTCTACATCGCCGGACCTGCTGATTTCGTTCGCGACCAGATCGTGCAGCGCGTCAAGAATGAGACGGGCCGCGATCTCGTCATTAAGGGCCCGACATCGTTCACGTTCTACCCGTCTCTCGGCGTCAGCATGTCGAACGTGTCGCTGTCCGCACCGCCCGGCATGACGGCCCCGCCGCTGATCACCATCAAGAGCCTCACCGCCAGCGTCGCGCTCATGCCGCTTCTGAAGCGCGAAGTCGAAGTGCAGGATGTGCGCCTCGAAGAGCCCGTGCTCAGTCTCCAAGTCGATGCCGGCGGCCGCAAGAGTTGGGAATTTGCCGCCGCACTCCCGCAGCAAGCAAAAATCCGCTTTGCCCAGGCGGCACCCGATCCCGGCATCGTCTCGGATGCTCCGGCTTCGCTCCCCGAAGGACGGTCCCCCACGCTGCAAAAACTCACACTCGGCGATGTGCGCATCACGCGCGGCACCGTTCTCTATTCCGACCTGCGCACCAATGCCGTCGAGACAGCCTCCGGCATCGATCTCACGATCGCCGCGCCATCCCTCGACGGCACCGCCATGGTCGATGGCTCCTTCCGCTGGCGCAACAATACCCTCACCCTGACGAGCGAGATAACCTCTCCCAACGAAGTCCTGCGGTCCTCGTCGGCGCGCCTCATCGCGCACATCAAAGGCCAGCCTCTCGATCTTCGCTACGACGGCAACGTCCGCTTCAGCGATGCCCCCGACCTTGATGGCAACCTCGCGCTGTCCTCGCCGTCGCTGCATCGCTTGCTGGCCTTCGCACAAAGGCAGCAGCCGGCCGAGACACCCGATCGACCGCTGGCTGTCACCGGCAAGCTCTCCGCCGCCAACAACACGTGGACTTTAAGCGGCGCAACGGGGGCCGTAGACCGCACGAAAGGCACCGGCGACATCGCGGTGACCACAGGCGGCGCTCGCCCGATCTTGAAAGCCAACCTCAAGTTCGCCGAACTCGACCTCAACGCCATCCTGGGCGCGCCATCCGCGACATCGCCACCACCAGAGCCCGCCCCCGCGACGCAGCCGGCCGAGAAACCGGCAACACCGGAAACTCCGCAGTCGATCGAAGACATTCTGAAAGCCAACCCGCCGGCGACCGGACCTCAAGTTCGCGGCTTCGCGCAGCGCTCCGGCTGGAGCACGGAAGCATACGACTTCTCGCTCCTCAACGTCGTCGACGCAGACGCTCGCCTCACCGTCGGCCGCCTCTTCTACAAAGAGATCAAAGTCGGCCAGTCGAACGTTGCAGCGAGCCTCAAGGCCGGCGTCCTCCGGGTCGACTTCAGCGACGTCCAGCTTTACGGCGGCCGCGGCAAAGGCCTCGTCGCCATCGACGCCTCCGACCTCGCCTACCCGCGCATCACGACGAATGTCGCGCTCGAGGGCGTCGAAGGCCTGCCGCTCCTGAAAGACGCCGCCGACCTCGACTGGCTCGCTGGCAAAGCCAAGATCGCCGCCGGTGTCACCGGGCAGGGCAAAACGCAAGCGGCCATCATGAACTCCCTTGGCGGCAGCGCCGACATCGCCTTCAACGACGGCGCCATCGTCGGCATCAACATACCGGGCCTGTTGCGCAACATCGGCCAGGGCAAACTCGGCGGCCTCTCCTCATCACCGACTGAGAAGACCGACTTCAGCTCAATGACCTCGAGCTGGGCCATCAACAATGGCGTTGCCCGCAACTCCGACCTGAAGCTCGTCGGCCCCCTGATCCGCGTCACCGGCGAAGGCGCGGTCAAGCTCGGCGACCGCTCCATCGATTACACGCTGAAGCCGAAGATCGTCGCCGACGCCCGCGGCCAAGGCGGCGCGATCGACATCGGCGGTTTGGAAATCCCGCTGAAAGTCCAGGGTCCCTGGGAAAAGCCGAAGTTCGCGCCCGATCTTGGCGGTGTCCTCAAAGACCCGAACAAAGCGGTCGAAACCATCAAGGAGATTGGCAAGCAGTTTAAAGGCAAGGATACGAAGGAAATCCTGCGCGGCTTGTTCGGCAACGGCGGCGACGCTGCTCAATAATCGCGCCCTCCGGCCGGCTCCGCGAAATCGGTCTCCAAACGCGTAAAAAACAACAAAAATATTCTGCACCGTAGACGGCAAAGTCTGCACTGCAATACGCGGGCTAACCCCTTGCAGATCCGCGTTAAGGTCCAGTGAAACGCATCCGCAATTTATTTTGCCCCTGGGGTCATTTTTTTCTTGCGCAGGGGGGGCACTGGCCTCATATGCACCCCTCTCCGTTCGTCCACCTGCCCCTAAGGTCAAGGAGCAATCCCCACACCCCTAAGGTAAGGAGCGGACGGGTTGAATCTATCTGCTGGTTGGGGAGGGTCACATGGCCTTTAATGACGCCCTCTTCCAATTGGGGATGGACTTGACTCGTTCAAGCCCCGCCCAAGAGGAAGAATTCGCTGTGGTAGCGCGCGATGAGCGCGTGGATTGCGGGACCGAAAGTTCCGATACCGTATCGCTGAAAACCGTCGCCATCGATCTGACTGGCGCCGGTGAAATCGGCACTGTCCGCGCTGTGCAGCGGGCCGTGGGACGCGCTCTTGCGTTCTCGCGCCTCTCTGTCACGTCGTCGGACCTGAAGCGTCAGCCCAAGACCGGCGCCGTCACCGGCACCGTGTCGTTCACTGGCGGCCGCATCGCCATCGAGGCCTGGCCCTCGACTGGCTATGTCGCAATCGACATCCAGGGCGTTCTGCGCCCCGAGATGGCACTCACGGCCTTCGCGGATGCCTTCAACGCTCGCGAAGCCGTCGTGAAAAAGCTGCGCCTTCCCACCGACGGCGCCCGCTTCAAGAAGCCGATCACCACCGTCCGCGGTTCAGTCGCCCGCAAGGCTGCCTGATCCAGCCCCACACCGGCTTGCCGAGTGTGGGCCAAGCAAACAGGCCGCGTCACGAAAGTGATGCGGCCTTTGTCATAGCCGTGACAACCCCTTTGCTGGGAGCGTTTGCAAAGAGTCACTGTCGGAACAGCGCGCCCTCACATCCCCTGCCAGAGTGATCCCAACAACGGCTTCGAACCGAAGGATCACCGCCATGATGCTCAAGTCTTTTGTCGCAACGGTCACCGCCGCCATCTTGGCATCGCTCCTCCTGACCGCTGCCGCCCACGCCGGATGCGGTGGGGGACACGGGGGCTATAGTGCCCGCACCAGCTACAGCACGGCCTCGCCAGCCTATGCCGCCAAGCTCCGCGCCAAGCGTGCTGCCGAGGCCCGCGCTATTGCAGCCGCCAAGCGTCAGAAGTCGATCGAGATCGCCAAAGCCCGCGCCGCTGCCAAGGCGATCAAACTGGCCGATGCCTCCGAGGCAGCACCGGCGAAGGTAGAGACCGCAACGACCGCAACGAACGAAATGAAAGACGCCGACACGGTCGAAGTCGCAGCCACGCCATCCGCCTGCCGCAGGTTCATCCCCGCCACCGGCACGACGGCCGAAGTCCCTTGTTCGGTCGAGTGATACGTCTCCCCACTCAGCCAAGCAAACTAACAGCCGGAGAGCACACCCCTCTCCGGCAACTCCACATTCGTGAGCCACCCGGTTCAACTGCGAAGAAAAGCTACCCCCTACTCAACCCCTTCTTCTCCATCTCCGCCAGATACTCCGCCCAGCGGCTCTCCTTCTCGCGGCCGAGGGTACGCAGGTAGTCCCACGTGAAAAGACCCGTATCGTGCTTGTCGTCGAACACGATCCGCACCGCGTAATTGCCGATTGGACGCAGTTCGGAAATCCGCACGTTTTTCTTCCGCGCAACCGTCACGCGCTGCTCGGGCGAATGGCCCTGCACTTCCGCCGATGGGCTCATCACGCGCAGCATCTCTGCCGGCAGGTCGAATTTTTCGCCGCCCTCGAACGCCACGTGCAGCACATCGCTGCCGGGCGACACCATCAGATCGGGGGCCTTCTCCGCAGCCCCCGCCGCATTCTGCACCTCGCCCCAGACCTTGGCCGCGATCTCACGATAGATCAGCGCCTGCGGGCTATCCGGCGCGGTGGCGACAATCGGCCGGCCGCTGTCGGACCGCTCGCGGATTTCCATGTGCAGCGGCACACCGCCGAGGAACGGCAGCCCAAGCTTCTGCGCCTCCAGTTCCGCTCCGCCGTGTCCGAAGATGTCGCTGCGCGTCCCGCAGCTCGGGCACAGGAAGTAGCTCATGTTCTCGATGAGACCGAGCACCGGCACGTTGACGCGCTGGAACATGGCGAGCCCCTTGCGCGCGTCGATCAGCGCCAGGTCCTGCGGTGTTGAAACAATCACCGCACCCGACAGCGGCACCTGCTGCGCCATCGTCAGCTGCACGTCACCCGTGCCCGGCGGCATGTCGATGATGAGTGCGTCAAGCTCGCCCCACATCACTTCGCGCAGCATCTGGTTCAGCGCCTGCACCACCATCGGCCCGCGCCACACGATCGGCGTGCCCTCGTCCACCATGAAGCCCATGGACATCGCTTTGAGCCCGTAGCCCTCCATAGGCCGCAGCTTGTTCTGCTCCGTCACGTGCGGCTTGCCGGATAAGCCCAGCAGTCGCGGCTGCGATGGCCCGTAGATGTCGGCATCCATGATGCCGGCCTTGAGCCCGATCGCGCGCAGTCCAAGCGCAAGGTTGACCGCCGTCGTCGATTTGCCGACACCGCCCTTGCCCGACGCCACCGCGATCAGATGCTTGATGCCGGGAATACCGAGCGGCTGATTCGCCGAACGCGGCGTGATCGTCGGCGCAGGCCCGGCTGGTGCCGCGCGCGCACCCGCCCCGTCACCGGTGGTCCCCTTTTCACGCGCTTCACGCACACGCGGATGTTCCGTCACGTTGCTGGCGGCAGGAGCCGGCGACGCTGCCGCACGCGAGGGGAGCGGCGGAGGCGGCGGCGCGGACATTCCACCGCGTTCCGCCGTCAGCACGACGGTGGCGCCCGCCACGTCATCAAGACCGCTGACCACCTTTTCGGCGGCCTGCCGCAACGCCTCTAGCTCTTGCGCGCGATGCGCCGGGACAGTGATCGAGAAATAGACGCGATCATCCTTGATCAGCACCTCGGAGATGAGCCCCAGGTCGACCAGATTGCTCGTGAGGTCCGGCCCCTTGACGCGACGCAGCGCGTCCAGGACCTTGTTCTTATCGACTGCCATTCCATGCTCCTGGGATCGTCGGGGGGTAAGGCGGATCGCGCGCACTCTGAGAACGTGCGCCAGCGGACCCTGCCAAGAAGTGGCCGGATACTAGGAGAGGCCGCGCTGGAAGTCACCAAGGCTCACCTGTATACGAAAGCACCGGCGGGCCGGAAAACAAGGGTGCGGCAATCGGGGGGCGGCACCGGTGTGCCGATGGGAAACGGGGTAGGGATGCAGGCACTACTCGGATTGAGCCGCGCGATCGATGCGGTGAATACCTGGATCGGCCGGCACGTCGCTTGGCTGATTCTGATCGCCGCCATCATCAGCGCCGGCAATGCCATTATTCGCAAACTGTTCGACACCAGTTCCAATGCCTGGCTCGAGGTTCAGTGGTGGCTGTTCGGGCTAGCGTTCCTGCTCGCTGCTCCCTGGACGCTCAAGGACAACGACCACATCCGCATCGACATCGTCAGCGCGCAGCTCTCGCAGCGAACGCGCAACATCATCGAGGTCATCGGCCACGTCTTCTTCCTGCTGCCGACCGCAGCCCTCATCCTCTACACGTCCTACCATTACGCCGCGATCTCGTGGCTCCAGAACGAGCAATCCAAAGACGCAGGCGGCTTGCCACAATGGCCGATCAAGGCGCTCATCCCGCTCGCGTTCGCGCTGCTGTTCGCGCAAGGCCTCTCCGAGCTGATCAAGCGCATCGCCATCATGCGTGGCGACATACCGGAGCCAAGGCCACAGGGCGGCTACCACGAAGCCGTGACGGCCGCCGTAGTACCTAAAGAATAGCGCGAGCGGGGAAACGAACGATCATGGCCGTCTTCCTCGCGCAGAACCTTGCGCCCTTCATGTTCGCGGCGCTCGTCGCGTTCCTGCTGCTCGGCTACCCGGTCGCCTTCTCGCTCGGCGCGGTGGGGCTGATGTTCTTCGTCGTCGGCGTCGAACTCGCCCCCTACTCCGATGGTGTCATCTCCCTCTCCTGGCCGCTGCTCAATTCCATGCCCGGCCGCATCTACGAAGTGATGCGCAACGACACGCTGCTTGCGATCCCCTTTTTCACATTCATGGGGCTGATCCTTGAGCGCTCCGGCATGGCCGAGGACCTGCTGGAAACCATCGGCCAGCTGTTCGGCACCATCCGCGGCGGCCTCGCCTACGCCGTCATATTTGTCGGCGCCATGCTTGCCGCCACCACCGGCGTTGTCGCCGCCTCCGTCATTTCCATGGGCCTGATCTCCCTGCCCATCATGCTGCGCTACGGTTACGACCGCCGCCTCGCCTCCGGCACCATTGCCGCCTCCGGAACACTTGCCCAGGTCATTCCGCCCTCGCTCGTTCTCATCGTGCTCGCCGATCAGCTCGGCCGCTCCGTCGATCAGTTGTACAAAGGCGCACTCTTGCCCGGCGTCATGCTCGCCTGCCTGTACGCGCTCTACGTTTTCGTTGTCTGCCGCATCAATCCCGCAGCCGGCCCCGGCTTACCGCCCGACGAAATCGCCCACCGCAAGCCCGACGGTTCGCGCGGCTTGATATCGCTCGGCGTCCTGGCAGCTCTCTCCGGCGGCGTGGCGACGGGAGTCCTCTGGAACTCCGGCTATGGCACCATGGAGTTCTTCATCCTTGTCCTCGCCGTCTCGATCCTGATCGCGCTCGCCGTCGCCCTGGTCAACAAACTGATCATCCGCCAGACCGGACGCGGCTTCCTCTCCCCGCTCGCCGAACGCGTCACGTTCGTCATGGTGCCGCCGCTGATGCTGATCTTCCTCGTGCTCGGCACCATCCTCATCGGCCTCGCCACGCCCACCGAAGGCGGCGCCATGGGCGCGGTCGGCGCGCTGCTTCTCGCCGGCATCAACCGCTATTCCAATCGCGAACCGCAGCGCCTCAACTGGAACATCGTCCGCCAAGCCACAGAGGCGACCGCCAAACTCTCCGCCTTCGTGATGTTCATTCTCATCGGCGCGCGCATTTTTTCGCTCACGTTCTATGGCGTGAACGGCCACATCTGGGTCGAGCACCTACTCACGTCGCTCCCCGGCGGCATGTACGGCTTCCTCATCGCCGTCATGATCCTGGTCTTCCTGCTCGCCTTCTTCCTGGATTTCTTCGAACTGGCCTTCATCCTCGTGCCCCTCCTCAAACCCGCCGCAGAATCCATTTTCCGAACCGCGCCGGAAGCCGTCGCCATCGCGAAGTCCATGGGCTTTGCCGTCATCACAGCCAAAGACCCGAGCGGCGCCATCGTCGAAACCGTCGCCGACGTCTCCCCTTTCATCGTTTGGTTCGGCATCCTGCTCGCAGTCAATATGCAGACGAGCTTCATGCATCCACCGTTCGGCTTCGCGCTCTTCTACCTACGCTCAGTGGCACCAAAGGAACCCTACGCCGACAAGGTCACAGGCAAGATCACGCAGCCCGTCCTCACCTCCCAGATCTACTGGGGTGCGGTGCCCTATGTCGGCATTCAGCTTCTGATGGTCGCCGTTGTCATGGCGTTGCCGTGGATCGCGATGCACGCCCTCGTCAAGCCGCAACCGGCATCAACAGATCCAGCCGCCATCGAACGCCCCACGACAGTAGCGCCCGGTGTGCCCATGTCCTCCGACGGTCGCTTCGCCCTCCCACCCACGCCACCGGCGATCGAGGGCGCTCCCCCCAGCACCTACACCGGCGCCGGCGCTCCAACACTCGACATGCGCCAACTCCCGCGCTTCGACTGAATACGACAAAGCCCTCTCCCACGCTGTGAGAGAGGGCTCTGCTGTCGTAATCCGTCTCTGGCGTTTACGTCCGCCAGGGATGCGCCGGCACCTCCGAAACGCCGATCACCTTCACGCCCGCTTCCGCCACGATGTTGTCGTTCTCAACCGATGAGCCCGATACACCGATCGCACCGATCAGCACGCCATCCTTGTCCACGATCGGCAGCCCGCCCGGAAACGTGATCAGCCCATCGTTCGAATGCTCAATGCCGAACAACGGCCCGCCCGGCTGCGAAAGCTGTCCGATCAGACCCGTCGGCATGCCGAAGAACACCGCAGTCTTTGCTTTCTTGATCGCGATATCGATCGATCCCACCCACGCATCGTCCATGCGATGGAACGCCTTTAAGTTGGCGCCGGAGTCCACCACGGCGATGCACATCTTGGTCTTTGTTTTCTCTGCAGCCTTGCGCGCTGCCAAAATGATGTTCTGGGCATCGTCGATCGTCACGTGCATGGGCAGTTCCTCTTCCTTGAATGGGGCCGCATTGTTCAGCGTACGGCCGGGTGGCTTCCGGATGGAGACTACGCTTCTGTAGTCAACATGTCGAAACCGCAGATCCGTTCCGCATCCGTTGCGGCTCGGTAACGATGCTTGCGCCAACATGAGAGGAGAGGGTGCGCCGCGCCGCCGAAGCGGATAATCCTATCGCCACACCAGGGGGAGACGTTAACCATGGCCCGACTGTCGCGCCCGCTCGACGCGTTGAAATCTCGATACGACGTGATCATTGTCGGATCCGGCTACGGCGGCGGCGTTGCAGCCTCTCACCTTGCGCGCGCCGGAAAATCGGTGGCCGTCCTCGAACGCGGCCGCGAGGTCCTCACCGGCAACTTCCCCGCGAAATTCCCCGACCTCAAGAACGACTTCCAGGTTCAGGGCAAGAACTTCAAAACCGGATCCGACACCGCCCTTTTTGATGTGCGCATCGGCGAGGACATGCATGTGCTCGTCGGCCGTGGTCTTGGTGGCGGCTCGCTGGTCAACGCCGGTGTCACGTTGCGACCCGATCGCCGCGTCTTCGAAGATGAAGTTTGGCCAGGGCAGATCCGCCAGGATGGCGGACTCGATCGCGGTTACGCGCGCGCCGAAGAATGGCTGCGTCCCGCATGCGATCCTCGCGCCTCGGAAATGACCAAGTTTGGCGTGCTCGCCGAGGCTGGCCGCAAACTAAATCGCGATCTCGTCACGCCACGCGTCGCAGTCAGCTTTACGGAGAACGTCAACCCCGCCGGCATCGCGCAACCCGCCTGCACCCGCTGCGGCGACTGCTGCGCCGGCTGCAACGTCGGCGCCAAGAACACGGTCGCCCTCACCTATCTTCCCGATGCCGCCCGCCACGGCGCGGAAATGTTCACCGAGATCACCGTCCGCCACATCGCCAAGTCTCATGATGGCAGCTGGCGGGTTCACGCCGCCCCCACCGGCGGCAGAGGTGGCGACATCATTTTGGAAGCGGCCATCGTCGTACTGGCCGCCGGCACACTCGGCTCCACCGAAATACTTCTGCGCTCGCGTGACCAGGGCCTTGCCGTCTCGGACCGCGTCGGCAAACGCTTTTCCGCAAACGGCGACATCATTGCATTCGGCTATGGCGCCAAGTCTATCGTCAACTCTGTCGGCGTTGGCTATCCGCCGCGCATCGAAGGCCTGGAAATCGGCGCATCCGTCACCGGACAACTCGAATTCCGCGACGCGCAAAATCTCGATCACGAACTGACAATCCAGGAAGGTGCGGTGCCGTCCGCCGTCGCGCCGTCGCTACCCGTCATGTTCTTGCCCAACGGCCGCCTGCTCGGCGCGCTGCAAAGCCTTGTCAGCGGTGTGTACAAGGGTCCGTTCGCAAGCCTGCAAACCTATTTCGCCGTCTCGCATGATACGGCCTCCGGAACCTTCCGCCTCGACGGCGACAAGCTCGCGCTCGCCTGGAAAGATGCGCAGAACGAACCCTGCTACGCTCGCCTCGACGAAGCTCTCCGATCCGTGGTGGAAAGTGCCGGCGGCGATTACGTCAAAAACCCGCTCGCCGGTACCGTCATGGGCCATCAGCCGGCGACCGCTCACCCGCTTGGCGGATGCGCGATGGGACGCGAAGCCACTGACGGCGTCGTCAACCACAAGTCGGAAGTCTTCGACACGAGCGCGGGCCGCGGCTCGAACGCCGTCCATGATGGCCTCTATGTAATTGACGGCTCGATCATCCCGCGCTCACTAGGCGTCAATCCGCTGTTCACGATCACCGCCCTATCGGAACGCGCACTCGCCCACATGCTCGCCGACCGCCGCCTTACGTCGAACGTCCGCCCACTCCCGGCGAAGCCAGTCCCTGCATTGACACCCGCCGCCGTCATCGCAGCGGAGTGAGGGCTAAGCAAATGTCCCGGAGCGTCGGCTTTTGACGCAACTCTCGGACACCGTTCGCTTCGCGCACGGCAACCCCAACATCACCATGGTCGGCGAAACCCGGCCTTCATGCCGTTGGGAACCGATGACAGCAAGCCAACTCGGAGCCAAACCGGCTCTGAAGACTTCGACTGAAAGTTGACAATTTATTATCTATCATAAATAAACAAAAGATGGACCTGAAGCGCAGCCCCGGCCGACCTCGATCTTTTGTACCTGATGAAGCTCTTGCCCAAGCAATGAGAGTCTTCTGGGCCAACGGGTATGGCAACACCACATTCAAAATGCTGGAAAAGGCCACGGGAATGCATGCCCAAAGCCTTCGCTACGTGTTCGGTGACAAACACAGCTTTTTTCTAGCTGTCTTGAGGCACTACTCAAAGACGCGCGTGGATCGAGTGGTGCAGTGCTTGAGCGCCCGCCACCGCACGGCATTCGCCGCTATTCAAAGCGCCTTTGCATTGTGGCTAGAGGATGCCGGCCGTGACGTCGAGCAGGGATGCTTGATGGTCAATACGACGGGAGAACTTGGACGCGAAGATCGCGCAATCGCCGAAGTCATCGAGCAGGCAGATCGCAAGCTTGTTGCTGCATTCTCGGAAGCGATCGTCGCGGCACAAAAGTCGGGAGAGATTTCCGACAAGACAGATCCTAAGGCGCTTGCCCGAATGATAGTGACCTTAGGCGACGGTGCCATGCTGCACAGCAGAGCAAAGGGTTCAAACCGGTCTGCCAAGCTCGCCTTCGGCGCTCTCACCTCAATACTTGCGCGTTGAACGTCGCGGCCAGTCGCAGCAGCCGCCAGCAACATGCCTAATTTATTATCATGCGATCACAAACGGAGAAGGTGCAAATGAATTACCAAACTTTCGCAGCTCGCCAGAAGCGAGTTGAACTTAGCAAAGCGGCCCCCGTTCCCGTACAGGTCGCCTATACAGATATTGGCCACGGCCCACCCGTCGTTCTGATGCATGGGATCCCAACTTGGTCATACCTTTACCATGACGTCATAGACGCGCTTGCGAGCCAGCACCGCGTCATCGCGCCAGACTTCCTTGGTCATGGAAATTCCGACCAGCGCGATGTGTTTGATCGCTCGCTTGTTGCCCAGAAAGCCATGGTGCTCGCACTCATGGATCATCTTGATCTGGCCTCCGCCTCTCTCATCGGTCACGACACCGGTGGAGGCGTGGCCCTGATGATGGCTATCGAAAACCCGGATCGTGTGAATAAGCTCGTCTTGTCCAACATCGTAGCCTACGACAGCTGGCCAATCGACGACATGATCCAGGTAGGACATCCAGGCTGGAAACATAAATCTACTGCGGAGATCCGCGAATTTCTTATTGGCGGATTCAAGGATGGTTTGAGTCGAACTGAGAGGCTTACGACCGAGTTCGTCGAAGGTATCGTTGCGCCGTACATTACAGAGGCCGGTAAGATCAGTTTGATCAGAAACGCGTCAGGACTCAATACGAGTCACACCACGATGCTGGCGCCTCGCCATAAGCAGATTTCCGCAGCAACACTATTGGTATGGGGCGCAAATGATCCCTGGCAGCCTATTTCTGACGGTGCTCGTCTGGCGTCCGACATCCCTGGAGCTCGCCTTGTCCGCGTAGAAAATGCCTCACATTGGATCCCGCAAGATGCCCCCGATGAATGGCTGAGTCATGTCCTTCCGTTTCTCACAGCCTGACACACCAGCATGTAGTGACCGGCGCCCAGTGTTCCTGGATCAGTGAAGCGTGACCCATCTTAACCGGTCACGCATTATTATTCAGCTTCTGCGCCAACCCATGTGTCGCCCCCATCCATGAAGACGGTAGCTGGTATTGGCGCAAAGTAGACCCTGCCTACAGCAACTCCCCAAGCGAACGCTACAAAACCAAAGTGGCCCGGCATTGCTGCCGGGCCACTGCAAATCTACGATCGGAGCCGCCTCAGATATCGAGTGTCTGTGCGCGCTCCCAATCCGTGAGGTGCGCGGCGTAGTGGTTCCACTCGGCCGTCTTCAGCTTGATGTAGGCGTCTGAGAATTCTTCACCAAGCGCGGCCTTGAGGCCGGCGTCCTGATCAAAGCCACGGATCGCGTCGAGCAGGTTCAGCGGCAGACGCGGCGCATCCTTCACCGTATGGCCCAGCTGATACATATCGATGTCGTAGCGCGGACCGGGATGCGCATTCGTATCGATGCCATCTAGGCCCGCCGCAAGAATGACGGACTGCAACAGGTACGGGTTCGCAGCACCATCCGGCAGTCGCATTTCGAAACGGCCCTTGCCCGGCACCCGAACCATGTGCGTGCGGTTGTTGCCAGTCCAAGTGACCGTATTCGGCGACCACGTGGCGCCCGAGATCGTGCGTGGCGCGTTGATGCGCTTGTACGAGTTCACCGTCGGGTTAGTGATCGCGGCCATGCCCTCGGCATGCTTCATGATCCCGCCGAGGAAGTTGTATCCCTGCGCCGACAGACCCATCTCGTCGGCCTTGTCGAGGAACATGTTCTGCGTGCCGCTCTTGTCCCACACCGACATATGCACATGGCATCCGTTGCCGGTGAGGTTCGTGAACGGTTTCGGCATGAACGTCGCGCGTAACCCGTGCTTTTCGGCTACCGACTTCGTCATGAACTTGAAGAACGAGTGCCGGTCCGCCGTCAGAAGCGCATCGTCGAAGTTCCAGTTCATTTCGAACTGGCCATTCGCATCTTCGTGGTCGTTTTGGTATGCGCCCCAGCCCAGTTCCAGCATGTAGTCGCAGATTTCGGAGATCACGTCGTAGCGGCGCATCAGAGCCTGCTGATCGTAGCAAGGCTTGGACGCCACATCGAGCCCATCCGAGATCTTCGTGCCGTCGGCGTTGAGGAGGAAGTACTCGCACTCGACGCCCGTCTTCATGTACAGGCCTTTATCTGCGGCCCGCTTCTGAAGCTTCTTGAGGATCACACGTGGCGCTTGCGCGACATGCTGGTCTTCCATCACGCAGTCGGCGGCAACCCACGCCACTTCCTTCTTCCACGGCAACTGAATGACGGCCGAAGCATCCGGCATGGCGAACATGTCGGGATGCGCCGGCGTCATGTCGAGCCACGTCGCAAAACCGGCAAAGCCCGCACCGTCGCGCTCCATCTCCGCGATCGCGGCTGCCGGCACCAGCTTGGCGCGCTGCATACCGAACAGATCGGTGAAGGAAATCATGAAGTAGCGAATGCCCCTGTCTTTCGCCAGGGATGAGAGATCTTGTGTCATGGCCGTTTCCTTCACTTGGGCACGTCGGGCAGGATGTCGATTTTTTTGTTGTTTTGAAGTGCAAAAAGAAAGGGCGGTTATAAACCGCCCTGTCCTTGTCCGGGAATCCAGCTTGTTCCAGCGAGCGGCACGCGCGCCATGGCGGCCGCTTCGATGGTTAGCGCGCACAGATCCTCTGGCTCGAGGTTGTGCACGTGGTTATGGCCGCAAGCGCGTGCGATGGTCTGCACTTCCAGCGTCATCACCTTCAGGTAGTTGGCAAGACGGCGACCCGCGCGAACCGGATCGAGGCGCAAGGCCAGTTCAGGATCCTGCGTGGTGATGCCGGCCGGATCGCGGCCCTCGTGCCAATCGTCATAAGCACCCGCCGTCGTGCCGAGCTTGTTGTACTCTGCTTCCAGTGCTGGATCGTTGTCGCCGAGCGCGACCAGCGCCGCCGACCCGATCGCCACCGCGTCCGCGCCGAGTGCCAGCGCCTTGGCAACGTCCGCACCATTGCGGATGCCGCCGGATACGATCAGCTGCACCTTGCGATGCATGCCGAGATCCTGCAGCGCCTGCACCGCCGGACGAATGCACGCCAGCGTCGGCTGACCAACATGTTCGATGAATACTTCCTGCGTGGCAGCCGTGCCGCCCTGCATGCCGTCAACGACAACCACATCAGCGCCGGCCTTCACGGCGAGCGCAACGTCGTAATAGGGGCGCGCGCCGCCGATCTTGATGTAGATCGGCTTCTCCCAATTGGTGATCTCGCGCAACTCGAGAATCTTAATCTCGAGATCGTCGGGACCGGTCCAATCAGGATGACGGCACGCCGAGCGCTGGTCGATGCCCTTGGGCAGCGTGCGCATTTCAGCGACGCGATCGGAAATCTTCTGGCCGAGCAGCATGCCGCCGCCGCCGGGCTTGGCACCTTGCCCGACCACGACTTCGATGCAGTCCGCCTTGCGCAAATCGTCCGGATTCATGCCGTAGCGCGACGGCAGGTACTGATAAACGAGCGTCTTCGATTGACCGCGTTCTTCCGGCGTCATACCGCCGTCGCCCGTCGTCGTCGAAGTGCCGGCAATTGTTGCGCCGCGCCCTAAAGCCTCTTTCGCCTGCGCCGACAGCGAGCCGAAGCTCATGCCCGCGATCGTGATCGGGATTTTCAGCTCCACCGGCTTCTTGGCGAACCGCGTCCCGAGCATGACGCTCGTCGAGCACTTTTCGCGGTAGCCTTCCAGCGGATAGCGCGACATGGACGCGCCGAGGAAGAGCAGATCGTCGAAGTGCGGAACCTTCCGCTTCGCGCCGCCACCACGAATATCGTAGATGCCGGTCGAGGCTGCGCGCCGGATCTCCGAAAGCGTGTAATCGTCAAACGTGGCGGACTTGCGGGGCGTGGTGGGCGGGTTGTGATACGTCATCAGTATGCGTCCGCATTATCAATGTTGAAGTTGTAGAGTTTGCGCGCCGAACCATAGCGTTTGAACTCGCTCGTCTTCACGTCCTTGATGCCGGCCTTGTCGAGAAGCACTGCCAGTTGATCGTGGTGCTCCGGCCGCATCTCCTTCTCGATGCAATCCGCGCCGAGGCTCTTCACGCTGCCGCGCACGAACAGCTTCGCTTCGTATATGGAGTCACCCAGCGCATCGCCCGCATCGCCCAGCACCACGAGATGCCCACTCTGCGCCATGAAGGCCGACATGTGCCCGATGTTGCCGCGCACGACGATATCGATGCCCTTCATCGAGATCCCGCACCGCGACGCCGCGTTGCCCTCGATCACGAGCAATCCGCCACGCCCCGTTGCACCCGCATACTGGCTCGCATCGCCCTTCACGACGACGCTGCCGGACATCATGTTTTCCGCAACACCCGGCCCAGCCGATCCGTGGATCGTGATGGTGGCTTTCTTGTTCATGCCACCGCCGTAATAGCCGACCGGCCCACGAACCGCGACCTTGATCGGCGCGTCGACGCCGACGGCGACGGCATGCAGACCGCGCGGATTGAGAACTTCCCACTCCGCTTCGTTGGTCCCTTCCGACTGCCGGTGAAGCTCCGAGTTGAGTTCGCGCAACGGCGTAACGGCAAGATCGATCGTGCGCATGCTTCACCGCTCCCAGAAATAAACGGTCGCCGGCTCCGGCTCCCAGATTTTCGCCTTGTCGATGCCGGGAAGACCGGCGAGCGCGCGATACTCCGAGCCGAACGCCACGTACTGATCCGTCTCGGCCATGACCGCAGGCTTGCACGCGATCGGATCGCGGATGACGCCGAAGCCGTTCTTGGTGCCGACCACGAACGTGAAGAACCCATCGAGATCGTCGAGGCTCTTCTCGAGCGCCTGACCGAGGTTCATGCCCTGGTTCATGCGCCACGTGAGATAGGCAGCCGCGACTTCACTGTCGTTCTCCGTCTCGAACGTCATGCCGTCATGCTTCAACTTGCGCTTCAGGCTGTTGTGGTTTGACAGCGAACCGTTGTGCACGAGGCACTGGTCGGCTCCCGTCGAAAACGGATGCGCGCCGAGCGTCGTCACCGCGCTCTCCGTCGCCATGCGCGTATGCCCGATCGCATGCGACCCCGACATCTGCTTCAGGTGGAACCGATCCGATACATCCGTCGGCCAGCCGACTTCCTTGTAGATCTCGATTGTCTCGCCAGCGCTCATGATGCGCACGCCGGGATGTTCAGCCTTGATCGCCGCGCGCGCCGCCTCCGCCTTATCGGCAGGAACGGTCAGCACTGCATGCGAAGACTTCCGCTCGATCTCGACCGGCGCACCGATCGCCTTCGATAGAGCCGCATCGAGTCCAGCAAAGTCCTGATCCGCGCTGGCAGACTGCACGGTCAGCTTGGCCTTCCCGTCTTCACCATCGCCGTAAACTGCGAAGCCCGCCGAATCCGGCCCACGCTCGCACATGGTGGCCAGCATCTGCGCCGTCAGCTCACCCAGCCGTGGCTCCAACGCCTTGTCCTTGATAAACAATCCGACGATCCCACACATACCGGGGTCCTCCTTTTTGGACGTCTTTCAAAGAAAGGTAGCAACTTCCCCGTCAATTCTCAACTGGCAAGAATAGTTTTTTCCTGAGAGTAGACATTGGTATCGGGCCGGCACAAGCCAGTCACCCGTGCCCACGCGCCCAAAGCTCGTACTGTGTGCGCGCCACCCGATAGGCATCGGGGATTGAAATAGCCCAGACAAAAAGCCCCAACGCCGCCCGGCCTATGAACGAGTGCTCCGGCGTCGTCGTATGCCAGCTGATCGCAGCCAGGATGAGCGTAAAGATTGCAAAGCCGAAGCCGCGTTGCGGCTGACCCGCAAGCACATGCCCGCCACCCGGCATTAGAACTGCAAGCAGCAGAACGGCATACGGATGAGGCGGCGCTTTCCTCATCAGGCGGCCTCGATCTTCAGGTGCGCGTCCCGCTGCGCGACAAGCACCGCCACATCCGACAGTGTTCGCATGAAGTCTGCCCGTTCGACTGTCACGTCTCCGAACACGGCTTGGCGCAGAAGCAGATGTTCTCCACGTTGGCCCTCCGCGACCTGCCGGACGATCCGCACACCCTTCGGCGTCAGCGTCACTTCTTTAACCCGTGTGTCGGCGAGCAGCTTGGCGAGCACCGGCGCCAGTTCATGACACAGCGCCTCTGCCATCGGGCCACTCCCTCGCACGAGCACGTCGAGCGGCAAACCTGCCGGCGGCTCGATACGCCGGGGGAGATCGAGCGTGACCGCATAGAACTCGTTTCCGCTATGCCGCGCCAATAGTGATAGTGACGGCGAGTGTGGCTGCGGTTTCATCATTGTCACCGAGAGCCAAAGCTGCGGCAACCGCCGCATCACCATGGTATCGGGTATCAGCGCCGCCTTCACGTCGTGGCCGAACGCACGGCCTTCGAGCGCGGGAAAGCCATCCCCGCCCGCCGACCAATGCTCCGCCTCGAGCACGCCGAGGCAATCGTCGAATAGCCGCCGGCGAGCACCCAGCGCGCGGCGATGGTCTCTCAGCGCAAGGTTCGCCATCACCGCTGCGAACGCGATGAGCCCGAAGATGAATGCAGCAGTCATGGTCTCTACTGTTTTGATCTGTCAGTTGCGGGTGGCCGCGGCGCTTCTACGTCGCCGCGGCCACACATCTCGAACCCGGGTCAGTAGTCGCCTTGCGGGCGCGGCCAGGGCATCGAGAATTGGTCGCCACGGCGCACGTAGCGATAGCGATGGAAGTGGAACCACAGCGACGCGATGATAAAGAACAGCATCATCGCCATCAGCTGCGTGCCGTACCCGAGGAAGACCGCAAAGTAGGTCGCGCTGCACAAAAGGAGCAGCACGAGCGCCGGCAGCGGATGCATCGGATGAACATAACCGCGGTCGATCGAGCCCAGCGGCCACTTGCGACGGAACATGATCACGTTGAAGGTCATGAACGTGTAGCCGAGCAGACCCGACAGGATCGAGAACGTGATCACCTGATCGAGCGGCGCGTAGTAGGCAAACAGCACCGCCACCGGAACCAGAAACACGATCGCGCGATAGGGCGTGCGGTACTTCGGATGCACGGCCCCGAACCACTGCGGCAGATACCGGTCACGGGCCATGGAGAACCAAGCTCGCGAGGCATCGTTGATGCAGCCGTTGGCCGAAGCCAGCGTCGAGAAGATCGTGCCGATGAACAAAAGCACCATCAGCGGCATCGAATCCATCAGACGCGCGGCATCGAAAAGCGGTGTCACCGCTTGACCGAGATATTCCCACGGCATCAGACCCGCGCAGATGAACCAGGTCATTGTCGCCGCGATCAGCAGCGTCATGATCCCGGTCATCGTTCCGAGCGGCAGCGACCGCGCCGGAGACCGCACCTCTTCTGCCGCCTGACACGTGCCCTCGATGCCGAGGTAATACCAGAGCCCGAAGTGCAAGGCCGCTATCACGCCGATCCAGCCGTAGGGTAGCCCGGTCAGCAGTTCCTCGTGCTTGAGGACTTCCGTGGTCCAAGGCTTGACCGCGAAGAACAGGATGATGATCGCGATGAACGCAATCGCCGTGATGACGAGGTTGAACGTCAGCGTGGCATAGACGCCGCGGTAGTTGAGCCAGGCAAGGAACATGATGGTGAGCACGATGAACGGCTTGTCGTGAAGCACGAGGGCTTCGCCCGCCGCATCTGTCATCGCCATCATGCCGCCGACCGTCTGGATCAGATAACCGAGCGTGATGGCATTGGCCGCCTCCAGCATTGTGTAGGCGAACACGAGGAACAGGCCCACGTTGAAGGCCATGAGCGGACCAACGATGTGCTTGGCCTGCGCATACTGGCCACCTGCCGCGGCGACGGTCGATGTAACCTCCGAGTCGATCATGGCCACGCAAGTATAGAGAAGACCGGCGACCCAGCAGGCAATGAGAGCGGCCATCGCGCCGCCTTTGCCGACCGAGAAGTTCCAGCCCATGTATTCGCCGACGAGCACGATGCCGACGCCGAGTGCCCAAACATGGCCCGGACCCAGAACGCGCAGCAGCGAGATTTTCTCGCCATGAATTGTTGTTGTCTGTGTCACCGGTGACCTCCCTGATGCGTCGGGTCGATCACGAGGGCGTCTTCGATTTCACCTTCGCGCGACGAGGTCAGGAGATCCTCGGAATAGGTCATGTTCGTCTTCAGCGTATCGAACAGCATCCAAAGACCGAGCAGAAGCGACAGGCCCCAGGCGCCGTATTCGATGAGCTGATAATTATTGAGCGTGCTGACATCAGGCATGGCTTTTCCTCTCACCGGTCCCGGCGGCCAAAACGTTCGGCGATGACTTCCCGATATTCGCTCTTGGAAAA
Organism: uncultured Alphaproteobacteria bacterium; assembly: GCA_963778225.1. GTDB lineage: Bacteria > Pseudomonadota > Alphaproteobacteria > Rhizobiales > Hyphomicrobiaceae > JAGVSR01. The sequence continues at coordinate 124,755 of CAVZTR010000009.1, forward strand.
TGCGACCACCAACAGGAAGTACCCGATCACGACGAGAGCCGTGACGCCGAGCGCGATCAGATCGAACGAGTAGTCAAAGCGAGAGATGATGAGAGGCGCCGCCGTCTCGGGCGTGTATCCGAGTTTCTCCCACCCGGCCTGCATGACGGCATTCTGACCCAGGCCGCTCCACGTGGTTTTGTCAGCGATTTCCAGTTCGGTTTTGCCGCCGCTCGCCAGTCCGAGATAGAGGGGTGCGAACAGCGCGGCAAACACGAGAGCCAACAAAAACATGCTGTCGAAGAATTGCCCCAGAGCCGATTGGCGGGGAGGCACGTAATCACCATTTTTCATCGTCTGCTCCTCAACCTTTGCGCTGGTTCATGATGTCGAGGTAGTGCAGGTCGAGGCCGTAGATGTGCGTCCGGTCTTCGCTGTAGTGCTTGACCATGGCGTAGATGGCGGCAGCATTGAACAGCATGACGAGGCCACCGCTGATCAGCAGGGCCGCCATGACAGCTTCATCCTTCAGATGCGGCATCAGGAAGTAGAAGACGAATGTGTAGAGCAGCCAGACGCTCACGAGAGCCACGATGGCCCACAGCCGGTCCTTGCCGAACATCCGGTTTACACGCGGATCAATTGCTTTCTGTTGCACGGACACCTCCCCAGAATGGCCGGTTCATTCCGACCCACACGATGTTGCCTGTCAGGCAATCTATTTTTATTGAGCGGAAAGTCTGCGGCACGGTGCCGCGACATGTCAAGGTGAAGTGCCTACGGAATTGACGAGAGTCACTATTTTCATGCAGTGCAGTGCAACAAAAATGTGCAGATCGGACAGTTAGAATCCGGGTTAAACTTGAACAGGCGGAAAAATTCTTGCACTTTGGGAACAATTAGGGGCATGGTCGGCAGGGTTGGACGACCCCCTGTGCCGGTCATTTCGCCGGGGTAATCGCCGGAGCATCTGAATGCCGTTCGCATTGTTGAAATACGCGCTGTCGCGGGAGCATCCCGACGACCCGCACTTCCGATGGAAGCCCGATCTCAAGAAAACGTACGACGTGATCATCATCGGCGCGGGCGGACATGGCCTTGCCGCCGCGTATCACCTCGCGAAGGATCACGGCATCACCAACATCGCCGTCCTGGAGAAGGGCTGGCTCGCAGGCGGCAACACCGCCCGCAACACTACGATCGTCCGTTCCAACTATCTAACGCCTGAAGGCGTGGCGTTCTATAAAGAGTCCGTCGAACTCTTTCGGACGCTGTCCAACGAACTCGACATCAACGTCATGTATTCCGAGCGCGGGCACTTCACGCTCGCCCACACCGACGCCGCCATGCGCACTGCTCGCTGGCGCGCGGAAGTGAATAAGCACATGGGCGTCAATTCGGAGGTGATCGACGCGGCCGAAGTGAAGCGCATCTGTCCGACGATGAATGTAACCGACGACGCGCGCTATCCCATTCTCGGCGCGCTCTACCATCCGCCGGGTGCAATTGCTCGTCATGACGCCGTAGCCTGGGGCTACGCCAAGGAAGCGATGAAGCGCGGTGTGGAAGTCCACACCCAGACCGAAGTCAAAAAGATCCTGATCGAGAACGGCCGCGCCATTGGTGTGGAAACAAATAGGGGCGTCATCCACGCCGCCAAGGTGATGCAGGCGGTTGCGGGGTCTTCCTCGCACGTCGCGCGCATGGCAGGTCTCAAGCTGCCGATCAAAACCATTCCGCTGCAGGCGTGCGTATCTGAACCCGTTAAGCCGATCCTCGATCAGATCGTCGTGTCAGGGTCGCTCCACGTCTACATCTCGCAATCGGCACGCGGTGAAATGGTCATGGGCGGCGCGACCGATCCCTACGGTCTCTATTCCTCGCGCTCCACGCTCGACTTCAAGGAAAGCCTCATGGGCCACATGCTGGAGTTGTTCCCCTTCATGGGCGAACTCCGCATTCTGCGGCAATGGGCCGGCATGGCCGACATGACGCCCGACTTTTCGCCGGTCATGGGACTGACACCTGTTGAGAACTATTTCATCGACGCCGGCTGGGGCACCTGGGGCTTCAAAGCCACCCCCGTCTGCGGCAAGCGCATGGCCGAATGCGTCGCGACCGGCCGCCAACCCGATCTTCTCAAACCCTTCGCTCTGTCTCGCTTCTCGACCTTCGATCTCGTAGGCGAGAAGGGTGCAGCGTCGGTCGGTCACTGAGGGAGAGACACACGTGAAGATCCTGAAGTGCCCGCTCAATGGGCCGCGCAACATCACCGAGTTCGTTTGGGGCGGTGAGATGAAGCCTATGCCGGATCCGGCAACCGCCACCGACGCGGAATGGACCGAGTATCTTTTCCTGGAAGAGAACCTCGCCGGCGAGATCACCGAGTGGTGGCTGCACGCGCCCACCAACTACTGGTTCATCGCCCGCCGCAATACGATCACCGACGAGATCATCGAAACCATGACCTACGACGCTTTCCTCGCCCGCCAGCAGGCGGCGAGTGCTGCGGCTGCACCGGGTGAAGCCGAACCCGCAGCCAAATCGGTCACGGGCGGCGCCGATACCGGAGCGACCTCCACATGAGCGGACATTCGACCGGCCGTATCGACAAGCCCGGCTTCGGGCTCCTGATCGACCGCACCAAGCCGATGTCGTTCACCTTCGATGGACGGCTTTTCAACGGCTATCACGGCGACACCATAGCCTCCGCGCTCTACGGCGCCGGCCAGGTCCTGCTCTCGCGCTCGTTCAAATATCATCGCCCGCGCGGTGCATTAACGATGAACGGGCTCGACGCGAATACGCTCGTCCAAGTTGCCGACGAACCGAATGTCCGCGCTGACCTTCACCCGATATCCCCGGGGCTCGCGGTCAAGTCGATCAATCATCTGGGCTCGCTGGAACGCGATGCCTACTCTGTGATGGACTACTTCTCGCGCTTCCTGCCCGTCGGGTTCTATTACAAAACCTTCTTCCGCCCCGCCGGCATCTGGAAATACTTCGAGCGCCCTATCCGCATCATGGCCGGCCTTGGCACCCTCGATCCCCGCGCCGACCACAAGTATTACGATAAATCCTACCTCTTCACGGACGTTGTCGTTATCGGCTCCGGCCCCGCCGGTCTCGAAGCGGCGATTGCAGCAGCCGAGGGCGGCGCGGATACGCTGCTCATCGAAGAGATGTCGGAGCTTGGAGGTTCGCTTCTCTACGGACGCATCGGCGACAGCCGCGACGCCGCTGATACCTTGCGCCGTGATCTCGTCGCGAAAGCGCGGAACCTGAAAAACCTCACGATCCTGGCCGAAACCGTCGTCTCCGGCCTCTTCACGGATGGCTGGGTCGCAGCGATCGGCGGCAACCGACTCTACAAAATCCGCACGCACGAAACGATCGTTGCAGCCGGCAGCTTCGATCAGCCGATCGTCTTCCGCAACAACGACCGCCCCGGCATCCTGTTCGCCACCGCCGCTCAGCGTCTGATGCGTTTGTATGGCGTGCGCCCGGGTAACCGCGCGGTGATCGCAACATCGAATGCATTCGGCTACGAGGCCGCACTCGATATGCTCGATGCCGGCGGCGAAGTCGCAGCCATCGTCGATCTCGGCACCACATCCGCTCCGGCCGTAGAAGCAGCGCGCGCGCGCGGCATCCGCATCGTCAACAACGCCACCCCCGTCGATGCAAAAGGCTATCTGCGCGTTGAAAGCATTGGGGTCGCCGCCATCACGGGCCAAGGCAAGACCTCGAGCGTGACCGACTGGATCACGTGCGATTGCGTTCTCATCTCTGTCGGCTGCGCACCCGCATTGAACCTCGCAAGCCACGCCGGCGCCAAGGTCGTCTTCGACGAAGCAATACAAATGCACCGGGCAATCAACCCGCCCGTCGGCGTATCTTTGGCAGGCAGCGCCGCCGGAGTGTGGTCGCCCAAATTGGTCGCCACCCAAGCGCAATCCACAGGCGCCACCGCCGCAAACCGCATCAAGGGCGAACCCGCTGTCGGCTTGCCCGACGTCACGGATCACGGTGCCGCCGCCATCACGCACCCCTACCCCATCTTCAAGAGCGGCAAGGGCAAGGAATTCATCGACTTCGATGAGGACCTGACCGTCAAGGACATCATCAACTCGGTCAAAGATGGCTACGACGACATTCAGCTCGTCAAGCGCTACTCCACCGCCGGACTCGGGCCCAGTCAGGGCCGACACGCGAACCTCAACACAATCCGCGTCGTTGGCGGCGTCACCGGCAAACCGCTCGAGGCGATCGGCACCACCACCTACCGCCCGCCGCTCGTCCCGGAAAAGTTTGCTCACATGGCGGGCCGAGCGTTCGAACCAACCCGCCTCACGTCTATGCACCGCCGCCACGAGGAACTGGGCGCGCAGTTCATGACGGCTGGTCTGTGGATGCGTCCCGCGTACTACGGCGCGAAGGACAACGCGGCGCGCGCCATCGAAGATGAAGTCCGCGCCGTGCGCACGGCCGCCGGTCTTATTGACGTGTCGACGCTCGGGGGCCTCGACATCCGCGGTCCGGATGCTGCCGCCTTTATCGACCGAATGTACACGTGGGCCTATGAGAAGCAGCCCGTTGGCCGCGCGCGTTACACGCTCATGACGGACATTGCCGGCGTCGTTATCGACGACGGCGTCGCCTGCCGCCTTGCGCCGAACCACTATTACGTCACGGCCACCACCAGCGGCGTCGATCAAGTGTACCGCGCCATGACGTGGTTCAATGTGCAATGGAAGATGGATGTCGACGTGGCAAACGTCACGGCCGCCTACTCGGCGGTCAACCTTGCCGGCCCCAAGGCCCGCGCCATTATCCAATCGCTGGCAACCGACATCGACTTCTCGAAGGAAGCATTCCCTTACATGGGCGTCCGCACGGGCATGCTCGCCGGTATTCCGGTCCGCATCCTCCGCGTGGGCTTCGTTGGCGAGGCGGGCTACGAAATTCACTGCCCCGCAGGCTACGGCGAAGCGCTTTGGGACACGCTCATGGCAGCGGGTAAACCGCATGGCCTGAAGCCGTTCGGCGTCGAAGCGCAGCGCATTTTGCGTCTGGAGAAAGGCCACATCATTGTCGGCCAGGACACCGACGGCCTCACCAACCCCATCGAAGCCGGCATGGATTGGGCGCTGGCAAAGAAGAAAGCGTTCTACGTCGGCAAGCGCTCGATCGAGATGCAGGCCGCCAAAGGCATCACGCGCAAGCTGGTCGGCTTCACCGTCACCGACAGTTCAGGCCCTGTGCCAAAGGAATGCCATCTGGTTATCCGCAGTGGGCAGATCGTCGGCCGCATCACATCGGTGGTGAAATCGCCCACGCTAGGCAAGGTCGTGGGCCTCGCCTACTTGCCCCTCGACATGACAGATGCCGGACAGCGGTTTGAAATCCGCGTCGATGGCGTGATGGTCTCTGCCGAAGTCGTGCCGACGCCGTTTTACGATCCCGACAATGCGCGCCAAGAACTCTGAGATGGACGCCCGCACATGACGACGCAAAATACGACAGCGCCAGACCAGCACCTGCGCCGCACGCCGCTCCGCCTCGCCCTTGAAAAGGTTGGCGCACGATGGACGGCGCTCGAAGACATCGCCATCGCCGATGGTCTCGGCACCGTTGAAGGCGCCCGCCATCTCGCGATCACGGATTTGTCGCCGTTGCCCCGCCTCGGCTTCAAAGGTCGCGAGACGATCGCCGCGATGCAGAAGCGCGGCATTGTGTTGGAGGCGACACCCAACCGTGCCTATCGTCAGCCCGACGGCGGCCTCTGCCTCGTCTTGGCCGCCAGTGAAGTCATCCTCCTGTCTCCGCTGGCCGGCGACAACGGACGGCTGCAGGGCCTCCATGACTCCTGGCGCTTGGAAGACGGCGAGCGTACATACCCGCTGCTGCGATCCGACAGCCATGCCTGGTTCGCAGTCAGCGGAGCCAAGGCCCCGGAAATGTTTGCGAAAATCTGCGGCGTCGATCTTCGGCTGGCGAAATTCCCTGACCTGTCGATTGCCCAGACGTCTGTGGCAAAGCTCTCCGCCATCGTGACGAGGGCGGACATTCGTGACACACCTGCTTTTCACATTCTTGCCGATAGCGCTTCGGCCTTGTATTTCTTTGACTGCTTGACCGATGCTGCCCAAGAATTCGGCAGTACAATTGCGTGCCGGACTGTTTTGAGAAATCTGGAAAGCGGATGAAAAAAGCCTCGGAGACGGTCGCAAAGAAAAACGGAGGCCCCGCGAACCCCCTTCCGTCTCCGCCGAAGCAGCGCCGCTCTGAAGATGAACACGGCGATATCGAAACCGCTGAACGGGCAGAAGACATCGATGATGGGGACGAGGCCGACCTCCCGGTCGCCTTGGATAGTCAGGACCCCCACGCGCTCTCCGGCGCCCGCGACAATGTCCTCGAAGTCGCCATCGGCCGCGAAGTCCGCGCCTTCCGCAAGAAACTTGGGATCACCGTCTCAGATCTCGCACGCGCCACGGGTCTCTCACTCGGCATGCTGTCGAAGATCGAGAACGGCGTCACCTCCGCATCCCTGACCACGCTCCAGCGCCTCTCGCGCGCCCTGGGTGTTCCGGTCACCGCCCTCTTCCGCCGTTTCGAGGAAAAGCGCGACGCGGTTTTCGTCCGCGCAGGCCAGGGTCTCGTCATCGAACGCCGCGGCACCCGCGCCGGCCACCAGTACCAGCTTCTCGGCTTCTCCGGCGGCAACGCCACGGGTCTCGTGGTCGAGCCGTACATGATCACTCTGACGGAAAAATCAGATGTCTTCCCGCTCTTCCAGCACTCGGGGCTGGAGTTCCTCTACATGCTTGAAGGCGAGGTCGTGTACCGCCACGGCGACAAGCTCTACACGATGCTCCCCGGCGACAGCCTCTTCTTCGACGCGGATGCACCGCACGGCCCAGAAGAACTCGTGAAGCTCCCAATCCGCTTCCTCTCCATCATCAGCTACGCCCGCGAACGCGAAGAGTAGCTCTCCGCGCTAACCGGCCGGTTCCGCGCAGCGGAGCGCGCCTTCCGGCCGGCGCGCCGCAGGCGTGTCGGAAGGCGCCCTCAAAAGCTATACTTCGTGTTGCAGAACTCGCACGTGACGGAGATGCTGCCGTCGGGATCGCGGAGGCTTCCCAAATCCTCTTCCGAGAACCGCGTCAGAAACATCTGCACGCGCTCGCGCGAGCAGCGGCAGCTCGCATCCAGCGTCTGCCCCTTGAAGACCCGCACGTCTTCTTCGTTGAACAATCGAAAGAGCAGCCGCTCGGCCGATAGCGTCGGATCGATCAACTCGTGATCCTCGACGCTCGCCGCCAGAATGCGCGCCCGCTGCCAGTTCTCCTGTTCCGGTGGTGCGGACGGACTATCGTTGTCTTCGACCTCAGCTGTAGGATGCTGGATCAGAAGCCCACCCGCGCGCCAATGCCATCTATCGCCGCCTTGCACACGATGCCGAGCCACCGCGAGACGCACATAACTCGGCAACTGCTCTGACTGCCGGAAGTACGTCAGCGCCGCGGCTCCGAGACTTTGCCCCTCAAGCGCAACGATGCCCTGATAGCGATCATCTTCGCCAACGCGTTCAAGCGTCATCGCCATGTGGCCGCTGCCGATCAGGTCACCTTGCTTCGGTCGTGAACCCATGGCGGCGATGGCTTCCGCATCGAAACTCGCATATCCGCGCAATCGCCCCGGCGCCTCGTAGTCGGCGAGCAGAAAACGGATCGGCCCATCGGTCCGCGTTTGAAAGCCAAGGCGCCCGCCAGGCTTCAGCGGCTGCCCGAGCATGGCCGTTAATGCCAGCGCCTGACCGAGCGCTTCGCTGACGGCCTCAGGATAATCATGGCGCGACAGGATCGTATCGACGACGCCGCCCATGCGCACGACACGCCCGCGAATACCGGATTTGTCCGTCGAGAACGGCACGACAAGATCGTCTGCCCCCTGGACCGTCTGTCCTGGAGTTCTGCCGGCGCTCGTCTCGGAACCTGCCATGCTCTCTTGCTTCTCAATCCACGCCAAAACACCAGGCGAGCACACCCTTCTGCGCGTGCAATCGGTTCTCGGCCTCGTCGAAGATCACAGATTGGGGACCTTCCAGCACACTTTCGCTCACCTCGTGCCCACGATACGCCGGCAGGCAATGCATGAAAATCGCATCCTTTGCGGCCTTCGCCATTAAACCGTCTGTCACAGCATAAGGTTTCAGGATCTGCTTGCGACGCTGTGCATCCGTATCGCCCATCGAAACCCACGTATCGGTAACGACACAATCAGCACCCTTCACCGCCCGTACTGGGTCGGTACCGACAGCGATATCGGCCTTCTCCTTCTTCGCCCAGTCGAGATAGAGTTTCGATGGCATCAGCTCTTCGGGGCACGCGAGCTTGAGGTTGAAACCAAAGCGCGCCGCTGCATGCATCCACGAAACGGCGACGTTGTTGCCATCGCCCACCCACGCCACGGTCCGCCCCTTGATCGGACCCAGGTGTTCCTCGAACGTCATGATATCGGCCATGATCTGGCATGGATGGGTCTTGTCGGTGAGCCCGTTGATCACCGGGATCGTCGCATGCTCGGCAAGCTCGAGAAGCGTTTCGTGCTTGTTGGCGCGGATCATGATGGCATCTCCGTACCGCGACAGCACGCGCGCCGTATCGACGATGCTTTCGCCGCGCCCCAGCTGCAAATCGGTATGATTGAGCGCCAGCGTCGAGCCGCCGAGCTGCCGCATGGCGATATCAAATGACACGCGCGTCCGCGTCGAAGGCTTCTCGAAGATGAGGATCAGGACTTTGTCTTCGATGCCCTTGGGCCGCATTTTCGCCGGCACCTTGCGCCCGGCCTTTTTCATATCGTGCGCGTTGTCGATCATGCGCCGTAGCGTCTTGGAATCGAGCCGGTCGATATCGAGAAAATGTCTGACGGCGTTGGCCTTGGCCATTGTCGAAGCGCCTTATGCGTTATGTTGGAGACTTAGGATTTGGCGGGAAGCTGGGCGAACGCGCGGCGCATCCGAGAAAGCCCATCGGCGATCTCGGCATCAGAGACATTGAGCGGCGGCAGAACGCGCATCACGTTTTCCCCCGCGCCGACGGCCAGCAGTTTTTCCCCGATCACCGCCTTGACCGCATCGGCGACAGGCGGCGCAAGTTTTACACCGGCCAGCAGACCTTTGCCTCGCACCTCGAGCACGATCCCGGGAAACTCATCCTTCAATTGCGCAAGGCCTTGCGAGAGCCGGTTCGCGCGCTGCAGGACCGTATCGAGAAAACCCGGCTCGAGCACAGTATCTAGCACCGCGACGCCGACAGCCGTCGCCAGCGGATTGCCGCCGAACGTCGATCCGTGCGTGCCAGGCGTCATGCCCTTGGCCGCATCTTCGGTCGCCAGAAACGCCCCAACCGGAAACCCGCCGCCGATGCCTTTAGCAATGGCCATGATGTCCGGCGTGATGCCCGACCACTCGTGGGCGAACAGCCGTCCCGTGCGGCCGACACCGCTCTGCACTTCATCCATGATGAGCAGCAGCCCGTGATCGTCGCACAGCGTGCGAAGATCACGAAGGAACGCGTCCGACGCTGGCCGTACGCCGCCCTCGCCTTGCACCGGCTCGATCATGATGGCAGCCGTCTCGTGGCAGATCATGTTCTGCACGGCTTCCAAATCGCCGAACGGCACCTGGTCGAAGCCGCTGACAGGTTCACCAAAGCCTTCCAGGTACTTCGGATTTCCGCCCGCCGCGATCGTCGCGAGCGTGCGCCCGTGGAACGCACCTTCGAAGGTAATGATGCGCCAGCGTTCTGGCGCGCCGTTGACGTAGTGATAGCGCCGCGCCGTTTTGATCGCCCCTTCGCAGGCTTCTGCCCCCGAGTTGCAGAAGAAAACCTTGTCCGCGAATGTGACCTCGACGAGCCTCTCGGCCAGCGCCTCTTGTCCCGCGACCCGATAGAGGTTCGACGTGTGCCAGAGTTTGCCGGCCTGCTCGGTCAGCGCCGCAACGAGCCGGGGATGCGCGTGCCCCAGAGCATTCACCGCCACACCGGACGCAAAGTCGAGATAGGCGTCACCGGCTTCTGTATAGAGCCAGGACCCTTCACCTCGTGCGAAGACAAGGTTCTGCCGGGCGTACGTACCCATCACGGCAGCGGAAGGGGCACCTCCGCCCGTATCGGCCCGGACCGGCATTGGAGCCACGCGCGGCTCTGCCATCGCGGTTCCCCCTAACCCAAAAAATCAAAAAGGCCGCCTGTTCGGGCGGCCGGTGGACAAAATTGGTACTGGGACGGGACCCGGCTGTCAACGCGCCACACCGGTGTGTGATTCGTATTTTTCGGATGTGTTTTTCGGGGATGGCAATCCCATAACCCCAAAATTAGGCCCTCCGGCGAATCGCTGTGTGGCCCCCAAGCCACTTGTCCAAGTCAACACCCGCCTCAAACATGGGCTCACCTTGTAGGCGGGAATCTACTCGTAGTACCTTCTGCCTGTCCGGCCACGACATGTCGCGCGTATCTCGCGACCCTTTGTAAGTTTCGTGCCCGGCACGCGTAAACGAGGCAGTGTTGTAACGCCTCCCGTTAGTTCGCGTTCGTTTGTCCAAGCGTCTCTCAGTCAAGCGTTAGTTCGCGGTCATCGCCCCCAGTTCCGGCGTCCTCCGTCGCGCATTCGTGTGCGCTCCGGCAGCGACTCCAGATTCGGGACGAGACCCATCATTGCCGGCGCGCGCCTTCGTGGCCGCGGCGCGGCCAGGGGGTATTGTTATCATGGAGCTTCAAGTCATGAGCTGGAACGATGAGCGCGTCGAACAGCTGAAGAAGCTATGGTCGGAAGGGCTGAGCGCCAGCCAGATCGCCAGCCGCCTGGGTGGTGTCACCCGCAACGCGGTCATCGGCAAAGTCCACCGCCTTGGCCTATCCGGTCGAGCAACGACCTCGCGCATGAAATCCCATCGGCCCCGCCCACGTCCGGCGAATGGTCCCATGCCCGGCAACAAGCGCATGATGCCCAAAGGCAATCGCTTCCCGGCTCCTCCCAATTCCCCGCTCCAGCAGATCTATCAGGCCGAACCGTTCCAGCCTTCTGCTGAAGAACTCGATATCCCGATGGCTGAGCGCAAGTCGATCCAGACCCTGCTCGAGTGCCATTGCCGCTGGCCGATCGGCGATCCGCAAATGGCCGATTTCCATTTTTGCGGCAAGCAGAAGGTAGCGGGCCTGCCCTACTGCGAATTCCACGCCCGCCGCGCCTTCCAGCCACCGCAGGCCCGGCGCCGCGAGCGCGACATCTCTGAGCCGATGGTCCCGGCAATCACGGTTGAGCAGGCCACGGAGAAAGAAACCGCGGGCAGCTAATTAGCTCCACGGCCGAATGAATTTGTCGGCCCCCTGGGCCGGCAGAGGGGGGAGAAGACCGGAGGCGCCGGGGGGCGCACTCCGGTCTTTTCTTTATTGCGCCCACTTTCGGAGTCTTCATGTGAAGTCTGAGAGCCCAGTTTGGGCCTGTCTAATCAGGAATTAACCATTTTACGTCTGTAACTATGGGAACAGCGCGGGTTCCCGGGCACGTTTAATCAGCATAAATTCACGAACGGGTGGGGGGCCGACGTGAAATGCGCGCGCCTTGCGTTTTGTGCAGGCGGCGATTTCTCGAAAGTGAGGTTTGCCATGCCTGCGCATCGAACAGCAACATTGATACTCGCCCTGACAGGCTTCACGCTCCTGCCGTTCGCCACGGCCCAAGCGGCTGACCCCACGGGCGTCTGGATGAACGATACCGGGCGCGGCGCTATCGAGATCAAGTCATGCGGCGCAGCTCTCTGCGGCCATGTCGTCTGGGTGAAAGACACGACCGACACCAAAGGCTGCGGCCGCCAGATCATCGGCAACGCGGCGAAGGTCGACGGCAGCACGTGGGACAATGGCTGGATCTACAGCCCTGAGAAAAAGAAAAAGTACGATGTTGAACTGAAGCCGCTCTCGAACGGCACGCTTCAGGTCACGGGTTATGCTGGCACCAAGCTCTTCTCAAAAACCATGATTTGGAAGCGCGCGCCGGCAAACCTCGTGCGCTGCGGAGCGCAGGAAACCATCGCGAAAGCCGAACCGGCCGTTAAGCCGGTAGCGAAGCCGAAGACGGAGATAAAGGCAAAGCCGGAAATCAAACCCGCTCCGAAAGCCGTGGCAGTCGCCAAGTCGGAACCAGCCATTGTGCCGCCCGCTCCCAAGCCCGCGGAGCGGCCCGCCGCAAAGTCGGATGAAGCAACTCCCGCACCTAAACCTGTTGAGATTGCCCGCGCCGAACCTGAAGCCGCTTCACCCACTGCAGCAAAAGGCGCCGACGTTGCATCAACGGAAGCCGAGTCCAAGCCGGTGCCGCAGGTGCATGCACTTCCCGGCGTCGAGAACGAGCAGGATGCACCCGCCGTTGCAGCCCCGCGCGAGGACGAGACCGAGCCGGGCACCAAGCTCGACATGGGACAGGTCGCCAAGAAGCTTGCGCAGATCGAGCGCGAGACGGGCTACGGGTTGAAGAAAACCGGCAACGGCAACTGCCGCCTGAAAGTGCCCTACGCGACCGTGAACTTTCCCTGCAAGGACTGACCTCGTCTCGGGCAGCTAGGGCGTGATCACGCCCATCTGCCCGAGGGCCAGAACTGCGAGGGAAACGGCAACCACCCAGAGAGCGGCAGTACGCCAGCGGCCATGACGGCTTTGCTTTTCAGCCAGCCGCTCGATGCTTGCCTCGTCGAGCCGCACGCCGTTCTCGGCCATCGCGCCGAGCGCACCAAACGCCCGTTCGGCACTCGAAAGCACCACTGGCAAGTCTGAGGCGAGCTTGGCAAGCATCGTTGCGCCGTCACCGGCATCGCGCAAACGACCCATCACGCTTAAGTTCTGCTCGATCCATTCTTTTGCGATCGGCTCCGCCGCAACCCACATGTTGAGCGACGGGTTGAGCCCACGCGCCACGCCTTCCACGATGACCATGCTCTTTTGCAGCAAAATCAATTCAGGGCGCGTCTGCATGTCGAACACGTCGGTGTAGGCAAAAAGCTGCCCGAGCAGATCTGCCATCGAGATTTCGGATGCCGTCTTGCCGTGGATGGGCTCTCCGATCGCCCGCAGCGCCTGCGCAAAAACTTCAACCGGATGATGCGGCGGCACATATCCCGCCCAGAAATGAACCTCCGCCGCCCGCCGGTAGTCGCGCGTAATCAGCCCGTGCAGAATTTCTGCGAGGAACCTGCGCTCGCGCATGCCGAGCCGGCCCATGATGCCGAAATCGACCGCAACGACAGTGCCCGACTTATCTACGAACAGGTTCCCCTGGTGCATGTCGGCATGGAAGAAACCGTCGCGCATCGCATGCTTCAGGAACGACCGGATCACAGTCATTCCGAGCGTATCGATGTCGAACCCGGCCGCCTTCAGTCCGGCCTTGTCGCCGATCGGAATGCCGTCGATCCACTCCGTGACGAGCACGCGCTTCGATGTCCGCCGCCAATCGACCCGCGGAATTCGAAAGCCTTCATCAGGATTGAGGTTCTCCGCCATCTCCGACATGGCAGCCGCTTCGAGACGCAGATCCATCTCGAGTTCGGTCGTGCGTGCGAGATTTTCCACGACCGCCACCGGCCGCAATCGCCGCGATGGTTCATGCCACCGCTCGACCAATCGCGCCGCAAAGAAATAGCTGTCGAGATCGCGCTTGAACCGCTTCTCGATTCCGGGCCGCAAAATCTTCACGGCCACGGTCCGCCGCTCATCGCCGTCCACCACGACGGCTTTGTGAACCTGCGCAATCGAAGCTGCCGCAACAGGCGGTCCGAATTCGACGAAATGATCCTCTAACTTGCCGCCGAGTGACGCCTCGATCGCGCGCCGTGCTTCGTCCATGCCGAACGGAGGCATCCGATCCTGCAATTGCGACAGCTCGCCCTGCAGGTCCGGTCCGATGATGTCGCCGCGCGTCGCGAGGAACTGACCTAGCTTGATGTACGAGGGTCCGAGCGCCCCGAGCGCCGCCGAGATCCGCTTGTCGCGCGGTTTGCCCCACTGGAACGGCGCCGCAGCGATCCGGACAGGCAGCGTCGCAATGCGCGCCAGCTTGAACGGCAGCGGCTCCGGCCCATCCTTGGGCACAAAGCGAACGCTGTGGCTCGCGAGCACGACGCCAGCCTTGGCGAGACGCAGCGTGTTGAGAAGAGCTCCGGCCATGCCGTTTTGGGACCGATGGAAAAGAGTTCGCGTCGGGCGCACCGCGCGCCGCCCCGCACATTGCCGCGCTGGACCTTAAGGTCAAGCAAAGCTACCGCAGGAGGTTAGAATTGGCATACCGGTTGCGCCTGCATCAGACGGTCAAACCGCCGTCGCGCCCCGGTTCACCACCTTCAGGTCGAACGCGGCGGCGAGCAGCGCCTTGGTGTAGTCCTCCCTCGGCGCCGCGAAAATCTCTTCCGCTGTCCCAGTCTCCACCACTTTGCCATTACGCATCACGATGACGTCGTTGCACAGCGCCCGCACCACCTTCAAATCGTGGCTGATGAAAAGATACCCCAGCCCGCGCTTCTTCTGCAGGTCGCGCAACAGATCGACGATCTGAGCTTGCACACTCTGATCCAGCGCGCTGGTCGGCTCATCGAGCATGATGAACTTCGGCTCCAACACCGTCGCACGCGCAATCGCAATACGCTGCCGCTGACCGCCCGAGAACTCATGTGGATAGCGATCGAGCGAATCCGGATCGAGCCCGACTTCTTGGAGCGAATGACGGACGCGCTCCCGCCTCTGGTCGGATGTCAATTCCGGGCTGAGGATTTGCAGCCCTTCCTCGATGATCTGCGACACGGACAAGCGCGGCGACAATGACCCGTACGGGTCCTGGAAGACGATCTGCATCTCCTTGCGCAGCGGCCGCATTTCTTTCGAGTTGAGACCATCGATGCGCCGGCCTGAATAGACGATCGGACCGTCCGATGAAATGAGCCGCAAGAGCGCCAGACCAAGCGTTGTCTTGCCCGAACCGGATTCTCCAACAACTCCCAGCGTGCCGCCTTCCCGCAGCTTCAGCGACACACCGTCGACAGCCTTGATATGGTCGACCGTCTTGCGCAAGAACCCGCGCTTGATCGGAAACCAGACCTTCAAGTTGTCGGTCTCGACGATCACTGGCGCGTCAGCATCCCCGGGCGCTGCCCGTCCTTTCGGTTCGCTTTCGATCAAATGCTTCGTATAGGAATTCTGAGGCGCGGCGAAGATCGCTTCGGTTCGGCCCTCCTCGACGATCTCTCCATAGCGCATCACGTACACGCGATCCGCCATCCGCCGCACGATCCCCAGATCATGCGTGATGAGCAGCATCGACAGCCCAAACTCTTTTTTGAGGTCGGCAAGCAGTTCAAGGATCTGCGCCTGGATCGTCACGTCGAGCGCTGTGGTCGGTTCGTCTGCGATGAGCAGATCCGGCTCATTCGCAAGCGCCATCGCGATCATCACACGCTGCCGCTGCCCACCCGACAGCTGATGCGGATAGTCCGCGAGCCGCGATTCGGGATCGCGGATCCCAACCTTTCTCAGGAGTTCGACGACACGCGCCCGAACCGCCTTATCATCCAGCCCACGATGCACCTTCAGAACTTCGCCCACCTGCTTCTCGATGGTGTGAAGCGGATTGAGAGACGTCATCGGCTCCTGGAAGATGATCGAGATGCGGTTGCCCCGCACCGTCTGCATCTGGCGCTCCGACGCCTTGATCAGATCCTGCCCCTCGAACGTGATCTCGCCGCCCGGATGCGACGCCGCCGGATACGGCAACAGCTTCATGATCGACAACGCCGACACACTCTTGCCTGAGCCGGACTCGCCAACGAGAGCGACCGTCTCGCCCTTGCCGACATGAAAGCTGATGCCCTTGACCGCGAGCGTGTCCGTCTGCCCCGACCGGAATGCCACCTTCAGCCCGCGCACGTCGATCAGCGTCTCGCGCCCGCCGTTGGCTCCGGCGGCCGTCGATAGTGTTGTCGTTTCCGCTTTGGTCATCATGCGCTCCTCAGCGGAAAGTCTTCTTGGGATCGAGCGCGTCACGCACGGCTTCGCCGATGAAGATCAACAGCGACAGCAGAGTTGCGATCAGGATAAAGCCGGATAGCCCGAGCCAAGGTGCATCGAGATACTTCTTACCCTGCAACAGCAGTTCACCCAGCGAGGGCGACCCCGGCGGCAAGCCGAGCCCAAGAAAGTCGAGCGCCGTCAACAGCGCAACGGAACCTGAAAGCTTGAACGGCAGGAACGTCAACGTCGCCACCATCGCATTCGGCAGCAGATGCTTCCACATGATCGTCGTGTCGGAGAGCCCCAGCGCTCGCGCCGCGCGGATGTATTCAAAGTTGCGTCCGCGAAGAAACTCCGCCCGCACGATGCCGACGAGCCCCGTCCATTGAAACGCCAGCAGCACAATGAGCAGCGTCCAAAACCCCGGAATGAGAACTGAGGAGATAATGAGCAACACGTAGAGCTCAGGGATCGACGACCAGATTTCCAGAAACCTCTGAAACACGAGATCGACTCGTCCGCCGAAATATCCCTGCACCGCGCCGGCCGCCACGCCGATAATCGACGAGAGGATGGTCAGCAGAAGCCCGAATATGACCGAAACGCGGAACCCATAAATGATCCGCGCCATCACATCCCGGCCCTGATCATCAAGTCCGAGCCAGTTCATGTTGCCGATCGCGTGATAGCGCGCCAGCAGCTCTGGATCGCCGTCGCACAGCTTCACATTGGACGCCCACTGCGGCGGCGCCGGAAAACCGATGCCGCTCGCCACCTCAACCCCGTCCTTGTTCTCCGTGCATGAGCCATCCGCGCGGGCCCGCGTCGGGTAGTCCTTGTTGATCGTGTCGTAGGAGTACGCGATTGGCGGCCAGATCGCCCAGCCGTTGTCTTCGATCTCCCTGAGGATCACAGGATCCCGGTAATCGGTGACGGCAAGAAACCCGCCAAACTTTTCTTCCGGATAGTCAACGAACACCGGCGCCAAAATCTCGCCCTTGTAGCTCATGACGATGGGGCGATCGTTCGCAATGAACTCGGCGAACAGCGACAGGAAGAACAGGACTCCGAAAATCCACAGGCTCCAATACCCGCGGCGGTTCGCCTTGAAGTTATCCCACCGGCGCCTGTTGATCGGCGATAGCTCGACGCCGCGCCAGAACTGCAATCGGCGAACCAGCGACGGTTCGGTGGTCTTGGAGCTTGCGGGCGTCGTGACGGCTGTCATGCCTCAGACCTCCCGGCTTTCGAAGTCGATGCGCGGATCGACGAGCGTGTAGATGAAATCCGAAAGCAGGTTTGCGACCAGCCCCACCAGCGAAAAGATGTAGAGCGTCGCGAACACGACCGCATAGTCGCGATTCATCACCGACTCGAACCCGAGCAGACCCAGTCCATCGAGCGAAAAGATCGTCTCGATCAAAAGCGACCCTGAGAAAAACGCGCCGATGAAAGCCGATGGGAACCCGGCGATGATGAGCAGCATCGCGTTGCGGAAAACGTGCCCATACAGAACTTCGCTCTCGGTGAGCCCCTTCGCTCGCGCCGTCACCACATACTGCTTGCGGATCTCGTCGATGAACGAGTTCTTGGTCAGGAAGGTGATCGTCGTGAACGTGCCGAGCGCCAATGCGGTCAGCGGCAGCGCCAGATGCCAGAAATAATCGACGATCTTCCCGAACGTCGACAACTGGTCGAAGTTGTCCGACACCAGCCCTCGCGACGGGAACCACTGGAAGAACGACGACCCGGCAAACACCACAAGCAGGAGCACCGCCACGAGAAACCCCGGCACCGCGTATCCCACGACCAGCACCGTGCTCGTCCACGTGTCGAACCGCTCGCCGTCGCGCACGGCCTTGCGTATCCCCAGCGGGATCGACACCAGATACGTGACGAGCGTCATCCACAGCCCCAGTGAAACCGAGACCGGCAACTTCTCCTTGATGAGCTCAATCACGGAGATGTCGCGGAAGTAGCTCTCACCGAAATTGAAGGTGAAGTAGTTTTTCATCATCAGAAAGAAGCGCTCGTGCGCCGGCTTGTCGAAGCCGAATTGCTTCTCGAGGCTCTTGATGAACTCTGGATCAAGTCCCTGCGCGCCGCGGTACTTCGAGTTGGCCGCATCGGCCCCGCCCTGCCCCACCTGAGATGATGCGCCGCCCGCGAGTTCCCCGCCACCACCGCCGCCGAACCGCTCCGTCGCCCCTACTCCAGAGCCCGACAGCTGCGCGATCACGCGCTCAACGGGACCGCCCGGCGCAAACTGGATGATGACGAAGCTGATGAGCATGATTCCGATCAGCGTCGGGAATATCAGAAGCGTTCGCTTCAGAAGATAAGCGCCCATGGCGTTTCGCGCGTCCCTATCACTGAGCCGTCAGTTTCGCAGCTTTCGCCGGATCGTACCACCATGTGGCGAGCGCCCCACGGTCGTACTTGGGCTTCACGTCCGGCCATGCATACTTGTTCCAGAACGCGAGATGATGCGAGGCTTTATACCAGTGCGGCACCCAATAATGACCCGAGCGCAGCACCCGGTCGAGCGCCCGCGCCGCCACAACGAGTTCAGCCCGCGTCTGCGCCTTCACGATCCGGTCTGCCAGAGCATCGACCGCCGGATTGGAGATCCCGGCAAGATTGAAGCTGCCGTCCGTCTTGGCCGCCTCTGAACCCCAGAAGTTCTTGAGTTCGATTCCCGGCGTCAACCGCAGACTGAACCGCTCGATCGTCATGTCGAAATCGAACGTCTTCATTCGCAATTCGAACTGCGCCGGATCCACCCGTCGCATATTCGCGATGATGCCGATCGACTTCAGGTTCTTCACATAAGGCCCGGCGATCCGCTCGAACGCCGCCGCATCGAGAAGCATCTCAAACTCGAACGGCTTACCCTCCGCGTTCTTGAGAGTCCGGTCTTTGGGATCGACCGTCCAGCCGGCCTCCTTCAGCAAGCCTTGCGCCTTACGCAGGTTTTCACGCGGCAGCCCCGAACCGTCCGTCACCGGCGGCACGTAAACCTCGCCGAACACGCCCACCGGCAACTGAGCCTTGAACGGCTCCAGCAGCGCCACTTCTTCCGGCGATGGCTTGCCGACAGCCATCATATCCGAGTTCTCAAAGAAGCTCGCCGTGCGCTGATACAGCCCGAAGAACAAATTCCTGTTCGACCACTCGAAATCGAATGCGAGATCGAGGGCCTGCCGCACGCGAATATCCTGAAACAGCGGCCGCCGCGTATTCAGAAAGAACCCTTGTGCCCCCGACGGCGTCTCGTCCGGCAGCGACAGCTTCTGCACGCGGCCATCCGCAACCATCGGCTTGTCGTAACCCGTCGCCCAATCCTTGGATGTGAACTCCTCGCGGAAGTCGATGGTGTTGGCGAACAGCGCTTCCAGTTCAAGCGTGCGGTCGCGGAAATAATCGTACCGGACCTCGTCGAAATTGAACTTGCCCCGATTGACCGGCAGATCCTTGGCCCAGTAATCGTCGCGCCGCTCGTAGGATACATACCGGCCCTGACTGAACTGCCCAATCCGATACGGGCCCGATCCAATCGGCTTATCGAGCGACGTTTCCTCGAAGTTCCGCGTCGCATAATAGGCCTTCGGCAGCACCGGAAGTTGCGCCACCTCGATCGGCAGAGGCTTTACGAGTTCGCCCTTGAAGGAAAACTTGACCGTCTGCGGGTCGATCGCCTCAGCCTTCTCTACATCGCGCAGCACGATCCGATAGCTTGGATGCCCCTTCGCCTTGAGCGTTTCGAACGAGAACACAACATCATCCGCCGTCACGCCCGACCCATCCGCGAACTTCGCTTCCGGCCTGAGCTTGAATACGACGGACATGCCATCCGCGGCGACATCGGCCGATTTTGCAACGAGCCCGTATACGGCATCAGGCTCATCGAAGGCCCGGGTCATGAGCGTGTCATACAGAAGGTCGAGCCCCTGCGCCCGGTCGCCCTTCAAAATGAAATTGTTGAAGCTGTCGAAGGTCAGCGTACCGCCAGGTCCGACCTGCGAGACCTTGCCGCCCTTCGGCGCATCGGGATTGACGTACGCAAAATGCTTGAAGTCCGGCGGATACTTGAGATCACCGAAAATCGACAGCCCATGCGTCTCGTCCGCAACCGCTGGAATAGCATGCAGGAGACCGGCCACTCCAAGACACGCAGCTCTGAGGAAAGAACCAATCCTCACTGGCCACGCGCGGCCTTCACCGCATCGGTCTTCGCCGGGTCGATCCACCACGCGTTGGCATAGACCGGGCTTTGCGACGGCAGCGTTTGCGCTCGTCCGTAAATGTCCCACGTCGCGATCCGATCGAATGGATAATACCACTGCGGAACCACATAGAAGTTCCACAGCAGCGTCCGGTCGAGCGCGCGTGTGGCGGCGACGAGGTCAGTCCTATCTTTCGCAAAAACGATATTGTCGACGAGCTTATCGACTGCAGCGTTCTTGATGCCGATCGTGTTCCTGCTGCCTTCGCGATCCGCCGATGCTGAACCCCAATAATCGCGCTGCTCGTTTCCGGGCGAATGAGACTGCCCGAAACTATCAACGATCATGTCGAAATCGCGCGTCTTTTCGCGCTGCTCATACTGCGAGCTGTCTACAATCCGCACGCTTGCAGCGATGCCGAGCTTCTTCATGTTCTCAATGAACGGCAGGACGATCCGTTCAAAGTCCGGCTGAACGAGCAGAATTTCAACCTTGAGCGGTTCTCCCGCCGCGTTCTTGCGCTGACCGCCCGAAACCTTCCAGCCTGCTTCGTCGAGCAGCTTGGTTGCGGCGAGCATGTTCGTGCGGAAGTCGGTGTCCTTCTCGTTCGCGGGGCTCTTCCACGGCGTGTTAAAAACCTCAGCCGGCACGTCGGCCTTCACCTCGTTGAGGAACTCCAGTTCACGCCCCTCAGGCAAGCCGGTCGCAGCGAGTTCGGAATTCCCGAAGAAGCTTTGCGCGCGCACATACTGTCCATAGAAAATGGATTTGTTCAGCGCTTCGAAGTTGAACGCCAGCGCAATTGCTTTGCGCACGCGAAGGTCGTCGAATGGCTTGCGGCGGACATTGAACGAAAATCCCTGCATCGACGCCACGCGCTTGTGCGGCAGCGCTTCCTTCTTCACGAGCCCTTTGGAGGCCGCATCGAAATTGTACTGCGTCGCCCAGGCACCCGCCGACGTTTCCGTCCAGAAGTCGACGACGCCTGATTTGAAAGCTTCAAATGCCGGCGTGCGATCCTTGAAGTAGATGTAGGAAATCTCGTCGAAATTGTTCTGGCCCTTGGCGACAGCAAGTTCCTTGGCCCAATAATCCTTCACGCGCTCGTAAACGATGCGGCGGCCGGCATCCACGGACTTGATCTTGTAAGGCCCCGAACCCAGCGGCGGCTCCAGCGTCGACTTCGATAGATCGCGCTTTTCACCCTTGTCGTTGTTGGCCTCATAGAAATGCTTCGGCACGATGCTGAGCTGGCCGACGATCAGCGGCAACTCGCGGTTACCGGCCTTGTCGAACGTGAACGTCACTTCCCGCTCGCCGGTCTTCTCGGCCTTCACCACGTTCTGATAATAGAACCCGACGCGAGGATCGCTTTTCTTCATCTCCGTGAAACTGAAGACAACATCGTCCGGCGTGACCGGCTTGCCGTCGTGAAACTTCGCCTCAGGTCGCAATCCAAACGTGACCGAGGAGAAATCATCCGGATAGGAGATCCATTCCGCAAGCAGCCCATATTCGGCTGACGGCTCATCCGGCGAACTGAACAACAGGGTATCGAAGACATTGCCGAGGCCCGCTGCCGGCTGACCTTTCACGGTGAACGGATTGAGGCTGTCGAAGCCACCAACCGCCGACAATCGTAGCGTCCCGCCTTTCGGGGCTTCCGGGTTCACCCACTCGAAGTGCTTGAAATCCGGCGGTAGCTTCGGCTCACCAAGGAGTGACACCGCGTGCCGCTTTTGCGGCTGAGCTCCGCCAGCTTGCACGGGGACGACGGCGGTTACGAGCACGCCGGCGACGAGGCCTGCGATGAGCGAAAGGCGAGTCATCAGCGGCATGTCCTCCTCAATATCCACGTCGGGCCCAGGCAGGTCATCAGCCCACCCGTCCCTGCATATCATGCGTGTAGCCTCGGAATGGCGGCCGCGGCGCTTAAAGTTTCTTAATGTCGCCAAGCAAAGAAAAGCCCCGCCAAATCGTTGGCGGGGCTTTGTATTTTCGAAAGTTTTAGCCGCTCACTTCGGCATCGGCGCCGGGGCGTCGGCCAGGGTCCGCAAATATGCGATCACATTGGCGATTTCCGTAGGATCCTTGATTCCCGCAAACGCCATCTTGGTGCCGGCGATATAGCCCTTCGGCTGGTGCAGGAAGAGCGCCAAATTCTCATACGTCCACTCGCCGCCCTTCGCCTTCATCGCGTCGGAATACTTCGCCGCGAAATCGGCCTGAGCTGCCTTCGGACGGTTGACGATGCCCCACAGATTCGGAGCAGCTCCGCTCGGAGCATCTTTCTTCACGGCGTGGCATGCCGCGCACTTCTTGAAGCCCGCCGCTCCGTCGTCTGCCTTGGCGGACGCGAGTTGTGCCACGACGGCCTTGGCGTCGAACCCGCCGGCCGCAGGGGCCGGAGCCGCAGCATCTTTGGCGGGAGCCGGGGCTGCACCGTCTTTAGCAGGCGCTGCCGCAGCCGGCGCCTCAGCCGTCTTTACAGCTTCCGCCGAGGCGGCCTCAGTCGCGGCGGTATCGGTCGGCAACGTATATCCGTTGACCGGCTGCCCCGGACTACCGGCCGTGCGCGCGCCGATGATGACATTCGATCCGACGATCAACAGCAGAGCCGCGAGCACAGCCCCGGTGATCTTGCTCATTTCAAAGGAATCCATTGCTCACCTTCGTAGCTAGCCGCACCATCGACCCGAATGGGTCGAAGCGAACAGTCCGGTCAAAATCGGTCCTGCCGCATGTAAGGGAGCCGCGGCCAGCTTGCAACGACGGAGCCGCTGTGTTCTAGACCGCGACTGCGAGACCGATTGTCCCGTCCCCCCGACCGGATCCAAGTCCATGACCCGAAGCATTGTCCTCATCCCGGCCCGGCTGAAGGCGACACGTCTACCCGATAAGCCGTTAGCCGACATCCATGGCCGGCCGATGATTGTGCATGTCTGGCAGCGCGCCATGGCTGCTGAAATTGGTCGTGTTGTTGTTGCCACCGACAGTCAGCCCATCATCGACGTCGTCCGTGCGGCGGGTGGTGAAGCGGTGATGACTCGCCAAGACCATGTATCAGGCTCCGACCGCATCTATGAGGCCTTGAACCGGATCGATCCCGAAGGCGAAGCAGAGGTCGTCGTCAACCTGCAGGGCGACTTGCCGACGCTCGATCCGGCGCTCATCCGCGCGTGCATTGCACCGCTGAAGGAAAAGGGCCCCGACATCACAACCTTGGCCGCCCAAATCACCGACCCCGAGGAGCGCCACAATCCCAACGTCGTGAAGGTCGTCGGCTCCGCACTTCGCATCCCCGGCCGTCTGCGCGCGCTTTACTTCACCCGCGCCACGGCCCCCCACGGCGACGGCCCGCTGTTTCATCACGTCGGCATCTACGCCTACCGCCGCACAGCTCTTGAACGTTTCGTGTCGCTGCCGCCATCAGACCTGGAACTGCGCGAAAAACTCGAGCAGTTGCGCGCCTTGGAAGACGGCATGCGCATAGATGTGTCGATCGTTGACACTGTTCCGCTCGGTGTCGATACTCCCGCCGACCTCGACAAGGCCCGGCAGATGATCCGGCCGCAAACCTCCTGACCAAGCACCAGAATCGAGCTCAATCGCGATGCCGACATCGAAGCACGCCCCCGCGCTGAAGCGCATCGCCTACCAGGGCGAACCCGGCGCCAACTCGCATCTGGCCTGCACGGAAGCCTTCCCGGATTACGAGCCGATCCCCTACCCGACTTTCGAGGATGCGCTGGCTGCTGTGAAATCTGGCGATGTCGGCTACGCCATGATCCCGATCGAGAACTCGGTCGCCGGCCGGGTCGCCGACATCCATCACTTGCTGCCCAACGCCGATCTCTTCATCACCGGCGAACACTTCCTGCGTGTTCATCACCAGCTCATGGCCAAGCCTGGCGCAACGCTCGAGACGATCAAGAGCGTGATGAGCCATACCCAGGCTCTCGGTCAGTGCCGCAATACGCTACGTAAACTCGGACTGAAGTCCGTTCCGGAGGCCGATACCGCGGGTTCCGCTCGCATGGTTTCGGAATCGAAGGATCTGACGGTGGCGGCCCTCGCCTCCCGTCTCGCCGCCGACATCTACGGTCTCGAGATCCTCAAATCCGACGTTGAGGACGAAGCCCATAACACCACCCGGTTCGTCATCCTTGCCTGCGAACCCGACGATGCCGAACCTGAGGACGGCCCCGTCATGACGACCTTTCTTTTCCGCGTCCGCAACGTGCCGGCCGCGCTCTACAAGGCGCTCGGCGGTTTCGCGACCAACGGCGTCAACATGACCAAGCTGGAAAGCTACCAGACTGAAGGCACGTTCAACGCGACGATGTTCTTTGCCGACATCGAAGGCCATCCCGTTGAGCGCAAGGTTCAGCTTGCTCTGGAAGAACTCTCGTTCTTTTCCACCGAACTGAAACTGCTCGGCACCTATCTCGCGAGCCCCTATCGCGCCGAGGCACAGGCGCGCGCCAAACCCGTTCCCGCGAATATCCGATGAGACTGCACGGCAAGATCGCCATTGTGACGGGCGGCGCCTCCGGCTTCGGCCGCGGCATCGCCGAAGCTTACGCGCGCGAAGGCGCCCACGTGATGATCGCCGACCGAGACACCAAGGGCGCGGCCGCTGTCGCAGCAGGCATCGGCAAAGCCGCCGTTCCGTTTACCTGTGACGTCTCCATCAAAGCCGACGTCGACGCCATGATCTCAGCCTGCGCGCAAACCTTCGGCGGCTTAGACATCCTCGTCAACAATGCGGGCATCACGCACACGAACCAGTCCCTGCTGTCGGTCACCGAAGACGATTTCGACCGGATCTACTCAGTCAATGTGAAGTCGATCTATCTGACGACGCTCGCCGGCGTGCCGGAACTGGAAAAGCGCGGTGGCGGCTCGATCATCATCACAGCCTCCACCGCAGGCGTCCGACCGCGCCCTGGCCTCACTTGGTACAACGGCTCCAAAGGCGCCGCCCTGACGCTGACCAAATCCATGGCCGCTGAACTCGCCGCGAAGAACATCCGCGTCAACGCCATCAACCCCGTGATCGGCGAAACCGGCATGATCGAACAGTTCATGGGAATGCCGGATACGCCTGAGAACCGAGCCAAGTTCACCGCCGGCATTCCGTTAGGCCGCTTCTCCAAGCCCTCCGACATCGCCAACGCCGCCCTGTTCTTCGCCGACCCCGCCTCCGCCTTCATCACCGGCACAACCATCGAAGTAGACGGCGGCCGCTGCATCTAGTAGCCAGCACCGCATGGCAGCAGCCCTTCTCACCCTTCGCGATATTCACCTGACGTTTGGAGGCACGCCCCTTCTCGAGGGCGCCGATCTCAACGTCGAACCGGGCGACCGCCTGTGCCTCGTTGGGCGCAACGGCTCCGGCAAGTCGACTCTCATGAGAATTGCGGCTGGCCTTGTCGAGCCCGACAGCGGCGAACGCTTCGTCCATCCCAACGCGTCGGTCCGCTATTTGCCGCAAGAGCCTGACTTCGGCGACGCGCAGACAGTCCTCGCCTACGTCGAAGGCGGGCTCGGGCCAACCGATAATCCCTATCTCGCCCGCAATCTTCTCGACGAGTTCGGAATGACCGGCGACGAGGACCCAGCCCATCTCTCAGGAGGCGAAGCGCGCCGCGCAGCCCTGGCCAAAGCGCTCGTTGCAAGTCCAGACGTTCTCCTCCTTGACGAGCCGACGAACCACTTGGATCTCCCCGCAATCGAATGGCTGGAAAAAACGATCCAAAGCCTCCGCGCGGCGATCGTCCTCATCAGCCACGACCGGCGCTTCCTTGAAACGCTCTCGAAAAAAACGCTATGGATCGATCGCGGCGTCACGCGCGAACTTCCTCAAGGGTTCGCTCACTTCGAAGCCTGGCGCGACAAGGTCCTCGACGAGGAGGAAGCCGAGCGCCACAAGCTGGACCGCAAGATCGTACGTGAACAACAGTGGATGCACGGCGGCGTCACCGGCCGCCGCAAGCGCAACGTCCGCCGCGTCCGCGAACTGAAAGACATGCGCAAGCAGGTCCGCGAACAGCGCCACGTTCAAGGCAACGTCCGCCTCGCCGCCACCGACGGCGGCACATCCAGCCGCCTCATCGTCGAGGCGCGCGGCATCTCAAAAAGCTACGGCGAGACCGTCATCGTCCGCGACTTCTCGACCACAATCCTGCGCGGCGACCGTGTCGGCGTTGTTGGACCCAATGGTGCTGGCAAGACGACGCTTCTGCGTATGCTCACCGGAGAACTCGCTCCCGATAGTGGCACCATCCGCCTCGGCCAGTCCCTCGAACTCGTCACCCTCGATCAGCGGCGCGACGAACTAAAACCGGAGTGGACAGTCGGCGAGGCCTTGACCGGCGGTCGCGGCGACCAGGTCAGCGTCAATGGCAAGGTGCGCCACGTCGTCAGCTACATGAAGGATTTCCTGTTCACCTCCGAACAAGTTCGCTCGCCGATGAAGGTGCTTTCGGGCGGCGAACGCGGCCGACTCATGCTCGCCCGCGCACTGGCAAAACCTTCAAACGTCCTCGTCCTCGACGAGCCGACCAACGACCTCGACCTCGAAACACTGGATCTGTTGCAGGAATTGCTTGCCGACTATCCTGGCACCGTCATCCTCGTCAGCCACGACCGCGACTTTCTTGATCGCGTCGTCACAAGCGTTATCGCGGCCGAAGGCGACGGGCGCTGGAGCGATTATCCAGGTGGCTATTCCGACATGCTCGCCCAGCGCCGAGGCGCCGACCTCGAACGCCGAACTCTGGCCGAGATGAATAAGCTAGCGGCCGGCGATATCGCCACCCAGTCGCTTGAACCTTCGAAGGCGAAACGGAAACTCTCGTTCAAGGAGAAGCACGCGCTCGAAACGCTGCCGGCGCGGATGGAAAAGCTGAGTTCGGAAATCGCGAAGCTGCAAGCAAAGCTCGCCGACGGAAGTCTCTACACAAAAGATCCCAAAGCCTTCACCCAAGCCACGGCCGCCCTGGCAAAGTCTGAAGCTGAACTGACCGCCGCCGAAGAGCACTGGCTCGAACTCGAAATGCTGCGGCAGGACCTTGAAAGCTGAAAACTGACCTTACGCGCCGATCGTGGTCAGCAGCGCGCCACCGATCACCAGCGTCGACAAGGTGCCGGCAATGAGAACCGACGTCAGAACCTGCTGTGCCGAAGATGTGCTGCCCGTTTCCATGTTCGTTCTCCCGAGGTTCGAAGCATCCCGCTTCCATGCCCTCAGACCTACCGCCCCCGCAGCACCGCCGCTGTTCCGCCCGTAACACGGGAAACAAATTGCAGCGCGCAGCCATACCTAGACGCAGCCTTGATCCCGGACCCGAAGGTCCGGGAGCAAGGCGACCCGGCGCAAGCACCGCCTATCCGGAGCGCCCATCAGGCGCGTGTGCTCAAATTCAAACAAAACCATCTCGGACCGGAGGTCCGGGGAGCAAGGCGACCCGGCGTAAGCGCCGCCCATGCGGAGCGCCGACTCGGCGCGTGAGCTCACAAAATGGCGGAGAGGGAGGGATTCGAACCCCCGGTACGGTTGCCCGTACTTCGCATTTCGAGTGCGACGCGATCGACCACTCTGCCACCTCTCCGGAAGCCGTGGCGCCCTTAGGCGGAGCCCGCTTCTAAACGGTGCGCCGCCGGGGCGCAAGTGCCATTGCACCGCCGTTTTGAAGGGACATTGGGCCCCCGGCGCACCCGCCCCCCGCGCGCTATTCTTCGCAGGGCGGCACCATGTTTGTCGTGAAACATGCAGCCCCATCGCCAACCGGTCATCGGACGGCCAACCACTCGGTCAGCAATAAATTTTCGCGCGCACGGAACTTTCCGCACATCGTGGCGGCGCGAAGGCAGATCACAAATGCTCGAAAAAGATACTCATGACGCTAGCAGATCTGCGCTGGAGCACCGGGCGTTATCGCACTTGTCTGGTGTGTTGCTTCCCCGTGAACACACCGGACGCCAACGCGCGGGTCACTGACAAGGGTCGCATGAGCGTCCCCCTTGCGACACGCGCGTCCCTGAAATGAACCGAGGAGTTCACCTATGAAGTCTCTCTATGCGATGATCATTGCCGCTGTCATGGCGCTGCCGATGTCGATCGCCCATGCCGCGACCAAGGATATCGTCGATACCGCCGCAGGCGCCGGCAAGTTCGAGACGCTGATCGCTGCCGCCAAGGCCGCCGGTCTCGTGGAAACGCTGAAGGGCCCCGGCCCTTACACTGTGTTCGCGCCCACCGATGAAGCTTTCGCAAAGCTTCCGAAGGGCACGGTCGAAGATCTGCTGAAGCCGGAAAACAAGGCCAAGCTCGCAGCGATCCTCACCTACCACGTACTCCCGGGTAAGGTGATGGCCGCCGACATCGCCGGCAAGAAGGCCAACGTAAAGACCGTCCAGGGTAGCGAACTTGCCGTCGACGCGACCTCGGGCGTCAAGGTCAACGATGCGACCGTCATCACTGCGGATGTCGCCGCCTCTAACGGCGTGATCCACATCATCGACACTGTCGTTATGCCGAAGATGTAAGCGACCCCTGTCGTCTTACACGTAAGGTCGTCCCACTACTGGCCCGGTGAGCCTCCCTCACCGGGTCTTTTTTATGCAGTGGGAGACGGACCCACGCCATTTCGCGCCGCAGTGGCTGCGATTTGCGCCTGCTCCCAACGCGCCATTTCGCGCGGCTTTAAGACGAAGGCCGCATACGCGTGGAACGCGAGCCCAAGTCCCCAGCCGAGACCGACCCACTGCACCCATATGCCCGAGCCGCCAAGGACATCGAGCACGACGAGGAGCAACATGACCGGAACGAACACCATCACGTGGACGTAGAAGCCTCGTATGGCCTCGTATTCCTTGCGAGCACGCGTATCGTGCATCTCTTCCTTCATTGAAAATCTCGCGGTGCAGGATAATGGCTTGGCATGCGGAACACGGCCCCTCATGCGTACAAAGTCATCGATTATTCTAGCACAGCACGAAATTGGCGGCCGTGCCGTTCCTAAAGGAACATGAACGCAGCTTTTCAGCCCTCACACATCGAGCCTAAGGAGGGCAGTCGCCGGCTTTTCGTGCTCGAAGCCCTGCGCCGTCAGCTGGCCTGTGCAGGCATCTGCCACCATCGCCAAGCGTGTACGCGGATTGAGGACCGGATCGCGCAGCCACGCGAAGTTCGTATCGAGCTCCGCCGCAATGCCGGCCATCATGCACGCCCTGCCCGCGCTATCGCCGCCTCTGGCATGGCCTGTCCAGCCATGCGCCTGCCAGTGATTGGCGGCCACCTGCGCACCCCGGTGCACGCGCGCCTCCGTTTCGCTGCGCTCGATGACAGCCGTGTCCTCGGCCCTGGTCCCGGCTATGGAATAGATGGCGGGCGTGGAAATCGCCTCGTCGCTGAGCCGCTGCACGGCGTCGTTGAAAGATGCCGCCTCATCGCAAACCGACCGCAACAGGTGCGCCGGCGTGGGATGGGGCATGTTCCAGACGCGCCGCCGGTTGGCCGCCCAATCCAGATAGAAGAACCCCACCGCCTTGCGCATCGGCGCCTGGTTGAGCGCCACCGCAAATCGGCCTGGCGCAACCGCAGACAACACACCCGTGTACCCTGGCCAGGTCAGCGTCAGATACCGACCGGCCGGCGCCGCGACCCGCGCTGCCACGATGTTCCGGCCTAGCCCTGGCGTTTTCCAATCGAGAACCCGGATTAGCCGCGCACTCTGACGATCGGGCGAGGGCGCCACGCGGCACGTGCAACCCCATTCGTAATTGACGGAGAAAAAGTAGGCCCCTGGCCGGTCCAGCTTGTGGGCGACCGCCTCGATCTCCGGCAGGTGGGCGTTGTTCCACTTCACAAGCCACGCCTTGGACACCCGGTCGAGTTGCCGGAGGGCTGCCGCGGGCACCCGCTCGGTGGCCAGATCGAGCAACCCATGCGCGCGATCAAGATGGGCATCGAGAGTGGCCAATGGAAAATCAGGACCACAGTCCATGACTGGGATTGCCGGCAAAGTGGTTAATGCGGTCACAGCTGCTCCAATCACCCAGACTTCTCCCACTCCCAGACCCCCCGAACGTGGCCAGACCAAGTTGCCAAGCCTACTTGCCTTGAACCCAGGGGTCCGCGGTTGACTTTGGAACCTGTCTCAACGATAAGAACCCGGACCGCGGGGCCCTTACGGGCGGCCGCGTGAAAAGGCGCTGCCCGAGGCTCTGGTCGACCCACCAGTCAACCCCTTGAAAGTCCGCATTAATTTGCGGCGCCGCAGGGCGCGGATGAGACCCAATGCGCGAATAATCGCGCGGAAAGAGGCAAGACATGTTCGCAGTCATCAAGACAGGCGGCAAGCAATACCGCGTCGCTCAGGATGAAGTCCTCACCGTCGAGAAGCTCGACGTAACCGAGGACGGCAAGATCGAATTCGCTGAAGTGCTCATGGTTGGAGCCGGCGCCGACGTGAAGGTGGGCAAGCCGTTCCTATCCGGTGCCAAGGTCACGGCTGAACTGGTTGAACAGACCCGCGGCCCCAAGGTCATCGCATTCCGCAAGCGCCGCCGTAAGAATTCGCGCCGCAAGATCGGTCACCGTCAGGATTTGACCACCATCCGCATCACTGGCATCACCGGCTAAGCAATTTTCCGTAGGCGCCGCGAAGGACGCTACGGCCCGACATCAAGGATTACGTCATGGCACAGAAGAAAGCAGGCGGCTCGACGCGCAACGGCCGCGATTCCGAGAGCAAGCGTCTTGGGATCAAGAAATACGGCGGTGAGCGCGTTATTCCGGGCAACATCCTGTGCCGCCAGCGCGGCACGAAATGGCACCCCGGCAAGAACGTGGGCATGGGCACCGATCACACCATTTTCGCCCTGATCGAGGGCACGGTGGAGTTCAAGTCCAAGGGTAACGGGCGCACCTACATCTCGGTCGCCCCCGCCACGGCCGAAGCTGCCGAGTAACGGCGCTTCCAGGGCGGAAACATCCGAGGGGAGATGCGACAAGCATCTCCCCTCGTTTCATTTCTGCGCTAGGCTGCCAAAAGTTTGTCCACCCGCGAGCTGCATGACACGCGATGCGTACAAAGCGACTGACCCTGCGCGAACTCAATCACGCTGACGCCCGGCGCATTGCCTTGCTTGCCGGCGACGTCGACGTTGCCCGCATGACGGCCCGCCTGCCGCATCCCTATACCGAGTTCGACGCCGAGGAATGGATTCGCGGCATCGAGGACAACGAGTTCGTACGCGGCATCGAATTCGAAAATTATTTGATCGGCCTCATCGGCTACACCATCGACGCCAACGACCGCTCAGCGGAACTCGGCTACTGGATCGGCAGACCCTGGTGGGGAAGAGGCTTCGTCACGGAAGCTGCCGAAGCAGTGATGCGCCACGCCTTCAGGGTTGCGCGCGTCCCGCGCATGACGTGCTGTCACTTCATCGACAACACCGCCTCCGCGCGCGTCATCGAAAAACTCGGCTTTCGTTGCATCGGCGTGAACAAGGCCTACTGCCTCGCGCGCCGCGCCGAGGTCGATACCATCATCTACGAAAGGAAGCGCCCCATGACCGCCTTCCTCTGGAGAGGCGCGGCATGAAGTTTCTCGATCTTGCAAAAATTTACATCAAGGCCGGCGACGGCGGCAACGGATGCATCAGCTTCCGCCGCGAGAAGTTCATCGAGTTCGGCGGACCCGACGGCGGTGATGGCGGCAAGGGCGGCAACGTCTGGGTCGAATGCGTTCAAAATCTCAACACGCTCATCGACTACCGCTATCAGCAACACTTCAAGGCCGAGCGCGGCACCAACGGCATGGGCCGCAACCGCGCCGGCGCCAACGGCAAGGACGTCACGGTCAAAGTCCCGCCCGGCACCGAAGTGCTCGCCGAAGATCAGGAAACCGTCCTCGCTGATCTCGTAAATCCCGGCGATCGCGTTCTTCTTGCGCGCGGTGGCAACGGCGGCTTTGGCAACGCTCACTTCAAGAGCGCGACGAACCAGGCTCCGCGCCATTCCAATCCTGGCCTGGCGGGTGAAGAGTTCACGATCTGGCTACGCTTGAAACTCATCGCTGACGCCGGACTCGTGGGTCTGCCGAACGCAGGCAAATCAACATTCCTCGCCACGGTATCTGCCGCCAAGCCGAAAATCGCCGACTATCCTTTCACCACGCTCCACCCTAATCTCGGAGTGGTGCGCGCGGGTTCGTTCGACTTCGTGCTTGCCGACATCCCCGGATTGATCGAAGGCGCCCATGAAGGCGCGGGCCTGGGCGACCGCTTTCTTGGCCATGTTGAACGCTGTCGCGTTCTTCTCCATCTCGTCGATGGAACCTCGGAAGACGTGGCCGAAGACTACCGCGTCGTCCGCCGCGAACTCAAAGCCTACAGCCCTGAACTGGCCAAGAAGAAAGAGATCGTCGCGCTGTCGAAATGCGATGCTCTCGACGACGCGACCTTGGCCGAACGCTTCGAAACATTGAAAAAAGCTGCGCGCAAGAAGCCGTTGACCCTGTCTGCCGTCTCAGGCCAGGGGGTCAAGGATGCCCTCTTCTCACTGGTGCGCGAGATCGAAAGAAAAGACGCCGAAGAAGCGGCCGAGGGTGAGGACGCATCCGAACCTTGGCAGCCGTGAGCCGTCCCTACACTATTTGAACAAGCACCAGTGAGATTGCCATCGCACCCATCCCGATGATCATCCCGTAGGCCGCTTCATGGCCCACCGAGTAGCGCTTGGCCTCCGGCATGAGTTCATCGAGCGCCAGAAACACCATCACCCCGGCAATCAACCCAAACACCGCCCCGAAAACGGCCGGCGACAAGAATGGCGCCAGAATGAGATAGCCGATGATCGCTCCTGCCGGCTCAGCGAGAGCCGAGATGCTGGCGGCGCCAATCGCCTGCTTCCTGCTTCCCGTCGCATAGAACACCGGCACCGCGATCGACACGCCCTCCGGGATATTGTGAATGCCGATCGCAAACGCGAGCGGCGCACCAACCGAAGGATTGTCGAGTGTGGCAAAGAACGTGGCAAGACCTTCGGGAAAATTGTGCGCCGTGATCGCTGCTGCTGTCAGCAATCCTACGCGGCGCATTCGCGCTTGCTCTGCCTCGGGATGCTTTGGATCAAGTCCGGCATGCGGATTTGGGATCAGGCGATCAATGACGCCAAGCAGCATGATGCCCGCGAAGAACGACAATGTGGCAGCCGAATAAGCCGCGTTCGGCGAGAACGACTCCCCGAACGATGAGATCGACTTGTTGAAGATTTCGACCAGCGACACGTACACCATTGCGCCGCCGGAAAAAGCGAGGCCGAACGCGAGTAGCCGTGGGCTTGACGGATTGCCGCGCACGACAATCAAACTGCCGACGATCGTCGCGGCCGCGGCCATTGTGCAAACGGCGAGCGCCGTCAGAACCGCCGGATTGAAAAGCTCTGCCATCAAGTCCCATGCACTGCTTTGACAATAATTCGCAGGGAGAATGAGTCATTGGCCAGCACTTGTCTACAGGCCGCCCCGGCCGCCCAGCCAGTCTCTGAAGCCCACCAGTTACAGGTGTCTACTCTGTCGACCGTGCGAACTTTGATAGGAAATTCCGATCCCAGCGGTGCCGGATGGCCTTCTCGCCTTCGAGAATAAGAAAAAGCAAAACCCCCGCCATGATCGCCGGCCACGCTTCCGCGAGACCGATCGGCCGCGTCTCAAAAAACGCTCCCATGAAGGGAGCATATGTAAAGAGCAGCTGCAGAACCACGACAGCCGCCACGGAAGCCAACACGACGGGCGTGCCGAACACGCCCTGGAGGGTGAGCGACGGCGTCCGTAGGAACCGCACGCTGAACAGATAAAAAACCTCCATGATGACGAGCGTATTGACGGCCAGCGTACGCGCCTTCTCGATCTCGAACCCCTGCGCCAAGGCCCAACCGAACGCCCCGAAAACACCGCTGAGAAACAGGGCTGACACGAAGACGATACGCCAGACCAGGAAGCGGGAGAGGATCGCTTCGTCGGGCGAGCGCGGCGGCCGCGTCATGGCATCGGGCTCTGTCGGTTCGAAGGCCAGCGCCAGCGCGAGGCAAAGTGAACTCACCATATTGATCCAGAGGATCTGCAACGGCGTGATCGGAAGCGTCACTCCGATGAGTATGGCCACGACGATGCTGAGCGATTCCCCACCATTGATCGGCAGAAAGAACGCAATCGTTTTCTTGAGATTGTCGTAAACCGTCCGCCCCTCGCGAACCGCATTGGCAATAGAAGCGAAATTGTCGTCCGCAAGAACCACTTGCGCTGCCTCCTTGGCAGCTTCCGTGCCCTTGATGCCCATCGCCACCCCGACGTCGGCCTGCTTCAAAGCTGGAGCATCGTTCACTCCATCGCCCGTCATCGCCACCACGGCCCCGCGCGCCTGCAACGCTTGAACGAGCCTCAGCTTGTGCTCCGGGCTTGTCCGCGCAAATACGTCGACGCTTGCCACCTGTTCGACAAGCTCACTGTCGGAGAAGGACTCGATCTGTGGCCCGGTCAACGCCTGCGAGGTGTTTTCAAAACCAAGCTCCTGCGCGATCGCACGCGCGGTGACCGCGTGATCGCCCGTGATCATCTTCACGCGAATGCCGGCGGCGCGGCATTCCGCGACGGCCGCAATGGCTTCTTCTCGCGGCGGATCGACCATCGCGAACAATCCGAGCAAGGTCAGACCGCTGCCGACATCGTCCACACTGAGTGACGTCTGTCCCATTGCGGCGCGTTTCACCGCGACCCCGAGGACCCGCTGGCCCTTACCCGCCATGCCGTTGATGCGCTCCGCCCAAGCGTCCGCGTCGAGCGGCCGATCGCCTGCCCCGGTTCGTTCGAAGCTGCACATTGCAAGCACGCGCTCCGGCGCACCCTTGACGCAGATGACGGCGTTGCCTCCGCGATCATGGTGCAGAGTCGCCATGAAGCGGTGCTCGGATTCGAACGGAATGATGTCGGCTCGTGGAAACTCTTTCCGGGCGCGATCAGTTTGAACGCCGGCCTTTACGGCGAGGGTGAGCAGTGCACCTTCCATGGGATCGCCGGCGACGGTCCAACCGCTGTCGCCGTGCTGCAGATCCGCATCATTGCAGAGGATGGCGGCACGAACCGCCTCGATCAATACGGCATCGCAGTCTGGAACGACCTCGCTGCCTTCCAGGCTAAAGCTCCCGAGCGGCGCGTAGCCGGCTCCGCTGACCTCATAGGTGTGCTCGGCTGTCGCGACCACTGCCACCGTCATCTCATTACGCGTCAGTGTTCCCGTCTTGTCTGAACAGATGACCGACACGGATCCGAGCGTTTCGACGGCCGGCAGGCGCCGGATGAGAGCCCGCCGTTTCGCCATCCGCTGCACTCCAATCGCCATGGCAATCGTCAGAACGGCCGGCAGCGCCTCCGGAATGGCGGCAACCGCCAGTGTCACCACCGCCAGAAACAGATCTGCGGCCGGCTGGTCCCGAACCAACACGCCGAACGCGAAAATGGCAGTTGCGATCGAGAGAATGGCGATCGTCAATGTGCGCGCGAAATCGGTCATGTGCCGAAGCAATGGCGTCTCGAGCGGCTCCACTTTGGCAAGCATGCTGCTGATGCGGCCGATCTCGGTTGCGGCACCCGTTGCCACCACGATTCCGTCCCCCTGCCCGCAAGTCACGAGCGTGCCCGAGTACGCCATCGAACTGCGATCGCCGAGCGATGCGTCGTCGCCGATAGGATCCGTCTGCTTGGCGACCGGCACGGATTCA
Source organism: uncultured Alphaproteobacteria bacterium (assembly GCA_963778225.1). Taxonomy (GTDB): domain Bacteria; phylum Pseudomonadota; class Alphaproteobacteria; order Rhizobiales; family Hyphomicrobiaceae; genus JAGVSR01. Next base: position 160,817 of record CAVZTR010000009.1, read on the forward strand.
CCGGTGAGTGCCGCTTCGTCGATCTGGAGGTTTTTGACCCTCACGAGGCGCAGATCCGCCGGCACGCGATCGCCTGATTCCACGAGCACGAGATCGCCAGGCACGATCGTCTCAGCCGGGACGCTCAGCCGAACGCCACCGCGGAGCACAGTCGCGTTGGGGCAAACCATTTGCTGAATGGCGCGGATTGCCTGCTCCGCTTTGCCTTCCTGGACAAAGCCCATGAGTGCATTGACGAGGACGACTGCGAGAACGACGCCGGCGTCTGCATAATGTCCGATCGCCGCCATAATGGCGCACGCGCCTAGGAGAACCTGCAGCAGGAAATTGTCGAATTGCGCGAGGAACCGGCGCATGGACGACTTCTGCGGGGGCGGAGGCAGGGAGTTTCGTCCGCTTTCGGCGAGCCTTCGGCTGGCTTCGTCCGGCGAGAGCCCATCGGAAGGAGTAGCCAGAATACTGGACACTTGCGCGCGTGGCATCGCATGCCAGGTCTTCGCAGCCAGACCATTCACAACCCCGAGATGCGGCGACGATGCCGACATGCAAAATCCTTCCCGCGAGACTGCGAGCAACGTCCATCACGGGCGCAGAACATGCCGTGCCGTCCAGCAATAATCCATTCCTCGCATGACGTGGCGCATTGCAGTCGCCCTGCGCGCTGTCGCCTTGACGAAGATCAGCCGTTTGGATTTTTGATGCGAGCAAGAGCGCGGGTCGACGCACTGGGCAGCGACAGACCTTTCGCCACCTCAGTTCCATGACGGCGAGCCTAGTGGAATGCCACCCGTGAAACAGGACTGCGCACCAGCCGCGCCTCAATCCCGACCCCCCATCCGCTTCCAATCACGTATCA
>CAVZTR010000010.1:0-374974 GCA_963778225.1 uncultured Alphaproteobacteria bacterium
AAACTGCGATCCAACCTTTGCTGCCCGATTGATTCGGCCCCAGATGAGACGCGAAATGGGAACCATTGGGATCGCACGCCGTCAGGCTTGACGCAGGCGCTGGAGATTGGCGGGTGTGGGGAGACACCATCGTCCTCGAATAGTTTCTGGCTCCGCTGCCACCGCCTCAGCGCTTCATGCGTGCTTGCACCGAAGAGGCCGTCAACCTTCGTGGCATAGCCCTGCTTTTTGAGAAGCCGTTGCAGATCCCGGATTTCGTCCCGGCTGAGCTCGGTCGCGAGGTAGGGCTTGCTGGCACATGGATACGCGCTGTAGGTGCAGCGGCTAAAGCCCGCCAGAGTAGAGGGGCCGCAGTCCACTTTCGGACACGCCGCAAAGTCCCACCGACCAAAGCGTTAGCCATACTTATTGAACACCTGGTCTTTCCAGTGTTCCTCAGCAGACTTTTGCGCCCAGAACATTGACGGCCGCTGGTTGCCCGATGCGGAACTCATTTCACGTTGGCAGCCGTCGCGGCGGTTTGGGCAGGCGATCCGCGACCGAAGGCTCGTCGCAGAACTCCGCGGCGGCCGCCGGCCGCAGATGTGCCAGACCACAGAGGAGAGTTGCCAACACAGTCGTAGCAGCCAACGTGGATCGCATGACGGCTTCCTTCTTTCTGGCCGAGAACGGCGAGCGACTTGTTTCGCGTTTACGCCTCTGACTTGGCAGGCGGCGCGGGGACTGGTCTTTGAATTGCAGCAAGGCGCCGGGCCAGCGGAGACTTTCCGCACAAGATCGAGACACTGTCGCGCGAGTCACGGTGGAGAGCGCGTGAGGAAGACCACCAAGGCTCGTGACTGCGGGTATCGAAAAGCCCGCACCTGATACCACTGCATGTCCGACACTTGATGTCGCGCAAGCCTCGCAACGGCCGGCTTTTGCAAAGTAGCAATCTGGTGATGATTCTATGTGAGGAACGTGATGATCCAAGCGATCTTTAAAGGACACCACTTCAGTATCACTGCTTCCGTGATTGCAGCTGGCGCGGTTGCCGTCTTCTTCTTTGGCGCGCCAGGCTGGGCGCCTCCCGAGCAGTCCCAGCTCTCATCGTCATTTGCTCTGATGTACGCGCTACTGACCTATCTGTTCCTGCAGATGGTTGCTCATGTCTTTTACCGCCCAGCGTCTCGACGCCAGATGCTGATCGACATGCTGTCGTCACTTCTGCCGGTGGTGATCCTGCTTTACGTCCTGGCCGACTACTCTCGCGGTCATCTCGCCGTCTCGACTTTCCAGCTTAACGCCGCGCTCCTGACGCTCTATGCGATGACCCTGGATCTCCTCGTCGACATTGGGCTCATCCTGTGGCCGCGGCAGTAACGAAGCATGAGACAGATCCAATCGGCACAGAACTAAAAGGGCTCAGAAGCGGCTTCCTCACGACGAGCCCAATCCAACAATAGTGCCCCACCTCAAAGTCAGAACGACTGCCTCGGGAATCTTAATCGCTGCGGGACCTCAATACTAGGGAACTGGTGCGAACTCGCGAATGGCCAAAATCGACTTCGTTAGCGGACCGATACGTTCGCGCTTCATCACGGCATCCGGAAAGAGCTCTCGCATTTGCCGCATGTCGAGCAGATCCACGGATTGCACACCACGCATCGCTGCGTCGACGGTTGTGCGACGGCCGCCAAAGCCGAGGTTGCACCACAATAACAACCGGTAGCGAACTTGCTCCGGCAGGAATTGAAACCCCGGAAAACGGAAGTGGGGCTCATACGGGAACCAGAAGTTCGGGGTTTGCACGTAGTAGGTGGGCGCCAGACGCCGCACTTCCTCCGCCATATCGCTGGCCTGTTTCCATCCACCGACATGCTCAATGACCGAATTGGAGTGAACCATGTCAAAGGCATTATTGTCGTACCGGCCCATATCACACGCGTTGCCATGATGCGATACGAATTTGCGGTGCCGGACCTCCGTCGGCTCAAGGTTGAACAGGTGGATTTCAACGGGCGCCTGGTCAATGAAGTCCTTCGCGATTTCCCAGTAGTATTCGGTGCCGCCGATGTCGGCGATCCGGCACAATCCCTTTCGCTCAATAATCCGCTCGATCATCGGACGGATGTGCCGGAAGCGCCGCTGCCGCGCTTGAAATGATAGCGAATGGGCGTTGAGATAGGTTTGCTCCACCGTATGCGGGGCGCGACCGGCGGTTTTCGCGAAGGTGATCTCTCTAACGCCAGCCAAAAATTTGCTCATCGGTCAAGGCCCCGGCCATACAAGGTGGCCTGTCAAAAAAGGTATTGAAATCGCCACCGACTATCGATGAAAGCGGCACCTAGCCGTGCGCTAAAAACTATAGCCAGTGGTGGTAAAAAGAAGCCTGGGATGATTTGGCAGATGCCAGTTATGGCTAAGCGATCGTTAATGGACGCAAGCTCCGGGCGGGATCGCTACGGGGCGGACCCCAACTCCGGCCGGCTGCGGTGATGGCGTTGGTACGCTGCCTTGGCCGTAGCCACTATGGGGATTGTGAGCGGTGCAGTGCCGTCGCTAGAGACGGAGCTGGTAGGCGCCGGATTGCGCGAACCAAGGTCACGCCCACCTAGCTTCGGTGGAATTCGCAGCGAAATCGAAGAGTGACGAGAACCGGCTGGGATTAAAGAACCGTCCCGCTTCGAGGACAGCGGCATAAGGCACAGCGAGGTCACAGCTTAAGGCTGCTACGGCGGTCGGTCCCGGACGCCGTCACTTGCACGAGCGGCGATCCCTGTCGCTACGGGAGCAGTGCGGCGGTTTCACGATTGGACCAGGCGCTGGCCGACTTGTTGTCGTCGCTCGTGGCTTCCAGGATCGCGATGGAACACCCCAATACGCCCGACGCGATCAACAAATGGCCGTGTCGAGTACGTGGCAGTCATAGCGATTGTCGCACACGACACTAGCGGCCGAACCTTTCTTTGTATCGTCTAGCGCAACGGATCCCATACTCGAAGTTTGCGACCAGCTGGGTCATTGAGTTCGACCTGATCGTCGTCGGCAATGTTTGGAAAGGCGGCGATCTCGTTCAAGAACGTATCGAGCCACGGCGCGGCATGTGGGATCACGACCGCTCCCGATGCGATCCGCAGGGCGGCCTTGCCAAAGCGTTCGATTTTCGAGTCAGACGGACGAGTCACTCTCGCTCCCAGATCGAGTGGCGCCGATGTGGCTTCGGAGATCTGCAAATTGCTAAGCCCGGCACGCCTTAACTCTTGCGCAAGTCCCAGCCCCAAGCCCCGTTCATCAAGAACAATCAGTGATGGCTTTGCTTTGGCGTTCTCCGCGAGGATCGCGGCCTTGACCTCGGGGAGTTCCAACCGAACGGTAACAACCCGAGTTAAGAATAACGCGTCTTGGCCATCATCGTTTTTGGCAAGGCCCCACTCGGTGCAAACACTGGCGTTCCCGGTCACGGTCGCTCCAACATCCCAGGAATGAATCATGGCCTCGAACTTCGGCGGCTTGGACAAATCGTAGCGGGCGAATGACCCAACCGATAACATGCCCGACCCGCCCACGGTTGGGCGCTGCAGATACTGGGACGACCAGACGTAATCGGGAAGCGATCGTTGGAGTTCGGCGACCTTCTGTTTGTCGAAGCGTTGCGGGTTGAGAACGTCACCCAGGTTTCTTCGCAAAACTTCACAGCCGCCGACAACGATGGATTCCTTCCTCTCAGCAACGAGTGGAAGCCGCAAAACAAAATCGGCCGATGGCTCTAAAGTCGCAGACAAATCATCGGGTGCCAGGCGATGCATGACCAGGATCAACGCGCCCCGTGAGGGATCGTTGAAACGGGTCATCAAAGAGTTCGACACCCAGCTTCGCACCTTCTGCTTGACGCGCTCGGAGGCGGCGTCTTGCGGCTGCATTGGGTCGTCAACGATGGCGAGGTCAGCGCCGAACCCTGTAATCGTGCTGCCGATTGCGGTGGCATAGCGATAACCTCCAGCGGTTGTCTGGATGTGATCGACCGCATGCTTATCCAGCACGGTTTTCGGAAAGAGATCACGGTACAACGGCGACCGCATGACGGTTCGGGTTTGTGAAGATAAGGCGTGCGCCAAATCGTCGGAATATGACGCCGCGAGCACCTTGGTCGTCGGATCGCGGCCCAATCGCCACGCCGGGTAGAAGATGGACGCTAGGGTCGATTTCATGTGCCGCGGCGGCATGTTGACGATGACTTGCCTATAGCGGCCCCGCTCCATCTCCATGAGCAGCGCGCCAAAGCAATTGAGATAATCGGCGGGAACGAAGGTGTGACCGGGATGAAGGACATCGAACATCAGATCGACGAAGACGCGAAAGTCCGTTCGTGCGAAGTGAAGCAGGACGTCATTCAGTTCTCGATCACGGCGCAACTTACGAGGCGTCATGGGGATCCTCTGTATCGTGGATGAGATGGGCGTACCGGCGTAGAACACGGCGGACAACGTCCGCATCGACCGCGGGCGACACGTCTGTCGGTGACGACTTTTGAGGAGTTCCTACCAGCTGGAGCACGAGCCGCGCCGCACCGAGGTCCCCCTCAAGCGCCGAGGCGAACAATCGGCGCGCGAGCGCCGTGATCTTTGGCATCTCGACCGTTCGGTCTCCCTGGCGCAGCTTGACTTTTCGCGCCGCTTCCCTGGTCAAAGCTTCTTCAATGGTCGGGACGCCACGCGGGCGCCCCTTTGGGTTTCCTGACTGCCCGGGTTTGAACCGCGTCGCCCGAGGCGGGGAGCCATAGCCCACCGCCTCGGAAGATGTCTGTCGCTTCTCGCTCATGTCTGCTCCCCATCGGCTTGACGACGAAGCCGGACCTGTGCCGGGCTTTCGTCGGTTCCCACGAGCCTCGCACCGCGACCCGTCACCGCCTGCCACCGCTCGATCGCAAGATCGGCATACACGGGATCGAGTTCGACCCCGCGGCATACACGCCCCGTCGCTTCGGCCGCGATCATCGTCGTGCCCGTTCCGAGAAAACCATCGAGCACGGTGTCTCCCCGGCGGGTAATATCGAGCAGAAGGTCCTTCAGCAGAGAAACGGGTTTTGGGGTAGGATGTTTTGAGAGGAGCTTGTGTGCTTCCGAGCCGGCTGTCGACGCTCCACAACACAGCCACAGGTTCGATCGGTGGCGTCCCCACTTACCCAATTCGATATTGTTGATGTGCGCGGCCTGCCCTTTCTTGAACACCGGCAGAAGCTCGTGCTGCGATCGCCAAAGCGACCCCATCCCGGCATCACTTTTGCCCCATACGATGAGGTTGAGGAGATCGAGACCAAGACCGCGTCCCGAGGCAAGGATGATCTCGATGCTGCGCCAATCGATAAATGACGCGAAAAGCCCTCCATCGACCAGGTGGGCGAGGCCGGCAGTCATCCAATGGGACGTAAAGGACAGATACTCCTCTCGGGTCATTTCACCGCTCGCGACGGCGAACTCCCTGTGATGCGGCTGAGTTGTGCAGTGCCCGCCAACCGGAACATTGTAAGGCGGATCGGTCACGATCAGACGCGCCAAGGGTCTCCCAGCAAACAGCCGCGCATAGACATCAGCGTCCCGCACATCCCCTACAACGAGAACATGGTCGCCACAGACCCAGACGTCTCCAAGCCTGCTGATCGGGACCTCGCGAAGCGGAGGCAGCCGGTCCTCTATCTGATCGCCATCCGCATCCTCGATAAGGAGCGCGTCGATCTCGGCGCATTCAAAGCCGAGGCAGAGGACGTCTTGGTCGAGCTCGATGAGTTCGGAAATTTCCAAGGTCAGGGCTTCGAGATCCCAACTCCCGGTTTCTTGGGTTCGGTTGAGCGCGATCGTTAATGCGCGTTGCTCAGCTGCAGACAGATGACCGACACGAAGAATTGGAACGGTCGGAAGCTCTAGCCGGATGGCAGCGTCCCGGACGCTATGACCATCGATTACGACCAGATCGTCGCCGACCAAGACCGGCCGGCAGCACCCAAAGGCTCGGATGCTCTCTTCGATGCGTGCCACTTGAGCCGGGGCAGGCTTGCGTACCCGTCGGTGTGCGTCCTTGAGAGTTCTTGGGGGCACACACTCGAACTGCAGCCCAGGAGTAAGATCATTGCGCCCCGACGACGGACGACGCAGCTGAAACAACTCTTCCTGTGTCTTTCGACGGGACTTCGTCTTCTCTTGTAATGCGGGCTTGATGCCTTCCGGCATTAGAACGGCGCCCGAAGTGGTCTTGATGCGTGTCATAGCCTACTCCTTTCGATGAACCGACGGTCACCGAAGGAGAGGCCCAGCACTAAAGCACCGACGCGTTACAATGCCTGGAGCTCCGGATATTTGCCCGAAGCCCTATGACACGTAAGCGTACAGCACTCCTTGCAAGACGCTCGTGTGTTGGGACCTCCACCGTTCGGTGGCTGTCCACGCGCACAGACTTGGTCAAGAGGGGAGATCGTGCAAGAATTTTTTCGGGGGCCGGTTCATCCGTAACCCAGCACCTTTTTCAGGATTGGCCCCGGACTTGGAAACTCGCTGGAGGTCGCGGAGTTGTGTAAATCCGGTACCTGTTTTTCCCTGTTCCATTCTATTGAATACATCTCGTCCAGCAACCGAGAAATCATGCGAAATCTAAGGACTACGTCAAAGCGAGCCCGTCTCTGACGGGCCCGATCGGGGTATTTCTCTGTTAAATTGCCTGTTACCAGGGAATTCTCGACAAAAACGTCCGCTTCTCGAAACGAACCCAAACGCTTAGGAATTCGATCCGGGTCATTGACGTCATCCCGGCGAAAGTCGGTCAAAACTCAAAATCAAGTCCTGGTTGTTGCGGCTCAGGGCTCCGACTTCGGCAGTCGGCGGTCAAGCTCCGCGATTACCTTTGCGAGCTGGTTGGCAAGATGTCCTTCGTACCGGCCGATCTTGGCCAGCACATCGCCGTCGCGGATCATGTGAAACACCGCCCGCCCGAGCCCGGGCTTGGAAGAAGACGACCCATCCTCCGGACGGTGACAGGTCTGCATCCACGCGATCGCAGCCGCCTCGAGTGCCGGCACGCGCCGCAGGCGCCAGGTGAGACCCACCATGCGCTGAACGAGATGTTCCTCGACGAGGTCCCGCGGTTGGTAAACGTCGAACGCCCTGTCGAGGAGATCCTGAAACGTCTCCGCCTCTTCGCCGTCGATGACGAGGGCCTCGGCTGTAAGCCCATGCCTCAGCGCATTGCGCCGGCTCTGCTCCTTCCCGTCGAGCGTTCTAGGACCTGTGCTGCGCAGGGCGTTGCAGCGGTTGGCGGCGATCTGCCGGTTGGTGGCCACGCAGCACCTTCAAAGGAGAACAGCGGGGGGAGCTCAGCGACCGTTCACTCCGGCAGGGCCCCGTTCGCCTGACCGTCAGAGTGAGGCTTGGTCTCGGCCTCCTGAGCCTCGTCATAGCTCTCACGCTGCCCGCTGCGTGAGGCCGCCCATAACCGGTTGGCGAACTTGAGCGGGTCGATGATGCCATGCCGCGCCCACCACGCCCGCTCATCCCCCGCCCGATGCAGAGCGTCGTGATGGCCGGAACACAAAGGCACGGTGTATTCGTCCGAGACCTTCATGGCCATGGATCGCGGTTGCGCAAATTTAAGGTGGTGCGCATGGCAGGGTCGGCGTCCACAGACAAGGCACGGCTGCCGTCCGACAAACGCGAGATGGTCCTTATCCCGGATCCGGGTCTCCTTCGGAATTCAACAACCCGGAGGGCTTGGTCTGACCGATCTCGCGCAGGCGCTCCTGGAGCAGAGATGGTAACTCCTTGCCCCCATCCTGCCGGGCGGCGTCGGTAAAGGTCGCAAGGTTTGCGGTCCAGAACGCATAAGCCTCGTCCAAGGTCTGGACCTTCGAGAGCTCGCGCCGGGTCGCGTCGACCAACTGGGCGGGGTCGGATACCTCCACCGCGCGCTGATCTGCCAGCATCAACACCAGCGGTTTGGGAGGTGTTTTAGGCTTGGTGACATGGGCGTGGTCGCGATCATAGAGCGCCAGGCCGAAGGGATTGCCGAAGGTCGCCAACGCCCGCTTGGTAGCATCCGTCTCGGCCGCCTTCAGGCCCAACTCGTGCGCCACCTCAGAGAGGGGTGCCTGCCCGTAGCCCGTCCCCATCCCCTCCCGGACCGTGATCGTTGAGGACGTGCGAACGGTGATTCGTACCTTCGCCGAATAGAAGCACGCCGTCTGTCCGCCGCGCTTCTCCTGCCAAACACATTCTGGGCTCTGGGTCTGCCGATCCCAATTTTCGAACCCAAAAATCCGGTTGGCTTCCGCGATCACATGCCAGCCTTCCACGTAAGCGATGCGGATGCCATTGCACTCCTTCGTTCGCACATGCTGATGGCGTAGCTTGGCACTTAAAGCCTTTGCCTGTTTTTCGCTCAGCGCCATCACTTGGTCCTCACGCTTAGCTGCTGTTGTGGCGGCAGAAGCCGCGCCCCCTCGACCTCCGCCCCGCTCTTTAAAGCTGCAAGGACCCCTTGCCGATCGAGCTTGGCCGGCTGCGGTTTCCAATAAGCCGCCGGGATTTTATCCTCCGCGCTGACGTCGAGAGCCGGGCCGCCAGTGCGCAGAGAGGCGGTAAAATCAGCCTCGGATACTTTTTTGATCTGTGCATCGACCATTGCGCGCAGCGCGAGTTGCCGCTTTCGCTTGGCTCGATCGTGGAGCCGATCCAACCGGTCCTTCATGTCCGTCACCCGGCTAGACAGCCCGTCAGCGAAGGCCTCATCAATCAACGCCGACCGGATCAACTCCCCGATCATTGCCGGCAGATCACTCAGCCCCTCCAATGTATCGTGCAGGGTCTCATCATCGAGGCCGGGGTAGTCGGCTATCAGTTGTTCTCGGACGCGCTTGTAATCGATGGTTTCCTGAGGAAGTCTCAGGGCAGGGTAAGTCTCGGTACGCATGTGACGGCCTCCAGATCCGCTTGATACTCTTGGTATCAGCCATGGGTCGCCGCCTTTATCCACTGCAATGATCTCCCATAAGCCGCATGTGCGATGATTTATCCGGTCCAGATTCGCGCAGCACGGGTGTTGCTGCGATTAGGACAACAAGAATTGGCGGATTTGGCCGGTATTGGGGTAACGACCGTCAAAAAGTGCTCAAGGCCGGCGAAAACGACATAACGCCAGCCACACAAACTGATCGCTGTGATCCAAAGTGCCTTGGAAGCGAAAGGCGTCCGGCAAACAGGGCCCCGGCGTTCGGTTGAAAAAGGCCCTTCGTATAATTCGAATTAAGCTAAGTCGGCCCGCCTATAATTCATCGTTCTAGTTCGTAGCATATTCGGCGTCGTAGTTTTGTTGCAGTGCGTTTCATGTTTTCAGATGCCCCCCGCCAGGTTGTTCCGTCATTGCAACGCTTGGATGCAAGGCATGCATTTTCCGGCCTTCTTCGTCGACCCCGTTCACCGCTCTCGCCTCGCGCTTCGATGCGGTGATCCAACCCGGATCGCGCGCGCCTTTAAGAGCCGAATTCCACCGGCAAACCTTTATTGTCCTCGGCGATACGTCCTCTCGCAGGATTTCAAGTTGGAAGCTTGACCAGACTGCACCGTTCCACTTGACTTCACCGGCTGGACTTTAGGCACACGAGAGATGACTGATAGTTTCGTCCTGAGGCGGGCAAGCAGAGGTCCGCCGTCAATCAACTTTCTCGGCTGAAGCGAGAACAGGAGGAAAGGCATCATCTCGCCCAGAGAACGAACTCAAGCACGAGCTAAAAACCGCCCGCCGTTCATCCGACCGTGGGCGATTAAGACGCATTCGTCGGATAGCCAGCGACGGTTTGGCCAGCGGTAGCCGATTGACGCAAGTGCGTCTGCCGCTTACCCAGGCATCGAGCTAGTTTGGGGGCTGATGCACATGCGCGTAGCGATGATCGGATCGGGATATGTCGGCCTTGTATCCGGCACCTGTTTTGCCGACTTCGGCCACATCGTCACGTGCATCGACAAGGACGAAGCCAAGGTCGCCGCCCTGCGCAATGGCATGATCCCGATCTATGAGCCGGGCCTCGACGTGTTGGTGGCCAACAACGTCCGCGACGGGCGGCTCAGCTTTACGACGGAACTGGTCGAAGCCGTCGCGGCCGCCGACGTTGTCTTCATTGCCGTCGGCACACCCTCCCGGCGCGGCGACAATCATGCCGATCTCGCCTACGTCTTTCAGGCCGCCCGCGACATTGCCGGCGCTCTCCAGGGCTTCACCGTCGTTTGCACCAAGTCGACGGTTCCAGTCGGCACCGGCGACGAGATCGAGCGGATCATTCGCGAGTTGCGACCCGAGGCGGAGATCTCCGTCGCCTCGAATCCGGAGTTTCTGCGCGAGGGCGCAGCCATCGAAGACTTCAAGCGCCCGGACCGCATTGTCATCGGCGTCACCGATCAAATGGCGCGCGATGTGATGACGGAACTCTATGCGCCTCTGTTCATCAACCAGGCGCCGTTGATGTTCACCGAGCGCCGCGCCGCCGAGCTCATCAAGTATGCGTCGAACGCCTTTCTCGCCACGAAGATCACCTTCATCAACGAGATTGCCGACCTGTGCGAAGAAGTCGGCGTGAACGTGCAGGACGTGGCCCGAGGTATCGGTCTCGACAACCGCATCGGCACCAAGTTTTTGCATGCCGGTCCAGGCTACGGCGGCTCCTGCTTTCCGAAGGATACGAACGCGCTGGCAAAGACCGCTCAGGATTATGGGGTCCCTCTGCGGCTGGTGGAAAGCGTCATCGCCGTCAACGATCAGCGAAAGCGCGGCGTTGCGCGCAAGGTCATGGCCGCCTGCGGGGGCAGCGTGCGCGGGAAGACCATCGCGGTGCTCGGTCTGACCTTCAAGCCCAACACCGACGACATGCGCGACGCCCCCTCGCTCGCCATCATCCGATATCTACAGGACAACGGCGCGCACGTGAAAGCCTACGATCCCAAAGGCATCGGACAGGCAAAACCTGAGCTGTCCGACGTCACCTATACCGCCGATGCCTACTGCCTGCATCGAGGGTGCCGATGCGCTCTGCCTTGTCACGGAATGGGAGCAGTTCCGCGCGCTCGATCTCGACCGCATCAAGTCGCTGCTGAAAGCGCCGATCATCGTCGACCTGCGCAACATCTATAAGCCCGAAGACATGCGCCGCCGCGGCTTTACCTATTACAGCATCGGCCGCAAACCCGTAATCGTATGAAGGCAGGCCGTGGTCTTGGGGACCACGGCCCAGCCTTGATGGCGTCAGAAAAACTTCAGATAACGCGCGCGCTCCCAGTCGGAGACGTGGTTGAGATAGCTGATCCACTCGTCGCGCTTGTAGTCGAGCCACGCCCCGTGCATCCCATTGCCGAACACCGACTTGGCCAGCGGATCGGCGGCGAAAGCCTCCACGGCGTCGCCGAGCGTCTGCGGCAGCCTCTTGATGCCAAGCGCCGCCAGTTCTTCAGGTGATTTCAGATACATGTTCTCAGTGTGCGGGTCCCCCGGATCGGCGCCTGCCGCGATGCCTTCAAGGCCGGCCGCCAGGACGAGTGCGGCACCCAGATAGGGGTTGCAGGAACTGTCCGCAGCGCGCAACTCCACGCGCCCGCCCCCGAGTGGAATGCGAACCGTGTTCGTCCGGTTGTTATTGCCGTAGCAGCCCCAGATCGGCGCCCACGTGAACCCCGACATCGAACCCTTCAGCACCAGCCGCTTGTAGCTGTTCACCGTGGGCGCCACGACTGCGCAGATCGCCGGAAGGTGCGCCAGCACGCCGGCAATGAACTGATAGCCGAGCTTCGACAATCCGCAGCCGCGTGGATCGTTATCATCGGCAAACAGGTTCTTGCCGCTCTTGATATCGGCGAGCGACATATTGAAGTGCGCGCCTGAGCCGGCGCGATCCACATACGGCTTGGGCATGAAGGTGGCGAACGCGCCGTGCTTGCGTGCGATCTCGTGCGCCATCATTCGGAAAAACACATAGCGGTCCGACATCGACAGCGCATCGAAGAACTTGAAGTCCACTTCGAACTGGCCGATGCCGTCCTCATGATCGAAGGAGTAAACGTCCCACCCGAGATCGTTCATGGACGAGACGAGTTCGTTCATCCAATCCATATTGTCGAGCATGCGAGACACGTCGTAGGCCGGCTTCTCCAAGTTCTTCCGGTCTGAAACGGGCGCATAGCCGAGCGGATTGGACGGATCGTCCTTGAGCACGAAAAACTCGGCTTCCATGCCGAGATTGAACGTGAAGCCCATGTCGGCGGCCTTCGCCAGAACGCGCTTCAGGATATTGCGGCTGCAGGCGTCGAACGGCGCTCCCTTGAGCCACAGATCGGACGCGAACCATGCCGTATCCTTGCGCCACGGCAGCACGATCGCCGAGTTCGCATCAGGATGCGAAGCGACTTCCTCGTCGGAAACATCTTGCGGAACGCCGTCGAGCGCCGCGCCCGTGCAAAGTTCAGATCCCTTCATCATGCGTCCGAGGTGATCGATCGGAACGACCTTGCCCTTCGATACCCCATGGAGATCGACGTAGCTCGCGAACATGTACTTCACGCCGTCGGCGCGAAGCCGGCCAGCAAGTTCGTGCGTCGAAGGATCGGCAGCGGCGTCCATAAGCAGTCCTCGTTTTCTGAGCTTGGATCAATGTTCTCAATTGCGGCTTGCGCAATCGCCTTGGTGCGGGTAATTAATTGCTCAATTAATTTGACGCGGAAAGTCTAAAGTACGCCGGACTTGCCCGGATTTCGTACAATCTTCGCAGCAGATCGCCTGAAAGGCGTGCAGCCATGGCTAAGCGAACGCACGGTGTAGGACGCCCGAAAACCGGGAGCCTTCCGGTCGAAGCGGAAAGCGCCATTCTGTCCGCAGCCCTCGATCTCTTCGCGGCCAAGAACTTTTCATCCGTGCGCACGATCGATATCGCGAAGGCCACGGGCTTCAATCAGGCGCTGATTTTCTACTACTTCGACAACAAGGAAGAGCTGTACCGCAGCGCACTTGCTCTCGCCATCGAGCGCGCCTTTCAGTCTTTTCGCCTCTCGCGCGAAGACCTCGACGATCCGGCAGACCTGATTTTTGCTTGGATCGACACGCACATCCGCGCCTACGATTCCATCTCCAAGCTCATCAAGCTCTCGATCGACTACATCTCCACCGCCGAACGCAAGTCGAGCATCGATCGCGCCATACGCACCTTCTATGACGACGAGCGCGACGTGCTGCAGACCGCTCTGGAGGCCGGCATTGCATCCGGAGAATTCGGCTCCGTCGATGCCTCACAGACGGCCACGTTCATATCCACCTATCTCGATGGCGTCTTCGTGCGCGCGATGGTGCTGCCGGACTTCAAGCCCGTTCCGGCGATCCGCGGTCTAAAAACCTATTTGACGGAGCATTTGAAGCCGCGATGAACCGCATCAGACGGCGGAGACGTTGCGTGCATCCAAGCGCACCCGAACAGGCCGGTTCAGAATATCCATGAGCACGACAAGCCGGTCCTTTTCGTCGAGCGCTATGATGGTCGCCACCGTTCCATCGAACGGGCCCTCTGCAATTCGGATCTTTTGACCGGCTGCGTACGGCGATGCCGGTGCTACGATCACGCCTTCGGCTTCGCGGGCGCGCAGGGCTTCGATGAAACGCGGATCCAGCCTGCTCGGGTGCTCGCCGCTGCGAACCAGCGTCCGAACCCCGATCGTCGATAGAACCGGACGCCAGCAATTCTCGCCACGGGTGTCGACGAATACGTAACCGGGAAAAAGCGCCCGCAGCACCGTTCGTGTTTTGCGGGCATGGCGCACTTGTTTGCGCACCAGTGGGCAGTACGTGGCAAACCCTTGGTTTCCCAGATTGGTAATCGCCGTCGCTTCCTTGTGAGGATGCGTATTGACGACAATCCAGGAATTCGAGGTCTCTGACACGACGCCACGCTATCTGGTGTTACGACCGCAAAGGGAGCCTACCGATACACACGCCAGCTGTCACGATCAGCCCGCGCCATCCGGTGAAGCTGCTGACGGTTCCTTGTAATAGGGTTCCACCGTGCCCTTGAGCTTTATGGTGAGGGCTTTGCCGAAGCGATCCTTTGCCTTGCCGGCGGCGACCCTGATCCACCCTTCGCTCACGCAGTACTCTTCGACGTTGGTTTTTTCCACGCCGTTGAAGCGAATACCGACTTCGCGGGCCAGAACAGCCTCGTCATAGTGCGGGCTGGAGGGATCCACGGCGAGGCGGTCTGGCGGTGTTTCGGACATGGCAGGTCTCCTCTCGTGGCTTTAGTTTGCGAAGCGGAAGTGCAGCACGTCGCCATCCTTGACCACGTACTCTTTTCCTTCCAGCCGCATCTTGCCGGCTTCCTTCGCCCCTGTTTCACCATTGCCTGCCACGTAGTCGTCGTAGGCTATGGTTTCAGATCGAATGAAGCCCTTTTCGAAATCGGTATGGATCACGCCTGCCGCCTGCGGCGCCTTCGTGCCGCGCGTGATGGTCCAGGCACGCGCTTCCTTCGGCCCGACCGTGAAGTAGGTCACAAGATCGAGCAGCGCATAGCCTGCCCGGATGAGCCGGTTAAGTCCGGGCTCCTCAAGCCCCATGGAGGCCAGAAACTCGGTGCGATCCGCTTCCGGCAATCCGGCGAACTCCGCCTCGATCTTCGCCGATATGACCACCGACACCGCCCCTTCAGCCTTCGCGCGCTCTTCGACCTTTTTCGAGAAGGCATTTCCCGTTGCGGCGGACGATTCCTCCACGTTGCAGACGTAGACGACGGGTTTGGCCGTCAACAGTTGCAGCGCACGAAACGCCGGCATCTCTTCCGCCGTGATGGAGGCGGTTCGCGCGGGCTTGCCTTCGCGCAGCGGCAGCAGAATTTTCTCCATCAGCGCGAACTGCGCCTTGGACTCCTTATCGCCCGCCTTCGCCTTCTTCTCGATCGGCCCGATGCGCTTCTCGAGGCTTTCCAGATCTGCAAGCATCAGTTCCGTTTCGACGACGTCGGCATCCGCCAGCGGATCGACACGGTTTTCGACGTGCGTGATGTCGTCGTCCTCGAAACAGCGCAGCACATAGGCCACCGCATCGACTTCACGAATGTGGGACAGAAACTTGTTGCCGAGTCCTTCGCCCTTGGAGGCACCGCGCACGAGACCGGCGATATCAACGAACGTCAGCCGCGTCGGAATGATCTGCGCCGAACCTGCAATCTTCGCCAGCGCGTCAAGCCGCGGATCCGGCACGCCGACCTCGCCCACGTTCGGCTCGATGGTGCAGAACGGATAGTTCGCCGCCTCCGCCGCCGCCGTCTGGGTCAGCGCATTGAAGAGCGTCGATTTTCCGACATTCGGCAGGCCGACGATGCCGAGCTTGAAACCCATGTGCCCCTGATCCCTTGAATTGTTTGCGCTGGGCTACAACGCCCGGACGCCCGGATCAACCGGGGATGGCGACGCGGGGCGCGCTTGGACCGGCGCGTGCTGGCTGATCCTGCCCCTTGCCGCCTACCGGATCTTGCTGAGCTCGAACGCGGAGTAGCTGGCCGGGCTCGGCAGGTTGTCCTTGCCCGTCATGGCATCGGAGAGAGCCTCGCCCATCACCGTGCCATCCTGCAGATCCTTGACGGCGATAAAGATGAAGGGACGCTGCCAGCTGGTGCCCGTCGTTTCACATGCCGCGCATGGCTCGCGGTATTGCCCAAGGTTCAGGGTATAGACCGGCACCCACTCCGGCGCCGGTGCGCCCGCGATGGCCGCTGTTCGCTCCGCACGCTGGCGCGCCCGCTGGTGCTCGGCCGCAGCTTGACCTTCCTGCGACGCCGTTCCGACCGCAATGATCTCCCGCGCTTCGGCCAGTGACACGCGCGTGTCGGCGTCGAGCACGGTCTCAGCGACGGCGTTCGCAGGAATTTTCTTTCCCTGGCGTTCCAGTTCGTCCGCGCTCGCGTGCACCCACATGAAGTCCTTGTTGAGCACGACGACCTCGAACACACCGCGCCGTCCGGCTTTGTCGTAGCCCACGATCTCGATCATGGTCGAATTCGCGGTCGTGCGTGCGCGCTCCTCGACGATCGGCTTCAGATCGCGATTGGCTCGCGTCTCCACCGCGTCGAGCACGGTCATGCTCGCGACCGTGCCGACGACCGCCGCCGATGCAGTTGCAAAACCGACCTCCGCCGGTGTCTTGAACAGTGACGATAGCCACTGGAAACGATCGCTCCAGCGATAAGCCCTCATCGCGCGGCGGCGCATTTTGGATTGGCCTTCGCCGTCTTCAGGCAGCGTATCGGTCATGGCTGATCCCCCAAAAGTTCGCGGGAACTCTAGCGCGCGATTGCGATGATGAAAGGGGGATATGTCAAACGTCAGGCGATGCTGTGTTTCTTCCAACACAACAATCCGCCAAGCCCACTCACTCGTGAGATTTGCGCCCGGCGAGCCATTTCGCGAGGTTGTCGGCGAGCGCCGATGCGCGCTTCGATTGCCGCTCGCCCGGTGGACCTCCGGCCGTCGGCGGACGAGGGCCACGCTCCGCGGCATCCGCCTTCGCAGGCTTCGCCTTCGTATCGTCATCGACCGTTTGCTGCAGCAGGCGCGCTACGTCGGTCTGAAAGCGCGCGGCATCGCCTTTCGCCAGATGAGGCGCGGCCTTCGCCACGGCGTCGAGCAGATCCGGCAGCCAAGCCTGGTCGGCCTTGGCAAAATCACTCAACACGAAGTGCGAAACGGCGTCCTTCGATCCCGGATGCCCGATGCCGAGGCGCACGCGCACGGTCTCGTTGCCCAGATGCGCCGAGATCGAACGCAACCCATTGTGCCCTGCGTTTCCGCCGCCGGTTTTGACTTTGATGCGGCCGGGCAGCAAATCGAGTTCGTCGTGAAAGACCACCACATCGGCTTCGGAGATCTTGAGGAAGCGAGCGGCATCTCCGACGCTCTGCCCGCTCTCGTTCATGTAGGTTTCGGGCTTTAGAAGAAGCACCTTCTCGCCGCCGATTTCGCCATCGGCCGCATAACCTTTGAACTTCTTTTTCCAGGGGCCGAAGCCATGGCTCTCCGCGATCCGCTCCACGGCCATGAAGCCGATGTTGTGGCGGTTCCTCGCGTACTTTTCTCCCGGATTGCCGAGACCGACGAAGAGCTTCATGGCGCGAAAAGCTCCACGGCAAAAAAGGTGGCCGGCGCGCGCGGACGTGTGCGCGCCGGCCGGATCGTCTTACTTCTTCTTCGGTGCAGCGGCAGCCGGAGCGGCTTTGCCGCCAGCGGCCGGAGCGGCCTTGCCACCCGCAGCCGGAGCTGCACCCTTGGCGGCAGCAGCCGGTGCACCCTTGGCGGCGGCAGCCGGAGCGGCAGCCGAAGTGGTTTCCGTCGCGGCTTCCTCTTCCTTGCGAACGCCGGCGATCGTGGCGATCGTGAAGTCGCGGTTCGCGATCACGGGACGCACGCCCTCAGGCAATTCGACCTGCGAGATGTGGATCGACGTTCCGATCTCCATGCCCTCGAGGTTGATGTCGAAGGAACCCGGAATGCGGTCGTACGGGCAGAACACCTCGACTTCGTGGCGCACGATGTTGAGAATGCCGCCGCGCTTCAGACCGGGCGACAGCGTCTCGTTGAGGAACTTCACCGGCACGGCGACGCGGATGATGCCATCCTTGCCGACACGCAGGAAGTCGACGTGGATCGGGATGTCCTTCACCGGATCGACTTGCACGTCACGGGGAATGACGCGGATCTTGCCCTTGCTGGCGATATCGATGTCGAACACCGACGCCGTGAACTGACCCTTGAGGATCTGCTTCCAGAGTTCGTTATAGTCGAGGACGATAGTCTCGGGCGTCTGGTTGTCGCCGTAAATGACGGCGGGCACGTTTCCTTCACGACGAGCTTGGCGTGCGGCCCCCTTGCCTGCACGCGGGCGCGCCGTGGCTTTGAGAGCAACGATCTCTGAAGCCATGACGAGTTCTCCAAATAGAAAAAAGCCGCAAGCCGGCCTCCAAGGGTGCCGGGCAGCGTCTCACGCGTTTGCTTGAGATGGCGGGCTTATAACCGGAGTACCCGCCCTCGGCAATGCCCCGACGCTCGCCAGAGAGCGTCGAGGTGGAGGCGCAACTCGAAAGGTGGCGCCTAGGCTGCGTCCCGCCGCCATTGCGGGAACGGATCGGGGAGGTTCGCCCACGCCTTCGTGTCCACTTTACCGGTCTTGGGCAGGGGCAGCAGGCACGCGTCGAGTTCGGCCCGGATAGCGGCCTGGTCCATCTCGCGCGTCCCGATGAACACGATCTCCTGCCGCCGATCGCCCCATAATTCATGCCACGTCTTGTCGATCCGCTTCACGAGGCTCTCGTCTTTCGGCCAGTTCGACTTGGGCACGGCCGCCCACCAGTAGCCGATCGCTTCATGCCGCACGAGCGCCCCGGCCTGCGCCAGTTCACCCACCCACTGCGGCCGCGTGGCGAGCCAGAAGAAGCCCTTCGCGCGGATCACGCCGGGCCATGACTTTGAGAAGAACGCATGCAATTTCGACGGTTCGAACGGGCCTCGCGCGCGATAGACGAAGCTCGAAATGCCATATTCCTCCGTCTCCGGCTGATGATCCTTGAAGCCGTTCAACTCCTTGAACCACGTAGGGTGCCGGTGCGCGGTATCGAAATCGAAGAGGCCCGTATCCAGGATCGAGCGGGGATCGACCTTGGCATGGCTCGCTTCGATGATGCGCGCACCGGCATTGAGTGACCGCACGATCGCGCGCGCGGCTTCCCGTTCCGCCGGCGTCGCGATGTCGGTTTTGTTGAGAATGATGACGTCGGCGAACTCGATCTGATCGACGAGAAGCTGGACCAGCGGCCGCTCATCTTCCTCGCCCGCGACCTCGCCGCGATCTTTCAGAAAATCGTGAGAGGAATAGTCCTTCAAGAGATGCGCCGTATCGACCACCGTCACCATGGTGTCGAGCCGCGCCACGTCCGAAAGGCTGACGCCATCCTCGTCCACGAACTCGAATGTCGTCGCAACCGGCAGCGGTTCCGCAATTCCAGTAGATTCGATCAGCAGATAATCGAACCGCCCCTCGCTCGCGAGCCGCCGGACCTCCTTCAATAGATCGTCGCGCAACGTGCAGCAGATGCACCCGTTCGACATTTCGACCAGCGTCTCTTCCGTCCGCTTCAGGTCCGCCCCGCCGCGCTCCACCAACTCCGCGTCGATGTTCACCTCGCTCATGTCGTTGACGATCACCGCGACGCGCAGACCATCCCGGTTGTTCAGCACATGATTGAGCAGCGTCGTCTTCCCCGCGCCGAGGAACCCCGACAGCACGGTCACCGGCAGGCGGGTGTCCGGCGCATCAGACTGGCGATCGAGATGACGGGCAATCGGTTCGTCCATGTTGGCCTCCAGCATTTCGGATGTTATAATATCCGCTACAAAGCCGAGGCTTGGCTGTCAAGTCGTCGGGGGCAGCTAGGTTGGCGGGATGAAGTGGGGTGAACTCCAAATTCAGTTCTCAAAGCAGGCCGCAATCATCCGCGACCGGAGAAATCATGGAAGTTTGCCTTGCGAACACCGTGCTGATGCCGGACAAAGCCGTCGTGACAAAGAAATCCACAAAACGCCGCCCGTCCACGGAGCAGGACCGCCTCATCTCGGACGCGCTGCGCGGTGCCGGCCGTCCGGTCAGCGCTTATGAGATCATTGACAGCTTGCGCGACAGGGCCACGCTCGCCCCGCAGACTGTCTATCGGTCCCTGGACCGCCTGATCGCCTCCGGCGCCGCCCATCGCCTCGAAAGCCTCAATGCCTTCGTTGCGTGCAGCCATGCGGTCCACAAAGGCTCGGCCGTGTTCGCCATCTGCGACCGCTGCGGTGGCGT
This sequence comes from uncultured Alphaproteobacteria bacterium, assembly GCA_963778225.1. Classification (GTDB taxonomy): domain Bacteria; phylum Pseudomonadota; class Alphaproteobacteria; order Rhizobiales; family Hyphomicrobiaceae; genus JAGVSR01. The sequence goes on from CAVZTR010000010.1 coordinate 19,873, forward strand.
CGACGAATTCGACGAGCCCAAAGCCTTGAAAGCACTCGCTGACTGGGCCTCGGCTGCGCAATTTGCGTTGCGCCAGATGACCCTGGAACTGCGCGGCACCTGCGCCCGCTGTAACGATCAATCCTCACCCGCTGCTGGCTGAGTGTGGCCGACGGGCCGCACAACGATCGAACTCGATCGGTCGTCAGACCACAGCCCTTGCATGTCCGGATAATATCCGCTTCTCTCGGATGAGATAGTATAACATCCGGGAAGCAACATGCGTCATGACTTGGCACGGCACAGCGGTCCGATAAGCCTTCGGCGGCGTCTCCTGATTTCGACAGCGGCGATCCCCTTCGCATGCATGCTGCTCGGGCAAACCGCTTCGGCACAAACCGCCGAGACGCTCCAACTGCCCGAAGTGGTGGTCACCGCGCCCAGTCCAGTCGCAAAGCCAAAGAAGCGGCCAGCGAGTAATCCCGCGCCTCAACCGGCCGCGGCCCAATCGGCCTCACAGTCCTCGGCGTCTGAGCCTGAGCCTGTGGGCCCCACGGATGAGATCGACGCCCCCGATATCCCTTCCGCACCGTTGCCTGGAACGCTGCTCGTCGTGGATGACGCCTTCGTTCCCGTAACCGTCGCCACGGAGCGTGAAATCCTGGCGACGAACGGCGCCACCATCACCGAATCTCTCCAGAATAGACCCGGCATCTCCGGCACCAACTTCGCGGCGGGTTCCAACCGCCCCATCATTCGCGGTCTTGATACCTATCGCGTGCGCGTGCAGGAGAATGGCATCGGCACCGGCGATGTCGCGGCCCTATCCGAAGACCACGCGGTCCCCATCGACCCCAATGCGGCCTCCCGCATCGAAGTTATTCGCGGTCCCGCAACGCTGCGCTACGGCAGCCAGGCCATCGGTGGCGTCGTGGCGGTTGAGAACGACCGCATTCCGTCGGCAATTCCCAAAGGCGGGTTTTCCGGCGAAATACGCGGCGGTCTCTCCTCTGTCGATGAAGGCCGCGACGGCGCGTTCCGCGCAACCGCCGGCTCCAACGGTGTCGCGGTCTACGCCGACGGCTTCAAGCGTCAAGCCGAAGATTACGACACGCCGCGCGGCCGCCAGCTCAACTCCTATGTCGATAGTGAAGGCGGCGCGCTGGGCGTCTCCATGGTTGGTCTTTCCGGCTTCCTTGGCGTGTCGATCTCTCGCTTCGAAAGCCTGTACGGCATCCCGGGCGAAGAAGGCGTCGAAGAACAGAAGCGCATCGATCTTGAGCAGGACAAACTGCAGGTCAGGGGCGAATGGCGCGTCCAGGATTTCGGCGTCGAAGCCTTGCGTGTCTGGTTCGGGGCATCGGATTACGCCCACCAGGAGGTTGTGGAGGATGGTGAGGCAAAAGCGAATTTCGCCAATGAAGAGTACGAAGGCCGAGTGGAGCTGCAGCATCTGCCAATCGTGACGACCTTGGGCACGCTGCGCGGTGCGATCGGAACTCAGTTTGTATCGCGAAACATGGAGGGTCTCTCTCTCGAGGACGATGCCAATAGTCTGCTCGAACCGACCGAGACAGACAGCATCGCGGCTTTCGTCTTCGAGGAATTGGACGTCACGCAGCAACTGACACTGCAGGCAGCGCTGCGCATCGAGCACACGGCAGTCGAAGGCTTCGAGCGATCTGAACGACGGCGTGACTGCTAGCCCGGAGCCGCGATTTCACGCCCGTCAGTGCCAGCATCGGCGGCCTCTACAGATTGCCGGGCGCGCACGTCGTCTCGCTCAACGCACAGTACGTCGAGCGCGCTCCCGACGCTGGAGAACTTTTCTCCGGGGGCGTGCACGAAGCGACGGGAACGTTCGAAATTGGCAATGCAAATCTTGAACTTGAACGCGCCGCAACGATCGAGGCAGGATTGCGCAAGGCAACCGGCGCATTCCGGTATGACGCGACCGCTTACTACACTGAGTTCGATGGCTTCATCTTCAAGGGCCTCACCGGTCGCGAATGCGGCGAAACGATCTCGAGCTGCGGCGTCGCTGGAAGACGACCTCGACGAAGTGCTGTTCGATCAGCGCGATGCCACCTTCTATGGCGTCGAGATATCGGCCCAATATGACGTCGCCCCCATCTGGAATGGCTTCTGGGGCATCGAAGGCCAGTACGACTTCGTCAACGCTGAGTTCGATGGTGGCGTCAATGTTCCGCGCATCCCGCCCCATCGGCTCGGCGGCGGTCTCTACTACCGCGATGCCAACTGGCTGGCGCGAGCCGGCGTTCTCCATGCCTTCGACCAAAACCGCTTCGCGCCCGAATTCGACGAAGTTGCAACCCCCGGCTACACCCTCGTCTCCGCCGAGTTGAGCTACACCGCGCGCATGACCGGACTAGGCGATTTGGGCCAGGAGATCACGATCGGTCTCAAGGGCGAAAACCTGGCCGACGACGTGGTCCTGAACCACGCCTCTTTCCAGCGACGCGAGGAGGTCCTTCTGCCCGGAGCCAACGTGCGCCTGTTCGGCTCGATCAAGCTGAACTGACCGCCTCGACCGTGACAGGTTTGTGATCCGCCCTCGATTACCGATCGTTCATCCTCATAGCGGGTCAACATCGAGGGGCGCGGACCTACGGGCCGTGAGAGGCGATGCAGCGTCGGAACGGTGGGTGCGGCAGCGGGGGTCTGACCCAACTCCTGATTGTGCTTCACCTTTTCGCCGGCGCCTCCTCCGTCTCGTACGCCGCCGACGCGCTCCCGCCCGCTGTGAACGCGGCCGAACCGGCGTTCGTGACCCCCACCATGAAGCTTCCCGGCCAGCTGCTGAAACCCGTTGAGCCTCATTTCGACGTCACAACCATGGAAATCCGGGCAGCGGAGGGTCTCGCCAACGACACCACGGCCGGCGAGATCACATCGGCGCTCTTCAGCGCGAGCAAAACCGGCGCCGTCGTCGACTTCTCGCGTCGAGGTCTGAAACACCTCGACCTCTCCGAACTCGACTTCAAGGGCGCTCTCCTCACGCGATCCGATGTTTTCGGGACGGACCTCTCGAAAGCCAATCTGTCCCGCACCGATCTGGCGGGCGCCCGCCTCGATCGCACCGTGCTCACGTTTGCAAATTTCAACGGCGCGAACCTGGAGGGCGCTACCCTCATGCGCCCCACGATCTACTCAGATCTGCGCTCAGACTGGCGCGAAGCCCCGGTCTTCGACAATGCCAATCTGCGCGGCGTGCGCCTGACCGGCCGCATCGACGGCGCGTCCTTCAAGGGCGCCGACCTCTCCGGCTTCGACTTCTCCCCCCATGATCCCCGCGCCGATATCTCGTTCCTGCCGCGCAACTTCTGCCGCGGCTGCCGCTTCGACAACGCGACGCTGCGCGGCGCCAATTTCGACGACGCCTCCCTCGCGATGGCTTCTTTTGCCGGAGCCAACCTCGCCGGCGCGCGCCTCACCAGAACGGATCTCTCGCGCGTCGATTTCACCGGTGCGGACTTGACCGGAGCGGATTTGACGGGAGCGGATCTGGCGGATGCGGACTTGAGGCAGGTCAAAGGCCTTGAAAGCGTCAAGGGTTTGGGCCTAGCTCTCAACCTGGAACGAGCGCTGAGATAAACGGCGCCGCAAAGTCTGGGTGGAAAGTGCACGCATGCCAATCGTCTCGCCGTTGAAGGCCCGCGGCGCCCGCTGGGCCGCGCTCGTTGCTCTGGCGTTGGCGATCGGTGGGCCTATCGCGGGTCGTGCCCAAGATATGCCGGAAGTCGACACGGCGCTTGTCGTGTCGATCGACGTTTCGAATTCCGTCGATGCAACGCGCTATCGGCTGCAGCTCGAAGGCATCGCAAAAGCGCTGGAAGACGATAGCGTCATCGAAGCCATTCTCAGCGGCGGCCGCGGCGGCATACTGATCTCGCTTGTCATGTGGGCCGACAAGCCGAAAATCTCGGTACCCTGGTCGCGGATTTCTTCAAAGGAAGAGGCGCTGGCCGTCGCACAGCAGGTGCGCCGGCTGCCGCGTGAAGGTGGCGAGTTCACCTGCATGTCGGGGATGATGCGCATGATCGCCGACAAAGTCGTGACTCAGATCCCCGCCACCGCCAATCGCATCGTTGTCGATGTGTCCGGCGACGGCAAAGACAACTGCAACCGCGAGGAACCGGTCGACGTCGTGCGCGATGAACTCGTCAACTCCGGCGTGATCATCAACGGCCTTCCAATCCTCGAAGGCGACGATGGTCCCTCACTCGAGGGTTGGTATACGGACCACGTGATCGGCGGCCCAGGCGCCTTTGTCCTTCCCGCGAAGGGCTTCGGCGACTTCGAGCGCGCCATCCGTCAGAAGTTCGTCAACGAGATCAGCGGCACGATGCCGGTCTCCAAATACGCAAAGGCGGACTGAAACCAGTCCGCCCCGCGAAGCAAACAAATTGAGTTCCGGCTAAAGGCGCCGCGTCGAACGATCAGGTATCGTTCATCGTGGTCGGCTGGCACTTCCACTTCTTCACCGTCCACTGCGGATGGCTCTCCTGCCAGTTGGCCAGGAACGGCGGCGCAAGGAGCGCGCACTGGATGGTGTCCATGTCGCCATCGACAGGCAAAGTGTAATCCTTGCAGCTCGAAGGATCTGCGATGAGACAGGCAGAGATGACGATCGTCAGCATGGGGCCGTTTTCTCCCGATTTTCATTGCGGGCGACATGCCCGGACCGCTGACACGAAAATGCGCGGCGTATGATGACTTACGCCCGCATTTTACGGCCGGATCAACCGGCGGGGAAAGCGCCCGGGTGAAATTCGGTTCCGTTCTCGCCCGGCAGCCTTCAACCGGTCAGCAGCAACTCGCCCTTGCCGATCGTGGCCATGTCGCCCGCGTACCGGCGAACCTTGGCCGGCAACGGCGGCGGCGCCAGTGAGCCGAGTTCGGCCGCCACGAAACGGCTGATAAGGCGCAAGAAAACCATGTCGTGCTGGCCGCAGTCAGAGAACGTCGCAAGCATCTGCTCGGCTCTCGGGCCAATGAGGGTGCCGCGCCGCATGAGCGGACCCGCACCCGGACCAAAACCGCCCTCTGCCCATATCGTCCCGCCCGCCATGCGCGAACCTGCGGCCGCGCCCGTCTTGCCCTTCACGACAATGGTCCCGCGGCGCATGCGGTCGCCCGCGCGATCCCCGATATCTCCGCCGACGCGAATGACGCCGCCTGCCATGCCGAACTTTTCTCCCGGCAGAAGGCCGCCGACGAAGTTCCCGGCCGAACCCGCCACCGTCAAAAGCCCGCGCTTCATGCCCGCGCCCAGGTAATCTCCAGCCGACCCCCTGATGTCGAGCCGCCCGCCCTTCATGAAGCGGCCCGCGTATTGCCCCACGTCGCCTTCGACCACCAGCGTGCCCGACGCCAGCCCATCGCCGATGCCGTCGCAGGTGCCCGTTGGCCCCGAAAGGATCAGCGTGTTCGCGTCAGCAATGGCGGTGATCTCGAACAGGTCGCCGAGCGTCGCGTCCTCGAACGGGAGCCGCGCGACCTCGTCCGCCGTCCGCGCCGTCAGCGGCTCCGGCTGAAGGCACGACAGATCGAGACGCCCGGCCGGAGCCGATTTCAAACGAAGCCTGAGCCCGCTCATGCGACGTAATCCTTCAGGTGATAGTGGTGCTGGCCGAGCTTGCCGCCGTAGTTGCCGGCGGAGACGCGCGTCACGCCCTTCGCCGCACCGATATCGGTCACGGCCTTGAGGCCGACCCGCATGGCGTCCGAGACCGCCTTCGACGTCAGCCCGTCGATGACGATTTCCAAAACTGCGATGGTGTCGGCATCAAGTTCGGTTTTCGTGGTGCCCTTCAGCGTCGGACAGAACGCGTTGTTCGTCGAGGCGACCGCGCCCTTGTACTTCGATCCGACCTTCGAACCCGAGCGCACGATGCCGCCCGGAAACGGCGTAATGACGTCCGGGACCTTGGCAATCGCCGCCACCGCCGCTTCCGTCGTCTCCAGCAGCCCTGCGCGATCGCGCCCGAGAATGAGCAAGTTGCCCCCACCCACGGCATCCGTCGTGAACCCGCACGTATCTTCGATGGTGAACTCGCCGTCCATCACCGGCACGCGCCAGAAACGCCGCCCGCCGAACCGCTTCGACATCTGCCAGCCATCGCCGAAAAACCTTGGGCCCGCCGACAGTGCAAGCCTCTGCGGACTGTCGAGACCATTGTAGCAGGCCGATCCGGGGCTGGTCAGAACGCACTGACCGACGCGGTTTTTCAGCTGCGGCAGGATCGCGTCCGGCGAGAATCCGAACACCAGCACGCGCACGCCCGGCCGCCCATCAGGCGTCTCCGACGCCGGCACCTCATAATCGATGCCGCACTCTGCGCCGCACCCGATCACCGACGTGCCGAAGCCCGTCATGGTCGTCGCCGCGATCATCGCCCACTTGAGCGTATCGGCCGTGATGATGAGCGCCGTCCCGCTCATGCCGAACGCTTCAGCGAATGTGTCGTCGATGGCGACGCCGTTGACATTCATGTTCTGGCTGCCCGTCATTTGCGCGCCCCGACCGGCTGGACGATGAGGCAACCACACGTGCCCGGCGCATGCCCGCAGCCGGCCGTGATGATCTCCTCGTCATGCAGACGGAAGTTCTCCATCTGCACCGTGTGATACGTGTCGAAGTAGTCCTTCAGCGGCTTCTCGGTGCGCTTGCGATCGTACTCCGGCCGCACGACATGCGTCGCCCCCGTGACGACCTTCACGATTTTTCCGTTGCGCACGATCATTTCGCCGTTCTTGAACACGAACAGCGGCGTCGTGAACATCGCCTCGCGATCCGGGTTGTCGTCGTACACGGTGATATCGGCGCACGCGCCGGGTCCCAGATGCCCGCGATCCCTGAGGCCGAGCGACTTCGCTGGTCCCGCGCGCGTCATGATTGCGATTTCATAGAGCGAGTACTCGCGCGTGATCGAGCCGAGGATCGTTGCCGCCTGCGCGCCCGGATGGATGCGCCGCAGATGTTCGTTGCGGAACGTCTTGTCCATGAGCAGCCGGATCAAATGCGGATATGTGGTGAACGGCGCGCCATTCGGATGATCCGTCGTGAGGAAGATCCGCCACGGATCGTTCACAAGTAGGAACATCTCCAGGCCGATCGCCCACTGCAGCGCGTTGACGAAGCTCTTGTCGCGATACTTCATCGGCACCACGCCGCAGCCGGCGTCGCACTCGATGTCCATCACCACCCACTTCTTCGGATGCGCGCTCTTCGTATTGCCGTACTGCCGCATCGAATCGCCCGATGCCGTGCAGGTCTGGCCGAACATGATCTGCCCGATATCGAGAGACACGTTCGTGTGCTGGTTTAGCAGTTCCGCAATCTCTGCCGCACCCGACGAGAACTTCATGTCGCCTTCCGTTCCGTAGCTGTGGAACTGAATGTGCGTCAGATGGATGGGCGTGCCTTCGGCTGCCCGGATGGTTGCGAGCGTCGTCTCCTTGTTGCCCGGCACACCCAGGTTGCAGCCGTGGATGTGGATCGGATGCGGCACACCCAGTTCCTGCAGCGACCGGCCGAGCGTCAGAATGATATCGCGCGGGGTCACGCCGTAGAACGCGTGCTTCTCGTCGAGATCGAGTTTGCGCTGGTTGAACTTGAACGCCGAGATGCCGCCCGGATTGACGACCTTCACGGCGAGCGCCTGCGCCGCATGCATGGTCCAGGCGATGTAATCCTTGATCTCTTCCTTGTCGGCGCCGCGCGTCAGCAGCCGCAGAAAGTAATCGTCCGATCCCAGCATCACGAACGCGCCCTTGTCGATCATGGGCGTGTCGGCCATTTCCATGTGCGCCTGGCGGGCATTCACGGGCAGCATGGCCGGCTCGAAAGCCGCCGTGTAGCCCATCTCCGCATAGCGATAGCCGGCCGTCAGCGTCGAGGGCACGGCATGTCCGCATCCCGCGCGTGTCAGGTCACCGCGCGCGACCTCATCGTGCTGGTGATCCTCCGGCAGCATCATGCGGGCGATCGTCACCTTGCCGCCGCCGATATGCGAGTGCGGGTCGATGCCGCCGGCCATCACGACTTTGCCGGCGAGATTGTATTCCTGATGCACGGTTTCGTTCGTGCCGGGCGTCACGATGCGGCCGTCGCGCACGAAGATGTCGCGCACCTGTCCATCGATACCGTTTGCGGGATCGTAGACCTTACCGCCGGTGAACTTGATCAGCATGGTTCAGTTGTTCTTTCGAAGATCAGAGAGCGGCTTCAAGGGCGGCAAGCACATCGACCGTGCGCGCCAAGCCGGCGCCCCGGCCAAGGTCGCGCAATGGCAGTGACACGACGCTGTCGCAGCGTACAAGCTGTCCCTTGTGATCGATGCCGGGTGTGCCGACCGGAATATAGACGTCGGGCTCCTTTGCGAGCTTCAGGTCATGCGTGCCGAGCACAATCGTCGGGATGTCGGATACCGGCGGCGCGAGGCTGTCCGTGAAGCTCGAAAGCCAGACTAGACAGTCCGTTTGCTTCGACGCGATGAGTTTGGGAATGGCGTAGAGATCCGGATCGTACTTCGGCGCGCCACTCTCGTAGCTGACGCGCAGCGGATAGCCCGACTGCCACGCGCACACTGAAGCGGCCGTGCTCGCCCCTTCGTTGCCGCCGAGCGACAGGCCGGCGAAGCGCTGGGTGACGTTCATATCTTTCACGAACTCGCAGATCTGATGCACCGTCAGATCGGCATTCGGGAAGTCGAGCCCGGGCGGCACCCAGACGATCACGCCGTACTCCGCCGCGTGGCAGCGCGCGAGCAAGTCTTCGATTTGCGCCTTGGGCACGCCGGCGACCACGTCGGCCGGCAACGGCGCGCCCTTCTTTAAGGTGCGCAGAGCCGAGACGACCTCGCCGACCTGATCCATCGGGCAGTTGAGTGTGATGATGTCGCCCATGCGCGGGCCCGTGGCGGCCGACGTATCGTAGCCCTCACCGACGAACACGATCGTGCGCTTCGGCGCCGGGTCGGCAAACATCGACTTCTCGTTGCACACCACACGCTCGAAAAAGCGCGGATGGAACCTGTGCACGTCGCTTGCGATGATGAAAAGGTCTGCGCGATTGCGCGCTTCCGTCATCGTGGTCATGAAGTAGCCGCTGGTCTGCAGCACTTTGAAATTGCGTCCCTGGGCTTCGCTGAAGGCATGGTCGACGACGCCGCGCGCCTTGTCCGCGATCGACATGATCGCCCGCATGCCGTCCACATCCGTCGCAAGACCGCCAAATGCCGGCAGCCGGGCACCCTTGATCAGCGCCGCAGCCGCTGCGACCGCTTCATCGAGTGAAGCAGGTCTGCCCCCGATCCGCGGTTGCGCTTTGTTCAGAGGACGCTCGAACCCGGCCTTGGCCTTGTCGCAGCCGTTGCGCGTGACTTTCAGCGCCTGACCGCTGCGCGCGATCTCGAGGTCGTCGCAGCGCAATCCGCAGAACGGACACGTAACATGAGCATGAGTTTCGGAAGCGGACGCCGGTGCCGGCGAAGCACCCGCTTGGACAGCGGTCATGGATTGGGGCTCGTTCTTTAGTTGGAGGCGCACAAAAGCATGGCACGTTGTCTGTGACAACAGCGATGGACAGACCCGGCGTTATCCATCAGGCGGCGAAAAAGCGCAGATTGCCCAAGCGGGAACAGCACCCAATTGCGCTCACAATTGCCGCTCACTATTGTGCGCGCCCGCGGACCAACGTTGGACCGTAAAAAAATTAGCTCTGGAGGAGACTTGATGGTGAGAGTGGTGGCATCCTTAATGGTGGCGCTGGCGGCGCTGCTGCCTGTGGCCGCCGAGGCGCATGGTCCCTCGCGCCAGAAGGTCGTTTCGAAGATAGAGATCAACGCACCGGTCGATAAGGTCTGGGCCGCGGTCGGCAACTTCCAGGACATGAGCTGGCATCCCGCAGTTGCGAAGACCGAAGGCACCGGCGGCAACGATGTTGGCGCAACCCGTAAGCTGACGCTCCAGTCCGGCGGCGTCATCAACGAAAAGCTGACGAAGTACTCCGCCGAGGAGCGCGGTCTCGCCTACGAGATCACCGATGTCGACGTGAAGGTGCTGCCCGTCACCAACTACAGCGCTCAGTTGAACGTCAGCGGCACGGCCGAAAAGACGATCGTCGAATGGCGCGCCGCCTTCTATCGCGGCTTCGTCAACAACGATCCTCCGCCGGAGTTGTCCGATGAAGCCGCCGTGAAAGCGGTGACCGACATCGTGCAGGGCGGCCTTGGCGCCTTGAAGAAGAAGTTTGAAGGCGGCTGAACACGTGACGACAGCCCCTAGGATCGTCTGGACTGCCCGGCGCACCGCCGGGCAGTTCTTTTTTGCCTTGCTGTCGTTCGTGGCGATCGGCTTTTCCGGCTCCGCGCGGGCAGGGGAGGGGAGCGCGGCATCCGCCGCCTACGTCACCAATCAGATTGGCAACAGTCTTTCGGTCGTCGATCTGGCGACGGAGAAGCAGGTCGCCGAAATCGCGATCGGCGGCAAGCCGGCCGGTATTGCACTGTCGGCCGACGGCCGTACCGCCTACGTGGCCGCGCCGGACGGCCGCGAAGTGATCGCAGTCGACACGGCGAGCCGGTCAGTCGTCAAGCGCGCCTCCGTTGGCAAAGGTCCGCTCGGCATCGCGGTCAATCCCAAAACTGGCGCCATCTACGTCGCGGACTGGTACGAACACCGGCTGTATGCCGTCGATCCCGCGACGCTTGCAGTCACCGCCACTGTCGCCACCGGCCAATCGCCCTCCGGCGTCGCGGTCACCGCTGATGGCGCAACGATCCTCACCGCCGACCGCGACAGCAATCAGGTGTCCGTCATCGACGCCGCCACCTTCAAAGTCCGAAGCACGATCGCAACGGGCGAACGTCCTTTCGGCGTCACCATCGACGAGGCCGCCGGACGCGCCTACACCGCCAACGTGGCCGCCAACACCGTCACGGTCATCGATCTGAAATCGCGCACGCGCCTCAGCGACGTTCCCGTAGGACTGAGGCCGTATGCGGTCGCCCGCGCTGCCAATCTGCTTTTCGTCACCAATCAGCACGACGAGTCGGTCTCGGTCATTGATGCTGTGACGCTGCAACCCGTGAAGACGACTCCGCGTCGGCGGCTTTCCCGAAGGCATCGAGGCGGACGCCACCGGGTCGACGATCTGGGTTGCGTGCTGGGACGCCAATACCCTCGAAAAGATCGACGTTGCCACCCTTGCCGTGACAGCCCGCATCCCCGTCGGCGAAGGCCCCCGCGCCTTTGGCAAGTTCCTGCGCTGAGCGCTGCTCCCGCCTTCGCAGAACCCGCCGGATCAACCTTAAATCTTCGCAACCTGAAGATTTTCCCCTGCCCGCGCCGCAGCCATTTGCTAATGGTCCGCTCAGGTCGGCGTCCTTCCGGATCGCCGAAACAAACATTGCCCCGCTGGGCTGGCGTGTCCTAAAAGACCGGCCGTCCAGAGCCCCGGAGGGCCTGCGGGGACCATTGGAGGAATTCGAGAATGTTGCGCACCCTGCGTGGACTGGCCGTCGCGGCGTCCGTCGTTACCACTTTCGCACTTACACTCGCCGTGCCGGCTTCCGCCGAGCTGCCGCAGCCGGCCGACGTGATCTTCAACGCCCGCCATCTTGACCTCGTCCCGAAGGGCACCGGCGTTGCCTACAAGTTCGAGCATGGCGTCACGGACGAGAAGCTTCTGGGCAAGGCGTTCACCGACGACATCAAGTTGAACGTCAGCGACGTCACAGCCGATGGTCAGCGCGTTCTCGATGTCACCGTGTTCACGGGCGACCGCCAGCGTCCGACGCAAAACTACGACGGCCTCACCATCAATCCGGTCTTCATCTGGTTCCTCGACAAGTGCGTCGAGAACCTCCGCACGGTTGCGGGTGGCAAGCAGCCCTACCTCAAGGGCCGCATGCGCGATGCTTTTGTCGACAAGGCCAAGATCGAGGAAGTGAAGCTCGAGTTCGGTGGCAAATCGGTAGCGGGCTACAAAGTGACGATCGAGCCCTTCGTCGATGATCCCAACAAGCACAAGATGCAGGGCTTCGAGAACTCCAAGTTCACCTTCGTCTTGAGCAAGGACATCCCGGGCTACTTCTACGAATTCAACGCCGACATCTTCAGCAGCCAGGCCGGCACGGCAAAGATGATGGACAAGCTGATTCTTGTGGAGGCCAAGTGATGCGCAAAATCACGATCGCGGCGTCTGCCGCCATCGCGCTCTGCCTCGGCGTCGCAGGCGCCGTGGCGCAAGAACTCGATGCCGATGTCGCCAACGACTACCCGACCTTCAACCGCGCCGACTACGTCTTCGGCTGCATGCAGGTCAACGGCAATACGCGGCTTGCACTCGAGCGCTGCGCCTGTTCGATCGACGTGATCGCCAGCATCCTGCCGTTCAAGGAGTACGAACAGGCGGAGACGATCATGTCCATCCGCCAGCGCGGTGGCGAGAGCGTCGCCCAGTTCAATCGGCCTGAGTCGGTGGCCATCGTCACCAAGCTCAAGCAGGCCCAGATCGAAGGCGAACTCCGCTGCTTCTGATCTGTTTCGTCGCTTCGAAATGAAAAGGGCGCCGTGCATCCACGGCGCCCTTTTTCGTTCTCGCAGTCACACGCGATCGCGTTACGAACCCTTCGGCCCGCCCCGCCCGGTGAATACCTTGCCCTCGGTGTCCGTCGCCGTCACATCGAGCGTTTCATCGCTGCCCGCCGCATAAGTGAAGCGGAAGTTCGGATCTTCCGAAATCGAGATGCCGCCCGTCATCTTGAACACGACATCGGCCCCGCGCTTCACCTCGATCTCACGCACGAACCGCGCCGGAATGTAGAAGCCCGTTGCCTGGTTCAACTGCAGCCCCGAATACTGCGGATGCTTGATCATCAGCTGACCCTGGCGCAGCTGCGGCGCTCCCTCGACGCTGCCGAGCGCGCGCACGATCATCCGGCCGGCGTCGGCAAGTGCGGCATCCGTATCCTTCAGCGCCGGCGCCGAACACCCGCCCGCTGCCTTCACGAACTTCGTCGCCATGTGCAGCGCCCCGTCATCCGTCTCAACGACGGCACGAATGTTCGAATACATATCGACCCGCACGCGCGTGGACAGCACCCGCTCGCCATCGCCCGCCGCCGGACCATAGGCGAACTCCGCGACGACCGGCGCCGGGTTCTTGTCCACGATGAGCGTCAGCTTCTTCACACGCCCGGAAGCCGACGCCGGGATGCGCACCGTCAGCGGCACCAGCGCCGCATCGTCCGCGCGCACGGGCGCTTCCAGCGTGACGACGGACGCGTTCTCCTGCGCCACCTTCGTCCCGAACACATCCTTCTGCAGCGCCGGCCAGACGTCGGCCTCGAGCAGCGCGTTGCCATTTACGGCCTCTGCAGCTTGCGCCTGTAGGCCACCGGCCACCGCGCCCAAGGCGAGTGCGGCGGCTGCAAGAGCGCCTTTCAACGTCATCAGCTTGGCTTGCATCTCTCGTGTTCTCCGGGTTTCGTTTTTTGTCGTGTCTGCTCGTGTCGTGGCGCGGTCATTGAGCCACTGGCTTTGGCTGACCGCGCGCAGGTCTCACTCCCATTCGAGTTCCGCAAACGCCGCCGAAACATTGCGCTTATGATACTCCTCGAACAATAGCCATGCACCTTTTTCCGATGAACCAGCACTTTCGGTCGCCTCCGCCAGCGTCTTGCCCTGGGCGATCATGGCCCGAACATCGGTGGCAACCGTCGTAAGATACCGCTGCAGTGGCGTCGCCGCGTCAGCCCAAGCGAGCGCCTGTGGACCATGCCCCGGCACCACGCGAACCGGCGGCGCCTGTCCAATGCGATCGAGCAGCGCCATCCAGCCCTTGATCGATCCATCGATGGTCGGAATGTGCTCCACGAACAGCAGGTCGCCCATGAAAACCGTGCCCGTCGTGCTGTCCGTGACCGTCAAATCGTTGTCCGTGTGAGCCGTCGGCCGGGCAATCAGCTCCAGCGTCCGCCCCCCCAGATCGAGCGTCTGCGTGCCCTCGACGGTCAAGGACGGCGCGATGATCTTGGTGCCTTCAAATGCCTCTGGGCCAAGCAGATCCTTGTTGATCGCCAAATAGCGTTCGGCCCGCGCTGTCAGTCCGCGCGCAAGCTTGTGATGGCCGACGAAGACAGTGCCGTCCGCTTCAAAAGCGACATTTCCGAACACGTGATCGGGGTGCATGTGGGTATTGATCACGTAGCGGATCGGCTTGTCTGTGATCGAGGTCACAGCGGCCCGAAGCTCCCGCCCAACCTGCGGGCTGCCGCCGGTATCGATCACCGCCACGGCCTCTTGCCCGACCACAAAACCCGGGTTCGAGATGTCGCCCCGGTTCTGGGGGGTGAACACGGCATGCTGCCCGCGGTGCACGAAGACGCCGGGCGCCACTTCGATCACGAACCCGCCTGTTGCACCCACCGGCAGCACCCGCAGAACCGGCAATGCGCATGCGGCCAGACCACCTGCAAGGCACGTCCGGCGATCGATCGTCATGATTTTCCAACCTCTTACAGGGCCACCGGGACGTGAAACGATGCCACCAGCGCCAAGTTTGCGGGTGGCAATGAACTATATAGGTCGCCGGATATCATACCAAAAGGGGCCAACCTACTGATATATCGACCCGATCGGCACATTGCCCATTGGGAAATGCTTCACAAAGTCAAACGAGTTAACATTGAGGGGCCAAATATTTTTCACATTCCGACTTTGAAAGCAATACACCAAACGGCTGCGGCAGGTCGTGTTCAACTTGGCGTGCGCTGCACAAACGGGCAGGAAAATCTCCCAAGGCGCTGAAAATAAAGCAGAACAGCCGCGCTTTCTGAGGTTTTCAAAAGTGTTGCAAAAAAAATGACCTCACGGATCGTCTTGCAGTCCTCACGAGAAAGTGTCTAGATGCCGCGCGGTGATGAGACCCGGGGGCGGCGTTCGGAGGAGCGCTTCCCACCTGAGCTGGAACCGGAAAGGGGACAAAAGCCCCATTCGGCAGCCGGCCCGGAAAAATCCGTGGCTGATCATTTTGCAAGCGTGGCAAGAACCTCAAGGAGGAAGCGCGATGCGCAAAAGTGCACTCGCTATTGGCCTGCTCGCTTCGGCGGCGGCGTCGCCAGTGTTGGCGAACGACGACGTTAAGAAGGCGATTGCTGACCCCAACAACTGGGCGATGCAGCAGGGCAACTATGAAGGCTGGCGTTATTCACGTCTCGACCAGATCAACACGTCGAACGTCAAGGACCTTAAGGTTGCTTGGCAGTTCTCGACCGGCGTTCTGCGCGGTCACGAGGGCTCGCCGCTGGTGATCGGCAAGGAAATGTACCTGCATTCGGCATTCCCGAACAAGGTCTTCAAGCTCAGCCTCGAGAACCCGGTTGAGCCCAAGATCCTCTGGAAGTACGAGCCCAAGCAGGATCCGTCGGTCATCCCCGTGATGTGCTGCGACACCGTCAACCGCGGTCCGCAGGTCGCTGGCAACATCTTGATCATGGGTCTCGCTGACACCACGATCGTTGCTCTCGACACGGCAACGGGCAAAGAAAAGTGGAAGCAGGTCAACGGCGATCCCAAGAAGGGTGAAACCTACACCGGCAACCTGCTGATCGCCAACGACAAGGTGGTCATGGGTACTTCGGGCGCTGAGTTCGGCGTTCGCTGCCACGTGACGGCCTACTCGCTCGCCGACGGCAAGAAGCTGTGGCGCGCCTACTCGATGGGCCCGGATTCCGACATCCTCGTCGATCCGGAAAAGACCATGTCGCTCGGCAAGCCGGTCGGCAAGGACTCGTCTCTCAAGACGTGGACTGGCGACCAGTGGAAGATCGGTGGCGGTTCGACCTGGGGCTTCTATTCGTATGACCCCGAAGTCAACCTGATCTACTACGGCACGGGCAACCCCTCGACCTGGAACCCGGCACAGCGCGCCGGACCGGACGGCAAGCGCATTGACCAGAAGTGGTCGATGACGATTTTCGCCCGTAACATGGACACTGGCGTGGCCGCCTGGGCATACCAGATGACCCCGTTCGACGAGTGGGACTATGACGGCGTTAACGAGTCGATCCTCACCACGCAGAAGATCGGTGGCGCTGACCGTAAGGTTCTGACCCACTTCGACCGTAACGGCTTCGGCTACACGATCGATCGCCTCACCGGCGAGCCGCTCGTCGCTCAGCCTTACGACGAAGATCTGAACTGGTCGTCGGGCGTTGACCTCGACAAGTCTTCGCCGACCTACGGTCGTCCGAAGGTTCTCGACTCCAAGTCGACGTTCGTTCAGGGCGCTGACGTGAACACGAAGAACATCTGCCCCGCTGCCCTTGGCTTCAAGGACCAGCAGCCGGCTGCGTACTCTCCGCAGACGAACCTGTTCTACATTCCCGTCAACAACGTGTGCATGGACTACGAACCCTTCAAGGTTTCGTACACGCCTGGTCAGCCCTACGTGGGCGCCACGCTCTCCATGTTCCCGCCTGAAGGCAAGACCAACACGGGTCACTTCACGATCTGGGATGGCGCTGCTGGCAAGATCGTTCACCAGCATGACGAGCCCTTCTCGGTCTGGTCTGGCGTCATGACGACCGCTGGCGGCCTCGCCTGCCACGGTACGCTTGACGGCTACCTGAAGTGCCGCGATGCGAAGGATGGCAAGGAGCTGTACAAGCACCGTCTGCCGTCTGGCTCGATCGGTAACGTGTTCAGCTACGCCATCGATGGCAAGCAGTACATCGGCCTCTACTCGGGCGTCGGTGGCTGGGCTGGCATCGGTCTCGCCGCTGGTCTCGACAAGCCGACGGATGGTCTGGGCGCAGTCGGCAACTACGCCGGTCTGAAGTCCTACACCGACCTCGGTGGCACGCTCACGGTCTACTCGCTGCCCTAATCGGTAGTCAGTCGACTTGAATAAGGGGCCGGCGCGGGAACACCGCGCCGGCCTTCTTCATAAGGGCGGCACGATTGTCGTCTGGTGAAGTCTCCGTGCGTATTGTCGCACTGATTGCAAAATGCCGCATCGGCACTGGAGTGCCTAATATCAGCCGATGTATCAGTTGCGCCGACCCTGATGTCACAAGGGTGCTGCAACAAGATCTCTCTGAGAGCCCGAGCACGACACCGGCCCGTCTCAGAGTTTCACAACCGATCGGTTTCGATCGAAAAAGAATGGGGAAACGAGTGAAGAGCCTTGGGTTTGGATTGAGCGCCGCCGCCGGCATTCTGATTTTCGCTGGCGTTGCTGTTGCGGATGATGCGCCTGCCGCCGCTCCGCCGATGCCGACGAAGATGACGGAAGGGGCGACGAGCCCGCTGCCGGATCCGGCTGTCGAAAAGGCAGCACAGGATGGCAAGAAGTGGGAAGCCGGTCGCTGGGTGCTGCCTGATGGCTCGCCGACCTACAACGTCGAGCGCGCGGTCGACAACACGGACGCCGTGAAAAAGGTCGACTGGATGACCTATTCAGGCTGGCGCCGTTATCACGCCGAGTGCCACGTTTGCCATGGTCCCAACGCCGAAGGCTCGTCATTCGCGCCGGCGCTGAAGGATTCTCTGAAAACCATGGATTACGCGAAGTTCCTTCAGGTCGTCGCATCGGGCCAGATCCGCGACGTTGCTGGCACCAAGTACATCATGCCCGCGCTTGGCGATAACAAGAACGTCATGTGCTACGTAGATGACCTTTACGTTTATCTCCGCGCCCGCTCGACGGAAGCCCTCCCGGGCGGCCGCATCAGCGCCGACCAGCGCGCAGATAAGCCCAAGGAAGCAATTGAAGCCGAGAAGTCTTGCATCGGGGATTAATCCTCGACTTTCAGGTCTCGGAGATCTAGCGGCGGTGCCCTCGCGGGCGCCGCCGTTTCGTTTGCAGCGCCCGTGTTCATACTCATCTAAAAAACAATGCGCCGACTATTTCAAATCCGCGAATTCGGCGTCATATAATCGAGAACAAAAAGGCCAACGCCGGACAGCGGCGGGCACGCAAAGGGAGCAAACACCGCAATGACGAAGACGATTCTCGTGCGACGCGCCGGATTTGCCGCCGCACTGTCCCTGTCACTCACGCTTGCTGCGTGCGGTGAAGATGAGAAAAAGGCCGATGCTCCCAAGCCGGCTGAAACGCCCGTAGCCGCCGCGCCGTCGGAGCCGGCTGCGGCTCCCGCTCCAGCTGAGCAAGCTCCCGCTCCGGCCGCTGAACCGGCCCCCGCCGCGGAACCGGCTCCGGCCCCCGCAGCCGAACCTGCGGCAGCACCCGCAGCCGAGCCGGCTCCGGCACCGGCAGCTGAAACAGCAGCGGCCCCCGCAGCCGAACCGGCTCCGGCACCCGCAGCAGAACCTGCGGCAGCACCTGCAGCCGAACCAACTGCGGCCCCCGCACAAACGGCCGAAGCAGCCGCTCCTGCCGCCGCTCCTGCAGCGGCTGAGGCATCGCCCGCTCCGCCGGAAGCTCCCCCGATGCCGACCGAGATGACCCAAGGCGCGACGAGCGCCCTTGCCGATCCCGAATTGAACAAAGCCGCTCAAGAAGGGAAGAAGTGGGAAGCCGGACGCTGGGTCCTACCCGATGGCTCGCCGACCTATAACATTGAGCGCGGCGCGGATAACACGGACGCCGTCAAGAAGGTCGACTGGATGACGTATTCGGGCTGGCGCCGGTATCACGCTGAATGCCACGTCTGCCATGGCCCCAATGCTGAAGGCTCGTCATTCGCGCCGGCGTTGAAGGAGTCACTGAAAACGATGGATTACGCGAAGTTCCTTCAGGTCGTCGCATCGGGCCAGATCCGCGACGTCGCTGGCACCAAGTACATCATGCCTGCGCTTGGCGATAACAAGAACGTCATGTGTTACGTCGACGACCTCTACGTCTATCTGCGCGCTCGGGCGACCGACGCTCTGCCCGGCGGCCGCATCAGCGCCGACCAGCGGGCCGATAAGCCGAAGGAAGCCGTCGAAGCCGAGAAATCCTGCCTCGGCGACTGAGCCCTTACCGTCCGAACTCATGCGCGGCGGTCCTTGCGGCCGCCGCGTTTCGTTGGCAGCCCACGCTCGGCCGCATGACAATAACTTCATGTGCAGGTGCGCCGTTCGGTCCGTATATGTCACGAGGCAAACCGGAAAAGGTCCCGTTCGGCATGGGAAATCATCCGGCCTCAAAAAAAGAAGCTAAAGGCGATTTGGTGCGCGCTCATCCGCGCCGCCGAAAGCCAGGAAACATAAACGAGAGCTCGATGAAAAAAATGCTGCTGGCCGTAGTGGCCATGTCGCTCGGCGCCCAGGTGCTCGCGGCCCCCGCGCACGCCGCCGACGGCAATTTGGCGGACGCCGTTAACCGTAAGGTTCTGCGCGTCTGCTCGATCCCCGAAAACATGCCCTATTCGAACGACAAGGGCGAAGGTTTTGAAAACAAGATCGCGGAAGTGATCGCCGACGAATTGAAGATCCCGGTGGAATACACTTGGTATCCCGGCGGCTTCGGACTTATCCGCCGCACGCTTGCGGCCAAGAAGTGCGATCTCGTGCTCGGCACCGTCCAGGCCGACGAGTACACGCTCAACACCAACCACTACTATCACACGACCTACGTGATGTTTTTCAAAAAAGGCAGCGACCTCGAAGGCGTCACGTCGTTCACGGATCCGAAGCTTCAAGGCAAGCGCGTCAGCAATCAGGGCGGTCCGATCGGCGACCAAATTGCTAAAGCCGGGCTGATGCCGAATGCAAAATCATACCTCATCAACGTCGATCGCCGTTACCTCAACCCGGAGCAGGAAATCATCGACGACGTCATCAAGGGTGAGATCGATGTCGGTGTGCTGTGGGGACCGTACGCAGGTTGGTTCTTGAAGCCGCACCTCGACAAGCTGACGGTTGTTCCCATCACCGAGCACGTACCCGGCACGGCAAAGCCCGACTACCGCATCACGATGGGCGTGCGCGCCAACGAGTCGAACTGGAAGCGCCAGCTGAACGAAATCATCAAGAAGCGTCAGGGCGACATCGACAAGATCCTGCTCAGCTTCAACGTGCCAATTCTCGACGAAGATCTGAAACCCATCACAGCGCCGCGCAACTAAGTCTGCGATCGCAAATGCGCATCATAATTCTTACGAGACGATTGGCGCAGCGGCCGGCGAACATTTTCGCCGGCCGCTCCGCTTGTGCAGCGGCGCTCGCTCTCCTCGCGGTGGTGCTTGCGAACGGTGCCGCCGCCGAAAGCGGCCATGTCGAACCGAAACTGATGACACCTCCGGCTGCCACCGGAGAGGTGCCGGAGCCCGAGGACTATCGCACCGACGGCTACCGAATGCCTGTCCCGCGCACGCTCAAGGGCGCGAAGATCGTCACACCCGATGACGCCGAAAAGCTCATGAAGGAAAACGGCGCGGTCTTCATTGATGTCTATCCGCGCGCGCCCAAGCCGGCCAACCTGCCCGCCGGAACCGTGTGGCGCGACCTTCCCCACTCGAGCATTGCCGGCGCGCACTGGCTGCCGAATGTCGGCTACGGCGTGCTCTCGCCCGAATTTGAATCCTATTTCAGAACGCGTCTCGAAGCGCTGACAGCAAACGACAAATCGAAGCCCGTGCTCTTCTTCTGCCTGAAGGATTGCTGGATGTCCTGGAACGCCGCCAAGCGCGCGATCTCGTGGGGCTACACGTCCGTGCTCTGGTTTCCGGAAGGTACTGACGGCTGGCAAGCGATCGGCAATGACCTGACGCCCCTCAATCCCGTGCCCTGAAACCACGAGCTTAAAACAAAAAACGCCGCGATCCTGAGGAGCGCGGCGTTTTTTCATTTACGTGGTGCGTGCCTACTTCGACATCTTCGAGCGGATGTGGCGCGTCAATTCGAAGAGCCGCTCTTCGAGAACAGCGGGAAGTTCGCAGGCAATGGGAATATTGGCCTGGCGCTCCTGAAAAATCCGCCCGGCCCAATAGAGCTTCTGTTCCTCTTCGCTTTCAGGCACCGCTGCCGTGTCGTCCACGACGATATCGCCCTTCAGCTTCGCCAGATCCACACCCTGCTGTTCGAGTTCTTCGGCACGCGATTTTTGCGACCGTTGGTACTTTTCGATGCCACCCATGATGGCTCGGCGCTGATTGTTCACCGTGTCGAACAGACCGAGGAATAGCTTCGACAACTGCGCGTCACGATCAGCCTCCGGTACGGACGCCGCAAAATTGTCGATGGCGGCCGTAGCCTTTTCGATCGGCACGCGGCGCGAGGCCAATTTCGTCACGAGCGCAGGAATCTTGGGAGCGTTGAACCAGTCCTTATGCGTATCGAGCGCGGGACCGTCCCAGATGGCGGACGTCGACAGGTTGTCGACTTTCTTCTGCACGCACGGCCAGTCCGGGTTGTTCGGATCGGCGGCAGCCATTGCAGCGGTCGAAAGGGCGAAGACGCCGGCGGCCGCAAAGAGGGCCACATGAAGGGTCTGACGCATCATCACCGAAACTTCCTCTCCCAATTGAATTTTCTTATATGAGCCAGTGCGGCACGCAGTTGCCGCTGCTTCCCATGTGGGTACGGCGCTTTCAAGAGTAAAGATCGGTTGCGGTTAGCCGGCGTTGCCGCCGCCCGGACCGCCACGGCGCCCGATCAAGCCTTTCGACGGATTGTACGCATAGACGGCCGCCCCGAGGAACAACAGCGTGCAGCCGATCACCACCACGAGATGCGTCAGATCGAGGAGCTCGCCTGAGGCAAGCGGGATGAGCACCCCATCGAGACTGATCCCAGCCTGCACGGGCGTCATGGTTGGATCGATCTTGGCGCCGATCTCACCATAGAGTGCGAAGCGGATGAGTTCGACCGCATGCGTGAACGGATTGAAGCGCGCCAGTTCGTAAAGGAACGGACTTCCTTCGCGAATGCGCCACAGCGGATAAAGTGCCGACGAGGCAAAGAACATCGGGAAGATGACGAAGTTCATCACGCCGGCAAAGTTCTCCAGCTGCCGGATCAGCGACGACATGAGAAGCGCGAGCGCGCCGAGCATCAGGCCCGATAGGATCAGAGCCGGCAGCACCGTGATGTAGCCCTGCCATGGCGGGGTAATGTCCCAGAAGTAGGCCACGGCCAGGAACGTGTATGCCTGCAACACGGCGACCGCAACGCCACCGATCAGCTTGGACAGCAGGAGAAATGAGCGAGGGAACGGCGCCACGAGAAGCGTGCGCATGGCGCCCGTTTCGCGATCGTAAACCATCGACAGCGACGATTGCATGGCATTGAACAGCAGGATCATGCCGATCAAGCCTGGCGTGATAAACGTCTCATACAACACATACGTCGTGTAAGGCGGGATGATCGAAACGCCGAGCACCTGCCGGAAACCGGCGGCGAAAATAAAGAGCCACACGAGCGGACGCACGAGTGCCGAGAAGAACCGTTCGCGCTGATAGAGGAAGCGGAGAACCTCACGCCAAACGATCCCGCGGAAGCAGGCCGCATAGGCGCCGAGCCCGTGCCGGCGCGGAGCCTCGGCTTCGAACGAGCGCATCGGCGTATCGACGTTCATGCAGCCTCCGCTGTGTCGTTCGTTCCGGTCATGGTGCGGAAAGCTTCGCGCACATTGGCTTTTCCGGTCGCGTCCAGAAGTCCCGGTACTGAACCGGTATAGAGAAT
The DNA here is from genome assembly GCA_963778225.1 of uncultured Alphaproteobacteria bacterium. Classification (GTDB taxonomy): domain Bacteria; phylum Pseudomonadota; class Alphaproteobacteria; order Rhizobiales; family Hyphomicrobiaceae; genus JAGVSR01. The sequence continues at coordinate 42,514 of CAVZTR010000010.1, forward strand.
GCGCCCTTTGTGCAGGACGACCACGCAATCGGTCGGCGCGATCTCGTCGATGAGATGGGTCGCCCAAAGAACGCCCATGCCCTCCCGTTCCACCAGTCCACGCACGATGGAGAGCACGCTCTCGCGCGAGCCGATGTCGAGGCCAACGGTCGCCTCGTCGAGCAGCAGCAGTCCGGGGCGGTGCAGCAGCGACCGCGCAATCTCCACACGCCGCGCCTGTCCGCCGGAAAGATTGCGCACCTTTTCGTGCGCCCGGTCTTGAAGCCCGACGGTGGTCAGCGCTTCAACGGCGCGCTTCTTTGCTTCTGATTTGCGGATGCCGTGCAGCGCCGCGTGATAAAACAAGTTCTGTTCCAGCGTCAGGTCGCTGTCGAGCGTCCGGCTCTGAAACACGACGCCTAGCCGCTGCAGCGCCGCCGTCGGCTTGCGCCGCACGTCATTGCCCAGGATGCGGATCTCGCCTGAGACGTTGTCGTAGAGCCGCGTGACGAGAGCAAACAGCGTTGACTTGCCCGCACCGTTGAGCCCGAGCAGCACTGTGAAAGCCCCGCGGTCAACCGTCAGCGAAACATTGTCGAGCACTTGCTTCTCGCCGAAGCGGTGGCTGACTCCGTTGACGACGAGAGCTTCGGCGGCGGCGTTGCCGATTGCCGCCCCTGCCGCGTCCTGTGTGAGCACTGTTGTCAACGGAAACCTCGCTTAGTGTGAAATCGTCACGCCACCCATGCCGTCTCGGCGCCGGAGTTTCCCCCGGCGCACAGACTACTGCGCAGCCCCATTTTCGGCGGACTTGATCGGCGTAAGGCTCGAAACGACGCCCCACGGATAGCGACCCGTCTTGATCGACTTGATCGCCTTCTCTGACGCAACATCGATCACGGTTACATCATTCGAAGTGCCGTTGGTGGTGAACAGCAGCTTGTAATCCGGCGTAAACCCGAGGTTCCAAACGCGCTGGCCGACGAGAATGTACTTCTCGACCTTGTAGGTTTTCGCATCGACCACCGCGACGCGGTTTGCTGGTCCAAGCGCCACGAAAGCCTTCGTGTTGTCCTGGTTGAAGCGCACACCCACGGGCTGGATGGCATCCTTGGTGATGCCCTGGATTTCGAAATTGATCTTATGCGTGACTTTCTTCTGCGCCGGATCAATGACGCTGACGGTCCCGCCGATTTCCGCCGAGACCCAGACTTCCGAGCCATCGCTCTTGAATTCCGCGACGCGCGGACGGTTGTCGACCAGAATGTTTTCGACATTCTTGAAGCCGTCCGTCGTGATGAAGTGGGCCATGTTCGTCGTTTCCGACGTGTTGACGAGGATCTTCCCGTCTGGGCTCATGCCCATGCCTTCAGGCTCAACGCCCACCGGGATGTCGGTGATGATGGTACCCTTGAAGATATCGACGACGGTGACGAGGTTGTCGTCTTCGTTCGAGACATAGAGCGGATTGCCCGACGTGTGCAGGATCGGCAACTCGGGATCGGGACCCGACGGCAGGTCCTTCACGAATTTGTAGGTCTCAGCGTCGAACACCTGAATGCGGTTGTCGTCCGAGGTGCAGACGATCACCCACTTGCCGTCCTTCGACAAAATGATGCCGCGCGGACGGTTACCCGTTTTGATCGTGTGGACGACTTCGAGCTTCTCGCTGTCGATCACCGAGACCGTGTTTTCCTTTTCGTTCGAAACGAAAATCTTGTATGCGGCCGCCGGTCCCGCGCCGAGTGCCAGCGAAGACAGGGAGAGGGCGGCCAAGGCCGCGGCATTCTTGAAAAGCGTCATCGTCGATCCTCTGGTGTGTGAGGGTTATCGTCAATCAGCGGTCCGTGATGTTGACCGCCTCACTTGTTGTACGCCCGGCATTTCGTTTCAGGCTTATCGACCCCGAGCGTATCGAGTTCCGTAAACTGGTGCAGAAATCCGGGCTGCGGAGAAACGGTGACGTGCATCTTGCCGGTGGCGAGCACGACAGGCTGGCGCAACTGGCCGTTCCAGGCGCGATACGTCAGCTTGCGGCCCTTGAACGCCGCCAGTTCGAATTCCGGCGACAGCATGTAAGGAATGATCGCCTTGCGATCGACGGACTGCGTCCGCGTCGCCGCCTCGCCAATGGAACGCACGGCCATCCACGCCTGATAGTCGAGCGGCCGCATGTTGCGTGATGCAAGCCGTTTGAACCGGTTTTGGAACTGCGTACCGCCCCAGAGTTCGATGGCAGGATGCCAGCTCGTTGGAAACAGTCCTGCCGTACCGGCAACCGGTCGTGCATCCCACGTCCGATAGGGGAAGTATTCGCCGAACAGCTCACCTTCGTCCGCCACCAGCAGCACGTCATGCGGTGGCAGCTTCTGCGTGAATGTCGGGATCTGTTGCTGGATCTGCTCGAACCCGCCGTCGGACCGGCGGCTACCCGGATCGTATTTGAACTCGCGTTCTTCGAGGATCTTCATACCGAAGCGCTGCGCAGAGCGGCGCAGTGCATCTGCGTAGGCTTTGTCTTCAGGCGTCGGCCCGACGATGAGAACCCAGTTCCCCCACCGTTTCCACGCGAGATATTGCGCAAGCGCATCGGCCAGCATGGCGCGCGATGGTGCGGTATGCTTGAGGTTTGCGCGGCAATCTTCTTCGCGAATGTTCTCGTCCGGCGCCGATGCGTTGAAGATCACCGCATCCAGTCCTTTAAGCGCATCGGCGAGTTCAATGGTCGGCTTGGCGTCGAGATCCGTCACCACGAACCCGATCCCGGCTTCGACCTTCTTCTTCGTCTCCGCGATCAGTTCCGCCGTATCTTCACTCTCGATGAGTTCGAGCGCGAAATTCTGCTTCAGAAAGCGGCCCGTCGTGTTGTTGTCGTCGATTGCCAGGCGCGCTCCGGCCAAGCCGTCGTCCATCGGCGGCAGGTCGAGGAGCGACAGCGGCGGCAACCGCTCAGGCCTAAGCTGCCGGACCATCAGGATATTGAGAGTTTTGACATCGGAAGCCTCAGGTGCAGCCGGGACCGCGGCGGGCTCAGCCGGAGCGACACCCGGGGGCGCGCCGGCGAGCACGGCTGACGGCAGGGCGGCAAGAGCTAAGCTACTGGCAATGCAGCCGAATACGGCCGATCGCAGCGACCGTGACTGGAGCGACCGCGCCGCCGGAAACGGCAGACGCTCCACCGGATCGGGCGAGGAAAAAACTGGGTTGGCTGACGTCACGCGGCGTTTCCATTTTGTTACTTTATACCGTACTGAAATCGCCATCCTGGCCCAAATGTCAAGCTGTGACGGGCACGGGTAGCGGGAATGTTATAACATTTGATACTGGACGTAATGGACCGCACTCGCAATCTGCGGGGGCCGTTGCCACGTTAAGCTGAAACATCAATAACGCACATGCGGGTGCCGGAGACCGAGGTCTGCGGTCCGCTTGAGCCATAAAAAACAGACCGGGAGCATCGATGAGACGGGCCTTAACGGTTGCGCTGTTCGCCCTGATGGCGTCGGCCGGACTTTCGGGCGTAGCAAACGCGGCCCAAAAGACGGTTGTGCTGCCCTTCGATCTGGTGCTGCAGAAAAAAGAAGAAGATTTCTACATCGGCGCCAGCAAGCCTTCGCCCGCAGAGCAGGAGCGCTTGAAAACCATTAATGCCGAACTCGCCAAAATTCTGAGCGGCGATGGCGTTCATGACGTCATCGATACCACGCCCTTCGCAAAGGATATCGAGGCCGCCGCCCCGTTCGTCGATTGTAACGGCTGCGAGGTGGACTTGGCCAAGAAGCTCAACGGGGAGGTCCTCTACACAGGCCTCGTCGATAAAGCTTCCGACACGCTGCTCAACATGCGCATCATGGAAATCGACGTTGCCAGTGGACAGCTGAAGCGTGCAGGAAATGTCGTCATCCAGGGAAACACCGATGAGGCCTGGCTGCGCGGCGTCCGTTGGCTGATGAAGAATAAACTCCCGACGCAGGCAAATGGGGCCGAGGTCAAGCAATGATCATTTCCCGACGTGCGCTGATCGCCGCTGGCATCGGTGTGTTGGCCGCCGAAAGCCTCGCGCGCCTCGGCAGCGGCTTCGCCGCGTTTGCTGAGGCCCGCAAGCTTCGCGTCGCATCGGTGAAGTTCGGTACGCTCGCGTGGCTGCTCGAAACGATCAAAGCCGAGAAGCTGGACGAGAAATACAACGTCGCGCTCGAGATCATCGAAACCGCAACGAACCAGTCGAGTCCCGTCGCCCTCTACGGCGGCAGCGCCGATGTCGTGGTGACAGACTGGCCGTGGGCTTTGCGCCAGCGCGCCATGGGCGAGGCGGTCAAGTTCGCGCCCTTCTCCGGCGCGCTCGGTGCCGTCGTCGTGCCGGCCGACAGCCCGATCAAGACGTTTGCCGATCTCAAGGGCAAAAAGTTCGGCGTCGCCGGTTCCTCCACCGACAAGAGCTGGCTGCTGTTGCGCGCCCACGCGAAAAAGGAACTCGGAGCCGACTTGGCCGATCTCGTTCAGCCCCAGTATGGCGCAGCCCCGCTGCTCACAGAACAGCTGAAGGATGGTCGGCTGGATGCGGTCCTCAACTTCTGGACCTTCACCGCTCGCCTAGAGGCGCAAGGCTTCCGCAGCGTCATTTCCATGTCCGAGGTCATGACAGCGCTCGGCATCGACCCGCAGCCCGCGCTCGTCGGCTTCATCTGGAAGGAAAGCTCCGAGGCAGACCTTCTGCCCGCAATCAACAGTCTGCTCGCCGCCGCCCGCGAAGCCAACGAATTGCTGGCCAATAGCGACGCGCCGTGGGAGCGCCTGCGCCCGATGATGAAAGCCGCCGATGATAAGGAATTCGCCGCATTGAAGGCTGGCTACCGCTCGGGCATCCGCGGCTACTGGAGCGAAGCTGACATGCAATCGGCGCAAAAGATCATGGACATTCTGCTGGCGGCCGGCGACGCGGAACTGGCTGGCAAGGGCACACGCTTCGACCCGAAGGCTTTCTATGCTCCCGGCGCGTAAGGTCACGCCCGCGGGCGCCACGGCCGAACGCCTGCTCTGGACCCTCGCTTCGCTCACGACTCTCGTCGCGCTGTGGTCGCTCGCCGCCGCGATCTCCGACAGTCGTCATCTGCCCGGCCCGGCCAAAGTGCTCGAGGTCCTCGGCCAGGAGGCGGCCAGCGGCGCGCTCTGGACCAACATGTCGATCACGCTGGTTCGTGTCGCGTGCGCCTTCATCCTCGCCATGCTCATCGGCACGGTCATCGGCATCGTGATCGGCTCGTACAAACGCGCCGACCAGTTCTTCGACAGTTGGCTCGTCCTGTTTCTCAACCTGCCGGCCCTCGTCATCATCGCGCTGTCTTACGTTTGGCTCGGGACCACCGAACTCACCGCGATCTTCGCCGTCGCCGTCAACAAGATCCCCAACGTCGCGGTGCAGATGCGTGAAGGCGCGCGGCAACTCTCCCGCGATCTCTCCGAAATGGCCGGCGTCTATAACTTCGGCCCCTGGAAAACGCTGCGCCACGTCACGCTCCCCCAGTTGGCGCCGTTTGCTGCTGCTGCCGCGCGGTCCGGCCTCGCACTTGTGTGGAAGATCGTGCTCGTCGTCGAAGCGCTGGGCGGCCATGCCACCGGTGTGGGCCACCAGATCCATGCCGCCTTCGGCAACTACGACGTGCCGACGATCCTTGCCTATGCGCTGGCCTTCATCGTGGTCATCCAGATCGTCGAGTTCGGCGTGCTGCAGCCCCTCCAAGCGCGGGTGAACAGATGGCGCCGATAACTGAGACCGCACCTGAGAATGCAGTTCGCATAACGGTGAAGCGCAAGACGTTCCCCGCCATCGGCGGTCGCGACGAGAACACCGTGCTGCGCGATGTGTCGTTCGAGGTCGCCCCGCGCGAGTTCGTGGTGCTCACCGGCCCATCCGGTTGCGGCAAGTCCACATTGCTCAACATCGTCGCCGGCCTCGACCAGGATTACGAGGGCGACATCGACCTCGGCCCCGGCAGTCCGCGCATGACGTTCATCTTCCAGACGCCGCGTCTGTTGCCCTGGCGGACCATTCGCGAAAACCTGATGCTCTCGCTCCCCGACGGCGATCGCCGCCAGGACAACGTCGACGCGATGATTGACCGCGTCGGCCTCACCGAAGCAAAAAACGCCTACCCCGAACGCACCTCGCTCGGCATGCAGCGCCGCGCGGCGCTCGCCCGCGGCTTCATCCAGGAGCCCGACATCCTGCTCATGGACGAGCCCTTCGTCTCGCTCGACGATCCGACGGCGCAAGGTCTGCGCGAACTCCTCGTGGATCTCTGGAACAGCCGTCCGACAACGGTCTTGTTTGTCACCCACGACCGTCATGAGGCGGTGATGCTCGGCACCCGAATCTTGCGCCTCGCGCCCGGCTCTGCGAGTATCATCGCCGACGAGACAGTGCGCTTGACCCCGTCCGACCGCACCAGCCGCGACAAGGTGCAGGCTGAACTGAAGCGCATCTTCGAAAGCCCGAAAGTGGGCGTTTCAAAAGGTTGACCGATACGATGCCGGCCGGTTCCTCCGGTCGCCCGCGCTTCCTGGCGAGCGTGATGAGCGCGCCGGAAGCGCTCACCGCTCTGGCGGCGGGCGCCGAAATCATCGATGGCAAGAACCCGGCGGCGGGCGCACTCGGCGCGCTCCCGCACGCGACCGTTCGCGCAATCGTCGAAGCGGTCGGCCACACTGTGCCCGTCAGCGCCACGATTGGCGATCTGCCCGCGAACCCTGATGTCCTCTGCGACGCGGCAATCGCGATGGCCGCGACCGGCATCGATCTCGTTAAAATCGGCTTCTTCGACGGCGGCGACGCGAAGGCCAGTATCGCAGCCCTCGGCCGCCTCGACCTCGGCCAGGCCCGCCTCGTCGGTTTGCTCCTTGCCGACCGAAACCCCGACCTTAACCTTGTCGCCGCCATGGCAGATGCGGGTTTCGCGGGCGTCATGCTCGACACCGCCACCAAGGATGGTCGCGCCCTGCCGGACGTGATGGCCCCCAGCCGAAATCTCCCGCTTTGTCGATGCCGCCCGCGCGGTCGGCCTCTTCGTCGGCCTCGCTGGCGCGCTCCGTCTGGAGCACATCCCCATCATCGCCGCGTTGACCCCGGACGTCATGGGCTTCCGCGGCGCGTTGTGTTCTGGCAAGCGCAGGGAAGGATCGATAGAAGAGGGGGCCGTGCGCGCCGTCGCACGCGAACTGTCCGCAACCTCCACACCGGCCCGCCGAGTGTGGGCAACACTTTGACGTGGCCCGATGGTCCGTCACGCCACTCTCGAGGCCACACCATGACTGACCGCCGCAAAGGCGCTGCCACGATGCATTCTGCACCCGCGCCGCTGGCCCACACCGACGACAAGATTTTTGTCAAAGATTACATCAAGGACGCCAACATCGGCATCTACGCCGAGGAGAAGGGCGTCACCCAGCAGATCCGGCTCACGGTTGATGCATTCCTCGCACCCGGCGTCGTCTCCACCGTCGATGAAATGGTCGAGGTGCCCTCGTACACCGACATCATCGACGCGATCGACCACCTGATCGGCCGCGGCCATATCAACCTCGTCGAGACGCTCGCCGAAGAACTGGCAACGATGCTCCTGCGCGACAACCGCATCGGCGGCGTTCGCGTTCTCGTCGAAAAGCTGGAGCGCGGCCCCGTGCGCGGCGTCGAGATCTATCGCACGCGCAGCGCCTGATGCCGGCCTCGCTCCTGGTCCTGAAGCTCGGCGGCAGCCTGCTCGAGAGCGGCCGTCTCACCGCCGTCCTCGAGATCGTTGCAAAGCGCAAACGACCCGTCATCGTCGTTCCTGGTGGCGGCAGGTTCGCGGATCAGGTTCGCGAGGCGCAGGCCGCCAACGGCTTCGACGACGCCTCCGCCCATCGTCTCGCACTCTTCGCCATGCATCAGATGGCGAATGTCATCGCCTCCCGCTCCCGCCACTTTGCGCCCGCCGCCACCAAAGAGGAAATCGGCATGGCCGGCGTCAACGGTCTCGTCCCCGTCTGGCTGCCGAGCACCATGGCCGGCGCCGATCCGGCCATCCCCAAATCTTGGGATATGACCTCCGACAGCTTGGCCGCATGGCTGGCGGGCGAGATCGGCGCAAAGGACGTCGCCCTCGTCAAATCCTGCGCGGTCGATCCTGCCGCAACCCTCGACGATTTCACGGCATCAGGAATTGTCGACCCGCTCTTTCGTGACTACGTGGAAAAGCTCCGCCTCTCCTGGTCGGTGATCGGGGAGGGCGACGACGCCGCTCTCGCCCGTCTCGTCGCCGCATCCAGCGAGCGACATTGACTTTTCCGCCGCTGCTCTATCGACGCGACGCAGCCCCCGTGTTAGGGCCGACACCATGGCAAAAGACGACCTGAAAACACCCCGCTGGGGATGGGCGCTGACCGGCTCGGGACACTTCGTGAAGGAGACCCTTGCGATCATCCAGCGGCTCCCCGACCTCGATCTCTTCCTGTCGAGCGCCGCCGAAGAAGTGATCAAAATGTACAAGCAGGAGCTTGTGCTGATGGAGGGCACGCGCGTCTACAAGGATCGCACCGCCAGCGCCGCCCCCGTCGGCAACTTCTACTACGGCGTCTACCACACGCTGATCCTCGGCCCTGCGACCTCCAACACGGTTGCGAAGTGCGTCTACGGGATCTCCGACAACCTCGCGACAAACGTGTTCGCACAGGCCGGTAAATGCCGCGTGCCCGCGATCGTCTTCGCCTGCGACACGGCCCCCGTGATGGATACGGAAGCGCCGAAAGGCATGGTGAAGGTCTATCCGCGCCGCATCGATCTGGAAAATACCGAGAAGCTCAAATCGTTCGAGGACACGACGGTCGTCGAGACGATCGAAGACTTCGAACGGGCAATCGATGCGCGGCAGAAATGGCTGAACGTCTCCTCTTCCTGACCGGCCATCTGGCCGAGCCTCGCCTCGTCGAGACGATCCGCGGGATCGGGCTCGAGGAGGGGAGTTGGCACGTCCGCAATATCGGCATCAAGGTCGCCGCCCTGATGACGGATGCCATCATCCGCAATCGCTTGAAAGGCCCCATCGAAGCCGATCGCGTGATCTTGCCCGGCCGTGTCCGCATGGATCTCGATGTGCTGAAGGATCACTACGGCGTTCCCTTCGTGCGCGGCCCCGACGAACTGATCGACCTGCCCGCCTACCTCGGCAAAGGCGGCAAGCCGCCGGATCTGTCCAAGCACGATCTGCGCATCTTCGCCGAGATCATCGACGCGCCGGGGATCCCGATCGATGAGATCGTCGCCCGCGCGCTGACCTATGCGGAGAAGGGCGCCGACGTCATCGACATCGGCTGCCAGCCGGACGTGCCGTTCCCCAATCTCGAAGAGATCGTCGCCACGTTGAAGGCGCGCGGCCTCAAGGTCTCGGTCGATTCCGGCGACGTATCTGAGTTGGCTCGCGCGGCCAAAGCCGGGGCCGATCACGTGCTTTCGCTCGATGAAACGTCACTCGATGCCGTCGCCGGCACGTCGTGCGTGCCCATCCTCGTTCCCAAACCCCATGGCGATCTCGCCTCCCTCATCCGTGCCATCGACAAGGCGAAGGAAAAAGGGATCCCCCACATCGCCGATCCGATCCTCGATCCCATCCACTTCGGCTTCACTACCTCGATCGAGCGCTACGCCGAACTGCGCCGCCAGCGCCCCGACGTCGAAATCCTGATGGGCACCGGCAATCTCACCGAACTCACCGACGTGGACAGCCAGGGCCTCACCGCCACGCTGCTCGGCATCGCGTCTGAACTGCGCATCCAGAACGTGCTCATCGTGCAAGTCTCGCTGCACACGCGCCGCACCATCGAAGAGCACGATGCAGCCCGCCGTCTCATGTTTCGCGCCCGCGAGGACCAAAGCCTGCCGAAAGGCCTCGGCGGCGGCTTGCTCTCGCTGCACGATCTCGTCCCGTTTCCAGCCAAGCCCGAAGAAATTGCCAAGTGGGCGACCGAAGTCCGCGACAACAACTTCCGCATCGAAGCGGCCGTTGACGGCATCCACATCTACAATCGCGACGGTCATCACGTGGCGACCGACCCGTTCGATCTCTATCCAAAACTCGCCGTCGAGGCCGATGGCAGCCACGCGTTCTACTTGGGCTATGAGCTTGCCAAAGCCGAGATCGCCCGCGCGCTGGGTAAACGCTACGCGCAGGATAATCCCCTCGACTGGGGCATTGCCGCCGATAAGAAGAGCGAAGACCTGATCCGCCACGCGCCCGAGGCTTCCACAGTCACCGCCGCGCGCGAGGCGAAACGCAAAGCGCAGAAGGAGAGGCGGGATGCCGAGGATCGTCGAGACGATCGTGACGACCCTGAACGAAAAGGGTGAAGCGCACATCGCGCCGCTGGGTCTCATCGATGATGACGGCACCGGCTGGATCGTGGCCCCGTTCCGTCCCTCGCGCACGCTCGACAATCTCATGTCGAACCCCTTCGCCGTCGCCAGCCACACCGACGACGTGCGCGTCTTCGCCGGCTGCATCACCGGCCGCCGCGAGTGGCCGCTTCTCAGGGCCGATACCGTGAACGGCGTCCGTCTCGAAAACGCCGTCTCACACTGGGAATTGAAGGTCGATCGCCTGACCGATCACGAGCAGCGCCCGCGCTTTCATTGCCAGATCGTACACTCAGGTTCGCATCGCCCATGGCCGGGTTACAACCGCGCGCAAGCCGCCGTCCTCGAACTCGCGGTGCTCTCCACACGTCTCGGCATGCTGCCGCCCGAGAAAGTTGAATCCGAACTCAAGTACCTCCAGATCGCCATCGACAAAACCGCCGGTGAGCGCGAACAGGAAGCCTGGGGCTGGCTCATGGAACGCATCGACGCCTGGCGCCACGGCGACGACAAGGCCACCAAGAAAGTCTAAGCGGCCATAAGTCTATGCAGCCAGGCAGCTGACGCTCGCGTGCCAACAGCGCGCGCTTGCGCTCCACGCCCCAGCGATAACCCGAAAGTGAACCATCGCCGCGCACCACGCGATGACACGGGATCAGCACCGCGATGGGGTTAGCCGCACACGCCGCCGCTACCGCGCGCACGGACGTCGGCGCACCGATCGCCTTGGCAATCTGCGTATAGCTGCGCGTCTCACCCGCCGGGATCGCCCGTAACGCGTCCCACACACGGCGTTGAAATTCGGTCCCTCGAACATCGAACACGAGGTCATGCTCCCGCGCCGGGTTCTCGATCCCCTCGACGACTTGCCGTAGGGCAGAAGCCAATGCAGGTTCGGCACTCTGGAGGATCGCGCCAGGAAAACGCTGATCCAGATCATCGCGCAGCGCTGCCGCGTCATCGCCGATCAGAACCGCGCGAATGCCATCGATCGCCAGCAGCCACGAGAACCAACCCCAGCGAACTTGGTCTCATCGCAAACCGGATCTCGTCGGCCGTCTCGCCACCCGCGTCGCGTGCGACTTTTGTGGTCATATTCGCCTCCGAACCCTGCGCCGCATTCCCGTGCCCGTGAATTGGTAGCATAATGCCATACAAGGTTGCCGAGCGGCCGCGCACATCCTCACAAAAATCAATCGCAGCCATCAAATGCGCGCTCGCCATCAGATTAGCTGATTGAACGCATAAAAATGTAAGACTTTACCTTATCGACTGGATTGGCTAGGCCGTCCATCGTGGAATAGAGCGTGCCCTGCGCCGCTGAGAGGAGACGACATGAACGAGATCAGCAAGTGTCCGATGCACGGGACCCCCGCCCGCGTCACCATCGGGGGCCGCACCAACCGCGACTGGTGGCCCAACCAACTGAACTTGAAGGTCCTCCACCAGCACGCGCCCGCCGCCAACCCGATGGGCACCGCCTTCAACTATGCCGATGAGTTCAAGAAGCTCGACTACGCGGCCCTGAAGCGCGATCTCACCGCACTGATGACGGATAGCCAGGATTGGTGGCCGGCCGACTACGGCCACTACGGCGGTCTCTTCATCCGCATGGCCTGGCACAGCGCCGGCACCTACCGCACGGCGGACGGCCGCGGCGGCGCGGGTTCGGGCTCGCAGCGCTTTGCCCCGCTCAACAGCTGGCCGGACAACGGCAACCTCGACAAGGCGCGCCGCCTCCTGTGGCCGATCAAGCAGAAGTACGGCAACAAGATTTCGTGGGCCGATCTGTTCGTGCTCGCCGGCAACGTCGCGATCGAGTCGATGGGCGGCAAAACGTTTGGCTTCGCCGGCGGCCGCGCCGACGTGTGGGAGCCCGAGGAAGACATTTATTGGGGCGCGGAAGGTGAGTGGCTTGGTGACAAGCGCTACTCGGGCGACCGCGTGCTCGAGAAGCCGCTCGCCGCCGTGCAGATGGGCCTCATCTACGTCAACCCGGAAGGCCCGAACGGCAAGCCCGATCCACTGGCGTCCGCGCGCGATATCCGCGAGACGTTCGCCCGCATGGCTATGAACGACTATGAAACCGTGGCTCTGACGGCCGGTGGCCACACCTTCGGCAAGACGCACGGTGCCGGTGACGCCGCCCATGTCGGCCCGAACCCCGAAGCCGCCCCCATCGAAGCCATGGGTTTCGGCTGGCTCTCGACCTACAAGAGCGGCAAGGGCGCCGACACGATCACCTCAGGCCTCGAAGGCGCGTGGACGCCCAACCCCATCAAGTGGGACAACGGCTACTTCGATGTGCTGTTCAAGTACGACTGGGATCTCGTGAAGAGCCCGGCCGGTGCATGGCAGTGGACGCCGAAGAACCTGCAGGAGCAGGATATGGCGCCGGATCCGGCCGATCCGTCGAAGAAGGTGCCGATCATCATGTCGACTGCCGACATGGCGATGAAGATGGACCCGGCTTACGAGAAAATCTCGCGCCACTTCCACGCCAATCCCGACGAATTCGCCGACGCGTTTGCGCGCGCCTGGTTCAAGCTGACCCATCGCGACATGGGCCCGAAGGTTCGCTATCTCGGCCCGGAAGTCCCCGCCGAAGAGCTGATCTGGCAGGATCCGCTTCCGCCCGTTGATCACCCGCTGATCGACGCCAACGACATCGCGGTTCTGAAGGGCAAGATCCTCGCCTCCGGATTGACGACCGCCGAACTCGTCTCGACCGCGTGGGCCTCCGCCTCGTCATTCCGTGGTTCGGACAAGCGGGGCGGCGCCAACGGCGCACGCATTCGCCTTGCTCCGCAGAAGGATTGGGACGTCAACGAGCCGGAAAAACTGGCCAAGGTGCTGGCGACGCTCGAAGGCATCCAGAAGGCGTTCAACGCCGCCGTCAGCGGCGGCAAGAAGGTCTCGCTCGCCGATCTCATCGTGCTTGCCGGCGGCGCCGCCGTCGAGCAGGCGGCGAAGGCGGCCGGCCACGCGATCGAAGTGCCGTTCACGCCCGGCCGCACGGATGCCTCGCTGGAGCAGACGGACGTGGAATCCTTCGAGATCATGGAGCCGGAAGCTGACGGCTTCCGCAATTACGCGAAGGCCGACTACGCCATCCCGGCGGAAGAAATGCTCGTCGATAAGGCGCAACTGCTGACGCTGACCGCGCCTGAGATGACGGTCCTCGTCGGCGGCCTGCGCGTACTCGGCGCCAATCACGCCGGTGCCACGCACGGCGTGTTCACACACCGCCCCGGCACGCTCACCAACGACTTCTTCGTCAACCTCGTTGATATGAGCACCGAGTGGAAGCCGACCTCCGAGGCCGCTCAGGTCTTCGAAGGCCGCGACCGCAAGACCGGCGCCGTCAAATGGACCGGCACCCGCGTCGACCTCGTCTTCGGCTCGAACTCGTTGCTGCGCGCTCTGGCCGAGGTCTATGCCCAGGACGACTCCAAGGAGAAGTTCGTGCGCGACTTCGTGGCCGCCTGGACCAAGATCATGAACGCCGACCGCTTCGAGATCGCCCACAAGGCCGCCGCCTGATCCAGCCTGAGAACGCCTAAGATTATTGTGCCCCGGATTGCCAACGCAGTCCGGGGCACGTCATGTTCACGCCCGTCGACCCTTCACAGGAGCGCGGTAAGCGGTTATCAAGCGGGTCCGGCTCGGCCGGTATGCGGACGTAGTTCAATGGTAGAACGGCAGCCTTCCAAGCTGCATACGTGGGTTCGATTCCCATCGTCCGCTCCAATCATCCCGTGACCGGACCTTAGAGACGCCGTCCACCGGCGGACCGCATCCGCGCCACCTCTTCGCGCCGCCGCGCCTCTTCCAGATCGATCGGCGGCTGCTGTTCGTGGGGGCGCTCGCCCCGGTGCTCTTCCTCTTCATAAAGATCGTGGGTGGCCTGCTCCGTACGCGCCACTCCTGCCGGGTCATCCCGTCGCCGGTCTTCCGTCTGCCGCACTCCCCGCGCCAGCAGAATACCGAGGATCAGCGGACCGCCGACGAGCGCGATCAGCCACAGCCATTGTGTATCGCCAAGCATGGGTTTGTCCTTTCCTGAGCTGCCCCCGAATAGAGCGAAACCTGCCCGGCCACCCATCGGTTCCGCATGCCAGCGTCCTGCGCGCTAATTGGAGCCGTCCGCCGGCTGCGAGCCGGCCAATTCCAAGCTTCTGCCACACACCTGTCGCACGCAGCTTTAAGCTTGAACTCGCCATCTCAAGCCACTAGACACACGCCCGAACACGGGCGCCGCGCCACGGGCTGCGGTACCTCGTGCCTCAGACCGTAGAACCGAGGACGAACTGTTATGGGCAAGGCAAAATTCGAACGTAACAAGCCGCATTGCAACGTCGGCACGATTGGCCACGTTGACCACGGCAAGACGACGCTGACGGCGGCTCTGACGAAGGTGTCGGCGGATCGCGGCTGGACGGCGACGTCGATCGCGTACGACGAAGTGGCGAAGGCCTCGGAGAGCCAGGGCCGCCGCGACCCGACGAAGATCTTGACGATTGCGACCTCGCACGTCGAATACGCGACGCCGAACCGCCACTACGCGCACGTCGATTGCCCCGGCCACGCCGACTACGTGAAGAACATGATCACGGGCGCCGCGCAGATGGACGGCGCGATCCTGGTTGTGTCGGCCGTTGACGGCCCGATGCCCCAGACGCGCGAGCACATCCTGCTCGCCCGCCAGGTCGGCGTTCCCTACATCGTGGTGTTCCTGAACAAGTGCGACGTCGTCGAAGACGAAGAGCTCTTGGACCTCGTCGAGATGGAAGTGCGCGAGCTTCTGTCGAAGTACCAGTTCCCCGGCGACGACACGCCGATCATCCGCGGCGCGGCGATCAAGGCGCTGAACGGTGAGAAGGGCCCGCTGGCCGACGAAGCCATCATCAAGCTGTACGACGCCCTCGACACGTACATCCCGCTTCCGGATCGTCCGAAGGATCAGCCGTTCCTGATGCCGATCGAAGACGTGTTCTCGATCTCGGGCCGCGGCACGGTTGTGACGGGTCGTATTGAGCGCGGCGTGATCAAGGTCGGCGAAGAAGTCGAGATCGTCGGTCTGCGCGACACGCAGAAGTCGGTGGTCACGGGCGTCGAAATGTTCCGCAAGTTGCTCGACAGCGGTGAAGCCGGCGACAACGTCGGCTGCCTGCTGCGCGGCATCGACAAGGAAGCCGTGGAGCGTGGCCAGGTTCTGGCCAAGCCCGGTTCGGTGAAGCCGCACAAGAAGTTCAAGGCCGAAGCCTACATTCTGACGAAGGATGAGGGCGGCCGGCACACGCCGTTCTTCACGAACTACCGTCCGCAGTTCTACTTCCGCACGACGGACGTGACGGGTGTCGTCACGCTTCCGGCTGGCACGGAAATGGTGATGCCGGGCGACAACGTCTCGATGGACGTCGAACTGGTGTCACCGATTGCGATGGAAGAGAAGGTCCGCTTCGCCATCCGCGAAGGCGGCCGCACCGTCGGCGCCGGTGTTGTGACCTCGATCGTCGAATAATTCGGCATCCGGCAACCGGCATCAGGCAGCCGTCGCGCAAGCGGCGGCTGCCTTTTTGATTCCAACTGGCATGGCCGGACGAATAGAGTATCCCTCGAAATCCGGCATCCGGCATGCCGGTTGCCGGTTTACGAACGCGGAGCGCATCGATGATCGTCACGACCACCAACGACCTCGCCGGCTATCGCATCGTCCGCACGCTCGGCGTCGCCAAAGGCCTGACTGTCCGCTCCCGCAGCGTCGTCGGAAACATCGGTGCCGCGATCCAGATCCTCTTCGGCGGAACCATCACCGTCTATACGCAGCTCGCCGAGCAGACCCGGCAGGAAGCCTTCGATCTGCTCATTCAGAATGCGGAGCAGATGGGCGCCAACGCCATCCTGGCCTTTCGCTATGATGCCAACGAAATCGCGTCGGCCGTGACCGAGG
The DNA here is from genome assembly GCA_963778225.1 of uncultured Alphaproteobacteria bacterium. GTDB lineage: Bacteria > Pseudomonadota > Alphaproteobacteria > Rhizobiales > Hyphomicrobiaceae > JAGVSR01. Next base: position 58,830 of record CAVZTR010000010.1, read on the forward strand.
TCTTGGCATACGGCACCGCGGTCATCGTTGAACCAATTTCATGAAGTTCGAAAAATTCACCACGTCAGCGGTGACAAAGCGGAAAACATCCGCTAGAGGTGGCGGCCCTGGCTCGACCCGGCTGAAAAGTTGGTTTGCGGGCCTGTAGGGGTGTAGCTCAATTGGTAGAGCGTCGGTCTCCAAAACCGAAGGTCGCAGGTTCGAGACCTGCCGCCCCTGCCATTTGAATTGCGAGCGGGCTCGCGGCGAGGGCGCCGGGCCGGTTCTTTGGGATGGCGCTTCTGGAGGGGTACCTCCGGCGGCGCCGTGCTGTTTTGTCGCATGCGCCCGGTGAAGACAGCGTCGATGGCGATGTATAACCCGTTGCAGTTCATCCAAGAGGTTCGGCAGGAAGTCGCCAAGGTCACTTGGCCGACCTGGAAAGAAGTGTGGGTCACCACGCTCATGGTCATCATCATGGTGACCCTGGCGGCCCTGTTCTTCCTTGCCGCTGATCAGCTCTTGGGCTGGTTTATTAATGCGATCCTCGGTCTCGGACGCTGACCGTTTCGAAAAGCTAGCTCGATTCCGCACAACGAGACGAGAGAACACGCGACACATGTCCAAACGCTGGTACATTGTCCACGCCTACACGAACTTCGAGCGCAAAGTGGCCGACGCCATCAAAGAGCGCGCGAAGACGTCGGGTCTGGAGCATCTCATCGACGAGGTGATGGTGCCGACCGAAGATGTCATCGAAGTCAAGCGGGGCCGCAAAATTCACGCCGAGCGGAAGTTTCTCCCGGGCTACGTGCTCGTGAAGATGGAGATGACCGACCCCGGCTTTCTTCTGATCAAGAACACGCCGAAGGTCACGGGGTTCCTCGGGGCCGACAACAAGCCGATGCCGATCCCGGAAGAGGAAGCCATGCGCATCCTCAACCAGGTCAAGGACGGTGTGGAGCGCCCGGCTCCGTCGATCATTTACGAGATCGGCGAACAGGTGAAGGTGATCGATGGTCCCTTCGCCTCCTTCCAGGGCGAAGTGGAGGAAGTCGACGGCGAGCGTTCGCGTCTCAAGGTCGGCGTCTCGATTTTCGGCCGCAAGACGCCGGTCGAACTCGAGTTCCAGCAGGTGGAGAAGGTCGCCAGCTAACGAATACAAAACCGCTCTCACACGAGGGCGGTTTCATGACTTCCGGCGCATCGCGCCGGAGGAACTCCGCCTCGCTGGTTTGAAAAGACCGGTTCGGCGGAAACCCGCGGGAGAGCCTGGACGCTGAGTTCCGCCTGAAAAGGCAACGTCGAAAGGCTCGCTCAACCGCTAACCCTCGGATGGTACGCCGCAAGGCGCCTCATCCGGCAAGTTCCAGGGGAACACATGGCTAAGAAGATAGACGGCTACATCAACCTGCAGGTGCCTGCAGGCGCCGCAAACCCGGCTCCTCCCATCGGCCCCGCGCTCGGTCAGCGCGGCGTCAACATCATGGAGTTCTGCAAGTCCTTCAACGCCAAGACGAAGGATCTCGAGCAGGGCACGCCGATCCCGGTGAAGATCACGGTCTACTCCGACCGCTCCTTCACCTTCGAAATGCGCACGCCGCCCGCGACCTATCTCATCAAGAAGGCCGCCGGCATGAAGCCCACGGGCAAGCCGGGCTCGGGTTCCAAGAACCCCGGCCGCGACGTCGCCGGCGAAATCACGATGGCGCAGCTGCGCGACATCGCGAAGCTGAAGATGAAGGACATGAACACGAACGATTTGGATCAGGCCGCCAAGACGATTGCGGGCTCCGCCCGTTCGATGGGCCTCAAGGTGGTGGAGTGATCCGATGACGAAGAGCAACGTATCTGCAACTGATATCAAGGCCACGCGCGAAGCTGGTGGCAAGCGCGCCTTCGCCATTTCCAAGGGCGTCGATCGCACCAAGTCTTACGGCGTCGACGAAGCCGTGAAGCTCATCAAAGAGCGTGCGAAGGCGAAGTTCGATGAAACCATCGAGATTGCGCTGAACCTGGGCGTCGATCCCAAGCACGCCGACCAGATGGTTCGCGGCGTCTGCAATCTGCCCAACGGCTCGGGCCGCACCGCGCGCGTCGCGGTTTTCGCCCGCGGCGCCAAGGCGGAAGAAGCCAAGGCCGCCGGTGCCGACATCGTCGGCGCGGAAGACCTCGTGGAGATCGTGTCGAAAGGCCAGATCAACTTCGACCGCTGCATCGCCACGCCCGACATGATGGGCCTCGTCGGCCGTCTCGGTAAGGTGCTGGGCCCGCGCGGCCTGATGCCCAACCCGCGCGTCGGCACGGTCACGATGGACGTCGTCGGCGCCGTCAACGGCGCCAAGGGCGGCTCGGTCGAGTTCCGCGTCGAGAAGGCGGGCATCGTCCACGCCGGCGTCGGCAAGGCGAGCTTCACGGAGAAGGCCCTGGTCGAAAACATCAAGGCGTTTGTCGACGCCGTGGTGAAGGCAAGGCCTTCGGGCTCCAAGGGTACGTATTTGAAGAAGGTCTCGCTGTCCTCGAGCATGGGCCCGGGCGTCAAGATCGAGACCGCTTCTGTAGCATCGGGTCCGGCTGCCAACTAAGGCGGCCTGATCCTCACGACATCCGGAGAAATCCGGGTGGCCCGGGACGGATGCACCGCAAGGTGGATCGGTCCCGGTTCGACTGTCCGAGACTGTGGGTGCTGGGCAACCGGCTTGAACCGCTCAACCGATGCGGGCCCGCATGAGACAGAAGCGACCCGGATGAAGAACGCGCGTGAGCGCATTCCATTCCGGTTTGAAACTTCTGGGTCAGCACCGTGTCGTCCTTCTCACCGAAGGCCGCGCGGAAGGACAGACAAAGCGCTGCGCGAGGCAACGGGAAACCGAAACCGGACGCAGCTGGTGCAACCCGCGAGAGAGCCAATCATGGTCTTTCTCGCAACGAGGAGTGAGCAGTGGATAGAGCCGCGAAACGTGAGCTCATCGACCGTCTCCATACCGTGTTTGACGACGCGGGAGTGGTGGTGGTCGCCCACAACACCGGCATGGTGGCTGCCCAATCCGCGGAATTCCGTCGCGTCGTGAAAGACGCCGGCGGCTCCGTGAAGGTGGCCAAGAACAAGCTGGTGCAGCTCGCAATCAAGGACACTGCGACTGCCGACATTTCGGGACTTCTGAAAGGGCCGACCGTTCTGGCCTATTCGAAGGATCCGATTGCCGCTGCGAAGGCAGCGGTCGCATACGCCAAGGGGAACGACAAGCTCGTCATCCTCGGCGGCGCGATGGGCAAGACAGTTCTTGATGCGAAGGGCGTGAAAGCGCTCGCAGAGCTGCCGTCGCTCGATGAACTGCGGGCCAGCATTATCGGCCTCCTGAACGCGCCGGCGACCAAGATCGCCCGCACGATCAAGGAGCCGGGTGGCCAGCTCGCACGTGTCATCCAGGCGAAGGCGTCTCAGGGCGACGCCGCCTAAGGGTCGAATGAGCAATCCACGCGGGACCTTCTTGCGAAGCCCGCGCTCAAAAGTTCAAACCGGAAGGAAGTAATCGAATGTCGAAGCTTGAAAAGATCGTCGACGACCTGTCGTCGCTCACCGTTCTCGAAGCAGCAGAACTCGCAAAGCTGCTCGAAGAAAAGTGGGGCGTCTCGGCCGCCGCTGCCGTTGCTGTCGCAGCTGCTCCTGCCGCTGCCGCTGCTCCCGTCGAAGAGCAGACCGAGTTCTCGGTCGTGCTCGTCTCGGGCGGCGACAAGAAGATCAACGTCATTAAGGAAGTCCGCGCCATCACGGGTCTGGGCCTCAAGGAAGCCAAGGACCTCGTCGAGGCCGGCAACAAGGTCGTCAAGGACGGCGTCTCCAAGGATGACGCTGCCAAGATGAAGAAGCAGCTCGAAGACCAGGGCGCCAAGGTCGAGCTGAAATAAGCACGATCGGCATCGGGCAACCGGCAACAGGCAACCGTACGTTCGGCTGCCGGTTGCCGGAACTCCGGGTGCCGGACTGAGACGTTTCTCCGGAGGATCCTGCGGCAAAAACCGCAAAAAGGGTCCTCCGGTGAGCCGTTTCTTAAGACGGTTTTCGGCACCAGCGGCGGCGGCCGCGGTGCACATGAAGCAAACGAAGCGTGGGGATCGCGACCCACGCGTCATGATAGCGAGGAGCGGACATGGCTGAGACGTTCAACGGCCGCAAGCGCATCCGGAAGAAGTTTGGCTCGATCCGCGAAGTCGCGGAAATGCCGAACCTCATCGAGGTCCAGAAGAGCTCATATGATGACTTCCTGATGGTCAAGGAACCGCCGGGCGGCCGTAAGGACGACCACGGTCTCCAGGCCGTCTTCAAGTCGGTCTTCCCGATCTCGGACTTCTCCGGCAAGTCGACGCTCGAATTCGTGCGCTACGAGTTCGACCCGCCGAAGTACGACGTCGACGAGTGCATGCAGCGCGACATGACTTTCTCCGCGCCCTTGAAGGTCAAGCTGCGCCTGATCGTGTTCGATGTGAACGAAGAGACCGGCTCCAAGTCCATCAAGGACGTCAAGGAGCAGGACGTCTACATGGGCGAAATGCCCCTCATGACGTCGAACGGCACGTTCGTGATCAACGGCACCGAGCGCGTGATCGTCTCCCAGATGCACCGCTCGCCGGGCGTCTTCTTCGATCATGACCGCGGCCGCACGCACGCATCCGGCAAGCTGTTGTTTGCTGCCCGCATCATCCCCTATCGCGGCTCCTGGCTCGACTTCGAATTCGACGCCAAGGATGTCGTCTACGTGCGCATCGACCGCCGCCGCAAGTTGCCGGTGACGACGCTGCTGTACGCGCTGGGTCTCGACGACGAGCAGATCCTGTCCACCTTCTACCGCCAGATTCCGGTCAAGGAATCCAAGCGCGGCTGGAAGATGCCGTTCGACGCCAGCAAGATCCGCGGCATGACCCCGCTCGGCGATCTCATCGACGCCAAGTCGGGCGACGTTGTGGCGAAGGCCGGCGAAAAGATCACCGCCCGCAAGGCGCGTGAACTCGCCGAAGCCGGCCTCAAGGAAGTGCTCGTTTCGGCCGAAGATCTCTCCGGTCGCTACATCGGCGAAGACGTCGTCGATCTCGAAAGCGGACAGATCTACGCCGAAGCCGGCGATGAACTGGATCCCAAGCTCCTGGCCGAAATCAAGGACCAGAAGATCAAGGAATTCCAGATCCTCGATATTGACCACGTCAATATCGGGCCGTTCATCCGCAACACGCTGCACATCGACAAGAACTCGAACTTTCAAGAAGCCCTGATGGACATCTACCGCGTCATGCGTCCGGGTGAGCCCCCGACCATTGAAGCGGCAACAGCCCTGTTCCACAGCCTGTTCTTCGATAGCGAGCGCTACGACCTCTCGGCCGTGGGCCGCGTGAAGATGAACATGCGCCTCGAACTCGATGCGCCCGACACGATGCGCGTCCTGCGCCGCGAAGACATCGTCGCGGTCGTCAAGACGCTCGTCGATCTGCGCGACGGACGTGGCGAAATCGACGACATCGACCATCTCGGCAACCGCCGCGTGCGGTCTGTCGGCGAGCTCATGGAGAACCAGTACCGCCTGGGCCTCCTGCGCATGGAACGCGCCATCAAGGAGCGCATGTCGTCGGTCGATATCGACACTGTGATGCCGCAGGACCTGATCAACGCCAAGCCGGCGGCTGCCGCCGTGCGCGAGTTCTTCGGGTCGTCGCAGCTTTCGCAGTTCATGGACCAGACCAACCCGCTGTCGGAAATCACCCACAAGCGCCGTCTCTCGGCGCTTGGCCCGGGCGGTCTGACGCGTGAACGCGCGGGCTTCGAAGTCCGCGACGTGCATCCGACGCACTACGGCCGTATCTGTCCGATCGAAACGCCGGAAGGCCCCAACATCGGTCTGATCAACTCGCTGGCGACCTTCGCCCGCGTGAACAAGTACGGCTTCATCGAGAGCCCCTATCGCCGCGTGAAGGACAACCGCGTGACGGACGAGGTCGTGTACCTCTCCGCCATGGAGGAAATGCGCCATCACGTTGCGCAGGCGAACGCCGAACTGGACGCCAAGGGCAAGCTCGTCGACGAACTGATCACCTGCCGCTACTCGGGCGACGTGCTTCTCGTCCCGCGCGAGAAGGTCGATTACATCGACGTGTCGCCCAAGCAGCTCGTGTCGGTCGCAGCCGCGCTCATTCCGTTCCTCGAGAACGATGACGCAAACCGCGCCCTCATGGGCTCGAACATGCAGCGTCAGGCCGTGCCGCTCATCCGCGCCGAAGCGCCGTTCGTCGGCACCGGCATGGAAGAGGTCGTGGCGCGTGACTTTGGTGCTGCGATCGCGGCACGCCGTTCAGGCGTCGTCGATCAGGTCGATGCAACCCGTATCGTCATCCGCGCCACCGAAGAAACCGACGCCTCCAAGCCCGGCGTCGATATCTACCGTCTGCGCAAGTTCCAGCGCTCCAACCAGAACACCTGCATCAACCAGCGTCCGCTGGTGAACGTGGGTGATCGCGTCGACGCCGGCGAAATTCTCGCCGACGGTCCCTCGACGGATCTGGGCGACCTGGCGCTCGGCAAGAACGTGCTCGTCGCGTTCATGCCGTGGATGGGCTACAACTTCGAGGACTCGATCCTCCTCTCCGAACGCGTCGTGTCCGATGACATCTTCACCTCGATCCACATCGAGGAATTCGAAGTCATGGCCCGCGACACGAAGCTCGGTCCTGAGGAAATCACGCGCGATATCCCGAACGTCTCGGAAGAAGCGCTGAAGAACCTCGACGAAGCCGGCATCGTCTACATCGGCGCCGAAGTGAACCCGGGCGACATCCTCGTCGGCAAGATCACGCCGAAGGGTGAGAGCCCGATGACGCCGGAAGAAAAGCTGCTGCGCGCCATCTTCGGCGAAAAGGCCTCCGACGTGCGTGACACGTCGCTGCGTCTGCCGCCGGGCGTCTCGGGCACCATCGTCGAAGTTCGCGTCTTCAACCGCCACGGCGTGGAGAAGGACGAGCGCGCGATGGCGATCGAGCGCGAGGAGATCGAGCGTCTCGCGAAAGACCGCGACGACGAAATGCAGATCCTCGACCGCAACGTCTACGCGCGTCTCAAGGAAGCACTCCTCGGCAAGGAAGTGGCCAAGGGTCCGCGCGGCGCTCGCAAGGGCACCAAGCTCGACGACGCCATCCTCGACGACATCCCGCGCAGCCAGTGGTGGGAAATCGGTCTGGCCAACGAAAAGGCGCAGGCCGAACTCGAGGCCATCAACAAGCAGTACGAAGAGGCCAAGAAGAGCCTCGAGCGCCGCTTCGTCGATAAGGTCGACAAGCTCCAGCGCGGCGACGAACTGCCTCCCGGCGTGATGAAGATGGTCAAGGTCTTCGTCGCCGTGAAGCGCAAGATCCAGCCGGGCGACAAGATGGCCGGCCGTCACGGCAACAAGGGCGTCGTGTCCCGCATCGTTCCTTGCGAAGACATGCCGTTCCTCGAAGACGGCACCCATGTCGACGTGGTGCTGAACCCGCTCGGCGTGCCCTCGCGCATGAACGTCGGCCAGATCCTCGAAACGCACATGGGTTGGGCGTGCCGTGGTCTCGGCCGTCTCATCGATGAGGCGCTGCAGGAGTTCCACGCTTCGGGCAAGGCGGAAGCCCTGCGCGAGGAGATGAAGAAGATCTACGGCAAGGACGAGATCAAGGCCGGCATCAAGGACGAAGAACTCGTCGCTGCTGCCAAGCTCTTGAAGCGCGGCGTGCCGATCGCGACACCGGTCTTCGACGGTGCCCGCGAACCCGATATCGTGGAGATGCTGAAGCAGGCAGGCTTCGACGCCTCGGGTCAGGTCACGCTCTTCGACGGCCGCACGGGTGAGCCCTTCGATCGTAAGGTCACGGTCGGATACAAGTACATCCTGAAGCTGCACCACCTTGTCGACGACAAGATCCACGCCCGTTCGATCGGCCCGTACTCGCTCGTCACCCAGCAGCCGCTGGGCGGCAAGGCGCAGTTCGGCGGTCAGCGCTTCGGCGAAATGGAGGTCTGGGCCCTCGAAGCCTACGGCGCCGCCTACACGCTGCAGGAGATGCTCACCGTCAAGTCGGACGACGTGGCGGGCCGCACCAAGGTCTACGAGGCGATCGTCCGTGGCGACGACACCTTCGAGGCCGGCGTGCCGGAAAGCTTCAACGTGCTCGTGAAGGAAATGCGCGCGCTGGGCCTCAACGTCGAGCTTCTCAACTCCGAAGTCGTGCCGCCCGAAGGCACATCCGAGACGCCCGAACCTCAGCCGCAGCTGCCGCCCCAGGCCGCTGAATAACGACACGCATCATGCCTCTCTCCGCACATGCGGAGAGAGGCCCCTACCGCCCGCAATTTTCCGGGGCGTCTTCCCTGAGACGCTCCCCGAGGAGAGAAGAGCCGATGAACGAGATCACCAACCTCTTCAAGACGCAGGCGCCGGTGCCGACATTCGATCAGATCAAGATCTCGATCGCGTCGCCCGACGATATCCTTTCCTGGTCGTTCGGTGAGATCAAGAAGCCCGAAACGATCAACTACCGCACGTTCAAGCCGGAGCGTGACGGCCTGTTCTGCGCCCGCATCTTCGGGCCGATCAAGGATTACGAATGCTTGTGCGGCAAGTACAAGCGCATGAAGTACAAGGGCCTGATCTGCGAAAAGTGCGGCGTCGAAGTCACGCTCGCCAAGGTCCGCCGCGAGCGCATGGGCCACATCGAGCTCGCAGCGCCCGTCGCCCACATCTGGTTCCTGAAGTCGCTGCCCTCGCGCATCGGCCTCCTTCTCGACATGTCGTTGAAGGACCTCGAGCGCGTTCTCTACTTCGAGAACTACATCGTCATCGAGCCCGGCATCTCGCCCTTCAAGGAGCACCAGCTCCTGACCGAAGAGCAGTACAACACGGCCCTCGAAGAGCATGGCCAGGACAGCTTCACCGCCGGCATCGGCGCTGAGGCCATCCGCGAAATCCTGTCCGCGATGGATCTGCCGAAGATCGCCGAGGACCTGCGCCAGGAAATCAAGGAAGCCACGACCGAACTGAAGCCGAAGAAGCTCGGCAAGCGCCTGAAGGTCATCGAAGCCTTCATGGAATCGGGCAACCGCCCCGAGTGGATGATCCTGACCCACGTTCCGGTCATCCCGCCGGAATTGCGTCCGCTCGTCCCCCTCGACGGCGGCCGCTTCGCCACGTCCGACCTGAACGACCTCTACCGCCGCGTCATCAACCGCAACAACCGCCTCAAGCGGTTGATGGAGCTGCGCGCGCCCGACATCATCATCCGCAACGAGAAGCGCATGCTTCAGGAAGCGGTTGACGCACTGTTCGACAACGGCCGCCGCGGCCGCGTCATCACGGGTGCCAACAAGCGTCCGCTGAAGTCGCTCGCCGACATGCTCAAGGGCAAGCAGGGCCGCTTCCGTCAGAACTTGCTCGGCAAGCGCGTCGACTACTCCGGCCGCTCGGTCATCGTCGTGGGCCCCGAACTCAAGCTGCACCAGTGCGGCTTGCCCAAGAAGATGGCGCTCGAACTCTTCAAGCCCTTCATCTATGCGCGCCTCCAGACCTTGGGCCAGGCCGCGACCGTGAAGCAGGCCAAGAAGCTCGTCGAAAAGGAAAAGCCGGAAGTCTGGGACGTCCTCGACGAGGTCATCCGCGAGCATCCGGTGCTGCTCAACCGCGCGCCGACGCTGCATCGCCTCGGCATTCAGGCGTTCGAGCCGCAACTTATCGAAGGTAAGGCGATCCAGCTGCATCCGCTCGTCTGCGCGGCGTTCAACGCCGACTTCGACGGTGACCAGATGGCCGTGCACGTCCCGCTGTCGCTCGAAGCGCAGTTGGAAGCACGCGTGCTCATGATGTCGACCAACAACATTCTGCATCCCGCCAACGGCCAGCCCATCATCGTGCCGTCGCAGGATATCGTTCTCGGCCTCTACTATCTCTCGATCCAGCGCGACAAGGAGCCGGGCGAGGGCATGATCTTCGGCTCGGTCGGCGAAATCCGTCACGCGCTCGAAGCCAAGGCCGTGACGCTCCACGCCAAGGTCAAGGCACGCTTCCGTGCCGTTGGCCCACAGGGCGAGGAAGTGATTGAACTGCACGAGACGACGCCGGGCCGCATGCTCCTCGGCGAAGTTCTGCCGCGCCGCCCGAACGTGAAGTTCTCGCTGGTCAACCAGCTGCTCACGAAGAAGGCCATCTCCGGCATGATCGATGCCGTCTACCGCAACTGCGGTCAGAAGGAGACGGTGATCTTCTGTGACCGCATCATGCAGCTCGGCTTCCATCATGCGTTCAAGGCCGGCATCTCGTTCGGCAAGGACGACATGCAGATCCCGGAAACAAAGGCCAAGATCGTCGAGAAGACGAACGATCTCGTCCTCGAGTTCGAGCAGCAGTACCAGGACGGCCTCATCACCCAGCTTGAGAAGTACAACAAGGTGGTGGACGCCTGGTCGAAGTGCACCGATCAGATCGCCAAGGAAATGATCGATCGCATTTCGAATGCCGGCAAGGACAAGGACGGCCGCGAACGCCCGATCAACTCGATCTACATGATGAGCCATTCGGGTGCCCGCGGTTCGCCGACCCAGATGCGCCAGCTCGCAGCCATGCGCGGCCTCATGACGAAGCCGTCAGGCGAGATCATCGAAACTCCGATCATCTCGAACTTCAAGGAAGGCCTGTCCGTTCTCGAGTACTTCAACTCCACCCACGGTGCCCGTAAGGGTCTGGCCGATACGGCGTTGAAGACTGCGAACTCCGGTTACCTGACGCGCCGTCTCGTCGACGTCGCCCAGGACGCCATCATCCTCGAAGACGATTGCGGCACCGATGGCGGCATCAACGTCCAGGCCGTCGTCGACGCCGGCCAGGTCATCGTCAGCCTTTCGCAGCGCGTTCTCGGCCGCACCGCCGCCGAAGACATTGTTGTGCCCGGCACCGGCGAAGTCCTCGTCAAGACGGGCGAACTCATCGAGGAGCGTCACGCCGACCTCATCGGCAAGCACGAAGTGCAGGAAATCCGGATCCGCTCCGTGCTCACCTGCGAGACGATCTCGGGCGTATGCGCGAAGTGCTACGGCCGCGATCTCGCACGCGGAACCCCCGTCAACATCGGTGAAGCGGTGGGCGTTATCGCCGCCCAGTCGATCGGCGAACCGGGCACGCAGCTCACGATGCGTACGTTCCACATCGGCGGCGCCGCCAACGTCGTCGACCAGTCGTTCGTGGATAGCAACTTCAACGGCACGGTGAAGATCAAGAACCGCGCCGTCATGAAGGACAGCCAGGGCCGTCTCGTTGCGATGGCCCGGACCATGTCGATCGTGATCTCGGATCAGTCCGGCAAGGAACTGGCCACCCACAAGCTGCCCTACGGCGCGCGTCTGCACGTCGATGAGGGTGACGAGGTCAAGCGCGGTACGCGTCTGGCCCAGTGGGACCCCTTCACCCGTCCGATCCTCACCGAGGCTTCGGGCACGGTGGACTTCGAGGACATGATCGACGGCGCGTCTGTTCGCGAACAGACCGACGAAATGAAGGGCACGACGAACCGCGTCATCATCGACTGGCGTGCAACGCCGCGTGGTGCGGATCTGAAGCCCGCCATTGTGGTCAAGGATTCGAAGGGCAAGCCGATCAAGGTCGCCCGCGGCGGTGATGCCCGCTACCTGCTGCCCGTCGAAGCCGTGCTCTCCGTCGAGCCTGGCACCGACGTGAAGGCAGGCGACGTGCTCGCACGTATCCCGCTGGCCTCCGCCAAGCAGAGCGACATCACGGGCGGTCTGCCGCGCGTGGCGGAACTCTTCGAGGCACGCCGTCCGAAGGATCACGCGATCATCGCTGAGATCTCGGGCACGATCGAGTTCGGCAAGGACTACAAGAACAAGCAGCGCATCACGATCGCCCCTGACGAGGAAGGCGCCGAGCCGGTGGAATATCTCATTCCGCGCGGCAAGAACCTCTCCGTCCAGCACGGCGACCACGTGGAACGCGGCGACTTCATCTACGACGGCCACCCCGCACCGCACGACATCCTCGCGGTCAAGGGCGTCGAAGAGCTTGCCAACTACCTGATCAACGAGATCCAGGACGTCTATCGTCTCCAGGGCGTGATGATCAACGACAAGCACATCGAGGTGATCGTTCGCCAGATGCTGCAGAAGGTCGAGATCACCGATCCGGGCGACACCGGTCTCATCAAGGGCGAACAGCTCGACCGCATCGAGATGGACGAGATCAACGTCAAGATCGAGAAGCAGGGCAAGCGTCCGGCCTCGGGTACGCCGGTTCTGCTCGGCATCACCAAGGCCTCGCTCCAGACGCGCTCCTTCATCTCGGCCGCCTCGTTCCAGGAGACGACCCGCGTCCTCACCGACGCAGCCGTCATCGCCAAGTCGGACACGCTGGAAGGCCTGAAGGAAAACGTGATCGTCGGCCGTCTCATCCCGGCCGGCACCGGCGGCATGCTGCGTCGTCTGCGTCGCGAAGCGACCAAGCGCGACGAGCTCATCGCCAAGGAAAAGGCGAAGGACGCAACCGGAGCGCTGTCCGGCCCGTCGGAAGGGGGCGTTGCCGCACGCCGCCGCCGCCGAGTTGCCGAGTAAGCTTTTTTCACTCCTGATCACGAACGGCCGCCCTTCGGGGCGGCCGTTTCATTTGTCGCAGGTCGCGCGCACGCACAAACGGCCCGTTCGTTCCGGGGAAGAGGCAAAAAAATGAAACACCTGGGCGTGCAGGTGTTGACCACGCATTAGCCGCTGTATATAGACAGCCCACTCTCACGGTAGGTCGTAGGCCGTTCGCGCCCGAATTTGCGCCCATAACGGACCTAAACACTATCGTCTCTAAGCAGAGGACATTTCTGAGACCAAGATCTCTGGGCCGCCGTGCGGTGGGCTGGACGATCCTCTGGTTTTTTCGTGCCAGGCCGCGGTTAACCCCGCAGCCCGGCAAGATCGGCTTGGCGTTTGCGTGGGTCCTCCCGCGCGGCACCCAACGACGGACGAGGCGAATGCCGACGATACAACAGCTTATCCGGAAGCCCCGGCACCCGAAGACCTACCGCGAGAAGTCGCGTCACATGGAGCATTGCCCGCAGAAGCGCGGCGTTTGCACCCGTGTGTACACCACGACCCCGAAGAAGCCGAACTCGGCGCTTCGTAAGGTCGCCAAGGTGCGCCTGACCAACGGCTTTGAGGTCATCGGCTACATCCCGGGCGAAGGCCACAACCTGCAGGAGCACTCCGTGGTGCTCATCCGCGGCGGCCGCGTCAAGGACTTGCCGGGCGTCCGCTACCACATCCTCCGCGGTGTGCTCGATACCCAGGGCGTTGCCGCCCGCCGTCAGCGTCGTTCGAAGTACGGCGCTAAGCGTCCGAAATAAGCCTGAGGGATCTGAACCATGTCTCGCCGCCATAAAGCAGAGAAGCGTGAGGTCAACCCTGACCCGAAGTTCGCTGATCTCGTTCTGTCGAAGTTCATGAATGCGGTCATGAAGGAAGGCAAGAAGTCCACAGCCGAGCGCATCGTCTATGGCGCGCTCGACTCGATGGAAAAGAAGGCCAAGTCCGATCCGCTCGCCATGTTCCATCAGGCGCTCGAGAACGTGATGCCGGCCGTTGAAGTCCGCTCGCGTCGCGTCGGCGGTGCCACCTATCAGGTGCCGGTCGAAGTCCGCGCCGAGCGCCGCCAGGCGCTTGCGATCCGCTGGATCATCAACGCCGCCCGCGGCCGCAACGAAAACACGATGGTCGACCGTCTTTCGGGCGAACTTCTTGACGCTTCTCAGAACCGCGGCTCGGCCGTGAAGAAGCGCGAAGACACGCACAAGATGGCCGACGCCAACCGCGCCTTCTCGCACTACCGCTGGTAAGGCCGTTCGCTTTTTAGGATTTCGAGGACCATCATGGCCCGTCAATACGCGATCGAGGACTACCGCAACTTCGGCATCATGGCCCACATTGATGCTGGAAAGACGACGACGACTGAGCGGATCCTCTATTACACCGGCAAGTCCTACAAGATCGGCGAAGTCCACGACGGCGCCGCGACCATGGATTTCATGGAGCAGGAAGCTGAGCGCGGCATCACCATCACGTCCGCCGCCACGACCTGTTTCTGGCCCGGCCGCGACGGCCGCAAGCGCCGCCTGAACATCATCGACACGCCCGGCCACGTCGACTTCACCATTGAAGTCGAGCGTTCGCTGCGCGTCCTCGACGGCGCCGTCTGCGTGCTCGATTCCAACCAGGGCGTCGAACCCCAGACCGAAACCGTCTGGCGCCAGGGCGACAAGTACAACGTTCCGCGCATCATCTTCTCCAACAAGATGGATAAGACCGGCGCAGACTTCTTCATGTGCCTCGCCGACATCAAGGACAAGCTGGGCGCCCGCGCGGTGCCGCTGCAGATTCCGATCGGCGCAGAAAGCGATTTCAAGGGCGTCGTCGATCTCATCGAGATGAAGGCCATCACCTGGGACGGTGACGGCAAGGACGCCAAGATGGTCAAGAGCGAGATCCCCGCCGATCTCCTCGACAAGGCGACCGAGTTCCGCGCCGCCATGATCGAAGCCGCCGTCGAAATGGACGATGCGGTCATGGAATCCTACCTCGACGGCACAGAGCCTGACGAGGCAACGATCCGCCGGCTCATCCGCAAGGCGACGATCACGCGCACCTTCTATCCGATGATGTGCGGCTCGGCGTTCAAGAACAAAGGCGTCCAGCTGCTGCTCGACGCAGTGGTCGATTTCCTGCCCGCACCGTCCGATCGTGAAGCCTACAGCGGCATCGATCTCAAGGGCAACGAGTCGCCGCGCCGTCCGTCGGATGAAGATCCCCTCGCCATGATCGCCTTCAAGATCATGAGCTTCGAGCACGTCGGCTCGATCACCTTCTGCCGCATCTACTCGGGCAAGCTCGAGCAGGGCATGGCGCTCGCCAACACCTCGCGCGATAAGAAAGAGCGTGCCGGCCGCATGTATCTCATGCACGCCGCCGACCGCGAAGAAATCAAGGAAGCCTTCGCCGGCGACATCGTCGCTCTGCAGGGCATGAAGGACGTGCGCACGGGCGAAACGCTTTGCGATCCGGCAAAGCCCGTCATCCTTGAGAAGATGGATTTCCCCGACCCCGTCATCAACCTCTCGATCGTGCCCAAGACCAAGGCCGACCAGGAAAAGATGGCGATCGCGCTCAACACGATGGCGATCGAAGATCCCTCGTTCCGCGTCTCTGTGGACCAGGAGTTGGGCGAGACCATCCTCAAGGGCATGGGCGAACTCCATCTCGACATCAAGGTCGACATTCTGAAGCGCACCTACGGCGTCGAGGCCGATGTCGGTCAGCCGCAGGTCGCCTACCGCGAGACGCTCGCGCGTCCGGCCGATATCGACTACACGCACAAGAAGCAGTCCGGCGGTACGGGCCAGTTCGCCCGCGTCAAGCTGCGCCTCGAGCCGAACGAAACCGGCAAGGGCAACGAATTCGAGACCGAGATCGTCGGCGGTACCGTTCCCAAGGAATACATTCCGGGCGTCGAAAAGGGCGTCACCTCGGTGTGGGGCAACGGCGTCCTGATCGGCTTCCCGATCGTCGACATGAAGGTCACACTTTATGACGGCGCCTTCCACGAAGTGGATTCGTCCGCGATCGCGTTCGAAATCGCATCGCGCGCTGCCATGAAGGAAGGCTGCGAAAAGGGTGGCATCAAGATCCTCGAGCCGATCATGGATGTCGAAGTGGTGACGCCGGGTGATTTCGTCGGTGGCATCATCGGTGACATCAACGGACGCCGCGGCCAGATCCGCGATCAGCAGATGCGCGGCAACGCCACTGTGATCCGCGCCTACGTGCCGCTCGCCAACATGTTCGGTTACGTCAGCCAGCTGCGCTCGATGTCGACGGGACGCGCATCCTACACGATGCAGTTCGCCCACTACGCCGACGTGCCGCGCAACGTGGCCGAAGAAGTCAAGGCGAAGTACGCCTGAGATCGAAACGACGGACGGGTGGGTCGCTGATCGCAGCGGACCAGCCGGCCGGAACACAAACGAAAACGACCTGCGGTTCGACGGAGCTTTGCGCCCCGGCACCCAGGAAAACGAGATGAAGCGAAGGAGAGCCGGTTATGGGCAAGGCAAAATTCGAACGTAACAAGCCGCATTGCAACGTCGGCACGATTGGCCACGTTGACCACGGCAAGACGACGCTGACGGCGGCTCTGACGAAGGTGTCGGCGGATCGCGGCTGGACGGCGACGTCGATCGCGTACGACGAAGTGGCGAAGGCCTCGGAGAGCCAGGGCCGCCGCGACCCGACGAAGATTTTGACGATTGCGACCTCGCACGTCGAATACGCGACGCCGAACCGCCACTACGCGCACGTCGATTGCCCCGGCCACGCCGACTACGTGAAGAACATGATCACGGGTGCCGCGCAGATGGACGGCGCGATCCTGGTTGTGTCGGCCGTTGACGGCCCGATGCCCCAGACGCGCGAGCACATCCTGCTCGCCCGCCAGGTCGGCGTTCCCTACATCGTGGTGTTCCTGAACAAGTGCGACGTCGTCGAAGACGAAGAGCTCTTGGACCTCGTCGAGATGGAAGTGCGCGAGCTTCTGTCGAAGTACCAGTTCCCCGGCGACGACACGCCGATCATCCGCGGCGCGGCGATCAAGGCGCTGAACGGTGAGAAGGGCCCGCTGGCCGACGAAGCCATCATCAAGCTGTACGACGCCCTCGACACGTACATCCCGCTTCCGGATCGTCCGAAGGATCAGCCGTTCCTGATGCCGATCGAAGACGTGTTCTCGATCTCGGGCCGCGGCACGGTTGTGACGGGTCGTATTGAGCGCGGCGTGATCAAGGTCGGCGAAGAAGTCGAGATCGTCGGTCTGCGCGACACGCAGAAGTCGGTGGTCACGGGCGTCGAAATGTTCCGCAAGTTGCTCGACAGCGGTGAAGCCGGCGACAACGTCGGCTGCCTGCTGCGCGGCATCGACAAGGAAGCCGTGGAGCGTGGCCAGGTTCTGGCCAAGCCCGGTTCGGTGAAGCCGCACAAGAAGTTCAAGGCCGAAGCCTACATTCTGACGAAGGATGAGGGCGGCCGGCACACGCCGTTCTTCACGAACTACCGTCCGCAGTTCTACTTCCGCACGACGGACGTGACGGGTGTCGTCACGCTTCCGGCTGGCACGGAAATGGTGATGCCGGGCGACAACGTCTCGATGGACGTCGAACTGGTGTCACCGATTGCGATGGAAGAGAAGGTCCGCTTCGCCATCCGCGAAGGCGGCCGCACCGTCGGCGCCGGCGTCGTCACCTCGATCGTCGAATAGTCACAGGGGTTGGCGGGAGCGCTGTCGTCTTCAAGATGGCGCTCTCTCCTATTTGTAGGTCTTAAGACATGAACGGCCAAAATATCCGCATCCGGCTCAAGGCGTTCGATCATCGAATACTCGATGCGTCGACGCGTGAGATCGTGAACACGGCGAAACGCACCGGTGCCGAGGTTCGGGGTCCCATCCCGCTGCCCACGCGCATCGAGCGCTTCACCGTCAACCGCTCGCCGCACATCGACAAGAAGAGCCGCGAACAGTTCGAGATGCGCACCCACAAGCGGCTTCTCGACATCGTGGATCCGACCCCCCAGACGGTCGACGCGTTGATGAAGCTCGACCTCGCCGCCGGCGTGGACGTCGAGATCAAGCTCTAGAGGTTTCGGATCCTCTGACGTTCAGGCAACCGGCCGGCGTCATGATCCCAAGATAGGAAGGAATGCGCGCAATGCGTTCCGGAGTGATTGCACAGAAGGTCGGCATGACCCGCATCTTTACCGATGCCGGGGAGCATGTGCCCGTGACCGTCCTGAAGCTTGAAAAGCTGCAGGTCGTGTCGCACCGCACAGCCGAAAAGAATGGATACACCGCGCTCCAGGTCGGCGCCGGCACCCGCAAGCCCTCGCGACTGACGAAGTCGGAGAAGGGCACGTTTGCGGTTGCCGAAGTCGAAGCCAAGCGCAAGCTGGCCGAGTTCCGCGTCTCGCCCGACAACCTCATCGAGGTCGGCGCCGAGATCACCGCCGACCATTTCGTCCCGGGCCAGTTCGTCGACGTGACGGGCACCTCGAAGGGCAAGGGTTTCGCGGGCGCCATGAAGCGCTGGAACTTCGGTGGTCTGCGCGCCACCCACGGCGTCTCGGTCTCGCACCGTTCGCATGGTTCGACCGGTCAGCGCCAGGATCCCGGCAAGGTGTTCAAGGGCAAGAAGATGGCGGGTCACCTCGGTGACGAGCGCATCACCACCCAGAACCTGATCATCGCCAAGATCGACACGGACCGCGGCCTCATCATGATCCGCGGCGCCGTTCCCGGCTCCAAGGGTGGTTGGGTCATCGTTCGCGACGCCGTCAAGAAGGCCGCTCATGCCAATGCGCCCAAGCCCGGCGCGTTCAAGGCCCGCGTGGCTGCCGACAAGAAGGAGCAGGCGTGATGAAAGCCTCTGTCACCACGCTGGATGCGACGACGGCCGGTGAGGTCGAACTCGCCGACGCTATCTTCGGCCTCGAGCCGCGCCCCGACCTGATCCACCGCATGGTGCGCTATCAGCTTCTGAAGCGCATGGCCGGCACGCATCACGCCCAGGACCGCTCCGAAGTCGCGGTCACGGGTAAGAAGATGTACAAGCAGAAGGGGACCGGCGGCGCCCGTCACGGCGACAAGTCGGTTCCGCAGTGGCGCGGTGGCGGCAAGGCGCACGGTCCCAAGCCGCGCAGCCATGCCGTCGACATGCCCAAGAAGGTGCGCGCTCTGGCGCTGCGTCATGCGCTCTCGGCCAAAGCCAAGTCCGGCGACATCGTCGTCCTCGACAAGGCCTCGTCCTCGGAAGGCAAGACCGGCGCGCTGCGTCAGCAGTTCGCCAAGCTCTCGCTCGACAACGCGCTGATCATCGACGGTGCCGAACTCGACGTCGGCTTCGCCCGCGCTGCCCGCAATATTCCCAACATCGACCTGCTGCCCATCCAGGGCATCAACGTCTACGACATTCTGCGCCGCCGGAAGCTCGTGCTGACCAAGGCCGCGGTTGAGGCTCTGGAGGCTCGGTTCAAATGACCATCAAGCTCAAAGCCTATGACGTGATCCTCTCTCCCGTGATCACGGAAAAGTCCACGCTCGTCTCGGAAGCCAACCAGGTGATCTTCAAGGTCGCCCCGGGTGCCACCAAGACGGACATCAAGGCCGCCGTCGAAAGCCTGTTCAAGGTCAAGGTGAAGGCCGTCAACACGCTCGTCCGCAAGGGCAAGAACAAGGTGTTCAAGGGCCGCCGCGCGCTGCTCTCCGACACCAAGAAGGCAATCGTCACGTTGGAGGCAGGCCACTCCATCGACGTGACGACGGGCCTGTGAGGAAACCGTCATGGCATTGAAGACATATCGCCCGACGACGCCCAGTCTGCGCCACCTCGTGCAGGTGGACCGCAGCCACCTGTGGAAGGGCTCGCCGATCAAGATGCTGGTCGAGGGCAAGACCAAGACCGGTGGCCGCAACAGCGATGGCCGCATCACGACCCGTCACATCGGTGGCGGTCACAAGCAGCTGTATCGCCGCGTGGACTTCCGCCGGCGCAAGTTCGACATGGCTGCCGTCGTCGAGCGTTTGGAATATGATCCCAACCGCACGGCCTTCATCGCGCTGATCAAGTATGAGGACGGGACGCTGTCCTACATCCTCGCACCGCAGCGTCTGGCTGTAGGTGACACGGTTGTCGCCGGCGCCAAGGTCGACGTGAAGCCCGGCAACGCCATGCCGCTCTCGGCCATGCCGCTCGGCACGATCATCCACAACGTCGAGATGAAGCCCGGTCGTGGCGGTCAGCTTGCTCGTTCGGCTGGATCGTTCGTGCAGCTCGTCGGCCGCGATGCCGGCTGGGCTGTTCTGAAGCTCAACTCCGGCGAGACCCGCAAGGTCCGCGCCGAGTGCATGGCTTCCGTCGGCGCCGTCTCGAACCCCGACCACATGAACACGGTCACCGGCAAGGCTGGCCGCACGCGCTGGAAGGGCACGCGCCCGACGGTTCGTTCGATCACCATGAACCCGATCGACCATCCCAACGGCGGCCGCACCAACGGTGGTAAGCACTGGGCCACCCCCTGGGGCAAGCCGACGAAGGGTTACAAGACCCGCAAGAACAAGACGACGGACAAGTACATCGTCCGCAGCCGTCACAAGTCGAAGTAAGGCCTGCGACAGAGCCTAGGAGATAACGCACGTGACACGTTCTGTTTGGAAAGGCCCGTTCGTCGACGGCTACATCCTCAAGAAGGCCGAGAAGACGCGCGCGTCCGGCCGTAACGAGGTCATCAAGATCTGGAGCCGCCGCTCGACGATCCTGCCGCAATTCGTCGGCCTGACGTTCGGCGTCCACAACGGTCAGAAGCACATCCCTGTCTCCATCTCGGAGGACATGGTCGGTCACAAGTTCGGTGAATTCGCACCGACCCGGACCTTCCCTGGCCACGGCGGCGACAAGAAAGCGGTGAGGAAGTAATGGGCAAGCCGAGCCGGGAGCGCAGCCTCGCTGACAACGAGGCCAAGGCGATTGCGAAGAACATCCGCATCTCGCCCCAGAAGTTGAACCTCGTCGCGGAGCTGATCCGCGGCAAGAAGGTCAACGAGGCCATGGCCGACCTCGAGTTCTCGCGCAAGCGCGTGGCTCAGGACGTACGCAAGTGCGTCATGAGCGCGGTCGCCAACGCTGAGAACAACCACGGCCTCGATGTCGACGAACTCGTCGTCGCCGAAGCCTGGGTCGGCAAGAACATCGTGATGAAGCGCTTCGCCGCCCGCGGTCGTGGCCGCGGCTTCCAGGTGTTGAAGCCGTTCTCGCAGATCACGGTCGTCGTCCGTCAGAAGGCCGAAGAGGCTGAGCCGGCGAAGACCAAGAAGACCAAGCCGGCTGCCAAAGCGGCGGCTCAGCCCAAGAAGGGGGCCGCGTAATGGGTCAGAAAGTCAATCCCGTCGGCCTTCGCGTCGGCATCAACCGCACCTGGGACAGCCGCTGGTTTGCAGCCCGTGGCGAGTACGGCAAGCTGCTGCACGAAGACATGGTCATGCGTGACCACATCATGCAGCACCAGCGCACCGCCGGCATTTCCAAGGTGGTCATCGAGCGCCCGCACAAGAAGTGCCGCGTCACCGTCCATTCGGCTCGCCCCGGCGTGCTGATCGGCAAGAAGGGCGCCGACATCGAGAAGCTGCGTGGCGAACTCGCCCGCCTCACGACGTCGGAAGTGCACCTCAACATCGTCGAAGTGCGCAAGCCTGAAATCGACGCCACGCTGGTCGCTGAATTGATCGCCCAGCAGCTCGAGCGTCGTGTCGCCTTCCGCCGCGCCATGAAGCGCGCCGTTCAGTCGGCCCTTCGCCTCGGCGCCGTCGGCATCCGTATCAACGTCGCCGGCCGTCTCGGCGGCGCGGAAATCGCACGCACCGAATGGTACCGCGAAGGCCGCGTGCCGCTCCACACGCTGCGCGCCGATATCGACTTCGGCTACGGCCTTGCCAAGACCGCCTATGGCGTCATCGGCATCAAGGTCTGGATCTTCAAGGGCGAGATCATCGAGCACGATCCCATGGCTTCCGAGCGCCGTTCGCTCGAAACCCAGGATCAGGCCGGTCCCCGTCCGCGCCGCGACGACGGCGATCGCCGTGACAACCGCCGCGGCGGTCCGCGTGGCGGACGCGGTGGTGGCGGTGGTGGTGGCGGCGGCGGTGCTCCCCGCGGTGGCGAAACCACCGAGACGCCGACAGAAGCCTAAGGAACTTTAGGAAAAGACAATGCTGCAACCTAAGCGCACAAAGTTCCGCAAGCAGTTCAAGGGCCGCATCCACGGCGCTGCCAAAGGCGGCACGACCTTGAGCTTCGGCGAAATCGGCCTCAAGGCCGTCGAGCCGGAACGTATCACCGCGCGCCAGATCGAAGCGGCTCGCCGCGCGATCGCACGCCACACGAAGCGTCAGGGCCGCATCTGGCTCCGCATCTATCCGGACGTGCCGGTCACCAAGAAGCCGGCCGAAGTTCGCATGGGTTCGGGCAAGGGCAGCGTTGAACTCTGGGTGGCACGCGTGAAGCCGGGCCGCATCCTGTTCGAGATCGGCGGCGTCAATCCGCAGATCGCGAAGGAAGCGCTCGAACTCGGCGCCGCCAAGCTGCCGATCAAGACCCGTATCGTGACGCGCCTCGCTTGATTGCTGAGACGTGACACAAAGGAATGAGTGAGGACGAACGATGAAGGCTGCTGAGCTTAAGGGCATGTCCCTCGACCAGCTCGACGACCAGCTGGCGAAGCTGAAGAAGGAGCAGTTCAACCTGCGCTTCCAGCGGGCTTCCGGGCAGCTGGAAACCACCTCGCGGATTCGCGAGGTCCGCCGCGATATCGCGCGCGTGATGACGGTGGCTCGCACGAAGCGGGTCGGCAGTGCGCAGAAGAGCGCTTGAGGAGATTTGAGCGATGCCGAAGCGCATTCTGCAGGGTGTGGTCGTTTCCGACAAGAACGACAAGACGATCGTGGTGGAAGTGGAACGCCGTTTCACGCATCCGCTGCTGAAAAAGACCGTGCGCCGTACGAAGAAGTATCACGCGCATGACGAAGCGAACGTTTTCAAGATCGGCGACAAGGTCTCCATCGAGGAGTCTGCCCCGATCTCGAAGAACAAGCGTTGGGTGGTTCTGGCGAAGGCCTGATCCCCGGCGCCGGGCCCCGTAACGGGCTGACGGCGCGGGCGAGACGGACGAGCCGGCCGGTGAAATGAATTTGGCCACCCGAGGGTGGCCGTAAGGGAAGGACGACAGCGATGATCCAGATGGAGACCAATCTCGACGTCGCCGACAATTCGGGCGCTCGCCGCGTTCAGTGCATCAAGGTGCTGGGCGGCTCCAAGCGCAAGTACGCCACCATCGGCGACACGATCGTCGTGTCGGTGAAGGAGGCGATCCCGAAGGGTCGCGTGAAAAAGGGCCAGGTAATGAAGGCCGTGATCGTGCGCGTCGCCAAGGGCGTTCGCCGTGCGGACGGCTCGCTGATCCGCTTCGATCGCAACGCCGCCGTTCTCGTGAACGCGCAGGGCGATCCCGTCGGCACGCGTATCTTCGGGCCGGTGACCCGTGAACTGCGCGCCAAGAACCACATGAAGATCGTTTCGCTCGCGCCGGAGGTGCTGTGATGTCGGCTCAGAAGATCAAGAAGGGCGATCACGTCATCGTGCTGACGGGCCGCGACAAGGGCAAGCACGGCGAGGTGATCGAGGTTCGCCCCAAGGAGAACCGCGCACTCGTTCGTGGCGTCAACGTCGTTCGCCGGCATCAGAAGCAGACGGCGCAGCAGGAGGGCGGCATCATTTCCAAGGAAGCCGCGATCCAGCTGTCTAACCTCGCCCTCGAAGACCCCAAGGACGGCAAGCCGACCCGCGTCGGATTCAAGCTGCTGGACGACGGCCGCAAGGTGCGTGTCGCCAAGCGCTCTGGCGAAGTCATTCCGGAGAAGAAGTAAGCCATGGCTGAGAACGACAAAAAGGGCGGCAAGCCGCAAGCCGCAGCTGGTAAGGCCAAGGCCGCCAAGGCAGCAGCGCCCGTCGCCGCCGCGCCCGCCAAGCCGCGCCCCGCTGATTACAAGCCGCGCATGAAGGTTCACTACGAGAAGGTCGTGCGCGACGCCATGCGCACGAAGTTCGAGTACGGGAACATCATGGAAATCCCGCGCATCGAGAAGATCGTGCTCAACATGGGTGTGGGTGAAGCCACCGCCGACCGTAAGAAGGTCGAAGTGGCAGCCGCGCAATTGGCCAAGATCTCCGGCCAGAAGCCGCAGATGACCAAGGCCAAGAAGTCGATCGCCACCTTCAAGGTGCGTGATGGCATGACCCTCGGCGCCAAGGTCACGCTTCGCGGCGACCGCATGTATGAATTCCTGGACCGGTTCGTCACGATCGCGCTGCCGCGCGTGAAGGACTTCCGCGGTCTGAACCCGAAGAGCTTCGACGGCCGTGGCAACTACGCCTGCGGTCTGAAGGAGCACCTCGTGTTCCCCGAAATCAACTATGACGAAGTCGACGACGTGCTCGGCATGGACGTCATCGTCGTCACGACCGCCAAGACAGACGACGAAGCCCGCGAACTCCTTCGCGGCTTCAACTTCCCCTTCCGCAGCTAGAGGACCTCGGGTGTCCCGTTACATGTGCCCGAAAGGCCTTTGGAGGATTTGAATGGCCAAGACCAGTTCGATTGAGAAGAACAACCGCCGCCGCAAGATGGCCGCCCAGTCGGCCGCCAAGCGCAAGCGCCTGAAAGAGATCGCCAACGATCTCAAGCGCCCGGCCGAAGAGCGCTTTGCAGCGCGTCTGAAGCTGGCCGAGATGCCGCGGAATTCTTCTCCAACCCGCATCCGCAACCGCTGCGAGCTCACCGGCCGCGCGCGGGGCACCTATCGCAAGTTCAAGCTGTGCCGCAACCAGCTTCGCGAACTCGCCAGCCAGGGTCGCATTCCTGGCATCGTGAAGTCGAGCTGGTAAGGGAACGAAGAAGATGGCAATGAACGATCCCGTTGGCGACATGCTGACCCGCATCCGTAACGCGCAGATGCGTCGCCGCCCGAAGGTCTCGACACCCGCTTCCACGCTGCGGGCCCGCGTCCTCGACGTGCTGACCGAGGAAGGCTACATCCGCGGCTATGCACGGGTTGAACTGAAAGGTTCCGAGCCCGAGTTCGAAATCGAGCTCAAGTACTACAACGGCCAGCCAGCGATCCGTGAAATCGAGCGCGTCTCGAAGCCCGGCCGCCGCGTGTACTCGCCGGTGAAGGACTTGAAGAACGTCCGTAACGGCCTCGGCGTCGCGATCCTGTCGACGCCCAAGGGCGTGATGTCCGACTCGCGAGCCCGCGAGGAGAATGTCGGCGGCGAGATCATCTGCAACGTATTCTAACGAAGGCGCCCGGATCTCCGGGTGGTTCAAGGGGTCGAACCCATGTCACGCATTGGTAAGAAGCCGGTCGCCGTCCCGTCCGCCGTCACGGCAACGGTCAGCGGTCAGACCGTGAAGATGAAGGGCGCCAAGGGCGAACTCTCCTTCACGTGTCCCGAGCACATCAAGATCGAGAAGACCGCCGACGGCATCGAGGTGACGCCTCGTGACGAGACCAAGGCCGCACGCTCCATGTGGGGCATGTCGCGCACCATGATCCAGAACATGATCAAGGGCGTGACCGAGGGCTACTCGCACACGCTGGAAATCCACGGCGTCGGCTTCAAGGCCTCGATGAAGGGCAAGGACGTGCTGACGCTCGCCGTCGGCTACAGCCACGACGTGAACATCAAGGTTCCCGCCGGCGTCGAAGTGAAAGTCGGCGGCGCCAAGCAGGACCAGGTGACCGTCTCGGGCATCGACAAGCAGGCCGTCGGTGAATTGGCCGCCGTCATCCGTTCTTCGCGCAAGCCGGAGCCCTACCAGGGCAAGGGCGTGCGCTATCAGGGCGAATATATCTTCCGCAAGGAAGGCAAGAAGAAGTAAGGACGCGATCCATGGGTACGCACAATCCACTCTTCATCAAGCGCCGCGCCCGCGTGCGCCGCTCGTTGAAGGCGAACTCCGGAACCCGGCCGCGCCTCTCGGTGCACCGCTCCGGCAAGAACATTTACGCGCAAGTCATCGACGACGCGGCCGGCACCACCATCGCCGCTGCCTCGACGCTCGAGAAGGATCTGCGCGGTTCGCTCAAGACGGGCGCCGACGTCTCCGCTGCGGCGGCGGTCGGCAAGCTCATCGCCGAGCGGACACTGAAGGCCGGCATCGAAACGGTCGTCTTCGACCGCGGCGGCTTCCTCTATCATGGGCGCGTGAAAGCGCTCGCGGAGGCCGCGCGCGAAAGCGGCCTGAAGTTCTGATGAAAGGGATTTGACCGTGGCACGTGGACCCCAGGAAAAGCGCGGCGGACGCGATCGCGATCGTGAAAAGGTCGAGAGCGAGTTTACCGACAAGCTCGTTCACATCAACCGCGTCGCGAAGGTCGTGAAGGGCGGTAAGCGCTTCGGCTTTGCGGCTCTCGTGGTCGTTGGCGATCTGCGCGGCCGCGTCGGCTTCGGCCACGGCAAGGCGCGCGAAGTGCCGGAAGCGATCCGCAAGGCGACGGAAGCGGCTCGCCGCAACCTCGTCCGCGTTCCGCTCCGCGACGCCCGCACGCTGCATCATGACAGCGAAGGCCGTCACGGTTCGGGCAAGGTCGTCGTCCGCTCGGCTCCGGCCGGTACCGGCATCATCGCTGGCGGCGCCATGCGCGCCGTTTTCGAAATGCTCGGCGTCCAGGATGTCGTCGCCAAGTCGCTCGGCTCCACCAACCCGTACAACGTCGTGCGCGCCACCTTCGACGCCCTCAAGGGCCAGGAGAATCCGCGTGGCGTCGCGGCTCGTCGCAATCTGAAGGTTTCCGACATTGTGGCGCGCCGCCGCGATGGCTCGGTCGCCTCCGAGGCCGGCGCCGACCTCTAAGGCCGGCGTCAACCTGAAGGAACGGAACTATGGCTGACAACAAAAAGACCGTCACGGTCGAGCAGTACGCGAGCGCCAACCGCCGCCCGGAAAAGCAGTCTCAGACGCTGCGCGGCCTCGGTCTCGACAAGCTGAACCGTCGCCGTACGCTGGAGGACACTCCGGCCGTGCGCGGCATGATCAATTCCATCCCCCACCTCGTCCGCGTCGTCGACGAGGCCTGAGGCACTTTTTAGGTTTGAGGAGCGCCACGTCCCATGCGGCTCAATGAGATCAACGACAACGAAGGCGCGCGCAAGCGGCGCGTCCGCATCGGCCGCGGCATCGGCTCCGGCGTCGGCAAGACCGGTGGTCGCGGCGGCAAGGGCCAGACGGCTCGCTCAGGCGTCGCCATCGGCGGCTTCGAAGGCGGCCAGATGCCCCTGCATCGCCGTCTGCCGAAGCGCGGCTTCAACAAGTTCCGCCCCAAAGACTTCAACGAGATCAACGTCGGTACGCTGCAGAAGGCGATCGAAGAGGGCAAGCTGAAGGCTGGCCAGTCGGTCGACGTCGCCACGCTCATCGAAGCCGGCATCCTGCGCCGCCCCAAGGATGGTCTGCGCGTTCTCGGCACCGGCGAACTCAAGTCGAAGCTGACGGTTACAGCCAACGGTGCATCGGCGTCCGCAAAGGCGGCCATCGAAAGCGCCGGCGGTTCGCTGAAGATCATCGAGGTCAAGATCCTCGAAGCAGACGAAGTGAAGCGCAAGAAGACGGCCGCCAAGAAGGCCGGTTCTGCGAAGACCACGGCCAAGTCGGAGGACTAGTCTGGTACGGCCGCGAAGGCGCGCCCATATCCCGTGAGGCCGGAGCAAACACGTGCTCCGTGCTGTGCGGCGAACCGGTCGATCGGTGATCCGAGGGACTGGAATGGGTGAGCAGCGGCCGCCACGGCGTTGAAAGACGCCGCCCGGCTGTCGAGGGTCAGGAGAGAGCACGATGGTTTCCGCTGCCGAGCAGCTTGCCTCGAACATGAATTTCGGCGCCTTCGCCAAGGCGCAGGACCTGAAGCAGCGCCTGTGGTTCACCCTCGGCGCGCTCCTCGTCTATCGTCTCGGCACCTTCATTCCCCTGCCGGGCATCAACGCTGGGGCGTTCGCGGAAGCCTTCAAGGCTCAGTCGTCGGGCATCCTTGGCATGTTCAACATGTTCGCTGGCGGCGCCGTGGAGCGCCTCGCGATCTTCGCGTTGAACATCATGCCGTACATCTCGGCGTCGATCATCATTCAGATCATGACGTCGGTCTCGCCCAAGCTTGAAGCCCTCAAGAAAGAGGGTGAAAGCGGCCGCAAGCAGATCAACCAGTACACCCGCTATCTCACTGTCCTGCTCGCCACGCTGCAGGCCTACGGAATTGCGATCGGCCTCGAAGGATCGTCCTCGGGCGCTGCCGGCGCGATCGTGAAGGATCCTGGCTGGTTCTTCCGCTTTTCAACCGTCATCACGCTGGTCGGCGGCACCATGTTCCTGATGTGGCTGGGTGAGCAGATCACGCAGCGCGGCGTCGGCAACGGCATTTCGCTCATCATCTTCGCCGGCATCGTGGCAGGCCTCCCCGCGGCACTCGCCGGCCTGTTCGAACTGGCCCGCGCCGGCTCGATCTCGACCCCGCTCCTCTTCGCTCTCATCGCCCTTATGCTCGGCGTCGTCGCCGCCGTCGTCTTCATCGAACGTGCCCAACGCCGCCTTCTGATCCAGTATCCGAAGCGACAAGTCGGCACCCGCATGACGCAGGGCGAGTCCTCGCATCTGCCGCTGAAGCTGAACTCGGCCGGCGTCATTCCGCCGATCTTCGCCTCGTCGCTGCTTCTCCTGCCGATCACGGCCGCCCAGTTCATGGGGTCCGGTGGCGGCACGGGTTCGGAGTGGCTGAACTCCATCGTGGCCTCGTTGGGCATGGGCCAGCCGCTGCACATGCTGCTGACCGCCGCGCTCATCATCTTCTTCGCGTTCTTCTACACCGCGCTTGTTTTCAATCCGAAAGAAACGGCCGACAACCTGCGCAAGTACGGTGGCTTCCTGCCCGGCATCCGTCCTGGCGAGAAGACAGCCGAATACATCGACTACGTGCTGACCCGCATCACCTTCGTTGGCGCCTTGTATCTGGCTGCCGTCTGCGTGCTGCCTGAGTTCCTGGTCTCCTACGCCGCCTTGCCGTTCTACTTCGGCGGAACCTCGCTTCTCATCGCCGTGTCCGTCACCATGGATACGGTGGCGCAGATCCAGAGCCACTTGCTCGCGCATCAGTACGAAGGCCTCATCAAGAAGGCGAAGCTGCGCGGCGCGACGAACAACAGGGGCCGTCGGTGAATTTGATCCTTCTCGGCCCTCCTGGCGCAGGTAAAGGCACACAGGCCCAGCTTCTCGCCGATAAGCACGGCCTGGTGCAGCTCTCCACGGGCGATATGCTCCGCGCCGCCGTGAAAGCCGGCAGCGAGATCGGCAAAAAGGCCGAAGCCGTCATGAAGTCGGGCGGCCTCGTCTCCGACGAGATCGTCATCGGCATCATCGCCGACCGCATCGAGCAGCCGGACTGCGCCAAAGGCTTCATCCTCGACGGCTTCCCGCGCACCCTGAAGCAGGCCGATGCGCTCGGCTCGCTCCTGACCTCGAAGGGCAAGGACCTCGATGCCGTCGTCGAGATCAAGGTCGATGACACGATCCTGGTCTCCCGCATCGAGAACCGCGCCCGCGAAACGCTGGCCGCCGGCGGAACCGTGCGCGCCGACGACAACGCCGAAGCGTTGAAGACCCGCCTCATGGCCTACTACCGCGAGACCTCTCCGCTGGTCGGCTATTACTACGCATACCGGAAACTTCAGACGGTCGACGGCATGGCCCCGATCGCCGAAGTTTCCGCACAGATCGAAGCCGTTCTGAAAGGTGCGGCGAAGGCGTGACGCGACGGGAACAACGGGGTTAACGCCCCGCCATTGCCCGGTGTGACACGTTCGTTTGGAAGGTTGACTGAGGAGTAGTGCCGAGCTACAACACCGCGCTTTCATGACGCAGGGTTGATGGGATTGGCCGGGCGAAGTTTACTCGCAAGGCTGGTTCTATTTCGTTTTAGCTGGCAGCAACAATGGCTTGGCGCTCGATCTCGAGCAGCCCGGCTGACACGGACTAGAAAGCCCAGGAGAAGATCGTGGCTCGTATCGCAGGTGTGAACATCCCGACCCAGAAGCGCGTCGTCATCGCGCTTCAG
This sequence comes from uncultured Alphaproteobacteria bacterium, assembly GCA_963778225.1. Classification (GTDB taxonomy): domain Bacteria; phylum Pseudomonadota; class Alphaproteobacteria; order Rhizobiales; family Hyphomicrobiaceae; genus JAGVSR01. The sequence goes on from CAVZTR010000010.1 coordinate 88,607, forward strand.
TATATCCACGGGATTGGCCCCAACTTCGCAGAGAAGATCTGTGCAGGCGTCGGCATCCCCGCCGATCGCCGCGTCAGCCAGCTGACGGACGCCGAAGTGCTCCAGATCCGCGAAACGATCGACCGCGATTACATCGTCGAAGGCGACCTGCGCCGCGAAGTCTCGCAGAACATCAAGCGTCTCATGGACCTCGGTTGCTACCGCGGTCTGCGTCACCGTAAGGGCCTTCCGGTCCGCGGCCAGCGCACGCACACGAACGCGCGCACGCGCAAGGGCCCGGCCAAGCCGATCGCCGGCAAGAAGAAGGCCTAATCGAATTCGCGCCCGACGCGCCGGCCTCGCACCGAAGTGCAGGCCGATGCTCGGTCGCAGTCACGAACAGAAACGAGCCGCCGCTTACGGGGGCGCAGGAGTTTGAGAGACGATGGCTAAGGAACAGGCCCAGGGCCGCGCGAAGGTTCGCCGCCGCGAAAAGAAGAACATCACGTCGGGCGTCGCGCACGTCAACGCGTCGTTCAACAACACCATGATCACCATCACCGATGCGCAGGGCAACACGCTTGCCTGGTCGTCGTCGGGCACGATGGGCTTCAAGGGCTCGCGCAAGTCGACGCCGTTCGCTGCTCAGATGGCAGCGGAAGACGCCGGCAAGAAAGCTCAGGAGCACGGCGTGAAGGTGCTCGAAGTCGAAGTCTGCGGTCCGGGTTCGGGCCGTGAGAGCGCGCTGCGTGCGCTCCAGGCTGTCGGCTTCCAGATCACCTCGATCCGCGACGTCACGCCGATCCCGCACAACGGCTGTCGTCCGCGCAAGCGCCGCCGCGTTTAATTCAATTTCATGCCGGACGCTCGGGCCCCCTGCGGCCCCAGCGTCCGTTTTGCCGTTCCTGCCGCACGATTGCCCCCAGATGCGGACGGACCGAACGACCCCTGGGTAAAGGAACGCGCGCCTTTGGGCGGGATGCGTGTTCGACACCTGAGAGAGGCCACCACGTGACAAGCGCTGTTCTACAGAAAAACTGGCAAGACCTGATCAAGCCGTCGAAGCTCGAGATCATTCCGGGCCGCGACCGCACCCGCCTTGCGACCGTGATCGCAGAGCCCCTCGAGCGCGGCTTCGGCATGACGCTCGGCAACGCGCTGCGCCGCGTACTGCTGTCGTCGCTCCAGGGCGCCGCCATCAAGACCGTGCAGATCGATGGCGTGCTGCATGAGTTCTCCTCGATTGCCGGCGTCCGCGAAGACGTTACCGACATCATCCTCAACATCAAGGAAATCGCGCTGCGCCTCCACTCGGATGGCGTCAAGCGCATGGTGCTGAAGAAAGAGGGCGCAGGCCCGGTGAAGGCCGGAGACATCGAAGTCTCCTCCGACGTCGAAATCCTGAACCCCGAGCACGTGATCTGCCACCTCGACCAGGGTGCGTCGGTCCGCATGGAGTTCACGACCGACATGGGCAAGGGCTACGTGCCCGCCGAGCGCAACCGCCCGGATGATGCTCCCATCGGCCTGATCGCCGTCGACAGCATCTACACGCCGGTCAAGAAGGTCTCCTACAAGGTCGAGAACACCCGCGAGGGCCAGATTCTCGACTATGACAAGCTGACCATGACCGTCGAGACAGACGGCTCGGTTCGCGCCGAAGATGCCGTGGCGCTCGCCGCCCGCATCCTCCAGGATCAGCTCGCCGTCTTCATCAACTTCGAAGAGCCGAAGAAGCCGCAGGAAGAGCAGCGCCATCCGGAGCTGGCCTTCAATGCCGCCCTGCTCAAGAAGGTCGACGAACTCGAGCTTTCGGTCCGCTCTGCGAACTGCCTGAAGAACGACAACATCGTCTACATCGGCGACCTGATCCAGAAGACGGAAGCCGAGATGCTGCGCACGCCGAACTTCGGCCGCAAGTCGCTCAACGAGATCAAGGAAGTTCTGGCCTCGATGGGCCTGCACCTCGGCATGGAAGTGCCGAACTGGCCGCCGGACAACATCGAAGAACTCGCCAAGCGCTTCGAAGACCAATACTAAGACGTTCCGCGCATGGCGGCCGGCTCCGCGGAGCGGAGTCGCCATGCGCAACAAACTTCACGCATGGCGGCCGGCTCCCCGACAGGGGAGTCGCCATGCGCAAAGCAAAGACTAACGAGGCGAGGCCGTAGAACCTCCCCGTAACAACCGGTAGAGAAAAAGAGAGATACAACCATGCGTCACGGAAGTTTAGGCCGGCGGTTCAACCGCGATAGCGCCCATCGCCAAGCCATGTTCTCCAACATGGCCGCAGCCCTCATCAAGCACGAGCAGATCGTCACGACGTTGCCCAAGGCGAAAGACCTGAAGCGCGTCATCGACAAGTACATCACGCTGGCCAAGCGCGGTGATTTGAACTCGCGCCGTCTCGCCGCCGCGCGTCTGCGCGACGAGGACATGGTCAAGAAGCTGTTCGACGTTCTGGCCCCGCGTTACAAGAACCGCAATGGCGGCTACTCGCGCGTTCTGAAGGCCGGCTTCCGCTACGGCGACAGCGCTCCGCGCGCGGTCATCGAACTCGTCGACCGTGACGAGAGCGTCAAGGGCTCGGAAGACAAGGCCCGCCACGAAGCCGAAGTCGCCGCCCGCGACGAAGCCGGCGCATAACTCCATTTCCCGCGCCCGGCGGCCGGCTCCGCGTATCGGAGTCGCCGGGCGCAATCAAAAACTCTCCGCCCGCCGTTCGAACACGGCGGGCGTTTTGTTTTGGATGACTGTTCCGCGCGTTCCGGCCGGCTCCCCGTCAAGGGAGTCGGAACGCGCCACGAACGTGAAAACTCTCTAACTTCCTCTTGTCCGGCACATCCCCTATATCGACCGTGACATCATCTGGTTCGCCGGAACAGACCTCCGTCCCAGCAACCGTCGAGGATCACGCATGCGAAACCGCGCCGCCGTCTGGGCCCTGAGCGCTGTGGGCCTTCTGCTCGCGTTCGTCGCCTTTGAAGTCGCGACCACCTCTCGGTCGGCCGCGCAGCAGAAGCAGGTGCCCCCGTCGCGCGAGATGGTGCAGTATTCTTTCGCGCCCATCGCCCGCAAAGCCTCGCCCGCCGTCGTCAACGTTTACGTTCGCCGCCGCGTGCAGGCGTTCTCCTCGCCGTTCGCCAACGATCCCTTCTTCCGCCAGTTCTTCGGCGAACGCTTCGGCCGGCCCTCCGAGCGCGTCCAGTCTTCGCTGGGCTCCGGCGTCATCGTCTCGCCCGACGGCACGATCGTCACCAACACGCACGTCATCAAAGGGCGCGGGGAAACGGAGATCCGCGTGGCGCTCGCCGACAAGCGCGAATTCGATGCCCGCGTCGTCGTGCAGGACGACAAGACCGACATCGCCATCCTCAAGATCGAAGGCGGCGACAGCCGCTTCCCCACCATCGGCTTCGAAGACAGCGACACGCTCGAAGTCGGCGATCTCGTCCTCGCCATCGGCAATCCGTTCGGGGTCGGCCAGACCGTCACGTCCGGCATCGTCTCCGCGCTCGCCCGCACCGAGATCGGCAAATCCGACAGCCAGGTCTTCATCCAAACCGATGCCGCCATCAACCCCGGCAACTCCGGTGGCGCGCTCGTCGATATGTCCGGACGCCTGATCGGCATCAACACGATGATCTTCAGCCAGACCGGCGGCTCGCAGGGCATCGGCTTCGCGATCCCCTCCAACCTCGTGCGCCTCTACGTCGAGAGTACCGCCGCCGGCCGCAAGGTCGAGCGTCCCTGGCTCGGCGTCCTCCTCGAACCCGTCACGCGCGAGATCGCCGAAGCTCTGGGTCTCGATCGCATCTCCGGCGCCGTCGTCTCGCGCGTCTCCAACCGCGGACCGGGTGCGGCGGCAGGCCTGCAGGCCGGCGACGTGATCACCCGCATCGACGGCTTCGAAGTCACCGATCCCCGCGCCGTGTACTACCGTCTCACAACCCGCGGCGTCGGCAACACCGCCCGCATCGATTTGCTCCGCAATCGCCGCCCGGTCACGATCGATCTGGCGCTCGCAGCACCACCCCAGCCCGGCAAGGACGATGTCCGCAACCTCGTGGGCACGCATCCGTTCGATGGCGCCCGCGTCTCCAACATTCTTCCCGGCCTCGCCGACGAACTCGGCATCGACGAAGGCGACGGCGTCGCCATCGTGTCCCTGCGTCCCGGCTCGGTCGCGCAGCGTCTCGGCTTCCAGCCGGGCGACGTGATCACCGAACTGCAGCAACAGCGCGTCGACGACATCGCCGACCTCGAACAGCAGCTCAACACACGCCAGCGCACCTGGATCGTCGGCATCCGGCGCGACGGCAAAGCCATGCTCCTGCAGGTGCCAGGTTGATCAGACGCTGATCCACCGGTTTCGCCGCACGATCCTCCGGCCTATAACACCCTGATGACCAATCTCTTCGAAGCCGCCGGTCTTGAGAAGGGTGCCCCGCGCCCGCTGGCCGACCGGCTGCGCCCGCGCACGCTCGCCGAAGTCACCGGGCAGGACCATCTCGTCGGTCCCGACGGCAAACTCACGCGACTGCTCAAAGGCGGGCGACTGCCGAGCCTCATCCTCTGGGGCCCGCCGGGCTGCGGCAAGACCACGATTGCGCGCCTGCTCGCGGGCGAAACCAACCTCGTATTCGAACAACTGTCCGCGATCTTCTCCGGCGTCCAAGACCTGCGCAAAGCCTTCGACAAAGCGCGCATGCAGCGCGAGCAGGGCCGCGGCACGCTGCTGTTCATCGACGAGATCCATCGCTTCAACCGCTCGCAGCAGGATAGCTTCCTGCCGCACGTCGAAGACGGCACCATCACGCTCGTCGGCGCCACCACCGAGAACCCGTCCTTCGAACTCAACGCCGCTTTGCTCTCGCGCGCCATCGTCCTCACGCTGAACCGCCTCGATGATGCCGCCCTCGAAGGCCTTCTCCAGCGCGCCGAAGCCGAGACGGGCCGCACGCTCCCCCTCGACGCCGATGCCCGCGACGCCCTCGTGCAAATGGCCGACGGCGACGGCCGCGCCATTCTGAACCTCGCCGAGGATGTGTTTGCCACCGTGTCCGAAGGCGCCACGCCCATCGGCCGCGAGGAACTCGTCCGCCTCGTCCAGCGCCGCGCGCCCATCTACGACAAGGGCCGCGAAGGTCACTACAACCTGATCTCGGCGCTGCATAAGTCCGTGCGCGGCTCCGATCCCGACGCCGCGCTCTACTGGTTCGCGCGCATGCTCGAAGGCGGCGAAGACCGTCTCTTCCTCGCCCGCCGCCTCGTCCGCATGGCGATCGAGGATATCGGGCTGGCCGATCCGCAAGCCCTCGTCATCGCCAACGCCGCCAAGGACGCCTACGATTTCCTCGGCTCGCCCGAAGGCGAACTGGCCCTCAGCGAAGCGGTCATCTATCTCGCCACCGCCCCCAAATCGAACGCCAACTACGTCGCCTACAAAGCCGCCATGCGCGCCGCCCGCGACCAGGGCTCCCTCGCCCCGCCCAAAATCATCCTCAACGCGCCGACCAAGTTCATGGAGGAGGAGGGCTACGGCGAAGGCTATCAATATGACCACGACGCACCCGACGGATTCTCCGGCCAGAACTACTTCCCCGACGAAATGAAGCGCCGCCCGCAGTATTACGATCCGCCCGAACGCGGCTTCGAACGCGAAATCAAGAAGCGCCTGGACTACTGGGCCGCCCTGCGCAAAAAGCGCGGCTGACGCTGCGATCCGATCGCCAATGACCGCGGCTGGCGCCGACCGCCCGCGATGCTATAGTCCCGGCCTGACGCGGGGGCGTGTGAGAACAGCCGAAATCCTGGGGGGAGTACGTCGGCATGATCGAATTCAAGGACCTCTGGTACGGCCATCCCATCAACGAAAGCGTACAGTCACCCTGCCTCGCGCCCCAGGATCTGACCAACCTTGAAGGCCGTCAGGTCAAAAAGGCCTTCCCCGTCTTCTCCAATCAGTGCGCGATCCGCATGGGCGTGGCCCTTCGCCGCGCAGGCGTCCAGCCGGCCCAGATCAGCGGCTGCTCACATTGCTCCGTGCATCCGCGCGAGGAGATGCACTTCATCAATGCCAGCCAGCTCGCCAACGCCATCGCCCGCGCCAACATCGCCGGTGTCGGTCGGATCGAGAAATTCACCGGCGCCGACGCCGCCCAGTTCTATCCGAAGATTTTCGGCCGCACGGGCATCATCTACATTCAGGACTATTGGCACCGCTCCTCCGATCAGGGCCGCGCAACCGGCGACCACATCGATGTGTGGAACGGCTACCGCTCCAGCGCCAAGTGGCTGATGGAGTGGTTCTCCTGGATCGGCTATTACTCGAACTACGCTGGCGCCGGCGAAATCTGGTTCTGGGAAGTGCAGTAGGACGATCCCCGCGCATGTCGCTCAACATCACACACCGGAGGTCCGCATGCGCTATCTCGTAGCGATGATTTTCGCCGCGACCTTCGCGGCCGTCACGACTGTCTTCCTGGCGACGCCCGTGGCCTCCTGGATCGTGGACAAGCTGAAGTTCGACAGTCCCGATCAAGTCGCCGACCTGCACTCCGCGATCTTCCTCGGCGTCAATCTCCTCGCCATGCTGATCGGCTGGACCATTGGATGGGCGCTGGGCCGCGGCTTCTCCACTAATCCTGATGACGATTGAGCCTTTGCGTTAACGGCCGCCGGCGGGCTATAGGTGCCCAAATTGCCGGTTTCCGGGGGCGCGATGAAGCTGCTGGTCCTTGTCTCGGCGGGCGGCGCCATCGGAGCGGCGCTCCGCTTCCTCACCTACCAGGCGTTCGCAGGTTATGCTGTCGCTCGTGGCGGCCCGATCTTCCCGTGGGCGACACTCACAGTGAATGCCGTGGGCTCGTTCCTCATGGGGCTTGCCGTGGTGACGATCCTCGAACGCTTCGACGGCTCGCCTGAATTACGCGCCTTCATCATGGCCGGCATCCTCGGCGGCTTCACGACGTTTTCGGCATTCTCTCTCGATGCCGCCGACCTATACGCCAACCGCTCGCTGGAAGCCGTCGCGGCCTATATCGCCGGCTCGGTTGTCCTCTCGATTGCGGGCCTCATCGCCGGCATGGCCCTCGCGCGCTGGACGCTCACATGACCCCGACCAAAGACACGACCAAAGAAAAGATCGCCAACCCGAAAGTGGAGACGATCACCGTTGCCGCCGTCGAGAGCGAAATGCGTCTCGACCGCTGGTTCCGCATCCATTTCCCCGAACTCGGCTACAGCTATCTGCAAAAGCTTCTGCGCTCCGGTCAGGTCCGCGTCGACAGCAAGCGCGCGCAAGCCAACGATCGTCTGAGCGAAGGCCAGGAGATCCGCGTTCCCGCGATCATTCGCCAGCCAAAGGTGTCCAAGCCCGGCCTCAAAGCGCCGCCCGGTGTCTCGAAAGGCGATCGCGACATCATCGAAAAAATGATCCTGTTCGAGGACGACGACGTGCTCGTGCTCAACAAGCCTGCCGGGATTGCCGTCCAGGGCGGCACCGGAACCAAGCGCCACATCGATGGCATGCTGGCCGGCATGGCGGATCGCTTCGGCGGCGAACGTCCGCGCCTCGTCCACCGCCTCGACCGCGATACCTCCGGCGTCCTCCTTGTCGCAAAAACTCGAAACGCCGCCGCCAAGCTCGGCCGCACCTTCCAGACACGATCAGCGGCGAAAACCTACTGGGCGCTCGTGAAGGGCGTGCCGAATCCTGTCCAGGGCAAGGTCGAAGCGGCCCTCGTCAAAGCCACCGGTCCCGATGGTGACCGCGTGCGCAAGGCCGAACCCGGCGAGCAGAAAGAAGCCATGCACGCCACCACGCATTATTCGGTCATCGATCGTGTCGGACGCAAGGCGGCGTGGGTCTCATTGAAGCCAGTCACAGGCCGCCAGCACCAGTTGCGCGCCCACATGTCGATTATCGGCCATCCGATTGTCGGGGACCCCAAGTACGAAGGCGGCATGGAATTGCCCGCGGAGAACATGGAGGGCAAGCTTCACCTCCACGCGCGCCGCCTCATCATTCCCCATCCGTCAGGACGAGGAAAAATCGACGTCACCGCGCCGCTTCCTCCCCATATGCTTCGCACCTGGGACCTTTTGGGATTGGACAGCAGCAGGTATTCTGCGGGCGAAGAGTGATCGGCGGCAGGAACAATTTATGACAGATCTCATTCCCCTTATCGTCAACTGGCTGCCGATCCTCGTCTTGATTGGCGTCTTCATCTATTTCGCCCAACGCAGCCAGAGCGTCTACACCGGCCGCAGCGGCAAGACGCACGGCGAGATGCTGGAAGAGTACATCGTCGAGATGAAGCGGCAGAACGATCTCATTGAAAAGGTCGTGCAGGATCAGGAAGCCCGCTTGCAGCGCCTTGAGACCACGAAGCGGTCGTCATCCGGCGGCAGCGGTGGCGGCGGATCGCGCTGATGACGGGTGACGTGATGTCCATCGCGCTGTTCGTGCTCTTTGTCGCCGGCGCGGCGGCGATCCCGCTGTTCGTGTTGCGCGAGAGCGCACGGCAGACGCGCGGCACGTTCGGCAGGCCCTATGGCAACGTCGTCACCGACACGATGCAAGAGCGCACCCGCCGATCTGATCTTCTGCTGCGTCTGGTCGAAGCGCGCGAGACGCGCATCGCCCGCCTCGAACGTCGCCTGGAGAGCGGCCGTTGAAACTCGTCGTATTCGATTGCGATGGCACGCTCGTCGATAGCCAGCACATGATCGTTGCCGCGATGGAACGGGCCTTCGCGACCTTCGGTCTGCCGGCACCGGGACGCACCGACATCCTGTCCGTCGTCGGGCTGTCGCTGGAGCAGGCCGTTCGCCGTTTGACGCCCATGGCCAAGGCCGCCGACGTCACGGCGCTGGCTGAAGCCTACAAAAGTGCGTTTGGCGAACTGCGGCGAGACAAGGCACACGAAGAGCCCCTTTATCCCGGCATACGCGAAACCTTGCAGACACTCGCTAGCGAACCGGATGTCCTGCTCGGCGTTGCCACCGGCAAAAGCCGCCGCGGGCTCGCAGCCGTGCTGGAGCGGGAAGGGCTCACCAATATGTTCGTCACCCTGCAGACGGCAGACACGAACCCGTCGAAGCCGCATCCCGGAATGCTGCTCGCGGCGATGGCCGAAGCCGGCGCTGAACCGCATCGGACGCTGATGGTCGGCGACACCACCTACGATGTCGCCATGGGCCGCGATGCCGGTGCCCGCGCGATCGGCGTGGCCTGGGGCTATCATCCCGCCAGCGAACTCGAAGCCGCCGGCGCGCACCGGGTTCTGAAAGATAGTCTCGGCCTCTCGGATGGGCTTAAACTGGCGCTACAGGAACTCGACCCATGAGCGCGTCCGACAACAACGACAACCACAACGACGGCAAAATCAGTTCCGGCGGTCCCAAACAGAACATTAAGGATAGTTTGCGCCCGCCCCTGCCCAAGCGGTTCTACAAGGAGGCCGAGCGCGTCCCTTGCGCCGATGGCTCAGGCTTCGAAATTCGTCTCGATGGTCGTCCGTTGCGCACACCCCTGAAGCGCATCCTCGTCATCCCCGATGAAGCCTTTGCCGATCTCGTCCTCTCCGAGTGGCGCGCGCAATCTGCCGTCATCGATCCATCTTCGATGCCGGCAACGCGCCTCGCCAACAGCGCCGTCGATACGGTCGCCGATAACCGCGAAGCCGTCGCCGCCGAGATCGTCGCGTACGCCGGCAGCGATCTGCTCTGCTATCGCGCGTCCGGCCCCGCAACCCTCGTCGCCCGGCAGAACGAAGTCTGGGACCCCATCCTGCAAGGTGTGGAAGCGTCCATTGCTGCGCGCTTCATTCGCGCCGAGGGCGTGATGCATGTGGACCAGCCGGCCCTCGTCTTTGAACGTGTAGCCGCCGCGATCGCGGAACTGCCTGACTTGCAGCTCGCCGCTCTTCAGCTTGTGACCACACTGACCGGCTCCGCCGTGCTCGCGATCGCACTCGCAAAGCGCATGGTGACGGCTGACGCCGTTTGGGCCGCCGCGCATCTGGACGAAGATTGGCAAATCGAACAATGGGGTCCCGACGAGGACGCCGAAGTGCGCCGCGCCGTCCACGAACGCGATTTTCGCGCGGCCGCCGCCGCACTCGATGCATTGAATTAAATTAGAACAAGATTAGGCCGGACTTTTGAGCGCTTCCTCAATGGCCGGACTGTAGGGTGGCTGAGCCTTGTCCCAACGCCAAACCCAGCCAATCCAGTCCCATGCACCTTCCCCCTCTCGTCCAGCAAAACGCTTGCCGCGACCGCTTCTTCAGCGCGATCTCCCTGTCGCGCCGCGTCTATGGCGTGCAGGGCGAGCAGGGGTTGGCCCGGCGGGAATCGCGGCGTATGCGAGGCCGGGATGTCTGCCTGTTCTGGTCGGACGAGGCCACCGCAGCGCGCTGGGCGCACTCCGTGGCCTCCAACCCGCGCATCAAGGATTTCAGCCTGACCGAAATGCTGGCGAGCGTTTTGCCGGGTCTTGCTCAGCACCGGCGCCTCGTCGGCCTCGACTGGCTCGGCGACGAGGTCATCGTCGAACTCGATCCCATGGATTTCGCCGAGCGCCTTCGCATCGCCTGTCTCGATGCCTTCGTCCGCTCCGTCGAACAGATGGACGCGGTGTTCACCATCGAAGGTCCATACGGGCCCGCACTTCTGCGCTCCCAGACCAAACCCGAAGGCTTGGTTTTGCCCTGCTGGGCCAATCCCGGTGAAGCCTACAGCCGCCTTGAGGGCCCCTGGCGCGACATGCTGGTCATCAAGACCCCGCTAAGCGACTTCATCGGCGAACGCCTCGCATGGCTGAGCCGCAAGGGCCACCTCGTTGGCCCTGACTACCAGGACGGCCCCGGAGCCTTGGAAATGCAACCGGCCGATATCAGGGCCTGCTTCCGCCGCGCAGCCGCCTGAGCGGGCTTGATCAGACCCCACGTGTCGCGGTTGCGCTCCGCAACTGCCGTGCTATGGAACCCCGGATTTCATATAACTCCGGGTTCATCCCTCCAGCACGGTGGAACATCCATGAAGGACGTCATCGAAGAGCTCCAGCGCCGCCGCGACAATGCCCGCTTGGGCGGTGGCAAGCCCCGTATCGATGCCCAGCATGCGAAAGGCAAGCTGACCGCCCGCGAACGCATCGAACTCCTGATGGATGAGAATTCCTTCGAAGAGTTCGACACCTTCGTCGAGCACCGCTGCTCCGAATTCGGCATGGAGAAAAACAAGACGCCCGGCGACGGCGTCGTCACCGGCTGGGGCACGATCAACGGCCGCGTCGTCTATGTCTTCGCGAAGGATTTCACCGTGCTTGGCGGTTCGCTCTCCGAGAGCCACGCCCGCAAGATGACCAAGATCCAGGACATGGCGCTCAAGAACCGCGCCCCGATCATCGGCCTCTTCGACGCTGGCGGCGCGCGCATTCAGGAAGGCGTAGATGCCCTCGGCGGCTACGGCGAGGTGTTCCAGCGCAACGTCCTGGCCTCGGGCGTCATCCCGCAGATCTCCGTCATTATGGGCCCGTGCGCGGGTGGCGACGTCTATTCGCCCGCCATGACCGACTTCATCTTCATGGTGAAGGATACGAGCTACATGTTCGTCACCGGTCCCGACGTCGTCAAAACCGTGACCAATGAAAGCGTAACGGCGGAAGAACTGGGCGGCGCCAAGGTTCACACCAGCAAGTCCTCGATTGCCGACGGTGCCTATGAGAACGATCTCGAGACGCTGCTGCAGATGCGCCGTCTCATGGATTTTCTGCCCTCCAACAACCGTGCCGGCGTGCCCGTCCTCCCCACGCCCGACAGCCCCGATCGCGAAGACAAATCGCTCGACACCCTGATCCCGGATAACCCGAATAAGCCCTACGACATGAAGGAGCTGATCCTCAAAGTCGTGGACGAGGCCGACTTCTTCGAGATCCAGGAGAATTACGCCAAGAACATCATCGTCGGGTTCGCCCGCATGGAAGGCCACACCGTCGGCATCGTCGCCAATCAGCCGATGGTGCTCGCCGGCGTTCTCGACAGCGACGCATCGCGCAAAGCCGCCCGCTTCGTGCGCTTCTGCGACTGTTTCGAAATCCCGATCGTGACCTTCGTCGACGTTCCGGGCTTCCTGCCAGGCACGGCGCAGGAATACGGCGGCCTCATCAAGCACGGCGCCAAGCTGCTGTTTGCCTTCGCCGAGGCGACCGTTCCCAAGATCACGATCATCACGCGCAAGGGCTACGGCGGCGCCTACGTCGTGATGAGCTCCAAGCACATCCGCGGCGATATCAATTACGCTTGGCCGACATCGGAAATCGCGGTCATGGGCGCCAAAGGCGCAGCGGAAATCATCCACCGTGCCGACGCAAGCGACCCCGATAAGATTGCGGCCCGCATCGAAGAGTATAAAGCCCGTTTCGCCAATCCCTTCGTCGCCGCCGAACGCGGTTACATCGACGAAGTGATCCTGCCGCACGGCACGCGCCGCCGCATCTGCCGCGGCCTCAACATGCTGCGCAACAAGACCCTCGAAAACCCCTGGAAGAAGCACGACAACATTCCGCTGTAGTCTCGCTCACTGGCTGCTGTGCCGCTCGCTGCGCGACCGGGCAGCTGTCCGCGGGGCGCAAAGTGCAGAAAGGCCGATCGCAACGATCGGCCTTTTTGTTTGCCGCTTTCCGGCCATCGGAATCGCGCATGACGATTGCCCAATCACCGACGCCGGAAGCAACGCATGACCCTCGACGAATTTCGCGCCTATCTCGCCAGGCCCGGCACACCGCTGTCTGAAGCCGACATCGTCGCGTTCGAAAAAGAAATCGGGATCGGCCTGCCCGATGATTACCGCGCGTTCCTTCAAGCCGTGAATGGCGGCTGGGTCGGTGGTGCGCTGCTCATCAGCGGCGCGACCGCGGATGGCGAACCGATCGATAGCGATCTCCACCACATCGGCGGCCTGCGCGCCGAACCGCACATGGACCTGCGCAGTCAGCGATCGACCTACCAGGATTGGCTCGCCCGCATTCCGCGCGAACTCATCTGGATCATGGACGACAGCACCGGCAATGCGATCTGCTTAGGGATCGCAGGTGACGCGCGCGGCAAGGTCTACTTTTGGGACCAAGAGCGCGAGCCCGATCTCGACGAGACCGACGGCACCATCGAAGGCATGGGCAACATCAGCCTGATCGCCCATTCGTTCGCTTCGTTTTTTTCAGGCTTGCAGTTGGCCACCCGCGTCTAGGCCTCGCCGCACGTTCAAGCAGCGCGGCCGCCGCTCGCCGCCGAGCGGAGCGTGCGGAAGGCGACGTTCACTTCCTTCGTCATGGCGACGAGGTACGCGCGCACCTCATCTGGCAACTCGACGCTCTCGAACTTGTCGGGATGATAGAGTTTCGTCATCCGATGGTAGGCGGCGCGGATTTCGTCCCATGGTGCGCCCTTCTGCACGCCGAGGATCCGATGCGGATCGAAATTCGAGGCGTCCGGCAACGGCAGGTTCAACGCCCGCGCGCGCTGGGTGGGGATGACCTTCACCGACGTGATCTCTGCCTTGGCAACGAACTGCGCCTCGCCCTCGAAACAATCGACAAACAGAAACTTCTCGTCACCATCGAGCAGCCGGTGCAGCGGCTTACCCTTGCCCAAGGCGGCCCGGCCGGTGATCGTCGCGCCGCCCGCCAGTCCGACTTCAATCGCGACCGTCGGATCGTTCGCATTGTCGACGCGGTTGCGCTCGAACATCGGATGCCTGCCCTCTGAAAGCCAAGGTGCCGGCATCATGACGGGGCAGCGTTAAAGACCCGTGCACGGTCGCAGACGCAACATGGACCCGATCAAACGGCGATATTGTCGATGAGGCGGGTCGATCCAAGCCACGCCGCTCCCAGCACCCGTCCCGGCCGCCCCGACTTGGGCGCGAACGGCTCCAACGTCTCGGCATCCCTGACGGTCAGATAATCGACCTTGGCAAAACCCGCCTGCAGAAGGTCGTGCGTCGCGACATCGATCGCTTTGTTGACGAGCCCGCCCTTGGCCGCAATGGCCGCGAGGCCCTTGATGGCGCGGTGCAGGGCAGGGGCAGCCGCCCGCTCGTCGGCCGTCAGGTAGGCGTTGCGCGATGAGCGCGCGAGGCCGTCACGTTCCCGCGACGTGGGCGCTGCGACAATCCTCAGCGGCAAATTCAAATCGCGCACCAGCTGACGGATCACGCAGAGCTGCTGGTAATCCTTCTCGCCGAAAATCGCGATATCCGGCGTCACCTGCGAGAAGAGCTTGGTGCAGACGGTCGCCACCCCGGCGAAATGATGTGGCCGGAATTCTCCTTCGAGCGGCAGCGCAGCGCCCTTCGGCACGACGGTCGTCGCAAAGCCCTCCGGATACATGTCTTCGGCAGTCGGCGCCCAGATCAGATCGGCCCCGGCAAAGCCGAGTTTCTTGGCGTCCCCAGCCTCGTCGCGCGGGTACCGCGATAGATCCTCCGTTGGCCCGAACTGAGTCGGATTGACGAAGATCGACACGACCACCCGGTCCGACTTGCGCTTGCCGAGCGTCACCAGCGTCAGGTGACCATCGTGCAGCGCACCCATTGTCGGCACGAGTGACACACTTTCTCCCGCCCCCCGCCATTTCTGAACAGCTGATCGCAAAGCCTTGACGGTGCGGACAATCCGGGGCGGAGCCATGGGTGACCTCAAGCGGCCACTGTGGCCGACGCGCCGGGCACAGAACCGGTCCCCAGGAAAGCAGTCAAGGGGCGATTGAAGTTCCGCCTTGCGTCGTCAACGGCGCGCGCCGATCTGCTATTCTAGTATCGGAAATCGAATTGCCGGGACGACGAACGGACAAGGCCATGGTCGCAGTACGCAAGGCATCTGAGACAGGCGGAACGGCAGCGGGAAGCGCAACCCGGCTGCCGTTCGGCCGCCTGCCGTCGATCGACGAAATCGCAGCCCACCATCTGATCGATGAACATCGCCTCGTGGGCGGTCTCATCGAGCGCGCCGTCTACACCGAGGACGAGCGCCGCCGCACGGCCGAGATCGCCCGCCGCATCGTGCAGGATGCCCGCGCAGATCAAGCCCAGCATGGCGGCATCGACGCTTTCATGCGCGAGTACGGACTTTCGAGCGAAGAGGGCATCATCCTGATGTGCCTCGCCGAGGCCCTTCTGCGCATCCCCGATGCGGAGACCGCCGACGCCTTCATTGCCGAAAAGATTGCGCACGGAAACTGGGATCGGCACCGCGGCCATTCCGACAGCCTTTTCGTCAACGCCTCCACCTGGGGCTTGATGCTCACTGGCCGGCTCGTCAAGCTGAAGGACAGCCAGTCGGCGAATGCCATCGACGCGCTGAAGCGCCTCGTCGCCCGCTCCGGCGAGCCGTTCATTCGCCAAGCCATTCGCCAGGCGGTCAAACTTCTCGGCGAGCAATTTGTGCTCGGCCGCACCATCGAAGACGCAATCGCGCGGGCGAGAGATTACGAGCAAAAAGGCTACCGCTTTTCCTACGACATGCTCGGCGAAGCCGCCCGCTCGGAGGCCGATGCCGAGCGCTACTTCCAGCGCTACGTCGCGGCCATCGAATGCGTCGGCCTCGCCGTCGGCCCGCTCAACGCCGTCAATGCCGATGCGATCATCCCGCGTCCATCGATCTCGGTGAAGCTGTCGGCTCTGCATCCGCGCTTCGAAGCCGGACAAGACGAACGGCTCCTGAAGGAACTCCTGCCGCGCCTCAATGCGCTCGTGCACCATGCCATGGCGCGCGGTCTTGGCATCACGGTCGATGCCGAGGAGCAGGACCGACTTGAGCCGACACTGCGCATGTTCGGCGAAGCGTTCATCAACCCGGCGATCGGCACTTGGAACGGCCTTGGCATCGCTGTCCAAGCCTACGGCCGTCGCGCAGTTCCGGTCCTGCGCTGGTTACGTCGCCTGGCGGAAGAACGCGGCAAGCGCATTCCCGTGCGTCTCGTCAAAGGCGCCTACTGGGACAGCGAAATCAAATGGGCCCAGGAGCGCGGCCTTGCGGATTATCCGGTCTTCACGCGCAAGCGGAACACGGACGTCTCCTATCTCGCCTGCATGCGATTGATGCTGACGTACCCGCAACAGTTCGCCGGCCAGTTCGCCACCCACAACGCCCACACGATTGCCGCTGCGATGGTTGCCGCCGGCAACACGCCGTTCGAGTTCCAGCGTCTGCACGGCATGGGCGAGGGGATCTACGAGAGCGTTGTCAAGGCACGGGCGGAGGCCTGGGCGACGCACGGCCTTGCAGGATCTACGCGCCCGTCGGCGATCACGAGGACCTGCTCGGCTATCTCGTGCGCCGGTTGCTCGAGAACGGCGCCAACACCTCTTTCGTCAATCGCCTCGCCAACGACGAAATGCCCATCGCCCACATCATCCGTGATCCGGTGGAGGAGGCCGAACGCGAACGCTCGGCCGGCACGGAGACTGCCAAGTCCCTGGTCAAGCCGCGCGACGTGTTCTGGCCGGAGCGCCGCAACTCATCCGGACTGGCGCTCGACAATGCCGCTGTCCGTGCCACGGTTCTTGCGGAGATGAACACTGCGCTCGGCGCGTCCTACGAAGCCGCTTCGATCGTGTCAGGCAGCGTGCAAACCGGAACCGGTCTTGCCAGCCTTGTGCTTTGCCCTCACGACCGCAGCCAGCGCATGGGCACGGTGCGCAACGCAACAGACTCGCAGATCGATGCGGCTCTGACGGCAGCAACAGAGGCCGCTCACGGTTGGGACCGCCTCGGCGGACCTGCCCGCGCTAAAATCCTCGACAACGCCGCCGATCTCATCGAGCGCGACCGCTCGAAACTCATGGCGTTGCTCGTCCGCGAAGCCGGCCGCACGATCCCTAACGCACTGGCCGAAGTCCGCGAAACCGCTGATTTCCTGCGCTACTATGCCTTCCAGGCTCGCAAGCATTTTGCCGAACCCGTCAGCCTCACCAGCACCACCGGCGAGACAAGCTCCATCGAATGGCGCGCCCGCGGTCCCTTCGCTTGCATCGCACCTTGGAATTTCCCGCTCGCGATCTTTGTCGGCCAAGCCGCCGCAGCGCTTGCAGCCGGTAATCCGGTTCTCGCCAAGCCCGCCGAACAGACACCCATCATCGGCTTCCTCGCCGTCAAGCTGCTGCACGAAGCGGGCGTGCCGCCGAACGTGCTTCATTATCTGCCGGGCGGCGGCGAGGTCGGCGCTGCGCTTGTCAAAGATCTGCGCATTAAGGGCGTTGCCTTCACTGGGTCGAACGAAACCGCATGGTCGATCCAGAAAGCGCTTGCCGATCGGCGTGGCCCCATCATTCCCTTCATCGCGGAGACCGGCGGCCTCAACGTCATGATCGCGGACTCGAGCGCCTTGCCCGAACAGATTGTCCGCGATGCCGTCCGCTCCGCCTTCGACAGCGCCGGCCAGCGATGCTCGGCAGCCCGCGTGCTGTTCCTGCAGGACGATATCGCTGCCAAGACGATTTCGATGCTGACCGGCGCCATCGCCGCGCTCAAGATCGGGGATCCGCTCGCCATCGACACCGACATCGGGCCAGTCATCGACGAGCCGTCGCAGGATGCTCTCGAAACGCATAAGCTCCGAATGCAGGATCAAGCGCGCGAATTGATCGATCTGCAGCTTCCGCCCAGTGTGCGCGGCGGAACCTATGTCTCGCCCGCGTGCTACGAGATCGACCGCTTGTCGCTCCTGGATCGCGAAGTTTTCGGCCCCATCCTGCACGTCGTCCGCTTTCCCCGTGGCGGCTTGAGCAAGGTGATCGAAGCCGTCAACGCATCCGGCTATGGCCTGACCCTGGGCCTCCACAGCCGTATCGAAGCGGTCGCCGATCAGGTTGCCCGCCATGCGCGCGTGGGCAATCTCTACGTCAATCGCAATCAGATCGGCGCGGTCCCAGGCGTTCAGCCCTTCGGCGGCGAAGGCCTATCGGGTTCGGGTCCGAAGGCCGGCGGTCCGTCGTACATCCAGCGCTTCGCCACCGAGCGCGTCCGGACCACCGACATCACCGCAACAGGCGGCAATGTTCAGCTTCTGACACTTTCTGTTAAGGACGACCCCTGAGAACGGCCTTGCCGCGCGGGCCCGCGATCACCAATCTAAGATCATGAGCACCAAGGATAAGCGTCCCACCCCAACCCGCGGACCGGTTGCCACCGCCGAGGGTGGGGCTGTGTCGAAGGGAAATCCGTCTTCCGCGCCGGCAAACACGGACGAAGCGTCGGGCGATGTGCAGGATTTCATCGCTCGGATGAAGACGTTGGCGCCCTCCGCCACCGGCCAGCGCGGCCGGCTCGTCTTCGCCATGGATGCCACCATGAGCCGCCAGCCGACGTGGGACATGGCGCTTTCTCTTCAGGCCGACATGTTCACGGTGGTGAAGGATGTTGGCGGTCTCGACGTTCAACTCGTATTTTTTCGCGGCATGAACGAATGCCGCTCCTCGCGCTGGGTCTCCGATCCTGCCGAACTCGCGCGGCTGATGACGACCGTGTCCTGTCGCGGGGGAATAACGCAACTCGCTCGCGTCTTGACTCACGCAGCCGATGAAACCGCAAAGCGCCGGATCAACGCGGTGGTCTTTGTCGGCGATGCCATGGAAGAAGATATCGACTACGTCTGCTCGAAAGCCGGTGCGCTCGGGCTTCTCGGCGTGCCTGTGTTTCTCTTCCAGGAAGGTGCGAACCCCGATGCCACCCGCGCCTACAAAGAGATCGCGCGCCTGACGAAAGGCGCGACGTGCCGCTTCGATGCCGGCTCGGCGGAGCAATTGCGGGCGCTCCTGCGCGCCGTTGCGGTCTACGCCTCGGGTGGTCGCAAGGCACTTCTGGCCTTGAGCACGCGCTCCGGCGAAAAGGGCGCTCAACTGCTCCTCGGTCAAATGAAGCAGGGAGACTGAGGCGGCGATGGTTTATCTCCTCTCCGGTCTCGCAGTCCTCACGGTCGTCCTGATGGTGCTGCGTGGCTTCACGTCGGCCAACCCCGCCGTCATAGCGCGTCAGTTGCGGTTCGTCGGCGGCGCACTTCTGATGGCCGTCGCAGCAGGTCTGGCCTTGCGCGGTCGCATCGATCTGGCGCTTCTGATCGGTTTCGCCGGCTGGGGTCTGCTGATGGGACGCGGCGTGCTGCCTTGGGGATCCGGCGGATGGGGCAGCGGCGGGTCGGGTGGGGCTGGCCAGGGCTCGCGCGTCTCGACTGACCACCTCGAGATGGAACTCGATCATGCGAGCGGCGCCATTCGCGGCACCGTCCGCAAAGGACGTTTCGCCGGCCAGGAAATCGAAACGCTCTCGCCGGCCGAACTCGTGCTGCTGTGGCAGGACTATACCTTTGCCGACCCGAATTCCGCACAGGTCATCGAAGCCTATCTCGACCAGCGCCACCCGACATGGCGCGATGATCTTGAACGTCAGGGAAACGGCGGGCACGACGGAGCATACGACGGCGACGTGCGGCCACCATCTTCTTCACGCGGCATGACCCGCGCCGAAGCTCTCGAAATTCTCGGTCTCGAAGAAGGCGCCACAGACGATGCGGTGCGGTCCGCCCATCGTGAACTGATGAAAAAGCTCCACCCTGATCGCGGCGGATCGAATTACCTCGCCTCGAAGATCAACGAGGCGAAGGTCATCCTGGTCGGCGACTGAATTTCAGTTGGCCCGGGCGACGAAGCAGTCGAGCCCGTTGCGGCGAAGCTCGTTGCACGCGTTGGCGGCCGATGCGCTGTCGAATCCGGCAAACCGTGCGCGATAGAGTTGCTTCTCGCCTTTCGTAATCGGTATTGCGACGGGCGAACTCGCCGCCAGCACGTGACCGGCTTTTGTTTTTGCCGCGGCCATGGCGCGCTCGGCGTCGGACGTGGAGCCATAAACGCCAATCTGCACTTGGAAGCCGGAACTGACCGGCGGTGCAGCCGCAAGCGGAGCCGGCGAACTGCTACGGCTCAGGTTCCGCGACGTACCTGTCGAAACGGGGACTGGCATCGGGGCTGGGAGATCGGCCACCGCTGTCTGAAGTGCCGGCTTCTCGGATGCGGCGCCAAGCGAGTTTGGTTGGTTGCGTCCTTCACCTGCAAAGCTGGCCAACTGAGCCTGCAGCGTAGACGGCGGCCGGCCGAGGCCTTCAGGCTTCGCCATGACGGTTTCTGTTTCACGTGCGGGTGTATCAGCCAGAGGCGCAACGCTGGCGGGTGCAAACGAAGTCCGCCCGGCTTCCACATCCGTCGGCTCCGATGCCACGCGCGCGGCAAGCTGAGCTTTCAACGCAGCGAAGTCGGGTCGCGCCGTCATTGTCGCGAACGTCAGCGGCGCGGGGCCTTGCGGATCAGTCGGTGTTGCAGCCGTCTCTTCGACAGGAAGACTGTTCGTCTGTGTAGTGTCTTCGCTCGAAGCCGAAGCCAGCACCGAAACTGTCTTCACCTTCGCAATGTCGATCTTGGGAGCCGCGCGCTCAGTCTGCTCGACAGCGACAGCCGGAACGTCCGTCGTCGTCGGCGGCTCTTCGCGTGCAATTGAAACAGGAGCCGGCTTGGGTGCGGCCGGAGGCGACGGCTTCTTGACCGTGTTCGGCGACGGCCGCTCCGCGGGCTTGGCCTCCGCAATCAACTGCGGCATGGACTTGCGCGTACGTTCGGTCGATGCCTTTTCGATGCCACGGGCGAGAAGCATGCGCATGTGCGCGTCGCGCAGGCCTGCGCTCGCTCCGCCAAAGACAGCGCCGACAACATACTTGCCGCCGGCTTTGTAGGACGACACGAGATTGAAGCCGGACGCGCGCGTATAGCCGGTCTTGATGCCGTCAACGCCCGGGAAACGGCCGAGCAATGCGTTGTGTGTCCGGTATGTCTTGCCGCCGTAGCTGAACGAACGCGTTGAGAACAGCCGATAATGCTGGGGGAAATCGTCCTGCATCCGCATGGCAAGCGTAAGCATGTCCCGCGCCGTCGTCACCTGCTCGGGGTCTGGTAGACCGGAGGCATTGCGGAACGTCGTATCCCGCATACCGATCTGGCGCGCCCGTTTGGTCATCAGGCGTGCGAACGCCTCTTCACTCCCGCTGATCTTCTCCGCGATCGCGATGGCCATATCGTTTGCAGACTTGACGATCAGAGCCTTGATGGCGTCCCGGAGCGCAATTTCCGATCCGGCATCGAGGCCGATTTTGGAAGGCGCCGCCGCCGCTGCGTGTTCGCTAACTGGAATGGGGGTGGAAAACTGAAGCCGTCCTGCCTCAATCGTTTCGAACGCGAGATAAAGCGTCATCATTTTCGTGAGGGAAGCAGGATATCGCGGCTCACTTCCGGCTTTGTCGTGCAGAACACGCCCGGTGTTCGCATCGATGACCATGGCCGACGCCTTTTCGGCTGCCGACGCGGGCAACGCCAACGCGACTGAGACAAGCGCCCCAATGAGAGACGCGATCACGACCCACCAATATCGACGCACGGTGTAACGCCTACAAAAGCCTGAACCTGTCTCTTTCGGGGTCGCTTGGATCGAGCCCGGCAGAAAGCATCTGCCGTCCTCAACCACGCCCCTCCGTTCACCCATAAAGCCTGCCTTGTGGGCGGCTTTGGGGCCGGGATGGGACATGCGCCCGTCTCATTTGATTTTCACGGTAGCGCAAAGCACCTTCATTAGGGTAAACACAATGCAGAACCAACTCAGATTGCTGCAATGCGATATTTCTGCTTTTGTTATGCTGCGGTGCAGCTATAGTGTGCGCCTAGCTCACATTGAGCGGTGCAAAGGCAACCGGGCGTCCTCGCCCGGTCTCAACCCGAAAGGCGGACACCCATGATCAACAATTTCCAGGATTTCCAGAAGCTCGGCCAGACCGGCATGGAAGGCTACATGAAGATGATGGGTGACTGGAATAAGAGCTGGCAGGTCATCGCGAGCGAGATGACCGACTATTCCAAGCGGGCCTTCGAAGAAAGCACCGCAGCCTTCGAGAAACTGGTCGCCGCCAAATCGGTCGAGCAGGCCATGGAAATTCAGACGACCTACGCCAAGCGCGCCTATGAAGACTACATGCAGCAGATGTCCAAGATCGGCGCCATGTATCAGTCCATTGCCAAGGATGCCTTCAAGCCGGGCATGTTCCCGGGAGCTCGCTGAACGGGCGCCGCTGAGGCGGATCCTCCGAAAGATAGAGGTCCGGGCTCGCGAGCCCGGGCCTTTTTTGCGTCGCAGTCAATCCCCACATCTGGTGGCCGCCCATAGGAGCCAGTCCTGCCTTCGCATCCAGACGGGTGTGGCTGAACGTACGTAGTACCATCGGCTGGACTGGGAAATCGCTGGGGACTTGCCGCGGCCCCGCGGATGGATTGAACTAACAGCCGCGCTGGCCGTTCGAGGCAGTGCGAATTGAGAACAGAAACCGTTGAGCCGATAAGGCCACGAACACGGGCACGATCGAGGGCATGGGAGAAGTGTGGCATGGCATGATCGACGGGCGGCCGCGGGCTGCTGGTCCGGACAAGGACCAGGGGCAGGGTGGCGACGGCGATCAGGGCAAAACAGGTATCGTCACCAAGACACGGCCGAAAACAAAGAAGCCGTCGCTCTATAAAGTTCTACTCCTGAACGACGACTACACGCCGATGGAATTCGTCGTGCACGTGCTTGAGAAGTTCTTCCAGAAAGGCCGCCAGGAAGCGACCGACATCATGCTGACAGTTCACCGCAAGGGCGTCGGTATATGTGGCGTGTTCACTTACGAAGTGGCTGAAGCCAAAGTGACATTGGTGATGGACTTCTCACGCCAGCACGGGCACCCTCTGAAATGCACCCTGGAGAAAGAGTAGGTCAAACGTGCCGTCCTTCTCGAAAAATCTAGAGATCACCCTTCATCGTGCGCTCGAGCATGCCAACCAACGCAGCCATGAATATGCGACGTTGGAGCATCTGCTCGCCGCCCTGATCGAAGATCGTGACGCAGCCGCTGTGATGCGGGCCTGCAATGTCGATGTCGATCGGCTGCGCGCACGCATCACGGAATATTTGGACAGCGAGTTTACGGCGATCACGTCCAAGTCGGTGTCGGAAGCCTCTCCGACGCCTGGCTTTCAGCGCGTGATCCATCGCGCCGTGGTCCACGTTCAGTCGTCGGGTCGCGAAGAAGTCACCGGCGCCAACGTGCTGGTCGCGATTTTCGCAGAGCGCGAAAGCCATGCAGCGTTCTTCCTGCAGGAGCAGGACATGACGCGCTTCGATGCCGTCCAATATATCAGTCACGGTATCGCGAAACGTCCCGGCATGTCGGAACCCCGTGTTGTGCGGGGTGCAGAGGAGAACGAGCAAACGGAAACGGGAGAGGACAAGAAGGGCCAGCAGGACGCACTCAACACGTATTGCGTCAACCTCAATCGCAAGGCCCGTGACGGCAAGATCGATCCGTTGATCGGCCGTGAGCCGGAGGTGCTGCGCACGATCCAGGTGCTCTGCCGCCGCCAGAAGAACAATCCGCTCCTCGTCGGCGATCCCGGCGTGGGCAAAACCGCAATTGCCGAGGGTCTCGCCCGCAAGATCATCCGCGGCGAAGTCCCCGAGGTCCTGCGCGACGCCACAATCTTCGCGCTCGACATGGGCTCCTTGCTCGCCGGCACGCGCTACCGCGGCGACTTCGAGGAACGCCTGAAGGCCGTCATGAAGGAAGCCGAAGCCTATCCGGGCGCCGTGCTCTTCATCGACGAAATCCACACCGTCATCGGTGCGGGTGCGACCTCGGGCGGCGCGATGGATGCCTCGAACTTGCTGAAGCCGGCACTGCAGTCGGGCGCTTTGCGCTGCATCGGCTCGACGACCTACAAAGAGTATCGCCAGCACTTCGAAAAGGATCGCGCGCTCGTCCGCCGCTTCCAGAAGATCGATGTCAACGAGCCGACCGTGGCCGATGCGATCGAGATCCTGAAGGGTCTGAAGCCGTACTTTGAGGAGTACCACAAGCTCAAGTACACCAACGACGCCATCAAGGCGGCGGTGGAACTGGCCGCCCGCTACATCCACGACCGCAAGCTGCCCGACAAGGCGATCGACGTGATCGACGAGTTGGGTGCGGCGCAAATGCTCGTGGTGGAAGCGAAGCGGAAGAAGAAGATCACCGTCAAGGAGATCGAAGCGACGATCGCCACCATGGCGCGGATCCCACCAAAGACCGTGTCCAAGACCGACGCTGACGTCCTCCAGAACATCGACCGCGACCTGAAGCGGCTCGTGTTCGGCCAGGACAAAGCGATCTCGGCTTTGGCCTCCGCGATCAAGCTCGCCCGTGCCGGCCTGCGCGAACCGGAAAAGCCGATCGGCTGCTACCTGTTCTCGGGCCCCACCGGCGTCGGCAAAACGGAAGTCGCAAAGCAACTCGCCAACCTGCTCGGCGTCGAATTGCTGCGCTTCGACATGTCGGAATACATGGAGAAGCACTCCGTCTCACGTCTGATCGGCGCGCCTCCGGGCTACGTCGGTTTCGACCAGGGCGGTCTCCTGACGGATGGCGTCGACCAGCATCCCCATTCGGTGCTGCTCCTCGATGAAATCGAGAAGGCGCACCCGGATCTCTACAATATTCTGTTGCAGGTCATGGATCACGGCAAGCTGACGGACCACTCCGGCAAGTCGGTCGACTTCCGCAACGTCATTCTCATCATGACGACGAACGCGGGTGCCACCGACATGGCCAAGCCCCCCATGGGCTTCGAGCGCGGCCGTCGCGAAGGCGAGGATACGGAAGCCGTCAACCGGATGTTCACGCCGGAATTCCGCAACCGCCTCGATGCGGTGATCCCCTTCGGTGGTCTACCGCCCGAGGTTATCGCCAAGGTGGTCGACAAGTTCATCTTCCAGTTGGAAGCCCAGCTTTCCGAGCGTTCGGTCACCATCGAACTCACGGATGCCGCGCGCAAATGGATTGGCGAAATCGGCTACGACGAGAAGTTCGGCGCGCGTCCGCTTGGCCGCGTGATCCAGGAACACATCAAGAAGCCGCTCGCCGATGAACTTCTCTTCGGCAAGCTCGAGCACGGCGGAACCGTGAAGATCGACTTGGAAGGCACCGGGCTCGAGAAGCGCCTTGCCTTCGAATTCATCCCTGCCGAGCCGGGCAGTCGCAAGCCCGAAACAACGGACGACGATGACGACGAGCCGGAAACGGCGCTCGCCGACCTCGCACCGCGCAAGGCTTTGCCGGGCCCGAAGGAAAAGAAGGAGAAGCCGGCACGCCCGTCGGGCTCTGTTCCCGGCGTGCCGCGCAAGAAGGACGAGTAAGACAAAGCTGCGGCGATCCGCAACATGACGACTCGCGTTAGTATCGGCGCGCCGCGATCCACTCGCGGCGCGCCTTTTTGTTGACGCCACGCGGTTGCGGAACCATGCGGCCGTGCCGATCTTATCGTAGGAAGACCGTGATCTTGGCAAAGGTCCGGGAGCAATGGAGATTTCCATGTCCGCACGCGCCGCCGTACTCCCCATCCATTCCGCGGCTGTCCGGTATGCGGTCCTCGCCGCGGCTGGCACACTCCTCGCGGTCTTCCTGACGATTGCGCCCGTCAAAGCCGCCATCGCCGCCGAGCTCGCCGGAACCTGGAGCGGCAGCGGCACCGTCACCTTGGCGAACGGCGCGCGCGAAAAGGCCCGTTGCCGAGCCTCCTACATCGCAGCCGGCGGACGCACCTATGCCATGTCGGCGACCTGTGCCACTGCATCCGCCAAGGTCTCGCAGACGGCCATCCTCAGCCAGAACACGAAGAATCGCTTCGGGGGCACATTCTACAACCCGGAATTCGGCGTCACGGGCCGCATTCGCATCATCGTCAGCGGCAAGCGTCAGACCGTCTATCTCTCCGGTAGCGCCGGACACGCCACGTTCAGCATGCAGCGCCGGTAATCGGCCCCGGCTGCGGCCGGTGCAATATGAACGACAGCTGCAAACGAGGTTCAGAACGGGTTCAGCCGTGGTCTCCTAAGGTTTCTCACATGACGGGGTGACATGCCCCTTCAAAGAGATCCAACGGAGACGACACCATGACGACCACCCTGACCCGCTCGCTCGCCCTCGCTACTTTCGCCGCTTCGGCCCTCGTCGCGTCGGTAGCCGGCGCATCGGCCCACTCGATCGACCAGCGTTCTATCGAGCAGCGTCTCACCATCGAGCAGGGCCGCCAGTCCGGCAGCATCACCTGGCTGGAAGGTCGCCGGTTGCGCGCCGAGCAGCAGAAGATCGTCCGGGTCGAGCAGGCACTGAAATCCGATGGCCACCTGTCAGGCAAGGACAGGCGCGTCCTCAAGACCCTCCAGGACCAAGCCGAAGCTCGCATCGTGGCCGAGCAGACCGACAACCGCCGCCGCCGCTTTCTCCCGCGCATCGGCAACTGAACCCCGCCCGGGCCCTAGCTTTCTCCCAGAACTCTCAAGGCCGCTCTCCGGGCGGCCTTCTTTTTTGCCCGGCCCGCGTCCAGCGGTGCACGAAGGCAACATCGGCGATTTGTGCCGCAGAACAGAACGCAGCTTAGCACTTTGGTAAGCCCCCACCGCTAGCGTCGACCTCGAGCTTTTGTCTTAGTCGGGTCGGGGTAACATGAGCATTCTGCGGTCGGTGTCGGTCGACACCATTTCTTCGCGCGGCAGCATCCGCGAGCAGGACGTCCTGCGCATGCGCCAGGCGTTCTACGACGACGGGCTCATCACCTCCGAAGAAGCCATGACCCTGGTCCGACTGAACGAGACCTGCCCCGTACAGGACGCGGCATGGTCGCAGTTCTTCGTGCAGGCATTGTGCGATTACGTCGTCAATCAAACCGAGCCCGAGGGCTACATCACCGCCGCCAACGCCGACTGGCTGATCTCCGTGATCGCCCCCGAAGGCAAGGTGCGCACGAAGACCGAACTCGACCTTCTGCTCCAGGTTTTGGACACGGCCCGCTGGTCGCCCGAGCGCCTCGTTCGCTTCGCCCTCGATGAAGTGAAGCGCGCGGTCATCGAGGGCGACGGCCCGTTGCGTACAGGCGGAACGCGCGCAACGGGTACGATCACCGACGCCGAGGTCGATCTGGTCCGGCGGGTTCTCTATGCCTTCGGAGGGGATGGAAACATTGCCGTTACTCGCGCCGAGGCCGAAGTTCTGATCGCCATCGAAGAGAGTGTCGCCGCCGGCTCACCCAATGCCGCCTGGACGGACCTTTTCGTCAAAGCGATGGCCAACGTGGTTCTGGCGGCCTCCGGGTACGCGCCGCCGAGCCGCGAGGAAGCCTTGCGCTCCGATGCGTGGTTGAAGCGCCGCGGCGACCTCTCTCTGACAAACCTCGTCGACGCGATGGCGACCAGCAGCCTCGCAAGCGTCTGGGACACTTACAGTGAGCAAAGCTCGGAAGAGCGCGCGCTCGCCCGCCTCGAGCGGCAGCGGATCGAGATCATCACCAACGAAGAAATCACCGAAGGCGAGGCTAGTTGGCTGGTCGAGCGGCTGACCCGCGACGACCGCCTGACACCCACGGAACTGGCCCTCATCGACTACCTGCGCCGGGAAGCCACGATGCTCCACCCTGCGCTTGTGGACCTGATCCGCCGAACCTCGGCGGCCTGAGCAGAGCCGGCTTTGCTATGCGCTGAAACTTGCAACCCGGCGGCCCTGTGCTGCCGGGAGCGCCGATTCTATGATTGAATTTCGAAATCCGGCGATGTTAACGCTTCGGGGGCGTGGGCGAGGGGCCGAACAAGGAGGGTCCCGACCGGTCTCCGAGGCGCTCCGGGCGCGCCATGTTGCCCGTTTACGTGACGGAAAGAGGCGTCTAGAACCAGCCGTCGATCTGACCCCCATTCTCTCCCTATAGAACCAAGACGGGACCGCATCCGCGATGTTCAAGAAGATCCTGATCGCCAACCGCGGCGAGATCGCCTGCCGTGTCATCAAGACCGCGCGCAAGATGGGTATCAAGACCGTAGCGGTCTACTCCGACGCCGACCGGGATGCCTTGCACGTCGAGATGGCCGACGAAGCGGTCCACATCGGCCCGGCTCCTGCGGCGCAGTCCTATCTCATCATCGAAAAAATCATCGATGCCTGCAAACAGACCGGCGCCGAGGCCGTCCACCCGGGATATGGCTTTCTGTCGGAACGCGAAGCATTCCCGCTTGCGCTCGCCAAGGCCGGCATCGTGTTCATTGGCCCCAACGCGCACGCCATTGCCGCCATGGGCGACAAGATCGAATCCAAGAAGGCCGCAGCCGCCGCCAAGGTTTCGACTGTCCCCGGTTACATGGGCGAAATCAGCGACGAGAAGC
The DNA here is from genome assembly GCA_963778225.1 of uncultured Alphaproteobacteria bacterium. Taxonomy (GTDB): domain Bacteria; phylum Pseudomonadota; class Alphaproteobacteria; order Rhizobiales; family Hyphomicrobiaceae; genus JAGVSR01. The sequence continues at coordinate 116,898 of CAVZTR010000010.1, forward strand.
ACGCCGTCAAGATTGCTGAAGAGATCGGCTACCCCGTAATGATGAAGGCCTCTGCCGGCGGCGGCGGCAAGGGCATGCGCATCGCGTTCAACCGCAAGGAAGTGGAGGAAGGCTTCCCCCTCGCCAAGTCGGAGGCCAAGTCCTCGTTCGGCGACGACCGCATGTTCATCGAGAAGTTCATCGTCGATCCCCGCCACATCGAAATCCAGCTGATCGGCGACAAGCACGGCAACGTCGTCTATCTCGGCGAGCGCGAGTGTTCCATCCAGCGCCGCAACCAGAAAGTCCTTGAAGAAGCGCCGTCTCCCCTGCTCGACGAGAAGACCCGCAAGGCCATGGGCGAGCAGGCCGTCGCACTGGCCAAAGCCGTTGGCTACGACAGCGCCGGCACGGTCGAGTTCGTGGCAGGGCAGGATCGCTCGTTCTTCTTTCTCGAGATGAACACCCGCCTTCAGGTGGAGCACCCCGTCACCGAGATGATCACCGGTGTTGATCTCGTTGAGCAGATGATCCGCGTGGCCGCCGGCGAAAAGCTGCCCTTCAAGCAGTCCGACATCAAGCTGAACGGCTGGGCCGTCGAGAGCCGCGTCTACGCCGAGGACCCGTTCCGCAACTTCTTGCCCTCCATTGGCCGCCTGGTGAAGTACCGACCGCCGGCCGAGGGTGCTCGTGAAGGCGCCACCGTCCGCAACGACACCGGCGTCTTCGAGGGCGGCGAAATCTCGATGTACTACGATCCGATGATCGCCAAGCTCGTCACCCACGCGCCGACGCGCGAGAAGGCGATCGCCGCTCAGGCCGATGCGCTCGATGCGTTCTATATCGACGGCATCCAGCACAACATTCCCTTCCTCCAGGCGGTGATGCAGCATCCGCGCTGGATCTCGGGCAAGATCTCGACCGGCTTCATCAAGGAAGAGTACCCGGACGGCTTCAAGCCCCGCGCAGCCGAGGGCGAAGAGCGCCGCATACTGGCCGCAGTCGCCGCCGTCATCGACCATCAGCAGAATTCGCGTCGCCGCCAGATTACCCACCAGATGTCGGGCACAGCGGTGAGCTTCGCCAAGACCCGCGTGGTCAAGATCGGCGACGACCAGCTCAAGATGGAAGTGACGGGTGCAGACCACTCCTTCGCCGTCACCATGATCGGTGCCGATGAAGTCCGCGGCGAAACGATTTCGATTGTCTCCAGCTGGCAGCCCGGCCAGCCGCTCTGGCATGGCAAGGTCAACAACCGCGACGCGGCGATCATGGTGCGCCCTCGCCTCAACGGTCTGACGCTGTCCTATCGCGGCATCACCGTGCCCGTGCACGTCTTCACCAGCCGCGAAGCCGAACTCGCAGCTCTCATGCCGGTGAAGGTTGCAGCCGACATGTCCAAGTACCTGCTGTGCCCGATGCCAGGACTGGTCAAGGCGATCAACGTCGAGGAGGGCGCCGACGTGAAGGCCGGCGATCCATTGGCCGTGGTCGAAGCCATGAAGATGGAAAACGTCCTGCGCGCGGAAATCGACGGCAAGGTCAAGAAGGTCAACGCAAAGGCCGGCGACAGCCTCGCGGTCGATGCCGTGATCCTCGAATTCGCCTGATCGTTCGCACATCATAGGAATGCAGAGGTCGGCCCCAGCAATGAGGCCGGCCTTTTTTCATTTGAGGCGGCTCTCCGCGCACAGAGGCCCGCTCCGCGCATAACCGCGCACGGCGGCCGGCTCCGCGCCAGCGGAGTCGCCGTGCGCCACTAATCCGAAGCACGGCGGCCGGCTCCGCGCCAGCGGAGTCGCCGTGCGCCACTAATAAGCGCGCCACTAATCAGAAGCGTAACGACCGCATTCGCGTCTGAGGCGGTCGAGAATGGGCTCGTAGGCCTCCTCGTCGCGGGCTTCGGGGTACACGAGATAGACCGGGTAGACGAAGCGGCGGGCGCGCTTGGGTTGTTTGAGCCGACCGCGCGAGAGGTAGGGCTTCACCAGCCGCATGGGGAAGTAAGCCGACAGTTCATTGGCCAGCACATACTCCAGCGGCATGCTGCCAAGATCGAGCGAGAGCCCCGGCTTGATCAGCTCCGGGTAGGCCGCCGCGTGATCCTGCTGGAAGTCCGGACCCCAATTGATGAAGACGTAATCCGTATTTCCCTTCCGCTGACCGGCCCGGCCGCTTGTGACCAGCACGAATTCCTCGTCGAAGAGATGTTCGACCGTATGCCCGGGCGGCTGGATCGGCCGGTACATCACCGCCAGGTCGAGGGTTCCCTCGATCAACCGCTGGGTCAGAACGTCCGGCAGCGCCGCGGTCGCGGAAACGGCGATGTCGGGGGCCTCGCTTCTTAGCATCGAGATGGTTTTCAACAACACGCCATGCCAGAGCGTGGCCGGCGCGCCGATCGCGATGTGATCGCGATGCTGGTCGGAAAGTGAAACTTCGAGCTGCGCGCGCTGCCACACGCGCACGAGTGCAAGAGCGTGTTTGTGGAACTGTTCACCCGCAGCCGTCAGGTCGGCGCCGGATTTCGACCGTTCAAAAACGGGACGCCCAAGCAGATCCTCGAGCCCCTTGATCCGCGCGGAAACCGTGGATTGCGTGATGTTCAAGCGATGCGCGGCGTCGATGAAACTCCCGGTTTCAGCGACCATCAGGAAGGTGCGGGCGAGGTTGATGTCCATCATGCACTCGCACGGATGTTGAAGCGCTGGTGATCTATCTATCGAAATTTTCGATAGTGGTCAGCGGAATTTTCCGTTTGAAGCCCGATTTGATTCTCACCACATTGCACACGTCTCGACGCGAGTCGGGGAAGCAGAACCGCGCAGTCATGCACGGTGGATAAACTGAAGGACGATACACATGGCCAAAGCTGCAAAGAAGCCTGCCGCAAAGAAGGCCGCTGCCAAGAAGCCGGCGGCGAAGAAGAAGAAGTAAGAGTTTCCTGCCTCGTGCCCCGGAACCTAGTCAGTCGGCTCCTTGGAGCTTCGGTGGTTCCCACGGTGATGCTGGTCAGCGTTTTCTCCGCCGCGCAAGCGGCGTCGGTCACGAACCGGGATGATAAGGACCACACGGTCACGATCATCGAGGAAGACATCCAGAAAGACCACGTTCTCAAAAAAGACGAGGTTCTTGAAGGGGTCTGCAAACGCGGGTGCCGCATCCGCATCGACGGTGACGACGTGAATCCCTACGTGCTCGAAGGCACGGAGGTCACGACCATCGAAGGGGGCGATCTCTACGCTGAAGGGCAAGGGCCGCTGGTTTCTCCACCTTCTGGAGCAGCCGGCCAGCCTTCTAAGCCCAGCCCGTAAAGCGGCAGAGTTGATCGAGGCAATGCAATCCGGCACCCGCGCCATCTGGCTCGGGTGCCGTTTTGTTTTGCATTCGCCCGCGCCGTTGCTGGACAGCCGAACTAAGGTGTCAGGCCCGTGTCGGCAGCACCCACCTCTGGGTCAGGCACGGCCGTGAGGGGTCCGAGATATTCCGTGAAACTCGCGATGAGCGCGTTATCCACAGATTCGAAATCGGCAATCGCACCGAGCGCCGCGAGGCTGGTGATCGCCGAACCCTCCAAACCACACGCCACGATGGTCGCAAAATGTGACAAGTCGGGGTCCACGTTCAGGCTGATCCCGTGCAGGCTGACGCCGCGCCGAACCTTCAGCCCGAGCGCGCCGATCTTCGCTTCGCCCCCTGGCAGGTCGGCCCGATGAACCCAGACCCCCGGGCGCGCCGGATCGCTTGTCGCCGTCACACCCAACCTATCGAGAGCACCGATGACACAGCGTTCGAGCAGTCGGACGAACGCACGCACATCGCCGTCCGCACGACGGCGGACGTCGAGCAGCGTGTAAACGATGCGCTGTCCCGGTCCGTGGTAGGTGATCTCGCCTCCGCGATCCGTCTCGAAGACCGGGAATCGACCGGCATCAACGAGATGCTCGGCGCGCCCGCGCGTTCCCTTCGTCAGGAGTGGAGGATGTTCCAGAAACCAGATGAGCTCGGGCTGATCGCCATTCGCGATCAAGTTTGCTTCCCTCTCCATGAATCGAACGGCCGCCGGGTAATCGACGGCTCCGGTCGATCGCATCAGGCGAAGGGTGGGGTTGGGGTCCGACATGAAAATATCAGGTATCGTCCTTTGAAGATGGTCTGAGCGCCGATCAAGGGTCTCCTTCCACGGTGCCAACATCCACTGTGCCAGTGCCAGATCGCGGCCCGCAACGCGTGATGGCGGCACAACTGACGCCGGTTGCCGCAGCCCGTTCATTTGTTGCGGCTCCGGTGCCGGTTGCCGCTTGCCTTCTCCTGAGCCGTCTGTTAGTTCCCGTCGCCTCGGCAGCACTCCTCTTTGGGGCGCTGCGCGGCTCCCCCACTTGGCTAAAAGCCGGCGGGGCGATCCCATGCGGTTGTGGCGGAATTGGTAGACGCACTACCTTGAGGTGGTAACGGGGCAACCCGTGGAGGTTCGAGTCCTCTCAACCGCACCAATGCTCACGTGGCACCGAACTTCGGTCGCAAGCCAGTGCGGCTCCTATTGTGGGAGTCGTAAGGTCCTAAGACAGCGACGTCAGAGCAACTCTCGGGACCCGGCCGGGATCTCGATTGTAGGGCTCAAAATCCAAACATCATGAATGGTGACGGCTCGCCGGCGGTGGCGCGTTTGACCCGCTCCGGTTTCACCTTATGGCCACCACGCGCCCGCTCGCTCTTGCGCTCCTGCGGCGTGGCAACATCGGTATGCAGTCCCGTCGTGGCGGCCGCACGCATGCGCGCCGGAGGGGAAATTGCGGTGACCTCCGCGTCCTCGCCGGACAGCGTCTTCAGGACCGCCGGTGATCCGAAGAAGGGCAGCAGATGCGATGCAGTACCCGACGCATCGGCGGATGCGGCGATCACAGAGGGCACGCCGGTTGCTTTTGGCTGCGATTTGACGAGCAGCTTCTCAAGGTCCGCGTCATACGTGTCCAGCGGTACGAGAGGCGCCTTCGGCCGCATGTGAACGACCTTGTAACCGCGCTGCTTCAACCCTGCCAGCACGACGGGGAGCGCTTTGGCGGTCGCACTTTTGATGTCATGAAAAAGAATGATGCCGCCCTGCCGCTTGTCGATCTGCGCCAGAGTATAGGTCGCAAGTCGATCGGCATTGCCGATGTAACTGTCGTTCGAGACCACATCGACCGTGAAAGTCGCGATCCCGCGCGACTGCAAGTGCGCCAGCATGGGATCGCTGTCGCTGAGGCCCGGAAAGCGGAAGAATGGCGCGATGGGCTGCCCCGCCGCCATCGCAATGGCCGAAAAACCGCGCTCGATTTCATCGACGGCCCGATCCAGGCCGCGACGCTTGAGATTGAGCGGGTGTGACCAGGTATGGCTCCCCAGCGTATGTCCGCGCGACAGCACATCTTTGACGGTCGCAGGATAGGCTATGGCCATCCGCCCGACGGAGAAAAAGGTAGCATTCGTGCAAAAGCGATCGAGCGTGTCGAGGATCGACTTCGTGATCCAGGGCATCGGGCCGTCGTCGAACGTCAGCACAACTTCGCGCGGTTGAAGAAAGCTTTCTTCGCGCGTGAGTCCAGAAAGGTCGCCGAAAAGCGGTCCTGTCGACGCATCGATCTCCACGACGCGTTCCACACCGAGAGCTGCCTTGGGATCGGCGCACGTGCGCTCGGCCTGCGCCGCACCGGCGGCAGTCCCGGCTGCTACGATCGAAAGCGCCCAAATCAATCCCAGTCGCCGAAGCATCGGGCCCCACCATGAAATCCCTAAAGTTGGGCGGAGGGTGGCCGATTTCCGATCTTCGAGCAACAGCGTGGCGTCAGAAGGTTCTGCATCTGAGGCTTGCAGGCATCCCTACGGGCGGCCGAGCGGATTCGTGGCCCAGCTGTCGTCGTTCATCGCCGGTCGCAGATTCGGCCGGACCGGCGGCGGGAGTGGCGGAGCGTTCTTCGACGTCGGCGACGCCGCCGCCGAAACCGGCTGAGCGGCGCGGGCGTCCTCTGTCGCCCATGGCAACTGTTCGGGCGAGCCCGACGTCACCGGCCAGACCACCGAACGGTCGGCAAGTGGCTGGCTCGACAATGCGAGCTTACGCCGTTGGGCCTCGCGTTCCGCCATGGCGTCGAACGCGGGCAAGGTCGCGGCATGCCCTTTCGGCACGATGTGGACGATCTTGTATCCCTTCGACTTCAGCTCCTTGAGCAGCGCCCGCATGCCGCCGGCCGTGGAGGGCTGAATATCGTGAAAGAGAATGATGCCGCGGCCCTTCTGCGCAAGTTGCGACATGACGTTATTGCGCATCACCGTCGGGTTGCGGGTCAGGAAATCACGGCTATCGATGTGGATGGCGACGTTCGCGATATGGCGCGTCTTCAGATGAGCGCGCATGGCCGAACTCTCGCCCAGGTAAGGAAAGCGAAACAGCGGAGCAATGGGTCGGCCGAGTGCCAGGGTCGTCGCGCTGAAACCCAGTTCAATTTCCTGCTTGGACGCCGCCGAACCGATGCGGTCGAGCCGCTTATGCGACCAGGTATGCGACGCGATCGTATGTCCACGCGCCGCCGTATCGCGAAGCGTTTGGGGATCGGCGAGCGCCATCCGCCCGACGGTAAAGAACGTAGCCTTCACGCACTGCTCGTCCAGCGCATCCAGAATAGGTTGAGTATAGCGGCGGACCGGCCCGTCATCGAAGGTCAGGATGACTTCTTTGTCTTGCAGGAGAGGGTACGCATCTGGTCCCGGTACGCCGAACCGCGGTCCGTCGGCCGTATCGATCTCCGCGACACGCGAAACACCGAGCGCGTCAGGAACTCCCACACACGGTGCTGCCGGCCCGATAGCGCCCGTCGCGATGTCAGAATCAGCAGCCCCCGCGCCGCGCCCCCCGATCAGGAGCGCCGCGAACAGAACCCCGAAAAGGAGCCTCTGCCAGCCGCAATCTGTCATAAAAGCGTCATCCCCGAAGTGACCCCCACGCGGTCGGCGCACAGGCGCGTTCCCTGCGGCATAGTCCGACACGGGAGACATTAGCTGCGCTGCTTCGCCCGGTGCAACCCAGCCGATATTTTCTATGTGCTTTTCCAGCACCACGGTAGGCGATGCGACGCACGTATGCTAACTGCCCGACTGAGTTCGTTCCGTTGGCGGCCAAACCTCCCGCGCTTGAAGAAGCAAGGAAAATTCCCGCGTGTCTCAAACCGGTTCGCACACGTCGACGCCTGAGGTCGAGGAAGCATCGATTGATGATCTGGTGCGCGATGTCGCGGCAGCGCTGCACGCGGGCGCTCCCGGTTCTGCCCGTCACATGGTGGAACACCTGCGTGCCCCTGACCTCGCGGATCTCATTGAGCTTCTGGAGCCGGAGGCTCGCCTCGAACTGATCCTCGCGTTCGGTCTCGATTTCGACTTCGAAGTCTTTTCCGAACTCGACGAGACCGTACGCGACCAGCTGTCGAAGGCGCTGCCCAACGACCTTCTCGCCCGCGCGGTGAGGGAACTCGACACCGACGACGCGGCCTACATCATCGAGGGCCTCGAGGAGCGCGACAAGGAAGAGGTCCTCGCCCAGCTCGGGACGTCCGATCGCGCCGCGCTCGAACGCAACCTCGAATATCCCGAAGAGACCGCCGGGCGCCTGATGCAGGCCCACTTCGTGGCGGTCGCCCCTTTCTGGACGGTCGGACAGGTCATCGACTACATGCGCGACGCCGACGATCTGCCCGAGAGCTTCTCGGAGATCTTCGTCGTCGACCCGTCGTTCCGCGTCATGGGCAGCGTCGAACTTTCCCGGCTGATGCGGGCGAAGAGGAACGTGCTCGTTGAAACGCTGATGGAAACCGACCGCCACGTGGTTCTTGCCACGGAGGACCAGGAAGAGGTCGCCCGCCAGTTCAAGCGCTACGACCTCTTTTCGGTCCCCGTGGTCGACGAGAACCAGCGACTTGTCGGCGTCGTCACCGTGGACGACGTCGTGGAAGTTCTCGACGACGAAGCCGACGAGGATATGAAAGCCCTCGCCGGTGTCGGCGACGAAAGCCTCGCCGACTCGGTGCTGGAGACGGTCAAAAGCCGCGTCCCCTGGCTCGTCGTCAACCTCGGCACCGCCATCCTCGCGTCGTTCGTCATTCAACAATTCGATGCATCCATCGAGCAGATGGTCGCGCTCGCGGTTCTGATGCCCATCGTGGCGTCTACCGGCGGCAATGCCGGTACGCAAACCATGACCGTGACCGTGCGCGCCTTGGCGACGAGCAAGCTCGGCTCGATGAACGCCCGCCGCGTGATCACCCGCGAGGCCCTCGTCGGTCTTTTGAACGGCCTCATCATGTCCGTGATTATGGCGACGGTGGTGTTCTTTTGGTTCGGCTCCGGAACCCTCGGCGGCGTGATCGGCGCGGCGATCATCGTCAACCTGTTCTGCGCGGCCGTGGCCGGCATTCTCATCCCGCTTATCTTCCACCACTTCGAACTCGATCCTGCCCCCGCCTCGGGCGTGTTCGTCACGATGATCACGGACTGCGTCGGCTTCTTCGCGTTCTTGGGCTTGGCCTCGATCTGGCTATTCTGAGCCGTGCGCTGGGCCGCATGATCAGCTGGTCGGCTGATCGAGCTTGCGCGTCAGGGCCTCGAACTCGCGCCGCAGTTCCTCGTTGCGGAAGATCTGTTCGAATGTCGGTGCCTCGAGCTTTTGCAGGGCCTCGAACGAAGCCGACCCGTCCCGCATCAGATTGTTGAGTTCAAAACTCGCCTGCACCGTCTCGAAGGTATTGTCCGCGATCTTGAGGTCGTGGGCGGCTTTTTGCCGGGCCTTGGCGATCTGTTCGCGCTGCTGCTGCAGATAACGCCGGTAAGCCTTGGCAGCATCCTCCGCCACTTTCTGGCTGTCGCGGTTAGCCTCCAGCATGCGTGTCTGGTCGGGACGGTTATCCGCCCGCAACAGGTCCGCTGTCCGCGACTTGGCGTTCTGGATGTCCTTCATCACGGCATCGAGCCGCGGCAGATACTGCTTGTCGATTTTGGCAATGGCCATGTCCTGCGCATGCACGAGCATCGCGAATAGAGCTGCGTGCATTGCAAAGTACTTGCGCGCCGTCGCGGCATTGTCGCCGGCCGCTTCCACGAGCCGCGCCAATTGCGCGTCGATCAGCTTGGCCGCTTCGAATGTAGAAACGAGCCGAACCAGATCGCCCGACAGCACACCGTCGAGCAGCAGATCCAGCTGCTCCGGCGAAAGATCAACGCCCGATGACTTGAGTGCGGTGCTGACCTCCGCCTTCGCCGTTGCGATTTCAGCGCGGTTCTTGTCGATCCGCGTCCGCAGATCCTGGATCCCGGAATCGAGCGATCCCACCGTGTCAGTCAGCACGCCCGGCAGCGCCGCATCCTTCGGCGCCATGAGCTGCTTCTGCTTCATGTCCGCGATGCGGTCTTCCAGTTCAAGGATCGTCCGGCGATGCCTTTCGATGCGCTGCTGCACCTCGACCACGGGCACGTCCGTCACGATGCCAAGCGCACTATCGAGCAGCGCCTTCACGCGGCCCTCGCGATCCTCGCGCGTCTCTGTCCACAGCGGCGGCACCACGAAATCCGACTCTGCGGGTAGTTTCTTGATGTCGGCGCGCTTTTCCGCCGTCTCCCCGAGCACGTCTTCGACGGCCTTCATAAGCAGGCGCGCCTGCTCGTAATCTTTGTCTCCTGCGCGCGGATCGGCGGGCTCGTCGTTCGCTGCCGCACTCAGGTGAGGCTTGCGCCAAATCCGCTGCAGCAGATCGCGTCCGGTCGAGAATGTCGCCAATGGTCGACGGCTCGTTGCCGGCATGCGCAGCGCAAGCCATGAGCATCCCGATGCCGGGCGATCCGGCCAGCAGGAGCGCCAGGGCGTAGGGGCGTCGGCGCGAGATGGAACGCTGCATGACGAAATCCTCCAGGCGCGATTTAGGGCGCGGCAATTCAGGCGATTAGATGGTGATTGAGGTTTAGTGCCGCAATGGGCCGATTATGATCGGTCCGCCGCCTTAGCGACCGCTCCAACGAGATCCGGCGTGACCTGCCGCGCGTCCGTGAGGATTGCCATGTGGCTGATCTGTGCGGGAATGTCAGGATGGGTCTTGGCAAACTTCGCCTTAACGAACGGGGCCGGTGCCGCGTCGTCCGGCCAGGCGAGTGCCAGACGCAATTCCTTGGGCGCAATCGTCAGCACGCCCGCAAGACCGTATTGCCCGTTGATCGCGATGAACCCACTCCGCGCCTCGAACACCAAGTCTGGCGCGACTTTCTCGATCTCCCGCAACACAAACTGCGCGAGCGGACGATAGGCCTTCGCCTCCGCCAGGAGCGCATCGAGTGATGCAGTCTCGGAAGGCGCTGACTGGGGCTGCCGGACTGTTGCGACAGGATCAACGGGCAGAGGAGCCAAGGGCGGCCGGGGAGTGGGCAGCACCTGAGGTGTTGGAACAGCCGCCGCCGGCTTCGCCGGCAACATCTGGTGACACCAGTTGCGGTTTGTCGCGTGATGAAATTGCCGTATCGAACGCGGCCGGGTCGAGGTAGATCGGCCGTCCGCCGTTGTGATGAATGCGTTCCAGCCACGACGCGCGTGCAAACAGGAACCCCTGTTGGCGCAGCCAATCGATGATTGCGTTGCGGTCGGTCAGTGACGTCGCCGATATCGCCGTCATCCAGCCTGAAAGATCACGCCCGGTATCCGCGGCGAGGCTTTCCAGGAATTCGCGTTCTTTCTCGGCGTAATCGACGGCCATGTCGCTCAGATCCACCGCCGCGTGCGGGCGGCATAGGCGCGCCAGGCGTCGCCAAATTTCGCCTCCAGATGCCGCTCCTCGGGAATGATCTGCAAGATCGTAACGAGCCCTGCAAAGGCGAAAGCGAGCGCGACGAACCAGATGTTGCGCGTAAGTTCCGCCACGCCAAGCAGCAAAAACACATCGGCGATATAGATCGGGTGGCGCCGCCACCGGTACGGTCCGTCCGTCACGAGCGTCGAAGCCCCCGCATGCGGCAGGATCGTCGTTCGGTGCCGGCGCAATGTCAGCGCCGCCCAGACAGCAATTGCAATGCCCGCCGCGCCAAACCCCAGCCCCACGAGCGATGCTGCACCGTCGCCGACGCCCGGCCACGGCAGCGGTACGAAACGTCCAAGCGCAACCGCACCCACAACAGCCAGCACGAGCAGGACGGGCGGCCACGGGATCGTGCCCGGTCGTTCTAGCGCTGAATGGGCGGACGACGCCATGCGGTCTCCTTGATATGCCTCATGATTACGGCCGTTAAGCTATAGCAGGCGGCGCGTCGGGCGCTACAAGGCCAAACCGGCATAGTTCGCCAGGTTGCCGCAATCCATGCCTAGATCTCATCGCCGACGCGGCAAAGGGAGTGCGGACAATGACAATGGCATCGAGAGCAGGTCGACTGATAGCGGGGTTCGCAACGGCAGGCATCCTGATCCTTCCACCTGCCCCTGCCATGGCCGGAAAGAATTTCGGCTGCTTCCAGGTCATCACGCCATCGCTCAACATCCGCGCCCGGCCCTATAGTGATGCGGCCGTCATCGGCACAGCGGCCGCCGGCGAGATCCTGGAGAAGCGCAAACGTTGGTGCACCTTGCGCGGCTACTGGTGCGCGGTCCGCAAAGGCTCTGTCGAGGGATATGCCGATAAGAGCTTCCTCGGCAGCACCAAATGTCCCTGACGTGAATACGCGATCAGGAGGCTCGCTTCGGCCGAGCGGGGATCGACGGATAGGGCGTCGGCGCAGAAGGACGCGCTGCGAGTTCCTTCCCGATATCGAAGCTCGGACACCCGAGGTCCACCAGCCGTTTGTTGTAGGCGTCGAGAATGGGCCGGTCGTTGGCCGCGCGCGCAGCCGCATTCTTCGCGGTATCCGTTCCGAGCGCCGCACTTGTCGCCGACCGCATCGATTGAGCAGCCGACGACGGCTGCACTTTATATTCTTCGCCGCGCAGTGCCAGCAGTCGCACCTGGAGCCGTCCCGTCAGCTTTCGACAGTCGAGCGCCATTTCTTCCGGCGTCAGTGTGTAAGGCCCGGCGGGCAATAGCGCCGCCTCGCCACCCGCCGAACCGGCACAGCCGGGGAGCGTGACGATGGCGGCCAGGAGCAGCAAAACGAGAGCGCGGTGGGGCACGTGGCGCATCCATGACATAGGTTTGAGGAGATCATTATGAAAAGCAGGGCTTAAGCAAGGCGGCATCTCGGGTCCACGGCGGCCAAATGGCGGCTTGCCAGAGGACGGTGCAGGCGGCTTCAATCCGCAGCGGGCGTCACATCAGTGGCAATGCCTTTGATAGGGGTAATCATGACGACAATCCGGGCGAACGTTGCAGTCCTAGGAGCGGCCTTGGCGTCCATACTGGCTTCCGCGCCGGCATCCTCCGATCCAGCAGCCAAGGACGCCGACATGGCTCCCACCGATCTCACGTGTACCTTTCCGACCGGAACGTCCGTCAGCTACGGCGACGGGGGCTTTGCCTCCAAAGTCGCCAGCCCGCTCTCGTTCTCGATTACCAAGATCGACCTCGACGGCCAGTCCGCCGCACTCACGGCCGGCGACGGAACCCAGACAGTCGCCGTGCGCATCATTCGCGCCGTCAACGCCAACCATTTTCTGGAGGTCGTCAACGAGGGCTTCCTCAACCTCACGACTGTCTACGACAAAGATCCTAAGACCGGTCTCCACCCCGCCGTGCATTCCCGCCATCTTGGTCTGCTCGGACAACCCGTCTTCGGGCAGTATACCGGGACCTGCAAGGAGTGACGGCGGCGGGCTGCCCGAGGCATGAAAGCTGTGGATCGTCCCGCGCCGGGAGGTCTCCGCCGTCGTACTACCCGAGGGGCGACACGAGGAGGACCAGAGCGATGACGTTGCACATGATCAAGCTGTCGGTCGGCTCCGAATCGATCGAGGACCACGCGTCGTGGCAGGCCGCCAACCGCCAATTCTGGCGCAAGGTCGGCGGCAAGCCGGCCGTCTTTCACACCACGTTCCAAACGCCGAAGCGCACGGCCGATCTTCTGGATGGCGGTTCGCTTTATTGGGTCATCAAAGGCGTCATTCAGGCACGTCAGCGTCTGGTCGGCTTCGATGAAGGAAAAAAAGAAGACGGATCGACATGCTGCCTGCTTCTGCTCCACCCGGACATCATTCCCGTCCGTCCCGTACCCCGCCGCCCCTTCCAAGGGTGGCGCTATCTCACCGCCGATGACGCGCCGCCCGATCTCGGCACCGGCACGCAAGGCGATCTCTCCGAACTCCCGCCCGCCATGCGCCGCGAGCTGGCCGCGCTGGGCCTGATCTGATGACGCGAAGACCGGTCATCACGTCAGTCGTGGAGGCGCTGGCGCACACTGTCCCGTTCGTCGGGCCGGAGCAAATGGAGCGCACCCGCGGCCGCCCGTTTCGCGCACGCCTCGGCGCCAACGAAAGCGCCTTCGGACCCGCCCCCGGCGCAATCGCAGCCATGGAGGCCGCCGCTCGCGACGCTTGGAAATACTGCGACCCAGAAAGTCATGACCTGCGCGAAGCCATCGCGCGCTTCCACCGCGTCAACTTGGACAACGTCGTCATCGGTGAGGGCATTGATGGCCTGCTGGGTCTGGCTGTCAAAGTCGCCGCCGATCCTGGCACGACGGTCGTCACGTCCGATGGCGCTTATCCCACATTCAATTTCCACGTCGCCGCTCACGGCGCTCGCCTTGTGAAGGTTCCCTTTCGCGACGATCGCGAAGACCTCCAAGCGCTGCTCGCAGCGGCCACGCGAGAGCGCGCCCGTGTTCTCTACGTGTCGAACCCCAACAATCCCATGGGATCGTGGTGGTCCGCCGCCAATCTCGAGCAGCTGATCGACGGGTTGCCGGATGGCCTGCTTCTCCTCCTCGATGAAGCCTATTGTGACACGGCACCTGCGGGCAGCATCCCGCCCATCGACATCACGAACCCCCAGGTGCTGCGCCTGCGCACATTCTCCAAGGCCTATGGATTGGCGGGCGCGCGCATCGGCTACGCGGTCGGCGAAGCGAGCCTGATCGCCAACTTCGACAAAGTTCGCAATCACTACGGCATCAATCGCACAGGCCAGATCGGCGCGCTGGCTGCGATCCAGGATCAAGCCTACCTCGCCTTGGCCGTCGAACGCATCGCCCGCGCCCGCCGTCGCATCACCGCGATTGCCGAGGCCAATGGGCTGAAACCGCTGCCCTCAGCCACCAATTTCGTCGCCATCGATTGCGGGCAGGATGGCACCTTCGCGAAAGCGGTGCTCGAAGCCCTTCTGGAACGTGACGTTTTTGCCCGCAAGCCGATCGCCCCCGGTCTCGACCGCTGCATTCGCGTCAGCTGCGGTCTCGACGTCGAACTCGACGTGTTCGCCGAAGTCCTGCCGCTCGCGCTCGTAGCCGCCCAAAAATCGAAGTGATGCGCAACATGCCCCGAAAACAACTTGTCCTTGTCGGCGGCGGACACGCGCACGTCTTCGTGCTCGAAGCTTTCGCCCGCCGGCCGATGCCCGGGCTGGACATCACGCTTCTCACCAAGGAGCCGATGGCGCCCTACTCAGGCATGCTGCCGGGGTTCGTCGCAGGCCACTATCGGCTTGATGAATGTCTCATCGACCTGAAGCGGCTTTGCAAGGCGGCTGGCGTGCACTTGATCGAGGGTGCTGCGATCGGGATCGATCGCGAAAAACGGCGCGTGTCTCTCGCCAACGGCTCACCCCTGTCATACGACGTGCTGTCCCTTGATGTCGGCATCACGCCCGACGTCGACGACATCGCCGGTGCCGAGGCGCACGCGCTTCTGGTGAAGCCAGTTTCACTGTTCGCGCCAAAGTGGCAGGCACTGGTTCAACGCGCGACGGCAATCGATGGACCGCGCCGCATCGTAGCAATCGGCGGCGGCGCGGCTGGCGTGGAATTGATCCTCGCCGCGCGTTACCGCCTGACCGCCTGCCAGACCTGGGAGCAACGCCGAGAGGACCCATTCACCTACACCCTAATATCCGGAACCGGTGTTCTGCCCGGCCATCCACCGAGGGCACAGCGGCTCGCTCGCGCAGCGCTGACGGAAAATGGGATCGATGTCGTCGAACATGACACCGCCGTCGAAATCGCGCCGCATCACGTCCGCCTCCGCTCGGGACGCCAGATCGCCAGTGACGCTGCCATCGTCTCGACGAAGGCAAAAGCTCCCGCGTGGTTTGCGGATACGGGACTTGCCCGCGATGCGGCTGGCTACCTCGCGCTGCGCCCGACGCTGCAGACCCTGACCGACGAAGACATTTTCGCCGCTGGCGATTGTGCAACGGTCATCGAACATCCACGCCCGAAGTCCGGTGTGTTTGCGGTGAGGCAAGGGCCGGTGTTGGCGCGGCAGCTGCGCGGCCATCTTGAAACACGGCTGCTCAACCCATTCGTCCCGCAGCGGGCGTACTTGTCTTTGGTCTCGCTCGGCGAAAAATCAGCGATTGCCAGCCGCGGCTCGCTTGCCGCAGCCGGTCATTGGGCCTGGCTATGGAAGGACTGGATCGATCGCCGGTTCATGAACCGGTTCAACCGGTGAGCTTCAAGGCGCCGCGGAAACGACGGAGGCGTTCCAATCAGATGACGACGAGTTGTCTATCGCGGCCGGCTTGAACGCGACAGGTGCTGCGGGTTGAGGTGCGGCCGCGACCGCCGGTGGAGCGATATACGGTGTGGTGGCCTTGGGATCGAGCTTCACCATCTGACGAACGATGTTCGTATTCTCGCGCGCCACATCAGCTGCAACCGCCGTGGAGCCGATCTTTGTCGCCTCGTCATACTTGCCCTGGAGGCCGAGCACGAGGGCGAGGTTCTGCTTCGTTTTCACATTGCCGCTGTCCCGCGCCACGGTCTGACGCAGCATCGTCTCGGCCTTTGGCGCATCGCCGTTCATGGCGTAAGCGAGCGCCAGATTGTTCTGCACCGCGATCTGATCCGGTGCGAGCACGTTGGCGCGCTCCAGGTGCTGCACCGCCTCCTTATACTTTCCGAGCTTCGCGAGGGCCGCACCACGCGCTGAGATCACGCGCCAGTCCGGCCGCAGTGGGTCGTCGGCGAACTCGAGCATCTGGGCGGCGAGGGAAACCTTGTCGAACTCCAATGCAAGCCGTCCGAGTTCCGCAGCGACCTCCTTGCTGTCAGGGCTGGCCTGCGATGCCTGCTGCAGCGCCTTGAACGCTTCCGACTTGTTGCCGAGCGCCTTCAGGTTCTTTGCATAGGCGACCGCGGCTTCCGAGTTCCCGGGATTTTTGGCGAACTCCTTGCCCCAGTACTCCGTCGCCTTGCCCAGTTCCGTTTGCGGCTGACCACCTTCGTTCGGCAGACGCGTGTCTGCGGGCGGCTTCGCTGAAGCCAGCAGATCAAGGCCCGTGTCTTCGGACAGACTTGAGCACGCCCCCGTCAGAGTGGCGAGAGCCAGCACGGCCACCCGCCCGATGATCGCCCCATGACGGTTGCGCACCCTGGTTTCCGGCTTACCCGACATCGTCACTGCTCCCGCACAAACAAGAGGCGAGCGAATCACTCGCGCGCCGCATTGGTTTGGGCGTCAGTTTCCGGGACAGGTCTCAATAAAAGTTTAAGTGCTGCGGATCGGCGCGGATGCAACTCAATCGTCGTGTTTCAGGTAGCGCTTTCAGCCCGCGCACCTGCCGCCCACTCTTTCATCTCCGGCATACCAAAGATGGTTTCGATGTACGTGGCCGTCGTACCGTCGTCTCCGAAGCGCGCGAGATCGGGCACATATGTGCGGAACCGCGAGCACACCGGTGCATACATTGCGTCTGCCGCACTGAAGTCGCCGAATAAGAACGCTCCGCCGGTGCCATATCGGGAGCGGCACTCGCGAAAGCTTTGCACGATGCGGCGAATGTTGTGCTCCACGCCTTCCGGAAAGCTCTCCATGGGCTTCGATGCGAACAGGTCCATGGGGCAGACCTCCCGCAGCTGCTGAAAACCCGCGTGCATTTCGGCTGAGACGGCCCGTGCCACGCCCCGGGCGACGCGGTCTCGCGGCCAAACGGGGCGATCGGGGTAAAGGTCGGCAACGTATTCGATGATGGCCAGGCTATCCCAGATCAGGAGGGACCCGTCGCGCAGAACCGGAACTTTGCCCGCGGGCGAATGCGCCAGAAGGCTGGCCTTGGTTTCGGCCTTGCGCAACTGAATGCCCATCTCGTCGAAGGGAATGGAAAACCGCTTGAGCACGAGCCAGGGTCGCAGGCTCCAGCTCGACCATGTTTTGTTGCCGATGACGAGGGAGAGTTGAGGTTCGGGCATGCTTTCGCCTTCCTGGAGCGAATATGCTAGGTCGAGCCATGGTCCTAAGGCGGCCGGCGGCGCTGCACAAGAGAGGCGTGGTCATCGCATCTCGTCGCGCCCCCGCGGCAGGCTTCACCGGTTTCACCCACGACCCGCACACGAGCGAGATTTTCACGCATGACGACGCCAGCACCCCCTGCCAACTCCGTCGCACGACCCGACGCGCTTGAACTCTTTGCTCAATCCGACGAGGCCGCGATCCCGATCCATCTCGTGCCTGCCGGCCGTCTGGAAGACATCGTCCCCGACGCCACAGCCCGTCGGTGGGCCGAGACGACGGGATTCAAGGGCGGGGCAAAAGCTCATGTTCTGTTGCCCGCGGCCAACGGCGAAATCGCTGCCGTTCTGCTTGGCGCCGGCAGCGGTCCATCGGGCGAACCCTGCGGCCCCTCCGACCTTCTTCTCGGACACGTGGCCGGATCCCTCCCGGCTGGGGCCTATCGGCTGGGTCAGGGATTTGCGCAGCCGGACCTCGCCGCCTTGTCGTGGGCCTTGGGCGCCTATCGCTACCGCCGCTACAAACCCAACAAGCAAAATGGCGACGCAAAAGCGGCCCGGCTCGTACTACCGCCAGACATTGATCGCGCACGCCTCGCCAACACCGTCGAAGCCGCGTGGCTCGGTCGCGACCTCATCAATACGCCCGCAAGCGACCTTGGGCCCGCCGAGATCGAAACCGCCGTGCGATCCGTCGCAGCACTCCATGGCGCAACGGTCCGCTCCATCATCGGCGATGATCTTCTGTTGCAGAACTTTCCCATGATCCACGCCGTCGGCCGCGCGAGCCCTCGTCCCCCGCGACTGATCGAACTCGATTGGCAAAAGCCCGGTGGCCGCCCTGACGCGCCCAAGATCACGCTCGTCGGCAAGGGCATCACGTTCGATACCGGCGGGCTCGACATCAAGCCCGCCTCCGCCATGCTGATCATGAAGAAGGACATGGGTGGCGCCGCAGTCGCCCTCTCGATCGCCCACATGATCATGGGGCAGGGGATCGACGTTCGCCTGAAGCTCCTGATCGCCTCCGCCGAGAACGCGATTGCAGGCGATGCCTTCCGCCCAGGCGACGTCCTCAAGAGCCGCTCCGGCGTCACCGTCGAAATCGGCAACACGGACGCGGAGGGTCGCCTCGTCCTGGCCGACGCCCTGACGCTTGCAGACGAGGGCGCACCCGATAGCATCTTTGTCTTCGCAACGCTCACGGGCGCGGCCCGTACCGCACTTGGCCCCGATTTGCCGGCGCTCTTCACCAACGACAACGCCCTCGCCGCACGCCTCCAGGAGACCGGCGAAGCCATCGGTGATCCCGTCTGGCGTCTGCCGCTCTGGCCCGGTTACGATCGCAATCTCGACAGCGATGTCGCTGACATGAACAACGTCTGGGAGAGCCCGTTCGCCGGCTCCATAACGGCGGCATTATTCCTCAAGCGCTTCGTGAAAAGCGCGCCGCGCTTTGCACATTTTGATCTGTACGGATGGCGTCCCGCTGGTCGTCCCCTCGGCCCGCGCGGTGGCGAAGTTCAGACCGCACGCACCGTGCTCGAAGTGCTTCGCCGCGAAACCGAGGCCGGCGCATGACGGGCGAACTTCTCGACACCCGCCGCAACGCCATCCGCCCTGATCTTGCCGACGAGCGCCTCATCGGGCGCTACGAAGCCTTGCGCTACATCGCCGGCCAACCAGCCCAGATCATCCGCCCCGCCGTTGCTGTGCGCCGCCGCCCCGTGCCGTCAGATGGCCTCGACACGGAAGCCCTTTATGGCGAGCGTGTCATCGTGTTCGACGAACAGGACGGCTGGGCCTGGGTGCAGCTCGAACGCGACGGGTATGTCGGCTACATCCCCGCCACGGCGCTGTCCGACGTTATCGTCGAGCCGACCCATCGCGTGAAAGCCATCGGGACCTTCCTTTATCCCGAACCCGACATGAAGTGCGCGCCGATCATGCACCTCAGCCTCAACTCCGAGCTGAGCGTCGTCGAGGAGGGTGAACGCTTCAGCAAGACGCACATCGGCGCCTGGGTCTTCAACCGCCACATCGCCGGACTCGACAAAGGCGCGCGAGATTTCGTCGAAGTCGCCGAGCGGCTCATCGATACCCCCTATCTATGGGGCGGCAAGACGCGCATCGGCATTGATTGCTCCGGCTTGGTGCAACTGTCGCTCCAGGCGGCCGGCATCGTCGCCCCGCGCGACAGCGACATGCAGTTCGCCGAATTGGGCCAAGCCATCGAAGTATCGGCTGATTACGAAGGCCTCGAACGCGGCGACCTCGTGTTTTGGAAGGGCCACGTTGGCATCATGACCGACGGCATCATGCTGCTACACGCCAATGCGCACCACATGGCGACCGTAGCCGAAACACTTCCCGAAGCGGCCGATCGCATCGCCAAGTCGGGAACGCCGCTGCTGGCGGTCAAGCGCCTCAAGACTTCCAGCGCCTGAGTTGCGATCGCGAGAATTGCCATTCAGGTGTCACGAGCGTCGCGCCGAAGGTCGTCGAATACCAAGGCGAGCCGTCCTCTGATGCCGGGTTCTTCAACACGTGGATGTCCTGCGCCGGCATGTAGCTCTGCATCAGCAGAAAGCGCTTCTCCCCCGTGGCCGGATTGGCCACCACGTCGGTCACGAGCACGGCGTGCCCCGGAAATCCACCTTTGATGAACACATCACCCGCGCGAATGTCATCCACGTCCACCGCCATCAGTTCCCGCTCGAGCGAATACGTCCCAGCGTAAGCGAAAACAAAATCCATGTATTTTCGGAAGCCGGGATAATCCTGCTTCGACCGCGAAGAGAACCGCAGCCGCTTGCCTTGCGTGTCGTTGAACGCGATGTCGGACTTGCGGCCCAGTGAATAGAGCCACTCTGCACGCAGCCGCATGACCGCGTCAGCGCATTGCTGCAGATCGCGCTGACCCACGTCGATGTCCACGACGCCCGCATGCACGTCCTGCCGCCACTTCCGCGCGCCAGTGTGCAGGAGAACGGCCGTCCCGGTCGACTTCATCGGCAGTCCACGCAGCCATTCGGCGAACGACAGCGGCTCCACCGGCACCCGCGCGAAGCCGGGCGGAGGCGGATAACGCCGTTCGAGCGCTTCGCCGGCAGATCCGGGTTTCCAAGAATAGCGAGTCTCGGCCGCGACCGGTGCGCCGCTCGCAACCACGCTGAGCAGAAAGACGGGAATGAAAGCTCGGAGGGACAGCACGCAGTCGGCACCATGGTTGGTCATCAGTCGAACAGAGCTGGCACCGGATCATGGCGCTTTGTTGGGAGCGGCTCTGCGCCGGCATGGCATCAGCAAAGCAAGAGCCCGGTAAAGGCGGCTGCCTTTCCCGGGCTCAGAGCGCTGGGCTCGTTCGGAGAGGATGTTTGCGGTTCGGGTTGCCGGCTGTCCGGTCCGTCGTGGGTCGATGCGCTGGGCGCTGACCCGGATCCGTGTTGCCGTTCCTCGATGTGCCGCCTGTTTCTCCCGACCCAATCACCTTAGATCATCAGAGTTGCGTCCCGCCGCCATGCTGACGTTCCAGTCGGACTTATGGGAGCGTACCGCGGTCACGCTCAACTCCCGACCGAAATCTCCGTCATCGGGCACACGTACCGGACATCGGCACGAGCGACGATGGCACTCTGTTGCATCAGTTCAAATTTTCTGTTTCTGCCGCTTCGAGACGGCGCTTGACCAACGCATCAGAGAAACCTTGTGAGCCCGTCGCGCATAGCGCATCAGCGCTGCCGCTTCGCTCACGTTTCTCGCACGTTTCCGACGATCCTTGCCGCGTGCTGGCACGCCGCGTATCGCGTCGGAAGTGCTGCGTCAGGGCCGCTTCTACAGCGGCGAGAGACTACCCGGTGGAGACATTTTCTTAGACCTCCCTTCGAGAATGACCAAAGACTGCGCCTCGTGCCGACAGCTGTCAATTCACAAACGATGTGGCCACTGAACTGATCTCGCACTGCAGTGCGACGGTCATGGTTGACCAATTGTTAAATCGAAAAAGCTAGGCTGCGCCGACGCAGAGGAGAAAGACCGTCACGATGAAGCCCGTCCTCAGTTTCGTTTCACTGATGGCCGTCGGTTTGATTGCAGCCAGTGCGGTCGCCATGATCGGCGCGGGGTTGATGCGCATTCCCGTGGCGAAGGCGCACCTCTGCTCGACTATCGATCTCTTTCGATCGGTCTTGTTGTTGGCTTGATGCTGTCGTGGCTTGCGCGCCTCAGCTGGGCCGAGATGCCGCGCAGACTTCTCAACTGGCTCTGGGCAAACGAGCGCAATTTCTATCGTGCCGCACTCGCGTTCGTGCTGTTGGGCGTGTTGATCTTCTACTGATCATCAACCGGTCTGCGGCTCATTCGAAACGCGAGGCGGATAACGCTGGCATTCGCCGAGCCAGCTGCAAAACGAAAGGGCGGCCCGAAAGCCGCCCCCCATCACTCCCCCCGGAGTTCAAGTCTGTCTAAACGGCGCGGATGCATGTGGGCATCCGAAGCGCACTTAAACAGAATAGTACATGTCGTACTCGACCGGATGCGGCGTCATCTCGTAGCGCATGTTTTCTGCCATGCGCAGTTCGATGTAGGCATCGATCATGTCGTCGTTCATGACGCCGCCGGCCTTCAAGAAGGCGCGATCCTTGTCGAGAGCGTCGAGTGCCTCGCGCAGCGATCCGGCCACCGTCGGGATCTTGGCAAGTTCCGCGGGCGGCAGGTCGTAGAGGTTCTTGTCCATCGGATCGCCTGGACTGATCTTGTTCAGGATGCCGTCGAGACCGGCCATCAACATCGCGGTGAAGGCGAGGTAGGGATTGGCACCCGGATCAGGGAAGCGGATTTCGATGCGCTTTGCTTTCGGCGACGACACATGCGGAATGCGGCACGACGCCGAACGGTTGCGCGCCGAGTAGGCGAGCAGCACGGGGGCTTCGTACCCTGGCACGAGGCGCTTGTAGGAGTTCGTCAGCGGGTTCGTGAAAGCGTTGATGGCTTTGGCGTGCTTGAGAATGCCGCCGATGTAATAGAGGCAGGTGTCCGAGAGGTCGGCGTACTTGTTGCCGGCGAACATCGGCTGGCCGCCCTTCCAGATCGACTGGTGGACGTGCATGCCCGAACCGTTGTCGCCGAAGATCGGCTTCGGCATGAACGTCGCTGTCTTGCCGTACGCCTGCGCAACCTGATGCACCACATACTTATAGATCTGCATGTGGTCGGCCATCTGGATCATCGGGCCGAACTTCACGCCAAGCTCGTGCTGGGCAGACGCGACTTCATGGTGATGCTTCTCCACCGTGACGCCCATCTCGGTGAGCACCGAGAGCATCTCCGAGCGCATATCCTGACAGCTGTCGATCGGCGGGACGGGGAAGTAGCCACCCTTGACGCGCGGACGGTGGGCGAGGTTGCCCATTTCATACGAGGTGTCGGAGTTCGACGGGAGTTCCGAGCTGTCGACCTGGAAACCGACCTTGTACATGTCGGTCGAAAACTTCACGTCGTCGAAGATGAAGAATTCAGCCTCGGGGCCGAAATAGACGGCGTCGCCGATACCCTGCGAGAGCATGAAGGCCTCGGCCTTCTTGGCTATCGAGCGCGGGTCGCGCTCATAGGGCTGTCCGGTCGAAGGTTCGAGCACGTCGCAGAAGATGGCGAGCGTGGACTGGGCGAAGAAGGGGTCGATGTGTGCCGATGCTGCGTCCGGCATCAAGAGCATGTCGGAGGCTTCGATGCCTTTCCAGCCGGCGATCGAGGAGCCATCGAAGGCATAGCCGTCGCTGAACATCGCTTCGTCGACGCAGGAAACGTCGGCGGTGACGTGCTGCATCTTGCCCTTGGTGTCCGAGAACCGGAGGTCCACGAACTTCACGTCCTTGTCCTTGATGAGTTTGAGGACGTCGTTGACCGTCTTCATTAGAACTCCCCTTGAGATCCCAGTTGAATGGCAATGCGCAAGGCTCTTGCGGCCCGCTGCATTCTTCAGATCGCGTCCGCGCCGTGTTCACCGGTCCGGATGCGAATGGCTTCCTCGACGTTCGAGATAAAGATTTTGCCGTCCCCGATGCGGCCGGTCTTGGCCGCTTTCTGGATCGCTTCGACGGCCTTATCGAGCATCTCGTCGGCCAAAACCACCTCGATTTTTACCTTGGGAAGAAAATCAACGACATATTCGGCGCCGCGGTAGAGTTCGGTATGCCCCTTCTGGCGGCCGAAACCCTTTGCCTCGATCACGGTAATGCCTTGCAGGCCGATGTCCTGGAGCGCTTCCTTCACTTCGTCGAGCTTGAACGGTTTGATGATGGCTTCGATTTTTTTCATGATTCCTCGGCCTCCCCGGCGGACTGGCGCCTGCCCCAATCCCGCACGCGCGATGGTTAGCACGCCACATGCCAACTTCTGTGGCGCTAATTTTATTATTGCAAGTCAACCAACTAGATGGAATTCGCCTGTTTTTTGGCTGCCGCCGGCCCGGTCAATAGACCAAAAGTTAGGCGTTCCGCCAGTCAAATGATCACTTCCCGGAGCCTCCCGCTGCACTGCGAGGGCGGTCCATGTCTTTCCCTCTCCCCGTGCGCATGACCGCAAGGATAGGCTAGAAAATCTTGGCCGGCACTGCTCGATCGGAGCGTTGCCCCGACCCACAGGAACCGCATGCCGAAGCTGGATGTGCTGACCAACGATCAGATGTCTCGCGCCGACCGCGCGGCAGTCGCCGCAGGCGTGGCTTCGCAAACGCTCATGGAAAATGCCGGTCGCGCCGTCGCCGAACAGGCGATGGCCATGGTCAAGCCGGGGTCGCGCGTGTCGGTCCTTTGTGGTCCCGGCAACAACGGCGGCGACGGTTTTGTGGCGGCCCGTCTTCTGAAACGCGCCAGCTATGACGTCCGCCTCCATCTCATCGGCGAGAAATCGACGCTGAAGGGCGACGCGGCCGACGCGGCCCGCCGCTGGGACGGCCCCGTTCGTGCCATGGATCCAGCTGCACTCCAAAGCATGCATCTCGTCATCGACGCCCTGTTCGGGGCCGGCCTCAGTCGTCCGCCCGACGGGGAGGCTGCTGCGATGATCGAAGCCGTCAACGCGAGTGGCCTTCCCGTGCTGGCCGTCGATGTCCCAAGCGGGCTCGACGGCACTACCGGCGAAGCCCACGGCGCAGTCGTTCACGCAACCCGCACAATCACGTTCTTCCGCAAGAAGCCCGCCCACCTGCTCCTCCCCGGACGCTCGCTTTGCGGAGAGGTCATCCTGGCCGACATTGGCATTCCCCCGTCCGTGCTCGCCGGCGATCTGGCCGTCACGACATTCGAGAATGCTCCCGCGCTGTGGACGGCGACCCTTCCTCATCCGCGCCTGGACGCCCACAAATATGCACGCGGTCACGCCCTTGTCGTTTCCGGGCCGGCGTTCCACTCTGGCGCCGCGCGTCTTGGCGCCCGCGGGGCACTGCGCGCTGGAGCGGGCCTCGTCACCGTCGCAAGCCCCCCGTCGGCCTTGCCGGAAAACGCAGCCCATCTGACGGCCATCATGATCGCGCCCTGCGAAAGCGCAGCCGCGCTGTCCCGGCTTCTGGAAGACAAACGCAAGAACACCATCCTCATCGGCCCCGGCGCCGGCATTGGGCTCGAAACAGCCGAGTGGACAGCAACAGCGCTGCGCTCGGGCGCCGCCGTCGTCCTCGACGCCGATGCGCTGACATCGTTCGCCGAGATCAAACGCGACGACGAAGACAGCGTCGGCTTCGGCTTCACGAGCGCACTCACATCCACCACTGCGCGCCCTGCCTCCCTGTTCGATATCATCCGGGAAAGCCCCGAGCGCCCGGTGGTGCTCACACCTCACGAAGGCGAGTTCGCGCGCCTTTTCCCCGAGTACTCCGGCTCGAAGCTCGAGCGCGCCCGCGCAGCCGCTCAACACGCCGGCGCGGTCGTCATCCTGAAAGGCGCCGATACCGTCATCGCATCTCCAGATGGCCGTGCCGCGATCAACGCCAACGCACCCCCGTGGCTCGCCACCGCCGGATCGGGCGATGTTCTTGCCGGCGTCGTAACGGGCCTGCTCGCCCAAGGCATGCCGGCTTTCGACGCGGCCTGCGCCGCCGTCTGGATGCATGGCGACGCAGCGCACCGCTTCGGCCGCGGATTGATAGCGGAGGATCTTCCCGATGCGTTGCCTCCGGTCCTGGCACAATTCACGTGATCAGATCGAGCCGGCCGCATCGAGAGCCGCGCGAGCCGCGTCCGGCGCCTGTGCCACGCCATTGTAATCGCCCCTCAGAGCTTTCAACGCCTGCCGCTCTCGCTCGATTTCATGCGCGGTACGAAATCCTAGCCGCCGCAGCACCGGAACCGGCGGGCACCACCCTTGCAGCGCATGCTGAAACAGGAACGCCGCAACCAGCGCCGGCAGGATGAGCCAGAATGGGTGGGCGAACACCCCCAGCAGCAGGCCCAGAAATGCGACCGTCGCTGCGTTAGCCTCTATCGCCCGCTCGATATCCCATTCGCCATCGAGTTCGGCCAGTCGCGGCGCGATCTGATCGTGCCGTCCAGCGAGATGACGCACCCGCGACTCCATCTCCATTGTGATGCGGCGGTTGATTTCGTCCGCGGTATGCGCCGGAACGCGTTCGCGTGTCGTTGGTAGGGCCATTGTCTCAGCCTCAGTGTATGCTGCCCGACGCCTCACGGCAGGCCGCTTCGCAGCGTTTGCAGTTGTCGGCGCAGATGCGGCAGTGTTCGTGCATCTCCGCATGGGTCTCACACTCCTGTCCGCAGACACGGCAGGCCATTGCGCAAGCTTCCAGCGAAATGCGGATCACCCCCTCGTTCGAGCCCGTCCTGCGGCTTGCGATCTTTCCCGCGGCCTCGCAAATGTCGGCGCAATCAAGGTTGAGCCGAATGCACTGCGTGAGTTCGAGAACCTGCTCCTCACCTAGGCAAGCGTCTGCACACGCAATGCAGGACTGCGCACAATCGAAACACTCTTCGATGCAGCGGATGAGGGCCTCGTTGGTCGAGCCTTTGACGTGCGGATGGGTGCTGATCATCTCCTGAACATGCATGGAACGTCTCCAGGTTAATACTGCGCCCTCTTAACCGGAAGCGACCCCCTGAGTTCCCCGACCCAACACCTGCCGCATCGCATCGTCTGATGCGAGAAACGCCACGACATCCGACGTCAATGTAGGACTTTCCGCCTTCACATCGGCTTCGATCATCAACCGGTTGACGTCGATGAACCGGCGCTCCGCCCGGTCATAGAGCCCGCCTTTGAACAGGGCGATGGCCGCAGTTTGGCCGGCATAGGGGCCTGTCTCGATCACGAACCGCTGCTCCATGACGACGAGATGCGTTTGCCATCCCACGAGCCGCGTTTCGATGCGGAAGGTTTGCCACAACCGCAATTCCCGCCGGTATCGAATTTGGATGCCGCTCGCGATGGGCGTCCAGCCGTGCCGCCAGGCCGCCCGCAACAGCCCGCTCCGCGCCAGGACATCGAGCCGGCCAAGATCCATGAGCGTAAGATAACGGCCGTTGTTCATGTGCAGCGACGGATCCAGATCGTGCGGCCACACACGAAATGTCAGTCGCGAGACCCCCTGCCCAGGATCGAGCGGACGACCGAAGAAAGCGGCAACGAGGCACCGCAACAACCGCAGCCAAAGGTTCATGAATACGTCGTCTCCGTATCTGCTGGGCGCATCGAGATGCACCGTCCCCCCGTCATAGCCATATTCGCGACTTAGGTTCCCTGGCAGTATTGACCCGGACGGCGGAGTCGCTCAAACCGGTGTCGTATTCGGCAACGAGATCGATCAGCAACTTGAAAGGATCCGGCGTGCCGGACGACCTCGGCAAAGGTTGGAACACGGTGGGTGCCTGGATCCGTGGTGCAGTCATGGCCACGGCGCTCGGCTTTTGCTCGCAGGCGTTGGCTCAATCAGCGGCAAGTCCTGCGTCGAGCCTTGCGGATACGGCGGCCGGTCACCTCGCTCGCGGTCAGACGAACGAGGCGATCAACGCCTATTCGGCGGCGCTGGGCGACAACACGCTCACCAACGATCGCCGCGCCACCCTGCTCAACGATCGCGGTGTCGCCTATGCGCGCGCCGGTCAGGTCAAACTTGCCGTCGAAGACTTCAACGCGGCCGCCGGCCTCTTCCCCGAATATGCAGCCATCTACAACAACCGCGGCAACCTGCTCGTCTCCCTTGGCCTCTTGAAGGAGGCCCTGAAGGATCTCGATCGCGCCATCCTGTTGGCGCCGGGGTACACGTCCGCCTTCAACAATCGCGCCGGTCTTTACGTGCGCCTCGGCCAGCAGGGCGATGCCATCGCCGATTACACCCGCGCCGTGCAGTTGAGCCCGCAGATGCCGGCACCGCTCGCCGGCCGCGGCCAAGTCTACCTCGCTATGCTGCGCCCGCATTCGGCTGCGCGCGATTTCACCCGTGCACTCATGGCCGACAGCCGCTTCGTCCAGGGTTATCTCGATCGCGCCTCGGCAAAACTGATGATCGCCAACTACCAGGAGGCAATCGAGGATGTCTCACGCGCCGCCGCCTTCGACGTCAGCAATCCCGAAATCTACGTTCTGCGCGGTGAGGCCTATCTGGCCCTGCGCGACCTTCCCGCTGCCCTGAAAGACTTCACGCAAGCGATCACCCTCGATCCCAAGAACGTCGGGGCGTATCTCGGACGCGGCCTGACGCAGGCGCGCGCCAGTGCGTTCGATGAAGCCTTTGCAGATCTCAATCGCGCAATCGAACTCGATCCGCGCTCGGCGCGCGCGTTTGCGTACCGGGCGTTCGTCTACAAGCAGACGGGACAGGTCGGTGTCGGTCAGAAGGACATCGAAACCGCGCTGAAACTTGATCCGAAGAGCGGCGACGTTGTGTGGGCAAAAGCCGAGATCGAAGAGGCGCAGGGCCTGCTTGATCAGGCCATCGCGGATGCAAAACTCGCGCGCGCGTGGCGCCCTGGCTCGAAGGATGCGATCGAACTTCTCCAGCGCATCGATACGGCAGCGGGCAGTGACCGCATTGACGTCGCCAAGGCCGGCGAGATCGACGGCTGGCGGGTCATTCGCAATGGCACGCAGTTCGAAGCGATCAACGACGCGCTCCCGCGTGTGGCTGTACCGATCGAAATGTTCAGTGAAGGCCTCCCCAAGCTGAGCGGCTGGGATGTTCAGGCGGCTCCGCACGAGAACTTCGGCATCTTGAAGTTCGCCGCCGGCCAACTGCAGACCAATCGCGGCGCTGATGAAATAGAGATGGCCGCATTGATCGATATTCCCGGCCAGCGCGTGGTGACGATCGTGCCCAACAAGCGATCGGGGACTGACGGCAGCAAATCCACCTCATGGTCGTTCGAAGACAGGCGCATCACGGTCGCGTCCGTTGATGGGTTGACGGAAGAGTTTCCTCTTGATGCACCGGCGAATGTCGGTGCCCTGGCGGCCGGGGCCGCGATCGGGGCCGCGGGAACCCGCCGCCTGTCGTCCGGCGCTCCGACGGGCACGGCATGGGCACCGTGGAATGATCCCATCGGCATGCCTCGCGTGAACGCCCCCTCGTCATCCAAGCCGATCCGCACAGTGCAGAAGAAGAAGAAACCGAAGAACATTTTCGAACTGCTCTTCAACTAGCGCATTGAGTGTGAGGCTTCGGCTGATCCGCGGGGCATGGATAGTCGTTGACTTGGTACGTTGCTGGCTTGCTCGCCACCGTGTCCAACTTCACCGGGAAGTGTATGTCCGCCAAACCCATCATTGTCTGGTTCCGCAACGATTTGCGGCTCGCCGACCATCGCGCCTTATCGGCGGCCGTCGCCACCGGTGCAGCGGTCGTGCCGGTCTACATTCATGACCTGAAGGCCGCTGGCCACTGGGCGCCGGGCAGTGCCTCGCTCTGGTGGTTGCATCATTCTCTCTCCGCGCTTGCAGCCTCGCTTTCTGATATTGGCGCGCCCCTTGTGCTCCGCAGCGGCGACACGGAACACGAACTGGCATCGATCGCCGCCGAAACCGGCGCCACCGCGCTCTACTTCTCGCGCGCCTACGAACCCTGGGCCCGTGCTCAGGAAGAGCGCGTAAGGGCTCGTTTCACCACCAGCACCGGCGTCGCCGTCAAACGCTTTGCCAGTGCGATGTTGCGCGAACCCGAAGACGTGCGCACCAAAACCGGCGACCCCTTCAAGGTCTACACGCCGTTCTGGCGCGCGCTCACCGCACTCGGCGCGCCGTCCGCTCCCCTTCCTGCCCCAAAGACGATCACCGGCCTCAGCAAAAAAATCACCAGCGACAAACTCGCAGACTGGAAGCTGCTTCCCACAAAGCCGGATTGGGCTGGCGGAATGCGTGAGACCTGGCAACCCGGCGAGCAGGGGGCTCACGCCCGCCTCGACACGTTTCTGAAAAGCGCTCTTGGTGGGTATTCGGATCGCCGCAATCTTCCAGCTGTCGAAGGCACCTCCCGTCTCTCGCCGCACCTGCACTTTGGAGAGCTCTCGCCGCACATCTGCTGGCACCGTGCGATTGCCGCGCAGGAAAAAGCCGGATGCGGCGACGCTGCTCTCGAGACGTTCCTCAAGGAACTCGTGTGGCGCGAGTTCTCCTATCACCTGCTCTTCCATTGGCCGACCTTGCCCGAGCAGCCTTTCAGAGCGGAATTCGCAGGATTCCCTTGGGACGAAGACGCGGCCAAACTCAAAGCCTGGCAACGCGGCCAAACCGGCTATCCGATCGTCGACGCCGGTATGCGCCAACTCTGGCATACAGGCTGGATGCACAACCGCGTGCGCATGATCGTGGCGTCCTTCTTGATCAAGCACCTCCTCATTCCGTGGCAGGCCGGAGAAGCCTGGTTCTGGGATACGCTCGTGGATGCCGATCTGGCGTCGAATGCAGCCAGTTGGCAGTGGGTTGCGGGCTCCGGCGCCGATGCAGCGCCCTACTTCCGCATATTCAACCCCATCACGCAGGGTGAAAAATTCGATGCCGAGGCGGCCTACGTTCGCCATTGGGTTCCCGAAATCGCCAAGCTGCCCGACGACGTCATTCACGCGCCATGGACGGCTTCCGCCGCCGTTCTGGCGAAAGCCGGCGTCGTTCTCGGAAAATCCTATCCATTGCCCATCGTCGACCACGCCGCCGCCCGCCAGCGCGCGCTCGACGGCTACGCCGCTATGCGCGCCTGATCGATCCCCTAGATCCAAGACCCTTGGTAATGATCCGTATCTCTTTTGTGCTGGAACCGGCGCTAGCGGCGGCAGCAAGTAAGGTTATGCTAACCACGCCCGTCTCATAGTCGGCTATCTGTGCCGCACCCTGGGCGGTCGATGTTGTCGTGCATTTCCGGGGAGGAGTTCCGCGTGCGTAATCGCTTTTTTGTCACGGTGGTCATGGCCGCCGCTGTAGCCATGTTGTCGTCGCTGCCGGCGTTGGCCGACGTTCGAGTTCGCGTTGATAAAAGCTCTCAGACGATGACCGTCGCCGTCGATGGCTGGGTCCAGTATCAGTGGCCCGTATCCACCGCCAAGGGCGGCTACTACACACCGACCGGCAGCTGGCGGCCCTTTCGCCTCGAGCCCAACTGGTACTCGCGCAAGTACGACAATGCGCCGATGCCCAATTCCATCTTCTTCACCGGCGGCTATGCGATCCATGGCACCGTTCACGTCAGCCAGCTGGGACGCCCCGCTTCGCGCGGTTGCATTCGGCTCCACCCGGCGCACGCGCGCGAGTTATTCGCCCTTGTCCGCCAGTACGGCATGAAGAACACGCGCATTGCGATCACCAACTGACAATCACCCCGCGCCCGGCCTCCGGTCTTGCGCGGGGTATCCAATTCGACACCGGTCTTTTAAGTTTTGCGTAGCTGGAGCCGATTCTCATGCGCCGCCTTTCCCGTCTTGCTGTCCTTGGCTGGATCGCCTTGATCCCGCTGTCTGTGGCTGCGGAACCAGCGCCGGAAATTGAGATCGCGCCTCCTGCTATCCAAGAACCGTCGGCAGAAACCTCAGCCGCGTCTGGTGACACAGCGGCCGGCAGTGTTTCGACCACCGGAACGGCGACGTCGTCCGATGCCGCGCCATCGGTGAAGTCGACAAGCGAAACCGAAAAAACCGCCGTTGCCGCGCCGCCCCCGCCTCCGCCCGAACCCACCCTGCTGATCAATATCAACCTGACGACACAACGCATGGTCGTCACGGAAAGCGGGAAGCAGAAATATACCTGGGCGGTCTCATCGGGTGCCTATGGCTATCCAACACCGACCGGCACCTTCAAGCCGTCGTGGATGTCAAAGATGTGGTACTCCAAACAGTACGACAACGCGCCGATGCCCCACTCGATTTTCTTCAAGGGCGGCGCCGCGATCCACGCCACGAGTTCGATCCACCTGCTCGGCACTCCGGCGTCGCATGGCTGCGTGCGCCTGTCGCCGTCGAATGCCGCCAAGCTCTACGCGATGGTTTCCCGCCACGGCAAGGATCGCACGCAGATCTCTGTTCACGGCCGTCCAAAGTATACCGCACCGCAGATCGCCCGCGCGCGATCTGGAAGCGCCCCGCGCATGCGTTACGCCTATAGCCCGTACAGCTATGGCAATTACGGGTATGCCCAGCCCAGATACGTCTATCCCGGCGACGCGCCGCCCCGATATTTCGTGCAGTCGAACAAACAGCGCGCCGCTGCCTTGAGGAAACGCCGTGCGGCCGTACGCCAGTACTACTCGGCCTATTGATGTGTATGCGATCGCCGAAAGCAGCGGACAGATCGCCCGCCGCTGTTCATCGCGTCGCCCGTTTCAAAACGGGTTCCACGTTGGCTGCGATGTGAACCGCAAATAGCCGATATTGGCCCCGAGCCTGAGACCGAGGCCGGACCGGATCGGCGCCATGATCACGTCACCGCCCTTTAACAGCGTCATGCCCACGCCGCCGACGAGGTATGCCGAGCCGTCGATCCCTGTGAAGCTGCGATACAGCTGCTCCGGATCCCGCATGCTGTAAACGAGAATGAGCGTACGACCGCCCTCGGCCCCAAAGTCGTATCCCACCGACGGCCCGTGCCAGTGGATCGGTCGCGTACCGCCCTGGCGCAGGTACAAAGTGCCCTTGCCGTAGCGCAGCCCTGCGAGAATTGCGCCGCCACCTTCGCTACCGAGAATGTAGCCCGTTGGCCGGCCTGAACTCGCGAATGCGTATTCGATCACACTCGCCAGATTGGTCGAGGTGGCCCCGAAGAAGCCGCGCGACGCTTCACGGATCTCGTCGATCGTATAGCCCTGATCCGGCGCGTCGAAGGTGACGGGCGGAAGCGTATTCGCATCGCCAGTTGGAGGAACCGGCGCCGTCGCAACAGCCGCGCCGCCCGCAGACGGTTTCGGAACAACCGACTTTGACTGCGAATCCCAGATACCATCAGGCCGTACCGGCGCCACGGCTCGCGGCTCGCTAGGTTTGGGTTTCGGCGGGGGAACGGCCGCGACCTTTGGAGGTTCGGGCGCTTTTGTCTGGGCTGAACCCGCAGGTTTGGCTGGTGTCGTTTCAGTCTTCGCAACCGCTGGTGGCGAGCTTGCAGGAGATGAAGCCGGGGCGGCGGGCGGAGCGGAAGTCGCTGGCGCTGCGGGCGGAGTGGCAGCCTGTGAAGCCGCCGATCCGACTTCCCGTGCAACTTTCTCGTCAAGATAGGCTGCTTTCGTCTTCATCACGGCAAGCAGTTCGATGCTTGCCGCTTCGATCTCTGCCAGCTTGTTACAGTCGTAGGTTCCGTCCTTGTTCGGCTGCCCGAGTTGGTCGACCTTGCTCAAGAGTTCGTTGGCGCGTGTGTCGAGTTCGCCAAGGCGTCCGTCTTCGAGATAGAGCATCGCGCGCTCTTCGCGATCTTCTCCAGTCCAGCCTTTCTTCTCCGCCAGCATCGTCAAGCGTGCGCGCATGCGCGGCTGCGCCTCGGCATTGTAGTTGCGCAACGTCCCGCCGAACTTATCGACGGCCTTCGCAAAGGTTGCCTCCGTGCACTCCGCCCAAGCCGGCGCCAGTGCAGCGCCCTGAACCATGAACATACTGACGGCGACCGCCGCCAATCGCCAAATCCGTGTCATGCGCGTCCTCGGAAGGTTATGCTCTGTTTGTGGTGACGGCGACAAAACGGCATTTGCGTGGCGCAGCGTCAGCGTGGCGGAACGGCATCAGGGCGGAAAGAGCAATCCGGCGCATCTGGGTCCCCGATGAGGTTGAGAGTCACGATACCACGAGTTTAACTTCGGGCCAGACGGCGCTCCCGCCAACCTTCCGCAGGCGCGGTGAGTCCTCGCGGCGATCCGTCGCCGAGCAGCATTTGATCCTCGTCATGACGCGGACGCGCAACCCGCCCTATCAGCGTCGCACGACGTGGACAGCAATCCGCTGTCTAAAAGGGGGTTTTCTCCGGCGCGCAATGTGTCTAGTGTGCTTGACAGCATACGATGTCAGCAGGGCGATTGCAGAAGGCAAGCCGGACGCCCGTGGTGTAACAGCCGGAGCAGTGGACTATGCTGGACGACGCAACTATGGCCGAACCCGCCACCCCAGTCGCCGCGGAGCGTCCGCTGGGCCCAGGACTTCGCCGCGAAACCGTCCTTTCGATAACCCACTATACCGACAAGTTGTTCTCGTTCCGAACCACTCGGGCTCCGTCGTTCCGCTTCCAGAGCGGACAGTTCGCCATGATCGGATTGGAAACCGAAACCCGTCCCCTGCTGCGCGCCTATTCCATGACGAGCGCTGTCTACGACGACCACCTTGAATTCTTCTCGATCAAGGTTCCGAACGGCCCACTGACATCGCGCCTGCAGCACATTCAGGTCGGCGACACCATTATTGTCAACGGCAAGCCCACCGGCACTCTGCTGCTGTCGAACCTGCGTCCCGGCAAGCGCCTCTGGCTGTTTGCTACCGGAACAGGCTTTGCCCCGTTCGCCAGCATCCTTCGCGATCCTGAAACATACGACGCATTTGAGCAGGTGATCGCCGTCGAAGGGTGCCGCGAGGTCGACGAACTCCAGTTCGCGACCGACGTCGTGACTGATTTGCGTGGGCACGAATATCTGGGCGAGACCGCAACAGCAAAACTTCTCTACTATGCGACTGTGACGCGTGAAGCGTTCCATCACCAGGGCCGCATTCCAGATCTCATTGAAACGGGCAAACTCACGTCCGATCTTGGGATTGCGCCATTCGGCGGCGACGAAGATCGCGTAATGATGTGCGGCAACCCGAACATGCTTGCCGATATGAAAGCTTCTCCTTCAAGCCCGAGGCTTTACCGAGGGCTCGAGCGGTTCACCCGGCGAATTCGTAATCGAGAAAGCATTCGTCGAAAAATAGGTGCCGTCTCTAGAATGAGACGTTCAGCGTGGCGCTGAGCACATGGTCGATTTGATCGCCGGCTGACCGGTTCACAAATTGGTTCAGATAGCCCGGCTCAAAGGCCACGCCCTCGCGTAGCGGGATATTGATACCCACGAAATTGCGCCAGCGGTCGAGACCGGACTGCGCACCCCAATCGGTGTCATTGAGATTGAAGAAAACTTCGCTCCATCCCACGGCCTGCCACCCCGCAGCGCCGAGCGGCACCGTCAGCCGTATCTGCTGCCTGAGACGCAATCCGACGTCATCGCCGTCGTCTCGAAATCGCTGCTCAAATCGCGTTCGGTTCGAGAGCGTGAAGGTGTTCTTGACCGCGGCGATCGGAAACGCGAGTTGCTGCCAAGGCCGATGCTCGTATGTATTGGCCCCGGTTTCCGGTGACGTGCGCACATACGCATAGCCCACCGACAGCACGGTTTGGTCAAACAGTGTCAGTCCGATGGAAGGCCGGATCAGAAGCTGCCCGAGACGGGACGAGTCATCCGTGAATCGCGGCTGAACCTCGAGCGCCCCGGTGACACCTTCGCTGAGCTTCGTGCTGGCGATGACCTGCTGCCACGTCTGGAAATCGTCATCGTCCGCGTGAGCCATCGGGGCAAAGGCGACAAGGACGGCGGCGAGATGTGTGAGTCGGAGGTGCATAGGCCGCGAATCACTTCTGATGAATTGAGCGGCGATCTTCTACAGCAGCAGAGGCGTTTCGTCTTTCTCCTGCCGTGCGCCCCGGCTCTGCACCTGATTAACGGAGTGGCCCGAAACTCATGTTCCGGGCCACAGCCATGCAACTCATTTGGCGATACCGGGATGGTCCTTCATCGCCTTGCCGGTCAGGCTCTTGTCGTCCGGCTTGGAGGTCGGATTGGCCGTCATTCCGTCACCAGTTACGCCCGGCGCATCCTTCATCGCCTTTTCGGCAAGGCCACCCGTTTCGGGTTTCGCAGTCGGGTTCGAAGTGCTGCCGGCTCCCGTTACGCCTGGGCTGTCCTGCATTGCCTTCTCGGTCAAATCGCCACCCGCAAACGCGAGCGTCGTCGATGCAGCAAAAAGAAATGCGGCGAATGTGCAAACTTTCATGGCCGTTCTCCTGGATTGGATCTGTGGTCGGTTTTGAGAGATTGACCGTTCGAACTGTCGGAGGGAGATACGGAGCCCCGCAGACCAAGTTTCAGATCAGGCAATGAAAATGAAAACGCCGGGCGCGGGCCCGGCGTTTCTGAATGTCATGCGAAATCGAAAGGGTTACTTCAGGCTCGGGAAATTGAACTCGGCGCCCTTTCGGATGCCGGTTGGCCAGCGCGCCGTCACGGTCTTCAACCGCGTATAGAAGCGCACGCCCTCCGGCCCGTAGATCGAGTGATCACCGAACAGCGACCGCTTCCATCCCCCGAACGAATGATAAGCGACGGGAACCGGGATCGGCACATTGATGCCCACCATGCCCACCTCGATCTTGTCGGCGAACGCGCGCGCAGCATCTCCGTCGCGCGTAAAGATGGCGGTGCCGTTGCCGTACTCGTGATCGTTGATCAGCTTGGCCGCTTCATCGAACGATCCCGCCCGCACGACTGAAAGCACCGGCCCGAAAATCTCCTGTTTGTAAATCGTCATCTCCGGCGTCACGCGATCGAACAACGAGCCGCCGAGAAAGAAACCGTTCTCGTAGCCCTGCAGAACGAGCCCGCGTCCATCGACGACGAGGTCCGCACCTTCCTTCACGCCCTGATCGATGAGCCCGGTGATCTTGCGCTTCGCCTCCACCGTCACGACGGGGCCCATCTCGGCATCGGGATCCGTCGCCGGTCCCACCTTCAGCGCGCGCACCTTCGGCGCCAGCGCCTCGACAAGTTTGTTCGCCGTCGCCTCGCCGACGGGCACGGCCACCGAAATCGCCATGCAGCGCTCGCCGGCTGATCCATACCCCGCGCCCATCAGGGCATCGACCGCCTGATCGATATCGGCATCGGGCATCACGATCATGTGGTTCTTCGCGCCGCCGAGCGCCTGCACGCGCTTACCCTTGGCCGCACCACGCGCATAGATGTATTCCGCAATCGGCGTCGAGCCGACGAAGCTCACCGCCGCGATGTCGGGGTGATCGAGGATCGCATCGACGGCTTCCTTGTCGCCATGCACCACGTTGAACACGCCGGCCGGAAGACCTGCCTCCTGGAGCAACTCCCAGATCAGCATGGTTGCCGACGGATCGCGCTCCGACGGCTTGAGGATGAAGGTATTCCCGCAAGCGATCGCCACGGGAAACATCCACATGGGCACCATGACGGGAAAGTTGAATGGCGTGATGCCGGCGACCACGCCGAGCGGCTGCCGGTCCGACCAGCTGTCGATCTCAGGCCCGACGTTGCGGCTGAATTCACCCTTCAACAGATGCGGGATCCCACACGCAAAATCGACCACGTCGATGCCGCGCTGCAATTCGCCAAGCGCATCAGGGTGCGTCTTCCCGTGTTCGCGCGAGATGGCCCGCGCGATGTCGTCCGCTCGCTTTTCCAGCAGGTCCTTGTACTTGAACAGCACCTTGGCCCGCTTCATGGGAGGGGTCGCACCCCACGCCGGAGCGGCCGCCTTTGCAATGGCAACAGCTGCATCCACTTCTGCCTTCGACGACAGCGGCAGGCCGGCGATCTGCTCGCCGGTCGCAGGATTGTAAACAGCCGAGACGCGGCTCGACACCGACGTCACCTTGCGGCCGTCGATGGCATTTTGGATCGTGAGCATGATGAAGAGCCTCGTTAAGGCGTGTTGGCAAGAACGTCCGTCAGGACGTCGAACAGATGGTCGATCTCGGACTTCGTAATGATGAGCGGCGGCGAGAGCGCCATGATGTCGCCCGTCGTGCGCACCAGCACGCCCTTCTCGAACGCTGCAACGAAGCGGTCATACGCCCGCTTTGTCGGCGCATCCGGTATCGGCGCGAACTCGATCGCTCCGATAAGGCCGATGTTGCGGATATCGATCACGTGGGGCATCTCGCGCAGCGCGTGGAGCCGTTCTTCCCAATAGGGCGCTAGCTCGTTCGCGCGCGTCAGCAGACCTTCTTCGGCATACGTATCGAGCGTGCCAAGCGCCGCCGCGCATGCGATCGGATGGCCGGAATACGTGTAGCCGTGGAAGAAGTCGATCATCCAATCGGGGCCCGACTGGAATGCGCCGTGCACCTTGTCGTTGACGAACACCGCGCCCATCGGAATGGTGCCGTTGGTCACGCCCTTCGCCGTGGTGATGATGTCCGGCTTGATGCCGAAGTAGTCCGACCCGAACGCCGTGCCCATGCGACCGAACGCGGTAATCACCTCGTCTGCGATGAGCAGGATGTCGTGCTTGCGGCAGATGGCTTCGAGCCGCTTTAGATAGCCTTTCGGCGGAACCAGCACCCCGGTCGAACAGGCGACCGGCTCGACGATAACGGCTGCGATCGTCGATGCGTCATGCAAAGCGACAAGCCGCTCCAGATCGTCGGCCAGTTCCGCCCCGTGTTCCGGCTCGCCCTTCGAAAACGCATTGCGGGCCAGATCGTGCGTGTGTCGCAGGTGATCGACGCCCGCTACGAGCGCACCGAACCACTTGCGGTTGTTGACCATGCCGCCGACCGACATGCCGCCGAAATTCACGCCGTGATACCCGCGCTCGCGCCCGATCAGTCGAACCTTGGTCGCGTTGCCCTTGGCGCGATGGTAGGCCAGCGCCATCTTCAGCGCCGTCTCGACCGACTCCGAACCCGAGTTCGTGAAAAAGACGTGGTTGAACCCCTCCGGCGCCACGTTGACGAGGCGGGACGCGGCTTCGAACGCCTTCACGTGCCCCATCTGGAAGGTGCCGGCGAAGTCGAGCGTCTCGACCTGCTCCTTGATGGCCGCGACGATCTTTGGCCGGCAATGCCCGGCGTTAACGCACCACAGCCCAGACGTACCATCCATCACGCGCCGCCCGTCTGGCGTGAAGTAATACGAACCTTCGGCCTTGGCGAAGAGACGCGGCGCGCTCTTGAATTGCCGGTTCGCGGTGAACGGCATCCAGAAGGCTTCGAGATCGTTGGTTTTGAGCTGCACGTTCATGATGTCTGTCCCCGGAAGGCGCCGCCTCCCCTGATCGTCGAGAATTTACGCCGAATGCGTCACGGCTTCGGTGAGAGCCGCTTCGAATATGTCCATGCCCTCGCGAACAAGATCGTCGCTTGCCGTCAGCGGCGACAGGAAGCGGATGACGTTACCGTAGGTCCCGCATGACAGCAGGATGAGCCCGCGTGAATTCGCAGCCTTCAACAGCGCCTGCGTAAGCACCGGTGCCGGCTCATGCGTCTGCTGGTCCTTGACCAGTTCGACGGCACACATCGCTCCAAGGCCAC
Source organism: uncultured Alphaproteobacteria bacterium (assembly GCA_963778225.1). Lineage (GTDB taxonomy): Bacteria > Pseudomonadota > Alphaproteobacteria > Rhizobiales > Hyphomicrobiaceae > JAGVSR01. The sequence goes on from CAVZTR010000010.1 coordinate 156,018, forward strand.
GCACATCGCCGATACAATTCAAGTTCGAGCGGCGGCTCAATTCATGGCAGCGGTCCATCATGATCTTGCCGATCGCGACGGAACGCTCGCAAAGTTTTTCATCCTCGATGATGTCGAGTACGGCGTGCGCCGCAGCACACGCGACGGGATTGCCCGCATAAGTGCCGCCGAGGCCGCCGGGATTGGACGCATCCATTACATCCGCCCGGCCGGTGATCGCAGCCAGCGGCATGCCGCCGGCCAGACCCTTCGCTAACGTGACGACGTCAGCCTTCACGCCCGCATGGTCCATCGCGAACATCTTTCCGGTCCGCGCGAACCCCGACTGGATCTCGTCGGCAATGAGCACGATGCCATGCTCGTCGCAGATTCCACGCAGCGCCTGCAGGAACTCGGGCGGCGCAATGTTGAACCCGCCTTCGCCCTGCACCGGCTCGATGATAATTCCGGCAATGCTCGATGGATCGGCCGTGTGCTTGAACAGGCTCTTTAAGCTGTAAAGGCTCTGTTCGACGGAAACGCAATGGTACGCGTTCGGGAACTCCACCTGATAGACATCGGCAGGGAAGGGGCCGAAACCCTTCTTGTACGGCACCACCTTGCCCGTCAGCGCCATGCCCATCATCGTGCGCCCGTGAAACCCGGCCGTGAAGGAGATGATGCCGGGCCGTCCGGTGTAGGCGCGCGCCACCTTCACCGCGTTCTCTACGGCTTCCGCGCCTGTTGAAATCAGCATCGTCTTTGCCGGACCTTCGACCGGCGCGATGGCGTTCAGCCGTTCGGCCAAGCGAACGTAGGATTCGTAGGGCGTCACCTGGAAGCAGACGTGGCTGAACGCCTTCATCTGCTCTTCCACCGCCTTCAGAATGCGCGGATGCTGATGGCCCGTGTTGGTCACGGCGATGCCGGCTGCGAAGTCGATGTACCGCTTGCCGTCCTCACTCCAGATTTCGGAGTTCAGAGCGCGCGCGGCGTAAATCGATGTCGCATGCCCGATGCCGCGCGGAATGGCGGCGGAGCGGCGCTCGTGCAGTTCGGCGGAGGTGGCCATGTGGTCGTGCTCCTCAGGAGAAGGCTTGAATGCCCGTCTGGGCGCGGCCCAGGATCAGGGCGTGAATGTCGGCTGTACCCTCGTAGGTGTTGACGGCTTCGAGGTTCAGCATATGGCGGATGATCGGGTACTCGTCGGAGATGCCGTTGCCGCCGAGCATGTCGCGCGCAGTCCGCGCGATCTCCAGCGCCTTCAGGCAACTGTTGCGCTTGATGAGCGAGATCGCTTCCGGCGCCAGCAGGTCCTGCTCTTTCATGCGGCCGGCCTGCAGGCACGCGCCGAGCGCCAACGCAAGTTCCGTCTGCATGTCGGCGAGCTTCTTCTGCACCAGCTGATTGGCGGCAAGCGGCCGTCCGAACTGCGTCCGGTCGAGCACGTATTGCCGCGCCGTCCGCCAGCAGCTTTCCGCAGCACCAATTGCACCCCATGCAATTCCGAAACGGGCATTGTTCAAGCAGCCGAACGGACCCTTCAGCCCGGCCACGTTGGGCAGGAGGTTTGCATCCGGAACAAACACGCCCTCAAGCACGATTTCTCCGGTGATCGACGCCCGCAGCGAAACCTTGCTGTCGATCGTCGGCGTCGAGAACCCGGCCATCCCGCGCTCCACGATGAAGCCGCGGATCGGCCCATCGTCTGTCTTCGCCCATACGATAGCGATATCTGCGATCGGCGAGTTCGTGATCCAAGTCTTCGCGCCGTCAAGGCGATAACCACCCGCTTCGCGCCGTGCCCGCGTGGTCATGCCGCCGGGATCGGACCCATGATCCGGCTCCGTCAGTCCAAAACAGCCCACGATCTCGCCGCTTGCCAATTCCGGCAAATACTTCTGGCGCTGCGCTTCCGTGCCGTACGCCCAGATCGGATACATGACGAGGCTCGACTGCACGCTCATTGCCGAGCGATAGCCGCTATCCACCGCTTCGATCTCGCGCGCAATGAGACCATAGGAGACGGCGCCGACGCCCGCGCCGCCGTAGGCTTCGGGGATCGTCGGACCGAGAAAACCCATCGCGCCCAGATCGCGCATGATCGAACGGTCAAAACCCTCGTTGCGAAAATCCTTAACGACGCGCGGCGCAAGCTTGTCGGCGGCAAACTTCCGCGCCGCCTCGCGCAACATCCGCTCATCTTCGCTCAGCATGGCATCGAAGCCGAGCGGGTCGGTCCAATCGAAAGCCGCGCGCGGGGTATCCTGCGGACCGGCCGTAGGATCGACACCACTTGTCTTGAGCGAAGCCGCGGTCATAGGCGTCAGCCTTCCGGTTACATGCCGCCGAGGCAAATGAACTTGGTCTCGAGATATTCTTCCAGGCCCTCAGCCGCGCCTTCGCGCCCGAGACCGGATTCTTTCACGCCACCGAACGGCACGACTTCGTTGGAGAAGATGCCTTCATTGACGCCCACCATGCCGGCCTCGAGCCTCTCCGCGGCTTTCCACGCCCGCTGGATATTCAGGCTGAAGAGATAGGCTGCAAGACCGAACGGCGTGCTGTTGGCGAGCGCAATAGCTTCCTCGTCCGTCTCGAAACGGATGAGCGAAGCAACCGGCCCGAAGATCTCCTGGCTGACAATGTCCATTTCGGTCGTGACGCCAGTCAGCACCGTTGGCTTGTAGAACAGCGAACCTGCCGCGTCCTTGGAGCCGCCCGTTTTCACCGTGCCGCCCTTGGAAACCGCATCGGCCATCAGGCTCTCGACCTTGGCGATCGCATCCGCGTTGATGAGCGGACCGACATTGACGCCGGTGCCGTTCCCGGGCCCCACGACCAGCTGTGCGGCAGCCTTCGCGAGTGCATCCGCGAAGCGGTCATAAATCCCCGCCTGCACCAGAATGCGGTTCGCGCAAACGCATGTCTGACCAGCGTTGCGATACTTGGAGGCCATCGCACCTGCGACGGCCTGATCGAGATCGGCGTCGTCGAAAATGATCAGCGGAGCATTCCCGCCGAGTTCGAGCGTCAGCTTCTTCACCGTATCCGCGCACTGGCGGTAGAGGATCTTGCCGACTTCCGTCGAGCCGGTGAACGTCAGCTTGCGAACGCGGCCATCGGCGCACAGCACTTCACCGACCCCGCGCGCGTCCTGCGTCGTCACGACGTTGAACACGCCCGCGGGCACGCCCGCCTTCTCCGCGAGTTTCGCCAGCGCCAGCGCGCACAGCGGCGTATCCTCCGCCGGCTTGACGATGATCGTGCAACCCGCTGCCAGGGCCGGGGCCACCTTGCGCGTGATCATGGCGATCGGGAAGTTCCACGGCGTAATCGCCGCCACCACGCCGATCGGCTGCTTGATGGTGATGTAGCGCTTCGTCGCCGCCGTGGTCGGGATCGTCCGCCCGTAGGCCCGCTTGCCCTCTTCTGCGAACCACTCGACGAATGAAGCGCCGTAGGCCACCTCACCGCGCGATTCCGCCAACGGCTTGCCCTGTTCCGCCGTCATCAGCCGTGCCAGCGCTTCCGACTCGGCCAGAATGAGATCGTACCAGCGCCGCAGCACCGCCGCGCGCTCCTTCGCCGTCTTTGCCGACCAGGCGGGCAGGGCCGCACTCGCCGCATCGATGGCGCGACGCGCGTCCGCCGGCGTCAGGTTCGGCACGCTGGCGATATCGAGGCCCGTTGCGGGGTCGATCACCGCGAACCGGTCCTTCGACGTCACCCACTCGCCGCCGATGTATGCGGAGGTGGGAAAATCGTCAGGGGTCATGTCCATGGCAACGGGCTCCGTCAACGCAGCGTAATCGAGATGGATTTCAGATCGGCGTACTTGTGCAGCGCATGCATCGAGCGATCACGGCCGAAACCAGATTGCTTGAAGCCACCGAACGGCATGGTGATGTCGCAGGCGTCCCAGCCGTTCACCCACACAAGCCCGGCCTTCAGTTCGCGTGCCGTTCGATGCGCGAGCGTCACGTCCCGCGTCCAAAGTCCGGCAGCCAAACCGTAAACGGTGCCGTTCGCAATCTTGATCGCATCCTCCGGCGACTTGAACCGCGTGACGGCAAGTACCGGTCCGAACACTTCTTCCTTCGCCAGCGTATGCGACGGCTGCACGGCGTCGAACACGGTGGGCTCGACGTAGAAGCCACCGGTCTCCTCGCGCACCCGTTTGCCGCCGAGGCGCAGCGTATTGCCTTCTCCGCTTGCCGTCCCGATGTAGCGCAGAGCCGTCTTCATCTGACCTTCGCTGACCATCGAACCAAACGTCGTCGACGGGTTGAGCGGATCGCCAGGAATGATCTTCTTGGCAACCTTGAGCAGCTTGTCGACGAACTCTTCCGCGATCTCCTCCTGCACAAGCAGCCGCGACGCCGCCGTGCAAACTTCGCCCTGGTTGAAGAACACGCCCCAGGCCGCGCTCACCGCCGCCGCGTTGAGGTCAGGGCAATCCGCAAATACGATCTGAGGAGACTTTCCGCCAAGCTCGAGCGAAACGCGCTTCAGGTTCGACTGCCCCGAATACTGCATCAGCAGCTTGCCCACGGGGCCCGACCCTGTGAAAGCGATCATATCGACGTCCATGTGCAAGGCGAGCGCCTTCCCGGCCGTCGCACCAAACCCCGGCACGATGTTGAGCACGCCGGGCGGCAGGCCGGCTTCGAGCGCAAGCTCACCCATCTTCAGCGCCGTCAGCGGCGACTGCTCCGCCGGCTTCAGCACGATGGAGTTGCCCATCGCCAGGGCAGGCCCGACCTTCCACATCGCCATCAACAGCGGGAAGTTCCACGGCACGATGATGCCGATCACGCCCAGCGGCTCATGCACGGCAAATGAAATACGGTCAGCTCGTCTCCGGCCCGACCTCGCCATAGACCTTGTCGAGCGCCTCCGCGTAGTAGCGCAGCGTCTTGATCGAGCCTGGAACGTCGACCGAAAGCGAATCCTTGATCGGCTTGCCGACATCGAGGCTTTCCAAAAGCGCCAGCTGTTCGGCGTCCCGCTCCATCAGTTCGGCAAAGCGAAACAGGATCGCCTTCTTCTGGCGGTAGTGCATTCGCCGCCACGTGCCCTCTTCGAACGACCGCCGCGCGGCCGCCACCGCCACGTCGATATCCGCCGCGTCCGCTTCCGCCACCTGGTTGATGACGCTTCCGTTGCGCGGGCTGACGTTGGCGAACGTCTTGCCCGACAGCGCCGGCACGACTTTGCCGTCGATCACCGCGTGAGCGGGGATCGCAATGCGTCCAGCGAGCGTCTCGAAGTGGGCGAGCGACGTCATATCAATCCATCCTCACGCGACGCGAGCGTACCACTGATGATCGAGCGCCGTCACGACGCGCTCGAAATCGCGCCGTTCGGTATCTTTCATCTCGGCGAACGTCTTCTGGAAAATCGCGCCGAAAGTTTCGGTCGCGGCAGACGAGTCCCGGAACTGCGCAATCGCATTGATCCACGCGGTCGGAACCTTGGGCGCATTCGATCCGTCGCAGTTGCCCTCTGCGGCCGGCCCGGGATCGAGCTTGTTGACGATGCCATGGTGGATACCGCCCAGAACGGCAGCCAGCACGAGATAGGGGTTCGCATCCGCACCGGCAATGCGGTGTTCCACGCGCGTCGCATTGGGCGAGGAATTCAAAACGCGCAGCGAAGCGGTGCGATTGTTGAAACCCCAATGCGCCGCCATCGGCACATACGACTTCGGCTGATACCGCCGATAAGCATTTGCCGACTGCGCCCAGATTGCCATGAAGTCGCCCATCGTCTCGCGAAGGCCACCCAGTGCATTGCGAAACAGCGGCGAGATCGGATCGCCCGCAAAGACGTTCTTTCCGTCCTTGTCCAGGAGCGACACGTGAATATGCATGCCCGAGCCCGACCAGTCGTGGTGGGGCTTCGCCATGAACGTCGCTTCCATCTTGTGTGCACGAGCCGCGGCCTTCACCGCGCGCTTCAACAGAAGCCCATCCAGGGCCGCGCCGGCGGCGTCCTTCTTGTGCTTCAGATTGATCTCGAACTGCCCCGGTCCCGCTTCCTGCAAAACGGCATCGACGGGCAGACCCTGGGCTTCGGCAATCTTGTAAATGTCGTCGATGAACGGACCCACGCAGTCCAGTTCCTCGAATTGATAGAGCTGCTGCCAGTCGGGATTGTCGACGAGCCCGCATGGGGTCTTCAATTCGAACACGCCGTTGCTGGAAACGGAACTGACATAAAACTCCAGCTCGACCGCTGTGACGGGATGGAAGCCCATCTTCGCGAGAGCCGCCGTCTGACGCTGCAGAATACGGCGCGGATCAAGGCCGCCGTCATCCTCGATCGGTACCATCACCGCTTGAGCATGAGTCGTGCCTTCGACAGCGACAGGCACGAGCGTCTCGGAGAGAATGCGGAACTGCAGATCCGGATCGCCCGTCTCCCATAACCGCCCGGTCTCTTCCACGCACGAGCCGCGCATATCCATGATGTAGCACGTCGACGGCACCATCAGGCCCTTGTCCGCGAAGCCCAGCAGATCGCGTGACCGGATCCGCTTGCCGCGCGGAATGCCGTTGAGGTCGTGCATGAAGATGTCGATCCACTGCACGGTGGGATACTTGGCGAGAAAGTCCTTCGCCTGCTCGGAAGTGAGATACGTTTCGGTCATGACAGCTTGGCTCCTGCTGCGCTGCCAAACCGGCGGAACAGCTTCACGGATACGGGGTTTTCACGGGCGCGCCACTCGGGATGCCACTGCACACCGACGCAGAACGGATGATCGTCAGGACCGCGGACGGCTTCGACGAGACCATCCTCGGCGAAGGCTTCAGGGGTGAGACGCGGCGAGAGATCCTTCAATCCCTGGCCGTGGAGCGAATTGACCAGGATCTCGTCCTGCCCGATCCACTCACGCAGTTGGCCGGTGAGGTTCAGCGTGTGCACAGGCCCCCACCGCTCCTCCAGCGACACTTCCTTGCGCTCGCGGTGGTCCCGTTTACCGGTCTGAGTATGCACGGCCTGATGCAGCGTGCCGCCGAGCGCGACATTCAGCTCCTGAAAGCCACGGCAAATGGCCATCATCGGGATCTTCTTCTCCACCGCCGTGCGGATCAACGGAAGGGTCATCGCATCGCGAGCCGGATCAAGCGCATCGGGGATGACGGGGTCTTCCTCGCCGTAGAGCCCCGGATCGATGTTCGAGGGACTGCCCGAGAACAGAATGCCGTCCGCCACGTCGAGCACCGCTCCGATGTCGACGAGCGCGACATCGAGCGGGATCAGGAGCGGCTGGCATTCCGCGACCTCGGCGACAGCAGCCGAATACTTACGGCTGACCGCATCGAAGGTGTAGCCCTCGATCGTCTTGGTGCAGCAGGGAATGACGACGATCGGCCGGCTCATGCTGCGAGCTCTCCCGCGACATCGTTGAGCGTCTGGTCGAGCACCTTGGCAATGACGCCTTCGGCTTCCTCGAAATGCGACTGCGTGAAGATCAGCGGCGGCGCGGTCACCATCGTGTCGCCGATCGCGCGCATGACGTAGCCCTCGCGCGCGAAGTGGTTGCGGCAGATGGTGCCGACGCGGCCCGGATCGTCGAAACGCCGGCGCGTACGCTTGTCCGCGACAAGTTCAAACGCGCCGAGCATGCCGATCGAACGGACTTCTCCGACGAGCGGATGATCTTTGAACTTGCCCAGCATCCGGGCCAGCGCCGGCCCGGTAAACTCATTGACCATCTCCACCAGCCGCTCGCGCTGCATGATCTCGATGTTCTTCAAGGCAACTGCGCACGCGACCGGATGACCGGCGTATGTGTACCCGTGATAGAATTCGTCATCGTGCTCGGCGAACGCATTGGCGACGCGATCCCCGACGAGCAGTCCCGACAGCGGAATGTAGCCAGATGTTGCCGCCTTCGCGAACGTCACAAGGTCGGGCTTGGTGCCGTAGTACTCGGCGGCGAACCATTTGCCCGTGCGTCCAAAGCCGGTGATGACTTCGTCGTGCAGGAACAGAATGCCATACTTGTCGACGATCTTCTGCACCGCCGGCCAGTAGGTGGACGGCGGGATTTTCAATCCGCCTGCACCCATCACCGGCTCGCCGACGAAGGCCGCGACGTTCTCCGGACCGACCGCGAGGATCTCATCCTCGATCGCCTGGGCTGCGCGCAAGCCGAACGCTTCCGGCGTCTCGCCCTCTTCGGCGTTGCCGTACCAGTAGGGCTCCATCACATGGCGAAACCCTTCGTACGGCGGATAGAGCTGCGAATGCATGAGCGACATGCCGCCCATCGAGGCCGCCGTGATCGTCGAGCCATGATAGGCGTTGCGGCGGCTGATGATGATGCGCCGCTTCGGCTCGCCCTTGATGACCCAGTAATGCCGGATCATGCGCACGGCGGTATCGTTCGATTCCGAACCCGACGACCCGTAGAAAACCTGCTTGATGTTTGCCGGCGCGATTTCCGAGAGCTTCTGCGACAGCTCCACCACGCGCGGATGCGTCGTCTGAAAGAACGTATTGTAGTACGGCAGCTCGAGGATCTGATCGTAAGCCGCCTTGGCCAGCTCCTCGCGGCCATATCCGATGTTCGTCGTCCACAAGCCCGACATGCCGTCGAGCACGCGTTTGCCTTCGCTATCGATGAAGTGCGCCCCATCCCCGCCCACGATCACCCGCGAGCCGGCCGCTCTCAGCGACTTATGATTGCTGAACGGATGCAAATGATGCTTCGCATCCAGCTCCTTCATCTGAGCCGTGGAGTACTTGTTCGACATGTGGATTTCTTCTCCAGCTAAGGCACGATCCCCCGTGGGACCACTCTAGATCAAGGCTGGAGGGCTCCCGGGGGCGTGAAGCCAACGCGCGCGCAAAGCCGCAAAAGTTCGTTCTTCTGCGTGCGGTGGTCATCGACGTTGATAAGGGCGGGGGAACGATGCGTGCGCGTCATGACGATCTCGCTCCTCCCTCAATTGCAGGCGCGAACGTCGCGCAGATTTAGCCAACAATTTGCACGCTGGGCGCTGTCACGCATGCTCCGTCACCGGTCGCCGCGTTTGCCCGAAGGTCTTTACAAAACCTCCACGATAGAGCACACGTTATGATCTACGCCGTAGAAGTGTCAAGACCATACCGTGAAAAAAGCCAAACCTCGCTCCCGCACACCCCTCGGCCTGGATCGGTCTGCGATCCTCGATGCTGCCTTCGGATTGCTCAATGAGGCGGGCGAGGAGGGGTTCTCCGTGCGTAAAGTCGGCGCTGTCATGGGCATCGACCCGATGACGGTGCTGCATCACTTCCAGTCAAAGGAGGAGTTGCTTCGCCAGATTGCCGATCGCGCGCTGGGCTCGATTGAACTGCCGCCGCTCTCCGGCAATTGGCAGACGGACTTGAAGAACGTCGCGGTGGCCTACCGGCAGTTGGCGCATCGCCATCCGCGCCTGTTCCACCTCCACTTCCGCTTCCACGCCACGGGCATGGCCGATCATCTCTCCAGCGAAATCGTCTACCGCGCACTGCTCGATGCGGGGCTTTCGGCTGAACGTGCCGCCGGCCTCGGCCTGTCATTCTATGCGTTCGTTCTCGGATTTGCGCTGGCCGAGATCGAAGGTTTGCTAAAACCGCTCGAAGGACCGGAAGAAGAAGAGATGGCGGCCCTCGGAGTTGAAGCCTTCCCGGCCACGGCGGCGCTGCTGCCTGCTTTCCGCGTGCTCGATAGCAATCAGGCTTTCGATGACGCCGTCGGAGCCTTCATCGCCGGTATTCCCGCCAAAGGCCCGATGAAGAGCGGTCGCGCCGCCTAAACGGAATCGTCGAAGACGTATCCCGCCCCGCGCACGGTCCGGATCGGATCCGTTTCCGCGCCGCGCACGATCGCCTTGCGAAGCCGACCGACATGCACGTCCACAGTGCGCTCATCGACCTCGGAATCCCGCCCCCACGTACCGTCGAGCAATTGCGAGCGGCTCAACACCCGCCCGATGTTTTCCATGAACTGCTCGAGCAAGCGATATTCGGTCGGCCCAACGTTGACCTCGCGTCCGAAGCGCGTCACGCGATGCGCCACTCGGTCGAGCTTGATGCCGTTGCCCTCCAGAATGTCCGCGATGCGCTCGGGCGATGCCCGCCGCAAAAGCGCCTTCACCCGAGCCACAAGTTCCGACACCGAAAACGGCTTCACGACATAATCGTCGGCTCCCGTCTGCAGGCCGCGAATACGGTCGCCCTCTTCGCCGCGCGCCGTCAGCATGATGACGGGCAGCCCCTTCGTATCGGGCCGGGCACGTATCTGCCTGCAGATCTCGATGCCCGCGAGGCCAGGAAGCATCCAGTCGAGGATCACGATGTCGGGACGCTCCTCCTGCATCATCATCACCGCGTCGGTTCCCGACGGCGTATGGACGACGGTATAGCCCTCCGATTGAAGATTGTAGCTGAGCAGCGTAACGAGAGAGTCCTCGTCTTCGACAATGAGCACCTTGGCGGGCATGCCTTTTTACACTCGCTCTCTCAACGGATCGGAGCGGACACGAGCGTGGAGCTCGTGATGTCGCCCTTGGGCCGCTCTCCTTCGGGAAGAGCGCCGCGGGTCATGTAGTTGACGGTCTCTGCGATGTTGGTCGTGTGATCGCCGATCCGCTCCAGGTTCTTGGCAACGAACAGTAAATGCGTGCAAAGCCCGATATTGCGAGGGTCTTCCATCATATAGGTGAGGAGTTCGCGGAACACCGAATTGTAAACCGCGTCCAGCTTCTCGTCCTGATGCCACACCGCGAGCGCCCGGTCCGCATCGCGCGCCGCGTAGGCATCAAGCACGTCCTTCAGCTGCCGCGAGGCGAGATCGGTCATGTGCTGCAGCCCGGTCAGAAGACCCTTCGGATGCGTTTCCCCGGACACCGTCTGCGCACGCTTGGCGACATTCTTCGCCAGATCGCCGACGCGCTCCAATTCGCCTGCAACCTTCAAGACCGAAATCACCTGGCGCAGATCGTTCGCCAGCGGCTGCCGCCGCGCGATCATGAGGATGACCTGCTCTTCCAGCTCGCGGTGGATCAAGTCGATCGTGGCATCGCTCGCCACCGTCGCCCGCGCGCGCGCAGGGTTGTGACTGGCGAGGGCATCGAACGCTTCACCGACCAGTTGTTCCGCAAGCCCGCCCATCTGGCTGATCTTGCTATCGAGAACGGCGAGCTCCTGCTCGTACGACTTGACGATGTGTTCGGACATGATCTGCTTCCCTTCGCGCTGTGCGCTGCCGTGCAATCGGGTTTAACCGAAGCGGCCGGTGATGTAGTCCTGCGTGCGCTTGTCGGATGGGTTGGTGAAAATCTGCGGCGTCTCTCCCACTTCGACGACGTGACCCAGATGGAAGAACGCGGTCTGCTGTGAAACGCGTGCCGCCTGCTGCATCGAGTGTGTGACGATCACGATCGTGAAGTTGTGGCGCAATTCCTCCATCAGTTCCTCGATACGCGCCGTTGCGATCGGATCGAGCGCCGAGCACGGCTCGTCCATCAGGATGATTTCCGGATTGATCGCGATGGTTCGCGCAATGCACAGTCGCTGCTGCTGACCGCCGGACAACCCGGTGCCGCTGTCGGCCAGCCGGTCTTTGACCTCTTCCCACAAGCTCGCTTTGCGCAGGCTCTGTTCAACGATGCCGTCCAACTCAGACTTGGATCGGGCCAATCCATGAATACGCGGACCGTAGGCAACGTTGTCATAGATCGACTTCGGAAACGGATTGGGTTTTTGAAACACCATCCCGACCCGGGCACGCAGCTGAACCGGATCGAGCTCCGGATCATAGATATCAAGTCCATCGATGAGGATGGTGCCCGTCACCCGGCACGACGCAATCGTATCATTCATTCGATTGAGGCACCGCAGGAACGTCGACTTTCCGCAACCGGACGGGCCGATGAACGCCGTAACGGAGCGCTCTGGGATCTCGACGCTCACATCCTTCAAGGCATGTTTCTCGCCGTAAAAGACGTTCACGTTCTGCGCAACGATCTTCGGCTTAGCCGCCACCGCGGCTTGAGCTGTCTGTGTGGTCATCATAATCAAGGGGTCAGGCCGCATGTCCATGGGAATGATCTCTGAGTTCCTACAGCGTCTACCAGCGACGTTCAAACTTCTTGCGCAACCAGATGGCGAGGCCGTTCATCACGAAAAGAACGCCGAGCAGCACCATGATCGCCGCGGCCGTTTTCATCTCGAATCCAGGCTCGGGAAGGTCCGACCACAGGAAAATCTGCACCGGCAGCACGGTCGCAGACTGGGTTAGGCTTGTCGGCACGTCGACGATGAAGGCCACCATGCCGATCATCAGCAGCGGTGCAGTTTCGCCCAACGCGTGGGCCATGCCGATAATGGTGCCGGTCATGATCCCGGGCATCGCCATTGGCAGGACATGGTGAAAAACCGCCTGTTGCCGCGAGGCTCCGATGCCCAGTGCGGCCTCACGGATCGAGGGCGGCACCGACTTCAGGGCGGCCCGCGACGCGATGATGATGGTCGGCAGAACGAGCAGCGCGAGAACGAGACCACCGACGATGGGCGCAGACCGCGGCAGATTGAAATAGTTGAGGAACACCGCCAGACCCAGCAGGCCGAACACGATCGAAGGAACGGCGGCGAGGTTGTTGATGTTGATTTCGATGATTTCGGTCACCCGGTTCTTGGGCGCGAACTCTTCAAGATAGATCGCTGCCAGCACGCCGATGGGCAGGCACAATCCGATCGTAACGATGAGGGTGAGGATCGAGCCGACGAGAGCACCTTGGATACCGGCAAGTTCCGCCTCGCGGCTGTCGCCTGTGGTAAAGAACGCCCAGTTGAACGTATTCGCGATCAGCCCTTTGGCCTTCAGTGCCTCGAGGAAAGTCACGCCGCGATCGTTCACGTTGCGATTGGATTCTGGAACCTCATAGATCCGGATTTGCCATGTGCCGGGAGCAGCGTCCGCCATCGACGTCAGCGGGAGGATCACCTCGCCTTTGACGGACGACGGACCCAGTTCCTTCACCTTGACGACACCCCCGTTGATGGCAACGAGCCGGCTTGCCATCTTCGCGTCGAGTATCTCCGGCGATGCAGCTGCCTCGTACCGCGACTTCAGATCGGCAGCTTCCTTCTCGAGATCCACGAGGCTTTCAGCAACAGCACCACGCTCTCTGCGCCTGGCGACAGTCTCCAGGATCGCATCGGCCCTGGTCTTGAGTTCGGCCTTCACGACGGCAAGGTCGTCAGAAAAATCGTTGGCGCCAACCGAAATCGTGATGTCGCCCTTCACACCCGACGGCGTCGCGACACCGCGCGTATCGGTCAGCGTCCGGATCTGCGATCCCGCCCTCTTCAAGAACACGTCGGCCTCATCGGATAGCAAGAGCCGCGTATTGACGCGTTGTCCGACGAGAGAGGGATCGGCCACCACCTGCTGCCGCAGCATGTCGCCCGCGCCCGAACTCAGCAGACCATTGAGTTCCTTCTTTTGCTGCCGACCATCAATTCCTGGAATGGCTTCTGCGAGCGTAGCGCGCGCCAGCGCCGTGTAATCGCCGGCACGCAACGTTGCGGCATCGCGTTTTCCGTCAGGATCGACCTTGGCCGGATCGACGAACACCTCGGTCACGATCACGTTCTGGAAAAAGCCAGGCAAGCCTCTCGACACGATGCTCGCGAGCAGCGCGAAGAGAAACGCTATGGTCACAGCCAATGCTGCGATCCCGTAGAACTTGAATCGGGCCTCGGACCGATAGCGCGCACGCAAACGGGCTTTCGCCTCGTCCGTTTGAAACTCGACCCGCCGAAGCGCGGGTTGCAACCCGTCTGCGCTGAGATCAGTCATATTGTTCCCGATACTTCTGAACGACCTTCATCGCGATGAAGTTGAGCACCAACGTCACGAAGAACAGGACGAAGCCAAGCGCGAAAGCAGCCAGCGTCTTGGCGCTGTCGAACTCTTGATCACCGACCAGAATGGTCTTGATTTGGACGGTGATCGTGGTCACCGCATCGAGCGGATTGAAGGTCAGGTTCGCGGCGAGACCAGCCGCCATCACGACGATCATCGTTTCGCCGATGGCGCGGCTGATTGCGAGCATGAAGGCGGAGACGATGCCGGGCAGGGCCGCGGGAAGGATAACCTGACGGATGGTCTCCGATTTGGTTGCACCCATCGCGTAAGCGCCATCGCGCAACGACTGCGGCACTGCGTTGATCACGTCATCTGACAGCGATGAGATGAATGGGATGATCATCATTCCCATCACCACGCCGGCCGCCAGAGCGCTTTCCGAGGCGACTTCCAAGCCGAAGGCCTCGCCCCAGCCGCGGATGTAGGGTGCCACGGTCAACGCCGCAAAGAAGCCAAGCACCACCGTCGGGATGCCCGCCAGAATCTCGAGCACCGGCTTGGCAACGGCGCGCACGCGCGGCGAGGCATATTCCGCGAGATAAATTGCCGAGAAAAGACCCAGCGGCCCAGCCACAGCGATGGCGATCGCTGTGATCAGCAGTGTTCCGGTCAGCAGCGGCAAGAACCCGTAAGCGGTCTGGATATCACCCTGATCGGCCCGCATGGCGGCCTGCGGGTTCCAATCCGTGCCGAAGAGGAACTCGAAGACCGTTGGTTTGCCCTTGATGTCGGGATCGAAGAAGAAGCGATACGTCTCTCCCACGACAGAGAAGACAATCCCGATCGTGGTGAGAACGGCGATCGTGGCGCAGATCCAGAGTAGGCCATGCACGATCTTTTCAAAATTGTTGCGGGCGCGAAAATTCATGGAAACGCGGCTCAGGCCCCAAGAGAGACCGGCCAGCCCGCCTAGCACGCCCAAGGCCAACGTTACCCACTGACCGGCGGACAGCACCCAGCCATAGTTTGAGGCCGCAGACCGGACCTCGGCGCTTGCCGCATCGGGCGAGCCGCCGCGGACGATGTTAATCGCTTCGCGCAGAGCAGCACCCTGCTTGAGTGCGTCCGACTGCACAGGTTCCGGTAGCGCCGAGATCGCGCTGTAGGTGGCCAAATTGCCGGCGATGAAGCTGCCCACGACGAAAATGAACACCGCCGGCAGCAGCGCCAGAGAGGCGGTGTACAGTCCGTGGTACGTCGGCAATGAATGCATACCGGCATAATCGCCGCCGGCGACAGCCCTGGCGCGCTGGCTCGCGAGGACATATCCGGTGATGAACACCGCGACCGCCATCATCGCATACCAACCCGCCATCGCTAGCCTACCTTATCGTTGAAGTCTGCAACGGGTGCCAGTGCGGCACCTTGCGAGTGGCGAAAGAGCCGCGCAGTCACCCACGCGGCTCCAATTCGAAGTTACTTCAATTCATCAGCCTTCAGCGCCACGCCTTCGTTGGCAGCCTTCGCGGATTGCTCGAAAGCCTCCTTGGGAAGAGCCACAAGCCCTTTCTCCGTCAGGTAGCCTTCGGCTCCGAGAGCCTTTTCCGACGTGTATTCGGCGATGAACTTGTCGAGACCTGGGATGACACCGATGTGCGCCTTCTTGAAGTACACGAACAGCGGGCGGGCGCCCTTGTACTTGCCGCCCGAGATGTTCTCGAACGTCGGCTCTGCGCCCTCGATCGCAACACCCGTCAGCTTGTCGGCGTTTTCTTCGAGGAACGAGTAGCCGAAGATGCCAAAGGCATTCTTGTTACCTTCGAGCTTCTGCACGATCACGTTGTCGTTCTCGCCGGCTTCGACATAGGCGCCGTCCTTGCGGATCGACTTCCAGACCTTCTCGAAGTCTTTGGTCTTGGCTTCCTCGTCCTTCTTCTTCATCGCCTTGAGGCTGTCGAAAGCCTCGGCGCCCTTCTCAAGAAAGAGTTCGTGGAACGAATCGCGCGTCCCCGAGGTCGGCGGCGGTCCAAGTACTTCAATCTTCACGTTCGGCAGCGACGGATCGATGTCGGACCAATTCTTGTAGGGGTTATCGACGAGTTCGCCCTTGTCGTTCGGCACTTTTTCGGCCAGCGCCTGGAACACCTGCTTGCGCGTCAGGTTGAGCGCAGGGCCATCTTTCGAATGCGCAATCGTCAGGCCGTCGTATCCGACCGTCAGTTCGATGATGTCCTTCACGCCGTTCTTGTCACAAAGTTCGAATTCGCTTTTCTTGATCCGGCGCGAAGCGTTCGAGGCATCGGCCTTATCGACGCCGACACCCTCGCAGAAGATCTTGAAACCGCCGCCTGTACCCGTCGACTCTACGACCGGCGTCTTGCCGCCCGACGACTTGCCGAACTGTTCGGCGACCGCCGTCGTAAAGGGGTACACGGTGGACGATCCGACGATGCGGATCTGATCGCGGGCCTCAGCGGCGGAAGCGAAAGCGAAAACACTAATGACGGCAGCCGTCAGATAGGGTGCCTTGTTCATTCTAGGAAAGCTCCTGTTGACTGAACGGTTGCGGCGTCCCGCTCTCCCGCACTGATGCGCGCGTCGGGAGCATTAACGACTTCGAGCAAACCTTTTATGACAGTCTAAGCCATTGTTATAACGCAAGAAATATTGACGTTCATTCGTTCGACTGAGAAATTATGACGAAAGCGCCTCAAGCACGACCGTGAACTGGGAGCCACGCCCGACTTCAGAAGTAATCTCCAACTCACCCCGATGCCGGTTGAGGATGTGCTTGACGATCGCAAGACCGAGCCCCGTGCCGCCTTTCTCCCGGCTTCGCGCCGTATCGACACGATAGAACCGCTCCGTCAGACGCGGCAGATGCTCCGGCGCGATCCCGGGCCCCTCGTCCTTGACGCTAATAGCCAGAGTGTGCCGCCGCCCCTTTGACGCCGCCCGCTCGCTGACCTCGATTTCGACGGTCCCGCCTTTGCGCCCGTACTTGATCGCGTTGTGGACGAGGTTCTGCATCACCTGCTCCAACTCGTCCCGGTCTCCGCGCACGCGCAGGACGGTTGCGGTCGGCTTAGATGACAGCGTGACGTCAGCCTCGCGCGCCAGAGGCTCCAGGCTGCGGATGACCTGAGCGATGACATCGCTCATATCGACCTCGCCCTCCGGCTTCAGATGTGCGCGCATTTCGATGCGGCTGAGAGACAAAAGATCGTCGAGGATGCGGTTCATCCGTTGCGACTGGGTCGCCATGATGTCGAGAAACCGCGTGCGCGCCGGTACGTCGTCGCGTGCCGGTCCTTGCAGCGTTTCGATGAAGCCTTTGATGGAGGCGAGTGGCGTGCGCAGCTCGTGGCTGGCGTTGGCGATGAAGTCCGCGCGCAATTGCGCCAAACGCGATTGTTCGCTCGTATCGCGGAACTGAAGCAGCAGCATGGGGCCGGATAGAGGGCTCGCGGTCACGATGAAGCGACGCCCCTGCAGCATGCGCTCTGTGATTTCTGTCGTATCGGTCTGTCCATCCGTGAAGACCCGATCGATCGACTGCATCAGCTCGGGGTTGCGGCTCGCCACGGCAACGGGATGTCCGGTCGTGATCGCCGGAAACAGATCCGCTGCGTGCCGGTTGAACGCCACGATCCGCCGCTGCACGTCGACCACGATGGCCGCGATATCGAGGGCCTGGACGATTTCGATGAGGCTAGCTGTCGGCTCTTCCGGCATCGGGGCAGCAATTTTGTCGCCACTCTTGTCTTGGCCGCCGCGCCCGGGCCGCCATCCTGAGAACATGCCGGCGGCAAGGATCGTCCCGGCATCGAGATGAAAATTAGGACCGCCGGCAAATGCGCTCCATAGCGCCACCGCGGCCGCGACGATCGCCGTGCAGCATGCGGCGGGAGAAAAGTCCACGAATGCGATGGGGGCCCAGCTGATCATGCCCGACGTATAGGCGGATCCCATTCCGGACGCTACTCCAGCACTGAGGGCCGCGGTCAAAGGCGGTGCTCAGGCTATTAGATCACGTTGTGCGAACCGTCGCAGAAGGGCTCGTCGTCGGTTGTTTTGCAGCCGCAGAGATTGAAGGTGCCGGTGGACGGCGCCTTGAATGCCAGCGGGTCGATGCCGGTGTCCTTATGGGCCCCGTCGCAGAACGGCTGCCGCTTGGAACGGCCGCAACGGCAATAGAAATAGGTTTTCCCTTCCACCAGGTCCACCTGGTAGGGCCCTTTCTGGGCGACGATCGGATCTTCGGCCATGGTGCTCCCCTGGTTCTGAACCCGATGGACGGTGGCAAGCCGGCCCCTCCGGTCAGGCGTGATGCCCCGTGGCGTAGCCGCTCCCGCGCAGCGAAACAAGCGGCTCGATCAGAGGTTGACCGGCATCAGAAACGTGCCCGCACCTTCAGCCAACGTAAAGTGGCGTCCGCTCGACCGTTTTGACCCCGGCATCGTCCTCCCAGGTGAAGACGAACTCGCCCGGTCCCGGTACCCGCATATGGAAGGCCACGAACGGGTTGGATGAGATCCCGGGCCCGAACTCGGCCATGAAAACGGTCACACGCCCGAACGTCACGGTCAGCGACCGGATGATGTTGCGCGGGATGATCTGCCCGGCCGCATCCTTGCGGTTGCCCGTCTCCATCACATGATTGATGAGCGCGCGGACCTCGATCACATCACCGACCGCTGTCTTCTCCGGCAGCTTGATGCGGGTTTTATTGGTCATGGCCGCATGCTCATTCGTTCCCGCAGCCGCCGATGGTCACCTCGACCTTGCGCACCGCCACCACCATCCGGCCCGTCGAGATCTCCGCAATGCCGACGACATCCTGCGTCTTGGCCAGCCGCATCCGGCCCGACACGGTGGCCTTGCCGGTTGCCGGAACGAGATGAAACTTGGCGACCAGAGCCTGCGGGTTGGACGTCGAGAGCAGGTAAAGCGTGCGGACATAGTCGGTGTCCGTCATCGGGCTTTCGACAACCAACGAATACGGCACCACGTTGCCGTTCTCGGCCAGGTCCGGCAGCTCGAGCGTCATCGGCTCTCCCACGACAGGCTCGGCATCGACGAGAATGTCCTGCAGGGCCTGCTCAAACTGCGCCGAATGAGTAAGGCCGGACGAGACGGGAATTCGGCTGACCGGTCCTGCCGGGGGCGGCGCTGCCTCTGGCGCTGCAACCTCCGGCGCCTCGCCGGCAGCGGCCCAGGGCGTGGATTGCAACAAGAGGGCGAGAGCTGCCGCAGCCGCTCCACCGAGAACGAAGTCGCGCCGACTTGCAATCGTCACGGGAGAGAGAGGCTCGGCGGGCGGTATCGGATCGGCTGACATGGTGCCGTGCATAACACAAGCTGCAAGCGCGTTTCCATGGGTGACAGCCCCGCGCCGGATTACGTCTCGTTTAGGTTTCCAAGACTGCCTTCTCATTATGCCGCCTCACTGCTACGACTCCCCCTCAATCGTGAGCCAAACAAGAAAAGCCGGAGGTCAACCGTGCGCGCTTTGCTGCTGCTGCTGATGCCCGTCCTGTTCGCCGTTTTCGGTACGGCCACTCACGCCGGCGAGGCCGCATCTCTCCAAATCGCCCGCGCCGAAACAGCCACATTGATCATGGTCGATGACCCGGCATGTCACTACTGCCGGCGGTGGAATAAGGAGGTGGGCGGCGGCTATGGACGAACGGCGGAAGGCCGCGCTGCGCCTCTGAAGCGCGTCGGCCGCGATTCCAAGGCCCTGCTCGGTTTCGCACCCGTCATCTACACGCCAACTTTCATACTGGTTCGCGGCGGCCGTGAAATGGGCCGCATCACCGGCTATCCTGGCCAACTCTATTTCTGGGAAGAGCTATCCCAGCTGATGTCCTCCGCCGGCATCACGACCAAGGGATGATTGCATGGGCCTCGATCTGACGCGCCGCCAGTTCGCTGCTGGATTTGGTCTCACAGCGGCAACCCTGATGGCCCGTCCCGCCTTTGCGCGCGGCGAAGCGAAAGTGGTGATTATAGGCGGTGGAGCAGGGGGAGCGACCGTCGCGGGCGCATTGAAGGTCTTGAACCCCGCACTCGACGTCACGCTGATCGAAGCGCAGGCGAAATACACCAGTTGCTTCTTTTCCAACGCCTACATAGGCGGCTTCTACAGCTTGGCCGATCTCACGCATGGCTACAGCGGACTGGCGAAGCTCGGCGTCACTGTGATCCACGACCGCGCGGAAAAGATCGACACCATCAAGAAAACCGTCGACCTTCAAAACAAAAAACAGATCTCTTACGACCGGCTGGTCGTGTCGCCCGGCATCGACTTCAAATGGTCCGCCATCGAGGGCTATTCGCAAACCGTCGCCGAAACGATGCCGCATGCTTGGCGCGGCGGTGACCAGACGTTCGCCCTGCGCGATCGTCTGGAGAAGATGGAAAACGGTGGCACCGTCGTCATCACGATCCCCAAGCTTCCCTACCGCTGCCCGCCCGGACCCTATGAGCGCGCCTGCGTCATCGCCAACTATCTGAAACAGGCCAAGCCCAAATCGAAGCTCGTCATTCTCGATGCCAAGATGACGTTCTCCAAGCAGTCCGCATTCCAGGAAGCATTCGAGAAGTACTACAAGGACATCATCGAGCTGAACCTCTCCAACGACATCGACGACTTCACCGTCACGCGCGTCGATCCGGGCGACGGCGAAATCCGCACGAACGCCGGCCTCAATATCAAAGCGGCTGTCGCCAACATCATTCCCCCCCAAACCGCCGGCGCGATTGCCCTTCAGGCCGGCCTCGCCGACCCCGAATGGTGCCCCATCGATCCGGCTTCTTTCGCCTCGACCAGAGCCGAAAGCGTCTTCGTCCTGGGCGACAGCGCAATCGCGAACGAAATGCCGAAATCTGCGTTTTCGGCCCACAGCCAGGGTCTCGCGGTGGCCGCTCGCATTGCAGCCGAATTGGAATCACGCCGCCCCGATCCTGCCCGCTACCGCAATACCTGCTGGTCGATCGTGGCGCCCGACGACGCGATCAAGATCGGCGCCGACTACGTGGCGGGCCCCTTGCCGGGAGGCATAAACGGCCTCGTGCCGTCCAACGCCTTCGTCTCCAAGCCGGGCGAGAGCGCTGAGGAACGCAAAGCGATCTTTGATGAAGCCTTTGCGTGGTATCCCACACTGATCGGCCAGATTTTCAAGACGGAGGCGCGTTCGAAGTCCTCGAAGGTCAAAGCGGGCTAACCGACGAAGCCAAGATCCACGCTATCGAATGGCTCTGCAACTTGGACCCGCTAAAGGTTGTTTTCAATCGCTGCCGTCTCTAGTTAAGTCTTTGTGATGACATTGCCCGCCATGATTTTCTGTGGCGGCGGCCCGACCGGCCGGGGCTTACTTGCGTTTTGTCCCAGGCCGATACTGCCATCGCCCCACAAGAGGGCAGGGATGGGGGCCCATCAGCCCTACGGGAGTTCAGCGAATGTCGACGTTCGTATTCCTCGTTCTCGTTATCGGTGCCGTGACGGCGCTGGGCATGTTTCAGGCGCGGTTGTCCGTTTGGGCCACAACACTCGGCGCGCTGCTGTTCGTCTGGCAGGCCGGGCTTCTGACAGGTGAGCCGACGTTCCCGCTGTCCAGCATCTGGTCGCTCCTTGCCTGGATCCCCGTCGGCATTCTCGCGGCCTTGTCTGTTCCCGAGGTCCGCCGCAAATTCTTCGTCGCCCCCGCCTTTGATTTTCTGAAAAAGACGCTGCCCAAAGTTTCCGATACCGAGCAGCAGGCGCTCGATGCCGGAACAGTCGGCTTTGACGCGGAACTCTTCTCCGGCACCCCCGATTGGACCAAACTGCGCGCCGTCCCCCCCGTCACGCTGACGCCGGAAGAACAGGCGTTCCTTGATGGCCCGACCGAAGAACTCTGCGGCTTGATCGACGACTGGCAAATCCGCCATGCGACCCGCGAGATACCGGAAGAGATCTGGGCGTTCGTTAAGAAGCACGGCTTTCTGGGCATGCTGATTTCCAAGGAGCATGGCGGCCTTGGCTTCTCGGCTCAGGCGCAGTCCCTGATCCTCGGCAAGATTGCATCGCGCTCACCGGATGTCGTCACCATTGTCATGGTGCCGAATTCGCTCGGCCCCGGCGAACTGATCGAGAAATACGGCACCGACGACCAGAAACAGCACTATCTGCCGCGTCTCGCGCGCGGCGATGAAGTCCCATGCTTCTCTCTCACCGGCCCCACATCGGGGTCCGATGCCGCTACGATGCGTGACATCGGTACGGTCGTGAAAGGCCAGCATGACGGACGCGAGACGCTCGGCGTCCGCCTGTCGTGGGACAAGCGCTACATCACCCTCGGCCCTAAGGCGACGCTGGTCGGTCTTGCCTTCCGCCTCTTCGATCCGGAGAACCTTCTCGGCAAGGGCGAGGATGTCGGCATCACCGTCGCCATGATCCCTGCGAACCATCCCGGCGTGAACATCGGCCGCCGCCATCTGCCCTCCGGCGCTGCATTCCCGAACGGCCCCAACTGGGGCACCGACGTCTTCATTCCCATCGATTGGCTCATCGGCGGTGAAAAGATGGCCGGGCAGGGATGGCGCATGCTCATGGAATGCCTCGCCGCCGGCCGCGCGATTTCACTGCCGTCGTCAGCGACAGCCGGCGCCAAGGCCATGCTGCGCGTGACCTCGGCCTACGCCCGCATCCGCCGCCAGTTCGGCCTGCCCGTCGGCCGCATGGAAGGCATCGAAGAGCCGCTCGCCCGCATCGTCGAGACGGCCTACGTCAACGAAGCTGCACGCGGCGTGACCGCATCGATGGTCTCGCGCGGCGAGAAGCCGTCGGTCATTTCAGCGCTCATGAAGTACCAGACGACCGAACGCCTGCGCCGCGCCGTCAACGACGCCATGGATATTCACGGCGGCCGCGCCATTTGCGACGGCCCCACCAACTATCTCCAGTCAGCCTACGAAATGGTCCCCGTCGGGATCACCGTCGAAGGCGCAAACATCCTGACGCGCACGCTCATCACGTTCGCCCAAGGGGCATTGCGCTCGCACCCCTACCTGATCCGCGAGATTCAATCCGCCCAGAACCCGGACCCCGCAAAAGGCTTCGAACTCTTCGAGGACGCATTCCTGAGCCACATCGCCCACTCGGTCTCGAACATGGCCGGGGCGTTCTTCCACAACATCACGTTCGGCTTCTTCGCCCCGGCGCCATCTGCCGTTGCGGATCTGAAGCCGTACTATCGTCAACTCTCGCGCGCCTCGCGCAACTTCGCCGTCGTCTCCGACATGACGATCGCCACGCTCGGCGGCGGCTTGAAAACCAAGCAGAAGATCTGCGGACGCCTCGCCGACGCGCTGGCCGAACTCTACTTCTGCTCGTGCGTCCTGAAGCGCTACGAAGATGATGGCCGCCCCGCGGCCGACAAGCCGATCGTTGAATTCGCCATCGCCAACGGCCTCGCCCGCTTCGACGAAGCCCTTCGCGGCGTGATCGTGAATTTCCCCATCGCGCCGGTGCGCTGGCTTTTGCGCGCGGTCGTCTTCCCCTTGGGCCGTCACTACGATCCCGCTCCCGACAAGCTCGGCGGAACCGTCGCCGGCCTCGTTCTGAAGCCCGGTGAGGTCCGCGACCGCCTCACGCGCCACATCTACATCTCCAAGGATGCAGCCGACCCGACGGGCGTTCTCGAAGTGACACTCGAAAAAGTCGTGGCCGCGGAAGAGGCCGAGAAGAAACTCGAGAAGGCCATCCGCGCCGGTACAATCCGCCGCTTCCACGGCATCGACTGGATTGGCGATGCGGTTTCAAAGAACGTCATCAGCGAAAGCGAAGCCGCCCTCCTGCGCGAAGTGGAAACGCTGGTCGCCCGCGTCATTGCCGTCGATCACTTCGATCCAGCTGAACTGCGCCCCCATTACATGCAACCCGGTCACAACGCGCGCACCGCCATTGAAGCCGCCGCCGCCGAGTAACCACCGACGTTCATTGAGAAGGCTCGCCCCTATGGCTCTCGATCCTGCTTCGCTGAAGGACTGGCGCTACGAAGTCGACCGCGAAAGTATCGCGTGGGCGACGTTCGACCGCGAAGACGCCAGCGCAAATGCGCTGGGCCGCCGTCCCCTTGAAGAACTGGGCGCCATCATCGAGGAAGCCGAACGCGCCGGCCGAGCCGGAACCATCAAGGGGCTGGTCTTCATTTCGGGCAAGCAGCGCGGCTACATCGTCGGCGCGGACATCAACGAATTTGAAAAATTCACAAGCGAAGCCGAAGTCATCGCCGAGGTCGGCATGGTCAACGCCATGCTCGACCGCCTGGAGAAACTGCCCATCCCGGTCGTCGCGGCAGTCCACGGTTTCTGCGTCGGCGGCGGCCTGGAACTGATCCTCGCCTGCCACTACCGCATCGCCACCCGCGACCCATCGACCAAGATCGGCTTCCCCGAGGTCAAGCTCGGCATCTTTCCGGGCTTCAATGGCACCGCCCGCTCGATCCGTCAGGCCGGCCCGATGTCTGCCATGAGCATCATGCTCTCTGGGTCCTTCCTCTCCGCGTCCGCCGCAAAGGGCATGGGCCTCATCGACGAACTCGTCGCCGGCCCAGACAGCCTCCATTGGGCGGCCCGCAAGGCTGTCTTGCAGAAACGCAAATCCAAGCCCGCAAGCTTTGCCAAGGCGGCGCTGGGCAAATGGCCAGCCCGTCTGGCGCTCGCCAAAAAGATGCGCAGCGAGGTCGCCAAGAAAGCCCGTGAGGATCACTACCCCGCGCCCTACCGTCTCATCGACCTCTTTGAAAAGCACGGCGGCGATCTGGACGCCATGAAGCGCGCTGAGCCGGCAGCCTTCGCGCCGATGCTCATGTCGCCGCAGTCGAAGAGCCTGCGCCGCGTCTTCAAGCTTTCCGAAGCTCTCAAAGCGCAGGCGCCGAAGTCTCTCAAGTGGAAACCCACGCACGTTCACGTCATCGGGGCCGGCACCATGGGCGCCGACATCGCCGGCGTCTGCGTTGCGGCCGGCATGGAAGTCACGCTGCAAGACATCTCGGCCGAGCAGATTGAAAAGGGCATCAAGGCCCAGGGCAAGCTGATCGCGAAAAAGTTCAAGACCAAAGCCACGCGCGACGCCGCAAAGGCCCGCCTCATCGCCGACCCCGAAGGCAAAGGCATCGGCCGCGCCGACGTCGTCATCGAGGCCATCGTCGAGAAACTCGACATCAAGCAGAAGCTGTTCGCGGATCTCGAAACGAAGGTGAAGCCCGATGCGGTGCTCGCCACGAACACCTCGTCCCTCAAGCTGGCCGACATTTCCCAGCCGATGACGGATCCATCCCGCCTTGTCGGCCTGCACTTCTTCTCGCCCGTCGCGATGATGCCGCTGGTCGAAGTCGTCCAGGGCGACCAGACCCGCACCTCCGAAGTCGAAAAGGGCGCCGCCTTTGTCACGGCGATCGGCAAGTTCCCGCTCATCACCAAGGATGTGCCGGGCTTCCTCGTCAACAAAGTGCTCACGCCCTACATGTTCGCCGCCATGGCCCGCCTCGAGAAGGGCGAGGACAAAGAGAAGATCGACGAAGCCGTCCGCACCTTCGGCATGCCGATGGGCCCGATCGAACTCGCCGACAGCGTCGGCCTCGACATCTGCGCCCACGTCGCCCGCATCCTCGGCCACGACCCTGCCGGCTCGCGCCTCGACATCCTCGTCAATGCAGGCAAGCTCGGCAAGAAGACGGGCGAAGGCTTCTACAAGTGGGTCGATGGCAAGCCGCAAAAGGGCAAGAACGAATGGTCGAAAGCAGACCTTGAAAAGCTCGGCCGCGAACTCGTCGATCCGATCATCCAGGAAGCCCAGAAGAGCCTCGATGAAGGCATTGTCGCTTCATCCGATCTCGTGGACGCCGGCATGATCTTCGGCACCGGCTTCGCGCCCTTCCGCGGCGGCCCGCTCTACTTCAAGTCCCAGGAAGAAACCAAATCTGCCAAGGCCGCCGCCTGACGCGCTGCGCGAACGACAACTGGAGAGTTCCATGACGCGAGAACTGAGGCGGGTTGCGGTGATCGGCGGGACGCGCATTCCCTTCTGCCGCTCCAACTCGCTCTACGCCGACCTGTCCAATCAGGAGATGATGACGGCCGCCCTGAACGGCCTCGTCGACCGCTACAAACTCAAAGGCGAACACATCGACGAAGTCGTCGGCGGCGCGGTCGTCACGCATTCGCGTGATTTCAACCTCACCCGCGAAAGCGTGCTCGGCACCAAGCTCGCGCCGTCCACGCCCGGCGTCACGCTGCAACAAGCCTGCGGGACGAGCCTGCAAGCCGCGCTTGGAACGGCCGCGAAAATCGCCACCGGCGAAATCGAAAGCGGCATCGCCTGCGGCTCCGACACCACCTCCGATGCGCCGATCGTCTTCTCGAAAAAGTTCTCCAAGCGCCTCATCGAACTCAACACCAAGAAGACGCTGATGGACAAGGTCCGCGTCTTCCAGGGCTTGTCACCTGCCGAACTCACGCCCCAGCCGCCGGCCGTGAAAGAGCCGCGTACCGGCCTCGGCATGGGCGAGCATTGCGAACTGATGGCGCAGGAGTGGGGCATCACCCGCGCCGATCAGGATCAGCTCGCCTACGAAAGTCACACCAAGGCCGCCGCCGCCTACGAGCAAGGCTGGTTCGACGATCTGATGGTTCCATGCGCCGGCGTCTACCGCGACAACAACCTGCGCCCCGACATCACGCTCGAAAAGCTATCCACGCTGAAAACCGCGTTCGATAAATCCGACAAGGGCACGCTCACCGCCGGCAACTCCACGCCGCTCACCGACGGCGCCTCCGCAGCGCTTCTCGCCAGCGAAGACTGGGCCAAAGCCCGCGGCCTGCCCATCGCTGCGTACCTGACCTACGGCCAGCACTGGGGCAACGACTTCGCCCACGGCGACGGCCTGCTCATGGCGCCCACCATCGCCGTCTCCAAGATGCTCGACCGCGCCGGCCTCACACTGCAAGACTTCGACTTCTACGAAATTCACGAAGCCTTCGCCGCCCAGGTCCTGTGCACCTTGAAAGCCTGGGAAGATCCCGCCTACTGCGCCAAGCACATGGGCAAGAACGCGCCGCTCGGTTCCATCGACCGCGCGAAACTCAACGTCAAAGGCTCCTCCATCGCTGTCGGCCACCCCTTCGCCGCCACCGGCGCACGCATCATCGGCAACCTCGCCAAACTTCTCGCCCAGAACGGCGGACGCGGCCTTATCTCTGTCTGCACGGCCGGCGGCATGGGCGTCGCAGCCATCATGGAAAGCGCGAAAGCCGCTTGACGTATCCGTAGCCTCGCTGGCAGCTACACCCTGACAAGAATGACGGCAGGGACCCTCGATGGCGGCGGATAAGAGTGAAAAGCAGCTGGCGGCGGCCAAGAGCCTGGCCGCATCTCTGTCTGAAAAACTCGATCTCGACCTGTGGCTCACCCTGTGGGACGGCTCCAGCGTGCCGCTTGGCCAGAACGTGTCGAGCCGTCGCGAGGTACGCATCGCTGACGCAGGCGTTATCGCCACGATGCTGCGCCATCCCTCGCTCGACACGCTGATCCAGCTCTACATCGCCAAGCGTGTCGATTTCGACGGCGGCACGCTCGTCGATTTCGGCGAGCAATTCGTCAAGCCCAAGGGCGGCGTCAAATTCAAGAACCTCCCGAAGCTCGCCCTTCTCAAAGGTCTCTCGCCGTTTCTCTTCGCCCCCACCGAAGCCCCGCGCGAAGTCGGCGGCTTTGAAGGCGAGATCACCGGCAAGCACCGCAAGCTCGCCGACAACAAGGCCTTCATCCAGTTCCACTACGACCTGTCGAACGACTTCTACGCACTCTTCCTCGATCCCGAGATGGTCTATTCCTGCGCCTACTACACGGACTGGAACAACGGCGTCGAGCAAGCCCAGCACGACAAGCTGGAAATGATCTGCCGCAAGCTTCGCCTGAAACCCGGCGACACGATGCTCGATATCGGCTGTGGCTGGGGCGGCCTCGTCTGCCACGCGGCCCAGCATTACGGCGTCAAAGCGCACGGCATCACGTTGTCGGAAGAGCAACTCGCTTTCGCCCGCGAGAAGGTGAAGCGGCTAGGCCTCGAACATCTCGTGACGCTCGAACTCAAGGACTACATGCTCGCCGAAGGCCGCTACGACAAGATCGCGTCCATCGGCATGTACGAGCACATCGGCCTGAAGAACATCCCGGCTTACATGAACAAGGTGCGCTCGCTTCTGAACGAGAATGGCGTCTTCCTGAACCACGCCATTTCACGCCGGGCCCACAAGCCAAAAGCTGGTCTTCTCCCGCAGCGCATGCGGCCCGAGAAGAAGGCGATCGCGAAGTACATTTTCCCCGGCGGCGAACTCGACGACATTGGCCATTCGGTCTCCGCCATGGAGATCGCCGGCTTCGAAGTCCACGATGTCGAGGGATGGCGCGAACACTACGCCCGCACCTGCAAGCTCTGGTGCGAACGCCTGACCGCCAACAA
The DNA here is from genome assembly GCA_963778225.1 of uncultured Alphaproteobacteria bacterium. GTDB lineage: Bacteria > Pseudomonadota > Alphaproteobacteria > Rhizobiales > Hyphomicrobiaceae > JAGVSR01. Next base: position 184,356 of record CAVZTR010000010.1, read on the forward strand.
GGATGAAGCGATCAAGCTCGTCGGCGAAGAGAAATACCGCATCTGGGTCGCGTATCTCGCGGGCGTATCACTCGCATTCTCGCGCGGCACGCTGCGTCTCTTCCAGACGGTCGCCACCAAATCGGCAAAAGGCAAATCCGCCCTGCCGCCAACCCGCGCCGACCTCTACCGCTGAACAAAAATCCATCGGCAGCACGTCGGCCTCGTCACCGGCCCCAAGCGGCGGTGCATCGACCGAACGCACGATCAGCGCATTCGACGCCGCAAGCGGGCTCATCAACGAACTGTCCTGCGACAACTGCGGCGTCACCAGCAGCACACCGTTCGCGTCATGCGATGTGACAGCGCGCATGTAGTGCTGCCGCGGTCCATTCTTCTCGAGCGCCTCCGTCAAACGTGCGCGCACGGGAGCCCATGGCGACGTGTCCCGGCCGAGCAGCCTGTCGATCAGCGGCATCAGGAACACCCGCCCGCAGATCAGCGCTGAAACTGGATTGCCCGGAAGCCCGAGAACCCGCTGCGTTCCGAGTTTTCCAAACAGCATCGGCTTGCCCGGCCGCATGGCGATCTTCCAGAAATCCATCGTCATGCCGCGCGACGTCAGCACCGGCCCGACGAGATCGTGATCGCCGACCGACGCGCCGCCCGTCGTCACCAGAACATCCGCGTCCGCCGCCTGCCGCGATCTTCTCCTCCAGAGCGGTGCGCGTGTCGCGCGCGATGCCGAGCAGCCGTGGCTCGCCGCCCGCCGCTGCAATCATCGCCGCCAGACCATACGGGTTCGACGACACGATCTGATCGGGCCCCGGCTTCTGCCCAGGATCCACGAGTTCATCGCCCGTTGCCAGAACGGCGATCACCGGCTTCTTGCGAACCGCAAGCGTCCCATGCCCCATCGCCGCCGCGAGCAGAACGGCCCGTGCATCGAGCACACGCCCCGGCGAAAGCAGAACCTGTCCCTCCGCGAAGTCGCCCCCGCGCGGCCGGATATGCGCCGGATCGGGCGAGCCTTCCACAACCGTAACGATAGAGCCGTCCGCCTTCGTGTTCTCTTGAATGACGATCGCATCCGCGCCCGCCGGAACGGGAGCGCCGGTAAAGATCCGAGCGCATTGACCAGCACCGACCGATCCCGAAAAAGCCTCACCCGCACGCGCTTCGCCGATGAGCGTCAACCTTGCCGGCAGAGTCGCTACATCGGCGGCCCGCACGGCGTAACCGTCCATGGCGGACGCATTAAAAGGCGGCTGGGTGAGCGTCGCGCGCACGTCTTCCGTCAGAATGCGATGCGCAGCTTCCATTAGCGGCACACGTTCGACACCTGTCACCAGCGCGCCATCTAGAATGCGGGCCAGCGCCTCGTCGACGGAGAGCAGCGCCATCGGATCAGTCCTTCGCGGCCGGAGCGCGGTATGTTCCCGAGCGTCCGCCAGTCTTCTCCAGGAGACGAATGTCGGAGATCGTCATGCCCTTATCGGCCGCCTTGAGCATGTCGTAGATCGTCAGGCAAGCGACCGACACCGCCGTCAGGGCTTCCATCTCCACACCCGTCTGCCCCGTGACTTTGACGGTCGCGGTGACGTGAATACCCGCAGGTTCATCCGACGGCTCGAACTCCACCGTCACCTTCGTGATCGCGAGCGGATGACACAGCGGGATCAGGTCGTGCGTTTTCTTCGCCGCCATGATCCCGGCGATCCGCGCGGTCGCCAGCACGTCGCCCTTTTTCGCTTCGCCCTTGGTCACGAGCGCCAGTGTTTCGGGACGCAGCGACACGAACCCTTCCGCCACAGCCGTCCGGCTGGTCACCTCCTTGTCGGAGACGTCCACCATGTGGGCTTCGCCGCGCGCGTTGAGATGCGAGAGCTTGCTCATGCCGCGGCCTTTGTCAGCAGTGCCTTCGTTGCCGCCGTCACGTCCTCCTGCCGCATCAGGCTCTCCCCGACGAGGAACGTGTTCACACCCACCGTCTGCAGCCGCGCGATGTCGGCGGCCGTGAAGATCCCGCTTTCCCCAACGACGATGCGATCCTTCGGGATGCGCGGCGCCAGCCGCTCTGTCGTCGCAAGCGTCGTCTCGAAGGTCTTCAGATTGCGATTATTGATGCCGATGAGCGGGCAGGGCAGTTTCAGCGCGCGATCGAGTTCCTCATCGTCGTGCACCTCGACGATGGCGTCCATGCCCCAGTCGCGAGCCGCAGCCGCCAGATCCGCAGCCAGCGCATCATCCACTTCCGCCATGATGATGAGGATGCAGTCCGCACCCCACGCGCGGGCCTCGACCACCTGATAGGTGTCGACCATGAAATCCTTGCGCAGCACCGGCAGCGACACTGCCGCCCGCGCTTTCGTCAGATACTCCGGCGCACCCTGAAACGACGGACCATCGGTCAAGATCGAAAGACAGGCCGCCCCGCCATTTTCATAAGCTCGCGCCAACGCCGGCGGATCGAAGTCCGCCCGGATGAGCCCCTTGGACGGCGACGCCTTTTTGATCTCCGCGATTAACGCCGGGCGACCTTCAGCGTGTGCGGTCCGGATCGCGCCGATGAACGACCGCACCGGCGGCGCAGAACGCGCATACTCCGCCATCACCTGCAGCGGCTGCTTCGCCTTCGCGGCCGCCACTTCGTCGAGCTTGTAACTCGTGATCTTTGCCAGAATATCGGACATGCAAGGGACCTTAGCGCCAGGCGATCCCGGTTGCTACCTGCCCGCACCGGAAGGGTCAATGTCCCGCGGCTACAACTTGAGCATCAATGCGGCATCAGCCTGAATTCGCCCGACAAGCTGCCGCGCATATTGCAGAACGTGTTGCACGGTTCGGCCGCCGTCACGCTCACCACGCCCGGCGTCGTCCCGCTCCTCACCGTAACATCGCACCCCGGCACGTTTGCCACGCGCGCGACCAGCATATCCGCCTCGCGCTGCGCCTCGAAGGCTGCCGTGCAGATGTAGCGCGGGCTCTCGCCAGCTGTCGAAAACGCGAGCCGCGCAGGCTTATCCGCTAACTCCATGATGACGAGACGCCCCGAGACGCCAGCACTTGCCGCCTCATACCGCCCGTTCAGCGCCGCGCCGGGACTGGCATCCTCGACAGCCTTCCAGTCGCACGGAACATTCGTCGGGTTGGGCTTCGCCGCCGCCTCGACGGCCGCCGCATAGCAGGCCTCCGGCGTCCCTGCCGCCTGACGATCCCCCACCGGCCCGAACACGCCCGCAAAATAAGCCGCCGCCAATAGCAACAACCCGGCAATGACGATCGTCGTCGAAGTCCGCATCGTCAAATCTCGTTTCCATTCGTCGCCGCCACGAGCCGTTCCAGCGCCGCGCGCGCCGCGCCGCTGTCGATCGACGCAGCGGCGACGCCAACGCCGTCAGCCAAGGTCTGCACCCGCCCGCCAACGACCAGCGCCGCGGCCGTGTTCAACAAGACGATGTCCCGATAGGCTCCCCGCGCGCCGTCCAGAACCTGCCTTAGCGCCGCCGCGTTGACGGCTGCGTCCCCGCCCTTCAGATCAGCCATCGTTGCGCGTGGCAAACCCGCTTCCTCTGGCGTGACCTCGAACGTCGTCACATTGCCGTCCTTCAACTCCGCCACCAGCGTCGGCCCGGTCGTTGACAGTTCGTCGAGCCCGTCGCGCCCGTGCACGACCCACGCATGCCGCGAACCGAGCTTGTGCAGAACGTGCGCGATCGGCTCCACCCATTCGGGCGCGAACACGCCGACCACCTGCCGCGTCACGTTGGCCGGATTGCAAATCGGTCCCATCAAGATTGAAAAGCGTTCTCAGCCCGAGCTCGGCCCGCACCGGCGCCCACACCTTCATTGCCGGATGGTGCATCGGCGCCCACAGGAACGCGACACCCGCCTTCTCGATCACCGCGCCGATCTCATCCGCCGTCAGGTCGATCTTGACGCCGAGCGCCGTCAGCACATCGGACGCGCCCGACAGCGACGACACCGACCGATTGCCGTGCTTGGCTATGATCAATCCCGCGCCGGCCGCGACGAATGCCGCGCATGTCGAGACGTTGTAGGTCTTGAGCCCATCGCCACCTGTGCCGACGATATCGACCGCGTCCGCAGGCGCCGCGACAGGCAGCATGCGAGATCTCAAGAGCCGCGCCGCCCCGGTGAGTTCCGCAATGGTCTCGCCCCGCACGCGCAGTCCCATCAGGAATGCGCCCATCTGCGCCGGCGTCGCCTCGCCGGCCGTCATCCGGTCGAGGCCGTCGAACATCTCGTCTTCCGTCAGATGCCGCCCGCCCGCGATCGCACCGAGCAGGACCTTTGCATCGAACGCAGGCGCATCAGTCATGGGATCACGCCGCCGGGCGCTGGGTGGCCGGCCGCTTTTTCGGCGTCATGCCCGCGAGCGTGAGGAAGTTCGCCAGCAGCGCGTGCCCCTGTTCCGACGCGATACTTTCGGGATGGAACTGCACGCCATGGACGGGATGCGTCTTGTGCATCAGCCCCATGATGATGCCGTCCTCGGTCTCCGCCGTAATGTCGAGGCAATCGGGCAAGCTCTTGCGCTCGACGATGAGCGAATGATAGCGCGTCACCTGGAACGTTTCCGGCAGGCCTTTGAAGACGCTCTTATCGAAGTGCCGGATCGTCGAGAGCTTGCCGTGCAGCGGTTCGGGCGCACGGATCACCTTGCCGCCATAGACCTGCCCGATCGACTGATGCCCGAGACAAACGCCAAGCAGCGGAATCTTCGGTCCTGCCTTGGCGATCAGGTCGAGGCAGATTCCGGCCTCGTTCGGCGTGCACGGACCCGGCGACAACACGATCGCCTTCGGCTTTTTCTTCAAAACCTCATCGGTCGTAATCTTGTCGTTCCTGTGCACCTCGCACGATGCCCCAAGCTCGCCCAGGAAGTGAACGAGATTGTAGGTAAAGCTGTCGTAGTTATCGATCAGGAGAAGCATTGGTCATCCTCAGGGCGGTTCCACCCGGTTTGGCTGGAACCCTAGCGTCTCCTCACCCACCGCTCAACCCGCGCGGCGTGGCGAAGTGAATGACGCGGCCCTTGCGCGGCGCCACCTGCGCCCACTGGTCCGTATCGAACGTATAGATCGCCAGCGCGCACGTCGGAAACTTGCTCTTGGCCGCACGTTCCGCTTCCGGTGCGACATCCCCGATGAGCGCGATGTTGAGTTCGTGAAATCCGGGGTTATGCCCAACCAGCATCACCGATTTGACAGTGTCGGGCACCTCATGCAGCCGCGCCAGCAGTTGCCGCGCGTTCGCCATATAGAGCCCCTTCTCGTGCAGAACAGTCCGGGGCGGCGGCGCAATAAACGGCGCCACCAGATCAAAGGTCATCCGCGCCCGCACGGCATCCGAGCACAGCACGAGATCGGGCGAAAAGCCGAGCCGAGCGATCTCCTGGCCCATCCGCGGCGCGGCTTCGAGCCCGCGCGGCGCGAGATCCCGCTCAAAATCGAGCGCGCCGGGAACATCCCAGTTCGATTTGGCGTGGCGCAGCAAGGCCAGCGTCAGCATCGCGGTTGATCCTCAGCCGAACGGTCCGCCGTTGCCACGCGATGCGCCCTTCTTGGACCGCGCTGCAAACCGGATCGCATCTTCCGCCGCGCGCACGATGGCTTTGGCTTTATTGATGCACTCCTGCTGCTCGCTCGCAGGCACACTGTCATAGACGATGCCCGCGCCCGACTGCACATGCAGCATCCCGTCCTTCACGATCGCGGTCCGCAAAACGATGCAGGTGTCCATCTCACCGTCCGCGGTGAAGTATCCAACGCAACCCGCGTAGGGACCCCGCTTGGCTTTCTCCAGTTCGTCGATGACTTCCATCGCCCGCACCTTCGGCGCACCCGAAACGGTCCCCGCCGGAAAGCCGGCCATCAGCGCGTCAACGCTGTCTTTGGCGTCATCCAGACGCCCGACGACGTTGGACACGATGTGCATCACGTGGCTGTAGCGCTCGACCACAAACTGGTCCGTCACCTCCACGGTGCCGACCTCCGCCACGCGCCCGACGTCGTTGCGTCCGAGATCCAGCAGCATGAGATGCTCGGCACGTTCCTTGGGATCGGAGATCAGTGCCGCAGCCAGCGCTTTATCCTCCGCTTCGTCCGCGCCGCGCCGCGCCGTACCGGCGATCGGCCGGATCGTCACCCGGCCGTCCCGCACACGCACCAGAATTTCTGGACTGGACCCCACGAGTGAAAACCCGCCGAGGTCCAGATGAAACAGGAACGGCGACGGGTTCATCCGCCTCAGCGAGCGATAGAGGGCAAACGACGACAGAGCAAAAGGTGCGGAAAACCGCTGCGAGAGCACAACCTGGAAGATATCACCGGCGCGGATGTAGTCCTTCGCCTTGGCCACCATGCCGAGATATTCGGCTTCGGTCGTGTTCGATGTCGGCTCCGGCGCAACCAGCTTGCGCGACGAAGGCAGGCTGGCGTGCTCGATGGGCCCATCGAGTGCGTCGATTACTCTTTTCAGGCGCTTGGTCGCGGCCTTATACGCCTTGTCGGCCTTCGTCCCGTCCTCCGGACGCACCGTTGTGACGAGCGTCATCTCGTCCTTCACGTTGTCGAAGATGACGACGATCGTTGGCCGGATGAGGACCGCGTCGGGCACGCCGAGACTATCGGGGTTCTCGTTTGGCAGGTTTTCCACGAGCCGGATCGTGTCGTAGCCCATGTAGCCGAAGACGCCGGCTGCCATCGGGGGCAGATCGGGCGGCAGTTCAAGCCGTGAGGCGGACAGCAGCGTACGTAAGGAGGCGAGCGTCGGCTGCGTCTCAGGCTTGAAAACGGGCTTCTTGGCCAGCGGATTGGTCGAGACTTCGGCGGTGTTGCCCGATGCACGCCACACGAGATTGGGCTCGAACGCGATGATGGAGTAGCGCCCGCGCGCGGCTCCGCCTTCCACACTCTCGAGCAGCAGGCTCATCGGCTTGCCCGAGCACAATTTCAAATAGGCCGACACCGGCGTCTCGAGATCCGCCACGAGCCGCGTCCAAACAACTTGCGGCTGACCCGCCGCGTAGGTCTTGGCAAAGGCCTCGAAGGCCGGGAAGGCCTCGCCGGCAGCGGTCCTGGCAGAATGCGTGCTCACGCGGCGCTCGTCCTTCTCGAGAGGTTCGAAGCCCGTTTTCGCAGGCCCCACCGTCAGTTTGCCGCCACGTCGGCACCGGTCACCCGCGCCACTTCCTTGTCGTTGATCGACACCCCGAGGCGTTCCTGCAGGTTCGTCACGTACGCAATCAGCAGGTCGTTCTGCAGGCCCCGGCGCAGATCGCCGACGAGCTTGTCCTTGTCGGACGGCGGCAACTCGCCGGCCGGCGTGATCTTGGTGATCTTCATCACGACCCGCGTTCCGCGATCGACCGTCAGCGCCGATCCCGCGCCGCCGAGCGGCAGCGAAAATGCAACGTCGATCGCTTCTTCCGTCAGGCCGGGTGGAACAAGGTTACGCTTCACCGTTTCGACCTTGTCGGGTGTGCCTCCGGCATCGGCGGCCACCTTGGCGAAGTCCTCGCCCGACTTCAGCCGCTCGATGAGCTTGTCGGCGAATTCCTTCACGAGCCGACGCCGCTCGCTGTCAAGAAACGCCGACTTCACCTCCGCCTTCACGCTCTCGAAGGGCTTTTCCTTCGGTGCATCGATGCCGAGCACTTCGACCCAGGCGTAGCCATCCGAACCGATCTCGACGGGCTCCGTCAGGGTCCCCGGTTCAGTCCGGAAAACGAGGCGCGTCACGCGCTCCGGCGTCGGGATATCCAGAACGGCCGTACCCTCGGGGGACTTGCCGTCTTTGTCGGCGGCCGGAACCTCCACGTAGCGCAGCTTCAGTTCCTCGCCGATCTGCTTCTTGGTCTTGCCGGCATTGCGACCTTCCTCGACGAGGTCGACTTTCTCCTGCAGCAACGTCGTGGCTTTGGCGGTGGCCAGCTTGTCGCGAACCTTTTCCTTTGTTTCTTCGAAGGTGCTGGTGCGCCCGGGCGCAATCTCAATCACACGCAGCAGAACGGTGGCAAAACGGCCCTCGATGACCTCCGAGATCGCGTCGCGATCCACAGTGAAGGCAACTTCTGCGATCTTGGGGTCGATCAGCTGTGCCTTCGAGACCATGCCAAGATTTACGTCGCTTTCCTTGGCGCCGTTGTCCTTGGCGACGTCCATGAAGTTCTTCGTGCCCTTGATCAGCGCTTCGCGCGCAGCGTCCGCCGTCGCCTTGTCCTTGAATGAAATCTGCTGCACGCGGCGCTTTTCCGGCGTGTCGTAGGTCTCTTTCTCCGCTTCGTACGAGGCCTTCAGTTCCTCGTCCGTCACCGTCACCTCTTTCTTGAGGTCGCCGGCGCTCGCCACGAGCACGTTGAACTTGCGGAATTCCGGCGTCATGAACGACGCCGTGTTGTCTTTGTAGTAGGCCTGCAACTTCGCGTCATCGGGCTCTGGAACAGAGACCTTCTGGCCCGCGTCGATCTTGAAGAACTCGATGTCACGCGTCTCGTTCTTGTAGCCGTTCTCGATGTCCACCATCGCCTGCGGCGTCACTGTGGCGTTGAGCACTGCACTTGAGAATTGCTGCCGCAGATCATCGTCGAGCCGCAGTGCCAAGAACTGGCTTTCACTCATGCCGAGGCGGTTGAGGAGATCGTTGAAGCCGGTGCGCGAGAACTTGCCATCCGGCCCGGCGAAACCGGGATCGGAGAAAAGGTTCGCCACAACGCGGTCCTGTGAAAGGCCGAGGTTGATCTGGCTGGCATATTCCTTGAGCGCAGTCTGTCCGATCATCTTCGACAGCACGAGGCGATCGATGCCCTGCCGCCGCGCGTCTTCCATCGTCACGCGCCGTTCGGCCTCGGCGGAGATCCCGTCGAGTTCGGTTCGCAACACGCGATCATAGTCGGTCGAGGAGATCTTGGCGTCGCCGACGGTGGCGACCGCGCCGCGCGTGTAACCCGTGAAAACGTCCGCGATACCCCAGACAGCGAAGCTGACGATCAAAAGGCTCAAGAGGATTTTTGCGACAATGCCCGTCGAACCGCGTCTCAGTGCATCCAACATCGAAGGTGCTGTCCATGGATTCGCACGGCGTCATCGGATGCGCCAACCTAGCGCGCCGATCCGATGATCCGCCGGCCGTTCAAACTTCAAAACCCGCGCGTGACGCGGGCACTCGGCGTGATATGAAGCCCACCCGGTTCGCGAAAGCAAGAGGCGAGGGAGGCTAAGGAATGGCAGGGGAAAGTGCGCGGCCGCGCCCGCTGGTTGCCGGCAACTGGAAGATGAACGGGTTGCGCAGCGCGATCGCCGAAGCCAAAGCCGTCGCGGACGTGCTCGCCGCCCGGTCCGCACCGCTCCCCGCCGACGTGCTCATTTGCCCCCCAGCCACCCTGGTCATGGTAATGTCGGAGATCTTGAAAGGCACGCCCGTCGCCATCGGCGCACAGGACTGCCACACCGAGGTTTCCGGGGCACACACGGGGGATCTATCCGCTGAAATTCTCGCCGACGCCGGCGCCACCGCCATTATTGTTGGCCATTCGGAGCGCCGCGCCGATCACGACGAAACCGACAACTACGTACACGCCAAACAACGCGCCGTCCTCCGTTCCGGTTGTCTCAGCATCGTTTGTATCGGCGAGACGGCAGGCCAGCGTCGAGCCGGACAAACTCTCGACGTGGTGGTTCGGCAACTCGAGCGCTCCCTGGATGCAGCCTCCACATCGCTGAATACGGTGGTCGCCTATGAACCCGTCTGGGCCATCGGAACCGGCCTCACACCCACCATCGAAGATGTGGCCGAGGTCCATGCAGCGATCCGTGAACGGCTCACGTCGCGCTTCGGTGATGAGGGCTTGGCAATGCGCATCCTGTATGGCGGTTCCGTTAAACCGCAGAACGCGCGCGAACTGATGCACGTCCCCAATGTTGATGGTGCGCTCGTCGGCGGAGCAAGCCTTAAGGCGGCCGATTTTCTCGGCATTATCGCCGCCTACGATTGACCCGGAGATTGCCCCGTCGCGCCCGCCGCGCCATAACACCTTTCCATTCGAGCAACGGACACTTCGATGATCCGCGCCGTGCGTCCCGTGATTGTTTTTGGATTGAGCCTGGCCATCTTCGGTGCACCGGCGTCAGCAGTGCCGCTCGCGCCTGAGGACTGCGTCCGTGCGCGCTCCGAGCAATTCACGCTCGAAGGCTCCGGAGTGCCGGCCGACATGAGCCGGGGGCCAGAGTGGGCGCGCACGAATCTTGAGCCGGAGCGCTTGAAGCGCATCGCGCGCTGGATCGAACTGCAGGAGCGCATTCTGTTTCGCTGCCCGCGGCCGAAGCCGCCCCCCCAGCCCGAATCCGCAGGCAACACGCAGCCCCGCGACGAGGACGGTTCGGCAGCGGGCCAGAAGAAGCCTCAGAAGCCCAAAGCTGCCAAAAAGCAGCCGTCACCCGCGCAATCCGAGACCGGCGATGGTGCCGCACCGCCGGCAACGGCAGCCAAGACCACCAAGCCTGCGCCACAGAAGAAGCCCCGCCCCGAAGACGCCTACCGCCCGCCAATGCCCTATTCTGGGGACGAACTTCAGCACGCTGTGCCCGGCAGCTCTGTTCCCCTCCCGGCGAACGGCACTGGCCTTGTGCCCTGAAACATCAGGTCTTATGTCGCAGAAGTGCCGATCTCTGGCGAGCCACTAGGCGCGGCCTGCAATTTCCGCTAGAGAGCCCGCTTCCCATCCCGGCTGATCCAGCCAGAAGGTCTTGAACGATGTCCACCGTCCTGCTCGTTGTCCACCTCATGATTGCCGCTGCTCTTGTCGGCATCGTGCTCGTGCAGAAATCGGAGGGTGGCGCCCTTGGAATTGGCGGAGGCGGCGGCATGTTCGCCGGACGCGGCAAGGCAAACCTCATGACCCGGGCGACGGCGGCTCTTGGCGCGGCGTTCTTCACGACCAGCCTGCTCCTGACCGTTGCGTCCCAGCAGACAAGCACGCCGGCATCCGTACTCGACAAACCGGCCGCAACTGCGCCCGCCGCTCCCGGCGAGACCCCGGCCGCGCCCACAGGCGACGCCCCCCGCGGCGGCATTCTCGACAAGCTGAAGTAGCCTTATCTCTCGCGGCACAGGGCCGTCGTTGCGTGTCGCGACGCATGGACTCTTGCGCGCGGGGCAGCCACAGTCTCTCCGGGGACTGACGGGGGCACGCGGCGATGTCGATTTTCACGCGCAGACGATCTGGCTTTTCGCTGGTCCTCGCGATGGGCGGGTTCGCCTTGGCACTTCAGGGCTGTGCATCGAGTGGCGGCAGCCTCTTGTCCTCAGGTTCGCTTCCGGGCGTGACTTCGTTTCAAGAAGCCAACGCCGTCGCGCCTCAAGGGTATCAACTGTCAGGCGACGGCGGCGACACGCTGCGCGTGACGGCGACAGGTTCGGCCTCCACACCCAACGAACGTCTGGTTAAGATCGCGCTCGCAGCAGCGGCCCAGCATGGCGCGCAACAGTACAAGAAAACCTTCCGTGCCGGCGAGCCGGCCTACACCGCCAAGTGCGGTAAAACCAGCGTGGTCGAGCGCGGCGCCACACGCAATATTCCCCCCAACGACTACCGCGTCGTCACCATCGACGTGACATTCGGAAAATCTTCCACTGATCCAGCCGATCGGCCGACAAAGGAAACCGCGGCAGCCCTGCTCGCGGAGTTACAAGCAGAAACAATTCCGCAGGAAACCCAAGCCGCGCTCGTTGCGCAGCTGGCCCAGGCCTGCGGCCGCTCTCCGCAATAACGTGTGCCGCAACCACGCTTGTTTGGCACACAACTCGAACCGAGCCGCGCAACTGCCCGTGGATGTGGCCATAAAGCCGCTTCGAATCGTGACGCCCCTCGTGTAAGCCTCAAATCCCATGCAGCGGTACATCTTCATTACCGGCGGCGTGGTCTCCTCCCTCGGAAAAGGCCTCGCATCCGCCGCCCTCGGCGCGCTTCTCCAAGCGCGTGGGTATTCCGTACGTCTTCGGAAGCTCGATCCGTATCTCAACGTCGATCCGGGCACGATGAGCCCGTATCAGCACGGTGAGGTGTTCGTCACCGATGACGGTGCCGAAACCGATCTCGACCTTGGCCATTACGAACGCTTTACCGGAGTTCCGGCCAAGAAATCGGACAACATCACAACGGGCCGCATCTACCAGGACATCCTGGCCAAGGAGCGCCGCGGCGATTACCTCGGCGGCACCGTGCAGGTGATCCCGCACGTGACGGACGCCATCAAGCAGTTCGTCGTATCGGGCAACGAGGACGTGGATTTCGTGCTGGTCGAAATCGGCGGCACTGTGGGCGATATCGAAGGGCTGCCCTTCTTCGAAGCGATCCGGCAGCTTGGCAACGATCTGCCGCGCGGCGCATGCATCTATGTCCACCTGACGCTGATGCCCTACATCCCATCAGCGGGTGAACTCAAAACAAAGCCGACGCAGCATTCCGTGAAAGAGTTGCGCTCCATCGGCATACAGCCGGACATTCTGCTCTGCCGGTCAGACCGCGAAATTCCGATCGGCGAACGCAAGAAGATCGCACTGTTCTGCAACGTGCGTCCTGAAGCCGTCATCCAGGCGCTCGACGTCGCCTCCATCTACGACGTGCCGCTTGCCTACCATCGCGAAGGTCTCGATCGCGAAGTGCTGGCAGCCTTCGGCATCACCGGAGCGCCGAAGCCAGACCTCTCGCGCTGGGAATCGATTTCACACAACATCGCCAATCCCGAAGGCGAAGTGAACATCGCCATCGTCGGCAAATACACGGGCCTCAAAGACGCCTACAAGTCGCTGATCGAAGCGCTCGTCCACGGCGGCATCGCCAACCGCGTCAAAGTCAAACTCGAATGGATCGAAAGCGAGATCTTCGAGCGCGAAGACCCGGCTCCCTACCTTGAAGGCGTCCACGGCATCCTGGTGCCCGGCGGATTTGGTGAGCGGGGTTCGGAAGGCAAGATTCTCGCGGCCAAATTTGCCCGCGAACGCAAGGTGCCCTATTTCGGCATCTGCTTTGGCATGCAGATGGCCTGCATCGAAGCCGCGCGCAATCTCTGCGCCATCAAGGACGCGAGTTCGACCGAGTTCGGCCCAGCGACCGAACCGGTGGTCGGCCTGATGACGGAATGGATGCGCGGTAACGAGTTGGAGACCCGCCGGCAGGGTGGCGATCTCGGCGGCACCATGCGTCTCGGTGCCTTCCATGCGGCACTCAATCCGGGCTCCCGCATCGCGTCGGTCTATGGCGCGACGGAAATCTCCGAGCGCCACCGCCATCGCTACGAAGTCAACACCGGCTACCGCACAAGCCTTGAGCAGGCGGGCCTGAAATTCGCGGGCCTCTCACCCGATGGCCTTCTGCCGGAAACGGTCGAATACCCTGACCATCCCTGGTTCATTGGTGTGCAGTTCCATCCCGAACTGAAATCACGGCCCGTTCGAACCCCACCCGCTCTTCCGCTCGTTCATCACCGCCGCTATCGAGCAGTCCCGCCTCGTCTAATCACACGCACCACGTGCGTTGCGGCCGGCTCCCCGCAGGGGAGTCGCATCGCGCCGACCAGAAACCGGCCGGCTCCGCGCGCAGCGGAGTCGCAATGCGCAGCTTCAAAGCGGATTGATCAGGAGTTTGATCAGGCTCGTGTGCGGCTTCTTCGGCGCTTCGGGCTTCTTGATGGGCGCCTGTTTCGCCGTACGGCGTGCCGGCGATGTGTAGCGGATCCCAATCAGATTTGCCTGGCGCCACATCACCTGGCAGTCGATTTCGAGCCGGTCGATCGGCATGAAAAGAGAGAACTGATCTGGCACGCGATCGCGTGAGATGTTGCCGCCGCGTTGAACGGCAATCTCAAGTCGCGCGCCCGTAGACGACGTGTCACGAATGGTGCAGGGCACCGCCGCCGCCAAGCTGTGGTGCTGAATCTGTCCCCCAAGTTTTGACGGCGTCCGCTTGGCCCAGCGAGCTTCCGCGCCTTCCGACGGGCGCGGGTCCATGGCCATAACAGGAGCGACCGTTTCCGTTGCTGGAACAGTGCTGCTCAAGCCCGCCGGCTCGGCAGCGTTTAATTCCAGTTGCAAACTGGTTGTCGGAAAACGCAGCGATGCGGCTGCATGGCTGAGCAATGGCTGCGGTTCCGGCTGATCCGAGAGACGCCGGATGATGGTCGGTTGGCGCAGCGTGGTGCGCTGGCCGAACGTCGGCTGTTTCGAATGCATCTGCCACCTCGATGCGGGGTATCAGGCCGATTTATAGCCGCAGGATGTTTCGAGGCGGTTTGCGGATTTCCTAAAATTTTATCTAACGATTGAGAAACCTTACCCGGCGGTTACTCGGGGGCAGAGCATTCAGCCTGCTCGGTTCTGTGCTTCCTCCGCCTTCAGTTCCTTCTTCGAAAGCTTGCCGACCATGGTCTTGGGCAGGCTGTCGCGGAACTCGATGGCGGCAGGCCATTCGATTTTTGAGAGTTTCACCGAAAGGTGCTTCTGGATGTCTGCGGCCGTCGCCGTGTGGCCTGCGCGAAGTTTAATAAAGGCCTTCGGTGCTTCACCACGGTACTTGTCCGGGATTCCGATGACGGTCACCTCCTCAACCGCAGGGTGCTCATAGATCGCCTCCTCCACGCGTCGCGGATAGACGTTGTAGCCCGAGCAGATGATCAGGTCCTTGATCCGGTCGACGATCTGGAAAAAGCCGTTCTCATCCATGATCGCAACATCGCCCGTGCGAAGGAAGTCCCCTGCAAACTGATTGGCCGTCTCCTCAGGCCGCTTCCAGTATCCGCGCATGACCTGCGGACCCTTCACACACAATTCCCCCCGTTCGCCGGGCGCGACGGGCACGTTCGGATCGGCAAGGCTCCGCAGCGAAACGATGGTTCCAGGCAGCGGCAAACCGATCGAACCGGGCGGCGGCGTTCCCTCGATCGGATTGCACGTCACGACAGGAGAAGCCTCAGACAGGCCATAGCCTTCAACGAGTTTGCAACCGGTCGTCGCCTCGAACTTCTGCTTTACTTCGAGCGGCAGCGGCGCCCCGCCGGACAGGCAGAACTTCAGCGACGTGAGATCGTACGACTTGATCTTTGGATGGTTTTGGATCGCGTTGAATAGCGTCGGTACGCCCGGCATGATCGTCGGCCGGACCTTGTGGATGAGTGCAAGCCCTTCATCGAGCGTGAACCGCGGCATCATCACGATTTCCGCCGCTTTTGCGATGCCGAAGTTCATCACGACCGTCATTGCGAACACGTGAAAAAAGGGCAGCACGCCCATCACGCGCTCCTGCCCCTGACCGAGGTCCGGCGCCCACATCATCACCTGGCGCGTATTGCGGGTCAGGTTCGCATGCGTGAGCATGGCGCCCTTCGGCGTGCCGGTCGTACCGCCGGTGTATTGCAACACCGCGATATCGGCATCGGGGTTGATGACGACAGGTGACGGCTTCGCCCCCTTCACGAGAAGATCCCGTTCCAGCACCACGCGCTGGGCAGCCGACGATGATTTGGGCTTGGCCATCTGCTTGCGTTTGAAAATCTTGAATAGCGTGCTCATCGGCGAAGGCAGCAGCGCCGCGAAGGAGCACACGACCGCACGCGGCAGCACGCCCGATTGGAGCAGCGCATCGACCTTCTCGAACAGCATCTGCAGATCGAGCGTGATCATGATTTCGGTCTCGCTGTCCTTCACCTGGAAGGTCAGTTCCTCGACCGTGTAGAGTGGATTGTAATTGACCACCGTCGCGCCTGCCTTGAGCGCGGCATAGTAGTAGACGATGAAGGTCGGAGAATTCGGCAGAAACAGGCCAACTTTGGTCCCCTTGCCGACACCGAGGCTCTGCAACCCGGCCGCCGCCTGGTCGACCAGTATCCCCATCTCGCCGTACGACGTCAGTCTGCCAAAAAAGTTGGTGCACGGCCGTTTCGGGTAAGTCCTTGCGGCATCGTCCAGCAATGAATGAACGACCCCGTCTGGAATGGTAGCGAACCAGTCAACTCCTGGCGGATATCGGCGCAGCCAAGCGGGACGGTCCGGGGTTTCGGAGGACGTGGCGGGAGCTATATCAGTCATGACCTACCTGCCAAATGATTGACGCAGCACCATTTTTTTGTCATCAGCCTCGCTGGGCTGCCGCTGCGTCCGGGACCTTGGGACGCCCTCCCGGCCTATGCGGCGCCAAGGCCACTTCTCTACGCTCCTGAACAATGCTCGAAAGCGGATCCAAGCACGCTACCCGCCGGAACCATTGAACACTTTTTCATGGTTTAGGACTAGACCCAGGGCAGACCCGGTGTCCTCGATCCTGGGGATTGGGCCGGGCAACCGGCCGCACGAACGAGGATGCTCTAGCGCTGTACCGCGCGATGCCGCGGTAGCTCTAAGGCTGCACGGGGGGAAGTGTGAACCAGATCCAGTTGAGCGTGCTCGGCTGGACTTGGAGAGCCTTTAAGGTTATGTGACGGCCTAGCTTGTTGCGAAATCTGTCGTGACCTAGGAACAGAATTAGGGAACCTGTGTCCAGTTCCGGCCTTGATTCGGCGGGGATTGGTGTGGAGAGCGATATGGACGAAGTAGCAACCAAGATCATCGAGATCCTCAAGAAGCACATGAAGGAGCCTCGGGACGACATTTCGCTCTCGACGCAGCTGACGGATCTCAAGATTGAATCGCTCGATCTTGCGATGATCGTGTTCGACATCGAAGACACGTTCGGCATCGAAATTCCCTATAATGCCAACGAAGACGTTGAAGACTTCAAGACCGTCGGCTCCGTTGTCGATCGCGTGAAGTCTTTGATGGCTGGCGGCCCCGCAGCCGCAGCGAAGGCCTGATGGCCGGGGCGGCTTTTGCCGCCCTTATCGCATGCGCCCCCGGATGTTTCGGCCGCGCAGCGTCCTGAGAGAATGAACGTCCTGCGGTTCGGCGCATGCCGGCCAGAGTGTGAGTATTGTCATGGCTGATCAGAAGCGCCGCGTCGTCATCACCGGCATGGGCGCAGTCACGCCCATCGGCACCACGGTGGACGAGTTCTGGGCTGGCCTGCGAGCCGGCAAGTCCGGCGTCAGCGCGTTGGGCGGTTTCCCTCTCGAAGACCTTAAGATCCTCATCGCCGCTCAGATCAAGGACCTGGATCACAAGGCTCGCCTGAAGCACTTCAAGCGCGACCGCATCATTTCGCTGGCCGATCGCTATTCCTGGTTCGCTGCCATCGCCGCGGATGAAGCCGTGCGCATGTCAGGCCTCGAAATGCCGATGGCCAATCCGTACCGTTCGGCTTGCATCATCGGTTCGGGAGCCGGCGGCCTCGTTACTTTTGAGACCGCTTACCGAGACCTGTTCATCCTCAACAAGCGCGCCACCCACCCGCTGACACTTCTGCGGATTATCGGCTCCTCGGCGGCCGCGCATGTCGGCATCGAATTCGGCGTTAAGGGCCCGACGTTCGCGACCTGCTCTGCCTGCTCGACGGCGACCCACGCCATCGGCATCGCCCGCGATTACATTCAGAATGGCCTCGTCGATGTCGCGATCGCCGGCGCATCCGAAAGCGTCATCAACTACGGCACCATGAAAGCCTGGCAGGCTCTCCACGTGCTCTCGCCCGAAGGCTGCTTCCCGTTCTCCAAGAAGCGCAACGGCACCGTGCTGGGCGAGGGCGCCGGCATTCTCGTGATGGAAAGCCTGGAGCACGCCCAGGCTCGCGGCGCCACGATCCTTGCGGAACTCGTCGGCTACGGCATGGCCTCCGACAGTCAGGACATGGTCAAGCCGACCGTCGAGGGTCCCTCCGTCGCCATGCAAAATGCGCTCGATGACGCCGGTCTCAAGCCCGACGCCATCCAGTACCTCAACGCCCATGGCACCGCGACCATGGACAACGACATCAACGAGACCAAGGCGATCAAGAACGTCTTCGGCGACCACGCCTACAAACTTGCCATCTCCTCGACCAAGTCGATGCACGGCCATCCGCTCGGCGCCGGTGGCGGCATCGAAGCGGTCGCTTGCATCAAGGCGATGCAGGAAAGCTGGGTGCCACCGACGATTGGCCTCGACGAGCCGGGGGATGGGTGCGACCTCGACTATATTCCCAATGTCGGCCGTGACCTGAAGGTCACCCACGCCATGTCGAACTCTTTCGCCTTCGGCGGCCTCAACGCCGTGCTCGTCTTCGGCCCGCCACCAAACTGAATGGCCTCGCCCCAACAGCCTTGAAGGTTGGGTCTGCGAGTGAGAGACTGTTTGGATCGGCCCGATCAAAGGCGCCGGCGGAGGAGAATGTGCGCGAGATCCTGATCCATGCGGGCGAGGTGGCCATTCGCGCCCGTCTGCTCGACACGCCAACCGCCGACGAAATCTGGCGTTCATTGCCGATCCACGGATCGGCGCGGACATGGGGTCCGGAAATCTATTTCCACACGTCCGTCCAGGCCGAAGCCGAGCCGGAGGCGCGCGATGTGGTCAGTCCCGGCGAAATCGTATTCTGGCCGCAAGGAGACGCGATCGCCATCGCGTTTGGTCCGACGCCCCTTTCACGCAACGGCGAACTCCGCCTCGCCGCCCCGTGCAACATATGGGCTATGGCCCTGGACGACGTCGCAATACTCCGCTCTGTCCACGCCGGAGAGACGATCTCGGTCTCGATGGCTTCCTGACACCAGAAGCGTGTTCTAGCTTTCAAGTTCAATTCGCGAACACCGCCGGCAGCTTGGCTGCGAGAAGCCTTGCCAATTCCTCTTGCGGGTTTTCCGCCATCGGCGCGACCTCGCGCAAAGCCGCAACGTAGCGCTCCGGCGAGATGTCCGCTAATTCAAGGTCTCGGAAGAGATGGCGCTCTCCCAGCCAATTTCGGTATTCGACTTCTTTCTCTGGCAGAACCAGATCAGTTGGCCACAGCGCCACCGTCGGCCGTCGCATCCAGACAGCTTCGGACACCATCGCGCTGGAATCAGCAGTCACAGCCACAGCCGCGCAGTCCCGAAACAGGTCCATGAGCGTGCCCGAGCCCGCGGCACGCACATCGATAAAGCGACGCATCGGACCAGCCGCGTCTTCAGACATGGCGTGCAACCGATCACTCACGCTAGACGGCGTTCGACGGGAATTGGAAACGATCCACGTCATCCCAAACTTCAGATGGGTCTGCTCTAGAAACTGGAACAGACGCGCCCAGTCGCGCTCAGTCCACCGCGCGTCACCCGATGGACCTCCCACGAGTAGACCACAAACTCTTGGGCCCTCCCGGTGATCAAGTTCGGCAACGGGCAAGGTGCTGGGATCCGCGGGAGACGGTTTCAAGATCCGAGCCTGATTACCCCCCGGTCGCGTGGCGGGATAGGAATTGAGGGCAAGCGAAAAATCCTCAGGCGAATACCGCCTCAACGATCCGAAAAAGATGTTTGGTGACCCCGTGAGCCGAGCCAGTGCGATGTTTGCCGCCAGCGTGTCGCCGCCGGCCGAAACGATAAGATCCGGGCGCGGGACCTCGTGGACGGCCACGCCATACACGCGGCTAAGGATCGTTGACGGGTGTAAGCGACGACCTTCGGTCAGCCACGCCAGAAATCGCCCGGGAACGAAGCGAGACCTGCGCACGGAGATTGTCACAACGTCAATGCGGGCAAGCCGCCGGGCCGCTTCGAGAATGCCTTCCGCGCATCGAAAGTGCCCAGGTATGCCGTCGCTCAACAGCACTGCCTTTAGCGGTCTGGTCTGCGATCGCACCAAAAAACCCTCGTCGGCAGCGGCGATTGAATATGAGGATAGCAAGAACCGCGTATGAAGCCCAAGCCTTCGCGGCGATGAGGAGATTGTCGTACAGAAAATCGGCAGGATAAGTGGCATTGGCATAGATGCCGCCGACCTTTGCTGCTGCCACGAAAACGGCCTCTGGCCGCACCTGCAGGAAAAAAGCATCGACTTGGGTCTTGGCGAACGAGATCCAAGTCACTCCGGTTTGCCGTGATCACCGTGCAGCCTTCACGGTCGAGCCGTCGCACGATTGCAGATCCGCCATGAGATGTTCCAACCAGTTTTTGCGAAGGCCAGTTCTACAAACTCTGAGGGTGACACATAGCCCCCCGCCGGCCCGAAAAGTCGCGGTCCCGGTCCCGTTGCAATCAGTGACCAGCCGCAAAGGCGGACGAGCTTTCCAGAGTTCGATGATAGTAATGGCTGAGGGCGACAATGATCATGAGGGGAAGAAGAAGCTCAATCGATTCCTCTATGATTTGGGCGATGGCGATCGCCTGATCGGAGAGGTCGATGCCCACATAGCTCGCCTTACGTCGCGGGCCATCGATGAGCTTGGAAAAACCGATCGCCATGAGCGCGACGATGGCCGCCAGTCCGATCGGCGTCCATTCCTTGACTTCGACGGCAAAACTTTTGCCGTACGTCTTGACGACCATGAACACCACGAAGAAAAAGCCGCCGAGGAGAGCGAAAGCATAGAGAGCCTGTAGCAGTTGCAAATCCGGAGCGAGGTAGAAATCAAGCTTCGTAATTTTTCCGCTAGTAAAGCGTGCGTCGAAGTCCAGTTCGCGCATCATGAAAACAACGACGAGCCAGAAAATCCACTTCGCTTTCTGGTACAGTCCGCGAAACACGATGTATCCCAACGCAGCAGCGTAGCAGGCAACCGTCGCCCACTCGATCGGGCCACTTTCGCTTGCGAGGAACGATCGCACCTCCGCTGGGGCCAATGCGCTGATCGCGATCGTGGCCAGGACGAGCGCGATCACGTAACCAATCTTCATTTTGTGGCAGACCTTGTCTTATCACAATGGTCGCGCGACACGGCGCGGGCCAGACGACGTTGGTACGGCGTCTTGCGATCGCACACAATGCGGACGTCATGAGATGATGCCAGATGAGGCGCCAACCTGCGACCTTCCGTTTCTTTCCCCATCAGTAGAGCGCGTTAAGCCGTCACGGCTTACATAATCACATTTAGCCCTTCTTGCGGGTGTCATGGCAGTCGTCGGCCATGCTGCGCCGGAGGACGAAAAAAGGAAGCCGTTGAAGGATGGCATACTTGCCCTCAAGCGTCTCCTATGCCGATATGCAACCCGCTCTGGCTGGCACAGCGACTCGCCGGCGCGCACCGCAAGACGAGACTAAGTAAGGGAATCAATGAAAGGGGCTAAGTCGACTTCCTACCTCTGGCCAGTCATGAAGCGTGTGCTCGCCGAAAGCGGCCGCCGCTATTGGTCCCGCTATGCCCTGGCGATCGCCTTGATGTCTGTTGCCGGCGGCTGCACTGCGCTGGCTGCCTGGATCATGAAGGATGTCATCAACGAGATCTTCGTGGCACGCGACCGTGCGGCCATGATGTTGATCCCCCTCGCGATCGTCGGGTTGTTCCTACTGCGGGGCATCTCGATGTATCTGGGCGAGATCACTTTGAGCCGCGTAGGCAACAGGATCGTCGCTGAGACGCAAGCGAGACTATATCGACATATTCTTCGGCAGGATTCCGCATTCTTCAAGATCTATCCCTCCGGCGACATCCTCACGCGGATAACCAGCAACGCGGCATCCATGCGGGACATGTTGAACCAGATCACGCTCAGTCTGGGTCGCGATCTCATCACGCTGATCGCGCTACTCGCGGTGATGCTAAGCCAAGACATAACCATGTCGATCATGGTTTTTGCGGTTGGCCCGATTGCCTTCCTGGCGCTGCGAACGCTCACGCAGAAAATTCAAGGCATCGCTCGCAAGACCTACACGACAAGCGCCGAAGGGATCTCCACTGTTCGTGATACCGTGCAGGGCATTGAGACCGTCAAATCCTACCAATTAGAGGAACATCTCGAAAAAAAGCTGGGCGTTACGATTGAGACGCAGCGGCGCACGAATAACCGCATGGCCGCCATACAGGCCAGCATTGCCCCGCTGATCGAAATTTTCGCCGGTGCGGCCGTTGCGGGGGTAATTTTTTACACAGGCTGGCGTTTGACGGAGGAGGGCACACCACCGGGATCGTTCTTCGCCTTTGTGACGGCCCTATTGATGGCCGCAGAACCAGCCCGCCGCTTGGCGCGTGTTCAGGGCCAGCTTGTCGCCAGTTCGACGGGCGTTCGCATGCTGTATGAGATCATCGACCTTCCAAGCCCCGAAGCGGAAGTTCCGGGGCGGCCGTTGCTGCAGATTACTTCGGGCGAAGTCTCGTTCAAGAACGTCACCTTCAAATATATCGATGAACTCGATGTTCTTCGCGGCATCACGTTCACCGCGCCCGGGGGCAAAACAACAGCGCTCGTCGGCCTTTCCGGCAGCGGTAAATCGACGACGCTCAGCTTGCTGGAGCGCTTCTGGACACCGGCTTCCGGATCGATCGAGATCGACGGCCAGAATATCCAGGACGTTTCGCTCAGCAGTCTCCGCCGCAATATCGCGTTCGTCAGCCAGAACACCTTCTTGTTTCAGGGCACGATCAAGGAAAACCTCGTCGCGGGCACGCCCGATCGGTCCATGGAAGACATCGTCGAAGCCGCGCAATCGGCACAGATCCACGACTTCATTGCCAGCCTGCCTCAAGGCTACGACACGCCCGTTGGTGAATTGGGCTCCAGTCTGTCGGGTGGCCAGCGACAGCGGCTCTCCATTGCTCGTGCATTTCTGAAAGACGCCCCGATTCTGCTTCTCGACGAGCCGACTTCTGCTTTGGACAGTGAAACCGAGTTGGCGCTGCGCCAATCGCTGGACAAGCTTGCCAACGGCCGCACGACGATTGTCATCGCACACCGTCTGGCGACAGTCGTCGGGGCTGACCAGATCCTGGTGCTCGAGAATGGTCGAATCGTCGAAAAAGGCACCCACCGCGACCTGATCGGCACCGGCGCAACTTACGCCCGCATTTACGATCTTCAGAAACTCCATTAGATGGTCGTCCGCTCCCTACCGTGCTTGCGAAGTTCAATGCAAAGTGATGTACAAGGGGCGCCCCTACGGGCTCGTAGCTCAACGGTTAGAGCTGGCGGCTCATAACCGCCTGGTTCCAGGTTCGAGTCCTGGCGGGCCCACCACCATTGTCCCAATTGCCGGTCAGCCGCAGCGTCGATGGCCGGAGGTCATGATGTTGCCCGGAAGGGCGGCAAAGTGACAGACACGCCGGGACCGCCTCAGGCCCGCGAGAGGAAAAGAACCCGTTATGGCTACCCGCTGGCACCCCCTGCATCTCGTGTTGTCCGCCCTTCTGTGCTGGGCCACTCTAAGCTTGCCCGCCGCCGCCGAGGATAACCGCATGGAGCGCACGATCACCGTCTCTGCAACAGGGACCGCGACCGCAATACCGGACCGGGCGCGGATAGCGACGGGTGTCGTCACTGAGGCCGCAACGGCCCGTGAGGCACTGTCGGCGAACAACGGCGCGATGCAGAAGCTGATTGCCGGTCTGAAGGAGAGCGGCGTCGAAGCACAGGACATCCAGACCGCGGGCCTCAATCTCAACCCGCGCTACACCAGCCCACGCGATAACCAGCCCCCTGTCATCGACGGTTATCAGGCCTCCAACACGGTCGAAGTCCATGTGCGCGATCTCACCAAGCTGGGTGAGGTGCTGGATCAGCTCGTCACGCTAGGCGCTAACCAGATGAATGGCATCACGTTCGAGGTAAGCGCTGCCGAGACACTGCGCGATACAGCGCGCAAGGATGCGATCGCCAATGCGCGCCGCCGGGCTGAACTCTATGCCGCCGCGGCAGGCGCAAAGGTCGGCAAGGTTATCGCCATTGCAGAAGGCAACGAAAGCGCCCCGCCGCCCTACTTCAAAGCCGGACGCGCCGCCGCCATGAGTGCTTCCGTTCCCATCGAGCGGGGCAGCCAAGCGCTCGAAGCCAACGTCACGGTAACCTGGGAATTGGAATAGAGGATAACGTCAGATCAGCGACACGGTCTCGACCGACTGCACGAGCGGCGCTGCGCCAGGTTGCGTGCTCCAGTCGGCGTAGTTGCGCATCTCGCCCGTCTGCCGCACACGCCGCAGGCGCTCCAGGTCGATCGCAGCCGTCACCCATTGCGGCTGACTAAGCGGACCTTCGGCAAGCACGCCGGTATCCGACACGCCATGTTCGGACGGCACATAAATGCCAGCCGAACCTTCGTTGCGGTCCACTGCAGGCGACCACAGCGCATCACCCACGGTCGGGCTTTGCACGGTTGCGATCGTATTTTCCAGTGCGCGGGCCATCGATCCCGTGCGCACGCGGTGGAAGCCCGAAACCCGCTCCGTGCATGACGGCACGAGGACGACCTCCGCGCCCGCTTCCGCCAGCGCACGCGCCAGCAGCGGAAACTCGCTGTCGTAGCAGATGAGCACGGCGATCTTGCCGAGCGCGGTATCGAACACGCGCAACGGGGCGCCGCCCGAAATACCCCAGTCGCGCTCGAACGGGGTCATGACGATCTTTTCCTGCTCGCCGACGAGCCCGCCGGGCGTGACGAGCTGCGCCGCGTTGACGAACCGCCCGTCGGATTTCAGCACCGGACCCGAACCGACGAGGATGTGGACGTTGTGCGTCTTGGCGAGGTCCAGGTGCAACTGCACGCGCGATGCGGCGAGTTCCGCCACCGTGTGCAGCGTCTTTTGCAGGTCCGAATAAACCTCCGGCCCGAAGCAAGCGGCCTGCTCGATCGCGGCATACTCCGGAAACACGAGCAGCTCCGCCCCGGTCGCGGCGCCCTTGGCGACCCAGTCGCTGATCTTGTCCTCCCAATCTTCGAGAGAGGCAGGCTGCCCGATCGGATACTGCGCGCTGGCGACGGTGAGGGGAGGGCGGGCCAAGGTCAAAGCGCCTTCATCCAGAATTGCATGCGATGCGTGGTCTCGTCCGGCTGGTCGACGTCCTTCCAGTCGTACGTCGCAAAAACGTCGACCGGCTCGTATCCGCGCTTTCTCCAGAACGGATCCAGCGGCGCGTAATCCGCAGGCTTCAGCGGATGGTCGTCTGGTCTCACAACGCGGCAGAATGTGGAGTGCGTGAACCCGCCAAGCGCTTTCGCCTGCGCTTCGCGACCGTCGAAGAAGGCATGTCCCAACCCATAGCCGCGATGGCTCTTCAAAAGCACGCTCTCGCCGCAGTAGAAGATCTTGGAGATGTCGAAGCCCGCGGCGCGGAACGGTTCGCCGAATTCATCCGCGTGCTCGATCATCGGCGCGCCGGTCGAGGCGCCAACCATCTCGGCCCCGTCGTAGGCGGCGATGACGACCGCACCCTTCGCAGCGGCAAAGGTCGCGAGATACTTTTCTTCGTAGTCCAGCGTGCCGTCGTAGAGATAAGGCCAGTCGCGGAAGACGACGATGCGCAGCCGCGCAAGATCGGGAAGGATGGGGAGGATGTCCGCACCCGTCAGCGACCTCACGTCGAGCGTCTTCTTCGCCATCCCCGTCTCCCGTCAGTGGACGCGTCAGCCCACGACCTGCGTGATCCAGTCCGTCAGGTTGTAATATGTGGTGACGCGCGCGATCTTGCCATCGCGGATGGCAAAGAACGTCCCCGCCGGCAGCACGTACGTCTGGCCGGTGGCAGGAGGCAGACCCTCGTCCGTGTTCTTATAGATGCCGTGCACGTTGAACTCGGCCGCGGCCCGCGTGCCGTCCTTGGAGACCATGACCACGATGTCTTTGAGTTCTTCCTTGTAGTTGTGGTCCATGCGCGCGTTGAAGGCGCGGAACTTCTCTTTGCCCTCGCGACGCTCGCCCTGGTTCACGTCGTGGATGACGTCCTCCGTCAGGAAATCGAGCATCGCGTCGGTTTTGCCAGCGTTGAAGGCCGCGTAGTAATCGCGGATCAGGGCGGCGGTCTTGGTGCGGGCGGCGCTTTCGGCGGCGGTCTCAGACATGGGGTCTCCCCGAGGTTGAAGGGCTCAAATCTGGGGCCTGATTAACAGGTTCGCTTCCCGAGACAAGGCCTGCCGCTGCGGCCGGTGAACGCGGCGATTTCGCGGCTCTGAGCGGCGGCCAGGACGAACCGTCGGTCACCGGGCTGCATTGTATTGATCTGCGTCACAGGCCGAACCGCGCTGAGGGCGTTTACTCTTCCAAAAACACCTCGAAGGGAGAAGAGAATGAAAATCAAATCCGGGATGTGGATAGTCGTGGCGGACGGTGCCCGCGGGCTTGTGCTCGTGAACGAAGGCGATGCCATCGAGCCATCGCTGAAGGTCATCCGCGTCTATGAGCAGGACAATCCCAAAACAAGCGAACAGGGCCGCGACAAGCCTCCCCGGTCGTTCCAGTCCTTCAGCGACCACAGGTCTGCAATGGCCGCTCCCGATCTACACCGTCGCGCCGAAGACCGCTTCGTTGAACAGATCGTCGCCGACCTGGCCAAGGACTCCGAGGCCGGAGCCTTCGACGATCTCGTCATCGTCGCGCCTCCGGTCGCGTTGGGCGAAATGCGCAAGGCGGCGAACGGCCAGCTGGCGAAGAAGATTGTCGCCACGCTCGACAAGGATCTCACTGCCCATACCGTGCCCGACATCACCGCCGCGGTGGCGAAGGCTCTCGAGGGCTGATCGCCTGCGCGCGTTGAGCGGGCTCTACAAGTCAAAGAGCGACGGAGAATTTCGTCGTTCGCGGCTTTTCAATTCGGCCTCCGCGTCGAGCGAAGGGGGCGGGGCGGCGCATGAGCCGCTGAGGTTTGGTAGTGTGGTGCGGCCCGTGGACCGCCCCGCGCAGGATTTCCGGCCTACGATTGACGTTTCAGCGCGTTCTTCGCAGCCTGCGTTCCAGCAGGTGGCCAATCCGAGCCCCGCCGAGAGAGGATGCGACCCTCCGTCAGCGACACTGCACCCGGCTCCACGTCACAAGACGCCTCTTAAGCAACGCCCCCTTCACGGAGCCGGGATGAGGCAAGTGTAGGCGAGGGCGAAAGCGCGGGGATAAGTTCACTGCACCGCCAGTCGCTGCGGCCGGATCAGACCCGCCCTCCGTTACTTCTTCTCGAACGGGAAGATCACTTTCCAGTCGTTCTTCATGTCGACGACCGTCCATCGGTTCAGGGCCGCTGCGTCAAGCGCCACATCGAGTTTGCCGAAGGCCGAGTTGCGATCGTAGGCATATTCGCGCTCGGCATCGGTGTGATGAACGATCAGGCCGAAGCGCCGCTGCGGGATGAGCGTGGTCCATTGCAGCATTTCCAGGTCGCCATCCGAATTCCCGAAAGCAGCGATCGGACGTCGGCCGATGAACTGGTTGATACCGATGGGTTTCCCGCTTTTATCGTCGATGAAATTGATCTCCGGCAGTCGAAAGAGCCGGGGCAGCCCGTCGCGCATCTCATAAACTGTCTTGATGGATGATCCGATGACCTGCTCAGGAGGCACGCCGTAGACGGTATTGGTCCACGGCCGCATGAATTCGACCCCGCCACCCGAAACGATGTAGGTCTTGAACCCGTTTGCCCGCAGATAGGCGAGAAGTTCTAGCATCGGCTGATAGACCAAGTCGGTGTACGGCTTGTCGAACCTCGGATGACGAGCGGTCGCGAGCCAGCCGGTGACGATGGTGCTGAATTCGTCGGTCGTCATGCCCGCGTGCGTGGCGGTGACAAGCTCCAGCAGCCCCTTCTGCCCGGTTGCCGCAAGACCCTTGAGATCTCCGTCGAGGACGGCCTTGAAGGGCTGCGTGTCTTTCCATTCGGGATGAAGCGGAACCATGGCCTTCACGCGGTCGAGCGCAAAGGCCAACTGCGTGTACATGGGTTGCTCGGGCCAAAGCGTGCCGTCGTTGTCGAACGTTGCGATGCGGTCTTCGGTGGCAACGAAGTCGGGACTGCCGGTTGTCGTCACGGCTTCGACGAATGTGACGATCGACTGCTTAGTTGGTCCCTCGTTCCAGGACGGCAACGGGTCTGCGGCGGCAACTGCGCTCGTGAATGCGATCAGGTGAAGAAGCGCGAGAGTGAGCCATCGTGTCATGCGAGCGCTCCAAATGCTTTGTGCCGTTGCGGCATAAATCCGGACTTATGAAAAATGAAAGCGGGCCAGCTTTCGCCGGCCCGCTTCTTGAGTATCAGTTACCTGTGGGCAATTGAAGGTTAAATCCTTCCCGGCCCAATTGTTCGCGAAGCCACTGGAACTTCTGATACTTCGAAATCTCGATCGGACCATCGTATCCCATGCTCTGCAATTTGCGCGGCGGGTACTTCACGTACGTCATCATCAGCTCTTTGATGGCGGCCTCAATGGGAACCATCGTCCAGGTGCGTTCCGTGAAGTTGTTCATGAACAGGTCGTAGCGCTCTTGCGGGTCGGCGAGAAGATCGAAGACCTGCGGGACAGTGGCGACATACTTCTCGCTTCCCTTCCAGCCCAAGTTTGAGTTGACCGCCAAGCCGCCGGTGGGCTGACCATTATCGCCGCGCAGGTTGAACACGGCTTTGAAATGGCCGACGCGTGCCGCGCCTGGTGAAAGTTCGTTTTCCGTGAAGTAGAACCAGTTTTTCCGTTGCGACTTCCCCGTGCCCAACAGAATAGGCGACATGTCGTAACTGTCGAAAATGATTGGCTGGCCCTCGCGATCCTTCTCTGGCAGCTTAACGCCAGCAACGGACGCGAACGTCGCCATGAGATCAAGGCCACCGACGACGTCGTGGCTCTTTGATGCTGGCTTAATTTTGCCCGGCCAAATCGCAAGGGCAGGTACACGATTGCCGCCCTCGCGGACGGTGCCCTTCGTGCCACGGAACGGCGTGTAGCCGGCATCCGGATAGACATCCTGCCAAGCGCCATTATCGGTCGTGTAGACGACGAGGGTGTTCTTATCCATCCCAAGCGCGCGGAGCTTGTCCATGATCCGCCCGATCCGGGTGTCGAGTTCCACCACCGAGTCGGAATACTTCGATTTCGAGATCGATTTGTGCTCGAACTCCGGTGCCGGCATGTTCGGCTGATGCACCTTCATGAAGTTGACGTTGATGAAGAACGGCTTGTCAGGAGCCTTTGCTGCGGTGTCGAGGAACTCCAGACGCCGCTTTTTCGACGTAGCCGTCAAAGAAGGGAATTCCAACGACGCCCTCTTTGCCGTCGATCACTGGCGTATCGACATACTGCCCATTGATCTTGAAATCTTCCTTTGCCGGCTCACCCGCTTTGCCAGACAGCGAACCTTTGGTCACCTTCTGGAACAGCGCACGAGTTTCTGCATCCATATCGGGAAACCACGTCGGATCGGCATAGGTGTAGGCATTGAGATGATAAAGACCAACGTACTTCATCTCGTCGTAGCCCTGCGCGTTGGGGAGCGCGTAGTCGGCCTCGCCAAGATGCCACTTGCCGGTGAAGTAGGTCTGATAGCCGCCGGTTTTCAACATCGAAGCGAGCGTCCATTCCGCCGCTGGCAATCCACCGCCTTGGCCCTGGAATGCGACAGTCGTCATGCCGCTCCGGTTTGGAATGCGTCCGGTCTGCATGGCTGCGCGGCCGGGCGTGCAACTCGGCTGGGCGTAGAAAGAATGGAAGGTCATGCCTTCGCTCGCCATTCGGTCAATGCTCGGCGTCGGCATCCCGCGACCTTCACCCCCGCCGTAGGGACCGAGATCGCCGTAGCCCGTGTCATCGGAAACAATGAACAGGATGTTCGGCTTGGTCGTCTGCGCCGATGCGGCCGGTATTCCCATCGGCAAAATTTGTACGGTCAAAGCCAGCGGCGCGAGCACACTTGCTTTCCAAGCTTTCCTAAGGATGGACATTGGACCTCCCAAATTGTTGCGCTTCTTCACCTCAACGGGATTGGCATAGTTGGCGGATCGAGCTGCGATCATCATCCATGTCAAAAAGAAGACGTTGCAAATGTCCGAAAATGCTTAATTCAAAGCTCGAACTTTGCATTACGGACTGTCGTGAATGCATTTTCTTTTGAATGAGTTCTGGCTCCCGATCAGGATCCGATGACGTGCACCACGATCTCGCGCGTGTGCGGCTGCGTGCGATGTTCGAAAAGATAGATCCCTTGCCACGTGCCGAGCAGCATGCGTCCGCCGGAAACGGGAATAGAAAGCGACGTCTGCGTCAGCGCTGCTTTCACGTGCGCGGGCATGTCGTCGGGGCCTTCGGTGGTGTGGACGAACAGCGGATCTCCTTCCGGGACGAGCCGCCGGAAGAAAGCCTGAAGGTCGCGCTGCACGTCCGGATCGGCATTCTCCTGGATTACGAGCGAGGCCGAGGTGTGCCGGCAGTAGACCGTGACGAGCCCATCAAGAACGCGCGACGCTGCGAGCACCCGCGCCACCTCGGGGGTGATCTCGACGAGCCCCGTTCCGCGCGTCTTTACCGTCAGCGTATCCATGCTCTGCCGCATGCTGTCTCCCAGGCGTCGATTGGGATAGAGTTCTCCCATGAGCCGAGCGTTCGTAAAAGAAGACACAGGCGAGGGGCTGGAAGATCTGCCGGATCGGCCGGTCTCCGAGCACCGCAACCTCGTGACCGCAACCGGTCTGGCCGCGATTGAAGCGGAGGTCGAACGCCTCAACGTGGCCTACGCGGAGGCGCAAACGTCGGCCGACCGGGCGGCGTTGCAAAAGATTGCGCGCGATCTGCGCTACTGGTCGCAGCGCCAGCAGTCGGCCGAGGTCATGCCCGAGCCCACCGGCACCGACACCGTGCAGTTCGGCTCCACCGTCACGCTCCTGAGAAGCGACGGCCGCCGCGTCACCTATCGCATTGTCGGCGAAGACGAAGCCGATCCCGCGCGCGGCACTGTCTCCTACGTCTCGCCGCTCGCCCGTGCGCTCATCGGCAAAGCGCAAGGCGATAGCGTCAGGATGGGCGCCACGGACGCCGAAATAGAACGGATCGGCTAGCCCTTACCTCGACTTTGGCCGACTAGCTGACCGTCAGATCCCGCGTTAGTCTCAGGCACGACAACAAGGGGGGCGGACCATGCATCCGCCTGCGGGGGCCGCGCGATGAGACACAGCACATGAAGATCGTGCGTCCGGAACTGCCGGCCGGCTGGCAGGCAGCCCTCGCGGCCGAGGCCATTGCCGTGCTCGATGTGCGGCGCGCGCGATCACACTGGCTGGAGGCGGTGTCGCAATCGCCCGACGACGCGCACCTGCTTGCGGGCTACGCCACGTTCCTCACGGACCAGGGCCAGGATGCCGCCGATGCCGAACAGCTCTACCGGCTCGCGCTGCGCCACAGACCGTCGGACAGTGCGATCGCCGCGAACTTCGCACGGCACCTGTTGTCTGAGGGCAGCAGCCCCGAGGGGCAGCAGCAGCTCGCGGCGGCGTTGTCGCTTATCCTCGCCGAAAGTGCGCCCGCGCCTGAAGTTCTCGCTGAACTGATGTTCTATCTGCTGGCGCACGACCGATCACGCGGCGCAGTTGCGCTGAGCAACCTGAAGCGGCTGATCAAGTTGGGGGCCCGATCCCCTGGCTGGAATTTCGAGCCGACCATCCACCGCGCGCAGGACGAACATCATCCCGAACTGGCGCTCCTGCGCGACATCGCCAAGGTTCTTGCACACGGCGCCGATCCGACAGTGCTCGAGGCCCACGTGGCGTGGCGGCAAGCGTAAAAGAAAAGCGCCGGACACGAGCGTGCCCGGCGCTATTCGATGCCTGTGGCTTCTGAGACGGATCAGTCCTTCGCGCGCTCGACGTAAGACCCGTCCGCCGTCATCACGACGACGCGCGTGCCGGCGCCGATGTGCGAGGGGACCATGACGCGAGCGCCGTTCGAAAGCTTGGCCGTTTTATACGATGACGAGGCCGTCTGACCCTTCACCACCGGTTCGGCTTCGGTGATCTCGAGCGTGACGCGCTGCGGCAGCTCGATAGAAATCGGATTGCCCTCGTGCAGCGAGACGGAACAGGTCATGCCCTCTTGCAGCCACTGCGCCTGATCACCGAGCACCTCCTTGGATACCGTGATCTGGTCGAAGTTTTCGGGCTGCATGAAGTTGTAGCCCATCTCATCTTCATAGAGGTAGTTGTAGTCCTTCTCGTCGAGGTAGGCGCGCTCGACCTGATCGGTGGTGCGGTAGCGCTCGACGATTTTGACGCCATCGGCAATGCGGCGCATTTCTAGATGCGTCACGGGGGTGCCCTTGCCGGGATGGATGTTTTCGGCGTGCATCACGACGGCAAGCCTGCCGTCCAGATCGAGCACGTTGCCCTTGCGCACCGAGCTTGCGATAACCTTGGCCACGAGTGGTCTCCATGGATGCCGCCACGTCTAACGCGCTCGGCGAGCGCGCGATGCCAAGCCTGAGACGGCACAGTGGCGGGCGGGGATTTGAGCGCCTCTCATACTCTATTCGCGTGAAAAAGGCCAAGTGCGCCCGTTCGGCCCCGATCACAACCGACCCCAGTTCGCGGAAGCCCCGGAAAAGATGACGAGAATTTCCCCTTGGTGGACCCCGGACCGGCATCAGGACCGCCGCCCGTTCCTGATCGCACGCGGCCGGATCAAGGCAGCGATCCGCGCCTGGTTCGAGAGCGAAGGCTTCACCGAAGTGGAGCCGGGATGCCTCCAGGTCTCCCCCGGCAACGAGGCACACCTGCATGCGCTCGCCACTGAAATCATCGGTCCGGATCTGTCACGCACTCGCCGCTACCTCCACACCTCGCCCGAATTCGCCATGAAGAAGCTGCTGGCGGCAGGCGAGACGAAGATTTTTGCCTTCACGCCCTGCTTCCGCAATCGCGAGCATGGACCGCTGCATGCGACGGAGTTCACGATGCTGGAATGGTATCGCGCCGGTGCGCCCTATGAGCAGGTGATGGACGACGCGGCCCACCTGTTGCGCCTCGCGTGTGAAACCACCGGTCAGCGCTTGATCTCATGGCGCGGCGCCGTCGCAGTCCCGAAGGGCGCCGCCGACCGGCTGACCGTCGCGGAAGCCTTCTCCCGCTTTGCCGGCATCGATCTGCTTGAGACATTGCCCGGGGGCACGCCCGACCGTGACGCGCTCGCGGAGCAGGTGCGGGCTCAAGGCATCACGGTGCGCGACGACGATAGCTGGTCGGATCTCTACGCGCGCGTGCTGGCCGCTGTGATCGAACCCAAGCTCGGCCTTGGCCAGCCGCAAATGCTGATCGAATATCCGACCGTCGAGGCGGCCCTTGCCCGCCCGTCTCCACGCGACCCGCGTATTGCGGAAAGATTTGAGCTTTACTGCTGCGGTGTCGAACTCGCCAACGGCTTCGGCGAACTCACCGACCCTGACCTCCAGCGCGCCAACCTCGAAACGCAGATGGCGCTGAAGCAAAAGATCTACGGCGAGCGCTATCCCATCGATGAGGAGTTTCTCGAAAGCCTTGCCTCCATGCCGCCCGCGTCCGGCTGTGCGCTGGGCTTCGATCGCCTCGTGATGCTGGCGGCCGGGGCAACCCACATCGAGCAGGTCCTCTGGACGCCCCAGGTATAAAGGCGCCGATTTGAAGGCCGCCGGAATGACGAAAGCGTAACGCCCCCTTCAGTTTGCGTTCATCGAGACAGGCGTAAATTCGAACGATGGAGCCAATCAAGGCTCCGGGAGTTCTGTGTCATGGGCGAGTTTTTTCGTTCGGGCGCGATCCTGCTGATGGGCCTCATCGTGATCGGCGCCGGCATCTTCGTCGTCTTCCACAACGTCGCGCTCGGCTGAAGCCGACGTCGCATCATCTGCGCACGGTCATCGCTGCACACGACCTTGCGGCTGGCCCGGCGAGGGCCTAGGTAAGGGAACCGGAGACGTTCCCTTGAACCGCCCCACCTACGAGCTGCCGAGCCGATCTTCCTTGCGATCCGCCGGCGCCACCCTCAGAGATGCGTTCACGCCCACCGTCCGCCTCGGCGTAACGGGTCTGTCGCGCGCCGGCAAAACCGTGTTCATCACCGCTCTGGTGCGCAACCTGATGATCGGCGGACGGCTGCCGTTCTTCGCGCCCGAAGCCGAAGGCCGCCTGCGCGATTGCATCCTCGAGCCACAACCGGACGACGCGGTGCCGCGCTTCGACTATGAAGCCCATCTCGGGGCGCTGGCTCGCGATCCCGCCGAGTGGCCCGACAGTACGCGGCGCATCTCCGAACTGCGTCTTTCGCTCGCGTTCCGGCCCGGCGACATCATCCGCCGCACGTTGGGTCTCGACCGCCTGCACGTGGATATCGTCGACTATCCAGGCGAATGGCTGATCGATCTGGCGCTGCTGGATCAGAGCTACACGTCATGGTGCGAGGATGCATTGCGAAAAGCCCGCGCGCCGCAACGCTCGAAATTCTCCGACGCCTGGCGCAACTTCGCCTTGAGGGCGTGGTCGATCGCCGATGCCGAGCAGGCGGCGATCGAAGGGGCGAAACTGTTCACCGACTATCTCGCCGCCGCCAAAACCTCCGAGCACGGCGTTGGTGCGCTCACACCCGGCCGTTTCCTGATGCCGGGCGATCTCTCCGGTTCGCCGCTGCTGACGTTCTTCCCGCTCGATCTGGCGGCCACGCCGGATGCCGCGAACTCCGCGCTCGCCCGCCTGCTCGAGCGCCGCTTCGAAAGCTACAAGCGCGAAGTGGTGAAACCGTTCTTCCGCAATCATTTCCTGAAGCTCGACCGGCAGGTGGTTCTCGTCGATGTTCTGGGGGCGCTGTCGCGCGGTCCGGAGAGTGTTGCCGATCTGGAAGACGCGCTGACGAGTGTGCTGTCGGCGTTTCGGCCGGGTTCGAACACCTGGTTGTCGAGCCTCTACACGCGCCGCATCGATCGCGTGCTGTTCGCCGCCACCAAGGCCGATCATGTGAGCCGCACCAGTCACGACCGGCTGGAAGCGATCCTGATGGCCCTGACGCAACGAGCCGCCAAGCGCGTCACGACCGCCGGGGGCGACGTTCGCGTGATGGCGATTTCGGCTCTGCGCGCGACCCGCGAAGCTGAAGTGAAGCAGGGAGCCGAAACGCTGCCGTGTATCGCCGGCATTCCGATGCCGGGCGAAGTCGTGGCGGGCAAGACCTTCGACGGCAAGCGCGAGGCCGTGATCTTTCCGGGCGACCTTCCGGACGATCCGCAGGAAGCGCTTGCCCACCCAGGGCGTGAACTTTCAGGCGCTGCCGCAACGTTCGTACGCTTCCGGCCGCCGCGACTGGCCTCACCCATCGGCTCCAGCGAGCCGGCGCCCACGCCGCATATCCGTCTCGATCGGGCGCTCGACTATCTCATCGGGGATTGGCTGCCATGACGAATGCCGAGACGCCGAAGTCGCCTCCGCGCGGCCCCCAGGTTTTCGAGGTGACGGAAGCGACCATCGAGGCCAAGGCCTCCAGCCGCGCCGACGCGAAGGACCGCGTGCTACCCGGTGAAATCCGCGTGCGCCCAACCCCGGAAGAGTGGAACGCCGGCATCCGCTGGGGAGCAATCCTGGTCTCGGCCCTGGCTGGTCTGGCCGGGCTTGCGGCTGGGCTCGCCTTCGGTCGCTTCGTCTCCGCGGCCTTCGAACGTCAGGACTGGGTCGGATGGCTGGCGTTCGGTCTCGGCATGCTGGCGCTTGTGGCTTCGGTCGTTCTCGTCCTGCGCGAGATCGTGGGCTTGATGCGGCTCGGCCGGCTGCACGCGCTGAACGAGGCCGTTGCGACGGCCCTTGCGCGCAAGGATGTGAGGGCGGAACGCAACGCGGTGGCCGCCCTGCAGCGGCTTCTCGCGCACCGTGCCGATTGCCGTTGGGGCCTCGCGCGTCTCGCCGAACATGCCGGCGACGGTCGCGATCCCGGTGATCTCTTGCGCCTCGCCGATCGTGAGGTGATGGCGCCCCTCGATGGACAGGCCCGCCGCCAGATTTTGAAATCTGCAAAGCGCGTCGCGACGGTCACGGCCATTTCGCCGATGGCTTGGATTGCCATGCTGTTCGTCGCGATTGAGAACTTGCGCATGCTGCGGACGCTGGCCACGCTCTATGGCGGCCGGCCTGGATTTACGGGCACTATGAAGCTGGCGCGTCTCGTCTTGGGCCATATCGTGGCGACCGGCGGAGTCGCGATGACCGACGATCTGCTGGGGCAGTTCCTGGGCCAGGATCTGTTGCGCCGATTGAGCCGCCGTCTCGGCGAGGGTGCATTCAATGGCGCCCTGACAGCCCGCATCGGCGTGGCCGCGCTGACGGTGACGCGGCCGCTGCCGTTCCTGGATGCGCCCGAAATTCGCGTGCGCGATCTGGTGCCGGAAATCTTCCGCCGCATCAAGGCTGCGGAGGAACCAGGGGCCACGAACCGTCAAGCATTTTGAAGTCGATGCGATCAGGCCGCGCGCGGAACGTTCACCTGCGCGCTGTCATTGGCCGGCTGCTTGGCCGCCACCGCCGCCGTGGCAAACCGCTTCTGCCAATCGGTGGCGAGTTCGCGCGCCCGGATCAGAATCGACGGCGGATCGCGGTCGTCCCAAGTGCTGAGCAATGCCGACATCGCTTCGCCCGCACGTTGGCTGGTCAGCCAGTTCAGCGGACCAGCGAGTACGAGACCGGCGATCACCGGCAACATCCACAGCAGCAGCCCCGGCGATACGATCCAGCAAATGCCGGCGATAACGGCACCCGCCGCCATGTGCTGCGCATGAAACCGCATCGCGAATGCCAATGGCACGCTGCCGTCATCCCGCCGCTGCGCCTTCCAGCCACTGTCCATGCCGGACAGGATTTGAACCACCGCCACCGTTTGCGTCATCATCAAGATCGGCGCCAACAGCATTGAGAAAAACGTCTCGACCAACACCGCCGCAAGCGCCCGTGGCGTACCGAACAGTTCGCGCGCCTCCGCGGCCCGCTTCAATTCGAGTGCAAGCCCCAGAGCCTTGGGCAGCAGCACCACCGCCATCGTTCCAAGGAAAAGCCGCATGGCCGCGCCAGGATCGATAACCGGCCAGATCGGAAACAGCGTTTTGCTGTCCTGGAAGTAGCTCGGGATCAACTGCTGGCTCTGTAGGGCAAGTACGATACCGGTGGCCAGTGAGAGCGCCCAGATGGCCGACACGACGTAGGCGAACGCACCCATGGAAAGGTGCACCCGGCCCATCGCGCTCAACCCGCGGCGTGGGATCAGCGCCAGATGCTGCAGGTTGCCCTGCGCCCAACGACGATCGCGGACGACGAGATCGACGAGCCCCGGCGGCATGCCCTCGTAGGAACCCGGCACGCTCGGGACCATGTGGACGCCCCATCCGGCGCGCTGCAACAGCGCCGCCTCGACGAAGTCATGGCTGAGGATCGGCCCACCGAATGGCTTGCGCCCGGTCAGGATGGGCAGGCCCGCGGCGCTGGCGAAGGCCGCGGTGCGGATGATGGCGTTGTGACCCCAGTAGTTGCCCTGGTCGCGATGCCAGGACGCAAGGCCCCCGGCAACGGCCGGACCATAGACGTTGCTCGCATACTGCTGCAGGCGCTGGAGAAGCGTCGTGCCGCCCGTGAGGCGCGGGATCGATTGAATGAGACCTGCGCGCGGGTCTTGCTCCATGGCGCGTGCCAAACGCACGACCGCCTCGCCCGACATGACGCTGTCGCCGTCGAGAATGATGAAGTTCTCATAGGCGCCGCCGAAGCGTTCAACCCAGTCTTCGATATTGCCCGACTTGCGCGCAGTGTTTTCGATCCGGCGGCGATAGTAGATCGACACGACACCGTCGAGGTGGCCGGCCAATTCGCGATAGCAGGCCTCTTCGGCCTGTCCTTCGTCGGCTCCTCGTGTGTCCGACAGAATGAAAATGTCGAACTGCGCGGCCTTGCCCAGATGCACGAGCTCCTCGGCCATCGCAGCGATCGTTCCGGCGATGCGGTGCGGCTCTTCGTGATAGACGGGAAATAGCAGGGCGGTCCGGCTCTCCAGCGGGCCGTTCGCCGACGGCACCTCCAGCGTGTCCGTGTGATCGCCGGCAAAAAGCGGGAGGAAGCCCATGGCTGCGCTGAGCGAGCCGAAAGCGATCCATCCGAATGTGATCGTCGAGAGGATGAGGAACACGAACTGTATCGGCGTCATCGCGACAAACGAGAGAACGCCGTACAACTCATAGGCGAATGCGAACGTCAGCGACAGCGCGCCAACCAGAACGGCCGCGCGTGGGATCCAGGAAATCCGGCGCGTCGGATCG
This sequence comes from uncultured Alphaproteobacteria bacterium, assembly GCA_963778225.1. GTDB lineage: Bacteria > Pseudomonadota > Alphaproteobacteria > Rhizobiales > Hyphomicrobiaceae > JAGVSR01. Next base: position 222,421 of record CAVZTR010000010.1, read on the forward strand.
ATGGTGAAGGCAACCCGCTTCGAGAGATCCTGAGGCGGCATTTCGAGTGGCGCCTCCGCGGGCAAAAGCGCAGGGTCGCTGGCATCCTTTCGTGCGGATGGATGCTGCACATGCATGGTGCCCGCAGCTGGTGCAGACATCGCCTCATCCACGTGGCTCGGGTTACTCATCAGGCAGTCCACCGGTATAGCCAGGTTTCGGATATCGTCGCTTCGCCGCGTCTAAGCACCAAGCGCATCTCACTCATTTCAGACCCTCCGGTCTCGAAATCGAACGTGACACGCACGCCACCAATTGCCGGGTGTTGCTGCACAGCTGGGTTATGCACGGTGCCGGCGCTGACCGTGAGGTCGATGGCCGGAAGTTCGCCACTCTCTGTTAACGCAGGACCCGCGAAGTCGATCGAGAAGCGTGCCCAGTTTTCCTTCCGGGCTGGTCCTGCCGCGGTCCTAACAACCCGCGCCCCCGCTGCCGGAAGCGGAGCCGTTGTGCCCCAGTGTAGCCTGTAGGAAATAGGATAGGGCTTGCCGGGTTCCAATGGTGTGGCCGGCGTCCAGTACACAACGACGTTGTCGTGGATCTCTTCCTCCGACGGGATCTCGATCAGTTCGACGTATCCGTCGCCCCAATTGCCCCTCGGCTCCACCCAGAGGCTCGGCCGCCGCTCGAAATGGGCGGCGAGATCGTCGAAGGTTGCAAAATTGCGGTCACGCTGCATCAGGCCGAAGCCGCGCGGACTTTTGTCGAGAAACGCACTGGTCTGCAGCGTGCGCGGATTGGTCAGTGGCCGCCAGAGGCGTTCCCCGCGCCCATTGAGGATCGCAAGCCCTTCGCTGTTGTGCACGGCGGGTCTGAGATCGGCGTTCACGCGGCGCTGAGCGCGTCCCTTGAGGTACATGCTGGTCAGCGGCGCAATCCCGACGTGCTTGAGGGTGCGGCGGGGATAGAGCACCGCATCTACGAGCATCACCGTCGTCTCGCCCTGTGCGATCGTGAAGCGGTAGGCGCCCGTCACCGAGGGACTGTCGAGCAACCCGTGCACAACGACTTCCGAGCCGGGATTTCGCGGCTTTTCGATCCAGAACGCGCGAAAAATCGGAAACTCTTCGCCGGCCGGCTGAGCAGTGTTGACCGCCAATCCGCGCGCCGACAGACCGTACGTCTGGCCAAGTCCGATGGCGCGGAAGTAGCTGGCGCCCTGGAACACCGCGTATTCGTCGACCCGGTCCGCCCGGCTCAACGGGCCGACCAGACGAAATCCGGAGAACGCATAAGGTGCGGCTTCCGGCGCGGATGGGATCGACTGACCGAACGTGAACATGCGGCTGTCGGCGACGAGGCGGCGCGCCTGGCCATCTTCGACGACGCGAATTTCAACAGGCGTCTCATAGATCCAGCCGCGCGGCAGCAGGTGCACTTCGACGCCGATCCGCTCCGATTGCCACAGCGCCTGCTCGTTGCGGAAGCGGATGTCGCGATACTGGTCCGCCTTCAACGCATTGAAAGGCTCAGGCACGTCAATCGACGGGCGTTGGAAATCTTTTGCCGCCAGATCTTCAGCGAGCTTCAAAACATCTTTGGCCGCGAACGGCTCCGTCGCCGCCGGCTGTTCCTGCGCCAGGGCAGTATTCGGTTCACCCGCGAGCCGCGCGACGGCAAGCAGCGCTGCCCATGCTCCGCCCGTCAGTATGAAAGCCCGGCGCGTGGATCCGTCGGAAGTGTTGCTCATGCGATGTGTCGTGTCTGTTGCGGGTGACGCAAGCACTCTGAGACCCGGCGGGCGCCTGCCGGCCCCAGAGGGTCGCAGGTGTCCTGGCTGGTCCAATTAAACTCAATGATTTCTGTGACCGGCCCCCCGGCGCGGATGGAAATCGTCAGCATCAGACGCCTATCTGAAAATTGTGGCGACATTGCCAAGGGCATGGAGGCACTTCAGTTGAGAACGGACGAACAATCCGCTTCGTTCCCTGATATTGCAGCGCAACAAACTTAAGATAAGCGGACCGAGTCAACAAGCGGCGTTTATGCGCTGCAGCAATGACAACACCGGTTCGCCTAACGATCGGTTATCACCAAATCCGATGAAATGATGGGCACGACGGATGACCGCGGAAAAGCCGCTCGCCCTTACCGACCCAGTCGCTTAGAACAGTGTTGCGCAAAGCTGAATCCCGTTCGAAATGGCCGCGACGATCCCTGAGCAATCAGCAATAATGCCATATATATCAACAGATTAGACCTGCCGGACATTATCGTTGCCATTGCGCAACATCGACCGGGGAATCCACAGCCATCTGGTACTTTGCCGTTTAACCAGTCTCATCGATCTGCTTAGTATCCTGCCCTGAGCGGTGATTCGGAGCGAGGCTTTGACCGCTGGTCGAGATTGAGCGTGTGGCGTCCGTTGCGTGAAGTGTGCAGCAGTTGCGTCTAGCGCCCGTTCTTTAAGTTAGTAGACGGGAGAAGTTAAATGAAGAAACACAACCTCTACGCACTGGTGGCGGCCGGCCTGCTCGCAGGCGGGATGTCCATCACCAGCGCGTCGGCAGCAGACCTTGGGGGGAACTGCTGTGCTGACCTCGAGGAGCGCATCGCCGAACTCGAGGCCACGACGGCCCGCAAGGGCAACCGTAAAGTCTCGCTGACGGTCTCTGGCTGGGTTGGCCAGCAGGTCACCTTCTGGGATGACGGCGTCGAATCCAACACCTACGTCCACGACCTCGGCACGACGCTGGGCAGCCACGTGAAGTTCACGGGCTCGGCTCAGATCTCGCCCGGCTGGTCGGCTGGTTACGTGCTGCAGATCGAAGCCATCGGCTCCGATGGCTCTGACGACGAACCAGAACGTCGCCGAACGGTCCGGCGCTTGCTCGTCGGGCACGCCGAACGGCGTGCAGACGCTGCAGTCGTACTGGTTCGTGAAGTCGATCAGCTCGGCAAGGTCGGCGTCGGCAAGCAGTCGCAGGCTTCGGATAACACGGCGATCCTCGTTGACGGTTCGGGTTCGCTCGTTCCGGCCAACTGGGTGGCGTTCGACATCAACGCGCTTCTTCGTCCGCACATCAGCGATGGTAACTTCGACGGTCACTTGGGGTGGCGCTGGCGGTGGCTGCGCCACGCATGGGCGGCGCCTGGGGTGACTGCAACGGCCTGACGCAGAACGTCGTCCGTTACGACTCGCCGACCTTCGGCGGCTTCTCGGTCAGCGCCTCTTGGGGCGAAGACGACATGTGGGATGTCGCGGCTCGTTACGCCGGTGAATGGAGCGGCTTCAAGCTGGCTGCTGCAGCCGCCTACAACGAAGTCAACTGATCAGGCGCTTACGATAACGTCGGATGGCGTTCGTTACAGGACCTGGTACCTGACACTGCAGTACTTCCAGGCTGGCGCGTTCCTGATGCACGTTCCGACTGGTCTGTTCGCCTACGGCGCCTACGGCAATCTGCGAGAATCGACGGCCGTCGCGGCAGTTGACGACACGAGACTTGGTACGGCAAAGTCGGTCTGCGCTCGCGTTTCTCGGCTCTCGGCCACACCGTGTTCTACGGTGAGTACCTGAACGCCGACGGCAGCTGGCTCGGCGACTCAGTCACTGACAGCACGGTGCAGGCTGGCTGATCGGTGATGACGTCGACAGCTTCGGACGACCTCGAAGTCTGGGGCGCTGGTATCGTGCAGGAAGTCGACGCAGCCGCCATGTCGGTCTGGGTTAAGTATCGTCACCTGTCGGCTGACGGTTCGGACTCAGTCACCGGCCGGTCAGTCTCGAGCGCTTCGAAGACTTCCAGTACGTCGGCGTCGGCGGTCTGATCAACTTCTAAGCTGATCGCACCACGAGCCTCTGAAATGGAAAGGCCGCCCCTCACCGGGCGGCCTTTCTGCGTGTCAGCGACCCGACGTGCCAGTCAGATCGTCAGGACACTCGCGTCATTCGCGCTCTTCAGGCGCGAGCAACAAAAAAGACCGGCAGCTTTCGCCACCGGCCTTCGTATCCAAGAGCGACCGCTGACGGATCAGCAGCGCGTTTCGAACCTCTCGCAGGAATAGTCGTTGCCGCGATCGCATTGGCGCAGCCAGCGGTCACACCGGGCGCGCCAGTTGCTGCGGCGGTAAACGCGATCGTTGGCATAGGCACGGTTCGAATTGGCGATGATGGCGGCCGCCGCGATGCCGACGGCCACACCGGCCACGATGCCCGCGCCCCGCCGCCGTGCTTCAGCCGGGGTGTCGAGGAGCGGAACGAGGGCGGCGAAAGCCGCAACCGCTGCGATGAAAGTGCTGGTCCGACGCTGCATTGATGGCTCCACAGAATTGATAAGCATCAAGAATATCAGTGTCTGGCCGGTTCGGAAACGATATTTGACGAGGCACCTCAGCCCACCATGGATAAGCGCGATCACGCCGCCGGACGCGCCGGCAACTGCCTCATGCGTCGATGGCGCGCTTCACCTCGAAGATTTCCATGATGCGGCAGCCCCGGTGCGGTCCATCGCAGACAAACGTCCACTGGCCTTCCGTGAAGGTGTCACACATCTTCACGCCCTTGATCAGGATCCAGTGGCCTTCTTTGCCTTTGTGGATCGCCAGGATGTAGTGCGACCAGGCATTGCGTGGCTTCTGCATCCATGTCCACACGCTCGGACGCTTCTTGCGCTCCAGATGCATGAAGCTCTCTTTGAGCGTCATGGCGTAGCCGTAGATCGCGAGCGCCGCCTCCACTTCGTCGGCGTAGGTGCCCTTGACCGCGTGCTTCAGGTCCGGCGGCAAGTCCCGGTAGGCATTGATGGCCCGCTCCACCTTGCTGACGGGGTATCCAGTGATCGCCGAAATCACGTAGGGACCGCAGAACGCCACGCGCCCGGTGTCGTTCGTCACCTCGTTGAGGGACGATGTTAGTTTCCGGGTGGGTTCCAGGTCGTCCACGGGCGCGCCTCGCGGCCAAATCAGCAGAATGCTGCCCGTGAGCTTCGGCCCCAGTTGGTTGACAAAAGGTTAACGCGCGCTCGCGGAGGTGGCCCGCCGCGTCTTGGCGACAGACGCGTCCGGGCGAGCGATCAGCGCTCGAGCCGGTGGGGACGCATCGGGCGGCCGGACACGAGAAGGGGTGTCGCTTTCATGGGGCGGCGCTCGGCCTTGACGGCAAACGGCTTCATCTCGTCCAGAGCATCGAGAATGTCGGACGTTTGCAGCGGCGAAGGCCGAACCTTGTTTTCGTGCAGCGGGCGGACCCGGAACGGCAGGAACGGGCGGCTGAACATATCGCAACTCCATGCTTTGACATCGTGACGGCCCTCGGCGGCTCGCACATCACATGCCACCCTTCGCGCGGCGCAAGAATGGCCGATTGTGCGCGAATGATGGGATATCCACCGCTGCTGCGGGGAGGCATCGCTGCATATCGGATGAGCACAGCGCGATGTCCGTGCCGAGGGATCTGGCAGGGAGCCGGCTCGCGCGCGTTTACTCCGGCGTCTCGGCAAAGTATGGATTGAGGTGAAAAGCCGCTCGGTCGGCCAGAGAACCTTTCCGCGCGCGGCGGCCGGCTCCCCGGTAGGGAGTTGCCGCGCGCAGTCAAAATGAGGCAGCGGATGCGCTACGACGAGAACGATCAGGAAAGCAAAAACGTCGAGGATCGCCGCGGTCAGGGCGGCGGGTTCGGCGGCATGCCGGGTGGGATTCAAATTCCCATGGGCGGCCGCGGTGGCATGAGCATTACATCGCTTCTCATCATCGGCGTGATCATGCTGCTGTTCGGCATCAACCCACTCGATGTTCTGACCGGCGGTGGCGGCGGCCAGTTCCCACAGATCGAGATGCCCCGTCAGCAGGAGACGCAGCGTCCGGGCGGTTCCGACATCCCTGGACTTCCGGGACAAGGCTCCAAGACGGCCGCGGGATCAAGCGATGAAATGAAGGTATTCATCGGCCGCGTGCTCGCCGACACCGAGAAGGTTTGGAACAAAGTCTTCGAGAGCTTCGGCGAGAATTACCAGGAGCCGCAGCTCGTGATCTTTTCCCGCGGCACACGAACCGCCTGCGGCGTCGGCCAGACGCAGATGGGCCCGTTCTATTGCCCGCTGGATAAAAAAATCTACATCGACCTGGCTTTCTATGACGAACTGAAGCGGCGCTTCAATGCGCCGGGTGATTTCGCCCAGGCCTACGTCGTCGCCCATGAAGTCGGGCACCATGTCCAGACGTTGCTCGGCATCGCGGACAAAGTGCAGGGCTTGAAGCGGCGCATGGATGAGCGCGAGTCGAATGCTCTCCAGGTGCGCATGGAACTGCAGGCCGACTGCCTTGCCGGCGTCTGGGCCAATCTCAATCACCAGCTGAACAACCGGCTCGAGCCGGGTGACATCGAAGAAGGCCTACGTGCCGCCAACGCCATCGGCGACGACATGATCCAGAAGAAGACGCAGGGCTACGTGGTGCCTGACGCCTTCACGCACGGCTCGGCCGAGCAGCGCATGCGCTGGTTCACGAACGGCTACAAGTCGGGCAAGATGCAGAGCTGCGATACCTTCAACACCGACGATCTCTAATCGCATGGCACTGGCGGCGGGGGGAACGCTGGCGCAGCCGCAACTGACGGCTGCGCGCGCCGCATGGCTCGCCACCGAGATGGCGCTGCTTTTCGTGGCCGCTCCTGTCGCCATGCACGTTGCCGTACATCAGGCCCGCATTCCGCTGTTCCTGGCGCTGCTTCCGGTCCTCGGCGTCGTCGTGGCGATCCTGCTCGCCGACCGCAGCTTCTCGCTCAAAAAGGAATTGTCGCGCGGCTTCGGTTGGCCGACGCTTTTCTCCATTTTGGTCGTGTTCGCCGTCGGCGCGCTGGGCATCTGGGCGTGGCTCAAGGAGACCCACCCCACCTGGCTGTTCGAGTTTCCCCGCAATCGGCCGCACCTGTGGATGATGGTCATGCTCGCCTACCCCGTAGCATCGGTGGCGACACAGGAGATCGTGTACCGCACGTTTTTCTTCCACCGTTATGGACCGCTATTGGGGGAGCGTACCGGGGCGGCCATTGCGCTCAACGGCGTGCTGTTCGGCTTTGCCCACCTTGTCATCGGGCAGCCCTTCGCCGTCATTGCGACGGTATTCGGCGGCTGCCTGTTCGCCGCCCGCTATCTGGAAACGCGATCGATCTGGGCGGTGATCATCGAGCATACGCTCTGGGGCGGGTTCGTCTTTACGATCGGCCTCGGCCGCTACTTTTTCACCGGTGTCGCGAACGTCTGATGCGGATGGCGGTCCGCCGCGGTCGAGCAGCGACAGGCCAGGATTACGGGTGACCGATGCCGGGCCCATTCGCCCATCGCGCCGACATTGTGCCCGCCCGGCCAATCGGCTAGAAGGCCTGCAACATCCCTCAACTTCGAAATGACGAGGCGCCCCCGATGGCCGCAGCCCACCAGTACGTCTACCACATGCACAAGCTGTCCAAGTCCTATCCGGGCGGCAAGCAGGTGCTGAAGGACATCTCGCTCTCCTTCCTCCCCGGCGCAAAAATCGGCGTCGTGGGTTTGAACGGTGCGGGCAAATCCACGCTGCTCAAGATCATGGCCGGCGTCACGGACGACTTCATCGGCGAAGCGCGCGCCGCTGATGGCGTGAAGGTCGGATATCTGCCGCAGGAGCCGGAACTCGATACCACCAAGGACGTGCTCGGCAATGCCATGGAAGGCGTGGCCGAAAAGAAGGCCATCCTCGACCGTTATAACGAGATCGCCGCGAACTATTCGGAAGAGACCGCCGACGAGATGACGGCGCTGCAGGATCAGATCGACGCGCTGAACCTGTGGGACCTCGACACGCAGGTCGAGCAGGCCCTCGACGCGCTGCGCTGCCCGCCGGGCGATGCGAACGTGACGAAGCTCTCAGGCGGTGAAAAGCGCCGCGTGGCTCTGACGCGTCTCCTGCTGTCGAAACCCGACATCCTGCTGCTCGACGAGCCGACCAACCACCTCGATGCGGAATCCGTCGCCTGGCTGGAGCGCTTCCTGAAGGATTACACGGGCTGCGTTATCCTCGTGACGCATGACCGCTACTTCCTCGACAACCTGACCGACTGGACGCTCGAACTCGATCGCGGCCAGGGCGTGCCCTACAAGGGCAATTACTCCAGCTGGCTGGAACAGAAGGCCAAGCGCGAAGCCAGCGAGAAGGCAGCCGAGGAAGGCCGCCAGAAGGCGATTTCGCGCGAGTTGGAATGGATCCGCTCCTCGCCCAAGGCCCGTCAGGCAAAGTCTAAGGCGCGTATCACCAACTTCAACAAGCTGGTCGAGCAGTCGGGCCGCGAAGAATCCGGCAAGGCCGCGTTCTCAATCGCGGAAGGTCCGCGCCTCGGAGATATGGTGGTCGAGGTCGAGGGACTGTCGAAGGCGTTCGGCGATCGCCTTCTCATCGACGATCTCACATTCAAGCTGCCGCCCGGCGGCATCGTGGGCGTCATCGGTCCGAACGGCGCCGGCAAGACCACGCTGTTCAAGATGCTGACTGGAAAAGAACAGCCGGACAAAGGCTCGATCAAGCTCGGCCCCACCGTGAAGCTCTCCTACGTCGACCAGAGCCGCGATCACCTCGACGACAACAAGACGGTCTGGGAAGAAATCTCCGGCGGTCTCGACATCATGAAGTACGGCGACAAGCGCGAAATGCCGAGCCGCGCCTATTGCGGCTGGTTCAACTTCAAGGGCCCCGACCAACAAAAGAAGGTCGGCCTGCTTTCCGGCGGCGAACGCAACCGCGTGCATCTGGCCAAGATGCTGAAGGAGGGCGGCAACCTGCTCCTGCTCGACGAGCCGACCAACGACCTCGACACGGAAACACTGGGTGCACTTGAATCGGCGCTGGAAGATTTCCCCGGCTGCGCCGTGGTGATCTCACACGACCGCTTCTTCCTCGACCGTCTCGCGACCCACATCCTCGCATTCGAGGGCGACAGCCATGTCGAATGGTTCGAAGGCAACTTCGAAGCCTACGAGGAAGACAAGAAGCGCCGCCTCGGTGACGCCGCCGTCGAACCGCACCGCATCAAGTTCAAGCGCTTCGAACGGTAACGCTCCGCCTCGTCCAGATTCGAATGATCAGCGAACTAGAAGGCTCGTCCAGCGCAAGCGGGACGAGCCGTTTTGTGACGCTCGATACGCTTTGCTAAGCGCGCGAACGCCGTTTCGCCTTGGGTGCGTGGCCCGCCGGCTGGCCGGATGTGCGGGCCTGCCATTCGGAAAACTCGTCAGCGAAGCGATTGCATTCTCCTTTGAGCCACATGGCGAATGCCTGGGCGGTCTTCGATAGTCGTGCACCTTCAGCGTGAACGAGGAAGTAGCTGAACTCCTCCACCGTAGCCTCGAAGGGCCGCACGAGGCGACCGGACATGAGGGCATCGCCGGCCTGTACCGTGTCGGCCAATGCAAAGCCGGCGCCGGCCTCAGCCGCTGCGATGGCCAGTTCGCCGCGCACCTGAGGTCCGCTCAGCGCGTCGGTGGGCGTCACCCCGGCTGCGTGAAACCATGCCGGCCAGGCATCGTACCGGTCTTCGCGAATGAGAGGCTGTCCGACAAGATCGGCGGGAGCCTTGACTGCCGAAGTCTCAAGGATCCGCGGCGCGCAAACAGGGGACGATTTCGCATCGAACAGCTTTTCAGATGCAATGTCTTTCCATGGCCCCCGGCCATACCGGATGCCGATGTCCGCCTCGCCTTTTGCGTAGTCGGTGAGACGCGGATCCGGATCGACGATGATGTCGACGTCGGGATGACCGGCGAGAAAGCGCTTCAACCGCGGAACGAGCCACAGGGCCGCGAACGAAACGTCGCTGGCAACGACGAGTGCTTTGGATTTTGTGTCGAAGCGATCGACGGCCGCGGCGAGAAGGTCGAACGCGCGACTGAGATCGGACGCGAGCGCAAGGCCATCCTGAGTGAGAGCCACGCCGCGGCCCGTGCGATGAAACAGCTTGGCGCCGAGCCACGATTCCAGATCGCGAACATGACGGCTGATTGCGGCTTGCGCGACATTCAGTTCGCCGGCAGCAAGTGTCAGGCTTTCCAGACGGGCTGCCGCTTCGAAGGCGCGCAGCGCGTTGAGGGACGGAAGTTTTCGAACCATGAGACGCACAACATCATGTTATGGGCGGTTACCCGCAATGCTGTTTGTTCATAGCGCGAATTGCGCGCACCGTCTCCTCGCGTTGAGGAGAGAAGACGGTGCTGCTAGCGATCGAATGGTTTGTGAAGTCGATTGAACAAATGCTTTTCGGCCGAGGGAGAGACCGGCCGCCGCAAGACGAGGTTGCATGCGAGTCGGACAAAGTCCGCCGACCTGATCATGGAAGCGGAGGCAGCAGAACGGCGAGGCTTTCTGCTATCTAAAGCGATGTTGCTTTACTGCGTGGCGCTGCCGCCCGTCACCTTGGATCGCAGATCCTCCACCATCGTTTTGTGCTTCTCGAGCGACGGCAGCGTGGCTTGCGCGAACTGCTTTAATTCCGCGTTGTCGCCATTCTTGGCGTAGTTCGAAAACAGATTGATCGCCTCGTCATGCGCCTTCAGTTGCGCGGCGACATACTGGCCATCGAATTTGTTGCCGCCGGCCTGTTTCAGTTTATCGACGACGTCTTGATGCTTCGGCGTCATCTTGTCGGCGGGCGGTGGCAAGCCGGCCGTTTGCAGGGTCGACTTCATCTGTTCGCCGACCTTCGTATGATCGTCGATCATCATCTGCGCGAAAGATTTCACGTCCTGGTTCTGCGATTTCTCCAGGGCGATACGGCTCGATTCCACTTCAAGAGTGTTTCCGGAAGCCGCAGCCATCGTGAAGGATCTCGTTGCCTTGCTGGCCTTGCCCTTCATCTGCTGAGAGTCGGTGCCCGTGCGCGTTGTGCTGCCGGGATCCTTCTGGATTTTTTGGTCCTGAGCCAGGGCGGGCGTGGCCGCCAATGTGGCTATGGCGATGAGTGAAACGAGTTTCATGGGTCGCGTCCTTTTCGATTGTTTCCTCCACGTTCGGTCGTGGTCGGGAACGAACGCCGCCGCCTCACGCCCGTTCCCGGCAGCGCGGACGCTCGTCAATTCGAAAAGTGGTTAACCCCGGGCGTCGAAGCGGCGCAGCACCACAACCTGGATTCAGGCTTGGGTTTTCAGAAGGTTGCGCGTCCGCTCGAAAAAAATTTGCAACTTTTCCGCGAGGAACAGGTGGTCGCAGGCGTCGAATTGTCCTGCGGCAGCTGGAACTTGAGCGGTTTTGCTCATCTTGCTTCTGCCGCATTGCTGAGGCGCAAAGACACTAGGTAAAGAAACAGCAAACAGGACCGATCCATGAGCAGAACTTTTGCAGCCGCACTCGCGGCATTTGCCGGCATGGCCGTCATCGCCACCGCAGAGGCACGGCCCTACGACCCGACACAATCGCAAGGCTGGCAGCAGACCGAAGGCGCTGAACCAAGCCAGCGGGGCAGGCGCCAGACCGCGCGCCAGCATCGCTACGTGCAATCGGTCGAACGGGCTCCGCGCAGTTCGGGCGTTGGTCCGCGTCCGGGCAGATGGTGTGGGTGGTGGATGCGCACTCAGAAGGGTGGCGGTCCTGAATACAACCTCGCCTGGAACTGGCGCAAATATGGCTCGCCTTCGGGCCCGCAGGTCGGCGCCGTGGTCGTCTGGCGCCACCACGTCGGCATGATCGTCGGCCGCGCCGCAAATGGTCAGTGGATCGTGAAATCCGGAAACGACGGCGGCGCTGTGCGCACGCGTGCCCGGTCGGTAGCCGGCGCAATCTTCCGCGTCTAAAATTCTCACCGCGCCCCGCAATAAGCAAAAGGCCGCCCGAAAGGGCGGCCTTTTCGTCTTGAACGGTAATCGCGGCTCAAATCGCTATTGGTTCAGCGCTGCAACCAAGGCTTTCGGATTGTCTTGGTTCTTGCTGATGTAGTCTTGGAAGAGATTGCCGAGGACCGTGGTCATCTGGAACATCAGGATCTCCGCCTCGCGGACCTTGTAGGTGGTCCCACGACGCACGACCGTCCATCGAACGTCATAGGTCGATCCATCGCGCAGCACCACCTTCGTGTCGACATACGTGATGCCGCCCGTGCCCGCCGACTGGCCGACCACGACGGCGCGCGCGACAGGATACTTCGGCGCCTCCTTGGCGGCATAACGTGCGATCCAGTTCACCATGCCATTGTAGTAGGCGGGCCGATCGGTCTTCGACATCCTGTTGGCGTAGGACCCGAGCGCGGTCAGCCCGATCGCCGGCAGATCGGCATGGCTGCGCAGCGCCGTGCCAAATGACAGCGCCGATCCTGTCCGGGAGGCAGCGACGAGTTCGTTGGCGACGCGCTGCATGTAGGCGGCAGGCGTCTCGGCCATGGCGGCGCCGGCGGAGAATAGAAATGCGACGCAGGCGATAAAGGTTCGCGCACCTGCGAAATGGCGGGACGTGATGTGCATCTCAGACAAACTCATTGCTAGCCGCGAGGGGGATAACTGACACCATGGCGCCTGAATGCGGCACCCCGGTGGCCTTGTGCCCCGGATTTGAAGCTACAGCATTTGATGATGTTCGCGTCAAATGCTCAGCCCGTGTCAATCTGTTGGAGCCGGTTTCCCTCCAGTGCCGGAGGAGGCGGTTCAGGTCCGCAGAATTTGCGGTGCAACTTCCTTGAGGCCGAGTGCGGCGGCCACTTGATTGACGTCCGATTGCATCAGGCGCGGCGCCATGGCCACCAGAACGGAGCGCTCCCGGTCAGGATGAACCATGATGAGTTCGTGGCGCACGCCCGATAACGAGGCTCGCAGATAAGGCGCAAGTCCGAGAAAATCCGCCACGGGAGCGCTCCACACGGATGAGCGCCCGAACGAGCGATCCGCAACGGTGACCCGACCGGCCGCGATTTCAACCACGCGGCTGCGGGTGAGCGTGTCGAGCAGCCGGTAAATCGGAAATCCAAGCAGAATGAGCCAGAACGCCAGTCCCACGCAGATCTGAACGATGGCAAGCGGGCGGGTGGCAGCGGCGTCACGTAGACCCTGATCGGCCAATGCCGCGGTCGCCACGAGGTAGAACGGCGACAGCAGGACAGCGGCAAAAGCGAGTAAGAGAGCAAGCAATACCCCCGTCGACCGCCGGGCCGGGAACTGATCGATGCGCACACTTGCAACAGTGAAATCGGGCATCGACGGCGTCATGCTGTCGATCGCGGCATTGCGCATGGATGGGTCTCCGAAGGGAAAATGCGGTCGGGTAAAATCAGGCTCTGCAACTTAACTTGGTAATCTTGATGCTGGGTTAAGCTGTGACCGGACGCTGTTCCCTTTGGGACAACGGCAGGGGACGTGAATATTTGGTCTTGACGGACATAAACATATCTTTATGTCTATTCCGGTAACCCGGAGACCGCGGTGACCGAAGCTCTGCCCATGCCTGACCTCGTTGCGGCGCTCAAAGCCGCCGCCGAGCCGACGCGCTTACGCATCCTGCTTCTGCTGTCTCGCGGCGAACTCTCGGTGAAAGATTTGACGCAAGTCCTGGGGCAGAGCCAGCCTCGGCTATCGCGTCATTTGAAGCTTCTGACCGAAGCGGGGCTCATCGAGCGCTTCCGGGACGGCAGCTGGGTCTATTTCCATGTCTCCGACCGCACGGCCGGCGGGCACTTGGCCCGCCGTCTGATCGCGGCCGTGGAAAGCCACGATGCCGTTGCCCGGCGCGATCGCGAACGTCTCGAAACCCTGAAGCGCGATCGCGAGCAGGTGGCCCAAGCCTATTTCAGAACGCATGCCGCCGATTGGGACCGCATCCGCAGTCTCTACGTGCCCGAAGACGCTGTTGAAAAAGCCATGCTGGAGGCGCTGGGTTCGGGTCCGTTCCGGTTGCTCGTCGATCTCGGCACCGGCACCGGCCGCATCTTGGAACTCTTCACCGGACGCTATGAGCGCGGCCTCGGCTTCGATCTCAACCAATCCATGCTAGCCTATGCGGAGAGCAAGCTCTCAGCCGCGGGTCACCACAACACGGAAGTCCGCCACGGCGATCTCTATGACCTGACGCTCCAAGACGGTGTCGCGGACGCCGTGGTGATGCATCAGGTCCTGCACTTCCTCGCCGAACCGGGCGCGGCCATCGCTGAGGCCGCACGCATTCTCGCGCCGGGCGGCAAGCTCCTGATCGTCGACTTCGCACCTCACGATCTGGAATTCCTCCGCGACGAGCATGCCCACAAGCGGCTCGGCATCGGCGCGGATACAATCGAACAATGGACGGCTGCCGCCGGTCTCGACCTCAAGCGCTCGGAGCTCCTGGCGCGCGAAGGCGGGTCCGATCAGCCGAAGCTCACGGTATCTCTCTGGGTCGCGGAGCGGCCCAGCACCACCCTTTCGAATGCAACCAAGAGAGCGGGCGCGACGGCCCGCCAGATCGAGGAGGCCCGCTGATGGTCGAGGGCAAGGAACGCAAGAGCCGGCTGCTTGGCGCCGGCGAAATCGCCGTCTCATTCGAATTCTTCCCGCCCAAGACGGAGAAGATGGAAGAGCAACTCTGGTCGTCGATCACACGGTTGGCGCCGCTCGCCCCCGAGTTCGTCTCCGTCACGTACGGAGCGGGCGGCACGACACGCGAGCGCACGCACGCCACCGTCGAACGCATCGTGAAGGAAACCGATCTGCGCCCCGCCGCGCATCTGACCTGCGTCGATGCCACGCGCGAGGAAGTCGACGCCGTCGCGCAAGCCTACTGGAACGCAGGCGTACGCCACATCGTGGCGCTGCGCGGCGATCCTGCGTCGGGCGCCGGCCAGCGGTACGAACCCCATGACGGCGGCTATGTGAATGCCGCTGAACTCGTGGCAGGCCTGAAGAAGATCGCCAACTTCGAAATCTCCGTCGCCGGCTATCCCGAAAAACATCCCGAGAGCCCCACGCTCCAGGCCGACATGGACAACCTGAAGGCCAAGGTCGATGCCGGCGCCGACCGCATCATCACGCAGTTCGGCTTCGATAACGCGCACTACTTGCGCTTCCTCGAACGGGCCCGCGCCGCCGGCATCTGGATTCCGATCACGCCCGGCATCGTGCCGATCCACAACTTCCGTCAGGTCGCCGGCTTCGCGATCCGCGCGGGTGCGACCGTTCCCGCATGGCTCGCCCGCCGCTTCGAAGGCCTCGACAACGATCCGGAGACGACGAAGATGGTCGCCTCGGCGGTCGCGACCGAACAAGTGATGCAGCTGGTCGATGAAGGCATCAAGACCTTCCACTTCTATTCGCTCAACCGCGCCGATCTCGTCTATGCGATCTGCCACCTCCTGGGATTACGTCCCCTGAAGACGGCCCCGCTCGAAGACCGCCGCATCATGATCGCCTGACGTTGCCGCTTTGAACAGTCAGCCTCTGTTGCATTGAAAGAAGAACGTGATGAAACGCCTACCCAGTTATGCCGCCCTCGAAAAGGCCGCCGCCGAGCGCATCCTCATCATCGACGGCGCCATGGGCACGATGATCCAGCGCCACAAGCCGACTGAGGAAACCTACCGCGGCGAGCGCTTTGCGGATTGGCGTCAGGACGTGAAGGGCAACAACGAGCTGTTGTCGCTGACGCAGCCGAAAATGATCCAGGACATCCACGAGCAGTATTTCGCCGCCGGCGCCGACATCGCCGAAACGAATACGTTCGGCGCTCAGGTGGTCTCGCAGGCCGACTACGGCATGCAGGAGCTGTCGTATGAGATGAACCTTGCCAGCGCGCAGCTCGCGCGCAAGGCCGCCGATGCTTGGACAAAGAAGACGCCCGAAAAGCCGCGCTTCGTCGCCGGTGCCATCGGCCCGACCAACATGACGGCGTCGATTTCGCCCAAGGTCGACGACCCGAGCTTCCGCCGCATCACGTTCGACCAGCTGCGCGAAGCCTATAAGGAGCAGGTGCGCGGCCTGATCGACGGCGGCTCCGATATCATTCTCATCGAAACGGTCTTCGACACGCTCAACGCCAAGGCCGCAGGCTACGCCACGCTCGAAGTGTTCGACGAAAAGGACCTCGAACTGCCGATCATGATCTCCGGCACGATCACCGATGAAGCCGGCCGCACGCTCACCGGCCAGACGCCGACCGCGTTCTGGTATTCGATGCGCCATTTGCGGCCGTTCTCGATCGGCCTCAACTGCGCGCTGGGTGCGGAGAAGATGCGCCCGCACATTGCCGAGTTGGCGATGGCGGCCGACACGCGCATCTCAGCCTATCCGAATGCGGGTCTGCCGAACGCAATGGGCGAATACGACGAGACCGCGCACGAGATGGCGTGCAAGATCGAACCGTGGGCGCACGACGGCCTCGTCAACATCGTCGGCGGCTGCTGCGGCTCCACGCCCGAGCACATCGCCCACATTGCCGAACACGTGAAAGCCTTCCCCCCGCGCAAGATCCCCAAGGCCGAACCCAAGATGCGCCTCTCCGGCCTCGAACCCTTTGTCGCTGGCTAATCGAAAAGAAAATCAGAAAATGACCTCCGCCTCCGCAGCACAGTCTTTCATCAACGTCGGCGAGCGCACGAACGTCACGGGCTCGGCGAAATTTCGCAAGCTCATCGAGGCGGGCGACTATCAGGCGGCACTTTCGGTCGCGCGACAGCAGGTCGAAAGCGGCGCTCAGATCATTGACGTGAACATGGACGAGGGACTTCTCAACTCCGAGAAGGCGATGACGACGTTCCTGAACATGATCGCATCCGAGCCCGATATCTCGCGCGTGCCGATCATGATCGATAGCTCCAAGTGGACGGTCATCGAAGCCGGCCTCAAGTGCGTGCAGGGCAAGGCGATCGTCAATTCGATCTCGATGAAGGAAGGCGAAGGCCAGTTCCTCGAACAGGCCCGCAAGGTTCTGCGCTACGGCGCGGCGGTCGTCGTCATGGCGTTCGACGAGCAGGGTCAGGCCGACACGATCGAGCGCAAAGTCTCGATCTGCGAACGCGCCTATAAGCTGCTGACGGAGACCGTCGGCTTCCCGCCCGAAGACATCATCTTCGATCCCAACATCTTCGCTGTCGCGACCGGCATCGAAGAGCACAATGGCTACGGCATTGCTTTCATCGAAGCGACGCGCCAGATCAAAGAAAAGATGCCGCTGGTGCACATTTCGGGCGGCGTCTCGAACCTCTCCTTCGCCTTCCGCGGCAACGAACCCGTACGCGAGGCGATGCACTCGGTGTTCCTCTACCACGCCATCCAGGCCGGCATGGACATGGGCATCGTCAACGCGGGCCAGCTCGCGGTTTACGACGACATTCCCGCCGAACTGCGCGAACTCTGTGAAGACGTCGTGCTCAATCGCCGCGACGACGCCACCGATCGCCTGCTCGACGCGGCCCCGCGATTCAAGGGCGACGGTGCCAAGAGGGTCGAGAAGGATCTGAAGTGGCGCGATGCGCCGGTCGAGGAGCGCCTCACGCATTCGCTCGTCCACGGCATCACCGACTTCATCGAAGCCGACACGGAAGAAGCCCGCCAGAAGGCCGACAAGCCGCTGCACGTGATCGAAGGCCCGCTGATGGCCGGCATGAACGTGGTTGGCGATCTCTTCGGCGCCGGCAAGATGTTCCTGCCGCAGGTGGTGAAGTCCGCGCGCGTCATGAAGCAGGCGGTCGCCTATCTGCAACCCTACCTCGAAGAAGAAAAGAAGTTGTCCGGCCTCGATGCCCGGCCAGCCGCCGGCAAGGTGCTGATGGCGACCGTGAAGGGCGATGTGCACGACATCGGCAAGAACATCGTCGGCGTCGTGCTCCAGTGCAACAACTACGAAGTGATCGACATGGGCGTCATGGTGCCCGCATCGAAAATCCTCGAGACCGCCAAGCGCGAGAAGGTCGACATCATCGGCCTCTCCGGCCTCATCACGCCGTCGCTCGACGAGATGTGCTTTGTTGCCGCCGAAATGGAACGCGAGGGCTTCAACATTCCGCTGCTGATCGGCGGCGCTACCACGAGCCGCGTCCATACGGCCGTGAAGATTTCTCCAAACTACCGTCGCGGGCAAGCCGTCTACGTTCTCGATGCCAGCCGCGCCGTCGGCGTGGTCTCGAACCTGCTGTCTGAAACCGAGAAGGACGGCTTCATCGCCAACACGCGCGCTGAATACATCAAAGTGCGCGAAGCCCATCTCGCCAACGAAGCCAAGAAGAACCGCATCACGGTCGCCGCCGCACGGTCCAATCCCTTCAAGATCGATTGGAAGGCCTACACGCCGCCGAAGCCCACGTTCATGGGCCCGCGCGCATTCCCGTCCTACAACCTCGCCGAACTCGTTCCCTATATCGATTGGACGCCGTTCTTCCAGACGTGGGAACTGGCCGGCCGCTATCCGCAGATCCTGTCGGATAACAAGGTCGGCGCGGAAGCCAAGAAGCTGTTCGATGATGCGCAGGAGATGCTGAAGCGCCTCGTCGCCGAGAAGTGGCTGACGGCGAACGGCGTGGTCGGGTTCTGGCCGGCCAACAGCGTCGGTGACGACATCGAACTTTTCACCGGCGAACCGCGCCACACCAAGCTGGCGACGCTGCACACCCTGCGCCAGCAGATCGCCCGCGATCCAACGCGCGATCGGGCGCACACCGCACTCGCCGACTTCATCGCGCCGAAAGAAACAGGCCTGCCGGACTACATCGGCGGCTTTGCCGTGACGACGGGCATCGGTGAGGAAGAGGCGCTGAAAAAGTACATCAAGGAAACAGACGACTACGGCCGCATTCTCTTGAAGGCGCTGGCCGATCGTCTGGCGGAAGCCTTCGCCGAGCGCATGCATGAGCGCGTGCGTAAGGAACTCTGGGGTTATGCCAAGTCGGAAAAGTTCACGCCCGACGAACTCATCCTGGAAAAATACGACGGCATTCGCCCCGCGCCCGGATATCCCGCGCAACCCGATCACACCGAGAAGGCGACGCTCTGGACGCTCATGGACGTGCCGCGCAACACCTCCATCCAGCTCACGGAGAGCTATGCCATGTGGCCTGGCGCGGCCGTATCCGGGCTCTACTTCGCCCATCCGCAGAGCCATTACTTCGGCGTCGGCAAGGTGGAGCGCGACCAGGTCGAAGACTACGCCCGCCGCAAGGGCTGGACGGTGGAAGAGTGCGAACGCTGGCTCGCGCCCGTGCTCAACTATGACGTGAGTGCGGCCCGCGCCAAGGTGGCCTAAGGCACTCGGCGCCAAGATTGCACGAACAGTTTTCTCAGCGCGCTGCCCGAGCCCGTTGTTTTCCCGTCATATCGGTCATGATAGCGTCCAGCCGGGGCGGGACCGGTCAGCGGTCGCGTGACGAAAACGGGGAACCACATGCTGGGACGACTTGTACTGCTGCTGTTGCAGATCGCGGGGGGCTATTTCCTTGGCAAGATCGCGATGGGATACATACCCATTCGCGGTGATCTTTCGATCTTCGTTTATGCCGTCGTCGTGTCGGTGATCATCTTCCTCATCGGCATCGTGGCTTCGCAAATCATCAAAGACGTAGGGATGCCGCACAGCGGCACGCTCTCTTCGTCGCTTGTGCTCGCACTCATTTTCGCGCTGATCTGGACATTCCTGCCGCCGCTCGTTCCGGACCTGCCATGGAACAAGGTGCCGGCGCAGTGGGCGGTCCTGATCGGAGCGGTGCTGGGCTATTTTGCCAAGCGTTAGCGGCGACAGCAGTCTTCAAAAAAGCGAAAAGCGCGGGGAGGGCTCCCGCGCTTTTCTATGGGCGTTTCACTTTGCAAGGGTCACGCGTCTTGGCGCGTTTCACACATACCCGAAGCAGATGGCCGCGATGAAGCCGAACGACAAACAGGCGGCCAGCACGTTGAGCGGGGTTGCGATGCCCATGTTACCTCCCTAGACGTTTTCGTCGCCGGGTCAGAACGCGCTGATGACAGAGCTTGTTCCGCGCCCTTTGCTTCTTTTATTTTGCAGGCGAGGGCCGCCTGACAGCCGCAAACGTAATGAGCGAAGTCACCCGGCTGCAACGAAAAACGATTCCGCAATGCAGCAGGTGAAGCTCGAAAGAGAACCGCAGCTTGAGACGGATCAAGCACCCCGGACGAATGGGAATGCGCGAGGCGGCGCGCGTTACCTCCGCGAGCCTACGACCGAAGTGCTGCAATGAGAGCGGCTTGAGCGCCGCCGGCTCTGAGACACGGGGCCGGTCCGTCTACCTGGATCTCAAATGGATGTGGGGCTCGCGTACGCTTTTCGCACCGCGACAACGAATTTTCGTGAGCGCCCTCCGCGACCGGCTCAGAGCCGCCGCCGCAACAGGACTTCCGCCGTGCCGGGTGCCACGAGATCGACGATCTCGCCGGTCCGCGCGAAGCCGTTCATCTCATAGAACCGCAACGCGTCGGCATTGAAAACGGAGGCGAGCACCCACACGTTCTGCTCGCCGTGGCGTTTGGCTTCATGCGCCAGCCACGCCAGGAACGTGCTCCCGAGCCGGCGCTTCTGATAGTCGGGCAGAATACCGAGGAATTGCACGTAGGGGCCGCGCAACCAATTGAGCCGGATGCCCGCCGCACCCGCAACTTCGTTGCCCGCCATGATGGCGTAGCGCGGCGCACTCTTTTCCAGTGTTCCAAGATAGCCCGAGAGTGCATCGGCCTTGTAACCGAGCCGAGCCCAGGGATCGATCGCTGCGAAAGCCGGACCTAGCCGTTGCGGCTCGCCGGGCGGCAACGGGCGCAATGAGATTTCCCCCGGTCCGCTTCCGAACAGATCCGTATCGTAACGTTCAACGGGCGGGGGCGGCTGGCTCATGCGTTGTCTCCGCGGACTTGTTCTCTGGTCTGGGCGGCCGCGGGTTGAAGAACATGTCGTACTTATCTGTATCACCGGGCCGAGTGTTGTAGCACGTGGCGGAGATTTCAGGCGTTCCTTGGGCGAGAAGCTCCGAGACGGTCACAAATTCATAGCCCCGAGCTTTCATCTGCGGGATGGCGATTGCGAGCGCCTCGGCCGTATGGAAGCCGCGGCCGTTGCCATGGGCGATGATGATGGCGCCGGGCTTCGCGCGCAGCATGACTTGCGCGATCGCCTCCGCCGACTGCGCCGGAACGGGATCGCCCGTCGATAAATCCCACTGAATTGCCAGCAAACCTGCATCATTTACGGCATCGAGCGATGCCTGATTGCAGGCGCCGAATGGAAAACGGAACAGCCCGACGCGCGGCGGTATGGTCGTAAAGCCGTCGTCTCCGCGCACACATTGCGAACCTGCAAGTGCAGCTCGCTGCAATTCATAGGCGCGTTGCGGACCTTCGATTTCCTCTTTCAGAGCATTGCCGGCGAGAAGACGCAGGTTGCGATGGGCTTCCGCATGATTGCCGATCTCGAACAGCGGATCGGCCATCAGCTGGCGCGTGCGCTCGGAATGCGACCGCATCCATTTGCCGCCCGAAAAGAACGTCGCCTTGATCGCGTTCGCCCGCAGATAATCGACAAGCGCCGCGTCAAAGCCGGCCACTTCTCCGGGCAGTTCGCACATGTCGAACGTGAGCGCGACCATCTTCTTGCCCGGCGGAAGCTTCACGCGCCGGATCGCGCCACGCCATTCCTTCGGCACCTGCGCATGAGGCGCCAGCGTCATCGCTGCCGGGGGCTGATCGAACGCGTGCAGACCCTTGATGCTCTTCTTCTCCTCCACCGATCCCGATAGCGCTGCCGGCGACCAGCAGCGATCGCGCAACGCCGTCCGGTCAGCAGCGACCGCCGGAGCGGCCAGCAGTGCTGCAGAGACCATGACCGCGAGGCATCGAAAGATCACGTCATTGTCCTTTGAACATGGGCTTGCGCTTTTCCCCGAACGCCTTTCGGCCCTCCGCATAGTCCGCGCTCTCGAAGCACGCCTTTACCAGGGCCTCCAGCCCCGCGATGTCGGCGGTCTCCGGCTTGAGTGTCAGTTCATCGATGGCAGCCTTCGCGGCCCGGATCGTCATTGGGGCATTGGCAGCAATCGTATCCGCGAGCATCCGCGTCTCCGCATCCAGAGCCGCCGCCGGATACACGCGGTTGACGAGCCCCATCTGCAGCGCCTCGGAGGCGACGAACCGGCGGCCGGTGAACAGAAGCTCTTTCACCGATGCCGGGGGAGCGAGCGTGAGCAGCGTGCGCACCCAGCGGGGATGATAGCCGAGCCCGAGCTTGGCGGCGGGGATGGCGAACGTCGCCGCGTCATTGGCCAGTCGAAGATCGCAGCACGCGGCGATCCCGAGGCCGCCACCAAGACAGAACCCCTCGATCATGGCCAGTGTCGGCTTGTTGGCCCCCAGCAACGCCTCGAACGCCGCGTGGTTCAGCGCGTCATAGACCTTGGCTGCATCACCGGTTCGAGCGCTATCGAACTCGGAAATGTCGGCGCCCGCTGAAAACGCTTTGCCGCCGGCGCCCTTCAGCACGATGACGCGGACCGCCGGGTCAGCCTCGGCTTCGGTCATCAGTCGCGGGATGGCCCCCCACATCGCCGACGTCAGCGCATTGAGCCGTGCCGGATTGTCGAGGATCAGAAAGGCGATGCCGCCCTCCCGCTCGAGCCGCAATTCCGGTGCTTTTTCGTCGGCCATGACGGTCCCTCTGGTACGGTGGATGCTTGGCTTCTACGAGGGGGGAGCCGAGGTGACAATCAGCCCTCTGGTCGCGAGGGCTCCGCGGTCCGGGTATGCGCTGCAACGCGAACCCACGAGCAATTCCATTCGTTCGTCCGGAGGTTTAGATTGACGCCCGGGGCATCGCCGGATACCCGGTTGCCTCATCGCCGAAGCCGCGACGCCCGGCCAACGACCTCAAGGACTTAACCGCCCAATGTCCGCTTCCCGCCCACAGAAAACCGATGGCGCACCGCCCCATGGTGGCGCAAAGCCGAAGTCGAAGGCGGCAGGGCACATTGCGTCCGCTGATCCCGTCTGGGAGCAAGTCCAGCGTGAGGCCGCATCCGCCATGGCAGGTGAGCCGGCGCTGACGGGCTTCGTCTTTGCCACCGTCGTCAACCACACTCGTCTCGAAGATGCGATCGCCCACCGCGTCGCCCAGCGGCTCAACCATTCCGATGTCGATGCGGGCTTGATCCTGCAAACGTTCCAGGACGTGCTCGACAGCCAGCCTGATTTGTCGCTCGCGATCCGCGCCGATCTGGCCGCCGTCTATGACCGCGACCCGGCCTGCACCCGCTATCTCGAGCCGCTACTGTTCTTCAAGGGCTTCCACGCGCTCGTCACGCACCGCTTCGCGCATGAGCTTTGGCGTCAGGGACGAAAGGACTTCGCGCTTTATCTCCAGAGCCAGTCATCGAAGATCTTCTCAACGGATATCCATCCGGCCGCCCGCTTTGGACGCGGCATCATGCTCGATCACGCCACCGGCTTCGTCGTCGGTGAAACCGCGGTCGTGGGCGACAACTGCTCGTTCCTGCATGCGGTCACGCTCGGCGGCAGCGGCAAGGTGACGGGCGATCGGCATCCCAAGATTGGCGCGGGCGTTCTGATTGGCGCTGGAGCGAAAGTGCTCGGCAACATCCATGTCGGCAATTGCGCTCTGGTCGCGGCCGGCAGCGTCGTGCTGCAGGATGTGCCCCCGAACATGACCGTTGCGGGCGTGCCCGCGCGCGTGGTTGGCCCCGTCAGTTGCGCTGAGCCCGCCCGCTCCATGGATCAGATGCTGCGAACGGCGCCGAACTACCTGGGTCCAGACGACTACAGCATGCTTTGAGGCGCACGAAGTCCGCGCAGTCTAGCTCACAGATACAACCGGAGAAGCCACGTGAAGAAAGAAGAAATCGCGAAGGTTGAGGCCTTCCTTCGCAAGACGTTCGGCACCAAGAACCTTTCGGTGCGTGCCCGCCCGAAGAAGGACGACAGCGCGGAGGTCTACATCGGTGATGATTTCATCGCCGTGCTGTTCCGCGAAGACGAGGACGGCGAGGTGTCCTACCAATTCCAGATGGCCATCCTCGACGTCGATCTCGAAGAAGCCTGAGCGCGCGCCGGGGGGCAACATGACGATTTACCGGCTCGCGGATGCGCATGTCGTTATGCCGAAGGGTGATCGCGCGTGGGTGGCTCCGAATGCGGTTTGCTTGGGCAAAGTGGAATTGTGCGAAGACGCAAGCGTCTGGTTCGGCGCCGTTCTGCGCGGCGACAACGAGTTGATCCGGGTCGGTGCCCGCTCGAACGTGCAGGACGGATGCGTGCTGCACACAGACCCCGGCTTTCCACTCGACATTGGCGAGGATTGCACGATCGGCCACATGGTCATGCTGCACGGATGCACCATCGGCAGCGGGAGCTTGATCGGCATCGGCTCCATTGTGCTGAACGGCGCCAAGATCGGTGAGGGTTCCCTTGTCGGCGCCAATACACTGATCACCGAGGGCAAAGAATTCCCGCCGCGCTCGATGATCCTGGGTTCACCCGGCAAGGTCGTGCGCGAATTGTCGGCCGAAGAGAGCGAGCGCCTGAAGGTGAGCGCGGGCCGCTATGTCGCCAACTGGAAGCGCTACGCCCAGAGCCTCGCACTGCAGGACTAAGAGCGACGAGACAGAAAACAAAAGAGCCGGATGCGATGCGCATCCGGCTCTTTCATTTCAAACTCGTTGCAACGTCAGCGGTCGTTCTGCACGCCGGCAAGCGACGATGGGGCGCCGGCATCCTGCGGATCGAGCGACACCCACACTTTGGGATCGAGATACGACTGGCGCATCACGAACTGATAGCTGGAGCGCGACCATAACCGGACATCGTCGCTCTTGTTGTCGAGCACGAAATCGCCCTGGCTCGTGCGCGCAGTGAGAACAGCATGTCCCTCGCCCTTCTCGTCGCGCACGACGGTCAGCAGCAGCGAACTCGATGGCCAGCCGCGACCGACCAGAATTTTCTGCTTGAGCAGAGCATAATCCTCGCAGTCGCCCTTATCGCCAGGCAGCGTCCAGTATTCGCTGATGCCATAAATTTCGTTATCCGTCGCCGGCTCGACAGACCGATTGACGAGGCGGTTCACCTCGTCGAGGTCGCTGAGGCTTTCGGGCGTGGCTTCGAAGCGGCCACCGTTCCCGCGCTGGACACAGTATTGCGGGTTCTGGTCGCAAAAGCGCACGAACCCGTACGGCGCCTGTGAGGACCCGAACACCCGCATGTAAGCGGTCCGTTCGGACAACGCGGGCAATGCCACCGGATCGGCCGCAGCCTGGGTGGCAAGAGTAGCGCCTAACGCAGCGCCAGCGACAATGACTGATACGCACTTCATGCGAAAACCCCGTACTAACAACGCTACACTAGCGTAAAATCCTCGTTGTCCCCTGAATGCAAAGCCCGGCATTTGATCAAACTTTTATCTTTCTGCCGCGCCCGATTTTCCTGCACGTACCCGCATGTGCCGTCTGTTCTCGCCGTCACGTGAAATGCCGGCGGAGAGCCTCCGGTTCCTGAATGTCGACGAACTGGACACCGATCCCATGCTCGTGATGGCGCATGACGCGCCCGCGCATCCGCCCGAGCATCAAGCTGCTTCCGATCGGCGGCCGTATGTCCATCCGGAGCGATGCCCCCGAGATCGACACGTCAACGACTTCGCAATCGACTGTTTCGCCCGTATCGAGCAAAACGGTTTTGTTCTGATCTGCGACGGAACCGCGTTCGTGCCGACGCTCCGTGATGTCGCTCAGCACGTCGCGATTGATCAGCCAGGTCAGTTGCGCGGCAAGCTTCTCTCGCTTGCGCGCGGTCGTCCTGAACTGCATGGCGAACCCGCCTTCGAAGACCCGCACGACGCTGCCTTCCAGCCCGCCGATATGATCGAAATAGACGACGATGCGTTCGCCCTCATCAACGGCGACGGGCGAATTGATGGCTGCGCCGCCAACGGATATGTCATTCAATCTACAGGGATATTCGTGCCGGTTTGCACGCATGAAGCGGCCGAGCAACGTGATCGCGACGCGCTTGTGGCGGCGCTTGTCCGTCGCGGGCTGTGCTCCAAGGACAGCCGTCTCCTTGAGCGTTTGGAAGGCGGTGGTCATGCGTCACGGACCCGATAGCAACCTGCGTCAGACCTGTCCTGGACCCGATCAAACACAACGATCGTGCGCAGATCCGGGCAGTCTCACGGTGACTATGGGGCGGAGCTTCTTAATGAAGGCCTAAAAGGTCCTCGAAAGTGGGACAGGCCGTAGGCAAAAATCGATGTGCGATCGGCAGGTCTGATCAAGATTCAGGTGCAGCGGGCCCGTTGCCGCTGAGACCGCCATCGAAGACGCGAAACTGGCGACGGTCCGACCGCACGATGCGGGACTGGCGAATACGCGGCAGAAAAGGGCTCTGGCGATCATCGATGTCTTCGGTCTGCGCGACAAACGCCTGCGGATGCCCGTCAGGCCAGATGATTTCGTCGGTCACCAGATGCATGGCTTGAAGCGGCTCCAAACCAAGCCACGACGGCGCGGTCAGCGGGCTCACGACGCCGAGGAACCGATCGGCACAAATCGGTCCGTGGATTAAGGGCAAGATGAGGATTTCCACCTGCAGAGATTTTCCCGAAGCGGTCTCAGTGTTCGCCAAGAGCAGGATCACCCCGCCCTGCACCGAGATGGCATTCAGCCGCGACCGCAGCGTGCCGATGTCTTGAGCGTTCCAGGATGCGAGAAAGTCGTGTCCCCGAAATTCTTTTTTGAAGCGTTCGCATAGGCGGGTTCCCGCCAGGCGATACGGGAAGGTGCCCGTATCGTGGCGCTCCAGGATAAACGTATCCGGCAGCGCGTCTCCGATACTGGCCGGCTCGATCTCGAAACGGCGGGGGGCTAGGCGGGGGCCGCGCAGCCGGTTCCAGTAGTCGAAAAGGTGCTGGCTGGTCTTATGTCTCATTCTGACCATCGATCGTACACGACCCGCCAGGGCCGAGGGTTATTGGGACGTCGGCAAGGCCGAAGCCGTCCGCGTTAACGCCTCGGTCGCAGCTTTTGTGCCAGTGGCCGTGCCGGTGCTGACCGCCACGTCCACCCGAAAGGTGTTTAGAGTTGCCGCCTCGAGGCCGCGCCCGCCATCGTGCCGCCTATCGCAGCGGTAACGGCCGCCCCGGAACCGCATGAGGAGGACAATCTTGGCGAATTCGCATGATGACGATGGCCGACATGAAGCGGGAGAACCCTGGCTGCATGGCTCCCCGCCCGCCTGCCGGCCCGCCGCCGCGTGAGCCGATCTTCAATATTCCGCCGATGGTCCTCAGCCTGCTGGCGATCATGATTGCGGTGATGGTCTATCGCTCGACGCTGGACGAGGATGCCGACACGCACTTCGTGCTGCTGATGGCGCTGATCCCCGCCCGCTTGGTCGGCTATGCCGCCGAATTACCCGGGGGTATGACGGCCATCTACACGCAATTCGTGACGCACATGTTCGTCCACGGCGACGCCATGCATCTGGCGTTCAACGGCGCGTCGATGCTTGCATTTGCAGGGGCACTGGAAAAACGCATAGGCGCAATCCGTCTTTTACTCTTTTTCTTCGTCTGCGGTTTCGCGGGTGCAATAACCTTCATCATCATCAATCCCGGTTTACTCGCCCCCATGATCGGAGCCTCGGGCGCGATAGCGGGAATGATGGGCGGTGTGATGCGCTTCTTTTTCAGTGCCCTGGATGACGGCGGTGGCCTGCGTCGCCTCAACGAAGACCCACGCTCAATTCCATTGAAATCGCTTTCTGCTGCGCTGCGAGATCGCCGTCTGCAGGTCGTGACGGCAGCGTTCGTCGTGATGAACTTGGCTGCGATGATCGGCTTCGGAGACGTCAATGCGAGCAACGCAATTGCGTGGGAAGCGCACGTGGGTGGCTATATCGCCGGACTTTTTCTATTCGGACTATTCGATATTGCACCGCGTCATGAAGATGTCCCTGAATTCCCGGCCGAATGAGGCTTGAATCGTGCGACAATTTAGACCACCATTCAGGGGACTTTAAGAAAGTGTCGCGTTGTCCGCAGAGAATTGGACGGCACGGCCGAGCCGCTTCAGTCTTCCAGTCGAAGCAAGGTTCGTTGCCGCGCAGCCAGAACTCCTCTTCGTCAACGAACGGCATCAGACGGGAGAAGACACCATGAACGTCGCAACAATTCTCAAAGCCAAAGGTCGCTCTGTCACAACGGCACGACCCGATCACACGCTTCAGGAAGTTGCAGCGAAACTTGCTGCACGCAAGATCGGCGCCGTGGTGGTCGTGGGCGATAACGGTGCGGTGGATGGCATCATCTCCGAGCGCGATGTGATCCGCGCCATCGCCGAGCGCGGTGGTGCTGCGCTGGAAATGCCCGCGTCGCGCTTCATGACGCGCGATGTCATTACTTGCAGCGAGACAAGTCTGGTCGACGAAACCATGGAAATGATGACGTCCGGCCGCTTCCGCCATCTCCCTGTCGTCGAGGATGGCTCACTCGTGGGCATCATTTCGATCGGTGACGTGGTCAAGAACCACGTGGCAACGGTGGAAATGGAAGTGTCCGCGATGCGCGGCTATTTGGCGACGGGCTGAATACCCAAGTCCCGACGGCGCGGACCCGCGTCGCACAATTGCGAGCAAATGACTGAGGCTGGCCGCATCCCGCGCGCCAGCCTTTTGTCTGGTCTCTCGGCAGATTAGGCGTGCTGAACGCCAAATCGCGCATCGACGTCACGGCGAAGTTTCAGTTCGCGAGCGATGTCTTCGGCTTCACGCCTGCCCGCACTTTCGCCGCGCTGGATGAGTTCGTCCGCGCGATGGAAATCGAACAGGCCAATGCCCTGCAGGCGCGGACTGATGAGCGCGTCCGGCGGATCACCGGCCAGCCGCGATCGTGCAATCCGGTCCTGCACGATGTTGAGCGCATCGACCATCACGGTGGAGATGCCAGGCACATCCTCGCCGCGGCCGAACAGCTGCCTCGTCAGCAGCCAGCGAGCGCCCACGCCCGATTTGTCCTTGGCAACCATCTCTTCGCGTGCTTCCGCTTCCTCTTCCTCGGCATGATCGACGATGGCGTTGGCTGCTGCCGACCGGCTGGAAATATCGTAATTGAGGTTCACCGCAATCACGTAGCGGGCGCCAAGTGCCCGGCAAACTGAGACGGGTATGGGATTGACGAGCGCGCCATCGAACAGCCAGCGGCCATCGATCTTCACAGGTTTGAAGATACCGGGCAGCGCATAGGACGCGCGGATCGCATCAACGAGCCGTCCACGAGACAGCCACACTTCATGTCCCGAGCCGATCTCGGTGGCCACCGCTGTGAAGCGCCGGTCGAGATCCTCGATCCGCCGGTCGCTCAGATGCCGCTCCAGCCGATCGCAAAGCTTCTGCCCTGAGATGAGGCCGGTGCCCGCGAGATTGAAATCGAGATAACCGAACACGCGCCGCTTCGTCAGGCTGCGGGCGAATTCTTCCAGATCATCGAGCTGACCAGCGAGATGACACCCACCGACCACCGCGCCCATCGATGTGCCGACGATGATGTCCGGCTTGATGCCAGCTGCGAGGAGGGCGCGCAGCACGCCGATGTGAGCCCAGCCTCGCGCCGCTCCGCCGCCCAATGCTAAACCGATCTTTGCGACTGCCATCTGCGTGCTCCGACCGCTTGCGTCTCGAAGAGGAAAGCAACCCCCGTGCCGCGTACGCCCAAGACTGCCCGATCAGCGTGCCAGGAGGATGTTAAAGTCGCCCTAGGACATTGGTAAAATCATTACTCCCGCGTGTTACGAAAACGTATGAAACCTCTGAATTGAGTGAATGTTGCCATGCATTTCGATGCTGCGGTGCATGATCGAACGATGTTACCCGCGCTTGAGGCGCGTTGAACCCGGCTCTCCGACGGGCACACTCCGATAGAAGCAGGAGCGCTCGCCGGTGTGACACGCCACGCCCGCACCTTTGATGCGCACCTTCAGCCACAGCGCATCTTGATCGCAATCGACTCGCATTTCGACGATCTCGAGTAGATTGCCGCTTTCCTCGCCCTTCTTCCAGATTTTCGCGCGCGAGCGGCTCCAGAAATGCGCAATACCCGTATCGATCGTTAAGCGCAGCGCTTGCGAATTCATCCAGGCGAACATCAAAACGTCGCCCGTCACCGCGTCGGTTACGATCGCGGCCACCAGCCCCTGGGCATCAAAGCGCGGGGATAACGTCAGCCCCTGCTCGATGTCGGTGTCGGTCGTAGTCGTAGGAGTTGTCGCGGGCATGGTGCCGTCCGGGTTGAATGGTCCTATATGTATAACCCGGTTCGGCGACCCCGGGGACCGCATTGGAGCGTGCATGGCCGACTTGGATGACATCTACAA
The DNA here is from genome assembly GCA_963778225.1 of uncultured Alphaproteobacteria bacterium. Classification (GTDB taxonomy): domain Bacteria; phylum Pseudomonadota; class Alphaproteobacteria; order Rhizobiales; family Hyphomicrobiaceae; genus JAGVSR01. Next base: position 252,725 of record CAVZTR010000010.1, read on the forward strand.
CACGAGGATCCTCGAACTTGCGGCAGCGATCCCGCACACCGGCCGCCTGCCTGCGCCGGGAGGCCACGGGGAAGCGCATTCGAAGCTGTGTGGCTCGACCATCTCCGTCGATGTCGCGCTCAATCCGCAGGGTGATGTCGTGACCGGCTTTGCCCAGAACGTCAAAGCCTGCCTGCTCGGCCAAGCCGCAGCCGCCATCGTCGGTCGTGAAATCATCGGCACGCCGGTCGCCGAAATGCGAGCGGTCGCCGAAAGCATGCGCCGGATGCTGAAGGACAACGGCCCCGCACCGTCTGGGCGGTGGGCTGATCTCGGCCTGCTCGAACCCGTACGCGACTATCGCCATCGGCATGCGTCGACGCTCCTGATCTTCGATGCGATCGAGCGCGCTGTAGCCGATGCTCAAGGCCGCGATGCGTCCCATCGCCAAGCGATCTAGGACACGGGGCCAAGCCTCACAGCATAGGGGACACCATGCCCGTAGTCCGCGATCCTCGGAGCCTTCCAGCCCGGCGAACGACGATCTATCCCGCCCCCTTCGATAAAGGGTTCGACAAGCGCGCCAAGCGGGCGTTGACCGAGGCGCTGGGCCTGACGCAGTTCGGTGTCAACCTTACGACCCTGGAGCCCGGTGGCCAGTCAGCCCACCGCCATTGGCATGCGGCGGAAGACGAGGCGATCTATGTCGTGGACGGTACGCTGACGCTCGTGACCGACGAAGGCGAGCACATCTTGACCCCCGGCACGATGGCGGGATTTCCGGCCGGCTCGGCCAACGGACACCATCTCGTCAATCGCGGCTCTGAGCCCGGCACCTATCTGGAAATCGGCACCCGCGCGCGCGACGATGACGTGATCTATTCGGATATCGACCTGCAGCTCACCAAGCGCGATGGCCAGTCCCGCTTCACCCGCAAAACAGGAGAGCCGCTGCCGTGAGCCTCTCCCGGTCGCTCATGAAGGCCCCCGTGCATCTCTACCGGGCGACGCTGAAGCCGTGGATGGGCATGGAATGCCGCCACATGCCGAGTTGCTCCGAGTACGCGCTGGAAGCCATCGATCGCAACGGCGCCTGGAAAGGCTTCTGGCTTATGGTCTCGCGGATCGCCCGCTGCCACCCGTGGGGCACGCACGGCTACGATCCCGTCCCCGACCTTACGCGCGAAAGCCATCCCTTCGCACCCTGGCGCTACGGCCGCTGGAAAAGGGCCTCATAGCTCGCGCGGGAAGCGGGGTGCTGCGGCCTCGCTGGTCTGATCAAGCCGCAGCAGCGGCAGGTGCTGCGGCAGCAAGCGCCAGCGCGGCGGCGGCCGACGCGGCGGCGGCGTCCTGAGCCAGAATAATCGCAGCTCCGAGGCGCTGGGCTTCGGCGGGGGCATAGGTTGTCTCGGTGCCCAGCTCCACGACCGTCTGCGTGAAATCTACGAAGGCATCGAACGCGCGGCAGGCAATATATTCGAAGGCCTTCATCTCCCAAACCGAAGTGGCCTGAAAGAGCTGCGCTGCAAGCATGGTCTTGACCGTGATTTCCGGGCAGGCATCGTTCTTGATGAGGGCCGCGACGTGGGGCGCGAGCGTCGGCGACGGCAGAGGCGTGCCGGCCGGAAATCCCATCGAATAGGCCGACCGCTTGAACAGGTTCTCGGTGCCGAAACTCTCCTCGAGCTTTGCCTTCAGGGCAGGGTCGACGACGGCCAGGACTTGAATGCACGGCCGGTTGCGACCCTGCACCACGACCATGCCCTTGCGAATGAGTAGCTTCGGCGGCTGCATGCGCTCATCCCTAATCAATTACGGAAGCGACCAAGTCCGTTCTCTCGGTGAATAGGGATTTAAGCGGGGACAGGTGAAGAAAGCCGTTCGCGAGTGGATACAATTTTATCCATCGGCTGAGCGGCTCAAATGATCTTATTCGGCGGGCTGGACCACACGGGATGGAGCCTGGGTCCGCACCGGCAACTCGAGTTCGCTCAGGGGCACCGAGATCGAGCATTTCAGCCCGTCATGCTCGACACTGCGCGTGATGGTGCCGCCCAGCGACTTGACCATGGCGTCGATCAGTTTTGTCCCGAAGCCTCCGGTAGGGGGTATCTGGGGAGCATCCGACCCACCTGTTTCGACCCACCAAAAATCGAGATTTTCGCCGACCCTCAGCCATGTGATCAGCACGCGACCTTCCGGACAACCCAGGGCTCCGTATTTGACGGCGTTCGTGGCCAGCTCATGCACGATGAGCGCCCAGGCGCGCGCGTGACGTGCCGGGAGAACGATGTCGGAGCCGGTGGCGATGACCTGGTCGGTGCCGTAGGGGCTGAGCTCGTTATTGAGGATGGTCTGCAGGCGTTCTCCAGCGCCGGTGTCTTCCATCAGCAGGGACTCGGCTGAGAGCAGCGTCGCCAGCCGCCCGTTGATGGTGGCTGCGGTCTGCGGATCCGACTTCAGCGTGTTGTCGACAATCGTTTTAGCGACGGCGACGCTATTGCGGCTTCGATGGCGCACCTCATCGAGCAACAGATCGCGAAACGACTTCTCCTCCCGCAGTTCAAGAACCGCTTTGCGGTAGCCCCCAGACAGCCAGATCAACAACGCCGAACTTGCCATGAAAAGTACGATGTTCAAGTGCGCGGCCGGTGCCTTAAGTGCGAACGAGAACGCCGGTGGCAGGAAAAGAAACCAGACCGCGATGACGGATAGCACGAGCGCGACTATGCCTGCCCGGTAGCCGGACAGAAGCGTTGCTATGACCACGGCTGGATAGAACAAAGCGAAGTACACGACGCCTTGGTCAACAAGGCCGAGGAGGAAACGCAAAGATGTCGCCAAGCCAACGAGGCCGATGGCGACGGCGTAACCGCGCCAACCGGTAATGGAGTAAGCGAACATTCTCCTCCTCCCAGTGTGGCTTCAGTTTAGTGCATAAACTCATGAATGAAAAGAGACAGTTAGCGCAGAGTGCTCAACCCGGGTTCAGCCACACCGAAAGCCAGGGCTCAGCTGCTGCGGGAACTTAGACTGGAAGGTCACGTTCGGGATGCTGCGACAGGGCAGAGAGACCGAGGATGACATTCATGTCGATGTACCGCGCCGATGACGGGACCGGGATCTACTACGAAGATGTCGGTGCGGGACCACCGCTCGTTTTCGTGCACGGATGGCCGCTATCCGGCGCGATGTGGGAATATCAGATCGTGCCGCTGATCGAGGCGGGCTTCCGTTGCATCACACTGGACCGCCGAGGGTTCGGACGATCCGACAAGCCGGCCGGCGGTTATGACTACAAGACGATGGGCGCCGATGTGGCCGGCCTCATCGATCACCTTCAACTTGAAAACGTGACCCTCATCGGATTTTCGATGGGCGGCGGGGAAGTGGTGGAGGTCCTGACCCGTCACAACACCGGCCGCATCACCAAGGCCATGCTCGTTGCATCCATCGTGCCGTACTTGCTGAAGAGCGCCGATAATCCCGACGGCGTTGATGCGCTCCGTGTTCGACGCGATCATCTCGGGCCTGCGCAAGGATCGTCCCGGGTTCCTGACCGATTTCACCGAAAAATTCTTTGGCGTCGGACTGCTCTCGTCGCCCGTGAGCATGCCGATGATCGCGGCGAACTGCGAACTGGCCATGCACGCGTCGCCGATTGCGACGCTCGAATGCGTCCGCGCCTTCTCAGCGACGGATCTGCGCGGCATGGCCAAGGGCATCCACCTGCCCATCCTTGTCATCCACGGCGACGCCGACGCGATCGTACCCATCGAAGCAAGCGGCAAGCGCGCCGCCGAACTGATCCCGAACGCGCAGCTCAAGATCTACCCGAACGCCCCGCACGGGCTTTTCTATACCCACCGTGACGAACTCAACCGCGATATCGCAGCCTTTGCCTCCGACGGCCGCATCGCGCTTGCAAGCGCAGCGTGACGCGGACGAACCCAATGCAAAAGGACGAGCGTGCAGAACTCCGAAAGGCGTTCTCTGAAGCCGTGAATATGACGCCCGCGCAATTGGAGACGTGGTTGCGATCAACACAGTCCAAGGAGGTCGGCTTCCATCGTGACGGCGCTGATGAATCCGTCGGCCATGCTTCCGGCCGCCGCATCGTCGCCATCAAGCGCAAGCGCGTTGTCGACCTGACGGCTGCCGATTACAGCCACATGAGGAAAGTGATCGGCTACGTGCACCGGCACCTCGCACAGCGTCCCAAGGGCGATGTTCGTGACACGCCGTGGCGGCGCTCCCTGATGAATTGGGGGCACGATCCCCTGAAGTGACAACGAGCGAGGGTCCTTTCGAGGACGAGCGGTCACGTCAGAGACTTTGCGAGCTCTTCGAGCTGATCGGCGGTCTTGCCCCAGCCTTCGTGGAAGCCCATCTGCTCGTGCTCGCGCATCGCCTCTTCGCTCCAGTGCATGGCGCGCGCGACGTAGTGCGTCTTGCCGTCTCCCGCATCCTCCATCAGCACGTCGGCGACCATGAAGGCGCGCTCGCTGGGAATCCATCCGGGCAGAAAAGCGTCCGTGGTGACGATGCGCCGTTGCCGTTCGACCGCAAGAAAGACGCCGGGGTTTTCGAAGCGCTCGCCATTCGGCCCGTGCATGACGAAGAAACATTCGCCGCCCGGCCGCATATCGAGGCGCACGTCAGAAACGGACCACGGCTTCGGACAGAACCACTGCTCCATCAGCGCGCTTTCCGTCCAGCAGCGCCAGACGTTCGCCAGAGGCGCATCGAGCACGCGGTCCAACGTCAGGACGTACTTGGGAAGGCTCGTGCTGCTCATCGGTTACTCCTGCACACTGGCTCGCCATGACAACGGCGCAGCCACATGCATGACAACGGCGCAGCCGCATGGAAGTTCATCCCGCCTTTGAGACCTGCGGAAACGCAATGCTAGACTGCCAGCCGGGAGGCGCCGGCCCGACCCGGCCCGTTCGGGAGGTTCACATGGAATTCGATTACCTGATTGCGGCCGGTGTCTTGCTGGCCACCGCGGCGACTGACGCGGCCTACGTGATGTTCACCTCCGCCGTCGTCACCAAGCGCGCACTCGCGGCCGCCAACTGGAGCAGTGCCTGGTACATGCTCTCCTCGTTCGCCGTCATCAGCTACACCCATAACTATGTCTATGTCGCCTTTGCAGTCGTGGGCTCCTGGATCGGCGCCTATCTGACGCTCAAATTCTACCACCGCGAACCGGCCAATCCCCCTGGCCCATTGAAGCCGACGGTGTGATCGTCACGGTCCATCTTGACAGCGGGGCACCGCCGGCGGCATGAACGCCCCGCATATGTCTTACGCCGCGCCCGTGGGCGGCGAGTGAGCAACAGGAGAGAAAGATGACCGACGTCACCTTGACGTTTCCGGATGGCGCGCAACGCAAGATCGCCAAGGGTACATCCGGGTACGAGGTCGCCAAGTCCATCTCTCCGTCGCTGGCCAAGCGCACCGTCGCCATGCAGCTCGACGGCGTCCTGTCGGACCTTGCCGACCCCATTCAATCCGACGCGAAAATCAACTTCGTCTCGCGCACCGACCCTGCCGCGCTGGAACTCATCCGGCACGACGCCGCGCACGTGATGGCGGAAGCCGTGCAGGCGCTCTGGCCCGGCACGCAGGTGACGATCGGCCCTGTGATCGACAACGGCTTCTATTACGACTTCGCGAAAGCCGAGCCATTCCTGCCGGAAGATATCGGCAAGATCGAAAAGAAGATGGCCGAGATCATCGCGAAAAACGCGCCCTTCACCAAGGAAGTCTGGTCGCGCGATCGGGCGAAGGACACGTTTGCCCAGATGGGCGAGGGCTTCAAGGTCGAACTCGTCGACGCGATCCCCGAAGGCCAGGACCTCAAGATCTATCGCCAGGGCGAATGGTTCGACCTCTGCCGCGGCCCGCACATGACCTCGACGGGTCACATCGGCAAAGCGTTCAAGCTGATGAAGTTTGCCGGCGCCTATTGGCGCGGGGACTCGACGCGTCCGCAGCTCCAGCGCATCTACGGCACCGCCTGGGCGACCGAGGAGGAGCTGAAGGCGTACCTGCATCAGCTCGAGGAGGCCGAGAAGCGCGACCACAGGAGGCTCGGAAGAGAGATGGATCTCTTCCATTTCCAGGAAGAAGCCCCGGGCTCCGTCTTCTGGCACGCGAAGGGCTGGACGCTGTTCCAGACGCTCATCGCCTACATGCGCCGCGCCCAGCAGCGCGCCGGCTACATGGAAGTGAACTCGCCCGACATGATGGAGAAGCACTTCTGGGAGCTCTCCGGCCATTGGGAGAACTACGGCGAGAACATGTTCACGACCACGCTGCCCGACGAGCGCGTGTTCTGCTGCAAGCCGATGAACTGCCCGGGTCACGTGCAGATCTACAAGCACGGCCTCAAGAGCTATCGCGACCTGCCGCTGAAGATCGCCGAGTTCGGCAAGGTGCACCGCTACGAACCGTCCGGCGCGCTGCACGGCATGCTGCGCGTGCGCCACTTCACGCAGGACGACGCGCACATCTTCATCACCGAAAACCAGATCATGGAGGAATGCCTCAAGATCAACGATCTGATGCTCGCGATCTACAAGGACTTCGGCTTCGAGGACATCCACATCAAGCTCTCGACGCGGCCTGAAAAGCGCGTCGGCGCGGACGAGCTGTGGGACAAGGCCGAGAAGGCGCTGGGCGACGTGCTGGAAGAAGTGAAGCGCCGCTCCAACGGCCGCATCCGCACCGAACTCCAGCCGGGCGAGGGCGCGTTCTACGGCCCGAAGCTCGAATACACGCTGAAGGACGCGATCGGCCGCGAATGGCAGTGCGGCACCACGCAGGTGGACTTCAACCTCGCGGGCCGCCTCGGCGCGTTCTACATCGACGAGAACTCCGACAAGAAAACGCCGGTGATGATCCACCGCGCCATGTTCGGCTCGCTCGAACGCTTCACCGGCATCCTGATCGAAAACTTCGCCGGCCACTTCCCGCTCTGGCTCGCCCCGTTGCAGGTCGTGGTCGCGACGATCACGAGCGAAGCGGACGCGTACGCCAACGAGGTCGTCGCCGCACTCAAGGCCGCGGGCCTGCGCGTGGAGCCAGATCTGCGCAACGAAAAGATCGGCTACAAGGTGCGCGAACACTCGCTCGCCAAGGTCCCGGTCATCCTCGCCGTCGGCATGCGCGACGCCGAAGGCCGCAACGTCTCCGTGCGCCGACTGGGCAGCCAGGATCAAAAGCTCATGTCGCTGGATGAGGCCGTGGCCAGCCTGAAGGACGAAGCGACCCCGCCGGATTTGCGCACCTGAAACTCGCATGCTGGTTGGGTGTACCGGGAAAAATGGCCGCCAGCTTGCCCTTTGCTCCGTAACATGTTACGCATGGCCAATGGTTAAGGCATCCACACCTGCGTCGCGAATGAGCCGCTACCGGTCGCGGTTGCGGGCTCAAGGGCTGCGGCCTGTGCAGATTTGGGCTCCTGATACGCGCTCCGGCAAGGTCGCGGAGGAACTGCGGCGGCAGTCCAAGCTCGTCTCCCGGCGCAAGAGCGAGCGAGAGACAATCGCGCTCATCGACGCCATCGGCGCCTTCGACGAGACGTGGTGACCCGGGGCGACATCGTGATCGTGTCGGCCCCCGGAGACTTTGGGAAGCCGCGTCCTGCTGTCGTGGTCCAAACCAATTTCTTGAACCCGACCCATGCCAGCATTTTAGTTTGTCTCGTCACGAGTGATCGAGTGGATGCACCGTTGTTCCGGATCCATCTAGAGCCAGGACGAGGAACGGGACTGAAGGTTCGTTCGCAGGTGATGGTCGACAAGATCGTCGCCCTTGGCCGTCACCGCTTGAGTGCACCCATCGGCAAGGTTGACGAGGACTCCCTGTCGGCCATCAACCGCTCCCTTGCCCTGGTGCTGGGATTAGTCGATTGAACATCGATCGGGCAACAGCTTGACCGTTTAGGGTGCGATGGACAGCGCGACGCCCCCATACTGCCGCCCCCCCTAAATCTCGCCCTTCAAGCCCTTCTCGAAGTACTTGTGAATGACCTTGTCCTGGTTCTCGAGGAGCCAGTCGATCGAGGGTTCGCTGCGCATGGCTTTGGTGATGGCGAGCGTCGTCGCCTTGCGGTGGATCTCGAACAGGATCTTGTGATCGAGATTGGTGTCCGTCGCGACGGAGGGATTGAGCCACACCGAAACGATGATGCCGAGGTCGTTGGCCTTCTCGCGCGGGATGACGCCCGAACGTACGCTGTCGAGAACGCCCATGGCGGTGGCGTACTGAACCGTGCCCATCAGGATGCTCGTGTAACGCTCGTTGTCGACGGACACCTTCGAGACGCAGATCGTCGGCGGGCGCACCATGACGTCGGTGTTGAGGAGCGCCAGCACGCGCGAGTGGCCGACAACCTGATTGCCGAGCAGGTTGGCGAACGCCGTGCCCATGGGGCCGTCCATTTCGCCGATGGCGACTTCAGGTTCGGCCGCAGTTCCGGGCGGTCCGCCCGCCACGAGACTTTCGCCGATGCGCATGATGATCCGGTCGCTCATTGTCGCTCCATGATGTGTGAGAAAGTCCGGCGGCCATGCGGCTCGAACCGGTCATGAGATTTAACGCGCCGCGCCGGCCGCCGTTGCCTCGGGCACTTCGACGAGCCGCCCCGTCTTCACGTCGTAGATGTAGCCGTAAATGGGAATGCTCCCCGGCACCAGCGGATGGCTGCGGATGCGCGCCACATCCTGCGCGACGCTCGCCGCCTGATCCGTGATCGTGTGCCACTTGATGAAAAGCCCCGAAGGATCACCGCCGCCGTGTTTGGGGTTCGACCACGTCTTGCCGTCGAACGCCGCCGTCTCCAGGCTGTCGGCCAGCAGCGTGCCCATGATCTCATCGGTGAAGAGTTCCATCCCGCAATCAGTATGATGAACGACGAACCATTCCATCGTGCCGAGCAGCTTGTGCGAAATGACGAGCGAACGGATGGCATCGTCGGAGGCGCGTCCGCCCGCATTGCGGATGACGTGCGCATCACCTTCTGAAAGCCCCGCGTACTTCGCCGGATCGAGACGCGCATCCATGCAGGTGAGAATGGCGAAGCGCCGGGCCGGCGGCAGTGCAAGCGATCCCTTGTCGCCGAATTCCGAAACGTAGCGCGCATTCGAATCTGTGACTTCGGTGACGATCTTGCTGCGTGACATGGGTGCCCCTTACGACCGGGTGATGTTTCGTGCCCGCGCAGCGTCAAAGCCGTCCGCCGGGGCGATGATGCTATCACGCCTGCAGTACCAAGGTGAACATCGCCGGCGCCTCACAGTCCGTAAATGAACCGCACCAGCCCCTCCGGCATGCGCTCCAGCACGAAGGCTTCCCAAGTGGACATGAGGTCGGTGAGGAAGGCAAAGCCGAGGAGGATCAGCAGGATGCCGAGCGCGGGCTTGAGCCAGCGATTGGCCGTCATAAGCGCGCCGCGGTTCTTCATGAAGGCCTCGCGCGAGACAAGCATGATCCCGAGCAGCGGCGTCACGGTGCCAAGCGCGAAGGCGAACATGACGGTCGCAGCATAGCCGATCGACTGCCCCTGCGCGGCCAGAGCAATGGCCGCGCCGAGTGTCGGCCCGACACACGGCGTCCACACCGCGCCAAGGATCGCCCCGAGGAGGAACTGCCCGCTCAGTCCGTCGGGTGAGAACTCCGACACGCGCGTTTGCAACCCGCCGGTCGCGACGGACGCCGCCACGGCGAAGCGCTGTTGCAGCGAGGACGACAGCAGCACCGCGCCAAGCCCGATCATGAGGACGGCCGCGATCTGGTTAAGAAGTTTTGGCGTCAGGCCAATGGCAAATCCCACCGTAGCCACGAGCAATCCGAAGCTCGTGAACGCGATCACAAGACCCGCCGCCAGCGCATAGGGACCGTACTTGTGCGACGAGAGCGCACCACCGAGCACGATCGGCAGCAACGGAAGAATGCACGGCGACAGGATCGTCACCACACCGGCAAGGTAGGCGATCAGAAGACTGGACATGGATTGTCTCGAAAAGATCTACGGGCGAAAAAACTACGGCGCGACCGCAGTCGCGCCGCAGATGAGGGCGTCAGGCGCCCTTGGCAATGGCGGCGACGATGGCGTCGGAGTCGGTTTCACCGACGAGGCGCGCGACTTCCTTCGAGCCCTTGTAGACGATGATCGTGCTCTGCTTGACGGCCTGGAAGCGCTTCACAGGATCGGCGTCGCCGAGGAAGTCGACGGTGACAAACGTTGCGTTCGGGAACTTTGCTTTCGCCGAAGTGAGGCCCGGCTGCTGCGCGGCGCAGGTTGGGCAGCCCTTCTTGAAGACTTCAACGACGATGTGCTGGTTTGCGGCCTGAGCCTTATCGAACATCGCGGCTTCATAGGTCGCCTTCTGCTCCATCGCGATAACGGGCGCGGCGAACGCAAGGGCAAGGCCTGTCAAGGCGGCGGCAATCGAAATCCTGTTAAGCTTCATGAGGTTCTCTCCTTTTTGGCCAGCATGAGGCGCTTGAGCCTCGCAGCACATACGGAGAGATTGCGGCCGGGTTTCACGAACCCGTCTCTGTCTTTTCGCTAGCGTCGCCGAAGTGGATTAACGTCTAAGCGGCCGGTTACCCGTTTGCCAGATGCGAGCGCAGCATCCAGGCGGCTTTGTCGTGGGCTTCGATGCGACCGTTCATGATGTCGGCGGTCGCGTGGTCTTCCGCGTCGTCGGCAAAGGTGCTGAGCTCGGTGCACAGTTCCGAAACCGCCACATGATCCGAGACGAGCGTCTCAATCATGACTTTTTCCCGCGGTGGCTCTGCCGGCGCATCCTTGATGTGTGACATTTCGGCGAAGGCGGCAAAACTGCCGGGCGCAACGGCGTCAAGGGCGCGGATCCGCTCGGCGACCACATCGATCGCCTCATCCAATTCTTTGTAGTGCGTCTCCAGCAGCGTATGCAGGCCGATGAAGTTGGGCCCGGTGATGTTCCAATGGAAATTCTGCGTCTTGATGCGCAGCGCGTAGGTCGAGGCGAGAACGGTGCCGAGGCGCTCGGCAACGTCGGCTTTCGTATTGCTGTTGCGCGCTTCGTCTGAAGATCGGCGTGCGTCTGCCATGACTTGAACTCCGAATGGATAGGAAAAAACACGGGCTCGCTGGCGCCGCGGAGGAACGGCGCAAGCGGGCGATCGTGAAATGCGCCGGCACCAAATAACAGGAGGAAGCGCGCCAGCCGCGGAGGAAACGCGGTGGCCGGATAACGGTTCCCGCCCGAGGCGGCCCTCTCTATTTGACCGGCTTTCGGCTTAGAGCGGCGGTGACGTGAACATCGCACCCACCCGCGATCCGCGGTATAAACGGCAAATGACCGTCAAGCCGTACAGCTACCGCACTGATCCAGCCGTGCCTTCTTTCGATGACCGCGCGCCCATCATCGTCTTCGATGGGCTGTGCGTGCTGTGCTCATCGGGCGTGCAGTTCATGCTGGCGCGGGATCCGCAAGGATCGACACGCTTCGCCGCTATCCAGGACCCCGTGCCCCGCGCGCTCTACCGGCACTATGGGCTCGATGCCGATCGCTTCGATACGTTCATGGTTCTCGCCGATGGCGTGCCGCACGTGAAATGGCAGGGCGTGCTCGCGGCCGGACGCACCATGCCGCCACCATGGCGCTGGCTGGCACCACTCGGCCGGTTGGTTCCCAACGTCATCGGAGATCGCATCTACGATTGGGTCCAGCGCAACCGGATCGGCTGGTTCGGTTCGCGCGATACCTGCTTCATGCCCACGGCATCGCTCCGCCGACGCATGCTTGAAAGTCCAGCGACCTCTGCATCGCAAGGAGTGGCGCGTGACACGCAGCAGGACCCTTCAAGCGCGCGTGTTTTCGCCCCAGGCATAGAGACCGACCCCCGCCAGCACGAGCGCTGAGCCGATCGCATCGGCAAGCGTGAACGGTTCGCCCAGGATCCACACCGCCAGCGCGATGGTGACGACCGGCGAGACGGTGGAGATCATCGAAACCGCCGCGCTTGAAATGCGCGCGAGACCAGCGTTGATCAGAAACGTCGGCAGCACGGTGGCCACGATCGCGCAGCCGGCCGAGAGCCACAAGAAGCGCGGACTGGCGGCGAAGTTTCCGCCGCTGACCACGGCCTGATGCACGATGCAAAAGAACGACGCAGAGGCGAGCGCGATCGACGTGAAGAGGGCGCTCCCAATCGGGGCCATGAAGCGCTTGGCGTATATCTGGTGCAGGGCGAACGAGATCGCAGCGCCCAGGACCAGCAGCGTGCCGATAACGGTGTCGCGGCCGCCATCCGGCAGGTCGATCAGGAACACAATTCCCAGGCCCGTATACGTCACGGCGGCGGCGAAGAGGCCGAACACTGTCACGCGTTCTCCGTACAGCATCGCACCGAGAAACATGACGAAGAGCGGATATGTGAAGAGCACCAGCCGTTCGAGTTGCGCGGTGATGAACATCAATCCTGCGAAATCGAATTGCGAGGCGACGTAGTACCCGAGAAACCCCACGAAGGCCGCGCGCCAGATCTGTTCCCAAGTCGGGGGCAGCTCACCGCGCTCGCGCCGTTGCATCCAGGCCCACCATCCGATGGCTGCGAACACGGGCAGGGAAAAGATCATGCGGTACGCCAGCATCAGCGCGGCGTCGACCTGGTCCTGGTACGCGAGCTTGATGAAGATGGCTTTGGTGGAGAAGAAGGCGGCTCCCAGTGCAGCAAAGACGATGCCGGCGAGGGATTGACGAACGGGCATCAAAAGCAGCCTGGGACAGAGAGGAGGGAGATATCCTCTTGCCCCAGGCTGGACGCCGCGTCACCGCGGCGGATTGAGGCCTCAGCCTCGCGGGATGTCCCGCGGCGGCAGGAGTTCACTGTTCTCCTGCGCGATGGCGACAGCCTCACGCTTTTGCGGCGCATCGACCGGCGGCTCATCCGGCTTGCGATTGGGATCGACCGGAGCTTCGGCAGGCCGCCCGACGCCGGGAGCGGGGGGAGCGATCTTGTCGACGGGTTCGCGACGCGGATCGTCTCCCGGTGCTTCGACGCCCGGATTTTCAGGCCGTGTTCTCGGCGGTGTGGTGCTCGTCATGGCGGCACTCCTTTCGCGTTTCAGATGAAGGAAACGCGAAAAGAGCCGCGGCGTTCCGGGCACCACGCCGAACACCCATCAATGACGCGGCCCGGGACCACCGAAATACTGCGCCAACTCCGCATCGATGCGCTGAGCCGCTTGCCGCCAATCACCGGCTCGCCCGGCAATCGGCGGTTCAACCATGATTACGGCCTCTTCGATCGGCGGTTCAGCAACCGGTGCCTCGTGTGGCGCAGGCGAAGCGTGACCGTTGATGGTGGGTGGCGTGGGCTCGATCGCCGAAATCTGCTCGCGATGAGGCTCGCGGTGGGGCAGCACACACAGGCGCTGTGCGAGGAGCTGCAGTTCGGAGACGATCGCTTCACGGCGGAGTTCGTGCAGCATGGTGACGCTGCGAACTTCCTTCAGAAGCTGGTCGTCGGCGCGACGGATGGCTTCGGAAAGATCGCGCACGATATCGAGTTCGTGGCGGGAGGTTTCGTTCAGGCGGGTGAGAAGATCATGGACGTTCTGCGGCAGTGCGCTCATCGCGGTTTCCCTCGTGTCGTCTTGCAGTCCGCCCCTTGGGATCAGAAATCGCCTGATTCCAATGGCCGAAAAGTGTTCGCGAGAGGGATGCTTGCGAGCATAAGGCAAGGGCGATCGAGAGACCGTTAGCGGCTGCTCAGCGCCAAGCGAAACTTAGATGTCGCCACGAGCGAAGGTCCCGGTTTGACGGCGCCGTCGCCCGGCTTCTTGATCGAAGGATACGCAGCCGAAAGTGCCGCGAGCGCTTCGCGCGCAGCTGCCGCGGCCTCCGGTTGTCCGGTCTCGAGGTGTGCCAGAACGTCTGCCGACCGCGCTTTCGCAGCTTGGAGGAATCCATAGCCGTCGAGGTAGGCATCGCCCGAACTGTCACGAAGCGCCTTTGCGTATTGCAGAGCCGCACGGTCGAGAAGGTCGGCGAACACCGCCGTCTTGATTTCGATCGTCGCCTTTCCGGGTGCCTTGGCTTCCGCGCCATCGACGGCGGCGAACACGGCGTCGGCTGCGGCACTCACCTCTGCAACCGGCGCTTTCGAAAGGGCCAGATCGCCGGCCTTTTGCATGAGGTCGTCGAACTCCGGAACGCCGAGTGTCGTGAGTGCCGGCTCCAGTTCAACATAGGCTTCGCTTCTCGCGTGGGCGAACATTTCGGCGCCGGCGAGCGTGTCGCCCGCAACGTAGCTCGCAAGCCCGGCGATGTAGTGCGCGCGAATGACATCGAGCCCGATGAGGTAGACGGTAGGGTCGGTCGCAGCCTTGCTGGCATCGAACCCGGCCTCGCCGCCTTCTCCGCCCTCGCCACCCTCTCCGCCTTCGCCACCCTCACCGCCTTGGGCAAAAATGAGCAGGCCTGGGACAGCCGTGTCGTGGGCGGCGGACAAGCCGGTAACCGTGTCCGGAAGATCAGGGGCTTCTGGGCCGGCGAGCGCGCCGGACGCTGGCACGAGCGCGCCGGCCACCGTAAGAGAGGTCCACAGACGGCGAGTTTTGCGCGTGATCACGACCGTTCCAATCGAAAGCTTGATCGAAGATGCTGGTTCATATCCCGAACGTGCTCGATCCCGCAACGTTGGCGGACGTCCTCAGCTTGACGCAGGCGCTGGACTGGGGACCTGGCGTAGCGACAGCCGGCTGGCATGCGCGCGACGTGAAGAGCAACACCCAGGCGCTCGCCAGTCCGGTCTTGGAGCGGGTACGCACAACGATCACGGCGGCTTTGGAAAAGAACGACATCATCCGCTCGATGGCTCTGCCGCGGCGGTTCTTTCCCCCGCTCATCTCGAAAACCGGAGCGGGCGAAGGGTACGGCACGCATGTCGATGATGCTTTGATCGGTGGGTCGCTGGGCCTGCGCAGCGACATCTCGGTGACGGTGTTCCTCTCCGATCCGGCCACCTATGACGGTGGCGAACTTATTGTTGAAAGCCTGGCTGGCGAAGAAGCGGCTAAGGCCTCGGCAGGCGATGCCGTCATCTATCCCTCGACAACACTGCATCGCGTCGCGCCGGTCACGCGCGGCGAACGGCTCGTCGCCGTCACATGGATCGAAAGCCGCGTGCGTGACGCGGCTTGCCGGGAAATCTTGTTTGATCTCGACCGCGCACGGCGCACGATCTTCGAACGTGAAGGCAAGTCGCCCACGTTTGATCTCGTCACGAAGTCCTATTCAAATCTCCTGCGGCGCTGGGCTGAATGAGCCGTCATCGGCTCTCGTAGCGATCCTTCAATTCTTTCGTGCGCTGCTCTGTCTTCTCCGTTTTGCAGCCGAGGATATCGCCGGTCGCGCCGGTCCCGTTGGTCCAGAACATGGCGACGTGGCCATCGCATTCGGCGTCGCGGAACGAGACCCAGGCGCGCTGCGACGCGCGAAGCGCAGTCTCCCACGACTTCGCATCCCAAGGCGGATCGCTCGCAAACCCGGGAATGGCGGTGAGCGCCTTCTGATAGGTCGCGTTCAACTCGGCGTCGGCTTTTTCGAATTCCGCTGCGGCGCACCGGTTCAGTTCCACCGTCGAGAGCGCCTCGGCGCAATCGCCCGCCGCGGTCTCGTCGGCCCACGCCAACTCCATCGCGCCTGCTGCGAAGAGCATAGACAACGCGAGTGCTCTGACGAACCTGACGAACATGAGACCCCCACCTGAATTCTACCCGTGGCGCACTGTAGGGTCGGAGCGCAGGGGTCGCCAAGTGGCCCGCAGAGCCGGCACTGCGATATCGCAGGAAAGCTGACGTCGGCACCTTGTAGCGATCGAGCCGGGGCGCTAAAGGCCTGCGTGACAGTTTTATGACAACCCGCCGCACATTGCAGTGCACCCCCGCCCGAGGAAGCGATCCATGGCCAAGTCAGCACGTTTCGCGGTCGGTTCCTTGTTTGGCCCTTCGCGCAGCGACCGGTTGGTCGAACTCTTCAAAGACTTGTCCCGCACCGCGCTCGACTGCGCCGCGCTTTTCAGGGCGACCAAGGGCCGTGATGCCAAGGGCATTATCGAAATTGAAAATAAGGCCGATCGTATTGTCGAGCAGATCCATGAGTTGCTCGACAACTCGTTCATCATGCGCTTCGACATTCCAGATTCGATGAAGCTGACCGATGAACTCGACGATGTCGTCGATGGCATGCGCAAAGTGGCCCTGCATCTGGAAGCCTACGCGCCGTTCGTTTCTGAACTGTCGCCCGACGCCATGGAAGTCTTTGCTCTCGGCGAAGAGATGCTGCGCGACATCGATAAGCTGATCGACATGATGGCCGGCCCGCGTCTGTCGCTGGCCAAGGTGCGCGAAGTCACCAACCGCATCGACGCAGCGGAATCGAAAGCCGACAAACTCGTGGCTGCCAAGGAGCGCTTGCTCGTCGCGGAGTATGCCGCTCC
Organism: uncultured Alphaproteobacteria bacterium; assembly: GCA_963778225.1. Lineage (GTDB taxonomy): Bacteria > Pseudomonadota > Alphaproteobacteria > Rhizobiales > Hyphomicrobiaceae > JAGVSR01. Next base: position 269,213 of record CAVZTR010000010.1, read on the forward strand.
CGGCGCCAACGCCATCGGCTTCATCGCGACGCACCAGCTGTTCCATTATCTGGAGCAAATGACCGACGACGCCAACCATTGCGCAAACATGGTGCTCTCGCTCGCCCGCAAGGAAGCCTGAGATGGAGGCCATTACGGTCGGCCTCGCAATCGCGATTTTCGCTGTGCTGGTGGCCGAATTCGTCAACGGCTGGACGGATGCGCCGAACGCGATCGCAACCGTCGTCTCCACCGGCGTCATGACCCCGCGCTCTGCAATCGCGATGGCCGTCGTTCTCAACACGCTGGGCGCGATGGCCGGAACGGCAGTGGCGACGACGGTTGGCAAGGGCATCGTTGAACCCGCCGCGCTGACGATACCGGCGATCACCGCCGCCATGTGCGCGATCATTGCGTGGGGAACGCTCGCGGCCAAGATCGGCATGCCGGTTTCCAAATCGCATGCTCTGCTGGCAGGGCTAGCGGGTGCGGCCTACGAAGGTGGCGGCTTTGCAGCATTGCAATGGAGCGGTTGGGAGAAGGTCGGCATCGGCATGGTGCTCTCCATCGGCCTCGGCATGGTGGGCGCCTTGCTGCTCGGTTGGCTCATCATCCGCTTTGCCGCCAATGCAAGTCCAGCACCCGCCAAGCGCATGTTCGACCGCCTCCAGATGCTGACCGCCGGTACGATGGCCTTCACCCACGGCATGAATGACGGCCAGAAGTTCATGGGCGTGATGGCGCTGACGCTCTATGCCGGCGGCGCGCTCGATGAATTCATGATTCCGTTTTGGGTCGTGATCGTCTGCGCCCTCACCATGGGGATCGGCACCGCGGCCGGCGGCTGGCGCATCATCGAAACCGTCGGCGCGAAAATGACCCGGCTCACCTCGTGGCAGGGGTTTGCCGCCACGAGTGCGGCCTCCGCCACGATCTTCGGCGCATCGATCTATGGGATCCCGCTCTCCACGACGCACACGATCACGAGCGCCATCGTCGGTGTGGGAGCGTCGCGCCGCCTCTCGGACGTGCGGTGGCGTGTTCTGCAACGCATCGTCATGGCTTGGCTGCTGACGTTCCCATGCTGCTTCCTCCTCGCGTATGTGGCCGCGTTCGTCGCCAATACGCTCTGGGCGAACTGAGTTGCGGCGCGCCGCGTCAACGCAAATTTAACCATCTCGCGCGAATCGTAGGCCGCCGCAGTTTGAGATCGACGCGAGGCCATGCCGAGTTCAGTACTCCGTCACACACCGACCCGAACGGCGTCCGCGCTCCCCGTGTATCCGCTCGCAGCCCCTGCGCTGAAGCGTGCCTGCCCGGAAGATCCCGTGCTGGTTCCGCTCCAGTGGCTGCGCCCGACACAGGGCGCGGTGGGCATGAAGGCCGTCGCGGCCAAGCGCGAGAAAGTCGAACGCCGGACAGACAGCCGCAAAGCCATCACGCGCTATCTCGAAAAGCGGCCGATACCTGCGGTGCGCGGACCGGGGAACGACTTCTACATCATCGACCATCATCACCTCAGCATGGCCCTGCACCAAAGCGAGGTCCCGGAAGCCTTCGTGCGGGTCATCGGCGATCTGTCTCGCCTGCCGAGGGCGGAGTTCTGGCGGCGCATGGCCGAACGCGGCTGCCTTCATCCCTACGATCACAATGGCGAGCGCATCCACCCGTCCGCGCTTCCCGCTGCGATCCCGCACCTGAAGCGCGACGCTTATCGTGACCTGGCCTGGTCCGTCCGCGAGGGCGGAGGCTTCGTCAAATCGGAACGACCCTATGCAGAATTCCGCTGGGCGCAGTTTTTCCGGTGCCGCATCCCGCGCACATCGGTTCTGCGCGACTTCGAGCATGCCCACGACCGCGCAATGATGCTGGCCCGCTCTGAAGCGGCATCGCACCTTCCGGGCTTCATCGGAATTAGGCTTTGAAACGTTAGCCGCGGCCGCGATACGTCGCGACGCCCTGATCGGGAAGCCAGACGCCGGCCGGCAGTTCACCGCGTTGCCAGAACACGTCGATCGGCATGCCGCCGCGCGGATACCAGTACCCGCCGATCCGGAGAAAATGCGGATCGAGCAAGTCCGCGAGGCGCTTGCCGATGGCAACCGTGCAATCCTCGTGGAACGCGCCGTGGTTGCGGAACGACCCGAGATAGAGTTTCAGCGACTTGCTCTCGACGAGCCATTGCTTCGGCACATAGTCGATCATCAGGTGCGCGAAATCCGGCTGACCCGTCACGGGACAGAGCGACGTGAACTCCGGCTGCGTAAAACGCGCGACATAGAGCGTATCGGGATGCGGGTTCGGCACGCGTTCGAGCAGCGCCGTCTCCGGGCTGACCGGCATCGGTGTCTGCTGACCGAGTTGAGTGACGGGCGGTGCCTCGTGTCCCATGACCTACTCCGCGGCCCGGCTCAAGCGCGGTGCCGGTCCAGTATAGATGCAGCCCTCGTGGCAGCTGTCCCGATGCACTTCGATTTGCGCAAGGCCCGGGACCTTGTTGTCGATGCGGTCCCAGATCCACATGGCGATGCGTTCCAGCGTCGGCGCGGAGAGCCCCTCGACGTCGTTCAGCATGCGATGATCGAGAGCGTCCTGGCAGTCGGCAAGCGCGGCCGAGAGGTCGTCGAAGTGAAAGACGACACCGGTCTCCGCGCCGGGCTCACCGTCGATCCAGACGCGCGCCCGGAACGAATGCCCGTGGATACGGGAATTCGGATGGCCCGGCGGCGCCGACGGCAGGTAGTGGGCTGCCTCGAACAGGAAATCGCGATAGATGCGCATGGCCGAGGGAATAGGGGGGTTGGGCCGCACATGCAAGGCCCGCCGATGACACGGGTTAAACCCGTCGCACGGCTGACGAAATCACGGAATGCCGAGGATCTTGTGGGTCTGGACGGACAGTCGCCATGGCGGGTTCGCCTTGCAATAGGCGATCGCAGCCTCGGTGTTGATCGCCCGCGCCGGCCCGTCCATGGGTTGCAGGAAGCGGTGCTCGAACTCCAGATCGAGGTATTGCGCCGGGTCGACGCCCGCCTGCGGATAGACGAGTTTCAGCTCATCGCCCCATTGTTGCACGAGCGGCTGCCCGGCCTTGGGACTGACGCAGACCCAGTCGATATCTTCAGGAACCGCGAGCGTGCCGTTGGTCTCGATCGCGATCGAAAAGCCACGGGCATGCAGCGCATCGATCAGATCCTGATCCACCTGGAGCATGGGCTCACCACCGGTCAACACGACCATGGCCGGGCCATGGCTGGCGGTGACCACCGCGCGGCACGCGCGAGCCAGAGCATCGGCGTTGGCGAACTTGCCTCCGCCCACGCCATCCGTGCCGACAAAATCCGTATCGCAGAAGCGACACTGGGCCGTGGCCCGGTCCTCTTCTCGACCCGACCACAGATTGCACCCGGCAAAGCGACAGAATACGGCCGGCGTGCCGGCATTCGCGCCCTCGCCCTGTAGCGTGTAGAAGATTTCCTTGACCTGATACATGCGCCCACACGTAGCTAGGCCGGGGCGAGTGTCAAGGTCAGGGGATGAGGGGTCATGCAGGCGAAGGCGCGCACCTACCGGTACTACGACTTGGTCATGGTCGCCTTCGTCGTGGTGCTCGTTTGCTCCAACCTGATCGGACCAGCCAAGGCCGCACAACTCGATCTGCCGCTGATCGGTGCCGTTACATTCGGCGCCGGCGTCTTGTTCTTTCCGATTTCCTACATCTTCGGCGACATCCTGACCGAGGTGTACGGCTATGCCCGCGCTCGCCGCGTGATCTGGACGGGCTTTGCGGCCCTGCTCTTCGCAGCAATCATGGCGGCCGTCATCGTTGCATTGCCCCCGGCGCCCACCTGGGAAAATCAGAAGGTCTACGAGATCGCGTTCGGCAACACGTGGCGCATCGCCGGCGCGTCGATGATCGCCTATTTCTGCGGCGAGTTCGTCAACTCGTTCGTGCTGGCCAAGATGAAGGTGGCGACAGCTGGCCGCTACATGCGGACCCGTTTCGTCGCCTCCACGGTCGCGGGCGAAGCGGTCGACAGTTCACTGTTCTATCCGCTCGCGTTCTGGAACTCCGGCATCATGCCGAACGAGCTCGTCATGACTCTGGTGATTTCGCAATTCGTGACCAAGACCCTCGTCGAGATCGCCTTCCTGCCGCTGACGACGCGCATCGTGACGGCACTGAAGAAAGCTGAGCAGGAAGACCACTACGACCGCGACACCGACTTCAATCCGTTCACGTTGAAGGAGTGACCGAGCGCGCGCTTGTCGATCAGTTCGAACGCGGTGCGGACGCCCGCGGGCTTATCGGGAAGGCGGCCATCGATGGGAAACAGCGAGGCCAAAACCGCAAGCGCGGCGCTCGTGTGAATGATGTGGCGGGCGGATGTCTGGCAGAAGCGACGCATGGCACACTCCCGTTCGAGGGATGTGCGAATTGTCGGGCATTTCGCCGGATCTGTCGGTTCCGCCCGGCACAGGCGTCCGATTTTTACGCATTATTGACCACGTCCCGTAGGCAGCGGCTTACCAATTCCGGTGTATGCCCTGCAGGTGGCGGCGGCGGGCGGCATCGATGCGCAATTCAAATCTCTCTCAACACCTCACCGTAAAGAACATCTTCATCGCCTTCGTCGCGCTGAACATCCTGAGCGCGATGACGACGAGCAGGATCAGTGGCACATTCCACGAAGCTGCAAAGCCGATGGCCCGGACAGTGCCGCCCACCTCCGGCGCACCGGCAGTTGGTCCGCCCCTCATCGCTCATATCGTTCCAGGCGAAGCCGTCGCGCTGACCACTGAACCGCCCGTCGAGGCACGGCGTCCCGATACCGCCAAGCCGCCCGCACAAGCCAAACCGCGCCGTCAAAAGAATTCCAGCAATCCACCAATCGTCAGCTGGATGATGCTGTTGTCGATCGGCGCAATGGCTCTCTACGCGCGTTATCTTGCAGCACGCATGGCGCAGAATGCCATCGAGCACGCTGTGGGCAGCGTCAAACAAATTTATAATGTGCTCGCGGGCCTCAGCGCCGGGCCACGTACGCCGGCTAAGCCAGTGCACGCCGCCCGACCGCCATCGGCACAAGCGGCGCCCAAGGTGCAAGCCGCCCAGCCGCGCAAGAGCACCGTCGTTCGACCCTCACGCTGGCCGTTCGCCGCCTAAGCCAGGTTCTTGGCGTCAGCGCGCCAGCGCTCATACCCTTTCGCGCGCAATTCGCATGCAGGGCAGGTTCCGCAGCCGTAGCCCCACGCGTGCCGCTGCGAGCGATCGCCGAGATAGCAGGTGTGCGAATGCTCGATGACGAGTTCGACGAGCGCCGTGCCGCCGATCTTTTCCGCCAGCGCCCACGTGCCTGCCTTGTCGACATACATGAGCGGCGTTTCGATCCGGAACGGATAGTCGAGCCCGAGCGAAAGCGCTTCGCGCATCGCCGTCATCGTCGCCTGACGGCAATCGGGATAGCCGGAGTAGTCCGTTTCGCACATCCCGCCAACGAGCGTCCCGATCCCGCGCCGGTAGGCGAGTGCGGCCGCATAGGTGAGGAAGAGCAGATTGCGACCCGGCACGAACGTGTTCGGCAGCCCGCTCTCCTGGAACGCGATCTGCCGCTCCCGCGTCAGGGCCGTCTCGGAGAGCCGCCCGAGTTCCGGCAGCGCGATCATCGTGTCGGGACCCAGCCGCTGACCCCAATGGCCCTGCTGTGAAATCAACGCGCGAATGATGCCGCGCTGGGCCAACTCCACCTCGTGCCGCTGCCCGTAATGAAAGCCCACCGTCTCCACATGCGTGAACCGCTCCAACGCCCAAGCGAGGCAGACGGTGGAATCCTGCCCGCCGGAAAACAAAACAAGCGCGGATGTTTCACTCAACGAGCCAATCTCCTTCGACTTTGGTGGTATCGCCGCAATCAGGGCACAGAGAACTGCCCGTCCGGGTAGGACAAGGTCGCCCGCCGGGGCTTTGCACCCGTCACGCGACAAGGCTACAACCCGGCGCACATTCACGCGAGGGGGATCGGACTTACACCGTCCTTCTCACTCGACCATGAGAATAGGACACACCATGACTGCCATCGTCGACATCCTGGGCCGCGAGATCCTCGACAGCCGCGGCAACCCCACCGTGGAGGTGGACGTGATGCTCGAAGACGGCTCCATGGGCCGCGCCGCCGTACCCTCGGGCGCCTCGACCGGCGCGCATGAAGCCATCGAACTGCGCGACGGCGACAAGTCCCGTTACTTCGGCAAGGGCGTGCTCAAGGCCGTCGCAGCCGTCAACGACGAGATCGCCGACGCCATCGTCGGCATGGACGCGGAAGACCAGCGCGGCATCGACACCGCGCTGATCCAGCTCGATGGAACGCCGAACAAGGCCCGCCTTGGTGCCAACGCCATCCTGGGGGTCTCGATGGCGGTGGCCAAGGCGGCCGCCTCTGCGTCGAACCTCCCGCTCTATCGCTACGTCGGTGGCGCCAACGCGCACGTGCTGCCCGTTCCGATGATGAACATCGTCAACGGCGGCGCGCATGCCGACAACCCGATCGACATCCAGGAATTCATGATCATGCCGGTCGCCGCCGGCTCGATCGCCGATGCCGTGCGTGTCGGAGCCGAGATCTTTCACACCCTCAAGAAGTCGCTGCAGGACGCCGGCCACAACACCGGCATCGGCGACGAAGGCGGTTTCGCGCCCAACCTCAAGAGCGCCGACGATGCGCTGGGCTTCATCATGAAGGCGATCGAGAAGGCCGGCTACAAGCCGGGCTCGGATGTCTATCTCGCGCTCGATTGCGCCTCGACCGAATACTACAAGGACGGCAAGTACGCGATGGAAGGCGAAGGCAAGTCCTTCGACAGCGACGGCAACGCGAAGTTCCTGGCCGATCTCGTCGCGCGGTATCCGATCATCTCCATCGAAGACGGCATGGCCGAGGACGACTGGGCCGGCTGGAAAGCACTGACGGAACTCGTCGGCACCAAGTGCCAGCTCGTTGGCGACGATCTCTTCGTCACCAATACCAAGCGCTTGTCGGAAGGGATCTCGAAGTCGATCGCCAACTCGATCCTGGTGAAGGTCAACCAGATCGGCTCGCTCACCGAAACGCTGGAAGCCGTCAGCATGGCGCAGCGCGCGGGCTACACCGCGGTCATGTCGCATCGCTCGGGTGAAACGGAAGATTCGACGATCGCCGATCTCGCCGTGGCCACGAACTGCGGCCAGATCAAAACCGGCTCGCTCTCCCGCTCGGATCGTCTGGCAAAGTACAACCAGCTGATCCGCATCGAAGGCGAACTCGGCCCCGTCGCCACCTACGCGGGCAAGAGCATTCTCAAGGCGAAGGTGGCGTAATAGGCCGCCAGGCCAAAACGCACCTGTCTTCCGGTTTTGAACAAAATCGTACGGGGCTTTACTTCGCTTTAAGTGGTGGCGCGTTAGAACACTCTCGTTCCCGGTTAGAAGTTTCTGCGTAGCCACCGAACATCTGAGTGTCGCGTACAACCGATGTATGATTGGCGATCGAGGTTCCGACAGGTTCTTGTGCTGCTTTCGAGCCTGTGCGCGACAGCCTACTTCACCCATCACGCAATGCATGGACGGCATGGTCTCGAGGCGCGCTCGGCGCTGATCGAGCGAGCGGATCTTCTCGAATTCGAGATCCGTAGTCTCGAGACTGTGCGCGCCCGGCTTCGCCACGACGTGGCGCTTTTGACCCCCGACAAGCCCGATCCCGACCTTGTCGAGGAAATCGCCCGTGACGTGCTGGGGTATGTTCAGCCGACCGATCGCGTGATCGTCACGCGTTAGGGTGCGATTGCCGATCCGCAAGACCCCGCGCAACCACGAAATTTCGCTTTCACCGGGTTGCGATCCGCGGCGGCCTGCCGCAGTATCCCGCTCGATCCGGCCACCCATTGAGCCGGCAGGGGACGTGCCCGCCGTGACCACCGCAACACGACTAGCCCCCGGTGCCGCCGCACCGGACGAGAGAGAGCGCTCGCTGTTCTCCACGATGCTGCGCCTGCGCCGCTTCGAGGAAAAGGCGGGCATGCTCTATGCGCTGGGCACGCTCGGCACGCCCTGTCCGCTGGGCATCGGTCGTGAGGGCGCAATTGCGGCCATCGCTGCGACCATCCCTCCAGGCGATATCGTCTTGGCTTTGCGCAGTTCTCCCGCTCTCGAATTGGCATTGGGCACGGCAGCGGGAACCGCGTTTCAGCGGTTGCTGCCAACGCCGCCGGACGATGAGCCCGAGCCGTGCCTTGTCCGGTTGCCGGGCGAAGGGCTGCGGCACCTGTCGCGCGAAGCAGCGCTCGCGCTCGTGGCGCAGCGGACGGAAGCCGTCGTTCCCATCGCAACGAGCGCCGACGATCTCGCAGCCGCGCTCCGTAATCTGCCCAACCGCGTGCTGCCGGTCATGATCGTATCGACGGATCGCAAACCAGAGACCTGGTCGCATCTGGCGCCACTTGTCCGTGCGCGAATGCGACGGGGCCGACGCCATCGGTCTGTGCGAAACACTTGCAACCGTGCGCAAAGAACTGGAGCCGGGACATTCCGGAACGGCCTTGGCCATTCTGACGCCGCCGTACGCCGGCCATGCGCGCGACGTGCGCGGACGCGCTCCCACGCGGCGCGATGTGGCCGATCCGATTGCACTGTGCCGCCAGCGCCTGCTCGCCACGGGCCGCCTCGACGAGGCCGGCGTCACCGCAATCGAAGCCGCGGTCCGCGACGAGATCGCCGCAGCCGGGCGCGCCATCTCACTCGCGTGCACGCGATGAGCCTGCGGTTCCCGCGCACGCGGCCGACGCGCCACGCCACGCTCCGCTCGACCCTGCCGAACGTCGTGACCGCACAGCCGCCGGTTCCCCTTGTGCTGTGGGGGCCCGGAGACGAAGTCCGCATCAACCCGCAGCATCCGGCGGCTTGGCCGGCCCGGTTTGTCTACGTTCTGACCATTCCAGTGTTCATCGCACGCAACGCGGCCGAAATCGCCTACTCGTGGTGGATTTCGCGCAAGGAGCGGGCCGTGCTGCGCCGCCGCGGCCTTCTGTGACGCCCAAAGCGTGGCCGAACAGCCGCTGATCCACAAATTCGGCCGCGCGCGTCGCGTTCATCAACCATTCAATCGGCTCCGTCGGCTATCGCTTCGGTCAATGCCGGGCCTAGAAGGCCAATGGAAGAAGACGCGACTCAGCGCCACCGAGGGAACCCGCCATGATCAAAAGCGCCATGACCAGAACATCCATGAAGCTCGCGCTCGCCGCCCTGGGCGCACTCTCCGTCGCCGGCTGCGCCGATGGCTCCACAGGTCTGCTCTCGACGGCATCGGTCGGATCGACGACGACAGCGGCAGGGAAGGCCGATCCCGCATGCGCTACACTGAACGCACGCATCAACACGCTGCGCCAAGAAGGTGTTGCCGAGCGGGTTGAGAAGGCGTCGGAGGGCAAGGCCAAATCGGTTTCCATCAAGCGCGAGTCGCTCGTCAAGATGACTGAGCTCGACAAAGCGAATGCGGAATTCCAGGCCAAGTGCGCGCTGCCGCTTCCTGCTTCGGCTGCCGTGACACCGCCTGCAGCTCCTGTCGCCCCGGTCGCGAGCGCAAGCGCCGCCAAGCCGGTCGCCAAGACCACCGCGACGGCAGCAGCGACTACAGCCAAGCCGCAGTAGTCTCGCAATAAGCTCCGCGTCAGCGGAGTTCGGGCGCACTAGTGCTTCACCGCCCGGCGGCCGGCTCCGCGTCAGCGGAGTCTCGGGCGCACTGGTGCTTCACCGCCCGGCGGCCGGCTCCGCGTCAGCGGAGTCGCCGGGCGCACTAAAAAAGACATGAACCGCAGCTAATATCCCACAGCGAGCATCGGATGTGCAGCATCCGTGTCACAGACCAACAGCCCATTGTTGTCCAGGGGTTGCGGCGGTGCGGAGCGTGTGTGAGACACGAGATTGATCAGTTTGATCCGCGAAAGCGGAGCGGGGCGGTTCGGAGGGCGATGGTGTCGAGGGCAGGGGTGAGCGCAGGGCGGCGCGCACGATCGATCGCTGTGGCGAGCATGACAATACTGGCAGCAGGTTGCGCCGGTGGCGGCGGGGCTGGTGATCCCGGAGCGAAGTCGCTCCCAGCGGGTGAAACGTGCCAATCGCTTCGCGGTCAGCTCGATCGGTTGCTGGCCCGCGGCGTCCAGCCCAAGGTCGAAGCCCTGAGCGCAGGCCGCAGTCTCTCGGCCAAGGATCGCGCCGACGCCGAAGCTTACAACCGCATCCTCAATCAATATCTCGGCGCGCGCTGCCACGTCTAAGTTAGGGTTGGCGCCGGCGGTTTGATCCGCAACCTTTTCGTGCTTATCATCGGCGTGTTCCTCGCCGTCGTAGTGATACAGGCGGGTCTATTGACGCTGCCGTTCACGACCGGATTGAAGCTTGGCGACCAAGTCGATCGGCGGAGCAATCCTGTTCATCACCATGTGCGCGTGATCGCCGTTTGACGCGGCGGGGCGCGCTCCAAACGCCGGAGCTCCGGGTGCCTCGCTTCAATGATGTCCGCAACGTGCCGTTCTCATCCGACGAGATGTTCGCTCTCGTCGCCGACGTAGAGAAGTATCCGCTCTTCGTGCCGCTGTGTGAGAGCCTCGTCGTGCACAGCCGCGAACAACTCGCCGATGGAAGCGGTCTGATCACCGCGACGATGGGCATCGGCTACAAGGCCATCCGCGAGACGTTCACGACGGCCGTGACGCTCGACCGGGCCGCGCGCGCCATTGTCGTTCGCCACAAGAACGGCCCGTTCCGCAAACTTGAGAACGTCTGGGGCTTTACCCCGCGAGGCGACACCGCCTGTGATGTGGCCTTTGCCATCGATTACGAGTTCAGTTCACCCATGCTCGCTGTGCTGATGGGCGCGGTCTTCGACACGGCGTTCCGAAAGTTCGCTGCAGCGTTCGAAACGCGTGCCGAGGAAGTCTACGGCCGCCGCTCGCCCGTATCGACATCAGTGACTTGACACGCAATCTTCGCAATGCACCGCCACCACCATCCGGCCGGCTCCGCGCCAGCGGAGTCGGATGGTGCGATCACAACCGCCATCCGGCCGGCTCCGCACCAGCGGAGTCGGATGGCGCATCAATAATGACAACCCCATGACAGATATAGGTCTTTACATGGGGGAGCGTTGGCCTTATGTCCCCGACACGCACGGCGGGAACACTCGCACGGCGCTTCTGGTTTTATCTCGCTGGAGGTCCCGCCCGTGATGGAACGCTTCCCATCCGCAGCAGCACTCGTCGCCGCCAAAATGCCCGAGCGTCCTGTGCTGGCATCGCGCCCACATGCCGCCGCGCGCGCGGCGCGCTGGTTTCTACAGAATTTTCCTGGCGATGTGGCCTACGCCTACAAGGCGAACTCGTCCGTGTTCATGATCGGCGCGCTTTACGGTGCCGGTATTCGCCATTTTGACGTGGCCTCGACGCCGGAACTGGAAGACGCAGCCACCATTCCGAACGCGCACCTGCACTTCATGCATCCCGTGAAGTCGCGGTTGTCGATCAGCAAGGCGTATCTGATCCACGGCATCCGTTCGTTTTCGCTGGATAGCGAGGATGAACTGCAAAAGATCGTCGATGAGACCCGCGGCGCCGCCGGCCCTGCGGACGATCTCGTGCTGTTCGTGCGCATCGTGGTGCCGCCGATCAACTCGGCCGTGCCGCTGGAGCGCAAGTTCGGCATTTCGGGCGATGCCGCCGCGCGACTGCTGGTGAAGGCGCGTCAGGTGGCGTCGGAACTCGGCGTCACTTTCCACGTCGGCTCGCAGACGATGACGCCGGACGCCTATACCCATGCGCTGGCGGAAGTCGGCAAGCTGATCGGTCAGGCTGGTGTCGTGGTTGATCGACTGGATGTGGGCGGCGGCTTCCCCGCGCTCTATCCCGGCATGACGCCGGCACCTCTGTCGAGTTTCATGAATGCGATCCGCGAAGGCGTCGAGAAGCTGCCCGTGCGCGAGGACGTGCGCCTGATGTGCGAACCTGGCCGCGCGCTGGTGGCCGAGGCCGAGAGTGTGATCGTGCGCGTCGAGGCACGCCGCGGCAACGATCTCTTCATCAACGACGGCGGCTACGGCGTGCTGTTCGATGCCGCGCATCTGAATTGGGTTTTTCCCGCTCAGCTCGTTTCGCGACAGCCCGCCAAGGGCGAGGGTACGGAGGCCTTCGCGCTGTGGGGCCCGACGTGTGACTCGATCGACTATATGAAAGGTCCCTTCGTGCTGCCCGCGGGCATGAAGGAAGGCGACTACATCGAAATCGGCAACGTCGGGGCCTACGGGCGCGCTATCGCCGGGGACTTCAACGGCTACGGCAAGTACGACGAGGTCATTCTCGACGACGAGCCGATGATGTCGCAATTCGGCGCGGACCACTTGAGCCGGGCTGCGTCTCAACGCTGACGCAGAAGCGTCCATGATTGAACGATGATTTTCCGAGCCAGGCTCTCCGCCACGAAGGGTCCATGCCCCCGGGAGGCGGAGAGCGGTAAGTGAATACGGTCTTGGCCACTGCGTCCCCGCACCTGTAAGCATCAAGGCGGAAAGGACGCTTCAGGCCATGACCCGCATCCGCCTCCGCATCGACTTCGACGGCGAACGCTACATCGGCCACGGCCGTATCGAGCTTCTCGAACTCATCGGCCGGCATGGCTCGATCAGCAAAGCCGCGCAAGCAATGAACATGAGCTACAAGCGCGCCTGGTATTTGATCGATGGATTCAACGGGATGTTCCGGGAGCCACTGATCGAACGGCACCACGGCGGCAGGGGAGGCGGTTCGGCGACGCTGACACCGTTCGGTGAGCGCGTCGTGGCGGAATATCGCGCCATGGAGGCGAAGGCGCTGGAGGTGTTCGCCGGCCCCGTCGGATTGCTCGAGGAGAAGCTCGTCAAATCCCCTGAGGCGCGCCGCAAATCGAGGGAAGGGGCGCCGCGGGCCTGATGGCATTCACCCCAAAGTCTCGGATCCAACCACCCGTCCGCGATCAATCATGATGATGCGGTTCGCCAGCCGTTGCGCCTCGTCGCGCGCGTGCGTGACGTAGAGCATCGGCACGGCGAACTCGTCGCGCACCGTCTCGATCAGCGGCAGGATCGTCTGCCGCTTTTCATCGTCGAGTCCCGACAGCGGCTCGTCCATCAGAAGCAGGCGTGGTGATGACAACAGCGCCCGCGCCAGCGCCACACGGCTTTTCTCGCCCCCCGACAATCGCGCCGGCCGCCGATCGAGGAGCGCGCCGATGCCGAGCACGTCGATCACATGCTCGCGCGGCAAGCCATTTTTGTGCCGGGCAAACCAGCCTCCGAACGCGAGGTTCTGCGCGACCGTCAAATGCGGAAAGAGTTGCGCGTCCTGGAAAACGAGCCCGATCCGGCGTTTGTGCGGCGGCACGAACACGCGCGCATCCGTATCCGCCATGACATCTCCGCCGACGGCAATGCGTCCGCGTTCGGGCCGCATCAGACCCGCAACGAGATGCAGGATCGTCGTCTTGCCGGCTCCCGACGGACCAATGAGAACCGTAATACCAGGACCAGCTGAGAAATCTGCGTCGAGGTCGAAGGCGCCCAGCGTGACGGCGCAGCGAACATCGAGAATGCCGGGCACGCTCATTGAAACACCGATGTGCGCTTCAAGAGCCGCTGGCTCAGGGCTTCCGATGCGATCACGGCGGTGAGTGCAATGATAATCGAGACCACCGCGAGCCGGATCGTTCCGGCATCGCCACCGGGCGCCTGCGTGTAGGAATGGATCGCCAAGGCGATGGTCTGTGTTTCGCCGGGGATGTTCGACACGAACGTAATGGTTGCACCGAATTCGCCGAGTGCCTTTGCGAACCCCAAGATGATCCCGACGAGAATGCCAGGGGCCGCCAGCGGCAGCGTCACTGTAAAGAAGGTGGCGATGGGCCCCGCTCCCAGCGTCGAGGCGGCGGATTCGAACCGCCGGTCAATAATCTCGAAGGACAGCCGGATCGCGCGCAGCATCAGCGGAAATGCCATCACCGCCGCCGCCAACGCCGCGCCTGTCCAGCGGAAGGATAATGTGATCCCCAGCCAGTCGTAGATGAAGCCGCCGATGGGACCTTGCCGCCCGAATGCCACCAGCAGCAGGTAGCCCGTCACCACCGGCGGCAGCACGAGCGGCAGATGCAGCAAGCCGTTGAGGAGCGTCTTGCCCGGAAACGACCAGCGCGCGAGCGCATATCCGGCGAGAATGGCAATCGGCAGCGAGCAAAGCGTCGCCGCGACGGCGACCTTCACGCTGAGGCCAATGGCCGTCCACTCATCCGGTGTGAAATCGAACACGCAAACCTCTCCTCACTCCGGCAACGCAAATCCATGAGCTGCAAACACGGCGCGTCCCTCCGGCGATGTGAGCCGGGAAATAAATGACTTGGCATCGCCCGGTGAAGCGGAAGCCTTCGTGACCGCAGCGAGGTAGAGGATGGGCGGGTGGGATGCGGCGGGAAACACCGCAACGACACGCACATTCGCGTCGGCTTTCGCATCCGACCCATACACGATGCCGAGCGGTGCTTCTCCGCGCGAAACCAGCATCAGCGCCGCCCGAACGTTATCGGTCTGAGCTAGTTGGTCTGAGACCGCAGGCCACGCGCCGAGGGTCTCAAGCGCTGCTTTGGCGTACTTGCCGGCAGGGACGGAGGTTACATCCGCAACGGCGAGACGCCCCCCGCCGAGGATGGCTGCCAGGTCCACGCCCGACGTGAGGTCCACACTCACCGGACTGTCACGGGGAGCAATCAGCACGAGCGTGTTGGAGGCAACGACGGTGCGCGTCTCGGGGAGGATGAGATCCTTGCTCGCAAGATAGGTCATCCAGTCTTCATCGGCGCTGATGAACACATCGGCGGGCGCGCCTTGCTCGATTTGCCTCGCGAGCGCAGACGATGCGGCCAGGGACACCACCGGCTTTTGTGCGCCATCGGCTTCGAGAGCTTTGCCCGTTGCATCCAGCACGTTCTTGAGGCTTGCGGCGGCAAAGACTGTCACGGGCTTAATGCCGTTGGCGGTCTCCGCACGCAATGCCACCGCGCTTGCGGTCAGCGAGACGGCAGCAGCAAGCATGCGGATGAAGAGGTTGAGACGACGCATTGAGGTTCCCACGGGTTATAGCCGCTCGGATATATCGCAAAGCCGGGTCAACTGCTATTCGCAGCCGGGACAATCGTCCCAACCTTGACAATTAAAGTTGCGATTGACGGGCAGCCGGGAGATGAGACCAGGACTGGGCGTGGTCGGGCGCACTTGGGAAGGCCAGCGGGGCGGGCTCGCATTCAGACGGGATGGCAATGAACACCAAAGGCATCATACTCGCGGGCGGCAGCGGCACACGCCTGTATCCGCTGACCTACGCGATCTCCAAGCAGCTGCTGCCGGTCTATGACAAGCCGATGATCTACTATCCGCTCTCGGTCCTGATGCTGGCCGGGATCCGCGACATCCTCATCATCACCACCCCCCATGATCAGCCGCTCTTTCAGGAACTCCTGGGAGACGGGTCACCCCTTGGCATTTCGATCAGCTACGCCGTGCAGCCGCGCCCGGAAGGTTTGGCGCAAGCCTTCATCATCGGCGCCGATTTCATTGGCAGTGATCCCGTCGCTCTCGTGCTCGGGGACAATATTTTCCATGGCCACGGCCTGCCCGAACTGCTCGCGCAAGCGGTCCAGCAGAAAACCGGCGCCAGCGTGTTTGCTTACGAAGTGGCGGACCCCGAACGCTACGGCGTGGTCGTCTTCGACGCCCACGGACGCGCAACGTCGATCGAGGAAAAGCCGGCGCAGCCCCAATCGAATTACGCGGTGACTGGGCTCTATTTCTACGACAACGATGTCGTCGGCATCGCGCGCAACATCAAGCCATCGGCGCGTGGGGAACTCGAAATCACAAGCGTCAACCAGGCCTACTTGGAGGCCGGCACACTCAATGTCATCAAGATGGGCCGAGGCTTCGCCTGGCTCGACACCGGCACATTCGACAGCTTGCTCGCCGCCGGCGAATTCGTCTCCACGCTCGAACAGCGCCAGAGCCTGAAGATCTGCTGCCCCGAGGAGATCGCGTTGCGCCAGGGCTTCACGACTTTGGAAAAGATGGGCCCCTGGCTCGATCGCCTCGGCAAATCTGCCTATGGCGCCTATATCCGCCGGATCGCGTCGCGATTGGACTAGCTCACACCCGCACGGCGCTGAGCGTCAACTCGAGGATCGTCAGCGCGGCATTGCCCGGCAACTGATCGGCCCCCGCTGGCGGAAGCAGTGAGACGGCGCCATTCGCACTGATGAGCGCCTGTTCAAATCCGCGCCGCACATTTGCGCCCGGCGGTTCGGTGCGCGTGAAAATCCCGCTGAGGTCTTCAGCCGACAAACCGGCCGGTCCATGCACGAGCCAGATATAAACGCGCTTCTCTCCGCCGCTCTCCTCTGGAAGCTGTCCGCCCGACTGTCCAATTGTGCCGGTGAACTTTGACGCGGTGCCCGTGGTCGGCTCGAAGGTGCAGGACACTTCGTGCTTGCTGGCTGACTCCCGCGATGCAGGAGCCTCCTCTTTGGCTTCGGCCGTACAGCTGAGGCGACCAGCAAGGGCTCGGTCGGTCTGGGCATGAACAGCCGGCGCGAACACCGCCAGAACCACGGCAGAAAGAACAAGCCGGAGCCATACACTCACCTGGGAAACTCTCATCACGCCACACTCCATCGCGGGCGAGAGCAACCAACGGCAAAGGTGATGGTTCCGCTGAGCCAGCGACGCAAGGAGACGGACATCGAGAAATGGTGGGCGGTGCAGGGATTGAACCTGCGACCCCACCCGTGTGAAGGGTGTGCTCTACCGCTGAGCTAACCGCCCGGCCACCATGACGTTTGGCCCGCCGTGCGTACGCCGGACCATCCGAGAGGCGCCGTTATGGAGAGCGTGCGCCAGGGTGTCAAGCGCACGCCGGAAGCGCCCGTCGTCAGCGCGCCCTCCGCAGAACAAAGCGGAACACGCCGCCGTCCTCGCCGTCTTCGATAAGGTCGTGGCCGGTCGTCCGGGCGAAAACGACGAAATCCTCTCGCGATCCGGGATCGGTCGCCAGAACCTCCAGCGTGCCCCCGACCGGCACACTGCCGATCGCCTTTTTGGCTTTCAGGATCGGCAAAGGGCACGTGAGCCCTCGCGTATCGAGCGTCTTGTCGGCCATTTATAGATTTCCCGAACCAGATCACAGAGGGCGTTTCAGTGCGCTCAGCTATTAGATTGAACGACTTAGGCTCTCAAGCGGAGCCCTTGCCCGCGCTTCGCAGCCGATGTCAAGCTAGCGCCACTTTGCCGCTGATTCTTCGTGGATGCTTGCGTTGAGGATTTGGTTTCGGGGGCGAAGCGGATAGGGTGCCCGCCGGGGGGCCGGCATCCGAACGCAAAGACCAAAATCGGGGCGGCCCAGAGGGGAAGATCACTATGGCATCCGGGGACGCGCCGCGCCGCTCCTTTCTGTTTTCGTTCGGGATCGACAAGCTAGGCCTGGTGGCGCTGAAAGCGCCCCGCCTGTCCGCCCTCCTGATCGCACTTCTGACCGTCGCGGCCGTCTTCGGCGTCATGAGCTTGCGCGTCGACGATAGTCTCTCGGAACTCTTCCGCACCGACACCCGGGAATTCCGGCAGTACGAGGAAATCGACCGCCGCTTTCCCTCCAGCGAATACGACGTGCTCATTGCCGTGGATGGCAAGGGATTGCTGACGCGCTCAGGTCTCATCTCGCTGCAGAATGCCATAGTCGAACTGCAATTGACTGACGGCGTGGGCGGACTCGTGTCCATGCTGTCGGCCCGCGCCAAGCCCGACGCAACCGGCTATGCCGCACCCGTCGTCCCGGATGTGCTGCCCGAAGAGGGACCGGCCTTCGACGCCATGCTCGCCGAGTTGAAGTCGAACGACATCGTCAAAGGCAAGTTTATTTCCGAAGACGGCGAACTCGCCCTGATCGTGATCTCGCTCGACCGCAAGGTGGTGGAGGAGCAGTCGGCGCGCACGGTTATCGGCGGCATCCAGGCCGTGGTCGACAAGGAACTCGCAGGCACGGGATTGGCTGCCAAGCTCACCGGCGCGCCGGTGATGCAACTCGAGATCCGCAACGCGGTCGAACGCGATCGCTTCATTTATAACGGTCTTGGCTTTCTGGCGGGCCTCGTCGTCGCCTTCCTCTTCTTCCGCCGCATCTCGCTGACGCTCATTGCCGTCATGGGTCCAACCATCGCCATCCTCTGGACGCTCGGCGTGCTCGGCGGCCTCGATTACCGCCTGAACCTGTTCGTCAACGTGATCACGCCGCTGATCCTGGTGTCGGGTTTCTCCGACAGCATGCATCTCGTGTTCGCCATCCGGCGCGATATTCTGGCCGGCGTACCGCGCATCGACGCGGCGAGAAATGCCGTCCGCGACGTGGCGCCCGCGTGCCTGCTGACGGCCATGAACGCCGGCATCGCGCTGCTTTCTTTCCAGTTCGCCGACAGTGCGCTGATCCGCACCTTCGGACAGGCAGCGCTCCTTGCCGTGGCGATTTCGTACATCGCCGTGGCCGTCGTGGTGCCGACGCTGGCCGCCCTGCTGATCCAGCCTGAAACGGAGACCATTCCGGATATCAAGGAGCACGACACCGGCGGCGTCGGCGTGCTGCAGCGCATGACGGAGCGCACGATTGCGTTCGTGATCTCATTCCCGTTGCTGTTTACCGCACTGGGCCTGGCCGCAGTGGTCTCCACCGGCTGGGCCTACTCGCAGCTCACGCCGATGTACCGCCTCGCTGACCAGGTGCCGGATAAGGAGCAGGCGCTCGCGGCCACCGCCAAACTCGATCAGAAGCTCACCGGCGCCAATCCGGTGCACGTGATGATCCAGTGGAACAAGGACAGCGGCATCGGACTCTATGACGTGGCCACGCTCTCGGTTATCGCCCGCGCCCACGACGTATTGGAAACGGAAGCGGGCCTCGGCAATGTCTGGTCGCTGGAGAGCCTGCGCCGCTGGCTTGCCGAAGCCGGCGACGCCAAGGTCGAGACGATCAAGAGCTACGTCGACATCTTGCCCAAGCACCTCGTGCACCGTTTCATTGACGAGAGCGAGAGCGCCGTGCTCGTCACCGCACGCCTGCCCGACATCGATGCCAGCCAGATCCTGCCCATCGTCGAAAAGATCGACAAGGCGCTCGAGCCTATCCGCAAGGAGAACCCCGCCTTTCAGATCAGCGTGACGGGCCTGCCGGCGATCGCCGCCCGCAACTCCGCCAAGCTCATCAGCGAAATGAACTGGGGCCTGGTCGGGGACATTTTCGTCATCTTCATTTTCCTCGGCATCGCCCTGAGATCGGTGATGGCCGGCGTGTCGAGCGCGCTGCCGTCGCTGTTTCCAATCTTCGCGACCGGCGCGCTGCTCTGGGCCACCGGACAGGGAATGCAGTTCGCCTCTATCATGGCGCTGACGGTCGCGTTCTCACTTGCGATCGACTCGACAATCCATTTCCTCAATCGCTTCCGCCTGGAAGAGGAACGCATCGGCCCCGGACCGGACAGCGCGCACGCCGCACTGATGGCGACGGCGCATCATATCGGCCCGGCCGTCGTTCTGACGACGATCGTGCTGGCACTGGGGCTCGGTGTCACGATGCTCTCAGACCTGCCCTCGCTGCGCCTCTTCGGCCAGCTCGCCGGCATCTGCCTCGTCGCCTCGCTGATCGGCCAGCTCATCATCCTTCCAGCGACGATTGCGCTATTCCGGCGCTATTTCCCGCTGCGCGCGTAACGCACGCGCGGCCGTGTGCTGGCGGCTTCCTTTCACCACTCTGCAATCGGGACTTTCAGCGTTCTGACGCATGAGAGATTCCGTACGCTTCAGGAACCTTTGACTGGCGAAGTCAATTTACCGGAGACACTCATTTCGCCAGGAGATCACCATGAAACATTTACTCGTTGCTACGTCATTGGCACTAGCGACAGCCACCGGCGCGCTCAGCGCTGACGGTAAGCGCCTCAGTCAGGCAGAATGCGATTCACTGTGGATGCAGGCCAATCCGACGAACGCCGCCAAAATCACGGAGAGTGCGGCGGGTGCCTACATCTCCGACGTCAAGGCGGTTAATCCGGACGGCGACGGCACGATCGAAAAGAACGAGTTCACGAATGCTTGCAATCAAGGCCTGATCAAGGGTTCTGCCGGGTCCACGGGCGCGAGCACAGGTGCGTCGGGTGCAGGTGCGGCCGGCGAGACGTCCGATCGCACGCCCGAGAAGAAGACCGAAACGCCGCCCGCCCAGAAGGATACCGACAAGGGCGGCACATCGGATCGGACGCCTGACAAGTAATCGACAATCAGTCGTCGTCCCCGAGCTTCAACGCGAACCGCAGGCACATGCGGTTCGCGTTTGTTTTTGCTGAGCAAGCCAGCGCAACGCGCCCTACTCCAAAAATTGCCCCCTGTTCCTCCCGTGACAGCGCGGCCCTGCGCCCGGGCCTACAGTCATCCCATCGAGACTGAACCGGCCGAGGAACGGCCTCACACAAAAGGGGACATCCCATGCTGAAGACCCTCACCAAGCCCGCCACCCTGATCCTGGCGCTCGCAGCCGGCGCGCTCGCAACCGCCCCCGCCGAAGCGGGCGGACGCAGGCAAGGAGTACTTTTCGCAAACCTACGTGACGAATAAGCCGATGCACGGCTACGAAGGCCGCGCCGGCGACTACTACTGCAGCTACGTCCGCATCCCCGTGCACAAGATGATCAACGGCCGCATGAAGGTCGTCGCCTGGACGCTGCAGCAGCACTGCTACTGATAGCGACTTTCCCCCGCTGCTTCTCCCAAGCACGGCCGGCCTCGGATGGCTCAAGCGTCCGGGGCCGCGTCGTGTTCAGGTGATGGGACGGCCGTCCTCACCAATCCTGCCGCCACAGCGGCAACGCCATTGCACCGTTCGGGATGGTCACGGTGCCGCGCTTGTCGATGCCGCCGTTGACGCCAAGTTCACCGGCGAACTTGTTCACGATGTCGGCCTTGAGACCCACACTCGCATCGCCCGCGAATTGGAGCGCGTATTCGAACCGCCCGACCGCCAACCGCACGATCTGGAACTGATTGCGGTTCTGATCGCTCTTCGGGTTGGCCGATCCCAGACACTTGCGCCTCAGCGCGATGAGCTTGGCCTCGTCGTACTCGTAAACCGTGCCCGTGAAGGTCAGGTTCACACCAGTGACGTACTGACCCTTGAAGGCGGCGTTGAGGATGTTCGCCCAGCCGGCAGATAGCCCAAATGACTTCTGGTCATGCGAGGTGAACGCGGCGCCGTCGAGCACTTGGGCAAATCCGTCATCGTCGAACTTGGCGCGGCAGCGCACCATGTTCACCTTCAAGAGACGGTCTCCGGTGCGCTGGAACGTGCGCTTGTCGAGGTACCCGCGCGCGACGGTGCCGGGCGTGTAGTACGCGAGCGGCGGCGACATGCGAATGACGTTGAGATTGTCGAAGATGGAATCGGCGGCAGCGTGCCCCGTAGACCCGAGTAAAATCGCAAAAACGAAACGCAACCGGCGCATGACATCTCCCCGCACACAACGGCGGCAATCTATCCGGCCCGGGGGCCCAGGGAGAAGCAGGAGCGGACGGTCTGCGTGCGAATGCGCTCCCCGATGTGACTTCCATACAGCAGTCACGGACCGCGATGCCGGCCGCCCGCACCGCGAATGGCGGCCGGCTCCCCGATAGGGGAGTCGCCATGAGCCACTAACGGAAATGGCAGGCCGGCTCCCCGGTAGGGGAGTCGCCATGAGCAATCTAAAGAGGAAACTCGCGCCGTGCCGGTCCGACATACAGCTGTCGCGGACGCCCGATCCGCTGCTCGGGATCTTCGATCATCTCGCGCCACTGGGCAATCCAGCCGACCGTGCGCGCGACAGCAAAGAGAACCGTGAACATTTCAACCGGGAAGCCGATCGCCCGCAGCGTGATGCCCGAATAGAAATCGATGTTCGGATAAAGCTTCTTGGACACGAAGTATTCGTCCTGCAGCGCGATCCGCTCCAGTTCCATCGCCACTTTCAGCAGGGGATCGTCGCGCTTGTCGAGCGCATCGAGCACCTCGTGGCAGGTCTTCTGCATCACCTTCGCGCGCGGATCATAATTCTTGTAGACGCGATGCCCGAAGCCCATCAGGCGGAAGCCGGACGACTTGTCTTTGGCCTTGGCGATGTATTCCGGAATGCGTTCGACCGAACCGATTTCCGCCAGCATGGTGAGCGCGGCTTCGTTGGCGCCGCCGTGCGCCGGACCCCACAGGCATGCAATTCCAGAAGCGATGCAGGCGAAGGGGTTCGCACCCGACGAACCGGCCAGCCGCACCGTCGAAGTCGAGGCGTTCTGCTCGTGATCCGCATGCAGGATGAAGATGCGATCGAGGGCGCGCGCCACCACCGGATTGACGATGTAGGGCTCGCACGGCACGGCGAAGCACATCTGCAAGAAGTTCGACGTGTAGTCGAGATCGTTGCGCGGATAGATGAAGGGATGACCGATCGAATACTTGTAGGCCATGGCCGCGATCGTCGGCATCTTGGCGATCATGCGGTTGGTCGCGATGCGCCGGTGCTCGGGGTTCGTGATGTCGGTGGAGTCGTGGTAGAACGCCGACAGCGCACCCACCACACCGACCATGACCGCCATTGGATGCGCGTCACGGCGGAAGCCCGTGTAGAAGCGCGTCATCTGTTCGTGCACCATCGTATGGTTGGTGATGGTGCGGCGAAACTCGCGGAACTGCTCGTTCGTCGGGAGTTCGCCGTTGAGCAGCAGATAGCAGGTGGCGAGGAAGTTCGAATTCTCGGCGATCTGCTCGATCGGGTACCCGCGATAGAGCAATTCGCCCTTATCGCCGTCGATGAACGTGATCTTCGACGCGCAATTGGCGGTCGAGGTGAACCCAGGATCGTAGGAAAAGCACCCCGTGTCCTTGTAGAGCTTGCCGATGTCCATGACGGACGGCCCGATGGTGCCGTGGCGGAGCGGGAAATCGGTCGGCCTGCCCTGGTAGGTCAGCGTCGCGACGTCATCGCTGGTACCCGGAGTGGGGGGCTGCTCCTGGATGGTCATGGGTGGTCTCTCCTTCAGCCGTGAAACGAGGCCCGGCCGTAGCTCGAAGCGGCAATGCTGCACTGCGCAACATCATATCGCGACTGCACATCGTTGGCCAATGCTGCCTAAGGCGTAGCCCTGCCCGGATTTCAGGCGTTCTGTCGCCGTCGAGGTCAGGCTGCGTGATCCCGCAGCCGGGCAAGGGCCTCCTCACGACCCAGCACAGCCATCACGTCGAACACCGGCGGAGAGACCGTGCGCCCAGTCAGTGCTGCCCGCAACGGCTGCGCCACTTTTCCGAGTTTCGCCCCCGTGGCCTCCGCATGATTGCGTACGGCGGTTTCCAGATCGCTGGCAGTCCAGTTGGACGACGCTTCGAGCTGAGGCAGAAGACCCCCGATCAGCGCCTTTGCCTCGGCATCGATCAGCTTTGCCGCCTTTTCATCCAAAGCCAGCGGCCGCTCTGCGACAAGATAGAGCGCTCCTGAGATCAGTTCCGCCAGCGTCTTCGCCCGCTCCTTCAGCGACGGGATCGCCGCCGCGAACCGGTCCCAGCCCTTGGCCTCGAACCGGGCGGCAAGATCAGAGCCCGACTTTACGCCGGGCAGAACCGCGCCGACTTCGCGCGCAAGCGCCATGTCGGAACGGGGCGGCGCCTTCGGATCGACCGGCAGCGCCGCCAACGCGACGAAGTCGAGATGAGGCATCATCTGCCGGGTGCGGCGCACGAGTTCGTCCGTATCGGACTGCCGGATGTAATGCGCATTGAGATCGTCGAGCTTCTTGAAGTCGAACCGCGACGCGCTCTTGTTGATATCGTCGATGTCGAACCATTCGACGAGCTGTTCGGTCGACATGATCTCGTCGTCGCCGTGGCTCCAGCCGAGCCGCACGAGATAATTGCGCAGGGCAACAGGCAAATACCCCATCGAGCGGTAGTCTTCGACACCTTGCGCGCCGTGCCGCTTCGACAGCTTCGCTCCGTCCGCGCCATGGATCAGCGGGACGTGCGCCCAAACGGGAACGCGCCAGCCCATGGCGTTGTAGATCTGCGTCTGCCGTGCAGCATTCGTCAGATGATCGACGCCGCGAACCACATGCGTGATGCCCATGTCATGGTCATCCACGACGACAGCGAGATTGTAGGTCGGGTTGCCGTCCGAGCGCAGAATGATGAGATCGTCGAGGTCCTTGTTGGCGAAGGTGACGCGTCCCTGGCAGCGATCGTCGACGATCGTTTCGCCCTCGCGTGGCGCTTTCAGCCGGATCGTGTACGGCGCGCCGGCCGGCGCCTCCGCCGGATCGCGGTCGCGCCACGGCGAGCGGATCGTGAGCGGTCGCTTCTCGGCTTCCGCCGCCTTGCGCATCTCGTCGAGTTCGGCGGCCGTGAGATAGCACCGGTAGGCGTTGCCGGAGGCGAGCAGGTGTTCCGCCACCTCGCGGTGCCGGGGCGCCTGATCGAATTGCGAGACGGGCTCGCCTTCCCAATCGAGTTCCAGCCAAGTCAAGCCGTCGAGAATGGCGGCGACCGCCGCCGGGTTGTTGCGCTCCCGGTCGGTATCTTCGATGCGCAAGAGAAATCGCCCGCCACGTCCCTTGGCGTAAAGCCAATTGAACAAAGCGGTGCGGGCGCCGCCGATGTGCAGGTAACCGGTGGGGGAGGGCGCAAACCGGACAACGGGTTTGCCGCTCTCAGTCGTTGTGCTCATGAGCGTCTTCGTTTGATCAGGATCTGTGGGATGATGCCCCCCTGTAGCACACGCATTGCAGGCGGTTAAAGGGCGATGTCGGGGGGCGGGAACGAGGCCCTGGGGACCACCCAGGACACAAAATCAGCCGCGGACGGCGATCTCGCCGCCCGCGCGCGCCTGCATGGCCCGCTGCGGCGGTGGCTTGGCGCGCACCTCTTAGCACCCGTCGAAGCAACCCTTGCCGGTCAAATCGCGCAGGAGAGACCCCGCTTCGTCAACTGGCTGCCGGTTCTCTTCGGATTGGGCATCTGGGGATACTTCGCTCTAGGGGTGGAGCCCTCCCGCGCCGCAGCCGTGTTACCTCTGATCTGCGGCCTCGTGCTGGCGCGTCTGAGCCCGGCCGAAAGCCACCGGCATCTGTTTGCGATGGCGCTCATCATGGCCGGTGCAGGATTTGCCGTCGCGAAAGTGCGCACCGAACGTGTCGCCGCCCCAGTGCTCGAGCGCCCGCTGCGTGCCGTCCAGATCACCGGGATCCTCGAGCAGCGCGAACCGCACGCCAAGCGCGGCGAACGGCTGACACTCAGGCTGGTGTCGGTTGCTGACGTGGAACCGGATCGCATGCCGCAGCGTGCGCGCATCCGCGTCATGTCGCCGGCAGGCGACATCAAGCCGGGCGACACGCTGCAACTGACCGCATCCCTGTCAGCGCCCTCCGCGCCCGCACTTCCCGGCGGTCATGACTTCGCACGCGCCGCGTATTATCAGCGAATCGGCGCCGTCGGTTACGCACTGAAGCCACCGCAGAAGGTGACGCTCGCAGACCTGCCCGAACCCGATCTGGCGCTTCGCATCCGAGCCGCAGTCGAGGATCTGCGCCAGGATATCGGACGACGCATCGAGGTGGCGCTACCCGGAGAACGTGGTGCCCTGGCCGCAGCCCTCATCACCGGTGAACGCGGCGGCATCTCGCAGGAGACCACGGACGCCTATCGCGACAGTGGCCTCGTCCACATTCTCTCGATTTCCGGCCTCCACATGGCGATCATGGCCGGTGCCGTCTTTGCACTTCTGCGCTTTGCACTCGCGACAATCCCGGCGCTGGCACTCACGCAGCCGATCAAGAAATGGGCCGCCGCCGGAGGCGCCATTGGCGCGATCCTCTATTTCGCAATTTCCGGCGGCTCAGCGGCGACACTGCGGTCCGCCATCATGATGGTCGTGATGTTTCTCGCCATCATGCTGGGCCGCCCCGCCATCGCCATGCGCAACGTCGCCATCGCCGCCCTTCTGATCCTCATCGTTTATCCCGAGAGCCTTCTCGATGTCGGCTTTCAGATGTCGTTTGCCGCCGTTGCGGCACTCGTCGCGGCCTATGAAGCCATACGCGGACATTTCGATCGCAGCGGCCTGACGCCGGGACCCGTCATGCGCGCGGGTCTGTTCCTCGGCGGCATTCTTTTTTCCACGTTGATCGCCGGTTTCGCGGTGACGCCATTGTCCGTTTATCACTTCCACGCCATGCAGCATTACGCGCCGCTCGCCAATCTGATCGCTGTCCCAGTGTGCAATCTGCTCGTCATGCCGGCAGCGCTGGCAACGCTCGTCGCCTTGCCCTTCGGCCTCGAAGCCGCTCCGCTTTGGCTGATGGGCATCGGCATCGATGTGATGGGCTGGATGGCGCGCTTCGTGGCCGCGCTACCGGGTGCTGTCACAAACGTCGCGCAGGTCCCCGACCTCGCGTTCGCGTCCGCATTGATGGGCGGGCTCTGGCTCGTGTTGTGGCAGAAGCGATGGCGGCTCGCCGGGATCCCGCTCATCCTTGCGGGCCTTGCACTGACCCCCTCGGTCGAGCGGGCTGACGTTCTGATTGGGCGCGAAGGTGCGCTGGTCGCAGTGCGCGGCCAAGATGGGCTGCTGGCGGCGCATGCCGAACGGCCCTCGACGTTTGAGCTGAAGCGCTGGCTCGAGCACGATGGCGACGCGCGCGATCCCAAGGACGTGCGCAAGGAGCGGGCGTTCCGTTGCGATGCGCTGGGCTGCGTCTCTCAATCCGGAGATGTGGTGATCGCCATTTCCCGCCATCCGGGAGGCGCTGCGGACGATTGCGAACGGGCGGGCGTGCTCATCGTGACGGGCGCGCGTCCGCCACTCTGTAGCGGCCCGGCGCAGATCATGGATCGAGCGAGCCTGAGAGCGTCGGGAACGGTTGCGCTCTACCGCACGCCCGAAGGCAGCTTCAGGAGCGAAAGCGTAGCGGACGTGCGTGGTGCGCGACCCTGGTCGATGCCGCCGGTGCAACGGCGTCCGCGTGAACCGTCGACGCCGCGCACCACACCTGAGTGGACATCTCCGGAAAACAGCCTCGACGTCAGCCGCTATGCAGCCCCACGAGCCGTCGCGGACGCATTCGACAGTCCTGCCGACCTGCGTCCCGAAATTGAAGACGATGACCCGTAAGCCGCTTCAGTATTTGCGGATGAGACCGACGAGCCGCCCCTGAATATCGACCTGATCGGGACGGAAGATGCGGGTTTCGTACGTGGGGTTGGCGGCTTCGAGCGCGATCGTCGAACCCTTCTTGCGCAGGCGCTTCAGCGTCGCCTCTTCCTTTTCGACCAGCGCCACGACGATGTCGCCGTTCTCTGCCGTATGGCAACGCCGGATGATGACCGTATCGCCGTCATGGATGCCGGCTTCGATCATGGAATCGCCCTTCACTTCGAGCGCGTAGTGCTCGCCCGATACCGAGCATGTCAGGCGGACAGGAAATGTCGTTGGAGTGGTTCTGAATGGCGCTGATCGGCACGCCCGCAGCGATCCGGCCCATGAGCGGCACCGATGTGGTGCGGGACTCGGCGAAATAGGACGGCGGCGGCGGCTCCGCTGGTCGCTTGTCGCCCTCGATGACGCTGAACCCTCGCCGCGGCGGTTCAGGTGCGGCAGAAGGGCTCGATACCGTATTCTCAGGAAGTTTGATGACCTCGATGGCCCGTGCACGGTGCGGCAGTCGGCGGATGAACCCGCGCTCGACCAGCGCCGTGATCAGGCGATGAATGCCGGATTTGGACTTGAGGTCCAGTGCATCGCGCATTTCATCGAACGACGGAGGCACACCCTCGTCCTGCATCCGGGCATGGATGAACAGCAGAAGCTCTTTTTGTTTCTGGGTCAGCATGGCAGCCTCAGGTGCTCCGGGTTAGGCCGCGGGATACGCGCGGCGGGCACACTTGCATGGACAAATCACGAACGTACCCTAGCTGTTCCCGTCCCGTTCCACAAGCCCCCTGCCGGTCTCAGCACAAATCCCCGGTAAGAACCGTCGCCACCGGCTGTTAAATCGGGTGTTTCGCGCGCTATAACACGCCATGAACATGACTGACCCTCTGCGTCCCAATCCGGTCGTCAAAGCCGGAACTGTGACCTTTGCCAATGACGCGCCGATCGCGATTCTCGCCGGGCCTTGTCAGATGGAAAGCCGCCAGCATGCGCTGGAGATGGCGTCCGCACTTAAGGAAATTGCCGGCCGGCTCGGGATCGGGCTTGTCTACAAATCCTCCTTCGACAAGGCCAACCGCACATCTCTGTCGGGCAAGCGCGGCATCGGCCTTGATGCGGCACTCTCCGTTTTTGCTGAAATCCGCGAGAGTTTGGGCCTGCCCGTCGTGACGGACGTGCACGAAGCCGGGCAGTGCGCCCGCGTCGCGCCCGTCGTGGACGTGCTCCAGATCCCGGCGTTCTTGTGCCGCCAGACCGATCTGCTGATCGCCGCCGCCGAAACCGGCCGCGTCGTGAAGATCAAGAAGGGCCAGTTCCTCGCCCCCTGGGACATGAAGAACGCTGTGGCGAAAGTCGTCGGCAGCGGCAACCCGAACATCCTTCTCACCGAGCGCGGCGCATCGTTCGGCTACAACACGCTCGTCGCCGACATGCGCGCACTCCCCATCATGGCCGAGACGGGTGCGCCGGTGATCTTCGACGCGACGCATTCCGTGCAGCAGCCTGGCGGGCAGGGGACGAGTTCGGGCGGCGATCGCCGGTTCGTACCAGTGCTGGCGCGTGCCGCCGTCGCTGTCGGCGTGGCCGGGCTCTTCATCGAGACCCACGAAGCCCCAGATCGGGCACCCTCAGATGGTCCGAACATGGTCCCGCTGGCCGAATTCGAAGGGCTCCTGCGCGATCTCATGGACATCGACGCGGTCGTCAAAAAGCAGAAACGCGCGCGATCCTGAGGGACCGGCGCGCGCTTCCGTTTCACAGAAGTATTGGGGACGACATCACAGCACCGGGCCGAACCTCCGGAGCCGCGCATGGATCGTGGCGGGTTCGCTATTCGCCGGCGAGGAAGAGAGCCGCGGTGTGGATGACGCGGGAGTACCCGTCGTCATAGGAGGCGGAAGGCGTTGCGTGGTGATAGGCCGCCATCGCGCAGGAGCCGTCGGCGCAATAGGCGTTTGGGTCGTGGGCAACGGCGTTGAGAGCGGCGGTGCTCGTCACGGTGACGAGAAGGCCGAAGGTATAGATGCACGCGAGCGCACCGATCGTCCGAAGAATGCTGTCGATGGTCATGGCGGGACCTGCTTGGGCGGAACAAGAGAAGGTTACGTCCAGGAACGCAGCACGAAGGAGAAGCATCGCGCCGGGCCTGCACCCGTTCACCATGCCGTAACGGAAGTTAACAGAGTCCTTAAGGTTAGCGAATGGTGAACTGCATCGTGAAGCGGATGCTGAAACAAAAAAGCCACCGGTATCATCCGGTGGCTTTTGAATATGACGCGAGACGGCAGACCGACGCGATTACAGTCCCGCAAGCGGCTGTAGCAGGCGGGCGAACATACCCGTGAAGCGCGGTTTCTCATCGGAGGCAGCGAGGCAGATGCAGCCGAGTTTCTCGTCAGCGATGGGCCGATGCTCCACGTCGTCACCCATGTCGGCGACATCGCCTTTGCGGTAGGTGCCGAACTCGTCCGAATAGGCGCCATCAAGAATCAAGGTGAGCTCCGTACCGCCATGGCCATGCTCTGGCAGTCGCGTGCCCGGTGCCACCTTCAGAAGACGCAGATCTCCCTTGGCATCGGCCGACAACGGAAGCGGGTAATGCCAGACGCCCGGAGCGGCCCGGCGCCACGGCACATCGTCGAAGCGACCTTCGAGCGCCGCCTTCAAAGCCGACGGCATCTGGGGCATTTCGATTTCAGCCAACGTTGCCTCTCCGGCGCGCATGGCAACCACCGGCGCATCGCGTGTAACAGGCTCCGGCTTCAGGCTCTCAAACAGAGCCTCGCCAATGAGTGCGTGCTTCTTGAGTTCTGTGCGGCAGCGAGGGCAGACGGACAGATGCGAGGACACGACAGCGGCGAGCGCTTCCGGCTGACTGCCGGCGGCGCAGCTCATGAGAGTCGAATCATCGAGATGGTGGTTGATCTTCATTGTCTTAACGGATGTCCTCGACTGCTTCTTTCACCTTCTGGTACGCGAGCCTCATACGCGACTTGACGGTACCCAGCGGCAATCCCAGCCGCTCTGCAATTTCACTGTGTGACAATCCCTCTACATACGAGAGGGTGACGACTTCGGACTGGTCCGGCGGCAAAGTTGCGAGCACGGCACGAACTTTATCGCGGCGCTCCTTCTCCGTGACCTCCTCTTCGGGGTCAGGCGCGTCGGAGGCCTCCTCGTCCCGGTTCTCCGGCAGAGGCTGCCACGAAACTTCGCGACGGAGGCGGTCGATCCGAAGATTACGGGCGATCGTGAAAATCCACGTGGTCGCGCTGCCCTTCTCATCAGAGTAGAGTTGAGCCTTGCGCCACACGGTCAGCAGGGTTTCTTGTGCGAGGTCCTCAGCCGTCGTCGAGTCGGCTCCCTGGCGCATCATGTAGGATTTGACGCGCGGGCCGTAGAGTTCGAACAGCTTGCGGAATGCCTCGACATCCCGGCTTTGGGCAACTTTTTGCAGGAGGTCGGACATGGTCCTCGGTATCATAACGGGGTACGGGCGCCGAGTGGCACGCGCGTTCTCCAAGACCTGAACCATAGCTTAACCTCGCTTCCGATGCCAAACTTACGGGCGGGTCAAGGATCCGGATCAGCTCGGACCTTCGAGGGAGACGCATGCAGGACGTACAACTGAGCTCGATCGCGGTGTTGCTTGCAGCCGTCGCCATCGCAGCCCCCATCGCGCGAACCCTCGGAATTGGCACGGTTCTGGGCTATTTGGCGGCCGGCGCCGTGGTGGGCCCGTTCGGCCTGGGCGGGCTCTTCTCGACCGGTCAGGCCAAGGAAATTTTGCATCTCGCCGAATTCGGCGTCGTCCTGCTCCTGTTTCTGATTGGGCTGGAATTGCGGCCGCGCCGCCTCTGGTCGATGCGCGGCGCGATCTTCGGCTTGGGTGGCGCGCAGGTGGCGATCAGCGCCGTGCTGCTGGCAGCCATCGCGATGGCCTTGGCGTTGCCTTGGAAGAGCGCCTTGTTCATGGGCCTTGCTCTTGCACTTTCGTCCACCGCCTTCGCGCTGCAGGTGATGGAAGAGAACGGCGAACTGACGACAAAGCATGGCCGGCTCGGCTTCGCGGTGCTTCTTTTCCAGGATCTGGCGGCCATTCCGCTGATCGCGCTGGCGCCGCTGTTCGCTGTCGCTTTCGTCGCTGACGCGCCGCCGGTGGATTATCTTGCAGCCGTCAAGACGATCGGCGTCATCATCGCCGTGGCCGGCATTGGATGGCTGACCCTGGATGTCTTCGTTCGTCTGGTCGCGATGACGCGCGTGCGCGAAGCCATGACTGCGGCGGCGCTGCTGACCGTCGTCACAGCCGCCGCAATCATGCAGTGGGCCGGCGTGTCGGCGTCGCTCGGCGCCTTCATCGCCGGCGCGCTCCTGGCTGAGAGTTCGTACCGACACCAGCTCGAAGCCGACATCCAGCCGTTCGAAGGCCTGCTGCTCGGCCTCTTCTTCACCGCCATCGGCATGTCGCTCGACCTCGATCTACTTGTCGCGAAGTGGAAAGAAGTGCTGCTGTTCGCAGCGATCCTGGTCGCTGTGAAATCGATCGTGCTCTACGGCCTCGGCCGCTGGCAGGGATTGAACGGTCGCGGTGCGCGACGGCTGGGGCTGTCGCTGAGCCAGGGGGGTGAATTCGCGTTCGTCTTGTTTGCAGCCGGCTTCAGTGCAGGCGTGCTGACGCGGGACACGCAATCGCTGCTTGTCCTCGTTGTCACGGTCTCGATGGCGGCAACACCCTTGCTCCTGCTGCTCGACGGCCGCCTCGCAGGCAAAGCCACCCCGGCGCAGCCCTACGACACGCTCCCCGAAAACACCGGCCACGTCGTCATCGCCGGCTTCGGTCGCTACGGCCAGATCGTCGCCCGCGTTCTGCGCGCGCGCAGAATTCCATTCACCGCGCTCGATATCAGCGCCGAGCAGGTAGAACTCGTCAAACGCTTCGGCTCCGAGGCGTTCTTCGGCGACGTCAGCCGCCCCGATATTCTCGAAGCAGCCAAGATCGGCGACGCCCGCGCCTTCGTCCTCGCCATCGACGATGTGGAGGCGTCCCTCAGAACGGCGGAATTCGTGACGTCGCGCTGGCCTAACGTGCCGATCTATGCCCGCGCGCGAAATCGCAACCACGCCCACCGCTATCTCGATCTCGGCGTCACGCTCATCCAGCGCGAGACGTTCCTCTCAGCACTTGAAACGACCAAGCAGCTCTTGAAGGGGCTCGGCTACTCCGAACGCGAAACCGAACGCACCGTCCGAACCTTCCGCGCCCACGACGAACGCCGCCTCGCTGAGGATTACAAGCACTATACCGACATGGAGAAGATGCAGGCCAAAGCCCGCTCCGACGCGGCAACGCTCGAAAACCTGTTCGAAGAGGACGCGAAAGAAACCGAGGCCGCTGACGCGGCAGCGAAAGCGGCGGCAGGAGAACGCGCGCGCGCCGCGGAGTAATCGCGGCACGCTTTCCGGTCACCGTCATCCCGGCGCGCGAGCGCAGCGCAGCCGGCGGCACTGGCCGAAGTTGCGAACGCGGCCGCACTGATCATCAAGCTGCCCGTTGACTGGGTCCCGGCCTTCGCCGGGATGACGTTTCGCGTGGAGCGATGCTTTCCCGCACCCCTACTCCTCATGTCAAAATCGTGGCGAAACGTCCGCATCGTCAAAGCTTTAATTCTTTTTCATCTCCGATCCGATGATCTCACGCGGCACGTTGGAAGCCTTGTTGTGTTCAATCGAACCCAACACACCCGCCTGTGAAGTGTGGGCAAGCAAGCCCCACACCCGCCTGCGGAGTGTGTGTGTGCAAAAACCTGAGGTCTCCCCCACCATGAAGTTCGTGAAATCACTCGCAGCCGCAGCCGTGCTCGCCCTGTCGGCGGCATCGGCCAACGCAGCCAACATCGTCGAGACGGCCAAGAGCGCCGGTCAGTTCAACACGCTGCTGACGGCTGCCAAGGCTGCCGGTCTCGTGCCGGCATTGAAGAGCAAGGGCCCGCTGACGGTGTTCGCACCGACGGATGCCGCCTTCGCCAAGCTGCCGAAGGGCACGGTCGCGTCACTCCTGAAGCCTGAGAACAAGCACAAGCTCGCCGCCATCCTGAAGTATCACGTCGTGGCCGGTGAAATCGAAGCTGCCGACATCAAGCCCGGCCGCTCGCACGTCAAAACGCTGAACGGCAAGTCGGTTACGGTGAAAAAGCACGGCGGCGTGACGGTCAACGGCGCCCGCGTTGTGACAGCCGACGTGAACGCATCCAACGGCGTCATCCACGTCATCAATCGCGTACTCATACCATAATGACGCGGGGGGTGGTCCACGAGGGGCCGGCACCCGTTATACTGTGATCGCGGGGTTGATCCGGCAGGGATCGGCCTCGCAATCTTACGAAGAGAAGCCAAATCTTCAGCAAGATGGGGGCGCCCTGGGGAACTAGGGCGCCCTTTTGCACCTAATGCTGGGGTCAGTGCGGTAGACGCGCCCGCCTGCCGCCGCTAAACCTGCCCCCGCCGGCGGGAAAGATGTCCTCCGGACGAGGACTAAGGGGCTCAGGGCGAATGGCGGATATGAAGACGGCGGTCAGCACCCGCGACATGGCGAACGCCATCCGCGTGTTGTCGATGGACGCGGTGCAGAAAGCGAATTCGGGCCACCCAGGCATGCCCATGGGCATGGCCGATGTGGCAACCGTCCTCTTCTCCGAGCATCTGCGCTTCGATCCGACCGATCCACAATGGCCCGACCGCGATCGGTTCATCCTGTCGGCCGGCCACGGCTCGATGCTGCTCTATTCGCTCCTCTATCTCACCGGGTATCCTGGCATGACGATCGAGGAGTTGCGGAACTTCCGCCAACTCGGCTCCAAGACCGCCGGTCATCCTGAACACGGCCACGCAGCTGGCATTGAAACCACCACCGGCCCGCTCGGACAGGGCATCGCCAACGGCGTCGGCATGGCGCTCGCCGAACGCATGCTGGCCGCCCGCCACGGGTCCGATGTCGTCGACCACTACACCTATGTGATCGCTGGCGACGGCTGCCTCATGGAAGGCATCAGCCACGAGGCGATCTCGCTCGCCGGACACTTGAAGCTCGGCAAGCTCATCGTCTTCTGGGACGACAATTCGATCTCAATCGACGGCGCGACGAACCTCTCGGTGTCGGATGACCAGCTGAAGCGCTTCGAAGCCTCGAACTGGAACACTATCGCCATCGATGGCCACGACCCGGCGCAGATCTCGGCCGCAATCAAGAAAGCCAAGGCCGACCCGTCGAAGCCCTGGCTGATCGCCGCCCGCACCATCATCGGCTACGGCGCACCAACCAAGCAGGGCACGAAGGACACCCACGGCAGCCCGCTCGGCGCGGAAGAGATCGACCGCACCCGCGCGGCACTGGGCTGGACAGCGCCGCCGTTCGACATTCCCGCCGACATCCTCGACGCCTGGCGCGCGATCGGTGCGAAGGGCCACAAGCTCGGTGCCAAGTGGCGCGCCAAGGCCGCGACATTCAAAGGCGACCACGACCTCCACGTCGATGACGCGGCTCTGGTGACAGCTATCGAAGCCGCCAAGAAGCAGTTCGAGGCCGACACAGCCAAGCGGGCCTCGCGCGTCTGGTCGCAGATGACGCTCGAGCATCTGATCCCGGCTGTCCCGGAACTCGTCGGCGGCTCGGCCGACCTGACGCCGTCCAACGGGACCAAGACCTCGCACTACAAGCCCGTCTCGCCCGGCAAGTACGACGGCAACTACATCCATTTCGGCGTTCGCGAGCACGGCATGGCCGCCGCCATGAACGGCATCGCGCTGCATGGCGGATTGATCCCGTTCGGCGCGACGTTCCTCGTCTTCACCGACTACTGCCGCCCCTCGATCCGCTTGTCCGCACTGATGGGCATCCGCTCGATTTACGTCATGACGCACGATAGCATCGGCGTCGGCGAAGATGGCCCCACGCATCAGCCGGTCGAGCACTTGGCAGCGCTGCGCGCGATCCCCGGCTTGCAGGTGCTGCGCCCCGCCGATGCGATCGAGACGGCGGAAGCCTGGCACATCGCACTCGCGTCGAATAATCGCCCGACCGTAATGGCACTGACGCGCGACGCGGTGCCGACGAAACTGCGCGCCGGCCCAGTCGAAGAAAACCTCTCCGCCAAGGGCGCCTATGTCGTCAGCGGCGGGGATAAGCGCGACGTGACGATCCTCGCCACCGGCTCGGAAGTGGCCATCGCCGTCGAAGCAGCCGCTCTGTTGGCGAAGGACGGCGTCCACGCCGCCGTCGTGTCCATGCCGTCGTTCGAACTCTTCCGCGAGCAGCCGGGTGCGTATCAGGACAGCGTGCTGGGCCACGGCCCCCGCGTCGCCGTCGAAGCGGCCATCGCCCAGGGCTGGCACGAGTGGCTGCGGCCGGGTGATCGCTTCATCGGGATGACCGGCTTCGGCGCTTCCGCGCCCGCCAAGAAACTCTACGAGCATTTCGGCATCACGGCCGCCAAGGTCGCCGAAGCCGCAAAGGCCAGCCTTACGACCTGAGACAACACCCGGCCGCTTCCGGCCGGCTCTCCGCAGGAGAGTCGGAAGCGGCAAAGACAACACCCGGCCGCTTCCGGCCGGCTCTCCGCAGGAGAGTCGGAAGCGGCAAAGCAAAAAGCAGAGCGAGCGATGAACCTCGACAACCTGAAAACCACCGATGGCATCGATGTCGCCGGCAAGCGCGTCCTCTACCGCGCCGACCTGAACGTGCCGACGAAGGACGGCGCGGTGACCGATGCAACGCGCCTGGAACGCGTGGTGCCCGGTCTCAAGGCGCTGGCGGCGCGCGGCGCGAAGGTGATCGTGCTCTCGCACTTCGGACGCCCGAAAGCAGGCCCCGACAAAGAGAACTCGCTCGCCCCCGTCGCTGCCGCTCTGGGCGGATTACTGCAACGCCACGTCTCTCTCGCCGGTGACTGCATCGGCCAGCACGCCCACACGATCGTGGATGCGATGAAGCCGGGCGACATCTGCGTACTGGAGAACACCCGCTTCCATAAGGGTGAGGAAAAGAACGATCCGGAGTTCACGCAGCAGTTGGCCGAACTAGGCGACATCTTCGTCAACGATGCCTTCTCCGCCGCTCACCGCGCGCACGCCTCCACCGAAGGCCTCACGCATCACCTGCCGTCCTATGCCGGTCCGCTGATGATGGAAGAGATCAATGCGCTGAAATCGGCGCTCGAAGTGCCCAAGCGGCCGACCGCGGCCGTCGTCGGCGGCGCGAAAGTTTCGACCAAGATCCCGATCCTCACCAACCTCGTCGCCAAGGTCGACAAGCTGATCATCGGCGGCGGAATGGCCAACACATTCCTGCAATCCCTGGGCGTCCAGGTCGCGCAGTCGCTCGCCGAACCCGAGTTTCATTCCACCGCACGCGAGATCATGGCCGAAGCCAAATCGCACGGGTGCCAAATCATCCTGCCGACAGATGCCGTCATCGCGCGCGAGTTCAAGGAGGGTGCCGCGACCGAAACGGTCGATATCCACAAGGTGCCGATCGATGCGATGATCCTCGACATCGGCCCCGCATCCATCGCCAAGATGACGGAACATCTGCGCGAGTGCCGCACGCTACTCTGGAACGGTCCGATGGGTGCGTTCGAAATCGCGCCGTTCGGCGAAGGCACGTTCACCTTGGCGCGCGAAGCCGCCGTGCTCACGCGGGCAGGGACACTGCTCTCAATCGCGGGCGGCGGAGATACGGTGGCCGCCCTCAACGCTGCCGGTGTGACGGGCGATTTCTCCTACGTCTCGACCGCCGGCGGCGCCTTCCTCGAATGGCTCGAAGGCAACGAACTGCCGGGCGTGGCGGCGCTCGCGCGGTGACCGCCATCCGCGCCGTGATCTTCGATCTCGACGGGACGCTCATCGATAGCGTCCCCGACATCGCCGCGGCGTTGAACCGGTGTCTGGCGAACGAAGGCCGCGCAACCTTTTCGGAAGACGGGCGTCGCCAAGCTCGTCGGCGGCGGCGCCCGCGAACTCGTCGCCAAAGCGCTGGGTTCTGCAACTCCAAGCGCGGAAGTGGACCGCGTCCTGACGGATTTCCTCGCGGTCTACGAAGCTGATCCCGTTTCGCTGACGCGCCTCTATAGCGGCGCGCGCGAACTGCTCGACACCCTCCGGGACGCACGCGTGCCGCTCGCGATCTGCACCAATAAACCCCAGCCGCTGACGCATCTGATCCTCGACCGGCTGGATCTCGCGCCCTACTTTGCTGTCGTCTGGGGCGGCGAGCCTGGCAAACCCCTCAAACCGGACGCGGCTTGCCTGCGTACCGTCTGCGAGCAGCTTGGCGTCACACCCGCCGAAACGCTCATGGTCGGCGACAGCCATACCGATATCGACGCCGCCCTGGCCACGGGCTGCCCCTCTATCGTCGTCGCGCACGGCTACGAGCAGCGCCCGCTCGACAGCCTGGGCGCCGATGCGGTGGTTCCGGGGCTTGCCGAAGCAGGTCTCGAAATCGCCCGCCGGATGGGTGATGACCAGATGGGCGATCGAACGTCGAAGTTGCGCCGTCCAGCCTGACGCACTAGCTGACTGCTGAACCCAAACGGGAAAGTCTCGACGCTCCATGTTTGCCGAAGCCCATCTTTATCCCGGAGTCGCGCTCGCGGGCCTTGTGAGCTTTCTCTCACCATGCGTGCTGCCGCTCGTGCCGCCTTACCTCGGCTACATCGGCGGCACGACCATCGACGGCTTGACGGCAGAGAAGGGGCTCGAGACCCGGGTCTGGCGCCGCGTGGTCATCGCGTCGGTCTTTTTTGTCCTGGGCTTCACCACCGTCTTCATCGCGTTGGGCGCAACAGCTTCGGCGCTGGGCCAGTTCGTGCAGGAGTACCGGGCGCAACTCGGGTATGTGGCGGGCGTCATCATCATCCTGTTCGGCTTGCACTTCCTCGGGCTCTTGCGCATCCCGCTGCTCTATTCGGAAAAGCGCGTGCATGCCGAAGTCGATGGCGCGAGTTTCGCGGGCGCCTACGTGCTGGGCCTCGCCTTCGCGTTCGGCTGGACGCCTTGCATCGGGCCGATCCTCGCAACAGTGCTGGCGCTCGCTGCCAACGCCGACAGCCTCGGCGCGGGCGTTCGACTGCTCGCGGTCTATTCGCTGGGTCTCGGCGTGCCGTTCGTACTCGCAGCCGTCGCCATCCGTCCGTTCCTGTCGTTCATGAACCGCTTCAAGCGGCACCTGGGACTGATGGAAAAAATCATGGGAGCGCTGCTCGTGTTGACCGGCATCGCGTTCCTGAATGTCTTCGACTGGTTTTCCATTAACGCGTTCGGCCAATGGATGATCGAAACATTCCCCGGGCTCTCGACGTTGGAGGAAAGGCTCACGCCGTCCGATCTCCAGCGCGAGATCATGAACCAGCGGCCGGCGCCTTGATTGAGCGGAGGTCTCGATGACGACACCGCTGCCTAAAACGCCCATTGCGCTTTCGATTGCCGGCTCGGACCCCTCGGGTGGTGCCGGAATCCAGGCGGACCTCAAGACATTCTCTGCACTCGGCGTCTATGGAACGACCATCATCACCGCGCTGACCGCCCAGAACACGCAAGGCGTGACGGGTGTCCATGCGGTGCCGCCCGCTTTCATTGGTTTGCAGGCCGACACTTTGGCCGCCGACATCGAGGTCACCGCCGTCAAGACCGGCATGCTCGGCGATGCGGTCACGGTCGCGACCGTGGTCGGCATTCTGCAGAAGCACGAATTCGGTCCGATCGTCGTTGATCCGGTGATGGTGGCGACCAGCGGCGACGTGCTGCTCGCACCCGACGCCATCGCCGCAGTGCGCAACCTTCTGGTGCCGCTCGCCACGCTGATTACGCCCAACCTGCACGAAGCGGCGCAGTTGCTGGGAACAAGCCTTGCGAGCACCGTCGAGGAGATGGAATTGCAAGCCCAGCGTCTTGTTGCCGGCGGCGCACACGCAGCACTCGTGAAGGGCGGTCATGCCACGGGTGACATGGCAATCGACGTGCTCGTGACTCCGCACGGCATCACCCACCACGCCGCTCCTCGCATCGAGACCAGGAACACACACGGCACGGGCTGCACGCTGTCGGCGGCCATTACGGCCGAACTCGCCAAGGGCGAGACACGCCTCGATGCGGCCGTTGCCCGGGCCAAAGACTACCTCTCGCAAGCTCTCGACGCCGGCCGCATGCTCAATGTTGGCCACGGATGCGGACCTGTGGATCACCTCCACGTTTTCCGTCGCTGATCGGCCACAGAAACGTCGGCCCGTCTGCCCAAGTGTGATCGATCAGCACCATTTGCCGCCTTGGACGTGCCTGTGTGGCGCGCACTCACTTGCGGGTGCCGAAAGTTTCTGCAACCTTCCACGCGCTGACGAGATCTCGGGGGAGCTGTCTCGTCGGGGGGGAGAGCCGCGAAGCGATCAGGGACGCTGCCGCTGGCTCAACATGAAAACCGGTCCGGATTTATCCGGGCCGGTTTTCTCGTTTCAGCCTGAAAATGCTCAGGTTTGCACAAGTCGCTCCAGCGCAACATCGCAGCGCAATATCCCTGTCATTGCTTCGAGTTTGGGCATGAAGCCGTTGAGGCTGCGGCACGGAGTTGCTTACCTCTATCGCGTGTCCAGCACCGGAAACGGCTCGGGGGTGTTTCATGCAGGCAGGGAAATTGATGCGACTGGCACGCACGGCATGTGCGTCCGTCCTGGCAACAGCCATCACAGCAGGGCCAGCTTTTGCAGGCGGCTTCGACGTTCGCGAGCAGTCAGCGCTGTTCCAGGGTATGTCGTTTGCCGGTGCCGCTGCGGGCGGCACGTCTCTCGCGTCGATGTTCTGGAACCCAGCCGCCGCCGGCTATTCCGGCCAGGGCCTCACGTTCGACAGCAGTTATTCGCTGATCATCCCGCGGGCGGATGTGACGGTGGAAGACGATAGACGGTGCACCTCCAGCAGCCTGGTTAGGCCCACGCTTACCGTTTTCAGACTCTGATCGATCCGTCGATGTCGGCCGCGATGCTCTCGTGCCTGCGAGCTACATGGCCTACCGCTACAGCAGCGATCTCGTGTTCGCGCTGAGCATCAACTCGCAGTTTGGGCTGGGCACAAAACCCGACAATACAGTGTGGGCCGGTGATGTGCTGGCCCGCTCGTCCAAGCTGTTCAGTGTCAATGCCGCGCCGACGGTCGCCTACCAGATCGCACCCGGCGTGCAGATCGGCGCTGGCATACAGATCCAATATCTCGATCTCATGCACCTGAACTTTGCCCAGAGCCCTGGCGGACCGACGGCAACGCTCGAAGGAACGGACTGGGGCTTTGGTTATACGCTTGGCGTCAATTTCAATCCGGCACCGGGCACTTCGATCGGCATCGGCTTCAGATCCTCGATCGAACATGATCTGGATGGAAGTGTTCGCGGAGTTCCGCCCTCCAACCTGCCCATCGGCGCAAACCTCGAACTGCCTGAGAAGATCACGGGCAGCATCACCCAGGTCCTGATGCCCGGCGTCCGTCTGCACGGCACAGTCGAGTGGACGAACTGGAGCCGTTTGCAGGAGGTGCCAATTGAAGGATTTTCCCCCGCCGCACTGTCGTTCGGCTGGGAGGACGGCTGGTACTTCGCGATCGGCGGCGAGTACGACTACAGCGAGAAGCTGACGTTGCGCACGGGCTTCGGCTACGAAATCTCACCGATCCAAGATCCTGAAGCGCGCCTCGTACAGCTTCCTGACAACGACCGGTACTGGCTGAGCGCCGGCGGCACTTACGATGCAGGCGACATGTTCGGCTTGCTCAAGGATGCCAAGATCGACTTCGCCTATACGCACATCTTTGTCGAAGATGGCGAGTTTATCCGCCATCCGGCAGCTGCCCCAGCCCCGGTATTCACCGGCAGCGTCGAGGCGGCGGTGGACATCTTGTCCGTGGGCATTCGCTCGTCGTTCTGATCGCCCGGCGTACCAATTCGCGCTACAGAGGGCCGGCCGTGCGCTGGCCCTTTGCTTTGGCGCCGCAGGAACCGCAGGCGTACGTGTGACCGCGCAAACCTCAGATCAGGATCGCTTGCCCGACACAGGCGCCGACTACGGTCAGCGCGTCGCGCTCTATTTCGCGGCCATGTTCGTGATCTACGGCGTGCTGATCCCCTTCCTGCCCGTGTGGCTCGACGGCCGTGGTCTCACCGCGAATGAAGTCGCCATCGTCACCGCCGTCCCGTTCATCCTCCGCCTCGCGGTCACACCCGCCGTCGCAATCTTCGCCGACCGCCTGGGCGCGCACCGCCTCTTCATCATCGCCTCCGCCTGGGCGGCGCTCGCAGCCTGCCTCATGCTTGGCGGCACGAGCGGCTTCTGGCCTATTCTTGCGGTTGCGGCCCCCTTGTCTCTTGCCGCCGCCACGATGATGCCGCTCGTCGAGGCGATCGCCGTCAAAGGTGTGCGCGTCTATTCGCTCGATTACGGCCGAATGCGGCTGTGGGGCTCGCTCTCGTTCGTCGTGGTGGGATTGATCGTCGGCGCATGGATTGATCGCAGCGGTTCGGAAGCAGCCCTCTGGGTCATGCTCGCGGGCACGGTGCTCACCGTCGCAGCCGCCCATGCCCTGCCGTTTCCGCCCGCGACCACGCGCGACGAGGAGACGTCGAACTCGCCCGCCGCGAGCAACATCACCCGCGATGTCCTGCGGCTCTTTTCACTTCCTGTTTTTTTCGCGTTTCTCGTCGCCGCCAGCGCCGCGCAGGCCTCGCACGCCATGTTCTATACCTTCGGTGCGCTGCACATGCGCGCGCAAGGGATCTCCGGCGCTTGGATCGGCGCGCTATGGGCGATCGGCGTGCTGGCCGAAGTGGCTTTGTTCGCCGTCGCAGGTTCCCGCTTCCGCCACCTGAAACCCGAAACCCTGCTCGCTGTCGGCGCGGCCGCAGCCATCTTGCGTTGGATCGTCATGACGATGGATCCGCCGCTGGAGATCCTGGTCCCGCTGCAGCTTCTGCACGCGCTCACCTACGGCGCGACGCACCTGGGCGCGATTCTGTTCGTCGCCCGCGCAGTCCCCGATCGCGTATCGGGAACCGTGCAGGCCCTCTACGCAACCTTCGCATCCGGCGTCGCCATGGGCGCGGCCACCTGGGCGTCGGGACCGCTGTTCAACGCGTATGCAGGCGGGGCGTATGGGGCCATGGCCGTCATCGCCACCGTCGCTCTTCTCGCCGCGCTGGTCATCCGCGCCCGCTGGGATGGCGGCACGCTCTAGCCATCAGCCCCACAGCGCACGATCAGGCGGCTCGATGATGCCGTCGCGAATGACGATGCCTGGAACACGATCGTTCGCGAGCAACAGCGGGCCGTCGAGATCGACCCAACGGGCATATTGCGCCACGAGCATCTGCGGCGCGATGCCGAGCGAGGTGGAAACCATCGACCCTGCCATGATGTCGAGACCGGCCGCACGCGCCGCATCCGCCATGGCAAGCGCTTCGGTCAGCCCGCCGGCCTTATCGAGCTTGATGTTGACCGCATCGTAGCGATCGACGAGCGCGGTGATGTCGGAGGCGATATGCGCGCTCTCGTCGGCGCATACGGGCACCGGCCGGTCCCGCGTGCCCAGTGCGCCGTCCGCGTTCGCGGGCAAGGGTTGCTCGATGGTTTCGAAACTGCACTCCGCCGCGACCTCGAGGAGGGGATCGAGCAGATCGACCGTCCAGGCTTCGTTCGCGTCGCCAACGAGACGGGCGTCGGGCCGAGCGGCACGTACGGCCCGCATGCGCGCATCGTCTCCGGCCCCGCCGAGCTTCAACTTGAGCAGGTGCAAATGGGGCACCCGCCGCGCAGCGTCCGCCATAGCTTCCGGTGAGTCGAGGCTCAGCGTGAAACAAGTCTCGCGCGCTCCGGGCTCAGGCCGTCGCAAGAGACCGGACACGGGCACACCGGCCAGCTTGGCTTCCAGATCGAACAAAGCACAGTCGAGCGCATTGCGCGCCGCACCCGGCGGCAGCACGCGCAGCAGATCTCCGTGCGACTGAGGCGCACCGGTGCATTCGATGGCGGCAGCCGTCGCTTCCGGCGTTTCCCCGTAGCGCGCGTAGGGCACACACTCGCCGCGACCTTCGACACCGCCCTGAGCGAGCGTCACGGTGACGACGCGAGCTTCCGTCTTGGCGCCGCGCGCGATGACGAACGGCTGGGCGAGCGGCCAGGATTCGATCGTGACGCGAAGCGTGCGCTGGGAGAGCATGTGAACGATCCGGTGACAAGACCGGCGATCAGGTCAACCGGCCGGTAGCGTGAGCAAGGAACAGGTAAACGCGGCCGGAATCCGACAGAATATGGCTCTGGGCCGTCCGGCCGGAGGGATCGCGTGTATCGAGTTCGCGCCGGATCCGCTCGAAGTCCTCCAGATAGCGCTGGAGCGTGGCTTGCAGCCCGGGATCCGACGGGAGCCGTCGCGTAATCTCGTCGAAGGCATGTCTTCCTTCGGCCGAATACAGTCCGCGCGAGAGAACATTGCGATGACCGGCATTGATGCGCGA
Source organism: uncultured Alphaproteobacteria bacterium (assembly GCA_963778225.1). GTDB lineage: Bacteria > Pseudomonadota > Alphaproteobacteria > Rhizobiales > Hyphomicrobiaceae > JAGVSR01. The sequence goes on from CAVZTR010000010.1 coordinate 313,078, forward strand.
CCAGAGCGCCGACGTGGTCGCCTGATCGAGCGCGCGGGACACGACATCGATGTCGAGGCGGAACGGCGCCGGCTGAGGAGCGGCGGCTCCCGGAGGCTGCTGGGGTCGAGCGGCTTGCTCCTCGTCGCGCGAGGCACGCGCCAGGAGATCCCCGAGCGACCAGCCTTCGCGGCTGCTATCGGCCGGAACCGGACGCGCCAGTTGTGACAGTGCGGCAGGCGGGGCCGGCTGTGCCGAATAGGGAGGTGCGGCCGACTGCGGGAACGATGCCGAGGGCGGGGGCAGGGCAGCGGGCGGGGCCGGAGGTGCCGACGCGCCGACCGGACGGGTCACATCGCGCGCCTGCATCGTGCGCTGGGTGAGGCTTGCGAGCGTGTCGAGGGCCTTCAACTGGTCCGACAAGGCGCGCCGCATCTGATCGGCGTTGTCGCGGGTGGCCAGCGGCAACTGGTCGAGCTGATCTTTCAGGCGTGCTTGTTCCGCGGCAATCTCCGCCGCCGTTCGCGCCGCCCGCTGGCGCACTTCGTCGGCGGTCTGGTCGACGCGCGACGACAAGCTGTCGAGATCACGCGTGACACTCGATGAGACCGTGGCGAAGCGATTGCGCAGTTCGTCGAGCCGGCGCGCACTCTCCACATCCGTTTCCGACTTCAGTCGTTCCAAATCGGCAAGCGCATTGCGGCGCGTCGTCTCCGCCTGCAACCGGATCTCCTCGGCCGCCGTGCGCGCCTTGAGTTCAGCGTCCGATAGCGAGCCCTCGATGGTCGAAGAATAGCCCTGCACGAACCGGCCGAATTCTTCCGCCTTGCCCGACAGGTTTTCGAGCGTCTGCGACAGCGCCGCGTGCCGCGTCTGCAGCGTCGAGTCGATCTTGTAATTGACCGTTTCCAGAGCGTTGGCCGCACGCATGATCGTCTGGCCCTGGTTCTCGAACCGGTTCGTTACGGAGTTGATCTGGCCAAGCAGATTTTCCGAAACCGAGCGCAGCATTTCCGACTGACCGGCAAGACCTTCGATCGCCTTGAGCGACTGGCGCGTGATGTTTTCCGACGAACGGCGCACCGCGCTGATGCCGGCAACGAGCTGCTCGTCGAGATCGTGCGTCTGGCGCTGGATCGTTTCGCTGAACACACGGGCATGGTTGTCGAGCGCCGAGGTGAGCGCCTGCGAGCGCTCGGTCACGGCGGAGTCGATCGCCAGCGTCGAGCGCTGGATCGACTGATCGAACAGCGTCAGGCGCTCGCTGAATGCATTATCAAGGGCCCGCGTGCGCTCGATGAGCTGGGTATCGAGGATCTGCGCGCGGTTGGCGAGCGAACTGTCCAGCGCCCGCGCATACTCTTCGAAAACCGCTTGCAGGTTCTGCGTCCGCCCGTCGAGCGAGGTATTCAAGTTTTCCAGGTATTCGTGGAAAGCGTTCTGGATCGTCTCGGTCCGGGCACTCAGCGCATCGGCGAGCGCCGAGGTATAGCCGACGAGGACCGTCTGCATATCCTCGGTGCGCTGGCTGAGGGTCGTCTCCAGCCGGTCTGCGCTGGCCCCGACAGCCGTTTCCAGCGACGTCAGGTTCTCACCCGCGCTCTGAATGATGGTCGCGAGCTTGATCTGCTGGTTGGACAGCCGGTCGATGAGCTGCGGAATTTCAGTCCCGAGCGACCGCAGCGTATCGGTGACGCGCTCAGACGTGCCGAGCAGCGCGCCGCGCTCTCCCGACAGTTCTTGAATGAGCCCGCGGATCTTGCGTTCGTTCTCTTCGTACGAGCGCTCCAGGGCGGCGACTTCGTTGTGCACCAGCGCTTCGAGTTCGCCCGCACGTCCCAGTGCTCGCGACACGGCATCGTTCATGAACGAAACCTGCCGCCGCACGGCTTGACCCAGCGAAGCGATCGACTGCTCGGCCATGCGATCGGGCTCGGCGAGCCGGATCGCGACCTCGGTCATGGTGGAGGAGCGCAAGCGCAACTCTTCCGCCCGCCAGGCGAGCAGCGCCAGGAACCACATCACGGCGATGGGAACGACGAGCGCTGCAAGGAACAGGAACGTCGCCGGATCGGCGAGAATAGCGCCGAGACCGAGGCCCTCGCCGGCCTTGGCGGAAAAGACCATCCAACCGAAGGCGGCGGTGATCGCGGTCCACACGCCGCTTGCAATCATCGCATAGCGGAAGGGCGCGCCGTCGGGCTTCTGGTCGAGCGCGTAGATCAAACCGCCGATCGAGGGCACGTCGTCGTTCGCTGCCACCTGACCACGCGAAGGACCGGCCGGACGTCGGCGGGCGGCGCGGCGGGGCGACGGTTCAGCCTCACCATCGTTCGTCGGGGCCGAAGACGGGGGCGCTAGGGCGGGGGATGGCAAAGCGGCTTTAGACTTGCGGCTCTTGCCCTCGGTTTTGGGCAGCGGCGGGGGCAGGGTGGGCAGGGCGCCGACAGATAGTGACAACTCCGGGTCCGTGGAGCCGGGATCGCCCGGCGTCAGCGGAGGTGGCAGCGGCATGCCCGGCGGCACTCGCGATGCTGGATTATCCTGCGCCATCGTATCGTTGGTCCCCGAGCGCCCGCCCGGCGCTGCCCCACCTGCACAGATAGCCCAATTCGATGTGCCCCCTCAAATGCCAATTGCCGGTACGCACTGATCAATTCGACGCCCCGCACCGGAGCACCACCGTCGCGAAACGCTGTTTACGGGCAGTAGAGACGATCTGTACCGGCCTATAACGGCAGAACAATGTTTATTCACCGTTAGAGCAGTTGGCCGTAAGTCTTTACATCTGTTTACAGACCCAGTGTCATCTTGATGGCGTTGACCTCCAGGCGGAGGGTACGGAGCAGCGCGTCATGTTAGAAAACGGTGAAGTGCTAAGCAGTGACGGACCGACGGGCGGGGATATCGACCGCGTGTCGCCCAATGCGATCGACCATGACCATTTGCGCCGTTACACGATGGGGGATCGACAACTCGAACTTGAAGTCCTGGACCTGTTCGCCGGCGAACTGCCGAAAACTCTCGGGTCCTTGCGCGCCGCACGCACCGACATGGAATGGAAGGTGGCCGCCCACACTCTGAAGGGGTCGGCTCGTGCCGTGGGAGCCTGGCGGGTCGCCGCCGCCGCAGTCGCTGCGGAGAAAAGCCCGCTGAGCGTGTACGATCCCGTCGGCAAGGCGGAAGCGGTAGCCGCCTGCGAAGTGGCGGTAACAAGCGCGATAGCCTACATCCGGGGCCTCACCTGACACTAACCGCCTCCAAAGCCGACGCGACGACGAAACGACGGCTGGTGCGCTGCCGAACGGCCTTGAATTCAAATCGGGCGGCGTCTAAGGCCATGCGGCGATCCTGAACGGGCCGCACGCGAGAAGCGTTTCATGGTGACCTGTGGGCGACCCCTGTGGGACCCTGGGAAGCCCACCTGCATTTCATCAGAGGCGAGATGGTCAAGATCACGTTCATCCAGCCCGACGGTACGGCCCAGACCGTGACCGCGGAAGAGGGGCTCACCGTCATGGAAGCCGCCAAGATGGCGGACGTTCCAGGCATCGAGGCGGAGTGCGGCGGCGCCTGCGCATGCGCCACGTGTCACGTGTACGTTGACCCGTCCTGGCGGGAGAAAACAGGCGCGCCCGCTGATATGGAAGAAGACATGCTCGACTTCGCGTTCGACGTGCGCGAGGAGAGCCGCCTCTGCTGCCAGATCAAGGTAACATCCGCGCTCGACGGCCTCGTGCTGCGAGTGCCCGCAAAGCAGTTCTGACAACGCGGCCTAGACGTGCCCGTAAGGTGAAGGATAACAGCCGGCAATGACCGCCATGGAACGTCCCGAAGGCTCTGGCCCCATCGAGACCGATGTCGTCATCATCGGTGCGGGACCTTGCGGTCTTTTCGCCGTTTTCGAACTCGGACTGCTGGATCTCAAGTGCCACGTCGTGGACATCCTCGGCAAACCGGGCGGCCAATGCTCGGAACTCTACCCCGAGAAGCCGATCTATGATGTGCCGGCTTTGCCTGTCGTCACCGGGCAGGAACTGACCGACCGCCTCCTGGAGCAGATCAAGCCGTTCAACCCTGTCTTCCACTTCGGCGAACGCATCGATGCACTTGTGCGCCAGGACGACGGCCGTTTCCTCCTCACAACGGATGCCGGCAAATTCTTCCTCACCAAGGTCGTCGTGATCGCGGCCGGCGGAGGATCGTTCACGCCCAAGCGTCCCCCACTCGACGGCATCGAGGCCTACGAAGGTACGTCGGTCTTCTATTCCGTGCGACGCATGGACGATTTCCGCGACAAGGATGTCCTGATCGTGGGTGGCGGTGACAGCGCGCTCGATTGGACGCTGAATTTGCAGCCCGTCGCCCGCAGCCTCACCCTCCTGCATCGTCGTGATGAATTCCGCGGTGCGCCCCACTCCGTCAACGAAATGCGCCGTCTCGTCGGCGAGGGTAAAGTACGATTGATGATCGGTCAGGTGACCGCCCTGCACGGCGACTCCGGGATCTTGACGGGTGCGACGGTGAAGACAGCGGCCGGCGAGGAGATCATCCCTGTCGACGCGATGCTTCCGTTCTTCGGCCTCACGATGAAGCTTGGGCCCATCGCCGATTGGGGCCTCAATCTGCACGAAAACCTCGTACCGGTGGACACCGAAAAGTTCGCAACGAGCGAAGCGGGCATCTTCGCCATCGGCGACATCAACACCTATCCGGGCAAGCTGAAGCTTATCCTATCTGGCTTCCACGAGGCCGCACTGATGGCGCAGGCGGCGCAGAAGATCGTCTATCCCGACAAGAAAGTCGTGTTCCAGTACACGACCTCATCGTCGAGCCTGCAAAAGAAGCTGGGCGTCAAGTAACACCCGCACGATCGCTGATCAGAAGCATAGCGCCAACAATCGTTGCCAAGTGACGGCGCACGGCCATCGGCAGGTGCTCGTGCAACACCTTCGCCGCCGGCCTCAAACGCGCCAGATAAGCCGACGTGTAAACCTTGCCTTTGAAGTTCAGCGCCAGCGCGTAATCGCTCACGTCCACCACACGATCGGCCCACTCCAATTTGTAGGCCGCCCCCGGCGCGAGGAGATCGAACGTCGCCATGCCGGATTCACACGCGCGGCGAATGCTGTCTTCCATGAGCAGCGCTCCGGCCCCGGTCTTTTCGAATTGCGCATCGTAGGCGATGAGGTGCACTGCCACGCGGTCTTTGCAGTGAATGGCGATCTCGATTGCCGCCACATCGCCATTGGAGCGAACGACGCCGACCTCAACGCCGGTCTCAGGACCGTTCCCGGAGGCGCAATCGCGAAAAAATGCTTCCGTCCGCGTATCGGTAATCGCCGCGGAAACAAGACCCCTCACGCGCAGCCAGTCGCGTTTCAAGTGAACTGCACGGCCCGCCACATCGGATGCTTCCGGTCCCGCGGCCAGGCGAACAAATGACGTCGCGCCTGTCTCCTGCAGGCGCCGCATTTGACGCTTCCGATTTTTGCGCGCCGACTTTGGATAGCGGTGCTCGAAAACAGAATAGTCCCGCGGACCGTCGAAGGTAAGATGCGGGCGCTTGCTGCGTCTCAATTACAAGTGCGCCGCGCTCTAGCAGGAGAGGAGCCAGCGCTGCATCCGAGCGCACCTTGCGCAGATGCAGAACATCGACCCGTGTCATGGCCAGCACGAAATCAAACGCAGCCTTCAAATCGGAATGTGCGTCCGCTCCACCCTCGATCAGGACGTCGCCATATTGGCTGACAGGGTCACCCATGAACGTCAGCGCCGAGACGCCGCTACTCGTCGTGACCACGAAGGGACAAACAAGAACCAGGATGCCGTTGCGCCGCCCGGCCACAATGGCGAGCGACTGCCTGCGGTCATCTGGCGAAAGAAAGTGATGGCACCAGTGCCAAAGCCAACCGAACGACTGGAAGAGCTGTTCGGAACGGCCTGCACGTTGGAAGAGGTCCGTCCACTCCATCTCCAAAGCCTTGAAGGCCGCGCGGGTGTCGATGAATTCAAGTGACAGAGCCGAAGCGACATCATCGGGCGCATATGCCGATAAGGCATCCATGTGCCGCGCCGGTACAACCTGGGTCGCCCGGGCAACGCAAGCCGTTCCAAACGTGGACGGCGGGATGAGCGACAAAGCGGTCATGGGCACATGCCTTGGTTGCGGTGGCCGGTGTATGCCGGTTCCGCAGCAAGGGCGATGCCATAACGTAAACGGCGGCACTGTTGTGGTGCCGCCGTTGAAGAGTTCAGCAAACGAAAGGTTAAGCCTGCGACCGGCCCATCAGCCGCCGAGAGCGTCGGTCTGCTTCTCCCACCAGCCGTCGGAGCCGAACTTACGGCCCGCCGTCCTGAGCACCACCCCAGTTCGAGAACCAGCCCGGCTCTTCCGCCTGCTTCTTGGCGACGGCCGGCGCGTAATCGCCGGCAAGATGGCGGGTGAGGTTCGTCTTGATGTCGGCGGTCTTCTCTGGCGAACAGTAACTGGCTTGCCCGGCCACGGCTTTCGCGACCCCGTTGTAGGCCGTGTCGTAGACTTTTTCGATCCGTGGAATGTCCGTCGGTGCAACGGTCGCCGCTTCGTTGGCGAGGAAGTTGGTGCGCAGTTTGACGGGATCGAAGTTATAGCCGCACTTCACGGCGCGCGCGGCCGTTGAGCCGACCTGGAAGGCCCGCGAGGTTGGGTCACCGGTTGGAGCTGCGGTCGGGACGGCCGCCGTCGCACTGGTCTGACCCTCACCCAACAAGGCACCGGTCGAAACCCCCGACGAACTGGAGCAGCCGCCCAAAGTGAGCGCGCTCAACACGATCAAAAGTCGCCCAGACATGTTCAGAAGCCCCGAATCCCTAGCTCGACCCCGGTATTGGAGCCGATCTACCCCCAACGTCAATCGCACGCCCTCATTGCGGCGGGGAGAAGGCAAAAACCTTAACGCAGCAGTGACCGGATTGCCTGATCGAGCCCTTCGAGGGTCAGCGGATACATCCGTCCCTCCATCAGCTTCTGCATGATGCCAATGGACGGCGTCCAACTCCAATGCTGCTCGGGAATCGGATTGAGCCACACCGCATGCGGGTAGGTCGCCAGCGCCCGCGAGATCCAGATGTGGCCCGCTTCCTCGTTCATGTGCTCCACCGACCCACCCGGCTGCGTGATCTCATACGGGCTCATCGAGGCATCGCCCACAAAGATGATCTTATAGTCCGACGGATAGGTGTGCAGCACGTCCCACGTCGGGATCGTCTCCGTCCATCGCCGGGTGTTATCCCGCCACACGCGCTCGTAGAGGCAGTTGTGGAAATAATAATACTCGAGGTGCTTGAACTCGGTCCGCGCCGCCGAGAACAGCTCTTCGACGCCCTTGATGTGCCAGTCCATCGACCCGCCGACATCAAAGAACATCAGAACCTTCACCGCATTGCGCCGTTCGGGGCGCATGTGGATGTCGAGATGGCCTTTCTCGGCCGTGCCGCGAATGGTGCCCGCGAGATCGAACTCGTCGGCCGCCCCCGTGCGGGCGAACTGGCGCAACCGCCGCAGCGCGACCTTGATGTTGCGCGTGCCGAGTTCGACATCGCCGGCGAGATCCTTGAACTCGCGCTTGTCCCAGACCTTGATTGCGCGCTGGTGCCGGCTCTCGTGCTGCCCGATGCGGATGCCGGCGGGATTGTACCCATAGGCTCCAAACGGTGACGTGCCGCCCGTGCCGATCCACTTGTTGCCGCCCTGGTGTCGTTCCTTCTGCTCCCGAAGACGCTCGCGAAGCGTCTCCATGATTTTCTCCCAGCCGCCGAGTTCGTCGATCTTGGCCTTCTCTTCGTCCGTGAGATAGAGCGCCGCGACCGCCCTCAGCCATTCGTCGGGAATATCGGCCTCGATCGCCTCGCTCATCAGGTCGAGGCCCTTGAAGACGTGGCCAAACACCTGATCGAACCGATCGAAGTGCCGCTCGTCTTTAATGAGTGTCAGCCGCGCAAGATAATAGAAATCCTCGACCTTGCCGTTGGCGCACCCGGCCTCCATGGCCTCGAGCAGCGCCAGGTACTCCTTCACGGAGATCGGCAGCTTGGCGGACCGCAATTCTGCGAAAAACTTTGTCAGCATGGCGCGATTGTAGAAACCGGAGCGCCGGCTGAGAAGGGTTATGCGGCTCCTGAGGCAAGATAACCGGCCCCAAACAGGAAGAAGGCCGCCCGTTGCCAGGCGGCCTTCAACCAGATGGGAGATCTGTCAGATTAGAAGTTGATCAGACCACCGACGCCGACGTACTCGAAGTCTTCGACGCCGATGCCGAACCCGGTGAAGGCGATCGACGGTCGTATCAGCCGAAGCGTTGCGATACTTGATCCAGACCGACATCGCAGCAGCATCAACTTCCTGAACGACACCAAGACCCCAGACGTCGAGCTCGTCGATAGTACCGACGTGAAGTCGCAGCTACACACCCGTCGCCGGACCAGCGTAGCCGTCAGCACCAGCACCGTCAGCCGTCAGGTACTCACCGTAGAACACGGTAGCACCGAGGTGGTTGAACTTCGTGCGAAGACCACCCTTGACGTACCAGGTCTCAGCAGTCATCGATGCCAGGCACCGTCGTCAGTTCTGCATGTCGCCGTAGTTGACCAAGCCGAAGAGACCCGTCGCAACGTGCTGAGCGTAAGCACCAGCCTGGAAGTACTGAGCGTCGAGAGTACCGAGGTTGTTGTACCACGCCGCTGACCAGCAGCAGTTACCAGTCGAGTTAACCTCGTTGTAGGCAACAGCAGCAGCGAGCTTGAAGCCATGATGCTCACCAGCGTAACGAGCCGGCGATATCCCACATGTCGTCCTCACCCCAAGAGGCCGAGACCGAGAAGCCACCGAAGGTCGGCGAGTCGTAACGAACGACGTTCTGCGTCAGACCGTTGCAGTCACCCCAGGCGCCGCCCATCGTGGCGCAACCACCGCCAGCACCGCCCCAGGTACGTGCCAGCAGAACGCCGCCGTCAGCCGTACGAATGGCAAAGCTGCTGATGTCGAACGCCACCCAGTTGGCAGGAACGAGCGAGCCCGAACCGTCAACGAGGATGGCCGTGTTGTCCGAAGCCTGCGACTGCTTGCCGAGGCCGATCTTACCGAGCTGGTCAGACTTGACGAACCAGAACGACTGGAGCGTCTGCACGCCGCCGAGGCCCGTGGCGCCAGTCGCCGAGAGCGTTATAAACGGCAGGACCGTTCGGATTGTTCTGGCTTGTCGTCAGACCGTCGGAGCCGATGGCTTCGATCTGCAGCACGTAACCAGCCGACCAGCCGGGCGAGATCTGAGCCGAGCCCGTGAACTTCACGTGGCTGCCCAGCGTCGTGCCGAGGTCGTGGATGTAGGTGTTGGATTCGACGCCGTCATCCCAGAACGTGATCTGCTGGCCGACCCAACCGGAGACGGTCAGCGAAACCTTGCGGTTGCCCTTGCGAGCAGTCGTGGCTTCGAGTTCAGCGATGCGCTCTTCGAGGTCTGCGCAGCAATTGCCGCCGAGGTCGGCAGCGTTAGCGCTGGTTGCGAGTCCGCCTGCGAGCAGGCCGGCCGCCACCAGGGCGCTCAGGCTATAGTTCTTCATGGAGCTTCTCCCAATCTGCGTTGGCATCTTCGAAGGCGGACGCCCTACTTTTTCGATACGCAAACTGAAACCGCGCTCTCAGACATGAACGGCACATCGATCGATATGTGACCCGCCGTTACTCGCGAAACTCTGTGATTCCCTCCTGCGCAACAATGATGCATTCGCGATGTGGCAGCGACTGCGGCTGTTGTGTGGCGATAGCGCCACTAAAGCACGCGCCACACCTTGCAAAACAAGCACTTGGGCACTGCATCATTGCGCAATGCCGCTGTGAGCATCCCTGTTGATGACTCGATTTGAGAGCGTTCGACGGGGCCATGTGCCAATTTTCGCAGCACGCAAGAGACCAATTTTGAACGCGAGTCGTCTGTTCCAGTGTCGCTTCGGACTCGAAAACCAAATCACCAACCGGCACAAACGCGGCGCACTCTCAGTATATAGAGAGCAGTAGGGATGAGCCCACGAATGAGTGAGAACTGGCGCTAGTCCCGCTGCAACGCGCATTCAGAACGCGAGCGACTCACTTAGCCTTCCTGCCACTTGCTGGCACAACGACCTGAAACAACATCGCCCCCGGCTTTGGACCAGGGGCGAGGGGCTTTGTATCGTGTCGATCAGTTGTCGAGGAAACTTCTAAGCTTCCGGCTGCGGCTCGGGTGCTTGAGCTTGCGCAGCGCCTTCGCTTCGATCTGACGGATGCGCTCGCGCGTGACCGAGAACTGCTGGCCGACTTCTTCCAGCGTGTGATCGGTGTTCATACCGATCCCGAAGCGCATGCGCAGGACACGCTCTTCACGAGGCGTGAGCGAGGCCAGCACCCGGGTCGTCGTCTCGCGCAGGTTCGACTGGATCGCGGCATCGATCGGCAGGACGGCGTTACGGTCTTCGATGAAGTCGCCGAGATGCGAATCTTCCTCGTCGCCGATCGGCGTCTCCAGCGAAATCGGCTCCTTGGCGATCTTGAGGACCTTGCGCACCTTTTCGAGCGGCATCGCGAGTTTCTCGGCCAGTTCCTCCGGCGTCGGCTCGCGGCCGATTTCATGGAGCATCTGACGCGACGTGCGCACGATCTTGTTGATCGTCTCGATCATGTGCACGGGGATGCGGATGGTGCGCGCCTGATCCGCAATCGAGCGTGTGATCGCCTGCCGGATCCACCACGTCGCATACGTCGAGAACTTATAGCCGCGCCGGTACTCGAACTTGTCGACAGCCTTCATCAGGCCGATGTTGCCTTCCTGGATGAGGTCGAGGAATTGGAGGCCACGATTCGTGTACTTCTTGGCGATTGAGATCACGAGACGAAGGTTGGCTTCCACCATTTCCTTCTTCGCCTGCCGGGCTTCGCGCTCGCCCTTCTGAACCGCCTTCACGATGCGGCGGAATTCAGGGATTTCCAGACCCGTCTCGGTCGCAAGGTTATGGATGTCGCCGCGGATGCGCTCGATGTTCGGGCGCTCCTGCTTGACGAGGTTCGTCCACTTCTTGCCCTTGGTCGAAATCTTCTCGATCCAGGTCTGGTCGAGTTCGTTGCCGAAGTACTCGTCGATGAAATCCTGCCGTCCGACGCCGTAGCTGTCGGCCAGGCGCATCAGCCGGCCTTCAAACCCGACGAGGCGCTTGTTGATCGCGTAGAGCTGTTCGACGAGGCTCTCGATGCGGGCGTTGTTCAACGACAGTGACTTCACATCGACGATGATTTCATCGCGGATTTTCTCGTAAGCCTTCTGCTGCTGGCGCGAACCCTGTTCGCCGGCAACCTGCTGCTCCAGCTTCTTGTCCTGCTGCTTGCGCAGCTTCTTGTAGGTGTTTGCGATGCGGTCGAAGGTTTCCAGAACCTTCGGCTTCAATTCCGCTTCCATCGCTGCGAGCGACAGCGCGTTCTCGAAATCTTCCTCATCGTCGGCCATGTCGCTGCCAGGAGCGGCCGGCGCGGCGGCATCGGGGGCAGCCTCCCCATCCACACCCTCTTCGCCGGGAACGGGCGCCTTGGCTTCCGGACCCTCGTAGGTCGCCTCGAGATCGATGATGTCACGCAGCAGGATTTTGCCGTCGTTCAGCTCCTGCATCCAGATGATGATGGCCTGGAAGGTGAGGGGGCTTTCGCACAGCCCCGCGATCATGGCTTCGCGACCGGCTTCAATGCGCTTGGCGATGGCGATTTCGCCTTCGCGCGACAGCAGTTCGACCGAGCCCATCTCGCGCAGGTACATGCGCACCGGGTCATCCGTGCGCTCGGTCGGTTCTGCGCGCGTCTCCGTCTTGACCAGCGCCGTCGTCGCGGTCAGCGCACGCCCACCGCCGTCCTCATCATCCGCGGCGTCATCAACCGCTTCCGCACCTTCCTCGGCCTCTTCCTGATCGACGACGTTGATGCCCATGTCGGACAGCATCGCCATCGTGTCTTCGATCTGCTCTGAAGACACCTCCTCGGAGGGCAGCACGGCATTCAACTCGTCATAGGTGACGTACCCGCGAGCCTTGGCAGTCTTCAGCAAGCGCTTGACGGCGGCATCCGAGAGATCGAGCAGCGGGCTATCGCGCTCGGGTGCATCGCCCGAAGGTTCGTCCGTCCGAGGCGCGGCTGCCGGGGCGGCGCGCTTGGGGACGGCGTTGGACTTGGTCTGCGGTGCGCGGCTCATAGGGTCTCGCCTCTTGGGAGGGCTCTAACAACGAATGTGCGATACGAGGCGACGATCATATCCTCGGTGAGAACTCTGTGAGCCGGCCCGTCGCTGACGTGGCACAGCCAAGGTCTCCGGGACGATGAACGAGCGTTTCCCTCATACCGCTGCGGCATCTTCTGTGTTCTGATCCAGGCTCTCGGGGCGCGCCAAGCGTTCAAGCTCGGCCTGAAGTTCGCAGATGCGCTGGAAGGCATCTTCGTTGCGATCCTCATGCCAAGCACGCTCCGCGCTTTCGAGCGCCGCCTTTAACCCGACTTGCCGTTCATGCAGCGCGAGGGCGTGGCGCCAGCCAGCTTCCACCTCGGCGTGCCCGGCATTGGGCTCGGCGAACCTGTCGCATTTGTGCGTCACCGAACGATCGACGAGATCCAGAACCCCGCCGAATCCGGTCTGATCCAAATGGGATCGCAACCCTGAGCTGTCAAGAGAATTGTCAAGTGAAACCGCCGCAAGGATGGCATCTAGCAGCCGGGAAAGCACAGGCGCGGTAAAGTTGACCTCGGAAAGCCTTTCGGCGTCCTCCGTGGCCAACCACGGATGATTGACGAGAGTTCGGATCAGTAACAACTCCCGGTAGTTGGGCCGGGTCTTATCGCCGGATGCAAGTGAACTGTTGAGCAAGCTGGACGACGGCAGGGCGTGAACGGCGGGCCCACCGGCTGCGGAAAAGCCGCCCGGGCCGCGCTGACCGCCAAATCCGCCAGGACGGGCCCCGTATCCTGGTCGTCCCGGCCGGCCAAATCCGCCCGCCGGCATGCCGCGGAAGTTGGCTGCGGGCCGTCCAGCCGGGGCGGGTTGACGTCCAAACCCCGTCTCTCGCGACGGGCGGAACGGCGCCGTTGCCCTATCCTGACCCCACGCGGACTGAAGGCGCCGCCGCATGTCCTGCTCATAATGTGAGCGCACGGCGCCGTCCTCGATCCGTGCCGTCAACATCCGGATCTGCTGTTCCAGCTTCGCCCGGCGCTCCGGCGTCGACCAGTCATCCTGCGCCCATTCGCGGTCGAACAGAACCTGCGCCAAAGGCTGCGCGGCGGCGAGCGCGGCTTCCATCGCCTCGGGTCCCTGCTGGCGCACCAGATCGTCAGGATCGAGCCCGTCGGGAAGAAAAGCAAAGCGAATGCTCATGCCGGGCTTCAGCAGCGGCAGGACGGTGTCGATCGCCCGGTATGCGGCCTTTTTGCCTGCACTGTCGCCGTCGAAACACAGGATCGGCTCGGGTGTCATGCGCCATAGAAGACCGACTTGCTCCGGCGTCAATGCGGTGCCCAGCGGTGCGACGCTTTCGGCAAAGCCGCCCTCGGTCAGCGCCACCACATCCATATAGCCTTCGACGGCGATGACGCGGTCTTTGTCATGCGCCACGGCCCGCGCCAGATGCGCATTATAAAGATTGTGCCCCTTATGAAAGAGCGGCGTCTCCGGCGAATTCAGGTACTTCGCCGGCGCATCCGGATCGAGCGCGCGGCCGCCGAACGCAATCGTGCGACCTTTCCAGTCCGCGATCGGGAACATGACCCGATGCCGGAACCTGTCGTAGGGCTCGCGGATCTCCTCTCCCGAAATCAGCATTCCCGACAGCGCCTGCTCCTCGACTGAAAAGCCGAGCTTGGTCAGATGCTCTTTCAGTGCAGTTCGTGAGTTGGGGGCATAGCCAAGCCGGAATGACGTGATCGTCTCCCGCCTCAAACCGCGCTTTTCCGCAAGATAGCGCCGGGCCTCCGCTCCGCCGGGCCCCGCCAGCTGCTCCTGGAAGTATGCGACCGATGCCTCAAGAACGGCCGACAGCCGCTGCCGCTGGTCGTAGACCTCTTGATCTCGCACCTCGGGCTTGGGCAGAGTAACGCCGGCCTCGGATGCAAGCCGTTCCACGGCCTCCGGGAAGGTCAGGCCCTCCGTCTTGATCAGAAACGCGAAGATATCGCCATGCTCGCCGGACGCGAAGCAATGGTAGAAGCCCTTGTGATCGTTGACGAAGAACGACGGCGTCTTCTCCATCTTGAAGGGCGATAGCCCCGACCACTCGCGGCCCTTCTTTTTGAGCGCAACTTTGCGCCCCACCACCTGGCTCACGGGCAGGCGGGCTCGGATCTCATCGAGCAGGTGAGGCGAATATCGCATGGGTCTCCCGCGCTGGGGGAAAAACCCAGCACCGTCGCGACGCTAAGTGATTTGCCGGTCCATCCCGCCCCAAGTCAGCCACAACTCCCAATATTCACAGGGCAGCCGGCCTACTTCAGGGCCTCCTTCAGCATGGCACTGGCTTTGCCAAAGTCCATCGTGCCCGTGTACCGCTCTTTCAGCGCGGCCATCACACGGCCCATGTCCTTGAGGCCCTTGGCATTAAGGTCCGCGACAAGCCCTGCCACCGCCGCGCGCATCTCATCTTCATCCATCTGCTGCGGGAGATAGGCTTCGATGACGGCGATTTCTTCGGCTTCCTGATCGGCGAGGTCGTCGCGACCGGCCTTGCGGTAGATATCGATGCTCTCGCGCCGCTGTTTGATCATCTTCTGCAGCAGCGCCAGAATATCCTGGTCCGCGATCCTGTCCCGGCCGGTCGCCTGCCCCTGCTCGTCCACATGCGCGCTGAGATCACGGTCCTTGATGGTCGCCGTGATCAGCCGCAGCGTCGCCAGACGGCGCTTGTCGCCCGATTTCATCGCCGTCTTGATGTCGTCGTTGAGCCGGGTGCGCATGGCTTCATCCTCAAACTGGCAGGGGCGGTGTTTAGGATTAAGTCCCGAGTCCGGCAAGCCGGACCTTTAACAAACGCCCGTCCGGCAAGCCGGACATTTGAACAAACGTCTGAGGCGTCCGCCCACAGGTGCGGCAAGGTGACGGGTCCTGTGTGGCTATGGAGACCTTTGTATCCCTGGTGCGTTCCTTGATTTCGCAAAGCGCTTCCCCTAGGGTCCGGCCGAATTTCAAGGGTCTCCGGCCGCCGGTCTGGGTACGCTCGCGCGTCACCCGGCTTCCAGCATGGCCGCAGGCACACCGAACTCCTGAGCCCGACCTCGTGAGGCCCCGATGACGTCGCCAACGCCCGCGCCCTGGACCGAAGTTGCGACCACCGCGCGGCTCGTCCTCGCCGATGGAACCGTCATCGAGGGGCAGGGGCTGGGAGCCACCGGCACGGCCGTCGGCGAAGTCTGCTTCAACACTGCGATGACCGGGTATCAGGAGATCCTCACCGATCCTTCCTATGCGGGCCAGATCATCACCTTCACGTTTCCCCATGTCGGCAACGTCGGCACCAATACCGAGGATACGGAAACATCCAATCTCGCCTCCCGCTCCGGTGTGCGCGGGTGCGTGCTGCGCGCGGCCATTACGGAGCCATCGAACTATCGCGCGGTCGAACATTTCGATCAGTGGCTGAAAGCGCGCGGGATCATCGCCATCGCCGGCGTGGATACGCGCGCGTTGACCGTTCTGATCCGTGAAAAGGGCATGCCGAACGGCGTCATCTCACACGAGCCGTCGGGCCGCTTCGATCTCGCGAAGCTGAAGGCTGAGGCCGCCGCCTGGCCGGGCCTCGTCGGCATGGATCTCGTGCCGGACGTCACGAGCGGCCAGAGCTACACCTGGGATGAGATGCGCTGGGTGTGGAATGAAGGCTATGCGCTGAACGATAAGCCGGAGTTCCATGTTGTCGCCCTCGACTATGGCCTCAAGCGAAACATACTGCGCTGCCTCGCCAACGCCGGGTGCAAGGTGACGGTGATGCCTGCCAAGACAACGGCTGAGGAAGTTCTCGCGCGCAATCCCGATGGCGTGTTCCTGTCCAACGGCCCTGGCGATCCGGCCGAAACCGGCAAATACGCCGTGCCGGAAATCAAGAAACTCGTCGCCAGCGGCAAGCCCGTCTTCGGCATCTGCCTCGGGCATCAGATGCTGGGCCTCGCACTCGGTGCCACGACGAAAAAGATGCACCAGGGCCATCACGGCGCGAACCATCCGGTGAAGGACTTCACGACCAACAAGGTCGAGATCGTCTCCATGAACCACGGTTTCGCCGTCGATCGCGACACGCTGCCCAAGGGCGTCGTGGAAACGCATGTGTCTCTATTTGATGGTTCGAACTGCGGCCTCGCAGTCGAAGGTCAGCCCGTCTTTTCGGTTCAGCACCACCCCGAGGCCTCACCCGGACCGCAGGACAGCCACTACCTCTTCAATAGGTTCGCAAACTTCATGCGCGATCAGAAGGGCACGGCACCCGTCAAGGAGCGGTGATCCGCAGCCGCGCTCCAGCAGTAGTTCTCTCATGAGATATCCGAAGTCGCTCTTGCTCGCAGGCCTCACCGCCTTTTTCGCAACCCTTGCTTTTTTCTCACCACCCGCACCGTTGGCCGATGTCAAAGCCCACCCTCTCTGCAAGGCCGTTCTGACCTATGCGGCGGTGGACAGCTGCCTCGTGTATGATACGGGCCGAACAACAGGCACGCCCACGCTCTCCACACCGCATGAAGCGCAGGATCTCGTCAAAACGCTCGCGTTACCCGATGGGCTCGATGTTCTCGTGCTCGGCGAAGCGCACGATAATCCGCACCACCACAAGCTGCGCACAAAACTCCTGACGGCGAACGCTAAAGCGATCGTGATGGAGCAGCTGCGCGCCGACCAGAACGACGGCATCGCTGCCTTCAACACATACAGTCGCGCGGCTGCGCGGCCGGCAACGCTCAATGATTTTAAAAAGAAGGTGGATTGGGCGACGGGCGGCTGGGACAAGTACCCCATCGACCCGCTGCTCGAAGCGGTGATCGCAACCCGCGCGACCATTTACGCCGGCGATCCCCCGCGCGAGACGATACGCAAAGTGGCGAAGGAGGGGCTCGGAGCTCTCCCCGTTGCGGAGCAGGCCCGCCTCGGGCTCGACAAGCCGCTCGGCGAAAAGATCGACGCCATTTCCGCTGAAGAGATAGAGGCCTCCCATTGCGGCATGCTGCCGAAGACGGCGATCCCGCGCATGGCTCTCGCTCAGCGCTATCGCGACGCGCACATCGCTGATGCAACCTTGAAAGCCGTAGGCGAGCACGGTCAGGCCATTCTGCTGACCGGCAACAATCACGCCCTTTTGGATCGCGGCGTGCCCTGGTACATCCGCGCCCGCGCACCGGATAAGAAGGTCGTCTCTGTTGTTCTGGTCGAGGTCGAAGACGGCAAAACAGACCCCGAGGCTTATGTGCCCCGCGACCCCGACGGCAAGCCCGCCGCCGACTATCTCATCTTTACCCCGACGATCGACCGCGATGACCCCTGCGCGGACTTCGCCAAGTAGCCTCAGCCCGGCTGTAAACCTTTCCCAGATTTAAGGACAGCCCGCCGCGCGACCCGCGTATAAGAGCGCAAAATTCGAATAATTGGGAGGTTGCCTCGATCATGCGCTCTGTTGTTCTGTCCCTCGCTGCCCTCGCTGCCGCGGCCTTGCCGGCCGTCGCCGACGACAAGTGCAAAGGCGAGGTCGAGGCCGCGTTCGTGAAGCAGCGCGCGCAGCCCGCATTTCGCACCGTCGCCACCGCGCAGACCCTGAATGGACCGCTCGTCCGCACCATCGACTTCGTCGCCCCCGACGCGATCTACAACAAGATCGAAAGCCCGACTGAAGAAGCCCCCGTCGAGACCATCGGCATCGGCAAGTGGGCGTGGGCAAACACAGAAGGCGGCTGGGAAGAGCAGCCCCCGCACAACGCGCAGGTCGTGACCCAGGAGCGCGAAGCTTACAAGGTGCCGCCGAAGGCCGCCGCCGACTTCTCCTGCCTCGGCAAGGTTCAGTATGAGGGCAAGGACTTCGTCGGCTACGGCACCGCCGTCGCCAAGGACACCGACGGGATGGACGTCGTCACGACCGTTTACGTCGCGCCCGACACCGGATTGCCCGCCCTTTACGTGACCAAATCAGCAAAGTCCGAGGGCCCGGCGAAGTTCGTCGCGGTCTATTCCTACGAGGGCATCACGATCACCCCGCCGACGGAGCTGCTGGCCGGTTCGGAATCCACCCAAGAAAAGAAGTAACGCCACCGCGCCTTGAAACTGACGGCGCGCGCATGCGGCCGATGGAGTACGAACAATGAAAACTCTTATTTGCGGGTCCGTAGCGGCGCTCGCAATCGTCGCGTCCGCCACCAGCGCGTTCGCCGACTGCACCCGCGAAGTCCTGCAGGCCTTCACGCGCCAGAGCAATACGGACATGGTTCGCAAGGAGCTGAACCTGATCGGCGAGCAAGGCCCGTTCACGATGACGGTCGAGTACGTCAAGCCCGACCGGATGCGTCAGGTCGTGAAGACGCTCGTCGACCCGGATAAGCCGACGGAGACGGTGCTTGTGGGAAACGAGGCCTGGACCAAGGCGCCCGGAGCCGACTGGCAGAAGCTCGATGCGACGACGACCGAGCAGATGGTGAACTTTTTCAAGAGCACGTTTGGTGACGTGCCACAGAGCGTCGGCTTGTTCGAATGCATGGGCGCCGAGACCATCGAAGGCAAGCAGGTCCGCGCCTACAAGGGTCTCGACGAGCCCAAGGAGAAGACGCCGGAGCAGATCGAAGCCGAGAAGCGCGGCGAAAAGCCCGCCGAAGCTCCCAAGAACGAAGCGCTGCGTGTCATTTATCTCGACCCCGCAACGGGCCTGCCCGCCCGCATCGTCTTTGCCCGCGAAGGGATGCTCGACAAGCCGATCTTCAAGGAAACGTACAGCTACCCGACCGACCTCAAGATCGAGAAGCCGGCAGCCAAGCCCTGAGCCGGGTCTCGGTGAGCCCGACGGACAGCATCAAAGCCCGGCCCGAGACAAAAGGGCCGGGCTTTTTCGCGGGGAGGGATGTTCGAACCCGCAGCTTTCGCCTTGACGGATGAAACCGTAACCCTGATGCACGCCAGCCGCCCCGCTCCCGCGCGCGTTCCGTCGCGGCCTATAGCCAAACCATTTGCGCTGCAATAAGAGTTGGCCCCGCCATGCCCAAACGCACAGATATCGACACCGTCCTCATCATCGGCGCCGGTCCCATTGTCATCGGGCAGGCCTGCGAATTCGATTATTCCGGCACCCAGGCCTGTAAGGCCTTGAAAGCCGACGGGTATCGGATTGTCCTGGTCAATTCCAATCCGGCGACGATCATGACCGACCCGGATCTGGCCGACGCCACCTATATCGAGCCGATCACGCCGGAAGTGGTCGCCAAGATCATCGCCGCGGAAAAGGCGGCACGCCCCGGCAAGAAGCTCGTGCTGTTGCCGACGATGGGCGGACAAACGGCGCTCAACACCGCGCTCGCGCTCGAGAAGCAGGGCGTGCTGGCGGAGATGGACGTCGAACTGATCGGCGCCAAAGCCGAAGCCATCGACATGGCTGAGGACCGCAAGCTCTTCCGCGAAGCCATGGACCGGATCGGGCTCGAAAGCCCGCGGGCCATGATTGCCTCCTCGCCTGAGATCCGCAATGCCGAGGGCAAGGTCATCGGCTACGACCGCCATGCCGGGTTTGCCGAAGCGATGCGGGCTCTCGACATCATCGGTCTGCCGTCGATCATCCGTCCCGCCTTCACTATGGGCGGCACCGGCGGCGGCGTCGCCTACAACCGCGAAGAATTCGAGACGATCGCCAAGTCCGGCATCGATGCGTCGCCCGTCGGCCAGATCCTGATCGACGAGAGCCTCATCGGCTGGAAAGAGTACGAGATGGAGGTCGTCCGCGATAAGGCGGACAACGCGATCATCATCTGCTCGATCGAAAACCTCGACCCGATGGGCGTGCACACGGGTGACTCGATCACCGTCGCCCCGGCGCTGACGCTGACCGACAAAGAATACCAGATCATGCGCGATGCCTCGCTGGCGGTGCTGCGCGAGATCGGCGTTGAGACCGGCGGCTCCAACGTGCAATTCGCGGTCAATCCGGCGACGGGTCGTCTCGTCGTCATCGAAATGAACCCGCGCGTGTCGCGCTCCTCGGCACTGGCCTCCAAGGCAACGGGCTTCCCGATTGCGAAGGTCGCCGCTCGCCTTGCCGTCGGCTACACGCTCGACGAACTCGAAAACGACATCACCGGCGGCGCGACGCCCGCCTCATTCGAGCCGACAATCGATTACGTCGTCACCAAGATCCCGCGCTTTGCCTTCGAGAAGTTCCCCGGCGCCGACTCGACCCTCACGACGGCGATGAAGTCGGTCGGCGAAGTCATGGCCATCGGCCGAACATTTGCCGAAAGCTTGCAGAAAGCGCTCCGCTCCATGGAGACGGGCCTCTCAGGCCTAGATGATATCAACCTGGAAGGACTGGGTCTTGGAGACGACAAGAACGTCGTCCGTGCGGCGCTCTCACGTCCGGCCCCCGATCGGCTGTTGAAGGTCGCGCAAGCGCTTCGCATGGGCTTTGACCACGAAACGGTCCATGCGTTTTCCAAATACGACCCGTGGTTCATCTCTCGCCTGCAGGAGATCGTCGATCTCGAAGCGCGCGTGAAGGCGCACGGGCTTCCGACCTCTGCACGTCAAATGCAGGTGCTGAAATCGTTCGGCTTCTCCGACGCACGACTGGCGAAGCTGTCGGGCCAAACCGAAGCCGACGTCCGCAGCCTCCGCCACGATCTCGGCGTCACGCCCGTGTTCAAGCGCATCGATACCTGCGCCGCCGAGTTCGCTTCGCCCACCGCCTACATGTATTCCACATATGAGACCGGCCTTGCTCTCACCGAAAGCGGCGATGGCGGCCTGCCCTCGTGCGAATCGCGGCCGACGGATCGCGAGAAGATCATCATCCTCGGCGGCGGTCCCAACCGCATCGGCCAGGGGATCGAGTTCGACTACTGCTGCTGTCATGCCTGCTTCGCGCTCACCGAAGCCGGTTACGAGACCATCATGGTCAACTGCAATCCGGAGACGGTCTCGACCGACTATGACACCTCCGACCGCCTTTACTTCGAGCCGCTCACCGCTGAAGACGTGCTGGAAGTCATTCGCAAGGAACAGTCGAACGGCAAGGTGAAGGGCGTGATCGTCCAGTTCGGCGGCCAGACACCGCTGAAACTCGCCGGTCCTCTGGAGGAAGCGGGTGTTCCCATCCTCGGCACGTCGCCCGACGCGATCGACCTTGCCGAAGACCGCGACCGCTTCAAAGCGCTCATTGAAAAACTGGGCCTGAAGCAGCCCGCGAGCGGCATTGCCGGGACGCCCGGGGAAGCCCGCGCGGTTGCGGATCGCATCGGCTATCCCGTCGTCATTCGCCCATCGTATGTTCTCGGCGGCCGGGCGATGGAAATCGTCCACGACGGCGCGGAAATCGACCGGTACATCACGCGTCTCTCCGCAACGCTCGACAATCCGTCCGAATTGGTCGTGTCGCCGAAGCGTCCGCTGCTGATCGACCGTTATCTCTCGGACGCCGTCGAAGTCGATGTCGATTGCCTGTGCGATGGCAAGGATACCTTCATCGCCGGTGTGATGGAGCACATCGAGGAAGCTGGCATCCACTCTGGTGACAGTGCCTGCTCGCTGCCGCCCTATTCGCTGTCGGATGCAACCGTTGCCGAACTCGGCGAGCAAGCACGCAAGCTCGCCCTCGCCCTCGAGGTGAAGGGTTTGATGAACGTGCAGTTCGCGATCAAGGATGATGAGATCTACATCCTCGAAGTGAACCCACGCGCCTCGCGTACGGTGCCGTTCGTCGCAAAGGTGATCGGGGTACCGGTCGCGGGCATCGCCTCGAAGGTGATGGCGGGCCAGCCGCTTGCCTCCTTCGGCCTGAAGCAGAAGAAACTCGACCACATCGCGGTCAAGGAAGCCGTGTTCCCGTTCGCGCGCTTCCCGGGGGTCGATCCGATCCTCGGACCGGAAATGCGCTCCACCGGCGAAGTCATGGGCCTCGACCGCGACTTCGCGATCGCCTTCGGCAAGAGCCAGATTGGCGCTGGTCAGAAGATGCCGATGGGCGGCACCGTGTTCGTCTCGGTCAAGGACCGCGACAAGGAGCGCATCGGCGCACCCCTGAAAGAGCTCTCCGCCATGGGCTTCAAGATCGTCGCGACTCGCGGCACGAAGCGGCAACTCGAGGCCGAGGGCATCCCCTGCGAAGTCGTCAACAAGGTCTTGGAGGGCCGTCCCCACATTGTGGACGCCATCAAGAATGGCGAAATTGCCTTGGTTTTCAATACTACTGAAGGCGCCAAGGCTCTCTCGGACAGCAAGGACATCCGGCGCTCGGCCTTGCTTCACCACGTCCCCTATTATACAACCCTGGCAGGGGCAGTTGCCGTGACCAAGGCCATCAAGGCCATGAAGTCCGACACCCTGAAGGTGGCGCCGCTGCAGGCATACCTCGCACGCGCAACCTGAGATGAATGTCACCCGTGTTTGAGGGTGCGGCGGAAACCGCCGCGCCCCGGGCGGGTTTATGTCGTGGGTTTCTCACGCGTTTTGTGGATGAATCGAAGGGTGCTGGCCCGGCGGCCAGGCCAATCAGGAGACGTTAGCGATGTCGATGGATCGGGTTCCGATGACCCTCGAGGGCTACAAGAAGCTCGAGGAGGAACTGCATCGCCTGAAAGCCGTCGAGCGCCCCCGCATCATCCAAGCGATCGCGGAAGCACGTGCTCACGGCGACCTGTCGGAAAACGCCGAATACCATGCCGCCAAGGAAGCGCAGGGGCTGAACGAATCCCGCGTTGCCGAACTGGAAGACAAGTTCTCTCGCGCCGAAGTCATCGACCCGGCAGGCCTCTCGGGTGCCAACGTCAAGTTCGGCGCCACCGTGACCCTCGTGGACGAGGATACGGAAGAGAAGGTGAAGTACAAAATCGTCGGCGATCTCGAAGCCAGCGTGAAGGACGGCAAGATCTCGATCTCGTCACCCATCGCGCGCGCTCTGATCGGCAAGACCAAGGGCGATACCGTCGAAGTGACGACGCCGAAGGGTTCGCGCTCCTACGAAATCCTGAAAGTCGAGTGGAAGTAACCGGCACTCCGCCGGCAGGCCCGCGTCGTCTGCGGGCCGGAGAAACTGCACCATGACCGTGTCCGAGGCGTCGCCTGGAACTCCTGCGAACGGAGCGCCGCCGTCAGATCGCGCCTTCGATTACCCCGGCTATCGCCTCTACTGGGTCGCTCGCTTTCTGCTCGTGTTCGCGATCCAGGTGTTGAGCGTCTCCGTCGGCTGGCAGATCTACGATCAGACCCGCGATCCTTTTCTGCTGGGCCTCGTCGGCCTCGTGCAATTCCTGCCCGCGCCCATTCTTGTTCTCGTCACCGGATCGGTCGCCGACCGTTTCAATCGCCGCATTATCATGGCGTCGTGCATGGCGGTGGAAGCGGTCTGCGCACTGGCGCTTCTCACCATCCTGCATCAAGGGCTGACGGCGGTGTGGCCAGTCTATGCGGTGCTTCTCGTCTTCGGCATCGCGCGCGCCTTCATGGGCCCCGCCGTGCAGTCCCTCATGGCAAATCTCGTCCCGCAAGCAGCCCTCGCCAACGCCATCGCACTCAATTCCTCGAGTTTTCAGGTCGCGACCATCATTGGCCCCACCGCCGGCGGACTGCTCTACGGCGTCTCGTCCGAACTCGCCTATGTGGTGTCGATCTTGTTCTTCTTGAGCGCCGGCGTGCTGACGCTGTTGATCCCGAAGCCCGAAAAGCGCGCGTCACAGCCTGTTACGACCGAAGCGCTGTTTGCAGGCTTCCGCTACATCTGGAGCCAGCCAATCGTGCTTGGCGCGCTCTCCCTCGACATGATCGCCGTGATGCTTGGCGGGGCGATTGCGCTGCTCCCTGTTTTCGCTCGCGATATCCTCGATGTCGGCCCCTGGGGACTGGGCGCGCTGCGCTCGTCCGTCGGCGTCGGCGCTCTCCTGATGAGCCTCTGGCTCATCAACAACCCCGTCCGCGATCACGCCGGCCTCACGATGTTCGCAGCGGTGGCCGTCTATGGCCTCGCCATCGTCGTCTTCGGCATGTCGACGCTCGTCTGGCTCTCTGTGCTGGCACTGGCCGTCATGGGCGCCGCCGACATGGTCAGCGTCTTCATCCGTCAGACGCTCATTCAGCTGAAGACGCCAGACGACCTGCGCGGCCGCGTGAGCGCCGTCAATATGACGTTTATCGGCGCATCGAACGAGTTGGGCGAATTTCGCGCCGGCACCATGGCCGCCGGCTTCGGCGCCGTTCCAGCTGTCGTGATCGGCGGCGTGGGCGCTCTTCTGACGGCGGCCGTGTGGGCGCGCATGTTCCCCGACTTGCGCAACGTCCGCCACCTCGATCGGATGGACTAGATTACTCCGGCGCGAGCGGCACGCCCGGCGCGAGTTTGGCGCGGCGGATCGCAAGCGTCGTCTTCACGCTCGCCACGTTCGGCACCGACGTCAGCTCTTTCAGGAGAAAGTCCTGAAACGCAGTGAGGTCGCGCGTGACGCACTTCAGGATGTAATCGCTCTCGCCGGAGAGCATGTAGGCCTCGCGCACGATCGGCCAACCCAGGATGCGGTTCTCGAAGGTGCGCAGGTCCGTTTCGGACTGATTGTGCAGCCCCACCATAGCAAACGCCGTCAATTCGAACCCGAGCGCCCGCTCGTCGATGAGAGCGGTGTAACCCGTGATAACCCCTGACTCTTCTAATGCCCGCACGCGCCGCAAGCACGGCGGGGCGGACAATCCGACTTTGCCCGCGAGCGCCACATTGGTGAGCGACCCATCGGCCATCAGCTCTTTCAGAATGCGCCAGTCGGTGCTGTCGAGTTTTCGGGTCATCTGGGAATCGCTTGCCGGGAGCAGCCTGATTATGTCTCTCAATGGCGCTCCTGGGAAACATAATGACCGTCACCTGCGGCTGTCCCGCTGGACAGGGCATCGGGAAAAGTCGCAGGTTGCCGCCATGACGACGGAAACTTCTATCACCACCCGAACAAAAGACCGCCCACTAGCCGGCGCCCGCTGCTGGATCATCAGCGAGGCCAAGGCCGGCATGGACACCCAAACGCGGGGGCTGGCGGAAGCGCTGGGCGTCGATTTCGAGATGAAGCGCGTCACACTCGCGGGCGTGAAAAGATTGACGGCTCCCTGGGGCCGCGTGCCGAAGAACGCCGGCTTCGGGGAGCCTGGATCTCAGTTCTGTCCGCCGTGGCCCGCGATCGCCATCGCGACCGGCCGCGCGTCCATCCCCTACGTAAAAGAATTGCGTCGCCGCGCCGGACCTGGCGTTTTCACCGTCGTGCTGCTCGATCCGCAGACCGGACCGAAGACGGCGGATCTGATCTGGGTGCCCGAGCACGATCGGCGCCGTGGTGCGAATGTGTTCACGACGCCGACGTCACCGCACGGCTTCTCGCCCGATCGTATTGCCAGCCTGCGTGCGAGTGTCCCGCCTCTCATCGCAGCACTGCCGCATCCGCGCATCGCCGTGTTGCTCGGTGGCAAAAATGGATCGTATCAGTTCAGCGACGCCGACGACCGGCGGCTGCAAGCAGTCTCTGCAATCGATTGCGAAGCTCGGCGCATCGTTCATGATCACGCCGTCGCGGCGCACGCATCCGCGCCTCGTTGAAATCACCGAGGCCGCGACCCGCAACGCCCCGCGCATTTTGTGGGACGGCACCGGCGACAATCCCTATCCGGGCTTCTTTGCTCACGCCGATGCGTTCGTCGTCACCGCCGACAGCGTCAATATGACGGGCGAATGCTGCGCCACCGGACGGCCCGTCTATGTGTTCCACCCGACGGGCGGGAAGCCGAAGTTTCATCGCTTCCACGCCATGTTGGAGGAACTTCACGCAACGCGCCGCCTGCCCGAGACCGTTGATCGTCTGCCGGCCTGGACCTACCCGCCCATCGACGCCACCGGTCTCATCGCCCGAGAAATCGAACGCCGCTGGCTCAAGCGCTGCGCCTGGCTCCCACCGAAATGATCAGCGCCTTCCGGCCGGCTCCGCGGAAGCGGAGTCGGAAGGCGCCACCCATTTTCAGCGCCTTCCGGCCGGCTCCGCGGAAGCGGAGTCGGAAGGCGCCATTGAAATGATCCGCGCGTGGCGGCCGGCTGCGCGTCAGCGCAGTCGCCACGCGCCATCAATCAAAGCGCCGCGCCGCCGAACTCGTCGACGACCTTGCATGGGATGGCCTTCGCAGCGAGCGCCTTACACATCTTCTTCGCGTCCGCTGCCGACTTCACCGGGCCAGCCATCAGATTGTAGACGACGGCGCCATTGTCGACGGACAGCGAGTAACGCGGCTCCAGGTTCTTGAGCTTGTCGGCATGCGTTTCAGACAACAAGTTCCAGCTCAGGCGCAGGCTGTCGATCGAAGAGCCCGACGCGATCTGCACGCCAACGGGCTTTGCTGCCGGGGTCACCACGGGCGCAGCAAAGGGCGGCGGCTCGTTGGTGGCCGCTGCCGGTGTTGCCACGGGTGCGGGCGCTGCCTGAGGAACAGGCTTGACGCTACCCGTCTCGAGTGCGGGCTTGGCATTCAAGACTTTCGCATCGGCTATTGACCGGGCCGCTCCGGCGGACGGGACAACGGCCGAGGGCGAGGCAGCAGCATCCGCTCGCGGCGACATCGGCCCGTTGACCGGAACGCTGTCGAGGCGCAGCGCCGGTGGCGGAGTCGTCCCATCGGAAACGGGTACGGGTGAGCCTACCGGAGCGCCCAGCGCCGCCAGACGATCGACGATCACCTTCTGCTGCGAGGCCGTCTCGCCGACGAGAGAGCGGACGCTCGCCATATCGCGGCGCAGTCCGTCAACCTCGCCGCGCAACGTCTCGATTTCGGCGACGGAGGCCCCGCCACCGTTGAAGCGGGCCACAAGATCAGGACGCATGACAACCACGGACAGGTAGGCAACCGCTGCCGCCGCCGCCACGCCCCAGGCTACGATTCCGCGAGAAAGCCCACTGCCGGGCCGCGTCTTCCCGGCCGGACGCCCGGCTCCCGGGGGAACTTCAAACGCAGGCGGGAAGGCCGGACCCATCGAACTATTAAAATGGCCTCCAGCGGACGGCTGACCCGGCGCAGCATGCAGGCTGGGACCTGAGGCGAAGCCGGGCGGCAGAGGCGGCGGCGTGTGCGGGACGGGGTTATGCGACTGAGACATGCTCTAAAACCCTCGGATAATTCGGACTTTGCCGGATTGCTGCGTGAGTCGTGGGGGAGGGTCAACGCACGGCCGGGGCGCTGTTTTGCGTACCTGTGGACGATGGCACGCCTGCAACGCAGGCTTAATGCGCCTACAAGCAAAGGTTGCAAAACACGCCCAATGGCGAGACGAGCGGCCCCGAATCCGGGCAAGGTCCGCGCTGGACGCTTCGCATCGCCTTTTCCCGGCCACCACTGCGCACTACGTGCCGGTATGGTCCTTGCAGCACCGAGCCGGAAGCCCCCGGCGACGGAGCGATTGCTTCAACAAACACGAAGGTTCAAGAATTCCACCCATGGCCACCGCAGCGCCGCTGATCGTCATCCTCGCCGCCGGTAAAGGCACGCGCATGAAGTCCGCGTTGCCGAAGGTCCTACATAAGGTGGCGGGCCTCTCCATGCTCGGCCACGTTCTGGCGCTTGCTAAAGGCGTTGAAGACGCCTCTGTCGCGGTGGTCGTTGGCCCCGGCATGGACGAGGTCCGAACCGAGATCGCACGCCTGGCACCCAGCGCCCAGGTTTTCGTACAGGAGAACCAGTCAGGCACCGCCGACGCGGTCCTCGCCGCCCGCCCGGCCCTGCAGGGCCACACCGGCGATGTCATCGTCCTCTACGCCGATACGCCTCTGCTCGAAGCCTCGACCCTGGTATCCCTTCGCGCCGCGCTCGACGGTGGAGCCGGTGTCGCCGTTCTCGGCTTCGAAGCCAAAGACCCGACGGGCTATGGCCGCTTGATCACGGTCAACGAGAACACACTCCTCGCCATTCGCGAACACAAGGACGCAAGCCCCGAGGAACGCAAGATCACGCTGTGCAATTCGGGCGTGTTGGCCTTCCGTCTCACCGATCTGCTCGGCGTGCTGAGCCGCATCGGCAACGGCAATGCCAAGGGCGAATACTACCTGACGGACGCCGTCGAAATTGCCCGTGCCGAGGGCGCGCGCGCCGCAGTAATCCGTACGCCGGAAGACGAAGTGCTCGGTGTCAACTCGCGCAGCCAGCTCGCCATCGCTGAACGCACCTGGCAAGACCGCGCCCGTCAGGCCGCCATGGACAATGGCGCGACGCTGACCTGCCCAGAGACGGTGTTCTTCAGCTACGACACCATCGTCGGCCGCGATGTCATTATCGAACCCAATGTCGTGTTTGGGCCCGGCGTCACAATTGCCGATGGCGCAGAAATCAAGGCTTTCTGCCACTTCGAAGGCGCCAGCATCGGCGCCAACGCCCGCATTGGTCCCTACGCACGCTTGCGCCCCGGCGCGGTGCTCGGCACCAGCGTCCACATCGGCAACTTCGTCGAGGTCAAGAACGTCGCGGTCGGCGATGGTGCCAAGGCCAACCACCTCTCCTACCTCGGTGACGGATCGGTCGGGGCGGGTGCCAACATCGGCGCTGGCACCATCTTCTGCAATTACGACGGCTTCTTCAAACACAAGACCGAGATCGGGGAGGGAGCCTTCATCGGCTCGAATACGTCGCTCGTCGCTCCGATCAAGATCGGCGACGGCGCCTACGTCGGTTCCGGCAGCGTGATCACCAAGGACGTCGCACCGGGTGCGTTGGCATTAGAACGCTCGACCCAGGAAGAACGGCCGCAGTGGGCGGCGAAATTCCGCACGCTCATGGCGCGCCGCAAGGCGGGAAATCGCGAGACATGAGCCGGCGATGAAACGGAAAGCAAGATTTGACTTGTCGCCACCTGCGACGCACGACGCAATTCAAGGGACATAGGCCATGTGTGGCATCGTCGGAATTCTCGCCAATAAGCCCGTCGCGATCGATTTGGTCGACGCGTTGCGCCGCCTCGAGTACCGCGGCTATGACAGCGCCGGCATCGCCACGCTCGAGAACGGACATCTCGATCGCCGCCGCGCGGAAGGCAAGCTTCGCAATCTCGAGACGCGGCTCCACGAACAGCCGCTCCAGGGTCACGTCGGCATTGGCCACACGCGGTGGGCGACGCACGGCCGTCCCACGGAACGCAACGCCCATCCGCACATGAGCGCCAAGGTCTGCGTCGTGCACAACGGCATCATCGAGAACTATCGCGAACTCAAAGCCGAACTCACCGCACGTGGCCACGTCTTCGAGACCGACACCGACACCGAAGCCGTTGTCCACCTCGTCACCGACGAACTCGACCAGGGCCTTGAACCGATCGCCGCCACGAAAGCCGCTCTCGCCAAGCTCCAGGGAGCTTTCGCGCTGGGCATCATCTTCGCCGGCCACGATGACCTGATGATCGCCGCCCGCAAGGGTTCACCGCTCGCCATCGGCTACGGCACCGGCGAGGTCT
The DNA here is from genome assembly GCA_963778225.1 of uncultured Alphaproteobacteria bacterium. GTDB lineage: Bacteria > Pseudomonadota > Alphaproteobacteria > Rhizobiales > Hyphomicrobiaceae > JAGVSR01. Next base: position 342,757 of record CAVZTR010000010.1, read on the forward strand.
ATCTCGGCTCGGACGCCATCGCGCTCGCCCCGTTCACCGATACGATCACCTATCTCGATGAGGGTGACTGGGCCGTCATGCACCGGTCCGGAGTGGAGATCTTCGATGAACGCGGCCAGCGCGTCGATCGACCGAAGATCAAATCTGTCGCCAGTTCGCTCCTGGTCGACAAAGGCAATCACCGCCACTTCATGGCGAAGGAAATTCACGAACAGCCCGAAGTTGTCAGCCACACGCTTGCGAACTACCTGGACATGGGCGCCGGCACGATCGCCTTTCCCGACCTCGGCATCGATCTCGCCGCCATCCCGCGCGTGACCATCTCGGCGTGCGGCACGGCCTACTACGCCGGGCTTGTCGGCAAATATTGGATCGAGCGCTACGCCCGCGTTCCAGTCGAAATCGATATCGCCTCCGAGTTTCGCTACCGTGAGGCACCCCTCGTCGAAGGCGGCCTCGCCGTGTTCGTCTCGCAGTCGGGTGAAACCGCCGACACGCTCGCGACCCTGCGGTATTGCAAGGCCGGTGGTCAGCGCATCGTCTCCATCGTCAACGTGCGCACGTCCTCGATCGCCCGCGAGAGCCACGCTGTGCTGCCGACGCTGGCGGGGCCGGAAATTGGTGTTGCGTCCACGAAGGCGTTCTCCTGCCAGCTTTCGGCGCTCGCCTGCCTCGCCATCGCCATCGGCCGCGCCAAAGGCACGATCACGGCCGAGAAGGAAGCCGAACTGGTCAAGGCATTGATCGAGGTGCCGCGTCTGATGTCGTCGATGCTGCACAACGAACAGCAGTACGAGGACTTGGCGCAGTACCTGTCGAAAGCCCGCGACGTGCTGTTCCTCGGTCGCGGCATCAACTATCCCCTCGCGCTCGAGGGTGCGCTGAAACTGAAAGAAATCTCTTACATCCACGCCGAAGGCTACGCGGCGGGTGAACTCAAGCACGGGCCCATCGCGCTCATCGATGAAAATGTGCCGGTCATCGTTGTCGCGCCCGATGACGACCTTTTTGAAAAGACCGTCTCCAATATGCAGGAGGTCGCCGCCCGCGGCGGCCAGATCATCCTCATCTCCGACGCCCCGACCGAGAAGTGCGGCTGCAAGCTTGTGGCTCACATCAAGGTGCCGAAGGGTCACGACTTCGCCAATCCGCTGCTCTATGCGGTGCCGATCCAACTCATCGCCTATCACACAGCCGTCATCATGGGCACCGACGTGGACCAGCCGCGCAACCTGGCCAAGTCCGTAACGGTGGAGTGACCGCACGTTTTGAACTCAGTGTTAACGACGACCAAGCTATTGCCTGTCGATAGCTTGGAAGAGCCCTGTGCGGATCGTGCCCCAGAATTGCCACCACATGGCGCTTGACATAGAAGGCGGGGCGTTACGTCAGTCTTGTTCAGCGTGCCAAGCCGTAATCGGGGGATAGCAGGACGTATGCACGCCAAGCGACTATTGCTTGCTGCCGGTTGCGCGGTCGCGGTCGTTGCCGCGCCGTTGCAGACCTATGCGCAGAACGTTCCCACTGCCCCGGCCGCCGAAAAGAAACCCGCTGCAAGCGGAGTTAAATCGTACGAGGCGGGTGCCAAAGCCTTCGAAGCCGGCAAGTTCGGACCCGCCATCCAGTCACTCTCGACGGCGCTCTCCACGGGCGGACTGTCGAGCCAGCAGATGGCGAAGGCGCTCTATTATCGCGGCGCGGCCTATCGCAAGACAGGCAAGAGCGCACAAGCGATCTCAGATCTGACCTCCGCGGTCTGGCTCAAGAATGGCCTCAGCGATGCCGATCGCGCCGCCGCCATGGAGCAGCGCCAAGCTGCCTATCAGGAAGCAGGCCTGGGTACCGCAACGCCCATCGGGACGCCGCCGCTCGACGCTCCGGCTGCCGTCGCGAACACAACTCAGCCGTCGCCAGCCACGCCACCGGCAACGCCTGTCGCCGCGCCCGCCGACAGTGCAACCTCCTCCTGGAGCGCATCGAGCGAAAAGAGCGCGGCTGAGGCTTCCGTCCCCAATCTCTCCACACCCGCGGGGGGCTACGCGACGCTTTCATCACCCGACGCACCCTCGCTCTCTGCGCTCCCTCAAGGCGATGCCGCTGCAGCTTCGCCAGCGCCGCTTGGAAACGTCGGCTCCGCCATTGGCAATGCCGGCAGCGCCGTCAGCGGGTTCTTCGGTGGCATGTTCGGTGGGGGAAGTACGGCCACCACCGACCCGTCGACCAACGTTGCGACCGCGACAGCGCCGCCTCCGCCGCAGCCGCCACCAACGGCCGGCTGGGACTCCTCCACGAGCGTTGTTGCCGCACCAGCAAAAGCGGACGGTAAAGCGATCGCAAAGAAGAAGACGGCGGCGGTGGATACCGCCCGCACCACAGCCGCTGGCAAGTATCGCCTGCAAGTCGGCATCGTAAGTTCGCGCGATGAAGCAGAGCAGATCACGGCCAGACTACGCGCCGAACACGCGCAGGCCATCGGCACAGCCGCTCCTGCGATCGATGAGGTCACGTTCGGCAACGGCACGTTCTATCGCGTCCAGGTCGGACCCTATGCAAGCGCGGCCGAGCCCGGCCAATTCTGCACAGCGCTGAAGCCCAAAGGCTTCGATTGCCTGGTCGTGACGAAGTGATCCCGCAGGCAGCCCGTTGACGTGGCACGGCGTCCACCGCACGATGATCGGATGAGCCGGGACCCCAATATCATCATCGAGCAACCAGCACCGACCGCGGAAGACGGCGAAGCCGTCCTGGCCGAAGGCCTCAAGCGTCTCGCGCACGAGGACCCAGTCGTGCCGCTTCGCCTGGGCGCACGCCTGCGCAACTACTTTCTCACCGGTATCATCATCGTCGGTCCCGTCGCGGTGACCGTCTATCTGATCAAGTGGTTCATCGATTTCGCCGACGACTATGTGAAGCCGCTGATCCCGTCGATCTACCTGCCCGAAACCTATCTGCCGTTCGCTGTTCCGGGCATCGGCGTTCTCTTCGGCATCATGGGATTGACGCTGATCGGCTTCCTTGGTGCCAACCTGCTCGGCCGCTCCCTCATCTCGGGCGGCGAAATGGTGCTCGACCGGATGCCGATCGTGCGCAACGTCTATCGCGCTCTGAAGCAGATTTTCGAAAGCGCGGTAACCGCGACCGACAAGAAGCGTGCATTCCAGAAGGTGGGCCTGATCGAGTTTCCTTCAAAGGGGCTCTGGTCGATCGTCTTCGTCACCGGCGAAGCAGGAGGCGAGATTGCAGCCGCCGAGCCGGGTGGCGAAACCGATCTCGTCACGGTTTTCATGCCAACCGGCATCGTCCCGCCGACAGGCTTCATCTGCTTCGTGCCGCGCCGGGATGTCACGCTTCTCAAGATGAGCGTCGAAGACGCAGCCAAGGTCGTGATCTCCGCCGGCATGGTGATGCCCGACCAGCAGGCACGCTTGCGCAAGCTCGCCGACACCGCGCGGGTGAAGATCTAGGCCGCCCGGAACAGCCGCACGGCTTCGTCGCACTCGAAAAGATAGAGCAGCGTGCGCAGCGCCTGTCCGCGCGCACTGGTGAGCGACGGATCCCGCTCCAGGATCAGCTTGGCGTCGTCGCGCGCAGCCGCCAGCAGCATTGGAAATCCCGGCACGTCCGCAACACGGAACTCCGGCAGACCACTTTGCCGCGCGCCCAGAACCTCCCCGCCCCCGCGCAACTCCAGATCCTTTTCCGCGATCAGGAAGCCGTCCTCCGTGGCCTCCATCATCGCAAGACGCTCTTTTGCCGTCTCGCCCAAGGGCTGCGCGTAAAGCAGCATGCAGAAACTCTCGCGCGATCCTCGCCCCACGCGACCGCGCAACTGATGCAACTGCGCCAGCCCGAACCGCTCCGCGTGCTCGATGACCATGATGTTGGCGTTGGGGACGTTGACGCCCACTTCGATGACTGTCGTCGCAACCAGGATCTTCAGCTCGTTCTTCGCAAACGCAGCCATCGTCGCGTCCTTGGCAGCCGACGTCATCGCGCCATGCAGCAGCCCGACCGTCTCGCCGAAGATCTGCTTCAAATGCGCGTGCCGTTCTTCCGCCGCCGCCAGTTCGCTCACCTCCGAGCTTTCGATCAGCGGGCAGACCCAATAGACCTGCGCGCCCTCCGCCAATTGCACCCGGATGCGGTCGATGAGCTTCTCCATCGTATCCGTCGGCACAGCCTTGGTGATGATGGGTTTGCGTCCTGCTGGCTTTTCCGTGAGCTTCGACACGTCCAGATCACCGTAGTGCGTCATCAGCAGCGTGCGCGGAATTGGCGTCGCGGTCATCACGAGCATGTTGGCTCCGCCCTCGCCGCCCTTCATCTGCAACGCCAGCCTTTGGTGCACGCCGAAGCGATGCTGCTCGTCGATCACCGCGAATGCCAGATCATGAAACACGACGTCGTCCTGGAACAGCGCGTGCGTGCCGATGAGGAGATCGATTTGCACCGTCGCGAAGGGCCTGCAAAAGATGCTCGCGAGGCTTGCCTTTCTCACGGCCGGTCAACAGCCCGATGCGCAACCCGGCCGCTTCCGCAAGCGGTGCGATCGTCTCCAGATGCTGCCGCGCCAGAACCTCCGTCGGCGCCATCAGCGCGGCCTGCGCACCAGCCTCAACCGCAATCGCCATCGCCATCAGCGCGACCACGGTCTTGCCCGACCCGACATCGCCTTGCAGAAGGCGCAGCATCCGGTTGGGCGCGCTCATATCGGCGGCAATATCGGCAAGCGCAGTCTTCTGCGAACGCGTCAGTTCGAAGGGCAGGGCTTTGATAATCCGCGCGCGGATGTGGCCCTCGCCGTGCACCGGACGCCCCCGCTGCGCCTTGAAGCTTTGCCGCACGATGCCGAGCGCGAGCTGATTGGCGAGCAGTTCATCGAACGCGAGCCGCTGCCAGGCCGGCGACGACGGTGAAACATCGCCCGCATCCTCCGGTATATGGACACCACGCACCGCCTCTCGAAATCCGCACCACCCGCGCGCCTTGAGCCACGCCGGGTCCTGCCACTCCGCGAAGTCGCCGACGCGTTCCACAGCCTGCCGCGCAGCCTTCAACACCACCTTTGCCGTTAGCCCAGCGGTGAGCGGATAGACCGGTTCCAGCAAAGGCAATTCGGCCCGGCGGTCTTCAGCGACAATATAGTCGGGATGCGCCATCTGCAGAGTGTCGCCATACTTTTCGGCCCGTCCGGAAATATATCGGATTTCCCCGACCGGCAGCTGCCGCTCGACAAAGCTTGGCTCCGCGCGAAAGAAAATCAGGTCCAGGCGGCCGGTCTCGTCCTCGGTGGCTACCTTATAGGGCGCCTTGCTGTTGCCGCGCGGAGGCGCTTTGTGTTTCAGAACACGCACCTTGAGCGTCACGATCGTCCCGGGCACCGCATCCGCGACGGAGGGCTCCGCCCGCCGGTCCACCACGCCCGTCGGCATGTGCCAGAGAAGGTCCAGCACGCGCGGTTCGCGGACGCCCGGCGGAAGCTTCAACGCCTTTTTCATGAGCACGGCCAATCGAGGGCCGATGCCTTTCAGCGTCTCCACAGGCGCGAACAAAGGTGTGAGATCGTTGGGCCGCATGGGGCTCCGGATGCCTTTGGGTCGATGCGTGGGGGCGGGCAGAGGGTCGAACCCCGGATTGGCGCGTGGAAAGGTCCGAGCGGAGGCGCGGCAAATCATTCGCCGGCTGCTGGCGGGCTCCGGCTGGTCTAGCCCTAACCTCGCCCGAGCGCTATAGAACCGCCTCGCCGCCTTTGCCTCCGTACAGCCACCGGCGGAGCAAACCCATGGAAGCCGAACGCGTCAAGCGTTCTCCCCGGAAAACCCACAAGGACGCCCCGCCCGTCATGGAGTACCCCATCTCGGCCGATGATCTCGATGTCCGCCGCCGCCGGGCGCTGTGGCGCGCCACCCACCGCGGCACGAAGGAACTCGATATTCTGATCGGGACTTATGCCAACGCCCGGCTCGGCAGCATGGACGCAGCCGAACTGACGCGCTTCGAAGAATTTTTGACCCAGCAGGAGACGGAGCTTCAGGCCCTGTTGCTCTCGCCTGACGCTGCCCACGACGCACCGTTCGCCGATATCGTCAACGCGGTCCGTGCCTTCCACGGCATGCCGTCCGCTTGACGAGACTTTTGAGCCCGATCCATGACCGCTAAGCACGACACCATTTTATGCGGCGTCCCCGAAGGCCTCGACGCCCTCGTGCTGGCTAATCTCGTTCACGAGGCGGGCAGCGGGGCCGGCCCCGGTCTCCACTTGCACATCGCGCGCGACGACCGCCGCACCGAAGAGATCGAAAACGCGCTGAAGTTCTTCGCCCCTAAGGTGAAGATCATTTCGTTTCCCGCGTGGGATACGGTGCCCTATGACCGCGTCGGCCCGAACGCCGACATCATTGCAAAGCGCGTCACGGCTCTGGCCAAATTGGCCCACGGCGGCCGCAAGGATCCGACGATCGTTCTGACCACGGTGAACGCGGTTCTGCAAAAAGTGCCGCCGCGGCAGTTCATCAAGAACGCCATGAAGATTCTGGCGCCGGGCCAGCGCATCGATATGGGCGAGTTGACCCGCCGTCTGTCGCTGGCGGGCTATACGCGCTCGTCCACCGTCATGGAGCCGGGCGAATTCGCCGTTCGCGGCGGTATTCTCGACTTGTTTTCACCTGGCCGTCAGACACCGATCCGCCTCGATTTTTTTGGCGACACGATCGAGAGCATCAAGTCGTTCGACATCGAGACGCAGCGATCGCTGAAGCCGGTGCCGAAGGTCGTTCTGATGCCGGTATCGGAGGTGGCCTTCGGCGAGCATCCGATCGCACTTTTCCGCCGCCGCTACGTGGAATTGTTCGGCGGCGCGACGGGCGACGATCCGCTCTACGAAGCCGTCAGTGCGGGCCGCCGCTTCCAGGGCCAGGAGCACTGGCTGCCGTTCTATCACGAGAAGCTCGAGACACTATTCGACTATGTCCACGGTGCGAAGGTGTCGTTCGACCACCACGCCGAAGACGTGGTCAAAGCTCGCTTCGAGCAGATTGGCGAGCATTACGACGCCCGCGTCGAGGGCCTTGAAACCAAGAATTTCGGCGCCGAACCCTATAAGCCCGTGCCTCCGGACCAGATGTTCCTCGACGCCAAATCGTGGGGGCAAGCGCTCGGCGGCCACGAGATTGTGCGCCTCACCGCGTTCGAGCAGACCGAAGGCCCGCACGTGCGATCGATGCACGCCAAGAAGGGCAAAGAGCTTCGCACTCGAACGCCAGAACCCGGACATCAATGTCTTCGACGCCGTCGTCGATCACATCCGCGCCCTTCAGATCGGCAAGCGCCGCGTTCTCGTCGTCACCTGGACGCCCGGCGCGCGCGAACGTCTCTCGAGCCTGCTGACCGAGCACGGCCTGAAAGACGTGCGCAAGGTCGAGAGCTACGACGAAGCGCTGGCCCTGCCTGGCGACATCACTGCGCTTGGCGTGCTAGGCATCGAAGAAGGCTTCGAGACACCGACGCTCGCCGTCATCGGTGAACAGGACATCCTCGGCGACCGCCTCGTCCGCCCGCGCCGCAAGCCAAAGCGCGCAGCCAGCGTCCTCACCGAAGCAACAAGCCTCTCCGTCGGCGATCTCGTCGTCCACGCCGACCACGGCATCGGCCGCTTCGCCGGCCTCAAGACCATCACCGCGCTGGGCGCGCCGCACGACTGCCTCGAACTGATCTATGCCGGCGGCGACAAGCTCTACCTGCCGGTCGAGAACATCGAACTTCTCTCGCGCTACGGCTCCGACGAAGGCGACGGCCAACTCGACAAGCTCGGCGGCGGCGCATGGCAGTCACGCAAGGCCCGCCTCAAGAACCGCCTCCGCGAGATTGCCAGCGAACTGATCAAGATTGCAGCGCTGCGCCAGCTCAAGGAAGCGCCTGCCGTCTCGCCGCCGGCCGGCGCCTGGGACGAATTTCTCGCCCGCTTCCCCTACGAAGAAACCGAAGATCAGGCGCAGAGCATCGAAGCGGTGCTCACCGATCTTGCCTCCGGCCGCCCGATGGATCGCCTCGTGTGCGGCGACGTCGGCTTCGGCAAAACGGAGGTTGCTCTCCGCGCTGCGTTCGTCGCGGCCCTCAACGGGATGCAGGTCGCGGTCGTCGTGCCGACCACGCTGCTTGCACGCCAGCACTTCAAGACGTTTACCGAGCGCTTCAAGGGCCTACCCGTGAACGTCGCGCAGGCCTCGCGCCTCGTCTCCGCGAAGGATCTCACGGATGTGAAAGCCGGACTGAAGGATGGCAAGATCGATATCGTCGTCGGCACGCACGCGCTGCTCGGCAAGGCGATCGATTTCGCCCGCCTCGGACTGATCATCGTGGACGAGGAGCAGCACTTCGGCGTCACCCATAAGGAGCGCCTGAAGAAACTGCGCGAAGACGTCCACGTGCTCACACTCTCCGCCACGCCCATCCCGCGCACGCTCCAACTGGCGCTCACCGGCGTGCGCGAACTCTCCCTCATCACCACGCCGCCGGTCGATCGCCTCGCCGTGCGCACGTTCATCTCGCCCTTCGATCCGGTCATCCTCGCCGATGCGCTGAAGCGCGAGCGCGCCCGCGGCGGCCAGAGCTTCTATGTCGTCCCCCGCATCGCCGACCTCGACGAAGTCGCCGAATTCCTGCGCGAAGTGGTGCCCGAACTGAAGGTCGCCCGCGCCCACGGCCAGCTGACGCCGACCGAACTCGAAGACATCATGACGGCCTTCTACGAGGGCCAGTACGACATCCTGCTCTCCACCGCGATCGTGGAATCCGGCCTCGACGTGCCCAACGCCAACACGCTCATCGTCCATCGCGCCGACATGTTCGGCCTCGCCGCTCTCTATCAGCTGCGCGGCCGCGTCGGCCGTTCGAAGCGCCGCGCCTACGCCTACTTCACCACGCCGCCGAACCGCGTGCTCACCGAAGGCGCCGACAAGCGCCTCAAGGTGCTCCAGTCACTCGACACGCTGGGCGCCGGCTTCTCGCTCGCCTCGCACGACCTCGACATTCGCGGCGCGGGAAACCTGCTCGGCGAAGAACAGTCCGGCCACATCCGCGAAGTCGGCTTCGAGCTTTATCAATCCATGCTTGAAGAAGCGGTCGCGGCCATGAAGGGCGGCGATCTGGGAGAAGCCGCCGACAAGTGGAGCCCCGAAATCGCACTCGGCATGCCGGTGCTCATCCCCGAAGCTTACGTCGCCGACCTGCAACTCCGCCTCGGCCTCTACCGCCGCCTGTCGTCGCTCGAAACCCGCGCCGACATCGACGGCTTCGCCGCCGAATTGGTCGATCGCTTCGGCGAACTCCCCGACGAAGTGCGCTACCTGCTCGACGTGATGGAAATCAAAGGCCTCTGCCGCGCAGCCAACATCGCCAAGGTCGATGCGGGCCCGAAGGGCGCCGTCGTCACATTCCGCAAGAACGACTTCGCCAACGCGGCAGGCCTCGCGCAATTCCTGCAAACCGAACGCGCGCGCGCCAAGATGCAGCCCGACCATAAACTCGTCTTCCGCGGCGATTTCGAAACAGCCGCTGACCGCATCAAAGGCGTCCGCCAACTCGTCGCCTCCCTGGCCCGCATCGCCGGCGAAGCCAAGAAAGCCGCTTAACACCGCCACTCCCCATATCGCTGACGCGTTGAGGGGAGAGGGGACGCCGTTTTTTACCCCTCCCCGCAAGGGGGAGGGGAGTTCTGGCTTCACGCCAATGGGCGGCGAGCAGAAAACATCCGCCCCAACTCGCTCCGCTTCACCTTCCCATTCGGCGTGCGCGGAAGTGCGTCCACAACCATGATCTCGCGCGGGCATTTGTATTGCGCGAGCCGCTCTTTCGCGAAGGCGAGCACGCTGCCCGCATCCACCGTATGCCCCGGCTTGGCGACCAGAAACGCCCCGATCACCGTCACACCTTCGCGCGGTGAGATTTCCGCGCACGCGACTTCCGCTACGTCCGGATGCTGCGCAATCGCAGTTTCCACTTCCAACGGCGAAACCCGATACCCGAGCGCCTTCATCACGTCGTTTGCGCGACCCTGGTGGAAGATGTAGCCGTCCGCATCGATGATCGCGAGATCGCCGCCCAGGAACCACTCGCCGCGATAGACCTCCGCCTCTTCATCGCTGCGATTCCAGTAGCCGAGCATCAGGCCCGGATCTGACCGGTGCACCGCAAGCAACCCTTCCTCGCCCGATGGTAGGGGATCGGTTCCGCTTTCGACCGGCAGCACCGCCACACGCCGCCCCGGCTGGGCGCGACCCGGCGAACCGTCCTTGCGCGCCATGCCCGGACATGTCGAAACGTACGTCGATATTTCGCTCATCCCCAGCGCTTCATAGAGTTCGGTCCCCGTGCGCGCATGCCAGTCAGCAAAGAGGGACGGGGCAGGGGCCTCGCCCGCAATCAACCCATGCCGCAGAGGACTCACATCCAGCGGCCCCGGCGGGGCATACTTCAGGATCTGCCGGAACAGCCCCGGCACGGCGGCAAAGAGCGTCGCGCCGGCTTTGCGGATCACGGCCGGCCACACCTCCGGCGTCTTCTCGCCGACAAAGATCGTGCTCGTCACACCGTTGGCCCACGGGTCGATCAATCCCGTGCCGAGCGTGTAGGTCCAGTTGAACGCGCCGGCGTGCAGCATCACGTCGTCGGGCCGGATGCCATACCAGCCCTGATACGTCCGCGAGCGTCCCAGTGCCACGCGATGCGCGTGCACCACACCCTTCGGGCGCGCCGTCGTGCCCGATGTGTAGAGCAGATACGCCGGATCTTCCGCTCGCGTATCGGCATAGCTGCCGCGCCGCGCATAGTGGATCATGTCGCGCACTGTCGCTTCTTCCAGCATGACAACGCCGTCCGGAATATCGCCGCGCGGCAGATGCGGAGCCAGCGCCACCGCGCGCGGTGCGCTGTCCTGCATCAGGAAATCCGCTTCCGCAGCCGTCAGCTGGCTCGACGTCGCCACCGCGATCAAGCCCGCCGCGATCGCCCCGAAATAGAGGATCGGATACGTGCTCGTGTTATCCAGCCGGATGAGAATACGGTCGCCCGGCTTCAGCCCGAGATCTTCCAGCGCTGCTGCGACCCGCAACACCGCGTCTTCCATCTGCGCGAACGTCCACGTCTCCAGTGGCGGTGTTTGCGGATCGGGATCGTCGATGACCACGAGGGCAGGCTTCGTCGGCAACCGCGACGCTGACTGGGCGAGGCAGTAGCGCGCCATGTTGAAGCGCTCGGGGATGACGAGGGGCGGCAGGGCGACGGTCATGGATATCGGACGTTGGAGGCGGTTGAGCGGCTACTTCTGCCCGTCAATCCACCACGTGTCGAGATTGTATCCCCATAACGAGAACGTTTTCGGCCCCTGAACCTGCTTCCAATTGGCCACCCATTGCCGGGAGGCATGGAACAGCGGGATCACATAGTGCCCGGAGAGCAGCACGCGGTCGAGCGCCCGCACGGCGGATGTAAAGTCTTCGTCCCCCTCGGCCTCGAGCAGCCGGTTGATCATCGCATCGACTGCCGGGTTCTTGACGCCGACGAAGTTGAACGACCCCGGCACGTCGGCGTTGCGGCTATCCCACCGGAACACCTGCTCGTTCCCCGGCGAGAGCGACGACGGCCAGGCGGTCTGGATCATGTCGTAATCATAATCCTTCAGCCGTGACTGATACTGCGAACTGTCGACGACCCGCAGCCGCGCCGCGATCCCCAGTTTGGCAAGATCGGAAACATAGCTTGCGATCAGCCGTTGCTGCACGCTGGACCCTGCGAGAATCTCAAAACCGAGCGGCTCCCGCGTATCCTTGTGCACGAGCCGACCGCCATCGATCACATAGCCCGCCTCGCTGAAGAGCCGGAACGCCTCGCGCGCATTTTCGCGATTGTGTCCCGTACCGTCGCTGACCGGCATGCGATAGCGACCCTCCATCACCTCCGGCAGCACCGCGTCGGGGAACGGCGCCAGAAGTTCTCGCTCACGCGCGTCTGCGGGCTTGCCGGCGGAGGAGAGATACGACCGCTCGAAGAAGCTCTCCGTGCGCTTGTAGAGCCCGTGATAAAGCGTCTTGTTCACCCACTCGAAGTTGAACAGAAGCAGAAGCCCACGGCGCACGCGCGGATCCTGGAACACGGGCCGGCGCGTATTGAACGCCAGCGCCGACATGCCCGCCGGCAATCCTGTCTCGATCTCACGCGTCAAGACACGACCATCGCGCCTGGCCGGAATGTCATAGCCCGACGCCCACAGCTTTGGATCGTCTTCGGTCCGTACGTCAAGAACGCCCGATTTGAACGCTTCGAACTGAACGCTCATGTCGCGAAAGTATTCGTAGCGGATCTCATCGAAGTTATATCGGCCACGGTTGACCGGCAGATCGCGGCCCCAATAGTCGGGATTGCGCTTGTAGGTGATCGAGCGTCCCGCATCGATGGCGGCGATGGTGTAGGGCCCTGAGCCAACGATCGGTGCGAGCGTCGTGCGCTCGAATGTTTCCGGCGTCAGAAGGTGTTTCGGCAGTACGGGCATCGACGCCATGATCAGCGGCATCTCGCGATCGCCGCTGGCATCGAATACAAAGCGTACCGCCAGATCCGACACGCGATCCGTACGCACGACCTTCTTGTACGAATTGCGATGGTTCGGACGACCCCGCTCGCGCAGCGTCTCCATCGAAAAAATCACGTCGTCGGCGGTGATCGGTTTGCCGTCCGAGAACCGCGCCGCGGGATCGAGATGAAAAGTCACGGATGATCGGTCCGGCGGCATCTCCACGGTCTTGGCAACGAGGCCGTACATCGTGAACGGCTCGTCGAACCCGCGCGCCATGAGCGTCTCGTAAACCCACTCGCGAACACCGGCGACGGGTTCGCCGCGGATGATGAGCGGGTTGAGTGTATCGAACGATCCAGTCTGCCCGAGAACGACACGCCCGCCCTTCGGCGCGTTAGGGTCGGCGTAATTGAAATGGGTAAAACCTGCCGGGTATTTCGGCGCGCCATGCATCGCAATGGCATGCGAACCGGTTTCTGCGAAGGCAGCACCGGACAGCACCGATATCGAAAGGACCACGATCGCAGCCGCCGCTCCGTGCAGGTTCAAGCGCAAGAACGAGCACGGCTCCAAGCGCGGCCACTGGCGCGACATGTGATCTCCGGATTTGCGAGCGATGGCCGCGGATGAACGTCGGCCACCGTTAAGAATAGCGCCTGTTAGCATAATTAGGGCATGTGGTTAGCCGTTTCGCCATGAACGAGGCTAGGACGCAAAGGCGACCGATCCGTGGCCGGTTTGCAACGTGCCACCCGTTACCGCTGTGCAGGAGTTGGGGCCGGTTCGCCCGGCCACGGGATTGCCGCAATCCGAGCCTTACTGCCCCACGGCTGGCGCAAGGGCGCTGGAGGGTGTGCAGGCTCGACGAAACGTCGGTCGGCCCAGTGTCCCGACGACCCTTAAGAACGCGCGCCATAGAGGGTGGGAGCCGGTTAGCCGGCTCAGAGAGAAAGGTCGAATTATCCATGGCACACACGGAAAAGTTTGGTTTGTCCGCCTTGAGCGCGCTCGCCGCTGCTCTGGCCATCGCGAGCACGCCCGCCCTCGCGCAGGATAAGCCGGCGCCGGCCGCCGCGCCTGCCAAGCCCGCTGCTGGTGCCGCTGCCCCTGCTGCTGGTGCAGCCCCCGCCGCGAACAAGAGCGCCTGGGTCAAACTGTGCGAGAAGACGCCGCTGGTGAAGAAGGGTGCCGACGGCAAAGAAATCAAGGACGATAAGGAAATCTGCCTGACCCATCACGAGCGGCTCGACGGCAACTCCGGCATGGTGCTCGTCTCCGCCGCCATCCGTGAAGTCGACGGCCAGGACAAGAAGCACCTCATGATCATGGTGCCGCTTGGCATGGCGCTGCCCCCGGGCTTGCGCGCCGCGGTCTACACCAAGGACCAGTGGGCAAAGATCGCCAAGAACGAAAAAGTGGACGACAAGGAACTGAAGCCCGTCGATCTGAAGTATTCGCTCTGCCACGCCTCTGGCTGCACGGCTGAAATCGAAGCCGACGCCGCCATCGTGGATCAGATGAAGGCGGGTGGCGGACTGATGGTCGTCGCCATGAACGCAGCCGCGCAGCCGATCGGCTTCCCGGTTCCTTTGGACGGCTTCACCGACGCATTCGCCGGCAAGCCGATCGATAACGCCGAGTACAAGAAGGCTCGCGGACAGCTGATGGCGCAGATCCGCGATCGCCAGAAGGCCGCGATCGACAAGTTCAAAGCCGACCAGTTGAAGAACCTTCCGACCGATGGTCCCGGCGCTCCCCCGACCACGACCGGTTCGGCTCCGGCCAAGCCCGCCGACAAGAAGTAAGCTGTCTCAATCAATGCAACGAAAGCCGCCCGGTGGTCTCACCGGGCGGCTTTGTCGTTTAAACGAAGCAATGGAGCGGCACGCGCGCCGTGCAAGAGGAGCGGCCTCAGTTCAGCATGGACATGAAAACCGCCCGGTAGCGCCCGTCCTCATCCTCGATGAAATAATCCAGGATCTGCGGATGCCGCACCGGCACGCCGGTCGTATCGGGCAGCAGGTTCTGCTCGGAGACGTACGCGATGTACTCGGTCTCCGCGTTCTCCGCGAGCAGGTGGTAGAACGGCTGGTTCTTCTTCGGCCGCATCTGCTCCGGAATCGAAAGCCACCACTCTTCCGTATTGGCGAACACCGGATCGATGTCGAACACGACACCGCGAAACGGATAAAGTTTGTGCCGCACCACATCGCCGACAGCGAAGCGCGCAGACGACACGGTCGAGGATCGCTTGCCGTCCGCTCTACGGCGCAGGCGCGGCCGGGCGACAGGCCCTTCCGCCCGCGCCGTTGGTCGCTTAGCCTTGCTGGGCGCTGCGGGAGGCGAAGCTTTTTCGGCGGCACCTGTTTTTGCAGCCGCTACCTTGGATTTCAGGCGGGCCTTGATCTTGGCCGCAGCCGCTACCGCAGGCTTGGCCGCCTTCGCCCCGCCCACCTTCGTCCCGGCGGCTGCCGGCTTTGCCGCCTTTTTGGCAGGTTTGGTTTTGGTTTCTGATCGGCGTTTGTCACTCATCACGGGAGTAGGCGACACCCGCGCGGCGGGTGTCAAGCGACGGCGGGCCTTATCCTTCACGGTGCGATTACGAGCCATTAGAAACCATACGCAGTGGCGCGCTCCGGGTCCTTCGACGCCACGAGCCGCGCGAGATCAACAATCACCTTCGCCTGCTTCCAGGTGGCGTCATCCTGCATTTTGCCGTCGATCATGACGGCGCCGGTGCCGTCCGGCATCGCCTCGAGAATTTTGGCGGCAAACGCCACTTCCTTGGGGTCCGGAGAGAACACGCGCTTGGCGATCTCGATTTGTGAGGGATGCAATGACCAGGCGCCGAGGCAGCCCTGCAGAAACGCGTTGCGGAACTGAGCTTCGCATGCCGCGCCGTCCGCGAAATCGCCGAACGGACCGTAGAACGGCTTCAACCCGTAAGACAGGCAGGCATCCACCATCTTTCCGACGGTGTAGTGCCAAAGATCTTGCTGATAGTGCGCGCGCGGACCACCGTCTTTCGACGGATCGGCCAAGACCCCGTAGTCAGGATGCCCCCCACCGACGCGCGTCGTCTTCATGCCGCGCGAGGCGGCAAGGTCCGCCGGACCCAGGCTCATTCCGTGCATGCGCGGCGAAGCGGCCGCAATGGCCTCGACGTTTTTAACGCCCTCTGCCGTTTCGAGAATGGCGTGAATGAGGATCGGCCGAGTAACTTTGTGCCTGGCCTCGAGTTGAGCGAGCAGCTGATCCAGGTAATGGATGTCCCAAGGCCCCTCGACCTTCGGCAGCATGATCACATCGACTTTGTTACCGGCGTGCTTCACGATTTCGGTGACATCGTCCAGCATCCACGGTGAGTTGAGGCAGTTGATGCGCGTCCAAAGCCCCGTCTGTCCGAAGTCGAACTCGTTCGCCATGGATACGAACCCGGCCCGAGCCTGTTCCTTCTCGCCGACGGCGATGGCGTCCTCGAGGTTGCCCAGGACTACATCGACCTGTTTGATGGTCTCCTTCAGCTTGGCCCGGATCTTTTCATTGTGCGGCGGAATGAAATGGATCATTCGCTCGATGCGCACGGGTAAGGAGCGGTATGGCTCGGGTGCGCCGATGGCGAGCGGTGCAAAATGCTTGGCGGGCGTGCGCGTAACGCTCATGGCGATAGAGGACCTCTGAAGAGACGTTTTCGGATGGCGGGAATTGGAGATGCGCGGCGCACATTAGGCTGGAGCCGCCGAGTGTCAATCCGGGGGCCACGGGTGGGGCCGCTGACGCCTGCGGCACGGTTGCTGCGAGTCGGCTAAGTTGCCGGCAATGTTCACTTCGGTGGGCTTTGAAGCGGAAAGAGACGAGGTCGCGTGGCAGACGCCGAGACATTCCAGCGCAGGCATCGGACGCTTCGGCCGGGCTCGGCTGTTGCAGGTCTCGTTGCGATGCTGTTGGCCGGATACGCGTCTGCCGAGGCTCCATCGCTGCATCAGGCGGCAGGCGGCGAACTCATGGCCAAGGCCAGCGCCAAACCAGCGCGCAAAACGTCCAAGCCCGCCGCTGCAGCAGCCGTTTCTCCGACGCGACCCGTCAAGGTCATGACCCGCGAAGAAATTCTTTCTTCCGATCCGGCCATTCTCGAACGGCTCGGACGTCACATCGTCATCGGCTATCACAGTTCCGCCACGATGAGGGCACTCGTGGAGAAGAGGGCGATTGCCGGCATCTTCATCACCGATCACAACGTTCGCCGCCGCTCAGTCGCTGATATCCGCGCCGAGATTGATGCGCTTCAGGCACTTCGTACCCGCCAGGGTCTCCCACCGCTCATCATCGCAGCCGACCAGGAAGGCGGCGCTGTTTCCCGCCTGACGCCGCCGCTTGCCAAGCAACCGAGTTTGGCTCGGGTTCTCGCTGCGGTGAAGCCCGGCGAAGATCCGAAGTTGGCTGTCGTTGCCTACGCCCGCAAGCAAGCCGGCGAACTCCAACGTATCGGCGTTAATCTGAATTTCTCGCCGGTTGTCGATCTGAAGATGGACCCTAAGCGGCGCAGCGACGGCGAAACGCAACTTCGTTATCGTGCGCTCTCCGCCGATCCGCGCGTGGTCAGTGATGCGGCGGGCTGGTATTGCGACACGCTGGCTGAGGCGGGCATCTACTGCACCATCAAACACTTTCCCGGGCTGGGTCGCGTCACGCTCGACACCCATCGTCACGCCGGCGACATCAAGGCCCCTATCATGGAACTGAAAGGCGCCGACTGGGTGCCGTTCCGTGATCTCATGGGCAAGCCGCATGTGGTCACCATGCTTGCCCATGTGCGCCTGCGCGAACTCGACGCCATCAAGCCGGCGTCGTTCTCCACGGCGGTAATCGACGGTCTGATCCGCACCGAATGGAAACACGACGGCCTGCTCATCACAGACGATTTTTCCATGGGCGCAGTCACGCGATCGAAAGAGGGCATTGGCGGAGCAGCGGTCGCAGCGCTGAAAGCCGGCGCTGACCTCATTCTCGTGTCGTTCAGCGACAAGCATCTCAATACCGTGTTGTCGGCGCTGATCGACGCCGACAAGACCGGAGGGCTTGATTCAGCAACAGGTGCGGCCAGCATCCGACGCCTGACAAATGTGCCCGCTGCGCACCCGCCGATCCCGTTGCCGGAGAAAAAGCCGGCGGTGCCTGCCGGATACTCCGCCGTGCCCGCCGCCAAAACCGCAGTTCCGTAAATTCAACTCCAGCGGCGGTTCGACCACATCCACTGCTCCGGCGTCTCCCGCACCCATGCTTCGAACTGAAGCTGCATTTCGGTCATGATGGTGCGAATGTCGTCCGAAGGGTTCGCGGTGCGGGGCACGCGCAGTTCTTTGATCTCGACCACGAAGCGGCTTTCGTTGCCCACGCGGCGGCAGCATGACATCCACATGCGGCTGCCCACCCGGCGCGCGACCATGGCGCCGATCGCCTGCGTCTGCGCGGGCTTTCCGAAGAACGGCACGGCAACCCCTGTCCGATCGAACAGATCGCACACGAGACCCAAGCGCCCGCCTTTGCGCACGAAATCGTTCAGGATGCGCGCCGTCTTCTGGTCGTCGCCGTGGTCACCCTCCACGCGGCCCCGCCCAAACAATCCACCCGGATAAAGATCGCGCCGAAGGTAGCGCAGATATCGATCGACATACGGATTGTTCACCGAACGATAGACGGCGGCTGGATTGGCGTTGGCGATGACGAACGGCCAAATCGCGAGTTCCCAATTCCCCATATGCAGCGACACGCCGATGGCTGGGCCGAGCTTGTCCTTGTAACGGCGGAATACGTGTTCGGGCGAGATCGCAATGCGGCTGTGGTCGGCAATGAGCTTGTCGATCTGGATCGTCTCGACCATGATCCGGCCGAGGTTTTCCCAGTGCGCGAGGCAGATCGCGAGCCGTTCCGCGTCGGTCTTCTCCGGGAATGCTATCTTGAGATTGTCCAGCGCCCGCTCATGCCGCTTTGGACTGAAGATCGGAGCGAGTCGCCGCCACCACCAGGCCGAAAACCGCGCCGCCGTGTCGAGCGGAAGCACGCGGAACGGCCCGGTGATGAGACGTAGCGCGACGTGTTCGAGACGAAATTGCAAATCGCGCAGGGGCGACGGTTCGGCGGTCATCCGAGCCTCATGCGCGGGCTCTCATCATCCGTCAAGCGGGAGACAGCATTCCGGCGGTCGCGTGCCCCGCCCGCAGGAGATCGATTCCGCCGCTGCGCATGAGCGTCGGAACGTAGGACGTCGGCTGCACACCTTCTTTCACGACGAGGCGGCGCAGGGAGTCGAAATTATTCAGCACATGCAACCCAAAGCCGCGCATCAGATGCACGGGCAGATAAGGCGATAGCAGTGTGCGGTTGAGGAGATCGATGGCCGTGATGCGGCCGTTCACGTCCGGCGCGCGCAACGCGCTGTAGCGGTCCATCACTGCCGACCCGCCCGGATCGCGGCCCCCAGATACGGCGTCGCTGACGCAATCGGCAAGTGTGGCAGCATCGCGCAATCCCAGGTTCAGACCCTGCGCCCCGATCGGCGGAATGACGTGCCCAGACTCGCCGACGAGTGCCACCCGGTTGCGGCCGAACACGTCCGGCGTCAGCCCGCTCAGCGGAAACTTTGCCCGCGGACCGACTTCGCCAACTGTTCCGAGAAGGCCGCCGAGCCGCACCTCGATAGCGCGCCGGAATTCCGTCTCCGAGAGCCCACTCAGCCGTTCTGCCTCCGCCGGCTCCTCCACCCACACCAGCGACGAATATCGTCCCGGCATCGGCACCGTCGTGAAGGGTCCCACCGCGCGATGGAACTCCGTGGAGATGCCGTCGTGGGGACGCTGATGAGCAAACCAAGTCACCACCGCTGTTTGCGGATAGCTCCACGTCTTGACCGTGATGCCGGCGGCGTCCCGTGTCGGGGATTTGCGCCCATCGGCGGCAACAGCGAGAGGCGCGCTGAGTTCAGGCCCTTCGCCAAGGACGACCGTTGCTCGGCCCTGGCCGATCCGGACCGCCTGCACGCCGGCGGTGGTGACCACGGTGATCCCCGCCGTCGCGGCGACGCGAGCCGACAGGGCGTCGACAAGGGCGTCGTTGGGAACGTTGAAGCCAAACGCTTCGAGCCCGGCTTCATGGGCATTGAATTTCACTTCGGGTGCCCGAAACAGCCGGCCGGTGTCGTCGATCAATCGGATCGTTTTTAGCGGCTCACAGACGTCCTTCAGCCCGTCCCACACGCCGAGGTTTCGCAAGAGTTCTATCGATCCTGCGAAGAGGGCGGCCGTCCGCCGGTCGCGATCGAACCCACCCGGCCGATGAGGCCCGGCAGCTAGCGTGACGGGAACATCAGTCGCCGCCAGCGCAAGAGCGGAAGCAAGACCAGCGGGACCGCCTCCGACGACGATCACTGACTTATCTGCTGCTGAGGCGGTCCTCATGGAATCGGTTCATCCTGCATGTGCCTGCGGGTGGACAGTAGCCGGGCCACCGGTCGGTCGCCAGATGCTGTTCATACGGCTGCGATCAGCCGCTGAAGCAAGTGTCACAATTAATTCTCACAATGATGAAGTCTAGCAAGCCTTGCCAACTTCAGCTCGACCTCAGGATCACCGGTCCAGTGGCGCTGATCCGCGGTGGTGGTGACCAGCCGGGTGAAGGCCGTCGTTACAACTTGATCGACGGCCATCT
The DNA here is from genome assembly GCA_963778225.1 of uncultured Alphaproteobacteria bacterium. Classification (GTDB taxonomy): domain Bacteria; phylum Pseudomonadota; class Alphaproteobacteria; order Rhizobiales; family Hyphomicrobiaceae; genus JAGVSR01. Next base: position 363,029 of record CAVZTR010000010.1, read on the forward strand.
GGGGCGAAAACGATACTTGGGAAATGGCCTTGGGGTACATTCTCGGGCTTGAAGCTCTCTGCGGGCATCCCCGGCTTCTCACCTTCTGATTAGCGCGCCAAAGAACCAGCTACTTCTATGCGTCTGAACTTGGGATCGAACGGAAGTGGATACTGGCGTCTGATTTGAAGGGGGCTGCCTCAGGGAAGCTCCCTTTTTATGTGTGCAATCAGAGTTTTCTGGCGGTCAGGCTTGCTTTGTGGCTTCAATGTCACATGACGAAGAAACCACACCGCTGGCACAATCCTTCAGGTGCCATTAAGAGCAGCCGTCCCATCCTTGTTTTCGACAGGTGCGAGCGTCATTGTCCGGATCAAGAGTTCGTCCGGAGCGGGGTTTTGCGGACCATGAAGTTAAGACACGTCGTTGGCCTATCGGCCGTGCTGTTGGGCGCAGCACTGCCGGCGATGGCTTTTCAGGAACAGACCGTGGGTGGCGCGCCTCAGGCGCAGTCATCGCAGCCTGATGCTGCTCCCCAGCCGGGTTCAGGCACCCAACCGGCTGAAATGCAATTGACGCCTGAAGAGGCGCAAAAGCCGTCGGAAGGCACAGAGGTGCGCATTCCAGGTCTTGGTAAATTGGGCGTCCTCCCCAAGATGGATTTTGGTCTTGAGCTTCTCTACGGGGCCAATGAAGCCCGCCCCGTCACGCCCGATCCGCAGGATCAGTCCGATGATCTTCAGATCCGCGGAAGTGTGAAGCACAACTTCTGATACGGATAACGTGACGTGTTCGCGCGCTTTGAACGGGAGCCCAATGGCTCCCGTTTGTTATTTGGCCGTCAGCTTCGGGGTCATCTCTAGAAAAAGCACGCAACGATCCCCACCGTGATCAGGCAGACGCCGGCAATTATCGTCACACTTGCCAACCATTTCTCACTTGAAGTCGGTGGCGCGGGTGGAGGTGGCGGAGGCGGTATCCATTCCATTCGAGAGAGCATGGCTGTCGGTCCCGATTGGGCCACTGCCGACCTGAGCCGGCAGGCGCTCGGCTGTTTCATCGAACAACACCACCCCGATGCATTGGTTTCCAACGCGACGTGCGCCTCCGATCGCGTGCGGAACCAAACTCAGATGAGCCTGTTGTCCAGGTACACCAACGGCAATCTGAGGCTTTAATGATGCGTGGACACTTCAGACGGGCGGCAGCTTTCCGCCTCGCATACGCAGCACCGCTGGCACTCGTTCCAGCCGTCGCGATCGCACAGGAAGCGCCATCGACAACGCCGTCGACGACGTCCGGCGACCCAGTTGGAACATTGATGATGTTCACGCTCGGCGTGGCTCTGGCCATCGGCGTGCTGCTACTCGCCAACTTTCTTCGCAAGCGATCCAATCGCGACGCTATGAGGAGTACCAACGATGAATGATTTACCCGTCGGTCGTCCGACTGGCTCCGGCCCGATGCCAAATGCGGGTCCTGGTTACCCTCCATCGACCGATCGCTCGATCCCACCGCGCTCGGATCTCGGCGGTGACCGCGCATCTGAATCCACAACGCTTCGCGGTCGCGTCGATCGGCGTCCCGTTGGTTTGGGCTCGATCATTGGATTTTTTATCGGTCTGATGTTCGTCTTTATCTTGGCCGCCGCCGTGGCGCAGTTCGCCGTTCGCGGCGATCGCCAGCAAGCCGGAGAAGCCCCGGCCGCCCCTGCTGTGACGCAAGATCAAGCCCCGGCCGCACCGTCGCCGCCTGCCGATGGCAACCCGGCTGGCAATACATCGCGCGATGCCGTAACGCCTTAATCGATGCGATGATCAACGCATTTGGAAGCCCCGCGATGAGCCACGTCATCGCGGGGTCTTTTATGCCGTGGTGTCCGAGATCTGTCGGCTGCAAACACCACTTGGCGCGCTGACAGTCTTCCGAAGCCAGGCTTCGATGGTTCCAATCGCCCGTTCGATGAGGCTCAGCGGCAGATCACCCACGGACAAACGGAGCCCGATACGTCCGCTCTGAGGATCCTCGAACCAATCGCAGCCGAGAAAATCAAATCCGAACGATCCGGCATGCCGGGCAGGAATGTCGTCATCGACAAGCATCTCGACCAGCCCAGCGGCAGCTTCAGAAGCTTCCTCCTTGCGAGTGTAGAAAGCTGGATAGAAGACGATGTAGAGCCCATGCGCAAACGAACGGACGTCGAGTTCGACCAACCGCCGCAGATGCACCTCTATCAGCCGCGTACAGCGAATAGTCCATGCCGAGCGGGCACGGCTCAGGCCGCGATACATCTCACCACTGGCGAACGGCGGGAAATGCAAAGGCAGCGCCGCCGCACCTGTAAGACGGATGAAGTCGGCAACGAGGCAATTCAGTGCTGTCTCAGAGCCGCCCGCCTGACCCTTTGTCACGACGACGGAGCCGAGCCGTCCGTAATCGAGGCCCAGGCAGTCCAACTTGGTGTGGCTGCGGATCAGGATGAGCGGCACATCCAAATCCCGAGCGACCGTGGTGATGGCGCGGATCCGAGAGGAGGACGCAGCGAAACAGGACGTGTCGAACAACGCAACAGCGGCATCTTTCAATCGCGTCCGCGCCGTCAGCGGCGTATCTACCGTAGAATCGATGACCACGATGCGCGCGCTGCGGTCATGTTCATCCGCTCGCAGAAGCTCGATGAGTTCGCGCGTCTCGGGATAGCCGTCCGCTCTCGCCTCGAAGCTGCAGCCGGGCCATAGGCGTTGAACCGCGAGGAGCGCTGCCGCCAGCGCAGCCATGCCAGACGTGGTGTACTGCGTCGGAAGCAACTGCGTCTCCAAGCCCCGGACCGAATAGGCCGAGGGCCCCGCCACCGCAAGGTCCGCGCGCTGATACTCATAGTCAAACTGGAACGCACCTGAACCACACGGGCCCGATTTCCACCGCGTCTCTGTTTGGGACCACTGCGCGGCGGCCAACTCCGCACGGCACAGCGCCGCGCTTTTGAATTTTCGCTTGAGCAAACCGTCAAGATGACCTGTTCGCGGTGGTGGAGGGGGATGAGCGAGATGCTGTTCGATGAGGGCGAGCTCATCGATCTTACGCTGCATGTACTGCGAATAGCCCGTCCGTGACCCCACCGCCGTTCCGGGCGGGCGACCATTCATGGGGTCCTCATGGAATGATGCCGCATGCGATCCGGTCGCCCCCGCCCCCCATCGGCGGTTCATCCGAGTAAGTGTCGCCGCCGGCGTGGATCATAAGACTGCGCCCGCGGATCTCAGCGAGCGTCAAGCCCGGCACGACGAACGCACTGCGCTGTTGATCCCCATCTGCAGCGATGTTGAGCAGTGGCAGGTCACCCTTGTGCCCGCCCTTGCCTGGACCTGCATGCGTTCCCGTTTTCTCTGGATCGTAGTGTCCGCCGGCAGCACCCGCCGCTTCCATCTTGCCGTCTTTTTCCTTCGGCCCACAGTTCCCCATTTCGTGCACATGAAAACCGTGCGGGCCGACGGGCAGCCGCGTGCCGACGATGACGATTTGAAGACCTTGCGGCGCCTGCACTAGCTCCGCCCGGGCAACGGGCTCGCCGACGCCCGACGTCGTGACGGCGTTCAATGTCACGCTGACGCTCTCGCCCTCTGGCGGCGTCGGCGTCTGCGCTTGCACCGACGTGATGCCGAAAGCGACTACGAAACAACCGGCGATTAGACCTGAACCGCCGCTGAGCGAGTGAAGAACACGACACTGCACGGAAACGCACTCCACGCTGCAAAAGACTGAGGGAAAGGAATGGCGGCTCGCGAGCCGGGCATCGATCACGAGCCGCCGGCAGACGCCGTGGGGGGGGGGAGGGACTGGGGGACGGCGCCTGTCCGCCCCTCAACCTCTCCCCGCGTCAATGGTTCCACGTCAGCGCGTTAGCCGCTCGTGCCACGACGCTCCCACTGCGGCGCGTTCGAAAGCGCGTCCTTCGTGGCATCGATCGTGATGACTTCGTCATTGTCGTCGTCACGTGTGATCTTGAGCGAATTGAAGGCGACGGCCACGTCACGTTCGCCCATGCCGAGGAAGCCACCGACACCGATCACCACCGCGCGCACCTTGCCGTCGTTGGCAAGGATCAGTTCGTTCACGTCGCCGATGTTTTCGCCCGCATTGTTGCGAACTGTAGTTCCGATGATTTCACTCGCCGGCCAGTCGTCGTTTGCCTTCTGATACCAAGTGACGTTGCCGCTCTTCATCGCCTGCTCGTTCGCTTTGGTCGTCGAAGGCGGGGTGGCGGAAGGCTGCTGCGCTGCGGGCCGCTCGGTGGTTTGCGGAGTGGTCGTCGTCGGGGGCGTTGTTGTCTGCGCGACTGCATAACCGGTCATCAGACTTAGGGCAGCAAGGCTTACAAATGCTTTCATGGCAGTACCTCCAGGTTGTCGACGGATGCAGGTCAGGCCACGTTCAAACAAACGAACTGCTCGACGTTGAAATCCTCGACTTTGCAACGGGACACTTGAACGTGGCGGCTGCCTGAATGGTTCCAAGGCAAGCGGAACCAGAACGACGTGGGCTGGTTCAACATCATGACCGTGCGCGAACCGTGACACCGGGGCACGGGCGGAAAACCAAACCTGAGGACGCACGCCATGAAAACGTTGAAAGACCTGTTCGTGCATACTCTGCAGGACGTTTATTATGCGGAGCAGCGGATCATGGAATCGCTGCCGATGATGATCGAAAAGGCAGAGACCAACGAGTTGCGCAACGTGCTTAACGCGCACCTTGCCGAGACTGAAAAACAGATCCAGCGCCTCGATGAGGTTTTCGAACTCGTCGATGAAACGCCCTCGACCGAAGAGTGCGAGGCTGTCGATGGTCTTCTCGAGGAAGCCGAAGAAGTTATGAGCGAGATCGATGACAAGTCGGTTCTTGATGCCGGCATTATCGCGGCCGGTCAGGCCGTCGAGCATTACGAAATCGCACGCTATGGCACGCTGATCGCCTGGGCCGACCAGATCGGCCTCGGCCAGGCAAAGGGTTTGCTGGAACAGACACTCGAAGAAGAAAAACGTGCCGACAAGCTACTGACCGAAGTGGCGCTCCAGAACGTGAACCGCCAGGCTGCCGAGTAAAAATAGACCGCCGCTGGAAACACCCAGCGGCGGTTTGTTTTCGGTCGAGCAAAGCGGGCCCGTTCAATCTCTCACTGCGCAGCCCTCATTTGCCGCGCGCCTCCTTCTTCGTGTAGCCAGAGCGCTTACCCTTGGCCGCGCTCTTTGGACGTGCCTTCGCCGGGGCTTTGCTGCCACTCTTAGTAGCCGGTGCTTTCGATTTGCCGCCCTCTTGCTCCAGGCTCTTGCGCAGAACGTCGAGCAGATTGACGACGTTCGTAGGCTTGGGCTCGTCAGGCCGCATGACCGGAAGAGATTTGGTCTTGCCCGACAGCAGAGCCGCAAGCGTCTCCTCATAGCGGTCTTTGTACGCGGCGACGTCGAACGGCTTGCGCTTCTGCTTCATGATGTGCGCCGCAAGCTCCATCATCTCGCCATTGAGTTTGACGTCCTCGATGCCTTCGAACACGGCGTCGGCATCGCGCAGCTCATCCTGGAAATGCAGCGTCGAGGCGAGAATGCCCTTCTCGAAAGGTTCCAGCAGAATGATGCGCTCGCGTCGTGCTAGGACAGCCCTGCTTAAGGCAACGAGCTTCTGCTCTTTCAAGCTGTCGCGAATGACGGCGAAGGCTTCCTGTGCCACCCGCCCGTCGGGCACCAGATAGTAGGGCGTGTCCCGATACCGGACATCCACTTCCTTTGCTTCCGCAAAGGTGTCGATGTCGATGGTGTGAGTGGCTTCCAGTGGGATTTTCTCAAGCTCTTCGTCCTCGACGAGGATGTGCTCGTCTTTGGCGATCTCGTAGCCCTTCACTTGTTCATCAGGCTCGACGACATCGCCCGTTTCAGCATCGATGTATTGCCGCTTCACCCGATGGCCCGTCGCGCGGTTGAGAGTATGAAAGCGCGTGCGGTAGGACGAGGTCAGCGCCGGATACATGTTCACGGCGCACGAGACGAGGGAGAGCTTCAGATAGCCCTTCCATTGAGGACGGGGTGCCACGGGTACGCTCCTGACAAAAGGCGGGCCGCAACGACGGCCCGCCGGATCCACATGACGAGGACGTGCTCGCCGCCTTTAACGCGATCCGCTCGAGCCGCTGCCGGAGCCGGAAGAGGAACTGCCGGAAGAACCCGAGCCGGAGCCTGAAGTTCCCGAGCCTGAACTTCCCGACATGCCCGACGATCCTGAGCCGGATGAGCCCGATCGCCCAGACGAGCCGCTCGAAGAACCCGAGGACCCGCTGCTGCCGGAGCTGCGGTTCTTGCGCCAGTTGTTGTATTCGTCGGAGAACTTCTGCCGCCGTTCCTGACGCCAGGCGTCGTATTCTTCATCAAGGGAACGCATCTGCTCTTCACGCCAGTGCCGATAGTCGGGATCGTGGTCGTCGCGATGATGTTCGCTCATGCGCTCCGTCATCCAGTTGCTACCGTGCTCGCCACCGCCTTGTCCGGAAGCTTGCCCATAGCCACTCTGGCCGAAACCGCTTTGGCCACCCTGACCGCCTTGTCCATAGCCACTCTGTCCCTGGCCATAGCCGCTTCCACTCTGGCCCCAGCCGCTCTGGCCTGAGGTGCCGTAGCCGGCCTGATGCCCATAGCTGCCGGGCTGATAGCCGCCCTGACCATATCCGCCTTGCCCATAGCCGCCCTGGCCACCTTGTCCGTAGCCACTTTGACCGCCTTGGCCATAGCCACTCTGGCCACCTTGCCCAAAGCCACCCTGGCCACCTTGGCCGTAGCCGCCTTGTTCACGCCACCCACTTTCACCGGACCCGTAGCCGCCTTGCTGGCCGCCGTACCCATAGCCGCCGCCCTGCTGGCCGAAGCCGCCCTGACTGCCCCAGCTTTGATCTTCCATGTCCTGCTGACGTCCACGCTGGCCCCAGCCCTGCTGCGAACCTTGCTGGCGCGAACCCTGTCCCCACTGGCCGCCGAGCTCATCGTCCTGATCGCGCGAACGGGAGCGTGATTTGTTTGATCCACCGTACCGGTGTGACATCGCAAACTCTCCTTACGTTGAGGTTTTCTGCATTCGAGATTTCTGTATCTGGATGCAGTCGCACCCAACGCCCCGCCTCGCGGCGAGTTCCGCCGATCCGATTACAGCTTTTGGGCGATTTCAAACTGGCAGCGCCATCGCACGACCCGCCATTGCGGATGCTCTTCGTTCCAAACGGCTATCCGTTGCTGCGCGGTGAGCGCACACTGCATTTCGCTCATTTGTTCATTGATGATGAGCGACGACTGCCGGCACGCGTACGACGGCACCGTCAAGCATGCCATTATTATGAGATGCATCATCGGAAGGTCTCCTATCGGCTACTCGCTGATGCAACGCGAGGAATTCGACGCAGTTCCTGACGTCCCTTCACGTGCCCGCGAGACGAACCACGCGCGAACTTTCGCTGCGACGCGACGTGCGCGGCGCCGACAGGCGGACCCATTTTAAGTCATGCTGCGGGACTTGCGACGAAAGGGAGGCGTGCCTGCGCGGCTGAGCGTTCCAACTGCACAAGAAAATCGGCGGCCCAGACTGTCGTATCGCGCTTGCTGACGACAGCCTGCAGAAGAGCGTGCCGCTGGCGCCGCTCCTCAACCGGCATGGCGAGTGCCTTTGCCAGCGCGTCGCCCATCTCTTCCACGCAATACGGATTGACGAGCAGAGCATCCTGCAGTTCTTCCGCAGCTCCCGCGAACCTGGACAGAACCAAGACGCCGGGGTCAGCCGGATCCTGCGAAGCAACGTACTCTTTCGCGGTCAAATTCATTCCGTCCCGCAGCGGTGTGATGAATCCAACCGCCGCCGACCGATGAAGTGTCTTCAGCCGCTTTCGCGGAACCGAGCGATGGATATAGTGGACCGGCATCCAGTCCACGTCGCCAAATTCGCCGTTGATCGCTCCTGAAATGCCCTCCGAGCTCCTGCCGAATATCGGCATAGACCTCGACACTCTCACGAGTCGGCGCCGCGATCTGCGTTAGAACAGTCTGCTTGCGAAAGTGCGGATAGGATTTCGGAGCAGATGCGCAAACCCGCGAAATTTCTGCGGCAATCCCTTGGTATAGTCGAGCCGATCAACTCCAAGAACCCGCTTGATGCTTGTCTGCCGGGGCACGGAAGCAGTTCCCGCTGCTGAGGCGAAAAGATACGAGGCATCGATGCTGATGGGAAAACTGCCGGCTTGAACGCTGTCGCCTGCAATCGAGAGCCGCCCGCTCGGGAGAAGCTCAGCGCCCGCGGCGGCACGCATGCACGCAAGTGTGTTGCCGACATCGTGAGTTGTTTGAAACCCGACAGATCGTAGGCCGCAAGCGACGTGGCCAAGTCGCTGAATTCAGGTAGCGCGAGAAACGCTTCCGGTGGCGGCATCGGAATGTGAAGGAAAAATCCTATCGGCTGGGTGATGCCGCGCTCGCGCAGCAGTTGCCCGAGGATCATGAAGTGATAATCGTGAACCCAGATCACGTCACCCGGCTGAACAAAGCCAGCAACCATGTCCGCCATGCGTTTGTTATAGGCGGCATAAGCGCCGTAGAAATTGCGATCGAACCGCGCAAGGTCCAACCGGTTATGAAAAACGGGCCAGAGGACGGAGTTTGAATACCCGAGGTAGGCTCCTTCGTGCTCCTCGCGGCTCATATCAATCGTTGCTGACGTGAAGCACCCGGCGCACATCGACATCGCCGCAGTCGGAGACCTGACCGGACCAGCCGGCCCAAACGCCATCACGCTGACTGAGAAGCTCACGCAGGGCAACAGCGAGCCCCCGCTCGTATCCAATTGATCGGGCGTCATAACGCGATTGGATATGCAAATCAGCCGGCCCACCGAATAACTCCATCGAACGCGTCCTAATTTCTGGACGGCTGGCGTCCTTCATGCCAGGGAACCTGCCGCGTCAGCGACGGGGTTTGCCCGGCGCACGATTCTCGAACGATTGTCTGCGCCCAACTTGGCAAAAAGGACCAACTCAATATGAAACGATGGAACCCGATCGCAGGCCTCGCGGCCGCTCTGATGCTTACAGCTTCGGCCCGGCCTTCGCGCAGTCGAGTGGCGCATCTCCGGCCGAGCCCAACAATGAACGCAATCAAAATCCGGCACCGAGCAACACGCAGCCCGCGGATCCCGCGGCCAATAGCAATCCAGCGGCGCGCATGCCGACCACCCGGTTGATCGCCGCGAAGCACAGCAAGAGGAAGGCGGCGCCGCGGGACGCGCTCAACATTGCCCCCGCCGACCGTTCCACCGCCTGCAGCTCAGTAAACCCCTTGCCAGGCTGTGACCACAGCGGTCGCAGCCTGGCAAAGTGCTATTGCGGATTGGCAGGTGGGGTTGTTGGAGTAACGGGAGAAGGGGTCGGCGTCGTCGGACGATCCGGGGTTATCGTTCGCTCCGTTGATGTCGGAGCCGCAGCCGGCCTCATCGTCCTTTGAAGAAACCAACAGTCCAACGAGGACGAGACCGAGGATCACCGAAATTCGCCGGATACGATGGTCGATGACGTACGTTCGGGCCTGTTCATAGATCACCTTTCGATCAACTGAGAGTTCAGCCCAACCGGTACAACTTGATGCAGGTTCCACGCCCGACAGACGATCGGGATGACATGAAAAAAGCCCGAACACTCTGGCTCGGGCTTTCTGTCGTCATGCGAACTTAGTGGCGACCACGGTGCCCGCCGTCACCGCCGTGCCCGCCGCCATGTCCACCATGGCCACCGCCACCATGGCCACCGCGATGTCCACCACGGCCACCGCCGCCGTATCCGTAACCACGTCCGCCAAAGCCCAGGACTACGCCGGGACCCCAACCGTAGCCGTAGCCACCGTAATCATAAGGATCATCCCAATCATCATAGTCGTCGTAATACGCGGCGTAGGGAACACCGCGACGATGGCAAACCCGATCGCCATCGATCCAGTGGCAATGCCGGCCAATCCACGGTTATGCACCTTGACGATTACTCTCGTATCGCCGCCGACGTCATAGCCGTCGTCAAGGTCAAGATCTGCTGCGGAAGCGGGGTGTGCGACGACCATCAGGGCACCAACGAGTGCGGCCTTCAAGGCTGTTCTGTGAGCCATTTATCGTCTCCATCAGAATTGCTGCGAGAACCCGGGGTGATGGCAGCAAACCCTAGTCGACGATGCCCGGTTCCACTGGGAAACGGTTAAGAGCCCAAAATCAGCGCTGCAACTTTCCGACCACAGCCCGCGACGACCAATCCGCGCCCAGCTCGTCGACGTTGACCATCTCAAGCGTTCGCGCGAGACGCACGCGAGCACGGTTGACACGGCTTTTGACAGTCCCAATGGCGCAGCCGGTTATCGAAGCTGCTTCTTCGTAGGAGTAGCCCTCGGCCCCGACCAGGATAAGCGCCTCGCGTTGATCAACAGGCAGCGCCTGCAAAGCCGTCTTGAACTCAATCATGTCCATGTGGCTCGGCTGATTTGGTGAAACGCATCGCGCGTCGGCAATCTTGCCCGTGTCCAGAACTTATCGTCGGGATCGCCGATACTGCGAATAATATGTGTTGCGCAGAATAGTAAAAAGCCAAGCCTTGAAATTTGTGCCTGGCTGAAAGAGGTTTTGGTGAGACCAAGCTTTAAGCAGCGTCTCCTGAACTAAATCGTTTGCTGTGGTGACATTCCCAGAGCAACTGCGAAAGCCCGAAGACTGGGCATTGCCACGACGAGTTCGTCAGCGAAGCAAAATGGCGACGGCTCGGTCATTTATTTTGCTCCTTTTGCCTGAATTGTTCGATGAGGCGGAGCAAGCGGTCCGGCATGGGCTGATCAACAACGTCGGTGTAGTATTCGCGGAGCAATTGCCCCAGCTCGCCATGATATCGATGACGCAGATAAATCGGCTCGGCTGACCCGCTGAACGATCATCTGTTTCCTGAACAACGCTGCCCTGCCGCTTTTCGGGACGAGCCGGACTTGCCATGACCCCACACTCCTTTTTGTTTGCTCTGGAATTCACGCCCTGAACCACAGTCGCCTGAAACGCCGATGATGGCTTTCTGGTTCCACTCGGGAACCACAGCCATTTGCAGCCGTTCATCACAAACATGGTTAGAGCGTTATTGCCTGCCGGGTTTTGTTGCGTAGAGGTTTGCTTGATGACGCCGGAACAGCTGCTTCCGCATCTTCCTCACTTGCGCCGGTACGCGCGGCTGTTAACCGGCGAACAGCCGGCGGGCGATGCCATAGTGGAGCGCATGCTGGAACGTCTCCTGTCGATCCGCGGCAAACCCGAAACCCTCAGTTCCGGTTCCGTCCGCACCACGCTCTATCGATCCCTCGTAAAAGTTCTGTCAGAACACGGCGGACCCGCCGTTCCGGTGGCCTGCAAAGGCGTGATCGATGAACGGCTCATGGCGATGGACCCAGTTGCCCGCGAAGTCTTCCTCCTTCGTCAACGTGGAACAATTCTCGCTGGCTGAAGCGGCCGAAGTTCTGGACATGACGCCGGCAGAGGTCGCGCATCAATTGGAAGCCGCCGGCAGCGACATCGCGCGCCAGATCGCAACCAGCGTTCTCATCATCGAGGACGAACCGCTGATTGCCCTCACCATCGAGAATATCGTAACCGACATGGGCCATGCTGTTGTCGATTGCCACACCAAGAGCGAAGCGTTGTCGATCGTGGCGCAGGAGAAACCCGGCCTTATCCTGGCCAATATTCAACTCGCTGACGGAAGCTCAGGCATCGACGCTGTGAGCGAGATCGTTCTCGCGACACGACGCCGGCCATCTTCATCACCGCATTTCCCGAAAGGATCCTCACTGGCATGAAGCCCGAGCCCGCGTTCCTCATCGCCAAGCCGTTCCAGGCCGAACAGGTCAGAGCTGTTGTCAGCCAAACTCTGTTTGT